>NZ_CP036525.1:1220355-2440711 GCF_007741535.1 Rubripirellula lacrimiformis
GGTCTTTCATCGCTTCGGGCAGGCTTGGGTCAACCAAGCCGTATCCGCCGCGACCGCCAAGGATTCGCGATTCGACGTCGCTAAGGACGTCCTCGGCGCTGGCGCTTTGGAACTTACGGATCGCTTCGGCGCTGAGCGGACGATAGCTGCGGAACAAACGAAAGCCGACGCCACGAGCCGGGTCGCTGGTGTACCACCAGGGGCTCTTGGGAAAGTTCGGGTCTTCCTCTTTCCAGGCTTCGTCATCGCTAACCAAGCGAGCGGCACTGCGAAGCATTTCTGGATCGCCTTCCCAGCTGCCGCCGCGAACGACCACGCCGGAGGCGGTCTCGCCCCACTTCACGACATCGGTTGCGTTGATAGGTTCGCTCTTTTTGAACGGCGTGTAGTCTTCGGTGTGCGAGTTGACGGTGATCTCAGCAACGTTGCCATGCATGTCGTGCAGGCCAAATGCGTTGGGTTTCTTGGTTCCAACCGGCATCTGTCCCGAATCGGCGTTGTCAAAGTACCAGGCGTAATCGTCGATGTCGTCGGCGCTGTCACCCCAACTGAAGGCCGTCTTGGATCCCGCACGGCAAGCGTATTCCCATTCGGCTTCGGTGGGCAAACGATACTGAGTGCCGGTGACTCCGGTCAGCCACTTGGTGAACTGCTGAGCCGAATATTGGGTCATCGTGACCGCTGCTTGCTGTGGATCTTCACCGTATTCGAACGTGAAGCTGGGTTCGTACAGTTCGGTGGGCGCGGTGATCGCATCGACCACGTTGGAGTCGTCCACCACACGTTTGCCGTCGGCTTCGAAACTCTTGAAGATCGCGTACAGTCGCATGAACTCTTTGTACTGGGCCCAGGTTGTTTCGGTCTTGGCAACCCAGATTGGATCGACCACGACTTCGACCTGAGGACCTTCGTCGTCACCGCGATCGGATTCGTCTTCGGGGCTGCCCATCATGTACGTTCCACCGGGCACAGGGACCATGTCGATGGTCACGTCGGTGCCGGGAATCGTCAGGCTGTACGGGACCATGTAGCCCTCGTCGACTTTGACCGATGGCCCTTCGGCCGGCTTGGTTGCCGAGATGCCAACCTTGTTGCCCGCTGCTTTGGTGTCCGAGGTTTCAGCTTGAACCGATGCCGATCCGACCAACAACGATCCGGCCAAGGCTACGGTCGTCATGGCTGTGGAACGAAAAGTTTTCAGTGGCTTTGTCAGGTCGGGCAAATGCATGAAAGGTTACTCGCGGGTGAAAGAAAGGCAGTTGAAATTGGCGGGGCTAGCGGCGTGCGTGACTCATCGGCTGTCAAAACTTTGCTGGCTGGCCCAATGGATTCGTTGGTTTCGAAAGTCCTGCGGGCTTTCGAATCAAGCGGAGATGGATCGACGCAGGGTATCGAGTGGTTCGTCTTGATTGTGACTTCGGTTAGGGGAAACCCAGAAGTCCAATTTAGATGCCGCACTCGCGGTCACAAGTGTTCTCTTGCGGGAAAGCACCAGAGTCTCAGTGCTACCAGAGACCCGATGCCACCCGTTGGCTGGAGTTCCCAGCGTCATTGGGGATCGTCATCGGAAACCGGCAACGAAGGGCCCGAAGGATCTGGTCGCTGAAAACCAGTATACGGTGGTAGGGCATTGCTTTCGATGTCCGATTCGGAATCAAACGGGGCTTTCCTGCGGCCGGGTAGCCATTGTTGGCCGGTTGCGGGGTAAATCAGGACCGCAAACCACAGCAGTGTCGAAGGCGATGCGAAAGTGTCCAGCACGGTGTCCTCGAAGATCGCCGAAATCAGCACATAACCAGAGATCGCTCGGATCAGCGGCAGCGGGCTAAGCAGCCCAAATACCAGGTTCCATCCCAACAGCGCCAACACCAACAATCCGGCAATCAGTCCGCCCGAAAACGTCGCGTGCAGCACCAGGTTGTGAGTGTGCATGGAAAAATCCTGCATCAGTTTCGGGGTGCTGTTCAGCCCCCACCCCTGCAGCGGCCGCTGGGCGATCAGACGCACCGCTTCGGCCCAAATCGCGGTCCGACCCGTTGCCGATGTCAGTTCTTCGATATCGCCCGTCTTGGTCACCATCGATGTCAGCGAGTCTCCGCGAAATGCCTTTCCGCTGGCCAATTCGACAACGATCAACCCCGCCATTGCGATCGCGATGACGGCCAGCAAGGATGCGATTCCGACACGCGTCATCAATTTGTCGATCAACAGCATGCCAGCGGCAACCAGCCCCGCTAAAACGGCACTGCGGCTGAATGCGGCGATGGCCGTCGCGACCGCTAGGACGATGATCGACATCCACAGCAACCGCCGCCATGGCTGGGCCGTCGCCCCAAACTGCCGATCGTTTGGACGCGTTGAATTCATCGGCCGCTGTGTCTTGCCCGCCTGATGTTCGCTGCCCGAGGATTGCAGCAGTGCCAGGCTAAGCAGTCCGGCTAAGACTCCGGTTCGTCCGATCGCGTTGGGGTGACCTAACCCGCCCATTCGCAAAACAAACGTTTCCTGGCCAAGTTCTTCTGAAAAAATCCCGTACTGGGGCATCAGCAAGTACAGCCCCCAATTCGCCAACGCATTGATCACCAGACCGCACAAACAGGCGATCACAAATCGACGCATGCCCAACACCACGATGACCGTTGGGACAAAGCAGACGTAGCCCATGTTGATCACCGCTGCGACCCGCGATGTGGTGGCCACCTCTTTGAAAGCGACCGCCGACGTCAACAAGAAGACAACGGAAATCGCCACCAACAGCAAACCGGGGAACGTCATCAGTGTCTGGCGAACTTGCCGGCTGCAGATCGTGCCAGCGACGCCGATTAGGCCGGCGGCCAACGCGATCACCAGCTTGATCAGGACCGGGCCATCCACGCCCAGGTGGTCATCGCCCGATTCGTAGAATCCATTGATGTCGACCGTGTTGAACAACGTTGCCGCGATCGTTGTGATCAAACACGCGATCGAAAACGACTTGGTACTGACCAACCCCGTCGCCACCCAATCGGATGCCGATCGTTCGGTGGAACCGCCAGAGACGGTGTGCGGATGGGGCGCCGAAGCATCCATGAGGCCAATGAAGGGGGAAAGTACCGGTCGAACGGGAGGACGGCTGCACAGAGGCCGATCCGCTATCCTAATTCGCCAATTCTTAGCTGCCGCTTTTCAACGGGCAAGTCAGACGGATTTGCCCGGATCGAAATGCAATCTGCGAAATTTGATCGGGCGAATTGGAATCAGCAAGACTCGATCGGCGAAGTTTCATCCGCCCATCTCTCACCGGCGATCGTCAATGACGATCCAGCATCTCTGGACGCATGCCCAGCACGACGGCGATGTCCAGCGGTTCGCCTTCGCGGTGGATCTTTAGCGAAACACGGGTGCCGGATTCCGACTGGCCGATCAGCTGCATCAAATGAGTTTTGTCGCGAGCCAGGTGGCCGTCGACCGCCAAAATAACGTCGCCGGCAACCAACCCTGCGGTTGCCGCTGGCGAATCCAGGGCGGGAACCTGGGTGATCATGGCACCACGAATCCGGGCGTTGTCCCCGGTCAGCTGTTCGTCGGGCACTTCGCCCAACAAGACGCCTAGAAAGCCGCGTTCCACCCGACCAAAGTCACGCAGCCGATGGTAAACCTGTTTGACGACGTTGCTGGGGATCGAAAAACTGACGCCCTGGTAAGTGTCGCCGACGATCGCCGTGTTGATGCCAACCAGGGTGCCGCGTGCATCCACCAAAGGGCCGCCGCTGTTGCCTGGATTGACCGCGACATCGCTTTGCATGAAGTCTTGATACTGAGTGCTGGCTCGAACCATCCGGTGTTTGCCACTCAAAATGCCAAACGTGACGGTACGGTCCAGACCAAACGGGCTGCCAACGGCCCAGACCGGCGAACCGACACGGCAACGGTCGCTGTCGCCCCACACGATCGGGATCAGGCGATCCGAATCGATCTTCAGCAGAGCCAAGTCGGTCAACGGATCGGTGCCCGCGACGACCGCCGATACGCGCCGCCCGTCGCTAAGTGTGACCGTGATGTCCTCGCCGTCGGCGATCACATGGCGGTTGGTCAAAACATAGCCGGCCGCATCCACCACAACCCCGCTTCCCTGGTCGGGGGAAGGCGTCAAACGAGGTCCCAATAGCGATGCCACGTTGGCGTCCTTGATCGGCAACCGACGCTGGACGTCGATGTGGACGACGCTGGGGCCGACCGCAGCATTCACCATCTGGTAGGCATCGCTAAGCGTATCGAGCGAAACATTGCGAAGTCCCTCGGTGCCCGATTCGTATTCGGCACGAAGTTCTCCACGGTGCCAGGCGTAACGAATCTCTTCGACGATCTGTGGGACCACGAAACGGGCCGCCAACAACAGCATCGCCATCGTCGCCAACAACACCAAGCTTTGAGTTAACGGGTCAGGGTTCCGATTCTTCTTGCGTTTCGCGGGTTTGGATCCGCTGGGCGGGGCGACCGCATGGATTTCCGATGGGGTGCCAATCGCCGCTGGATTTTGGGCCAGACGCGACGATTCGGAAACGGGCGGCGGATCGACCGGCTTGGGGCCTGCGGGGATCACCGGCAACCCGGGGCGGCCGACGTCGACTCGGCGAAGCGTGATTTCGTAGGCCGTTTCCGGGGCCAGGCCGGATTCAGGATCAAAATCAGACGGCTGCACCGGATCGGACCGCTGGATCCGTACGGGCAGCCGGTCCAATTCAGGCAACTGGTTCAGTTCGGGAAGCTGGTCCCGGCTGGGCGACTTGTCCAATTCCGGACGGAAGTGTCCCATCGCGGGCGGCGACGTCGGTGGAGTCTCTGGCAGGGCGTCGCGGCCTGGACGCGATGGATCATCGGCCATGATGCTAAAGCGACTCCTCAAAAAAGACACTGGTCTGTGAACGCATCCATTGTAGCGCAGCCACAATAGCGTCAGGCAAGTTTTTTTGGCTGATTTTGACCGCATTCAAGCTTGCTGGCCGTTACAACCGGCCCGTTATGCGTGCTGGACGGGGGGATGGTGCACCCAGGCTGTCTCAGATTTCGATCCCCCCAATCGGCCGGGCAAGCTGACTGCGGCATGTCGGACCGAGTATCTTTACACTGGTGTCGGCCAGTCTCTGGCGACGCTTGAACCGGCTCCCTATCCCCGCTCCGACGTTTTCTGCACGATTGCCCATGTCTGACTCCATCCGCGAATCGATTTACGAAGCGATTGCATCGATTCGACTGATCGACCCCCACACGCACATCAATCCCCATGCGGCCGGTTCGACAACTTTGGCAGACCTGTTGGGCTATCACTATTACACCGAACTGGCGCATTCGGCGGGGATGCCGAAGCAACAGATCGAAGAACCGGGGATCGGCCCGCGTGAACTGGTTCGCCGATTGGTCGAAAATCTCTCGCCGCTGGAAAATACGGCCCAGTACCGATGGTTGGTCGAAATCTGTCGGATGTTCTTCGGGTTCGATGGCGATCGGATCGACGCGTCGAATTGGGAATCGCTGTACGACACGGCCGAAACCCAGATGGCATCGGCGGATTGGGCCCAGATGGTGCTGGATCAAAGCAACGTCGAAGCGGTCTTTTTGACCAACGATTTTGATGATGATTTGGCCGGCTTCGACACCGACACTTACATCCCTTGCCTGCGCACCGACGATCTGGTGTTCCACTTGGCCAAGCCCGAAGTCCGCCAGCGTTTGGCCGGTTGTTCGGGGATCGAATTGGACGGGTCGCTGGCTTCGTTGCGGGCGTCATTGCGTCAGCGGTTCCAGCACTTTGTCGCACGCGGGGCGCGCGCTTGTGCGATCTCGTTGCCGCCAACCTTCCAGCCCGCCCCGGTCAGCGATGGGCGAGCGGCCACCGCGCTGGACCAAGTCCTTCGCCGCGGTGTGCTGGCGGATGATTCGCACAAACAGGCGCTGTCGCGTCGCGTGTTTTGGACGCTGGCGGAACTCTGTGACGAATTCGGGCTGCCCTTCGATCTGATGATTGGCGTGAATCGTGGCGTCTATGCCAACGGCGTCTACCAGGGCCAAGACCTGTACGACAGCCGCGTGTCGTTGATCCAGTATCGGGAACTGTTCAATGCGTTCCCCGATGTCAAGTTTCCCGTCTCCGTTTTGGCCAGCGTCACCAACCAGGAATTGGTCAGTTACGCATGGATCTTTCCCAACGTGATCACCAACGGTCACTGGTGGTACAGCAATACGCCGTCGTTCATCGCTCGCGATGCGGCTGCCCGATTGGAAGCCGTCCCCCAAACCAAGCAGATTGGTTATTACAGCGACGCCTATAAATTGGAATTCGTCTGGCCCAAGTTCGACATGTACCGTCATGTGCTCTCCGGCGTGTTGGCCGACCACTTTGTTGGCAGCTGTGGGTGGAGCGAAGAGCGCGCGGTCGCACTGGGCCGTCGCGTGCTACGAGACAACGTCGACGAGATTTTTCCGCGACCGACGAAACAACCCGAACGGGTCGATCCGTTGGCGGACACCTGGACCGATGATGATTCCGGAATCTCGCTAGGTTCGATCGGTTCCGCCGGTGCCGCGGCGATCGGAGCAGCCGGGATTCTGGGGGGAAATGATTCACCGACATCACCCAGCAGTGAATCGGATCGGATGACTGCCCTGCCCTCGGACGCTGGATCCAGCGAAACCGTTGCGATCGATGATGACGATGACGAAGACGGGCTAGCCGATTTCGCCACCGTCAGTGAAGCCGACGAAACGATCCGTATCGACGAAGACGATGCATCCGAAGTGGATCCGATCGTTGATAGCCTGAATCCGTTGATGGACCTGGATCCGTTGCCAAGCGAAGACGAGATCCAGTCGGCCGAAGTGGATGATGTCGAATTGCGAGACACGTCGTCCCAGCGAACCGCACCGGATGCGGAATCCATCGCCAGCGAACTGGACGACCAACCGTTGGACCTGGGTGATATGTTTGCCGACGACGATGGGCCCCAGGCTAGTGTCGAAGACGGTCCGCAGATCAAACAGCTTCGCGGCGAAGAATCGTTCAATCCCGACGATGAATCGTTGAAACTAACGCCCGATCCATTGACCGGTGAATTGACCTTCGCAGTTGGCGACGACGAAGAGATCGCCGACCCCAACGCGACGTTGGAAATCAAAGACGACGACGAACAGAAGCCCAGCTGATCTCGTTCGCGGTTTAGTCGCTAACCTCGGTTTGAACACCCAAGATCGGGGCGATCGCCCAAACGGTTCGCCCACCGAAAGACGGCTGGTGACTTGCTTCATCTGCGGTCAGCTCGAACCCGAACTCGAACTCGAACTCGAACTCGAACTCGAACTCGAACTCGAACTCGAACTCGAACTCGAACTTTTTCTCCGCATCAGGAACACGCTTGGACGGGCCACCGTTGGTGCCAGTCTGCGTGATGTCAATCGGGCGGTTGACTTGTGGGCCTTGGTTTTACGGTGGGAAGAAAGTTCGAGTTTAAGTTCGAGTTCGAGTTTAAGTTTTTATAGCGGCTCGCCAGCCGAAAGACGGCTGGCTGCTTGCTTGTCGTTTCCCGTGCCAGCGGCACCACATCATCCGATGCGATGCCGTTGGTTTGCCGGAGGGGCGATTCGAGGGGCGATCCGAGGGGGATTAAGCCTGTGCCGGTTTGGGGCTGTCGGCGATGATCCGGTTGACCGCGTTCAGCATGGCCAGGATCGTGCTTTCGACCGTGTCCGTGCTGACGCCGACACCGCGATAGCTGCGGCCTTTGTGTTCGACTTCTAGATTGACTTCGCCGATCGCGTCACGTCCCAGCGTTGCACTGCGAACGCGATAGTCCTTGCAGACGACTTCGACGCCAGTGATCTTTTCGACAGCCCAGAAGGCTGCGTCGATTGGACCGTCACCCTGTTCGATCTTCTCGGTCGATTCTTCATCGCCATTGCGAAGGGTCAGTTCGACCACCGGGCCGCGTCCCTTGCCGCTGGTGACGACGTAATTGACCAGTGTCCACTGCGCGTCGACGCTGCCGCTGATCTGGTGTTGGACCAGCGCGACGATGTCGCCGTCGTAGATTTCTTTCTTCTTGTCGGCCAACGTTTTGAATTCCGTGAACACGGTATTCAATTGCTCGGCCGTCAAAGTGAAGCCCAGCATCTTGGCGCGGTCGGCAAGCGCCGCCCGTCCGCTGTGTTTGCCCAAGACCAAGTCGGTCTTCGCAAATCCAACGTCTTCGGGTGACATGATTTCATAGGTGCTGCGTTCTTTCAGCATGCCGTCTTGGTGGATGCCGGATTCATGAGCAAACGCGTTGCGGCCGACGATGGCCTTGTTGCGTTGCACTTGGATCCCGGTCGTTTTGCTGACCAAACGGCTGGCGGGCACCAAACGCGTGCTGTCGATCCGAGTGGTGCAGTGGAAATAGTCCTGACGCGTCTTCATCGCCATCACGACTTCTTCAAGAGCCGCATTGCCCGCGCGTTCGCCGATGCCGTTGATCGTGCATTCGATCTGCCCTGCCCCGGCGGCAACGGCCGACAAGCTGTTGGCGACCGCCATGCCCAGGTCGTCGTGGCAGTGGGTGCTAAGCACGGCCTTGTCGATGTTCGGCACGCGATTGCGAAGCATCGTGAATCGTTCGTAAATTTCCGTGGGGGTGGCATAACCGACGGTGTCGGGAATGTTGACGGTGGTCGCCCCGGCGTCGATGGCGGCTTCGACCACGCGGCACAGGAAATCATGCTCGGTGCGGCAGGCATCCTCGGGGGAAAACTCGACGTCGTCACAGTAGCCTTTGGCTCGTTTGACGCCGGCCACCGCACGCTCGACAATTTCATCGGTCGACATGCGAAGTTTGAATTCGCGGTGAATCGCACTGGTCGCCAAGAATACGTGGATGCGTGATTGGCGAGCCCCTTTGACGGCTTCCCACGCAGCGTCGATGTCCTTGTCCGCACAGCGGGCTAGTCCGCAGATCGTCGAATGGTGGATGGCCGAAGCGATCTTTTGGACCGCTTCGAAGTCGCCGGGCGAAGCGATCGGAAAACCGGCCTCGATGATGTCCACGCCCATCGCCTCTAGCAGCTGTGCAACCTCCAGCTTCTCGGCCAAGTTCATGCTGGCGCCGGGCGATTGTTCGCCGTCACGCAGCGTGGTGTCGAAGATCCGAATCATGCGGGCTTCGGATGCGTCGGTGGCCGAGGCATCGCCTTGGGGAGCCGGCGTGCTGCCGGTCTCGGTCGTTGGTTGCGACATCGCTAGGAGAACCTTTCAGGGACTCTTGGAAATGGGAAACAGTGTTTGAGAAAAGGGAACTTCGACCATGCGGTCTGACCTACAAGACCATAAAAAAACCCGAGTCGCTGGGCGACTCGGGTCTATGTCTTTTTCTTTCGTGAACCACCCTCGTGGTCCGGACAAAACCTGATCACCCGCCGAATCGGCGTCGCAGAAGTAGCAGCGATAGGTTCAGGGTGATGTTTTGCATGGGCTTATGTTAGCCAGGACCCCGCGCCCGCGTCAACGGTTCACTTCGATTGCTGAATTTGGCAGCGAAAGCTGGATTTGCCGCAGTCCAGTCTCCCGTCACGGCCGCGCCGCCACGCAAATCTCTTTGCGTGCGCCTTGCGTACGCGGTGCGTGCGGTGTATGATTCGCTCGTTCACTGCCCTGCCCCGTTCACGGAAAACAAAAATGCCTTACTTAATGATCAATCTGGACGACATCGGCGATTGCCAACGCGGCCTGCGCCAACTTCGTGGCCGTCTTCGCCGCGCCGGCGCCGAACCGATGGGCCGCGGGCGTCATGGCGGTCCCTGCGGACCCGGACCCGGACCCGGACCCGGACCTGGACCCGGCCGCGGAAACGCCGGCGGCGATCCATCCGCGGCGGGGAACCATGAAGGTCCCGCCCGTCATGGGAATGGCGGAAACGGGAATGGCGGAAACGCAGACGAAAAGACTGGACCAGCATCGTTGCCGCTAAGACAGAAGTTGGCTCGGATCAGTCAGCGGGGCGTTTGGCGATTCGTCTCTGGGATCGCCCAACTGGATCCGGCGCCCCGTTCGCTGGCGGAACTTGACGAAGCGCTTTCGCTGCCGGCCAATAAGATGCGGTCCACCAAAGCGATCTTTGCCAAGCTCGAAAACCGCTTCGATCTAAGGTTCTTGCGTTTGGCCGAAGAAGCTGGCAACGACAGCGCTGGGAACCCGCGGTACATCATGCCGCCAAGGATTCGTAAAGCTGTCCGTGAAATCACCGGCTGATACGGTTTCACTTCGAAACTGCGGCCGCGAAACCTCGGTAGCGGTTTGTCGATTGAGCCGAACTTTCAATGGTAATGGTGATTCGCTGGCCGTGATGCCGCGGGTGTTGGGGTGATTCCCGGCCGCTCGCGCGATCACGGCTCACTTAGGTCGACACACCGCCAAGAGTTTCGGCCGTGTGTGGAGGGTGGCCGAAAGTCTTGGCGACGTTCGCTCGTGCCAGAACGAAAGTCCCGGCCGCCGTCGTTAGGCTGCGGTTGCTTTGGGGATGTCTTTGCCCTGCAACTGATACACGTACCGCAGCACTTCGGCGACGGCTTGGTACTGTTCGGTTGGCACGATCTGGCCGACGTCAACGGTCTTGTAGAGGACCTGCGCCAGCGGTTTGCGTTCGACGACGGGGATCCCGTTTTCGAGTGCGATTCGGCGAATCTTTTGGGCCAGTGGCCCGGCGCCCTTGGCCAGCACAATCGGGGCGGGCATGGTCAGTGGATCGTATTGAATCGCGATGGCGAGTTCGGTGGGGTTGCTGACAACGACATCGGCTTTGGGGACTTCCGATTCGGCGCGTTGCATCATCATTTGTCGCTGGACATGTCGGCGGCGAGCGGCGACTTGCGGGTCGCCTTCGGTTTCTTTCATCTCGTCACGCATCTCTTGGTCGCTCATCATCATGTCCTGTTCTTGCTTCCAATGTTGGAACGCATATTCGGCAATGGCCAAGATGAAAAGAGCGACACCGATCCACACGCAGGTTCCCATCAGCGATCGAAACATGACGCTGGCGATTTGCGGCACACTCATTTGTGCCAGCGATAGAATGGGATCGCGATAGTATCGCAGCGCCGCATAGGCGACGGCGCCAATGATCATCAGTTTGAAAATCCCGAATCCCAGTCGCATAACGCCCTGTAGCGACAGGATCCGTTTGACGCCGGCAAGTGGGCTGATGTTGCTTAGCTTGGGTTCAATTTTGGACGTCGTCAGAATCAGACCGGTCTGCGAGACGTTGACCAGCACGCCGGCGACGAACATTGCCAACAGCATCGGTACCGCGGCGATCGCTAGTCGTGCCGATCCACCCAGCAGCCAATTTGATGCATCCTGCGTCCCGATGGGTGCCATGCGGGGAGTCGACAGCGCGTCGGCGATCGCACCTGCCATGTGGGCGCAGGCTGGTTCGCCCAGCATCCACAGCGCGGCCAATGCCGCCAACAGCATGCCGGCCGAGGTCAGGTCCTGACTCTTGGCGATCTGGCCCTGTTCGCGCGACTGACGCCGCTTCTTTTCGGTTGCTAAGTGTTTCTTGTCACCACTGCTGTCAGACATCGATCAAACTCACCAAAGCTTTCCGAGTCGGACGGCGGTGACGGCCAGTTCGTTCTGGAAGATCAATCCAGCCGATCCGATCGTGAGCGCCAACACGACCAACATGGCCAACGCGTTGATGCTAAGTCCGATCGCCAGCACGTTGATCTGTGGCAGAGTTCGGCTGATCAGTCCGGTGACCACGTTGGCCAATAGCAGAGCCGCCATCACCGGTGCGGCAACGCGGATGCCGGCGACCATGCCGGAGGTCAATTGATCAACGATCAGCGTCATCATGGATTCATCGAACGTCACATCGCCGGCTGGCAGCGATTGGAAACTGTCCATCAAAATATCTAGCATCATGCGATGACCGCCGGCCGCCAACATCACCGCCGTCACCAGCATCCCAACCATCCGTGCGATCGCTGGCATGCTGCTGCGTGTGGTCGGGTCGATCGCGTCGCCCAATTGCATACCGCCGGTGCTGGTGATCGCTTCGCCACCAAGCTGCAGCCCGGTGATGATCAGTTGAACGGTCGCACCGATCAGCAGTCCAATCATGCCCTCGCGAGCCAGTGCGATCGCAAGTTCCACCAAATTGTCCATCTGGGGCAACGATTCCGCGGGGGTAACGGCGGAAACCGACGGCAGCAACAAGGCGGTGATCATGATCGCCAAGAACGCTCGCACGCGGTTGGGGACGCCGACACCGATCGCTGGCATCGACATCAGTAGTGCGCTCAGCCGCGTCAGTACCAACACACCCAACAACAGGTGGTCGCCCATCCATTGGGTCAGAATCGACGTCGTCGATGCAGCCACGTCCGGTTCCATCACGGCATCCCTGCGTGCTCGAACACATGCCGCGTGAATTCAACCAATCGCGTTAGCAACCAGGGCAAGCACGCCACCAACGCTGCCGCCATGGCCAGCACCTTGGGCACAAAGGCGACCGTTTGGTCTTGGACCTGAGTCAACGCCTGCATCAGGCCGACCGCCAAGCCGGCAGCCATGCCGACCAACAGCATCGGCGCAGCGATCACGACAGCGGCAATCAGCGTCGCACGGCAAAGGTCGATGGCGTCGGCAGGATCCATGTTTGGCTGGCAAATGAAGGGGGGAAGGAAGAGAATGAAAAGTTGGTGGCGGTCGTCAACCAATGGTGCCGAAGCTGTCCATCAGCATCTTGACGACCAGGTGCCAGCCGTCGACGAGGACGAACAGCAACAGTTTGAATGGCAACGAGATCACTTGGGGCGGCAGCATCAGCATGCCCATCGAAATCGTCACGCTGGCGACGACCAAGTCGACGATCAGGAATGGCAGGTAGATTTGGAATCCCATCAGGAACGCCGTCTTCAATTCGCTCAGGATGTAGGCTGGCAACAGCACTCGCATCGGGACGTCTTCGTAACCCGTCGGCAGGTCGGCTTCGCTGTCCATGTATCCATAAAACAGCAGCACGTCGTCTTCGTTGCCCGCCACGTCAATCTGACGCGACATGAACTGGCGAATCGGAATGGCCCCTGCCTCGTACGCTTCTTCGAGCGTCATCGGGGTCTCGGGATCGGTGTACGGTTTGACGGCGTCTTCATAGACGCGGGTCCACACCGGTGTCATCACAAACATGGTCATGAACAACGCGATGCTGGTCATCACTTGGCTGGGCGGCAACGATTGCAGCCCGATCGCTTGGCGCAGCAGCCCCAACACGATGATGATCCGGACATAGCAGGTCGTCATCAACAGGATTGCCGGTGCCATGCTAAGCACGGTCAACAGCAACAACACCTGCAGACTGCTGGCCATCCCTTCGGGGCTGGTCCACTGTTCCGGCCCGCCGCCGATCATGTCGATTGCATTGGTGGGGACCGAGATCGGGCCGCGCGAGATGATCGTCGGCGCGTTATCCGCGGAAGTGGTTTGCGAGGTCTGGGGCGATTCGATGCTGGTATCGGCCGAGGTCTGCGCAAACGCGCTGCCAACACTGCTGGATAGCAGGGTGACGAAAAACGCTAGGCTGCAAAACCGACTCAACACCACGTCGCTCCATCGACTACGGCCAACGAAGGTGGCCGACTAGGATCGGAGCTTAGGAGATGGACGGTGCCGGGCGAAAGATCAACCCTCGGCAAGAATCGATACAGACATGAGCGGGAATGGAAATTTTCTAGCGTTTCGTAGCGAAAGTCGCCAAGACTTTCGGCGATCCACGTCTCGTACCGAAAGTCGCCAAGACTTTCGGCGATCCACGTCTCGTAGCGAAAGTCGCCAAGACTTTCGGTGACCTCACGTCTCGTAGCGAAAGTCGCCAAGACTTTCGGCGATCCACGTCTCGTAACGAAAGTCGCCAACGGTTTGTCGATTTCGTCGAACTTTCAACGGCAATGGAGAGCCGCTGGCCGTGAAGCAACTGGCAACGGGAAATGCCCGGCCGCTCACGCGATCACGGCTCACTCCATCGACAAACTCTTGACGAGTTCTGCTACGAAAAACCGCCCCAAACATGGGGAATCAATGCTTTACAGCGTTGCCCAAACGGCTAGCGAATCCAATGGAATCCGACCTTTCGCCACGAAAGTGGCGCTATCCAGCTTGGGAGCGTGCGAGAAACGAGAGTCCTCGCAGTCCTCAGCGAAGCATTTTCAGCGCGGCGTCGTGCAGTCGCCCGTTGGTGCCCACCCCGTCGCCGCCGCGACAGGTTTCGATGCCTTTCCAGTCGGTGAATTTGCCACCGGCTTCGACCACAACCGGCAGGATCGCGGCCACATCCCAGGCGTTGCATTCGGGGTCGACCATGATGTCGGCTCGCCCGGTGGCCACCATCAGGTATCCGTATCCATCGCCCCAGGATCGAGTCAGCCAGGCGGCTTTTTCCAGATCCTTGTAGGCGGATTGGGCACCGCGTTGATCGAACGAATCGACTTGGCTGACCACAAACACCGCTTCGGCGATGTCCGATTTGGTCGAAACGGCGGCCTTTTTCCAGGGGCTCGATTCGACGGCATGGTCGTCTTTGAACCAACTGCCCTGCCCCACCGCGGCGACGATGATTTCGCCAGTCGCGGGAATGAAGATGACTCCGCCCAGCGGTTTGCCGTCCCATTCCAGCGCCAGCAGCGTCGAATACAGAGGAACGCCACAGACGAACGATTTGGTCCCATCGATCGGGTCGACGACCCATCGATAGCGGCTGGTGCCGGCCTGTTCGGCGAATTCCTCGCCTTGCACCGTGTCGCTAGCAAACCGCTGCTGGATCAATTTGCGGACCAACTGCTCGGCTTCGCGGTCGGCGACCGTGACGGGGGATTCGTCGGATTTCGCATCGATCACCAAACTGTCGCTGCGAAAATACTTCAGCGTGTGGTGTCCGGCTGCGACGGCGACGTCGATCATCGCCGACAATCGGCCGTCGTGGGCTTCGGTCCAGGAATCAGGATTTTGCGACATGGTCGTGTTTTGCTTCAGCGTTTTTTGATTCGGCGGGCTGTTTGTCGTTTTTCCCGTTGGAATCCGGTTGGGGCGAATCCAGTTGGCCCGGGAAAAAAGATTGATACATCAGCATGCCGGCTCCGACCACCAGCAGCGAATCGGCAATGTTAAAATTTGGCCACGGATCCAGCCCCGGAAACCCTTCGATGCGGAACAAAATCCAGTCTCGAACACCGCTCTGCCACTGGGGTGGGTACCCGTCCAACCACCACATCCCCAGCCGATCGTACAGATTTCCGATGATTCCGCCGGTGATCATGCCCAACGCCACCGTCAGCCACAGCGACTGGGCGGCACGGTAAACGAACAACCAGACCAGGATCCCGATCGCGGCGACGATCGAAAATGCGGCGAAAAACAAGCCTTTGCCGGCTCCGATCCCAAACACGGCACCAATATTGACGGCCGTTTCGATGCCCAGGACCCCGTCGATGATCCACCAGGGATCGTTCATGCCGGGCAGCCCACGCCATTGGAAAATGGCGGATTTGGTCGCTAAATCTGCAACCGCACCCAATGTCGCCAAGGCAACGAACCACACGACACGTGATTTTGGCACCGCCAGAGACGATGCGGCGCTGGAATCCAGTTCAGGTGTGGCAGAGTTCATAGCAGGCGGGATCGTGATGGCAGTGGGGCGAGCGGGCGGTGGAATCGGTTGGGCGCCAGAATCGAAGCGGAGCTGCAGGGGGAAGCCGCCAAGTTCCGGGTCGTGCTGGGCTGGCTTCACGGTAGAATTAGCCAGCCCGATTGCCCAGACCGGTTTCGAAACACAAGTCAGGCCAAATTTCCCAGAGTTCATCGCCATTTGCCAGTTCGGCTGGCGATGAACATAATGAGAGAAAACCGTAAAACACTAGGATCGCAACCCATGTCGTCTGTCGCTGAGCTTAAGTCTGATACCGCAAGCCAAACGGTCTATTTCCGATGCGTGGCGGGCTGTGCCGAAAAGCATTCGATTTACGACGTTATCTACACCTGCCCGACCTGCGGCAGTTTGTTGGAAGTTCACCACGAACGCCAGCCGCTGAAAAAACGCAACGCTTATCAATGGCAGCAACTGTTTGATTCCCGTGCCAGCACGTCTAGCTGGCCATACGGCAGCGGTGTTTGGGGGATGCGTGAATGGGTCATCCCTTCGCTGGCGGACGAAAATGTCGTCAGCATGTTCGAAGGCAACACGAACCTGTTTTGGGCCGAACGACTGGGCAAACAGTTGGGCGTCCCCGATCTGTGGATCAAACTTTGCGGCAATAGCCACACCGGCAGCTTCAAAGATTTGGGCATGACGGTGTTGGTCAGTGTCGTCAAGCAGATGATGGCCCAAGGCAGCCCCGTCAAAGCGGTCGCCTGTGCCAGTACCGGCGACACCAGTGCGGCTCTGGCTGCCTATGCCGCCTACGCCGGCATCCCCGCGGTCATCTTCCTGCCGGCCGGAAAGGTCAGTACGGCTCAGTTGATTCAGCCGGTTTCCAACGGAGCCCACGTGTTGGCGTTGGACACCGATTTCGATGGCTGTATGAAGATCGTCCAGGAAGTCACCAAGGACGATTCGATCTACCTGGCCAATTCGATGAATAGCCTGCGAATCGAAGGGCAAAAAACCGTCGGGATCGAAATCGTTCGCCAGTTCGAATGGGAAGTCCCGGATTGGATCATCATTCCGGTCGGCAACCTCGGCAACATCAGCGCCCTGCACAAGGGGTTCCAGTTGATGATGGACCTGGGGCTGATCAACCGGATGCCGCGTTTAGTGGCGGCGCAAACCGAACGCGCCAATCCGTTCTACCAATCGTTCAAAAATGGGTTCCGCGAAAAGGTCAGCGTGACCGCCAGCGATACCTTGGCCAACGCGATCCGAATCGGTGACCCGGTCAGCTATGTCAAAGCGGTCAAAGCGGTCCAGGAAACCGACGGGATCGTCGAACAGGCCAGCGAAGATGAATTGGCCGCCGCGGCCGCCCACGCTGACCTGACCGGCATGTTTACCTGTCCCCACACGGGCGTCGCGTTGGCGGTGCTGACCAAACTGATCAAGCGAGGCGTGATCAAGTCGTCGGACCGAACCGTCGTGCTTAGTACTGCACACGGGCTGAAGTTCACCGATTTCAAGGTCGGCTATCACGAGTCGACTTTGGAAGGCATCAACAGCCAGTACGCCAACCCAGCCGTCCACCTGCCCGCCGATGCGTCGGCGGTCAAAGACGAAATTGCCAAGCGACTGAATTTGTAGCCCGTGGGGTCGATCGGTATCGGCCCGTAAGCCCTGGCCTACGAAAACGATCCGGTTGACGTTAGATTCTTCGGCATGAGCAACAAAATTCAACTCGCCGTACACGGCGCTGCTGGTCGGATGGGACGTCGCGTCGTCGCTTTGGCTGCCGAAGACAAGGATATCCAAGTCACCGCCGCGATCGATCACGCCGAAAACGGCCTGATCGGGCAAGACGCCGGTTTGGTCGCCGGGATCGCTGCGCTGAACGTGCCGCTGTCTGCCGAGTGGCCCGGCTACGCCAGCGTCGTCATCGATTTCTCGCTACCGATCGCCGTCGATGGTTGTCTGGCCCGCTGCGTCGCGGCCAAGATGCCCCTGGTGATCGCGACCACAGGGCTGCAGGATTCTCAGAAAGCGGCGATTGCCGAAGCCGCCAAACTGATCCCCGTCGTGTGGGCGCCCAGCATGTCGACGGCGGTCAATTTGACGATGAAAGTGACTCAGCAGATCACCGAAACGCTCAAAAATGTGACCGGCGGAGTCGACATCGAAATCATCGAACGGCATCACCGATTCAAAGCGGATGCCCCCAGCGGAACGGCGCTGCGGTTCGGCGAACTGATCGCTGAAAAAATGGACGGCGATGTCAAACATGTGCACGGCCGCGAAGGCGAAACCGGGCAACGCACCCGCAACGAAATTGGTTATCACGCCGTCCGCGTTGGTGACAATCCCGGCGAACACACCATCGTGTTTGCGATGATGGGCGAACGCATCGAAATCAATGTCGCGGCCAGCAATCGTGATTGTTACGCGTCCGGCGCGATCACGGCTGCGAAGTGGCTGCAGAGCCAACCGGCTGGCTTGTACAATATGTTCGACGTGTTGGGACTTTCGTAGTCGCAGCTTTTTCGTTTTCGCACAAGAGGCCCAACAAGTTCGATGGCGAAATGTGACGAAGGCTATCTGTGTGAAGTCTGCCAGTGCGATGTGGCGTCGATCGTGGACAGCGATTTGTACCTTCGTTATGTGATCGGCGAATTGGATCCCGAGGTGCTGCATACGCGGCCCGAACGCCACATCCGATGCAATCCGGTCATGGCCCAGTTCATCGATCACTCGCATTTCGATGCGGTGACGGTCGACGGGGACTTTGCTAAATCCGAACTGGATGCCGACTACGTTGCCGCGCGGACTGCGTTGGTCACACGCGGCTATCAACGGTTGCTGGAAATCGCGGCGACCGAAGGCGACCGGGATGTGACGGCGTACCCGTTGCCCGAAGCGATCGCAAAGTACCGGATAGGTTGATCTGCTAGACTCTCGCCAAGTTCGACCGATTTCGATTCCCTTGGTCCAGAGACCCCGTCGCCATGTCCAGCAAACTTTTTCAGCGTGGTTTTCTTAGCCTGCTGACAGCTCAGTTTTTTGGTGCGATGAACGACAACGTGCTGAAGGGCATTTTGACTTTCATGGTCATCGATGGTGCTTGGGCCGGGCACCTGGGCGAAGGCGGGCAAGGGATCGTTGGTATTTGCTTCACCATCCCATTCATCTTGTTGTCGGGGTACGGTGGCCAGTTGGCCGATCGATTTTCGAAGCGGGATGTGACGATGTGGGTCAAGATCGCGGAGATCCCGATCGCGATCATTGCCGCCATCGGGTTCTTCACGGGCAACCTGTGGCTGACGATGTTGGGTCTGGTCGCATTGACCTGTCAAAGTTCGTTTTTCGGACCGGCCAAGTACGGCATGATCCCGGAACTGGTCGACGATGGCGACCTTAGCCGCGCCAACGGCACGATCAACATGATGACCAACGTGGCTGTCATCGTGGGCACCTTGGCCGCTGGTGCGATCAGCGATCGATATTCGCCACAGGAAGGTACCGCCGGTCTGGCTTGGTTGCCGGGCGCCGCATTGGTTTTGATCGCGATCTGCGGATGGGCGGTCGCTCTCGCGATGCCTCGACTGCCGGTGGGTGACCATGATCTGAAATGGGACTGGAACCCGTTGTCGACTTACGTCCTGACCATCCGTGAAATGGCCAAGTCGCGGCTGTTGGCGGTGATGATGGCCTGGGGGTACTTCTACTTGTTGGCTGGGTTGGCCCTGTTCATCGTGCCCGAGTACACCGTCGTGCTGGGAATCAATCGGGCCGAGGCCAGTGTGTTGATGGGCGTTTTGGGCATCGCGATCGGCGTCGGATGCGCGGTGGCCGGATTGATTTCGGGGCACAAGATCCAGCCCAAGTTGATCCCGATCGGTGCAGCCGGTTTGATTGTGTTTTTCACATTGTTGGCGGCCGTGCCTGCACCTCAGATGCCGGGCGCGACGATGTTGCAGGTCGCCACTAGCATGGTTTCGCTGCTGATCTTTGGTGCCGGCTTCTTTGCCGGGTTTTACATCGTGCCGCTGCAGGCACTGCTGCAGTACTTGTCGCCCGATGACGAACGGGGCCGTTTCTTGGGCACCGCCAATGCGGTTTCATTCGCCTTCATGACCGTAGCGGCGCTGTTGTACTGGGCCATCCGCCCCGGCTTTGACGACAAGCCGCAGAACATCTTTTACATCTGCGCAGCTCTGATGGCCATCGGCGCGGCATTCTTTCTGTGGCGACTGCGCGGGACAGGGTTACTAGTCGGCAGCCGTGCGCCCGACAGTTCGATCGACGACGACGTCATCGGCGAATAGCCCCAGCCGGCGTGCGGGGCATTACGTCTGCTGAGGCAAACGGAGATGTGTTTCCGCGGCCTGCTGATTGAGTGAGCCGTGATCGCGTGAGCGGCCGGGCATTGCCCTTCCCCCATTGCCCGTGGCCTCACGGCCAGCAGCTCACCATTCCCGTTGAAAGTTCGGCTAAATCAGCAGTCGGCTAGCCACGGTTCCCACATTCGATCGGGGACAACGTTCAAACGGCGAGTGGGGTTCTCTCCCATCATTCCGGCCTACCTGATTGCGAGTTCAAAAACTTAAACTCGAACTCGAACTTAACTCGAACTTTCTTTCTGGCACAACATCAGGACAAGCAAGCCGACCGTCCGGTGAATGCTAGTGATGCTATGTGAGGTCAACCCCATCCGCGGCCAGAAACCAGCGAATTGCTTTCGCATTCGCGATTTTCTCGCCCCAACGAATGGAACTCGGATGGTTGCCTCGGGTTTCTTTGGGCCCAATCGGGGGATACGATAGTCGGAGCTCTGGTATCCGAAATATCCAAAATAGTTAAGGTCCGAGATGGCTCGCAAGCGAGAAGTCGGCAAAAAGCAGCGACGGTCAGTTCTTCGAATGGAACCACTCGAGAAGAGAAACCTGCTTGCCGCAGCGATCACGCCATGCGGCCCCCCGACTATTCTAGAATTGGTCTCTGACCAGAGCGTTGTTCGAGAGTCCGTCCATCCCGCCCTGGCCTCTGAAAGGTTGATGAGTCATAGCGTGCCGGAAGGGGAATCCGTGGTAACGGCTGTGTGGACCGATCCGTCCGGCGGTGATTGGAGCGACCGGACAAAATGGCAATCTGGCCAACTTCCAGGTGCGTCAGATGTGGTACTTGTCGATTTGGATCCTGACGCGACACTTTTTGTTTCAAGCGGAACGAATGAAGTAGCTGAAGTTCAGCTTAGCGGTGAGATTCATATTGGCTCTGGAAGTCTCTCAGCGGCAAGGATTGGAGTATGGGCGGGGCAGATCACGCTCGCCGGTGGAACGCTCTCGAACACATCGGTCGTCTCCACCTCATCTGAGGCGATCTTCAGTGGTGTTGCTGGGAGTCTTCGCAATGTGATTCTCGACGGTAATGGATCGATCAGTGCTTTAGGGTCAGACAGTATCATCAATGTCAACGGTGGCTTGACGCTCAATGGTGACCTGACGATTACCGGAACTCGCACTTCCAGTGGCGAGAACTTTCGAGCGGGATTGAGTTTCGGTAGCAACGAAAGCTTGTCGGGATCCGGGCAAGTGTTTCTCAACACAGTCAACGCCACCGATGATGTCGCCGCTCTGGCATTTCTTGAACTGGAAGGCTTCAGTAGCAATGTTGAAACGCTCTCCATTGGCTCGGACATTGAGATCGGCGGCGACGGCGGCTCAATCTACACAACCCAGTCGAGTGACTTAGTCGCGATCGGTGGGGCAGTGACGGGATCCAGCAGTGGTGATCTTTTCATTCGACGTGCCACCGGACCGCTAGCCGTTACGGATCTTGCAGGTAACGTCACTTTGGAGGGCCCGTTTGACAATCTTCAGTTGACTTCAGTAGGAGAGACCCAGCTCGATTTATCACAAGTGACCAGTCTGGTCGGCGTCAGTCTAACGGGAGATGTACTCTTCGGCCCTGGATCTGACGTCAACATCAATGGCGGCTTAGCGATTGACGGTGAAGTCACACTAGCCGGTTCGGACGTGCCAGCATCACTAACCTTCCAGAGCAACGAAGCGATCAATGGAACCGGAGCTATCCGCTTTTCGGATGAGAACGCCACGTCCGGGAGCGCGATCAACTCTTTGTTTCTTGAAGGCGTCTCCAACCTTGTTGAAACGCTGACAGTCCGCCCAGGGATCGCGATTGGTGGTGGGCCGGGGACCATCGCCACCACACAGTCGAGCGATGAAATACGAATCGAAGGTCTGGTGATGGGCGGTGACAGCGGACCGCTGACGATCCGCCGCGCTACGGGACCTTTGACGGTTGACGACCCCAGCGGAAACGTGTCGCTGGTGGGCCGCTTCGACGGCTTGGCATTAACTGCCACTGAGGGCACTCGCGTCGACTTGCAAAACGTAACGGACCTAATCGGAGCGACCATCAACGGTGATGCCGTTATCACTCCGGGCAGTCACGTCGAAGTCAACGGAGGACTGACAATCAACGGCGAACTTGCCTTGGCTGGGTCCGATGTGCCAGCCACGTTAACGTTTGGCGGAAGCGAGACCGTCGGCGGAACAGGGACGCTCCGCTTCTCCAATGAAAATGCCATCGATGAGATTTCCAACAACTTTGTCATCCTTGAAGGAGTCAGCAGCAACGTCGAGACGCTGACGTTTGGTGAGGAACTCAGGATCATTGGTGACCATGGTCAGATCATCCCTCAAAGTTCGTCAGATACGATCACGATCGCTGGGCCGGTTAGAGGCGAAGGTGAGGGGCGTTTGCTCTTGGCAAATTTAAATGGAACGCTCACGATCGATGACGTTTTGGGAGGAGCCAGCCTTAGCGGCAACATTGCTGATCTTACTGTCAATGCCACCGAAGGAACAACGCTCGACCTCTCGGGAGTTGATAACCTTGCACGCAGTGCGTTTAATTCTGATTTGACAATTACGGCGACCACGTCCGACAGCGTCATTGATGTCAACGGTGGCTTGACGCTCAATGGTGACCTGACGATTACCGGAACTCGCACTTCCAGTGGCGAGAACTTTCGAGCGGGATTGAGTTTCGGTAGCAACGAAAGCTTGTCGGGATCCGGGCAAGTGTTTCTCAACACAGTCAACGCCACCGATGATGTCGCCGCTCTGGCATTTCTTGAACTGGAAGGCTTCAGTAGCAATGTTGAAACGCTCTCCATTGGCTCGGACATTGAGATCGGCGGCGACGGCGGCTCAATCTACACAACCCAGTCGAGTGACTTAGTCGCGATCGGTGGGGCAGTGACGGGATCCAGCAGTGGTGATCTTTTCATTCGACGTGCCACCGGACCGCTAGCCGTTACGGATCTTGCAGGTAACGTCACTTTGGAGGGCCCGTTTGACAATCTTCAGTTGACTTCAGTAGGAGAGACCCAGCTCGATTTATCACAAGTGACCAGTCTGGTCGGCGTCAGTCTAACGGGAGATGTACTCTTCGGCCCTGGATCTGACGTCAACATCAATGGCGGCTTAGCGATTGACGGTGAAGTCACACTAGCCGGTTCGGACGTGCCAGCATCACTAACCTTCCAGAGCAACGAAGCGATCAATGGAACCGGAGCTATCCGCTTTTCGGATGAGAACGCCACGTCCGGGAGCGCGATCAACTCTTTGTTTCTTGAAGGCGTCTCCAACCTTGTTGAAACGCTGACAGTCCGCCCAGGGATCGCGATTGGTGGTGGGCCGGGGACCATCGCCACCACACAGTCGAGCGATGAAATACGAATCGAAGGTCTGGTGATGGGCGGTGACAGCGGACCGCTGACGATCCGCCGCGCTACGGGACCTTTGACGGTTGACGACCCCAGCGGAAACGTGTCGCTGGTGGGCCGCTTCGACGGCTTGGCATTAACTGCCACTGAGGGCACTCGCGTCGACTTGCAAAACGTAACGGACCTAGTCGGAGCGACCATCAACGGTGATGCCGTCATCACTCCGGGCAGTCAAGTCGAAGTCAACGGAGGACTGACAATCAACGGCGAACTTACCTTGGCCGGGTCCGATATCCCAGCCACGTTGACGTTTGGCGGAAGCGAGACCGTCGGCGGAACAGGGACCCTCCGCTTCTCCATTGAAAATGCCGTGGGTGAGACTTCCAACAACATAGTCATCCTTGAAGGAGTCAGCAGCAACGTCGAGACGCTGACGTTTGGAGGCGGGACGACGATTACGGGCGGGAGCGGGGCGATACTCCCGTCGCAACCAAGCGACCAAATTGCGGTCGAAGGAAAGTTCATCGTCGGTCCTGGCACGGATATCGAACTGGGACGAACGGTTGGACAACCGGCTGAGATAGTTGTCCAAATTTCCGGTAATGAAACTGCAACGCCCAGGCTGCGCGGCTCCGGGCAATTCTCGCTGCCGTCGGTTCTGCGAATTGAATCAGAAGAGGATTTTGTTCCCTCGCCGGAAAGCCTGATCACCGTCCTCCAGTTTGACCAACTGGTGGGTGAAATCGGCGAGGTCTTAGGCGATGAAATTGCCTCGTTCCGCACGACGCCGTTGGCCGAGGGCGGTAGCTTAGTTCTCGTCAACGTCCCTCATTCACTAGCGACGCGAATGTTTGTAGTCGCGGACGGTGACAATACTTCCCGCCAGAACGCCAAGCCATTCGTACCTGCAGCCGATGAACTGGGAACTGGATTGTTGCGAGCGGGTGGGCTGGGGATCCTGTCTCCTGACGGCGACGCACGCAACGACTGGTGGTCTTTTCAAGCCAGCGCCGGTGATGAACTTGCAATTAGCATCGACGAATTGACGGGAACTCCGGCGTCCGATATTACAGTGCTGGTCCATGATGATAGTGGTCCGGTGTGGGACCTTACTACTCAAATCAGTGGTGGCGACGGACACTTTAGCGGATTCGAAGTGGCAGTCGACGGAGTTTACTATTTTCAGCTTACGTCTAACCGCAACGAAATCGCTACCTATACGATCCGGCTTGATGTTGCCCGAGATTTTGATATTGAAAGAGACGCTGTTGGGAGTTTCGACGTCTTGGGGCAGCCCACGACACTTCAAACAAATGTCAACGGGACCACTGTCGGATACAAGGTCGCCGGAAAAATTGACTCCCGGGATTCTGAAATACCGGACCAAGACTTCTTTGACATAGGGTCGGTCCGCGCGGAACGATCGATCATCGCTTACCTGAGAACGCCCTCCGGTAGCACCCTCGACCCGCAGATGAACATTCGCGATGCGAACGGTCAGGTCGTGTCGCTGCGTCCCAACCCGAACGACCCACGGATCGTTCGGTTTGACGTACCGTCCGACGGTAATTTCCTTATCGATGTGTCAGCGGTCGCCGGTGACGGCCCTGAAGCGTCTTATGTGGTTGATGTTTTCGTGCAGCCAACTGATGGGCTCGGCTTCTCTGATCTGTCCGTTGGCAATCTCCAAATCAGCGATGATTCACCGCAGAGCGGCCAAACACTGGACGTTACATGGACCGTCGGCAACTACGGTGCCGTCGCGACGGCGGACGATGAGTGGACCGATAAAGTTGTACTGAGTGTCAATGATCGATTCGGTGATGCCGATGATGTTTTGCTCTCGGAAATACAACGAATTGCTTCGCTAGCCATCAACGAAACCTATACGCAAACCGCTTCCGTTCAAATTCCCGTCGGGATTGCGGGGGCCTTTTACTTGTTTGTTGAGACAGACGCTCAGGACCAAGTCGCAGAGTTCCTGTTCGAGGAAAACAATGTGACCTCGTTGAATATCGATGTCACGGTAACTCCGAACGCAGATTTGCGAGCCTCGGAAGTCGTTGCACCAGCGATGTCATTCGTTGGCGAGCCTGCAACGGTCACCTGGACCGTGGCGAACGTTGGTTCCAGTTCAACTGGTGATGGAACTCCAAACGGCAGCGTTGACTCCTGGCTAGACCGAGTTTTTGTGTCGGTCGATGATGTTTTTGGTAATGCCGATGACGTACTAATTGCCGAAGTCACGCATGACGGTGTGCTAAACGGCGGCGAGAGTTATTTGGGAACATGGTCAGGCAACGTTCCCGAAGAATTGGATGGTCGCTACCAATGGTTCGTTCGAACCGATGTAAATGACGCAGTCTACGAATTTGACGACGTCGCGCCAAACGTCGCCGCGACAGATGGCGTCGTGATCGCACCGAATCGTTTCGCCGATCTTGTACCGACACAGATCGTATCACCCGGTACAGCGATCAGTGGTCTCGCGATACCTATCACCTGGACCACCGCAAACCGAGGTTTTCGAGATGCCACGGGTTCATGGACAAACCGGTTCTACCTTTCGGCAGACGACACTTTCAGTGGTGACGACGTTCTGGTCGGTAGCGAAGCGATCAATCAGACCATTGCAATCGATAGCACTGCTAACCACTCAGTCGACATTGTCTTGCCTGAACGAATTGAAGGCGACTTCCATCTGATTCTGGTCGTCAACGCCGATGGCGCCGAGTACGAGTTTCTATTCTCTGACAACAACGAGATTGCTACCACGGCCATCATGGTCATGCGGCGACTGGAACCAGACTTGGTTCCGGAAATTGTAGGTTCACCGACGACAATTCAACTCAACCTACCGTTTGATTTTAGCTACACGGTTGGCAACCGAGGCGCTGGTGACACCGTCGGAACCTGGACTGATCGTGTCTACCTTTCCTCTGACTCCAAGATCGACCAAGGCGATCTACTAATCAAGGAAATCGTTAGTCCATCGGGTTCATTGCCGCTGACTCCATTGGGAGCGACGTATGCTTTCATTGACAGTTTCACCATACCATTCGGTTTCGATCCGGGTGAGTACAACCTGCTGCTTATCACCAATGCGTTGGGTGACGAGTTGGAGACGGATGAATCCAACAACACGCTTGTCCTTGGTCCCCTGTCTGTCGAGTCCCCACCTGTACCTGACCTCGTCATCACCAGTGTGACTGCACCTGCCTTTTCCGGTAGCGGCGAACAGATCACGGTTTCCTGGACCGGTGTGAACGCGGGTGCGGTTGATTTCGCGGAAACGACTTGGAGCGACCGTATCTATCTTTCGATTGATGCTGAATTTGGCAATGCGGATGACGTCGTGCTTGGCACGTTCGCACAGACGCGATCATTAACCGCTGGTGGCGGTAACTACGTCGATTCGCGAATGGTGACGCTGCCGTCGGGGATCGAAGGCGACTATTTCATATACGTCGAAGTGGATGCGATCAACAATGTCCCGGAATTCATTTTTGAGGGGAACAACGTTTCCTCGGCAACGGTGCTTCCTGTCGCTCGAAACTATCCAGACCTGGAGGCGACAACTTTCGTCGCTCCAGCGTCTGGTCGTCGCGGCGATCCACTGCAACTGTCATGGACCGTCACCAATGTCGGTGATGACAGCAGTGTGTCTACTCGCTGGACTGACCGAGTCGTCTACTCTGGAGACGCGGTCTTGGGCAACGCTGACGATATCGTTCTTGCCGACGTCCAGCGTTTGACATCGCTTGCCAAGACGACGTTTTATGACGTTGCGTTGACGCTTGACGAGCTACCTCTCGATTTGCCTCTCGGCAGCGGAACGCTGTTTCTAATTGTAAATGCAGACGTGGCAGTCGACGAAAATTCGGCAACGACAAACAACGTCGGCTCAAGAACTTTCCTAGTCGAGGAGCGGGTCTTCATCGATTTGGCCGTCCAGCCAAACTTGATCGTCGCGCCCGCCACGATTGAAGCAGGCAGCCAGTTTGACCTTGTCTGGACCGTGAAAAATCTTGGCGTCACGCCGGCGGTCGGACCTTGGGAGGAACGAGTCTACCTGTCGGACAGTCCGACTGGTGGAGGCCGTCAACTGCTAGGCTCATTCCGATTTGAAAGCGACTTGGCCGCGAGTGCCGATATCGTGAGACAACGCACCTTCACAATGCCGATCACGGGTCACGCAGGTGACGTTTACTTCGTTGTCGAAGTCGATGCCACGAATCGGGTCATCGAAAGCGACGAGTCGAATCGATTCGTCAGCTCGACCCCGACCGAGGTGCCGTTGAAACTCTCCGTATCCACCAATACGAATCGCGTTACCGAGGGACAGACTGCCGCTCGACTAGTCGTTTCCCGAAACGGGAGTCCTTCCACTGCCTTGACGGTCAATCTTTCTGCGGATGTCGCTTCCCAGTTAGATCTTCCCACGCAAGTCACGATTCCCGCTGGCCAGTACAGCGTTCGTGTTCCTGTTGCCGCGACACTCGATGGTGTTGTCGATGGAGACCAGTTGGTCGTTGTCTCCGCCAATGCGAGCGGGTACCCGTCGGCCACGATTCCTCTAACGGCGGTTGATGTCGATGTCAAAGAATTGACTCTCGAATTTGATTTCGAGTCGCTTGATGAGGCCCAAGTCGGAACGGCCACCGTGACACACAACGGTTCCACGGCGACCGAACTGATTGTCGCCATCGGTGTCAGCCCACGCGTCGAACTGTCCGCCCCGATTCGCGTGACGATTCCCGCTGGTCAAAACAGTGCATCTTTTGATGTCACCGCCGTCGATGATGACCAGCTTGAGAACAACGACACTGTGACGCTGTCACTCACCGCTCCCGGCTTCCGTGGGGCGATTGAATCGACGCTCATCAATCCGAGTGATGTTCCCTCAGTGACGCTGACGCTTCCGACGATGATCGCCGAAGGCACGCAAAGTGGTGCCGCCTTTGGTCAGGTCACACTTGATGCGGTCCAGCCACGCGATGTCAGTCTATTGCTGACGTCATCAGATTCATCCAGTTTGTTCGTTCTGCCCACGGTAACGATCCCGCGAGGCTCAAGGACCGCCAGCTTCGCTTTGTTTAGCAACGATGATGCGTTGCTCAACGGGACTCGCAACGTTGACGTGACCGCCGCCGCAATTCCTACCGGCGGTGGTCCGGCTTTGGAGGACATCTTGGCAGCCGGATCCATCGCCGTGACCGACAACGATGGTCCTACTTTGAGAGTGTCTTTCGATCGCAACGTCGTAGCTGAATACGCGGCTACAACCGCGACTGTCTTCCGCAACACGGCAACCGATGATGCCTTGACTGTCACTCTTGCGACGGATGATCCCAGCGAGCTGCAAATTCCAGCGAGCGTCGTCATTCCCGCGGGCGCTGACTCAGTCTCGTTCACAGTTTCTGGAATTGCTGACCGCCTCGCCGATGGCGATCAACGGGCGACGCTGACTGCTAACGCGGATGCATTTCAAGCTGGACTCTCGACGATTCTGGTTGCCGATGTCGATCGAGCCGACCTGCTCGCCGACGGATTGGTTACGCCGGCATCCGGCACGGTTGGTGAGAATGCGGCCGTCCAGTGGCGAGTTCTCAACGACGGCGTCGCTCCCGCACGCGGGCGATGGACCGAAAATGTCTTCTGGTCATCCGATCGAATCGTCGGCGATGACCAGCAAGTCGAAACCGTTGATTTCCAAGGTCCACTCGGTTTCGGCCAATCGTACAGCCGCTCGGCCATCGTCACGCTGCCAACGATGCCTGGTCAGTACTTTCTTATCGTCCAAGTGGACGCCAACGATTCGGTACGAGAAGTCCTTGAAACCAACAACTACGTTGTCTCCGCATCGGCGATCACCATCGAGGCACCGTACACGGCAACCGTATCATCAGGCATCGAAACCGCTTCCGTTGGCACTCCGGTATCGCTTGCTGGAACCGCAACCAAGGTGGATGGATCACCAGCGGTCTCGGTCGACGTCGCCGTCAACATTTCTGTTCGCGGCACCAATCGGGTACTGCCAGCAACAACCGACGCAGACGGCAACTTCGCTGTGACCTTCGTCCCGCTACCTGGTGAAGGCGGGCAATACAGTGTCTCGGCCACCTATCCCGGCATCGCTCCCACCGATTCGCAGGATGCATTCCAACTGCTCGGACTCCAGCCCACCGAAGGTTTCGATTTCATCAACCTGACCTCCGGTGCGACCACGACGCAGACCATCACCGTTCGCAACCTCGCCGATGTCGATCTGTCGGGTCTAACCGTCGAAGCAATCGACATCGGAACTGGGCTCACTGTGACTCCGAGAATCGCCGATGGAGCCAACACGCTGCCCGCCTCCGAAAGTTTTCAACTCGAATACGACCTTGGCAGCGGCACCGCTACCTTCGGCGAAACAGGCTTCACACTGCGAATCAGTACAACCGAAGCACCGAACCTGGACATCCCCATCACCGTCGATGTCCTTGCTCCGACTGCTCGGCTCGTCGCCAGCGTCGAGACAATCGAATCAACTATGGTCGTTGGCGAGCAAACCACCATCGAGTTTGAATTAGAAAATCGCGGCGGAGCTGACTCGGGACCGATCGAATTTCTGCTTCCCGACGGTGCCCCATGGCTGTCCGTCAGCTCTGGACATCGAATCGCAAATATCTCGCCCGGAGGATTGACAACCGTCACACTGCTGCTCAGTCCGCAAATCGATTTGGAACTAACTCAATACAGCGGTTTGATTGTTGCTCGAACAGAAGGCGACGACTTGGCTGTTCAGTTTAGACTTCAAGCAACAGCCGAAACTGTTGGCGATCTAACGGTCAGAGTTGTCGATGAATTTACCTTTTATAAAAATGATGCCCCGCTGGTCGATGGTGCCATCGTTCGCATTCTTGACCCCATTACTCGTGAACTTGTTGCAACGAATGCAGTTCCAGTCTCATCTTTCAAGGCTAACGCAGAAGGTGAACAAAATGTTGCAGCTGCTGGTGACTTTTTCTTTCAAGCACTTGCACGCGGAAAATACGTTCTCGAAGTAAGTGCCGAAAATCATGAAACAAAGACGAGTTTAGTTGACATTCAGGCGGGTGACGGAAATGAGGTCGAAGTATTCATCCCAAGAAACTTTGTGGAATACAATTGGAGTGTAGAAGAAATTGGAGTTGAAGACCGAACGCGAATTTCGGTCGAGGCAGTGTTCGAGACAAATGTTCCAGCGCCAGTGGTTGTCGTTGAAAGCAATATCGACCTTAATATGCTCGAATTCATCGGCGACAGTAAGACATTTGTAATTCAATACACCAATCACGGCTTAATTGATGCTATTGACATCCAACTTTTTTTCGATGAACACCCGGCATTGGAGATTAAACCACTCGTCGATTCGTTACCTGTATTGTCGGCAAAGTCTACGATATCAATCCCAGTTGTAATTACGCTTAGAAATCCTGCCGTTGAAACATCTAGCCTTCGCTCTGCACGTTTCGCAGAGGGTGAAGCAGTATCTCGACAGCAACTTTTCACTACTCCAGATACGCTATTCGATTTGGGAAATGTTCCCTGCGACCTGGAGGTCTATACAACGTACCGATACATTTGTGGCGACTACTTCTTGTTGAGTAGCATTCCAATCCCTGTGCTTGGAATCAGCTGTACGCCAAAAGGAGGAATCGGAACCGGGTCAGGCTCGGGAGGTGGGTTTGGTGGATTCGGACGTACCGAGATTGTCGATCTTGGGAACTTCGGAAGGGGCCGAAAACCTAGGGAAACTCTTGACCAGAATCCAATAGTCATCCGACGTGAAGACCCTGTTATTTCAGTTCCGTTCAATTGCGATGATTGCGTTTTGGGGACAGCGATAGCGGTGGGGAATTTACTTGCCCAACTATCTTCGTTACCAATAAGCGTTATCCCGGACTTGCAAGACTGCAGTCAAGGAATAGCTGGCTTTTTGACTGGTACTGGAAATCAAACAGGTATTGGAATAGGTAACAGTTGTTCTCAAGTTGGCTTAGGATTGGTCAAGACTAGACTTGATAAAGTTGGGAAGTCGATTCCATTGTTGAATCTATATCTCTTCGCCCAAGATCTCATAGGATTTATCAACGATGTTGCTGAAGCCTGTCCGGAGTTTCCTTGGGAGCCTCTAGATGAACTTCCTCCGATACCGGAACCCAACTTGGCTCGCTCCGCCGAAGGCGAGCAGGACTCAATAGCGGTTTCCATCAATGACCAGTTGAGCCGCTTAGATCGCATGGGGACACTTTTCTCACAGCTAGCAGCACCTGAAGTCTACTTCTACGGTAGTCAAGGGTTTGTTGCTAATCTGGATATTGCCGTCGCTCAGGACTGGACTTCATTGTTGCGATCAGTGAGTCTCGATGATTCAGGAGCGATTTCAGTTGTCAGCGAGTCAGAAAAGGATCAGCTGTACCGCTCCCCAAGTCGACCAGCGGGCTTAATTGACGAAGATATCGATCGTTTTGTTGATCGCCTAAATCGAACAGTGCTTTACTGGTCGGAAGGTATCTTCATAGCAAGTGACGTTCCGCTAGGAAACTCCGAAGATTTCATTGACCTTGAAGTCTGGTTGGGAGAAATGCAGATCGCCGAATCTGCACAAAGTGAAATTGCGAACGCTGGCGTAGCGGATGTCTATAGTGGGATTTCAGCAACTGGCAATGAACTGCTAAGCCTATTTTCCAGGTACTCAGCCGATGGCGTCTGTGCCGAAGTACGGATTCAAATTTCGCAGGATGTCGTTCAAACCCGCCAAGCGTTTGACGCGACACTTGAGATATCGAACGAGACTGCTGAGGATCTTGCGAGCCTGCAGGCGTCGATAGTGGTTTTGAATGGCGATGGAGAAGATGTTTCCGACTTGTTTGGAATTGAGTTGATTGAACAGACCGGCTTCGTTAATGCGAACGTCGGTGATACTCTAGCAGCCGGATCAGGAGGGCAATTTCAATGGAGATTGGTTCCGTCGGCCGATGCTGCCGTGGATGATTCGACTGAGTACTTTGTGACCGGTAATTTGGCTTACGAGGAACTTGGTGTCGCGGTCAGCAATAATTTTCAACCTACAAGAATCACAGTTGTTCCGCAGCCGCAGTTAGCAATCGACTATTTTTTTCAACGGGACGTAATCTCAGACGATCCCTTCACTGACGAAATCGAATCCTCGGAAACTTTTTCACTAGGAGTTCAGGTCAAGAACGACGGAGGTGGCGATGCACGAGATTTGCGCATCGAATCCGCTCAACCAAAAATCATCGAAAACGAGAAAGGACTGCTCGTCGAATTTGAAATTGTTGGCACGAGCGTCAATGGTGAGCCTGCCGAGAGAACTTTAACTGCGGAATTTGGTGATCTGGCTTCCGGCTCGTTATCGACCGCTGAGTTTTTGCTTGAGTCGACTTTGCAAGGCTTGTTCACCGAATACGAAGCAAGCTTCGAGCATGTTTCCGACTTCGGCAGCCAAGAACTCAGCCTCGTTAAGAGCGTTGAGATTCATGAATTGATCCGGTCGGTCAGTGCGACGGCATCGGGTGTCGATGATGCGATTCCGGATTTCTTGGTCAATGACATCGCCGATCCACTCGATCTGCCGGACACGCTCTACCTTTCCGATGGAACAGTGTTGGATGTTTCGCTTGGTAGCGACGTTGTCGCCGCTTTGATGCCGACGCTTGCCGACTTGACGGTTGATGTTTCCGCTACGGTTTCAGCGGGTTGGAGTTTTCTCCGATTTGACGATCCGAGCGATGGCTTGTTCGATGTGATAGGTATCCGCCGATCTGATGGCACGATGCTCGATCCCAAGAATTTTTGGCAAACCGATCGGACGTTCATTGGGTTGGGGCAGCGGCCAATCTACGAGAACAAGCTGCAATTGCTGGACTTCAACAGCACCGGTCAGTACGAACTGATCTATTCCAACGGTGACGTCGAGGGTCCGTCGGTGGATTCGGTGTCCGGCGTCGACTCGGTGACTGACTCGGCGGTCAGCCAGTTGCAAATCGAGTTCAGCGAAACCATTGATGCTGGCAGCGTGGAGGTCAGTGATTTTCGCTTGCTTAAAAACGGACAATCGATCGACACGATCGCACTCTCTGTTTCAGCTGTCTCAGGAACTACTTTCACGTTGGACGGACTTGCACCATTGACGATGGATGACGCCGTCTACGAACTTGAAATCGCTCTCGACGGCATCACGGACCAAGTCGGCAATTCTGGCGAGGGTCTTTCGGCATTTACTTGGGTCAAAGGCGAAGCGGCACCAGCGGTCATCGAATTCGCTGGCGTGCCAGATCGCATTACGAACTCGACCATTGACACGATTCGTCTCGAACTAACCGAACCGATTGAAATCGACACGCTCTCCGGCGCGACATCGTTGACACTGGACGGTGTGAATCTGCTGGATGCCACAACGACGTTTACCGAGATCGAAGCTGGCGTTTACGAAGTCGGAAATCTGCAAACTCTGATGAGCAGTGATGGAGAGTATCGGTTCTCGGTCGACGCGACTCAGTTGCTTGATTTGGATGGGCTGGCTGGAATCGGGTCACGGTCCGCGTCCTGGACCCTCGACCAAACGGCTCCCGCAGTCGTTGAAGTGATTCAGCCGTCAACCAATCCCCGAAACACGCCCGTCCAACCAATCGACGTGCAGTTCAGCGAGATCATCGACTTGTCATCGCTTTCGGTAGATGACCTGCGACTTACCCGTGACGGCGGCAGTGAAAATCTTTTGGCCGACGAAACCAGGATCACGTTCGAGGATCTTGGCGACGGACTCTATCGAATCGGTGGCATTTCTTTCGTGCAAGGCTTCCTTGCCGATCCACAGGTGGCCAGCTTCACCGTCACCATTGATGGAGCCAGCATCAGTGACTTGGCAGGCAACGACGGAGTCGCCAGCGCATCGACAACCTGGACATTCGATTTGGCGCCCCCCGAAGGCCCGACGAATGTTCGCTTGTCATCCGCCGACGCCGCAATTGACGGCGATACGGTCGGCTCCGAAAACGTCATCATTAGCGGTGATCTCGCCGAGGCTGGATTGAGGATCAGGATCACTGACACAGTCACGAACACGCAGTACGGTCCGTTTGATATTCCAGGAACCCAATTTGCCCTGCCAATCGAGCTGACGTCCGCTGGGCGTCACGCCTTCACGATTCGCACCATCGATCCGGCGGGGAACACGACGGACACCGATATCAACGGACTATTTCTTCAACCAGCCCCGGTTGCGGTTTTGGAAACCGACGGTATTCCTGGTCGATTCACTCGCAGCGGGTTTGACTCAATCGATGTCACGTTCGTTGCACCTATCATGGCCGACGGCATTTCAAGTGACCTGTTGACGATTCGGCGGAACGGAGGCGCAAACTTGGTTGATAGTGGCATCGCTACCTCACTATCGGAAGATGGTCGCACGCTAACGATTTCGGGGCTTACCGATGTCGTCAACTCCGAGGGCGTTTACACGCTTGCATTGGATCTCACCGCGCTGAACACTCTGACGGGAGTTCCAGGCAGTAGCCCGTTCACGGCAAGTTGGACTCTCGACACCCAGTCGCCGAGCAGTGTGGTCCAACCGCTTCAGCCCGACCAAACGATTCCGTCGTTTGTCCTTTCGGTCACCGGCAGCGATCCGCGACTTCCCGGCGGCCGTATCGGAAGCGGCATCGAAGCTTACGATATCTTCGTATCTACCGACGATGGACCGTATGAGTTCTATCGAAGGCTCACCGGACGGACCTCGACTAACTTCGTGGGTGCCGAAAACACCTCCTACGGTTTCTACAGCGTCGCGGTTGATCGAGCTGGCAATACGGAAGCGGTACCCGCTGAACCGGATGCTACAACAAAAGTTGGGCGACTTGGTCCGGCCATCGAGCAGGCTCCTGTGCAAACGGGACTTGATTCCCGATCGAATGTTGACGTTGTGAGCTTTGAGTTTGATCGCGTGACCAACCTGCCATCACTCATCAACGACGGTCGGATTGTCGACGCAGTGACACTCACGAATTTCGGCGTGGATGGAACCGAGAATGAGGTTCGTGATCTGTCCGCCGATCAATTCCGGTTCGAGACTGACCCAAAAACTGGAGTTGGAAAGCTGATCTGGTCGCTTGACAGCTTCACTGACAGCCGAAACACGTTGCCTGATGGATTCTATGCCTTCGAGTTCAACGCCGACTTCATGACCGACGTAGCGGGCTTTGCCCTCGACGGCGACACCAGCGGTTCCAGCGGCGGAACCTACCAGAAGACGTTCCACCGCCTTACCGGTGATGCCGACGGGAACGGAGTTGTCGACGCTTTAGATCGCTCGATCGTGCTTGATTCGCTCGGTCGTTTTTCAACCGCCGACAATTTCGACGCCAATGCTGACCTGGACCGAGACGGCCGGATCAGTGTCCGAGATCGCATCGCTGTGATCCGAGCGAATGGACGATCGATTACGCCACCCGTTGGGATGTCATTGTCAGCCACCCAATCCAGCGTTGCTAAACCAATCGCTTACGAGGACACCAATCGTGACGGTCGCGTTTCAGCACTCGACGCATTGATGGTCATCAATCAGCTGAGTCGGCTGTCTGCCTCCTCCGTTGCTGGTGCGGAAGGCGAAAGTGAATCGCTGGTATCAAGCCGCTATGACGTCAACGGCGACGGCACGGTGTCGGCGCTCGATGCGCTACAGGTTATCAACAAACTCGGCCGTCAATCAGTTACGGGGAATGCAGAGTTCGAATCCCTCGCTCCCACTGAAACCACGACCACTACAATCGACTCGGTCTACACTTCAGCAACCGCCCAAATGGATGACGGGGAAGACGACGATTTGTTGCAAGTATTGGCCGACGATCAGGCAAGACTCAGCTTGACCCAATGATCGTCAAGTAGTCTCACTATTCCCAATCACCGAAAACCCCACCTAGACGGGATACACATCACCATGTTTTTACGACTGTTACTGATTCCACTGATGGCCTTAATGGCGACGGTTGCGTCCTCCGCCCCGGTGCGACTCTTGTTTCCCGATTCGACGTTTACACCGGGAAGCCAATTCTTTTTTTCGGTTGAACTGCCCACCGCGACGAATCTCGGCTCCTACCAAATCGATCTGCTGCTGTCGGGAAGTTCTGGTACAGCAGGTGTCGACTACTTTTTCGATTTGGCCGGAACCGACGCGGCAATGACGGGATACGTTTTCCCGTCTGATGGACAATTCTTTGATACAGTGAACCTTGATTCGGCAATGTCGCAGCGTCTAACGTTGTCCGACATCAACTTCGACGGAATGGACGTCAATGGAGCAGGCGTGGTTTCTGGTACGAACGACGCTATCGCGAATATCGTCGTTTCGACACTGCCTACGTTCTCGGGCAGTTTGATGTTTTCCGTTGATGCAGACGCTTTGATCCTAGATACGCCAGACCTGACGCCGACTTCGATCAATGAATTTGCGACGATCCAAGCTGATACCGTTGCCGTGGCCCCGCAAACTGTCACTGCCGCCGCGGTCCCCGAACCCTCGGGCATCGCGATGCTGGCGGTTGCAGCGGTAGGCGTGCTAACTCTGCGTCGCAGGAGGAAGATTGCGTTTGGTGAGTCGAAACTGCGGTAATGCTTTCGTTGACGCCGCTTGCGCATCGCTTCTACGAGGTGGGCGTCAACCAACAAAAGATGGCTCATCCCTCGGAAGCGCGCGACGCACAGCCCGAGGTTTTTGGAGACACCTTTCTGGTGTCCCATGGCTTTGACGGAAGTGTCCCTGACGAAAAATGATTCGCCGCGGACAGGTCACGCCATTGACGCACCATCATCAAGGCCATCCCGTGTCGAGTTAGACCTCGGCAGAGCTGGATTCCGTTTCGCCTGGCAATTCCAGTGTAACGCTCGATAAAGACGCTCTCAAACACTATGGGACAACGGAGCCATTCCTAGAATACCGTTCGCTCACCCTTCCGACGGATGAGCCATTTTTTTACCCATCAATTTTCTAACCCCATTTCCCTGATCTGCGAGCCGATCGCCCGATCGCGGTTCCACGCTTAGCAAGCACCCGTTCGTGACCATCAACAGGAACGAGCAAGCGAACGTTGGGTTAAAAAATTTGTGGATTAAAAGATTGCAGGCGTTCAAAGCCATAGGCCGTGAACGATTACAACATAAATTGGCTAGCGGCAGGCCTGGTCGCTGAATCGTCCAAAGTGCGTGACAGCGTCTTGCGAGCGTGGTTAAGAAGTTCGAGTTCCAGTTTAAGTTGGGTGCTGGAATACGGTTCGAAAACTCGAACTCGAACTCGAACTTAAACTCGAACTACTTTGTCCAGGCGAAGCTCACGCTTCGCCTCTCTCTAACAGTCCTGCCCCTTGCAGGGCTCTCGAGGCAGCTCACTCGGTCGGAATTTCGACCAGTTGCTTTTCCTTGGCCATCTGACGGATTTCCTCGGTGATCTTCATCGAGCAGTACTTCGGTCCGCACATGCTGCAGAAGTGGGCGCTCTTGAAGGTGTCCTGAGGTAGGGTTTCGTCGTGATAGCGGCGAGCGGTTTCGGGGTCCAGGGATAGACGGAACTGTTCGTTCCAGTCGAATGCGAAACGGGCTTTGGAAAGCGCGTCGTCACGGTCCTGGGCACCTTTGCGGCCGCGAGCGACGTCGGCTGCGTGAGCGGCGATCTTGTAGGCGATCACGCCTTGCTTGACGTCTTCTTCGTTGGGCAGCCCCAGGTGTTCCTTGGGCGTCACATAGCACAGCATGGCGGCACCATGCATGCCGGCGTTGGCCGCACCGATGCAGCTGGTGATGTGGTCATATCCAGGTGCGATGTCCGTGACCAAGGGGCCCAAGACATAGAACGGTGCGCCGTCGCAAATCTCGATTTGCTTTTCGATGTTCATCTGGATCTGATCCAGCGGGATGTGGCCAGGACCTTCGACCATCACTTGCGATCCGCGTGCTTGGCCTCGCTTGGTCAATTCCCCTAGCACGTCCAGTTCCGCAAACTGGGCAGCGTCGGATGCGTCGGCGATCGATCCCGGCCGCAGTCCGTCACCCAAAGACCAAGTCACGTCGTATTGGCGGAAAATGTCGCACAGGTCGTCAAACGCGGTGTACAGCGGGTTCTGTTTGTTGTGCACCATCATCCACTTGGCAATCAGCGATCCACCACGGCTGACGATGCCGGTGACTCGGTTGATGCTAAGGTGCAGGTGTTCCAGTTTGACGCCGGCGTGCACGGTCATGTAATCGACACCCTGCTTGGCTTGGTGTTCGCACATGTCCAAGAAGTGCTGGGCCGTCATGTCTTCGATGTTGCCGCCCAATTCTTCCAACATTTGGTAGATCGGAACGGTCCCGATCGGCACCGGGCTCTTTTCGATGATTTGTCGACGGATATTGTCGATGTCCTTGCCGGTCGACAGGTCCATCACCGTGTCGGCACCGAAGTGCACTGCGGTATGCAATTTTTCCAGTTCTTCGCCGACGTTGCTGGTCACGGCGCTGTTGCCGATGTTGGCGTTGATCTTGCACTTGGCGGCGATGCCGATGGCCATGGGTTCCAGGGCGCCAGCGGCGTGGACCTTGTTGGCTGGGATGACCATGCGGCCGGCGGCCACTTCGTCGCGGATCAATTCGACGCCCAAGTCTTCTCGCTTGGCGACATATTCCATTTCAGGCGTGATTTCACCGGCACGCGCGGCTTCTAGTTGGGTCTTCGTCATCGAATGTATTACTCCGTCGGGTGTGGACAGCGAATCATCGCTGCTACGCCGTGAAAATTACGCCGTGAAATGTCGAGTGTGAACCTGCTTTTATACGCTGCGGGCGGCCAATCGAGTAGTCGCCATCGGCTGGCCCGGTTTCGGCTACAGCGTCTTCAGGTACTCCAGCACCGCCCGTTTCTGGTTCTCGTCCAGCTGATCGGGATAATCGTGCCCAGCACGGCTTTTGCCAAATCGGCGTGTGTCGAAATAGCTGCGGCGGATCGCGACGTCGGGTTCGGTCAGCGGCACTTTATCAGCCAGTTGGATCGAAAAACCGACCCGCTGCTGATCCATTTCCTGTCCGGTTCTGCGCCAAACCACTGGCCGATCGGACGGATGCAACACATGCCACAGGGTGGGGACGCTGCCGTTGTGGAAATAAGGCGGGCTGGCCCACACACCGTCCAGCGGCGGGGCAACGTAACCGTCGGGATCGACGATCGTCGCGGCATGGACATCGTCGGGCCGATCCTTCGCCAAATCGCGGGGGTGTTCCCGCGTTCCGGGACCCTCGTCATCGGTTGCGGCAACCGCTTTTTCGCGATTAAACCAGCTGTCGGCGTATTTTTGTCGGCCTGCGATGGACAGTGCCCGCAATCGCACGGGATCCGTACCGATGTCTTCGATAGGAATCCGCCGATTGGGATAGTGTTCGTCGTCGCCGTAGGTGCCATGACACTGAGCGCAGGTTTGGTTGAACAGTGCCCTGCCCTGTTGTGCCAGATCGGTATCGATTGGCCCGCTGTATCGGGGGGGATCCAGTGACGACAAATAGGCGTACACGTCACGGAATTCGTCTTCGTGATCTCGGAAAAACTCGGGACCGTTCTCGGGAATCAGTGCGAACTGCATCAGCCCTCGATGCCCCTTGGCGGCGAACCCGTCAATGTACATCGACGGCCGTTTACCGAAGTGCCACCACGGTGGTGCGTCCATGTCGTGATGCGTGAAAGAATCCAGCGGTGCGTCGACCAAGTTCAGTTCGGTATCACGGCTGGCCATCAATCCCATGCCAAAGACCACCGCATTGGTGGTGCCGTTGGTCGTCCCCAGCGGAATGATCAGTGATCCGATGTCCATTCGAGACAGGGGTTTGCCCAGTTTGAACTTCGTCGCACGAATCTCTTCGGTCATCGTTTGCAATGCGAACCGGCTGTTCGGCGCACCGGGCGTCGGTGTTCCATAGACGCTGCCGCCGTGGCAGGCAAAGCAGTTCATCGTCCAGTTGCCGGTGGCATCGTCCACGACGTACTGCAGCGGTTTCGGGAAATCATCGCCTTTCCGGTCGCCGTCTGTTCGGTGATCGGGGCGAGCGGTCAGCCCGTATCGGTCAAAGGCCATCGCGCGACGCTCGGCGGGCGTCGATTTTTCAGCCTGGCTGCGGAGAGGCTCGGGCCACGACCGCCATGTCTGGTTGAACACGTCTTCGGTGAAATCGTTCGATAACAGCGGAGTTTCGGTCAACACACGGTAGCCCCGTTGGGCTGCGTCCAGGTTGCCTTCGTCCGCGCCGCATCGTTGTCCTGCGATCGCCAGGACGGACAGGATGGCAAACAGGTACCGGGTTGACGAAGATTTCATGATCACGGTCGCAGGGAATGGATTCGATACAACCTAGGATAGACCGCGATCAATCGCCTTTGGGTAACCGCATCACCGTTACCCCGCCAAACTGGACGACTTCGCTGCCTGGAAACTTGGCACGGTCGCTCGGCCCCAGCCGCCGTCGAGTGATCAGGAAGGCGTTTTCCCGTGGCCAATCGTTGATGTCACGCCCGATGGGCTGGGGGGGCACGGCCAACGGGTAAGGACCTCGCAGCGGATAGGCCAGATACTGTCGCTGGGCCTCCGTCGCGTCTTCGACAGCGATCGTCCGCGCTTCGATCAGTCCGGAATCCAGCCATGTGGCGACCGGCGGTTGCTCGGTTGGCCGTTCTTGATGGATCCCCAGTTGCTGATTCACCCATTGGGCCGCGCCACGCCAATCTTCTCCGCGAGCGGCGTTTGCCGCGGTGGGGTGTTGGATCCATCGGCCAAGAGTCCCCTGATGGTAGGTCAGTCCCGTCAACATCGCGATCGCCGCGATCCATCCCCAACATTGGCCACGCGAGGATGCGGCACCGACGCCACCGCCCGCCGCGATCGCCATGATCGGTAGCGCGGCCACGTAGTACCGGCGATGCCACAGCGGCAACCAACCTGACCAAGACACCCACCAGTACCCGGAGGTTGCGATCACGGCGATGGCTGCCAGGATCCAAACCGTCGTGCCGATTCGCGGGATGGGCAGCGCCCTCGTCGCACGCGAGGTCCTCGTCGCACGCGCGCCGACCGGTAATGCCCGACCCGGCGGAATGACTCGCTTGGCGGCCAACGCCAACAACATCGGGAACATCACCAGCCATGGCCAGTCCCAGGTTCGCCACAGTTGGTTCAGATGCGTCGCGGTGGCGAACGAGGCCCAGATCTGTCGGTTCTGCCACGAATGCTGAAGTGTAAAGCTCCACAGTACAGCTGCGATCCCCACGGTTGCGATTGCGATACACACCAGCGTCCGGATTCGCACCGCCCTGCCCTGCCCTGCTTCGATCGATTCGTCTTCATTGGGTTGGCGAGCGACCGAATCACGGTCTTTGGGCGTGAAAAACCAGATCCCAATCGCCGCCACAAAGAACCACCCCAGCACGCCGGCGCTGGTGGGTTGGCAGACCATGGCGGCCAAAATGCCAACCGACATCCAGGTCCATCCGCGCCGCTGCTGGCGTCGATCGGGGGCCGATTGGAAAAGCACAAATCCGATGGTCGCAACGCACGCAAACAGCATCACCGCAGCAAACGGCCGCAGTTCAGTGCCGAAGAAGATCGCGTTTTTCTCCAGTGCAAGCACCAGTCCGGATGCCAGGCCTGCTGCCAGACTTCCCGTCCACCGGGTCACACCCACGGTAGCGATACCGCCACCGAGCGCCACCGCCAATACGCTGGACATCCGCAATGCAAATTCGGACTGGCCGATCACCAGTTTCCAGAACCATAGAAACAGAAAGTACACCGGCGACTGGTTGCCGGCTCGCGACCGTGCCACGACATCGCCCAGCGAATCCCAGATGCACCAAGCCGAATGCAGTTCGTCGACCCACAGACTTTCGCTCAGTGATGTGATTCGTACCGCGATCGATACCGCCATCGCGATCACGGCAACGCACCAGGTTGCTGGCCACGATGGATGTGCCATGGACGCGGGAATATCGGACGCGGCGATATCGGACGCGGCGATATCGGACGCGGGGATATCGGAAGCGGGGATCGCGTCAGGCGGTGGCATCACGCGGTGACCGAGGCTGGCGTTTCGGCGATCGTGCGGATGATGCGACAGGCGGATTCGATTTCGGATTCGCTGACATCCAAGTGGGTGACGAAGCGGACGGCTTGTGGCCCGATCGCAAAGCAGTCGATGCCGTTCTGGAAAAGCTGTTTGGTCATCTGGTCTGCTGTGCCCCAGGCGGTGTCGATCTCGACAACCACGATGTTCGTATCGACCCGGTCGCCCCGGATGGAAAGCGATTCGCATTGTCGGCAAGCGTCCCCCAACCTGGTCGCTGCCGCATGGTCGTCGGCTAGCCGGGCGCGGTGGTGTTCCAGTGCGTGGACTGCACCGGCGGCGATCATGCCGGCCTGACGCATCGCGCCGCCGAACAATTTTCGCGTTCGCTTTGCTTCGGCGATGAACGCGGCCGAACCGGCCAATGCCGACCCGACGGGGGCGCCGAGTCCCTTGCTGAAACAGACGCTGACCGAATCAAACGGGGCGGCCAATTCGGATTCGCTGATCCCGGTCGCGACTGCCGCGTTCCACAATCGGGCCCCGTCCAAATGCGTGCGGAGATCGTTCTCGGCTGCCCACTGGCAGATCGCCAACACGTTTTCCTGCGGCTGGATGCGTCCGCCCCACCGGTTGTGCGTGTTTTCTAGACAGACCAATCGGGTGCGGACCATGTGGTCGTTGACGGGCCGGATGTGAGGACGCAATTGGTCCACCGTCAACACACCCCCAGTACCGGCGACGGTATGCGCGACTAGGCCGGAGAGTTGGGCGAATGCCCCCTGTTCGTAGTGATAGATGTGACAGTCGGCTTCGCACAAAAATTCGCTGCCACGGTCGCAGTGGACGCGAATGCCGACCTGGTTGGTCATCGATCCGCTGGGCATGAACACGGCCGCTTCCTTCCCCAGGATTTCGGCGGTCATCTTTTCTAATCGGTCCACGGTTGGGTCGACGTCGATCACGGCGTCACCCACCACGGCGCCAGCGATCGCCTGTCGCATGGCGGGGGTGGGACCAGTGACGGTGTCGCTGCGCAAATCAATCATCGGGTGAACCATCGAATCAATGAACGGGTCTTGAAAAGTGACTTTTGCCGGCTTGGGGGGGCTGTGCCCGCCAACAACCGGCACGGTGGCGACGCGATCTCCAAACGGCGAATCAGCCGAAAGACTGCTGGCGGCCGGATTAGTCCCCTGCGGTAACCGGCGGAGACAAGTTCTATTATCCTATCGGACATCCTTTCATTGCACTTCCCCCGGGAATCCTTCGTCCAGATGACCCTGAACCTTCAATGCGTCGACGCTACCCGCGGATCGACGGAAGTTTTGCAGCAACTTCGTGACAAGCTAAGTCCGCAGGGCGACGTCGTCAGCCCACGTGGTCGGGCGTTGACCGAGGAAGTGTTTGGGCAGGCGCTGACGCCGGTCCAGGTCGTCGATCGAATTTGCGACGATGTCCGCCGCGACGGCACCCCTGCCCTGCTCCGCTACTCGGCTTCGCTGGACAAAGCCGACCTGTCCGCCGACCAGTTGCGAGTTCCCGCTGCGGATCTGGCCGCCGCCCACGCCGGTGCGGACCCCGAACTGCTGAATTCGATTCGCCGTATCGCCGAAAATATCCGCCAGTTCCAAACCGCGATCCTGCACCGTGATGTCACGATCACTCCGCAGCCCGGCGTGACACTGACCCAGCGGTACCTGCCGCTGCGACGTGTCGGCGTCTGTGTCCCAGGCGGCGCCGCGGCCTATCCGTCGACCGTGTTGATGACCGTCGTCCCGGCGCAGGTCGCCGGCGTCGACGAGATCGTGGTGGTCGCTCCGCCAACCAAGTTCGGTTCTTACAACACGGACATGTTGGCAACCTGTCACGAACTGGGCGTCACCGAAGTCTATCGCTGTGGTGGTGCACAAGCGGTCGCGGCAATGGCCTATGGATGCGACGCTCTGCCAGCGGTCGACAAGATCGTTGGTCCCGGCAATCTGTTTGTGGCGCTGGCTAAGAAAAACGTTTATGGCACCGTCGACATCGATTCGTTCGCCGGGCCAAGCGAAGTGATCGTGATCGCCGACCAGACCGCTCGCGCCGACTATGTTGCGGCCGACCTGTTGGCCCAAGCCGAACATTCGCCCGGATCCGCGATCCTGATCACCTGGCACGCGCCCCTGATCGAAGCGGTCAAGGTCGAACTGGAAAAACAGGTCGCGATGCTGCAGCGGAGCGAGTTGACGGTCGATGCATTGGAATCCTTTGGCGCCTTGATCTTGGTCCGCGACCAGGATCATGCCTGCGAATTGACCGACCAGTTTGCTCCCGAACACTTGAACATCGAAACCGAAGATCCGCATGCGATGATCGCCAAGATCCGAAACGCCGGTGCAACCTTCCTGGGGCATCACACACCGGTTGCACTGGGTGACTACGCGGCTGGCCCCAGTCACGTGTTGCCGACCGGCGGCACCTGCACATGGGCCGCCGGTTTGTCCTGCAACAGTTTTCTGCGCAGCGGCAGTGTGACCGAATTCGACCCGGCCGCATTGAACCAAATCGCTCCGGACGTCGTCCGGTTAGCGGAAAAAGAAGGCCTGACCGCCCACGCCCGCAGTGTCACGATCCGCCAATAGTCCGAAAGCCGCCGTTTTCAGCGTCCGCGTTTTCACTGCTTCACTTCCGATTTTTCTGTAGTGGGTTTTGCCAAAAATCCCAGATGCGACTCGCATCGTTCGCAACGTCCACTACTCGAACCCATCGTTCCTCAATCTCACCCCCAAAGTCCAGTTCCCAGCCGTGACGAACGCCGACCTGTTCCGCCCTGCCCTATCGAAGATGCTGCCATATGCGCCGGGTGAACAGCCGCCGCCGGGGACCGGCGTCAAGCTGAACACGAACGAGAATCCGTATCCACCGCCGCCTGCGGTTGTGGAAGCGATCCGAGCGGCTGCCGGCGGGCCGCTGAACCGGTATCCCGACCCCATGGCGAACTCGTTTCGGGTGGCCGCCGCAAAGGCGTTGGGGATGCCCGGCCCGGAATGGATCTTGGCGGGCAATGGCAGCGACGAAATTTTAACGCTGTTGGTCCGTGGCTTCGTCGGGGAAGGACAACGGTTGCGACTGCCCTACCCCAGCTACATCTTGTATCGCACTTTGGCAGACATCCAGGGCGCGGGTTGGGAACAGGTTCCCTTCGAAGACGACTGGAAACTACCCGCCGCGTTCGGGAAAAGTGACGACGACTTGCGACTGGTGCTGTTGCCCAATCCAAACAGCCCTTCGGGAACAATCGTCCCACCGGATCAGATCGCCGCGATCGCTGATTCGCTGGACTGTCCGTTGGTGGTCGACGAAGCGTACGTTGATTTTGCGGAAACGAATTGTCTGGACTTGGTCCAAAAGAACGAACGAGTCTTCGTCACCCGTACGCTCAGCAAATCCTACGGTTTGGCTGGTTTGCGATTCGGGTTTTTGGTCGCCCAGCCGCACATGGTGGCCGAGCTGACCAAAATCAAGGACAGCTACAACTGCGACGCGATCGCCATCGCCGCCGCCACGGCGGCAATGGGATGTCAGGATTGGCTGGCCGATATCAAAACCAAGATGAACGCCACACGCGCAGTGCTGGAAACTCGGTTGGCGCAAATGGGATTCCATGTCACCCCGTCCCACGCCAACTTCGTTTGGTGCCAGCACCCGACGGGGAATCACCAATCGATCTATGAATTTCTAAAGCAACAACAAATCCTGATTCGATACATGCAGTTTCCCGATTGGGGTGACGGCCTACGGATTTCCGTGGGGACCGACGACCAAATCGAGACTTGTTTGTCCGCAATCGAAAGAGCACTAAAGTTATGAACCGTATCGCATCGATTGCTCGCAAGACCGGCGAGACTGATATCCAGTTGACCATCAACCTGGATGGCCAAGGTGACGGAACACGTCGATCGGGTGTCGGATTTCTGGACCACATGTTGGACCTGTTTGCCAAGCATGCCCTGATCGATTTGGACGTGCATGCCACCGGCGATTTGCACGTCGACGACCATCATACGACCGAAGACATTGGGATCGCGCTAGGCGAAGCGGTGCACGAAGCCCTGGCCGATCGCGCTGGTATCCGCCGCTACGGTCACTTCGCGCTGCCGATGGACGAATGCTTGGTCACCGCTGCGGTCGACTTGGGTGGCCGCTATGCGTTCGAGTATCAGGCACCGATCACGGCGTCCAAGATTGGCACCTTCGATAGCGAGTTGGTCGAACATTTTTGGCAATCGTTTGCCGCCAATGCTCGCTGCAATCTACACGTGCTGTTGCACCACGGTCGCAACGGGCACCACATTTCGGAATGCGTGTTCAAGGCCGTCGCGCGAGCCGTCCGGATGGCAGCCGAAAGCGACCCGCGAAGCAACGCGATCCCCAGCACCAAGGGCGTCCTGTAGTCCGGGAAGTGAATGGTGATGCCCGCCGATCTGATTAGGCGGAGACCATCCGGGAGATGGCGCTGTCAAGCAATGATGGGTCCACGATCACGTTCCCGCTGTGCATCGACTGCGCCGCGTTTTCGGGTTTCGCGAACATGTAGTAGTAGTGGATGTCGGCAGCGCCCGCCAAGTTGTGGTAGCAGCCGTTGATCGGTTTGCCATCGGTGTGGATTTCCATCACGCTGCTGCTGGGCTGCATCATCATCATGTTGGACAACCCCGCGCCGTGGTTGGAAATCATGTACTCAGCGTTCATCGCTGTACGTACTTGATCGGCCCAACTCATCTGGCCCGCCACCATCACCTCGAATCCGTGACGTTCCAGAACGTGCATGAATTCCGACTCGTTGACCACTTTTCGTCGGCCCGCGTCACGACGTGAAATGTAGATTCGTTTCCCCGTCGTCACGGACGAATCACCGAAGGCGGAACGAAATCGTTGTCGCATCGCGTCCATGATTTGCGGATCGTGATGTCCGGTTCGGGCGACATGGCCGGGGACCACCAGTTCTCTGCAACGCAATCGCTGGAATCGACGAAGCAGACGGATGTCTCGCAACCCAAAGACACTCAGGCTTTCTAGGAAATACGGGTATCGCCCAAACTTGTGTGGCAAAACGACTGTCAGTTCGTCCGCCTGGTACAAACGCAGCGCCAGTTCCAGTCGGGGCAACGCATCGCACATCCAGTGGAAATACCCGGCGCTCCAATTGTCCACGAACCAGATGCTGCGCTCGTCCAATCGTTCGGTACGTTGAAAGACGCGTTCGATCGATAGCCGTAACGGTCCGCCTTTATTTTCCCACTGTTGCTTGTGCTGCTCGTTGACGAATGCTTCCGCCAGCGCGCGACCGTTCTGGTCCAGGATCGGCCCTCGGCCGTGAACATCGACTTCGTTGAACAGCTGCAGTCGATATTCGGGATTCTGGTTGCTGTCGTAATTTGGTAGCCCAGCATTCTGGGTCGGATGGCAGATGACGGCAGGAGGAAACGTGACGCACTGGCCCTGATACGTTTGCACAATCACGAAACACGCCTTTCGGAAGATAGTCGAGGGAACTCGCAGCAATACGCGTGATGCCAGAATCCGCCGAAAACGTCAAGTTCGATTGTTGGTCGTTTGTCCCGCCGCTTCCCCGTTTCAGAATCAAAAAGCGGGTCCCGTTGCAGGATCGGCGTCGCTCCGCTTCTTGATCCGGCCTACTTTGCTGGCGGTGACCGTCGAATCGTTCCGCCGGGCCTACCCGATCCAACGACGCGGATAGCAGTCCGCTGTATCACGCGGTTTGTCGTTTCGGACCCGTTGGCTTGGACGGCTTGGCGAAGAATCCGACGGATGCCAATCCGATCAAGCACATCAGTACCGAAAACAGCAGGAAGTTGGACAGCAACGCGATCGACGATAGCAGCACGATGCCCACGGCGGCTGCCCAGCGGGCTGGCAACATCCATAATCCGAGTCCTGCGACCGTTTCGACGATGATCACTTTTCGGCTGTACCAGGTCGCGACCTCGCGGAGTGTTTCCGCCGTCAGGTTGTCGCGTAGCAAATTGAACAGCCAGAAGTCGCGGTTGCGGAAATAGATGTCAAAGAACACTTCCCCCGACCAGTATTCGCCGGTCCATTTGCCCGCCGCACCGCCCAGCAGGATCATCGACAAGATCAGCCGCGATAAGAATGCGGCGCGACGCAAAAACGCATCGGCATCGGTGGAGGTCATCCCCGCGATGTACCACAGCGACCAAAGCGCGGTCCACCAAGTGGTGACAAACGTCATGTCGTTGTAGCTGCCCTGATGGATGCACAGAACCGTGCTGCCCAGAAGCGTCACCGCGCCGCACACGAGTTGTAGCGGGCGACTGGCTGTCACGATGTTCAAAACGATTGCCGCGCACGTGGCCATGAACGCAGCGATCAGGACATTGGTGGACTGCATCGCATCAGGAAAGAAGTCATCGCGCAGCGGAATCCGCCGGTACACTTCCATGGCAGCGACAAAATAGCTGATCTTCCATAGCAGGCCCGCCAGCATGCCTAGCTGCACGACGCGGTGAGCCAGTACAACGCGATCGAACGTCAGCGGCGGTGGTTCAGGGATTGCGTCCGTCATCGCGCCGCCTGATCTGGCAATCGGACAATCACGTAGCCGCCCTTGTGATCACCGTCCGGATCGGCATGAATGCGAGTCTGGATGGATTGGCCACGGTAGGACGAATTCAAAGTGAACCAGCGGTCGGTCCCGTCTTTCAGATTTCGATAGCGCGAGCTTACGAAGGTGATGATGCGAAACGGAAAGTGGTTGATGTAGCGCCGCGATCCGGAGGTGGCAGGGCTGATCTCACCAAGCGGATTTTCTAAGATCGGGTCGACGAAGCCCGGCGGAATGTTGGTCACTTCGACTTGGTTGGCGAAGTTGTACATCGTCGGGATCGGAAACTGGGTCACCCAGCAGGCGAACGACGAGGATCGGAGATGAAACCGATGCATGGTGGCCGACGCGATCGCGGGGACCCACGGCATCAGCACTAACCAGATCGAAATCGCGACGACGAACATCACGATCGCGATGAACCCGTAGTCGCGGTTTCGTGCGGCGTCGTTCATAGCGTGCTTACATCGCTTGCAGTAATTTGATCAACGTTTCGCGAACCACTTGTGGGTTCGCATTGGGGTTTCTTTTCTTGGCTTGGCCGATCAGGGATCCAACGGCTTGTTGCTTGCCGCCCTTAAAGTCTTCGACGACTTGCGGGTTGGCATCAAGCAATTCTTTGCAAAGTGATTCAAGTTCGTTGTCATCGACCGATTCGATCCCCAATGCCGTGATAGCCGCTTCGACTGTCACCTGATGTTCGATCATGTGGGCGAAAACGTCACGGGCGCGAGTGTTGTCAATTTCGCCTTTGGAAACCCGTCGCAGCAGTTCGCCCAATTCGTCGGCCGACACCGGGAACTGGTCGATATCGATTTCGCGGTCCTTGATCGTTCGCATCACATCCTGTTGGATCCACGAACTGGTGCGTTTCCCGTCGCCCGACTTGGTTCCGGCGGTTTCAAAGTATGCGATCAAGGCAGGACCTTGATTGACGATCACGTCGGCATCGTAGGGTTTGATTCCGTATTGGTTTTCCAAGCGAACTCGCAGCGCCGCTGGCAATTCGCCCAGGCTGGCACGAGCCGCTTCGATTCGATCGGCTGGCAAACGGATCGGCAGCAAGTCGGGATCGGGGAAGTAACGGTAATCGGCCGATTCTTCTTTTTCGCGTTGCAGGAATGTCTTGCCCGCGCCGTCGTCCCAGCCGCGAGTCGTCTTGGTTTCGTCTTCGATCGTCTTGCCTGTGTCTTCCCACAAATCGTATTGTCGGTCCACTTCGTGTTCGATCGCACGCTCGACGGCGCGGAACGAGTTCATGTTTTTGACTTCGACGATTGGCGTGGCGATCTTTTTGCCATCAACTTCGATATGCAAGTTCACGTTCGCGTCGACTCGCAAACTGCCTTCCTGCATTTCACAGTCCGAGATGCCCAGGTGAGTCATCCGCAGTTTCAGTTCTTGCAAATAAGCCTTGGCTTCGGCGCTGGAACGCAAATCGGGCTGGCTGACGATTTCCAGTAGCGGCGTGCCACAACGGTTCAGGTCGATCCGCGTGTCACCGCGTCCGGCCGCTTCGTCATGCATGCTCTTGCCCGCGTCTTCTTCTAAGTGAGCGCGGATGATGCCGATGTGACGGGTTTTTTCCGGGTTGGCCGGGTCAGGAATTTCCAGGAATCCATCGGCACAGATCGGCAAGTCGAACTGGCTGATCTGATATCCCTTGGGGAGGTCCGGATAGAAATATTGTTTGCGGTCCCACTTGGTCATCGGTGGGATCGAGCAATCGATTGCTAGCCCCGCGCGGATCGACAGCTCGATCGCCGCGTCGTTCATCACCGGCAAAGCACCCGGCAATCCCAGGCAGACCGGGCAGACCTGAGTGTTGGGGGCGGCGCCAAAGGTGGTGCTGCATCCGCAAAACAGTTTGGTTTCGGTCTTCAACTGGACGTGGACTTCCAGCCCGATCACCGTCGTCGTGGGATAGCCGTTGGAAAGCGTCATGTTGGGTTCGGTGGTAGAAAGCGGTTGGGTGGATGATTGCCAGTGACGGTGTCGTGCGTTAGTGGCGGGTGGCCGATGGTCGCCGCTGGTGGTGGTCGGTGGCCGTTTGGAAGGCTGCCCCGGCCATCAGTAGTCGTGATTCTTCCAACACCGGTGCTTGCAGTTGAACGGCGACCGGCAACCCGGACGCATCCAATCCCGCCGGCAGCGAGATCGCCGGAACGCCAGCCAAGTTAGCGCCCACGGTAAACAAGTCACAGAGGTACATTTGGATCGGGTCGTCGACCTTTTCGCCCAACGGAAAAGCAGGCGTCGGGGTGACTGGGCCCAACAGCAAATCGACTTGCCCGAACGCGGTGTCGTAATCACCTTTGATCAGTCGCCGGACCTTCAATGCCTGGCTGTAATACTGGTCGGCATACCCTTCGCTTAGCGCATAGGTTCCGACCATGATCCGGCGTTTGACTTCATCACCAAAACCTTCCGCTCGACTGCGACAGTAGGTGGTCACCAAGGGACCCAGTTCATCATCGCCGCTGATGTCGCTGGCACGGTGTCCGTAATGGGCGCCGTCGTATCGCGACAGGTTGCTGCTGGCTTCGCTGGGCGCGATCACGTAGTAGGTCGGTACCCAGTAATCATTGTGTGGCAGATCGATTTCGACGATCTCGGCACCTAGCGATCGAAATACATCGGCCGCGGTCAGCGTTGCTTGGCGGACGGATTCGTCGACGCCATCGCGATCCATCGATTCACGCAGCAAGCCGATTCGCATCCCCGTCAAATCTGCCGATTCCAAACCGTCACTGTACCGTGAAATATTCAGGTTCAACGACGTCGAATCACGGCGATCGAAGCCTGCGATGGTTTGCAGCAGCAACGCCACATCGGGAACCGACCATGCGATCGGGCCGACTTGGTCTAGGCTGCTGGCAAAAGCGATCAACCCATACCGGCTGACGCGACCATAGGTGGGCTTCAAACCGGTCACGCCACACATAGCGGCGGGTTGGCGAATCGATCCGCCGGTGTCCGTGCCCAGCGACAACGGGACGGTTCCCGCGGCGACACAGGCGGCCGCGCCGCCACTGCTGCCGCCGGGAATTCGGTCGGTGTTCCAGGGGTTTCGCGTGACGCCAAAAGCACTGTTTTCAGTGCTGGCGCCCATCGCGAATTCGTCCATGTTCGTTTTGCCGATGATCACTGCATCGGAATTTCGCAGTCGCTCGACCACTCCGGCGTCGTAGGGAGGCCGGAAATCTTTCAGCATCTTGGACGAACAGGTCGTTGGCATGTCGTGGGTGCACAGCACGTCCTTGACCGCCACGGGGACGCCAGCCAGCGGTCCCAGTTTTCCACCGGCGGCGCGTTTTGCGTCGACGACGGCCGCTGCAGCCAAGGCCACCTCGCGATCAACATGGGTAAATGCGTTGATTGTCGGCTGCGAAGCTTCGATCGCGTCCAACGCAGCGCTGGCGATCTCGACGGCCGTCGCTTCGCCATCGTTCTGCAGACGCAGGATTTCCAATGCGGAATCGAGCATATTGGGGGGATGCCAGAGAGTGGTTTCAGTGAGTCGTAGTCCAAATTATCGGGCATCGAGCCCGAATCGACCAGCGGGCCAAGTCGCAGACGACCTGATCGCTAAAATCATCCGATTCTGCCAGACGCCTGACTCGGATTTTCGTTCCCGCCGTCGGCCTGGCAGACCTTGCCGATCATGAAAGCGGCGCGTTCCAATGGGGGCGTCGAATGCTGTGCTTGGCATTCCCATCGATTCGCCAACTTTCCTGCTGTTGAATTCTCGCGAGACAAAACATGATTCGAACTCTTGGTGCATTTTTTCTAGTGATGGCCGCTGCGTGCGTCACCGGCTCGGGGACTGCCATGGCCGAAATTCAAACCGAAACAGTCGTCTATCATGACGGCGATGTGACTCTGGAAGGCTTCGTTGCCTGGGACCCCGAAAAGGTCCAAGGCGGTGCTCCCGGCGTGCTGATTTCGCACCAATGGATGGGACTGACCGATTACGAGAAAGGTCGCTGCCGGCAACTGGCCGATCTTGGCTTGGTCGCATTCGCGTTGGATATCTACGGGCAAGGCGTGCGTCCGGTCAACCCGGGCGAAGCTGGCAAATTGGCGGGCGTCTACAAAGCGGATCGCGATCTCTATCGCCGACGTTTGAACCTGGGCCTCGACCAACTGCGTGCCCGTGACGGAGTCGATGCGAAGCGAATCGCCGCGATCGGATATTGCTTTGGCGGCACCGGCGTACTGGAACTTGCTCGCAGCGGTGCCGAAGTCGCCGGCGTGGTCAGCTTCCATGGCGGCCTGGATTCCCCCAGCCCCGATGACGGCAAGCAAATCGCCGCGAAAATCTTGGTCTGCCACGGTGCCGACGATCCGTTCGTGCCCAAAGCCGACATCGAAGCCTTCATCGCGGAACTCAACGCGGCTCACGTGGATTGGCAAATGAATGTCTACGCCGGCGCCGTCCACTCGTTCACCCAGCCGATGGCAGGCAACGATAACTCCAAGGGAGCGGCCTACAACGAACAGGCCGATCACCGATCCTGGTTAGCGATGGAAGCTTTTTTCCAAGAGATCTTTGGAACCAAGATGCCGATGACCCAGCCGTAGTGCTGACTACGAACCGCCGGAGAAGTCGTTCAGCGAGATCGTTGCGACGCATCCGATCGGGCCGCCGGCCAGGGTGACATCACCAAGGTGCAAACGGGCCACGCGGTACGCGCGGCACAGTCCCAGTCCCAAACCGCGGCCAGCTTCTCGGCCGCTGAAATAGGGATCGAAGGCATGTTGGCGAGCGTTTTCGGATACGCCGGGGCCGCTGTCGGCAACATGGATCATGATTTGGCCGGACTCACGGACCAACGACACAACAATCGTTCCTTGGCATCCAACCGCATCGATCGCGTTGCGTATCAGTACTCCCACGGCTTCCGCGATCATGTTTTCGTCCAGGATCGCCGCTGTCGGTTCGTCGGGTGTGACGACTTCCAACCGGATGGATTGCCGGTCGGTTTCGCTGCGGAACGATTCTGCGACTCGGTGCAACACGCCGTTGACCTCGCATCGCGACCGGATGGCCGCTGGCGGGTTGGCGTAGAACATCAGGTCCGAAATCATTTCGTGTGCACGATAAACTTGGTCGACGATTCGCTGCAGGGTCGCGACCCGCGCCGGATCGCTTTCGCCTCGCTGCAATTGTTGGGCTCGCGTCGAAATATTGGCCAGCGGATTATTGATCTCGTGGCTAAGCCCGTAGGCAAGCTGTTTGATCGCCCCCAATTTGCTCTTATGCAGCACCCGATCGAAGGCGCCTTCCAGCGTTTCGGTTCGTTGCACCATCCGAGCTAGCTGAGCCAGCATGTCATCCGATGCGGTCGAATCGGCGGGAACCGCGCCGTTGGATGGGGCGGTGATTTGTGGCCACTGTTGTTGCCAGGCGGACGATACTTTGGGACCGGCCACTTCCAGCCAGGTCGCCGCATCGTCCATCCAGCGGTCGATCGGCAGCGTGCGGAAATGGCTGCGCAGCTTGTGCCATTGCGCCTGGGTATCGGCGGTGACCGCTTGCGCACCGATGAACGCATCACCGCTGGCAAAACGTCCCGACGCATTCTGGATCAGCCAGTCGGCCAAATCAGCGGGGTCGGCACTTTCCTCGGGCCATCCCAACGCCGCAAAAATCAACAGCGGTGGGTCCGCTGCGATGGTATGTGCAAGATCACTGCGCAGTTTCGCATCGACATGATGACCACGCAACAGAACACGACCGATCACATCGGTCGCTTCGGCACTGCGCGGTAACCACCAACGGTCCGAGCCGCGTCGCAAACAGGGCAGCAACCCCATCGGGATCGTCCTATCAATATTGCTGGAAGCGGTCGGCACGGTGATTGGGCGATTTTCCACGCGGTTGATCAAGTCCGCGCGATCATTGGATCGCGTCGACTTTCCGGCGAATGTCAGTTGACCACGCCTCGATCAATTTCTAGCAGATCGCAGGCACGGGAAACCAAGTCGTCGATTGAAAACGGTTTTTGCATGAAGTCATTGGCACCTGCCGCCTTCAATGCGTCCACCTTGCTGTGTTCAACCATCCCCGAGATGCACAGGATCTTGACCATGTCCATCGATGGGTCGTTGCGCACTCGTTGGCATACTTCTTTTCCGTTGATATCGGGAAGCATGACGTCCAAGACAACTAGGTCCGGACGAAACTCTTTCACGCCCATACCGGCATCAAAGCCGTTATTAGCCGTGCGAATTTCGAACCGCCCATCGCGATCGAAACCGTCTTTCATCAAGTCGACCAAATCCTGGTCATCGTCAACGATCAACAGTTTCTTTTTACCGTTTTCCAACGCATCCGTAGGGATGCCGTTGTCTTTCATGAACAGATAAAGCTGTTCACGAGGAATCCGCCGAAATTTACTTCCGGGGACACGAAAGCCCTTCAACGATCCGTTGTCGAAACAACGAATGATCGTCTGCTGACTGACTTTACAAATCTTGGCTGCTTCGCCTGTCGTGAAGACCGTTTTAGTGGTCATGGCAGAAACCATCCTCCCTGCATGACTAGCCGTTTTCCAGAGTGAATCTTGGCTTCGGTGCTGCGGCCCAGTGAAGCATGGCGAACCAATTTCGCCTAACCTTCAAAACGCTTTCTTACCGAAGCGGACAATCGGTGCGGTTGGGACCATCGATTGGTTCCCGTCCGACCTGCCCAGCCCACGCATCCACTGCGTATTCGCCTGGCCGGCCATTCACCGTAAGCCCTCATCTAGCACACTTGCCGTTCCTACCGCACTACCACTTACCCGCTTGGTTTAGCGGGAGGTGATAAATTGCGTGAAGAACGCAGGCGACAAGAAGCTCCGAGCCTCTCTGCCTTGCCAAGCTTGCCTCATCGCCGAATTCTATCGATTCAGCCCAGCGGGTCAAGATCGATTCTATCGCCGTAAGTTCCCAATACGATTGAAGTTATCGCAAAGACAGGGATCTCGACCAAAGTTTTTGCCGAGATTACCACAGGATCGGAATGGTAGTTTGGTTGCCGCAGCAGCAGTATTGATGGGGGGACACGTCTGTACCGCCAGGGGAATGCGGTGCTGGGACAGTGCGCTGATTGGCGATTTCGGGCAGGTATCCGTGATCCCGATCGATCAATGATCCAAGTGCGCCATCACCAACGCGATGTCGGCCGGTGTGATGCCACTGATTCGTTTCGCTTGATCGAGCGACAGGGGACGGATCTTGGACAGCTTTTCGCGAGCTTCGTTTCGCAGCGCGGAAATCTTGCCGTAATCAAAGGACGTTGGGATCCGTTTGCCGGCCAAACGATGTTGCTTTTCAACTTCCATCTTTTGCCGGCTGATGTACCCCTCGTACTTCACGTCATAAACCACCTGTTCGGCTGCCGAGGAATCGACCTTCGTCAACTCGGGCACCAATCCACACATCGTCGCCCAGTCGATCTCGGGACGTTTCAGGTACACGTCGCCAGGCGTGTTCTGGATCCGAGCCGCTTTCAGGATCGTGTTGGCCTGTTCGATCTCCGCTAACTTGCTTGCGAAACGATCGCGACGTTGGGCCGTGATCAGCCCCAATCGGTCGGCGTCGGGGGTTAGCCGCCGGTCGCAATTGTCTTGCCGCAATAGCAAGCGGTATTCGGCCCGGCTGGTAAACATGCGGTACGGTTCGTCGGTTCCTGCGGTGACCAAATCATCGACCAGCACGCCGATGTAGGCTTGATCGCGACTGGGGACCCAAGTCGGTTTTCCGGCCACGACCATGGCTGCGTTGGCGCCGGCGATCAGCCCCTGGCCGGCGGCTTCTTCGTAGCCGGTGGTGCCATTGATTTGGCCGGCAAAGAATAGTCCGTCGACCGATTTGGATTCCAGGTGAGGCCACAGCTGAGTCGGCGGACAGAAATCGTATTCGACCGCGTATCCGTATCGCATGATCGACGCGTTTTCGAGGCCGGCAATTCGCTTGAACATCTCGTCCTGGACATCTCGCGGCAAACTGGTCGAAATTCCGTTGACGTAAACTTCTTGGGTCTGATGCCCCTCGGGTTCCAGGAACAGCTGATGCTGCGATTTGTCGGCGAACCGGACCACTTTGTCTTCGATCGATGGACAGTACCGCGGACCACGCGTACTGATCTGCCCGCTGTACATGGGAGCCCGATCCAGGTTGGCGCGGATCAAGTCGTGAACAGCTTCGTTGGTGTAGGTGATGTGGCACGGAATCTGTTGGCCGACGATCTTGTCGGTCAGAAACGAAAACGCTTGTGGCTGATCGTCGCCAGGCTGTTCTTCGAGTTTGGCATAGTCGATCGTACGTGCGTTCAATCGCGGCGGGGTACCGGTTTTGAAACGATCCACTTCGAATCCCAATCGTGCCAACGCACCACTGATTCCCGACGTGGTGCCCTCCCCTCCTCTGCCGCCGGCGGTCTGGGCTTTGCCGGTATGCATGATCGCCTGCAGAAACGTGCCGGTGGTCAGCACCACGGCGGCGGCTCGGTACTGGGCGTCCCCGCGGACTTGCACGCCGACAACTCGGTCGCGGCCATCGACGTTTTCGGTCAACAGGTCTTCGACGGTTTCTTGACGCAGGTCCAAGTTGTCTTGGGTTTCGATCCGCATCTTGATGTGGCTTTGGTAGGCCCGTTTATCGGCTTGCGCACGCGGGCTGTGCATGGCCGGACCTTTGCGGCGGTTCAGCATTCGGAACTGGATTCCAGTCGCGTCGATCGCTTCGCCCATCAAACCGCCCAGCGCGTCAACCTCGCGCACGATCTGGCCCTTGGCCACCCCGCCAATCGCAGGGTTGCACGACATCTGTCCAACCGTGTCCAGGTTCGTCGTCAACAGCGCCGTCTTGGCACCCAGTCGGGCGGCCGCCGCAGCCGCTTCGGTGCCTGCATGACCGGCTCCGATCACGATGACGTCGTATTGATAAACGTTGGCGGTCATAGGGTTTCTTCGAATGAGAAGATTTTCGCGAAAAACGAGTTGGATTTCTTCAAGGCAGGTTTTTCTTCAAGAACCAGTGCCCGGAACGTCGAATCCGAGAGGGAGTGGCTGCGCCGGTTGGCACAGCCCAGTGAACCGACACAGTGTTTCCTACTAGGGGCTTGGACGACAAGATGCAAATCGCCAACAAAGCGAAGCTGATTGCCGTTCTGGCCGCCATGGGTGGCCCGGTATCCATGGTGGCCACACCCGACATGCTGATCGGCACTGCCGCGGCTGTCGAGGTGTTTGGATCGCCAACCGTGGATTCAGTGGCACCCGATGTCACCGATCCGACGTCGGATCCAGTCGGTCCCAGCCCAGACAGCCACGTTTTGGGATCGCGGACCTTCAATATCCCCTACACGGTGGATGCGGTCGGTACGCAACCGATCGAGGTCCAGTTGTTCGTCAGCCGTGGACCCACCGATCCCTGGACACTGATTCAAGCCAAACAGCCCAATCCAACCGAATCGCGTCAGTTCGAATTCACGGCCGACCGCGACGGCGAGTACTGGTTCGCCACCCGGACCACCGCTCCGAAAGGTTCGGCCCAACTATCCAGTGCGGTGTCACCGCAACTGAAAGTATTCGTCGACACGTCCAAACCGCACGCCGAAGTCGTCGCCGAAGCCGACGCGGATGGCCGCGTTGAAGTCCAGCTGATCATCCGTGATGCGACGCCTCTAAAATCGATGCAGCTTCGCTACATCACCGATACGGTTCGCACTTGGCATGACGTTGACATCAGCGGACTACCCGCCGATGGCCGCGTCGGGTTCACGCCCTCGGTTGCCTGGGGACAAATGTCGCTGCAGCTGATCGTGACCGATAAAGCCGGAAATCATAACGTCGCCAACCGGTTGGTCCAACTGCCACGCGTTGCCTCGGTTCCCCAATATCGATACGCGATGGGCCCTGGCAACGGGATCGATGCGCGGCAAACACCGTTTCGTGTCAGCGAGTCTGATGTGACCGATGCCCAAACGGCGTCCGGTCCCGTGATCGCATTGGATCGGCCCCGTCGACACCCCGATGCCAGCAACCATGCGGTCGCGCTTGGCCAGTTTCCTGCGAATACGCCATTTCCTTCCAATGCACCGGCACCGTCCTACCGTAACGGTCGCAGCGGTCTAGGCGGTTTTCGTGGTGCTGCATTCCCGGTTGGTACGCCCCCCGGTGTTTTGCCGGCACCGGCACCGACACCGATGCCGCAGGCACCTGGGCCCGAATACATTCCGCCGCCTGAACCGTCTAGCATGTACGATCGGTTGTTCGCGCCGGAACCAGCGGTTTCCAACAACACACGTCCCGAGCCGGGATCCGGTAACGCATCGCCCGGTCGCACATCGGTGCAGCGTTCACCGACGGAAATTCCGGCGCCAAGCGGCCAACCCGATCTATTCCCGTTGGCGCCATCGGCTCCTATCGATGCGCCATCGATCTATGCCTTGCCCACGCCCCCAGGAAAACCGGACCGATCCAGTGGCAAGCTGCCACCGCCATCGACGCCCGAACAAATTTCCAACGGCTTTGATCTATCGGCTCCCGCAAATCCGGCGGTTCCCGAAACGGTACCCGCACCCACCGGTTCGCCTGAACTGTTCGGCAAAAGCGGCCCACAACCCGATGACTCGGACGATCCGTCCCAACGCAAACCGTTGCCTCAGCGAACTCTGTCCGAAGCCCTGCGGCCGTTGGGCGAAAAGAGTGCGTTGCCACCGCAACGCGAAGAACCCGCTGCGTCCAAGCCGCCGCTGACCCCTGGCGAATCGTCCGCCTATCAAAGCAAACGACCCTCTGCATCGGAGATTCCATCGATCGCCGCGGGGGTCCCCGTGCGTTACAGCGATGGGTTGCGATTCAGTTTGGCCTATGAATTAGAAGCTGTGGGTAGCCAGGGGGTCAAAGGGATCGAACTGTACGGCAGCGTCGACGAAGGAAAGACTTGGAAGTTGTGGGGAAGTGACCCCGATCGGACCAGCCCGTTCGATATCGAAACCCGTGAACCGGGTGTCTTCGGTTACCGAATCGTTGTCGTCGGCAACAATGGCCTGACCAGCCCGCGGCCACAGTTCGGTGAATCACCCGACATTGTCGTAGTCGTCGACAATCAAGCACCAGAGGTTCGTGTGACCGGCGCCCGTTACGGTGAAGGCAATCGCATTGGCGCTTTGGTAATCCAATACGAGTGTTCCGATGCGAACCTGATGGCGCGACCGATCGCACTTTCCTTTGGTCCGAACATGGATGGTCCTTGGACTACCATCGCCGCCGGACTGGCCAATGATGGCGACTACGTTTGGCCAGCCGATCCACAGTTGCCTCGACAATTCTATCTGCGGATCGATGCGACGGACAAAGCGGGGAACGTCGGAACCTTTATCCTGGACCGACCCATCGACGCCCAAGGATTGGCGCCGCGAGCGAGAATTCGCGGATTCCAATCGATCTCAGGTGCCGAGCCCAAAGCGGCATTCAAGTAGCCGCGAGATCCCGCGGGGGCTGGTGATCGTTCGCCCTGTTGGGGCTCCATCGCTCTCAAGTTCGATTTCGGATTGTCGAATCCGTCTTCAGCCACCCAACTTAAACTCGAACTCGAACTCGAACTCGAACTTTTTCTTCCCCCCCCATCGCTCCACCTAGCACCCAAACCGGCTGCAATTCGGGGGCCCCTCATCGCTTTGCCCCCGATTTCGCCTCTCGCTCGATCCGACCACCCGCGATCGGATTCCTGCGATTCCGTCTGGTAGCCGTCATTCTGTCGCAATTCCAGCTCTGGTATCCTAGCGGCCATGACGCTGATCCACGCCTTCGAAATGTTGCCCGATCCGCCCACATCGGTGCCCGATGTGGTGGCGGTTTTTGGTGCCGATGCGACACTTCGGTCTTGGTCGATGCTGGCTTTATCGGCCTGCGGCGACGCGACCCAGTTCGATGGTGAAACGACCAAGTGGTCGGATTTGCGAGACGATTTGGCGACTGCGTCCCTGTTCGACATGGGCGGTGGCAAACGTACCATCATGGTCCGCAATGCGGACAAATTCGTCAGCGATCACCGTCCCGAGATCGAGAAGTACTTGGCCAAACCTGGGTCGGCTTCGCGATTGATCCTGGACCTGGAATCCTTGGCGTCAAATACGAAAATCTACAAAGCGATCCTGAAGGACCAGATGTTGGTCGCCTGTGGGAACACGACCGATGCCAAGTCGGGCGTGACCGCGGCGACCCGTCGAAAGTTCTTGACCGGTTACGTGGCCAAGCGTTACAAGACAAAGATCGACAAGACGGCCGCCGACGCTTTGCACGAAATGCTGGGCGACGAGATCGGGATGATGGATACCGAGATCGCCAAGCTGGCCTTGTACATCGATCCTGGCGGGAAAATCGACGAGGCGTTGGTGCGAGACGTTGTCGCCGGTTGGCAGGGGAAAACCGTTTGGCAAATCACGGACGCCATCGCAGCAGGCGACGCGGCCGAAGCCATCCGCCAACTGGACAAACTGCTTAGCGGTGGCCAACGCGCGATCGCCCTGTTGCCGCAAATCGCGTGGTCACTGCGCCGCTTGGGGATGGCCACTGCGATCGTCGAACAACGCGAACGATCCGGACGCCGCATTCAATTGGAAGACGCCTTGGCCTCGGCCGGCTGCCGTCGCCCCAGCGAGATCCAACAAGCCAAGAAACAGTTGATCGGTCTGGGCCGCGGTCGGGCCCGTCAATTGTTGCCCTGGTTGTTGGATGCTGACCTTCGATTGAAAGGGACGCACAGCGCCGAAGGACGCGACCGATTTCTGTTGGAACAACTGGTCCTGAAAATGGCCAAGACTAAAGCTTAGGTACGGGCCCTTGCCCAGCGTCACTTCGTCATTTGGGCGATCCATTCGCTGATCACCGCCAGCGTCTTGGGCGAAAACGTCTGCTCGATCGTCGCATAGTCTCCTGTTGCGCCGGATCCGTCGGTTTCTTGGAACAAGTGATTCTGGTTGGGCAGACGCACAACTTTGAAGTTTTGGTTTCCACCTTTCGTCAGCGCCCCTTCGATTGCATCAAGATTCAGATCCGCTAGCACCTGCATGTCCTTCGTTCCGTTGACGGCAAGAACCGGACATTGGACACGCTGCAAATTCGTGGACGGGTCGTACCGAATGAAGTACTGCATCCATGGTGTGCTAAACATCGCCCCGAGCGGGACGTCCAACTTCTTTCGCAGATCTTCGTCCTGGATCTCTTCAACCACGGATTTGCAAGCGGCATTGATTGCGGTGGCGGTGACGTCATCGTCCGACTTCATCAGGTCCAGAACCGCGGCGATCAGTTGTTGATTCGCGGTCACCGCTTCGGGCGATTCACCAGCCGCCTGCAGCATTGCTGACTGTTGCGTCTGAATGATTCTGGCACCATCGACCCCCGGCCCAGCCAACAGAACGATGAACGCTAGGTCATCTCGCCCGGCCGCGACCATCGGTGCAATCAGTCCTCCCTCGCTGTGGCCGATCAGGCCGATCTTGGCCGCATCGATCTTGGGGTCACGCTTCAGGAAATCCATGCCCGAGCGAACGTCTTCGGCGAAATCTTCGGACGTCGCTGTTGAAAAGTCGCCTGTGGACGCACCAACTCCGCGATCATCGAATCGCAATACCGCGATACCCTGACGAGTCAAATGGTCGGCAATGACCAGGAATGGTCGATGCCCCAGCAATTCTTCATCACGGTTTTGAGGGCCTGACCCAGTGATCAAGATGGCGGCCGCAAAGGGACCGTCGCCACGTGGAATCGTCAACGTGCCAGCGAGCGAAAGATCGTGCTTCTTGTTTTCAAAGGTGACATCAGATGAATCGTATGGATACGGAGTCGTCGGAGTCTGTGGCCGGTTCTGCTTCACTTCGTAGTTCAAGTCCGTCTTTTCGAATTCCAAATCCGTGGTGACGGGACCCTGCTTGAATACTCCTTTCAACATCGACTTGTCCGCGCTTCGCTGTGCTTCGTACTCCAGCCCCAACGCTTTGTTGGAAACCTTGTACTTGTCACCATCCCGCGAGAACTCTACCGGGATGCCCAACGCATTTTGCGTGTAGCTGTCCAATTTGGCGGACAGTGTTCCGTCGTTCTGGCGATAGACCTTCAGTCCGAGTTCCAGTTTGGCACCCAGGTTCAGCGTGCCCTTCCATGTCTCGATATGTTCCGCAACCGGCGCGACCTGAGCGGTGTCGGTTTGTGCCAGGCCAATGGGGATTGCCAAGGTTGTCGCGATGACGATGGTCATCACAAACGACGTAGCGCGGGCGATCGATCGAAGGTGCATTTTCTTCTCCAGAGGAGCCGTTTGCGAAATCACCGCGCCGAATTCGTTGGTCACCGGTGGACCTTCCAATCTTGGATCGGTGGCAGCCGACGGGGAGACCGTCATGAACGAAGTTAATGGTTTCCCATCACGCGGGCAAGTTTTTGCGTCACCGTCGGGCCATCAGGTTCGACATCAAGCCCAGCGTCGAACCGTACCGTTGGTGCACCCCTTCGGTCCGCCGTGTACCGAAGCCGTTTGTCGTACCGCGTTCAGCGAGCGTCCAGCTGACGACAGCCTCGGAGAGACGAAAGCATCCTGCCGGTTGGCTCTGCCACTGGCATTGGGCGTTGGCTTCCCAGTGGGCTATTCCACTGGCATGCACGGCTCCTGGTCCGATCGGCAGCAATCGTTCCCGGGGGGCGTTGGGGGGCACCGCGGGCCGGCGATTGACAGTTTGCGACGGCTTGTTAGTTTGTGGCCGTCCAAGGTGACTCGCGTGACTTCTGTCGGCGAGTGAACAGGGAACTCCGGTGAAATTCCGGGACGGTCCGGCCGCTGTGTGCTATCGGTGATTCTGAAATGGAATCCCATCCGTCGCTCCTTCTATCGAAGTGCCATTGCTTGCCCGAGGCGAGTGAGAAGGCTGTGAGCGACGGGAAAGATAGTGAGTCAGAAGACCTACCTTGGGCAAGACGTTTTCGTGCCTTCTCGGATTGAGGCGAGCGTTGCAACGCGTTGCGAGCGATTTTTCTTTGGGCCGTCCTGAGCCTCTTGGTGAGTTGTTTGGCTGTTCGCGTTGGTTGGTTTTTTACTTTCGTTCCGAGTGCCAACGGCTTCGATCGCTGACGTTTCCTTTTCGCTCTGATTTCCTTCGATGTCTCGCATCCAGGATTGGGCTAGAGGTGCGCCCCGCGAGCTGGGCCTGCACACTTGCGAACGGCAATTCCGAGGGTTCCCCCCGATGCCTAAAAACACTTCTTCCCTAACCGCGTTGTTCCTGTTGTTTGCTTGGTCGACCGCGCAGGCCGGGATCTATTCCGGACCCACCGATACTGCGAATTCGATCGACGGGGCCATCGCAAAAGATGATTCGCGAATCGTTCAGTGGGCCAATCTGATTGACGCTTCGCGGACGATGTTTGGACCACGCGGCAGTACGGCCATCAATCAAACCGGTGGCTTCAACAGCCTCGGTGATCTGGATGCCACTGAAATCAGCAATGATGATTCACCCGGATTCTTGACCGTCATGTTTCCAACCGGGATTTCCGATGCCGCAGGCCATGATTTTGCCATTTTCGAAAATGGGTTCACGTTGGGCAGCGCTGGCGGCGTTGCCGGATTGTTCGCCGAATTTGCCTATGTCGACGTGTCGACCAACGGCACCGACTTCGCAAGGTTTTCGAGCGTTAGTTTGAATGCCGGAGCATTGCCGGGCGGATTTGGTACCGCGTTTTCCGGGTTCGATGTAACGAACGTCCACAACTTGGCTGGTAAGCATGCGGCGGGCTTCGGTACCCCGTTTGATCTGGCCGAACTAGCCAGCGATCCGTTGGTCGCGGCCGGGCTGCTGGATCTAAACAACATCCAATACGTTCGCATGTTCGACATCCCTGGCAACGGTTCGTACACCGATAGTCTTGGCAATCCGATCTACGACAACTGGTTGACGTCGGGAAGTGGCGGATTCGATTTTCGACTGGGCGAAGGGTTGGGCGTCGGAGTCCTGAACGTAGCCGCGGTGCCCGAGCCGAGCAGTTTGGCGGCGCTAGCAATTTTGGCCGGGACGACAGTGTACATCCGCAAACGACGACAAGTAACGTCGCGCGGGAACCGATGATCGGTCGATTGGACGGTCGGTGATCCGGTCGTTTGGCCTCGTGGCCTGCGGGCTGTGCGATGGGGTGTGTGGACGCGCGGGGCGTTGCCCGCGCGGTTAAACGATTTTTGTTGGTGATGCGTTGTTTGGCCTCGTGGCCTGCGGGCTGTGCGATGGGGTGTGTGGACGCGCGGGGCGTTGCCCGCGCGGTTAAACGATTTTTGTTGGTGATGCGTTGTTTGGCCTCGTGGCCTGCGGGCTGTGCGATGGGGTGTGTGGACGCGCGGGGCGTTGCCCACGCGGTTAAACGATTGTTGTTGGTGATGCGTTGTTTGGCCTCGTGGCCTGCGGGCTGTGCGATGGGGTGTGTGGACGCGCGGGGCGTTGCCCGCGCGGTTAAACGATTGTTGTTGGTGATGCGTTGTTTGGACTCGTGGCCTGCGGGCCTGGCGATGGGGTGTGTGGACGCGCGGGGCGTTGCCCGCGCGGTTAAACGATTTTTGTTGGTGATGCGGTCGTGTGGGCTCGTGGCCTGCGGGCTGTGCGATGGGGTGTGTGGACGCGCGGGGCGTTGCCCTCGCGGTTAAACGATTGTTGTTGGTGATGCGGTCGTTTGGACTCGTGGCCTGCGGGCTGTGCGATGGGGTGTGTGGACGCGCGGGGCGTTGCCCGCGCGGTGAGACGATGGCGCTGGCGTCATTGATGGGAAGGTGCCGGGGGACCTATCATGGGTGGATGAGTACACCTGATGCACCCGACGAACTGCAATGCGCAGCCTACTTGAAGGCGCTAGCTGATCCGCTTCGGTTGCAGATTGTCCGCGGCCTGCAAGCGGGGCCGCTAAGCGTTTCCGATATCGCCCTGTTGTTGGAACAGGAGATCGGAACGGTATCGCACCACTTGCGTGTGTTGTTTCATGCCGGGGTGGTCACGACGCAGCGTGATGGAAAGTTCATCTACTATTCGTTGACGACCGGCCTATTGCCCGGCCGCGGATCGTCCCAGCGCAGTTCGCTAGACTTCGGCTGCTGTCGTCTCGAGTTGCAGCCAACAACGAAGTCCCCGTGAAGGGTGAAGAAAACGCGGTCTACATCCGGTTGCTGGTGCCCTTGGTCAGCGCCATGAAGGCGGATTCCAGGTCCAGTTCTTCTTCGCTGAATCGACGCAGATCGATGTCGTTTTGCATCAACAGCCTGGGCAAATCGCTGTAGTCCGTAACGCCGCTCTTCAGGATGATTCGCAACGCGTCGTCGCCCATTTCGCAGCCCTGCACTTTTTCGTGCTTGCGAAGCAGTTCGTCGATCGCGGACATCTTTTCGCGATCTTGTGGTTGAATGACCAGCACGGTGTGTTCGCGAACCATGCGGATCACTTCTGCCTTGGTGGCGTTCTGTTTCAGTTCGCCCTTGTCGATGATCCCGACCTTGTTACAGACATCGGCCAGTTCCGGCAGAATGTGGCTGCTGACGATGATCGTTTTTCCCATCGCCCCGAGTTTGCGAAGCAGGTTTCGCATTTCGATCCGAGCGCGTGGATCCAACCCGGAAAGCGGTTCGTCCAACAACAGGACCTGAGGGTCGTGAAGCAGCGTACGGGCCAGCCCTAGTCGCTGCGTTTGGCCGCGCGACAGAGTGTTGGCGTACGCGTCGCGTTTGAAATCCAGGTCGACCACGTCCAGCATCTCGTCCACGCGTTTGCGTCGCGCCTCACCTTTGATGCGATACGACGCCGCAAAAAATTCCAAGTATTCGACGACCGTCATATCGTCGTAGACACCAAAGAAGTCGGGCATGTAGCCCACCAGCCGGCGAATTTCTTTGGGCGCCGTGTGCACGCTATGGTTGCAAACGTAGGCTTCACCCCAGCTGGGTTCCAGCAACGTTGCGATGATCCGCATGGTCGTGGTCTTGCCAGCACCGTTGGGACCAATGAATCCGAACAGGTCGCCGGCTTGCAGGTCCAGGTCGATGGATTTGATGGCGAATGCATCGCCGTACTTTTTCGTCAGGTCGACAGTCTTGATCACGGGCTTGTTGTCTACCAATGGGTGGAAAGGTGATTATCGACGCGACGTCGTGGTGACCGGCAGGATCACGCGGATCATGGTCAACTGATCGCCGGTGGGCGTGAATGATTCGTCGGTATCCGAAACTTGGATGGATGTCAGCGGTTTGTCGACGCTGCCGAACAAGATACAGCGATCATCGCCCAGCGTTTGGCTGAGGTCCAAGTGGGCCAGCGGGCTGTTTTCTAGGTTCGTGTACTGGGAACCGCCGGTCGCGTTGTGGAACATCAACATCTCGGCGATCCGCTGCATGCTGTTCTTGGACGTCGGGTCCCAGGCCTGTGTTTCCGTTGAACTTTCCAACGCCTTTTGGCGGCTAAGCAGCCAGCGGAAATTCTTTTGTCGCAGTTTGTCCAACAGCGGGATGCGTTCGCCTGCACGCAATCGGGTCGGCAAAATGTAAGCCCAGTTACGAAACACGAGTTTGCCATTCAACAAATCGAATGGCAGCGGGTTGACCAAGCCACCCTGCAACAATTCGCTGCCGGGACGACGCTGGACTTCGACCGACGTTGTCAGTTCAGGAGTGAACGTCGTGTCGCTGAGGAACCCTTTGCTGCTGCGGGGCGCCAGCGGTAACTGTCGCAGCGAACTGGTTCGGCCCAGCTTGCTGCCCTGGAACAGCACCTGATAGATCGGCAGTCGCGAATCTTCGATCGATATCTGAATCCCACCAAAGGGTTCGCCCGGATATCCAAAGGGGGCTGTCAGCGATCGGCGAATCTGCGGGGCAATCGAATTCAGTTCGGCCGATGGGGTCACTGCGATGTCGAACAGGGACGCTTCGTGGGTGTACAAGTAGTTGACGGAGTAACCGCGGCCAACTTGGCTGATGGTGTCAACGTCGACGATTTCAATGCGATTGCATCGCACGGTGCGGCCGATTGGATCGGCGTTGGTGGGCGAGGCTGTGTTGTCGGGATCAACAGCCGACGACGCGTCGGTTGCTTGCGCCGTCATTGGCATCACGGTCGACTGCGACGCCAGCAGGACCGACAACCCGATCGCCATGACGGGGAAGCTGATCCATCCCAACATCGGTTTGCCAAACACACGGTTGATCAGAAAGTAATCCAGTGGACCAATCGCTGCGATCAAAGCCATCACCGCTAGCGATAACACCGAAAACTTGAACTGTCGTTGGATTGGGAATCGGTCCAGGATCGCTCGCGTCTGTCCGGCCAAATCGTTGTAGGCGGTCGCTTGGATCGCACTTTCTTGTGCGAGTTCATCGGGGTTGATCGTGGATCCGGTCAGTCGGCTGATCAAGTCCAGTCGTTCTGGCCAAGCAGCAAACGAAGGCGTTTCCAGATCAGCGACGACAACCGTAACTGTGCCGAAGCCGATGGAATAGCGAACCGCAACCGGCGTGCTGATTCTTCGTTGGTTGCGACCCAGGATCAACACTTCGCCCTGATCCTTTGGCAGCCGCACACCGTCGAACGGTTTCAGCGGTGTTTGGCTTGACGTGTAGGTTTCGATGCTGGCGGGGTCGATCTTTGTCAGGGCAATCGATTCCACTGGCAGCTGTTCTCGCAGCCAAGGTGCTGACCGAAGCAGATCAGCGGATTTTTGGCCCAAGGTCACAAAAACTTTTCCGCCACCGATGACCCAATCGGCCAGCGCCTGTTGTTGGTCGAGGTTCAATTGTCCTAGGAACTCGCTGCCGGCGGCGTTGATCACGATCATGTCGATGCCATCGAGGCCCAGAACCGATTCCGGCATCGACTCGGGTGACTTCGGCAACGTGACGGCAATCGAGGCGTCACGATCGAGGATTCGGTTGACGCCGATTTGATCGATGCCCATCGGGTCGCCCAGCACCAAAACCCACGGCATCGAAAGCGGGATCATCGCGGGGCCACGCGATGGAGCCCCGATCGTTGGCAAGCGAGTGCTTAAAATCGGTTTCGCATCGGTGCCATCGTCTTCCCCGCGTAGGACAAGCGGAGCCGCTTCGGATCCGGGAATGACGTACGTCCATTCGTATCCGGTGTCCGAAGTTCGGTCTTGGCGGTTGGGGGTGTATTCGACCTGAACACCGTCGCCATCGCGGGTTTCGATCGACGCGATCGCCAGTGAAGATGGAGTGCGAATTCCTACCCAGCGGCCAACGCGATAGTGGCCGTCGATGCCGACGTGGTGCTTGGATTCGGCTGGCTTGGATTCGGCGGATGACGAATCCGAGGATGCGGACGCTGCGTCGGCCGCCTTGGCTGCCAAAAGTCCAGACGTGGATCCCAGGCTTGCCAAGGCCACCATCATCAGCAGGAAGCGTGTGCAAGTTCGCCATGGGGCGATCGATCCATGCGAGGCTGGACGCGGGCCATGCGGAGCTGGACGCGGGCCATGCGGAGCTGGACGCGGGGTGGCGGTGATGGCGGGCAAAAGTGGCATCGCGTTAAAAATGGGTGACAATGTCGAATCGGTCAGGAATACTTTAGTCGATCAAGGCTACGGTTTTTCCGACGACGGGCATTCGCAGACCAAACGTTTGCAGCCTGGGCAGCCGTGTCCGTACTTGGCCGAGAGTGCCGCATTCAAATCCACGCCCGCCACGTTCGCGATGGTGGCCAACCAAGCGATGACGTCTGCGAATTCCTCGGCCAAATTTTCCTGATCGTCCCCGCGAAGGGCCGATGCTAGCTCGCCAACTTCTTCCATCAGCCACATGAAAGTGCCGTCGACGCCGCGGATAACGTCTTTTTCGTAATACATCTGATGGATGTGCCGTTGCAGGTCGGCAATGGACAGCTCGTCACTCGATCGAGGGGGCTGAGAAGAATCGCTGGATGGCATCGGGATCGCCTGGGCGGACGTTGAAAATGGATGGGGACGGCAAATGAGGCAATATTTGACGTGGTAACGTGAATACTTTGGCTGATTTTGGGCCAAACGCCCACAACCTATCCCGCTGCCCCATCCCACGGTAGTCAACTACAGTGTTTGCGGTCGTTTGGTTCCATCACATCTGTTCGCAACTCCGAAAATCTCTCCATCTATGACTGAATCCAAGCCTTCGCCGAGCGAAAAACCCGCCGGGAACGCTGGTTTTCATCGCTATCCCTTCTATTCACCCCGATTCTGGCACGGAATGCGTCCGGCGACATGGTTCGGGTTGCTACGCAGTGGGCGGTGCCGAATTCATCCCAGCCGAATCGGGATTCTGATCGGGGTCACCATCGCGACCCCCTTCAATACGCTGATGGCGGGCATCCAGTGGCTGATTTTTCGGCGTCAGCTTGCCGAAGCCGAATTGCACGGTCCCCCGGTTTTTATCGTGGGGCATTGGCGAAGCGGGACGACGTTGTTGCACGAATTGATGGTTCGCGACGAGCGGCTGAGCAGTCCGTCGACGTACCAGTGCTTTGCCCCCAGCCACTTTTTGATTTCGCAGTGGTTCTTTCGGCGGTTCGCCAACTGGCTGTTGCCGGGCAAACGACCGATGGACAACATGGCCGCCGGATGGGAACGCCCGCAAGAAGACGAATTTGCGCTGCTGACCTTGGGACTGCCATCGCCTTACCGCCGCATCGCGTTCCCCAATGAAGGGCCGGCGGATATGGATTACCTGGACTTCGAGGGTGTTCCGCCAGCGGATATCAAAACTTGGCTGCAAGGTTTGCGATCGTTTCTGCTGCGCGTCAGCATTTCGACCGGGCGTCCGCTGATCATCAAGAGCCCGACTCACACCGGCCGGATCGCCCAGTTGGCTGCCGAGTTTCCAGATGCCAAATTCATTCACATCACTCGTGACCCACGCGATCTGTATCCATCCACGATGCGTTTGTGGAAAGGGCTTGATGAAGTCCAGGCCTTGCAACAACCGGACGAATCGGATTTGGACCAGTACGTCGTCGATTGCTTTCAGCGGATGTACGGCGCGTTCCACCGAGATCGCGATCAACTGCCCTCTGGCCGCTTGATGGACGTCCGTTACGAAGACCTGGTTGCGGATCCCGTCGCCGTGCTGCGTAATATCTATCAGTCTTTGCACCTCAGTGACTTCGATGCCGTGTGCCCCGTCATCGAAGAGTGGGTGGAAAGCGAACACAGGGGCTATCAACCCAACAAGCACCAACTCGAACCGGCGACCGAAGCGATGATTCGCGGCGCATGGAAAGAGTATTTCGATCGGTACGGTTATTAAACGATGCGTCAACAACTTCGCTGCTGGATTCAAATTGGTTCGATGTCCGCACTGTTATTGGGCGTTGTGCCCGGTTGCAGTGGGAAGCCTGCCCCGGAATCGGCGGCCGTTCCCGTCGAAAAATCTGCGGAACAACCGCAGGTCGCCAAAGAACCGGCGCCGATCGCGCCGCAGGTCTACGAAGCCAGTGCCGACGAACTGCTGGCCGCCCGCCTGCCAGCAGACCAAGCCAGCGAAGGTTGGATTCGACTGTTCGACGGGCACACGCTGTACGGATGGGAGATTACCGGAGCGGCCAATTGGCGGATCGAAGACGGCAGCATCGTGGTCGATGAAGGCGCCAAATGCCTGCTTTGCACATCCATGCCCTGGCAAGATTTTGAATTGGAACTGGAATACCAGGCCGACGCCGATACCAACAGCGGCGTGTTCCTGCGAACGCCCCTGGAACCCGAAGATCCGGCGTTGGACTGTTACGAAGTCAATATCGCGCCGGCCGATAACCCCTATCCCACCGCCGGACTGGTCAAACGCCAGAAAGCTGACCCGGTCAGCGAACCCGAGTCGGCTGACGCGTGGCGGACAATGCGGATGGTCTTGGACGGGGACCACCTGACGGTTGCCGTCGATGGCAAAGTCGTCAACGACTATACCGACAAGGTCGGTTTGGAAACCGGCCGGATCGGGCTGCAACACAATGGTGGCCGGATCGCCTTTCGGAACATCCGACTAAAACCGATCGGGCTAAACAGCCTATTGAGCAAAGACTTGGACCAATGGACCAAGTACCCCGAAATGCCCGGCAGCTTTACCGTCACTGACGATGGTGATCTGCATGTCCAGGGCGGACGCACGCAACTGGAATCCAAGCAGTCCTTCGGCGACTTTGTCCTGCTGGCACAGTACCAATTGGCCAAACCCGAAATGAACTCGGGGATCTTTTTTCGTTGCATTCCAGGTGACGAAATGATGGGCTACGAATGTCAGCTGTCCAACGAAGTGAAAGACGGCAACCCGCTAGCGCCCGCCGATACCGGCACCGGTGGAATCTTTAAACGCCAAGACGCTCGCGTCGTCGCCGGTGATGCGGACAAGTTTTCGACTCTGGTCTTGGTCGTCCATCAGCAGAAGATTGCTGCCTGGGTCGAAGGAGTCCAAGTCAGCAATTGGTTCGACGACCGCAAAGCAGACGAAAACCCACGACGAGGCCTACGCTTGGAACCCGGCACGATCATGATCCAAGGTCACGATCCCACCACCGACGCCAAGCTAAAGCAAATCGCCATCCGCGCGATCGAGTAGCCGAAGCGGATACAGAAAGTCCATCACGCCACCCTGGCCCCGAAACCTGCTCAACCGTAGTGGACTTTGCTGGTGGGGGCCGTTTTCGGTTGGGGGGAATTCTGGCGAATCCGGTTACGAGGACACTGGGGGATTCTGACGAATCCCGTTTCGTTGTTTGGGAACTCATTCAACAGTCCGCTGCATTAGGTCCTTGGGGAACTCGGCTGGCCAGTCGCCGGTTAATTTCATGTCGCGAATTTTGACATCCCGTTTCACTTCTCTTAGCAATCCTGGACGCGATGATTCCGCGATTGGTATGTCCATCAGGGGTTTGTCATTCAATTGGACCTGAACGACTTCGCCTTCGCGTGTCATCGTGATGGTGTTCCATGACTCGTCATTGGGAACGTTGTCGGCGGCAATCGGTTCAGCCGGCGGATCCAGCTTGTCGTCACTGACAAAGTCCGTCGATGACAGATCATTGGTGATAGCGATCCAGGATGGTAGCGTGCCTTTGCGAGTCAGTTTCAGCGCCGTGCGTCCAATCGTAGGATGGACTTCCGTTTTATCCCACTGCCACCAGAACGAATATTCGATCGTATCGCCGTCCATCAACGGACGTAGATATTCGATATGGGATTTAGGGTCAGACGCGTTGCTGGTTTCTAAAGATTTGTAAATCAGTTGGCCGTCTTGAACGAGCCATCTGGTCGTATCGTTTTCAAGCCCTTTGCGACGTGCCTCGGCGATCTCGCCGGCGTCTTGGTCGTGTCCGATCGGCAATAGCGGGTCGGCTTGGTAGCGGCCGATGGTCAGAATCCCCCAGCCTCGCAGCGTCGCGTCGATTGGATTGATCTCACTTGGGATCACCGGATCGCCTTTCACGCGAATGTTGTTGAACTTGGTCGTGCGATCCATACGGTGCAAGATCGACAGCCAGGGAAACGACTCGGTTTTCAGGTCGGTGACGTAGTCATCACCGTTGCAGAAACCTACCACCTCGTTATCAGTCACTTTCAGCCCTTCGGTGTTCAGATGATTGCTTTCAATGTTGGGAACTTTGACGTGCACCGACCTACCACCCATCGAGGCAATCAACGCCTCTTTCTTCCATCCGTTGGGACGGTACAAGATGCCGCCATAGCCCATGTCCGATTCGCCCCAGTTGCCGTCCCAAATGTCGGCAGTGACTTCGAACGATCCCGTCACGGGAAAGCGAAGCATCAACAGCGTCAAGTTGTTGCCACTGGTGCCGCTGACCCATCCATCGTCATCAATCGCAAACATGGCCGGCAAACTCGGCATGTTGGATACTGTTCGCATCGGCAGGGTAACGGGAGCAAAATGTTTTAGTGGCGACTGAGTGCTCGCACCAGCTGCGCGTCCGACTCCGGCGAGGGCTCTGATGCGTCCCAATGCTGATTGGATCATGGGATGTTGCCCGCGAGTGGCAAACGGCAAAATTTTGTCCAACAGATCCGTGGTCTGTTTCTTGGATAGGCCTGCCGGGATCGATCTTGCGATGAGGTGAGTGGCCAACATCGGATAACGAAGCAGTTTGTCATTTTTCTCAGGCTTGTTCGCGGCCAAGTCCGCGTCGATGGCCGCAAACGTATCCGCTAGCGACGCGATCAGTTGACGTGATTGCGGTGTGCCGCCCTGCCCTGCCCCGCTCTGCGATTTCCGGATCTTTCGGTCGTCCAGTTCGATGGCAGCCAGACGAACCAGCGCTGCGGCGATATCAGCGTCGTCGCCTGGTTGCTTGCTGCGCGTCGCGATCGTTTCAGCGATTTGATCCGACTTTCCTAGTTCGGCGGCCACATCGGCCAGCATCAGCACGGTATCGACGGCGGGCAGGTCTGGCGAACAGGTCGGCAACGCTTGGATGTCGGCCAGACGCGGAGTTTGACGCTGCAGCATTTCCGGCGGCGTGTCGTAGCGAACAAACCCAGTCCAGTGGGCGATGGGATCATCAGCGGAATCGCCAAGTGTGATCCGTTGCAATACATCCAGCTGGTCCGACTTCGGAAGTTTTTGAATTCCCAAGCATAGTTTGCCGACCGTCAACGATTGCGGATCGGTCCCGTCGGCTTCGTCAGACGCGATCAATTGGCGAATGAACAACGGGATCTGCTGAGCCATGCCATCAGCCACCAATTCGTGCATGAATCCCTCCAACGCTCGCTGGACATATTCGTCGCGACGATCGTCGTCATAGTTGGCATATCTCGCTTCGATGGAATCCGATTCCATTTTCAAAATTTCGCCGAATCGGGTCGGTGATCCTCCTTGAGCGGAACTCTTTAGCATCAGCTTGCGCAGTTTGCTGGCGATACTGCGGTGTCGGTTGGACGTGTAGGAGTCCGATGCGATCAGGGCAACGGTGCGCTGCAACAGGTCGCTAACCTGGTCTGCGACTTCTGGTACCGGGATCACGGCATCTCCGGTTAACGGCCAAATGCATCCGAGCACCAGATTGATCGACTCGCTTTTACGGTACGAGTCTTGTTGCATCTGGGACGTAATCGATGTCGGGCCAGCCGCCTGCGGTGCGATGGCATCTTTGTCGGGCAATACCGAATCCATGGCTTCGGTGAAACTGTTCAAGGCGGTCTCCAGCGTGGCAAAGTCATTCGCCGCCCAAGATGCCTCCACGATCGCTCGTGCCACCACCGCTTTCTCGGTCGTCGTTTCGATTCGCTGCTGCAATTGCGCGATCAACGATTTCGATTGTCCCGACTTGGCGGCGGCACGCGCCATTGCGATCGACGCAGACTGGACCTCGCCGCTGGTTTGGCTGTTGTCGTATCCCGTCGTCGAAACCATGCCTGTGGCGTACGGGAACACGGTTGCCGGGCGATGCTGTGGCAGAACGATCGAACGCAGCGAGTCGGTAATCAAGGTCATGGTTTCCTTGGACGGTTCCTGCGGCGGTTCATCGCCGTCGGATTTTCCGTCTTTGTCTGTTGCCGGATCGCTAGTGCCCAGTTCGAAACCACTGGCATCGGAATACAGATCCACAATCTCGTTCACTCGTCGAACCAATTCACCCATCCCGCCGTCATCTCGGTTGTTCGAATTGACGTTCGATCGGGCGATCGTAAACGCGTCGCCCGTCGTGGCCATTTTTCGAAGTGGCGGGCCATTGCCCAAAGCCAGAGTCAATGCACGCGTGGAGACGGCGATGTCGCCTTGGATCGCGGTCGTGCGGGCGATGTTCAGCGCCGTGTCGCACTGCTCGGCTGATAGCGGTGCACCCTCCGTCGATGCCGCTTCGATCGAATCCAGATAGGTTGCAAACGTCTGGGACGTGTCGCCGATCAACTGGGCCAGCGCCAGGTCCAGCTGCGGTTCGTCGGCTGTTTTTGCCGCCGTTCGTAGATAGCGAACCAATGTCTTGCCGATTTCGTCGTGCTCCGCTTCCTGGGAATCGACGAGGGTCTTGGCGACCGGGTACAGGTCCAGCAGGTCGCGGTACTTGCTTGCTGTGGGTGTTCCTTCGGCGGCAGCCACATCGGCCATCGGTGGCAGTCGATCCGTCAGTCGGTCGGCCGCGGATGAAACGTTTGCCGGATCAGTCATCGACGCGATCAGCAGTTCGGCTGCGGGCAATGACCAGTCCTCGGTCTTCTTGGCGGCAAGGTCCGCAATCGCTGCCGCGAATTCCTCAACGGCGGCCTTGCCGTCATCGCTCTGGATCGCCGTTTCGATCGCTAGCGTCAGCCCCGGCTTCGTATCACCTGACAGCAGTGCATTGGCCGGCAGATCCATCAAGTCGATTTGCTGCTGCCCTGCCCTGTCGATGTCTTCACGGTCGGCCAGTGCTTGCGAGGTCCAACGCAGGTACTGAGTGCTGGATTCAGGAGTCACTGCATCCGCAGCCTTCTTGGCCGAATCGACGAACTTGTCGATCGACATCGATCCGCTCCAACGCTTCGATCGTTCGAACTTGGCGGGTTCCGAAATGGCACGCCGATAGATTGCCAGTGCATCGATGGGACAACCCATATCGATCAGTTTGTCAGCGATCGACTGGTACTCTCTCAGTTCTTGGTAGTCACCGTAGCCTGGATTGTATTGGTTTTGATCGGAATGATCGATCGACCGGTATCCATCCAACGCAAATTGCCTTGCCTTGTCGGATTGGTTGTTATCCGCGTAGGCATCGACCAAGCGAGCGGCGACGGAGTACCGAAAGTCCACTTTGGAAACGTTGGGGTCTTCGGTGGATGCTTCGTACAGTGCGATCAATAGAGCTGGCCGATCTGGTACGTCGCGGATTGTTTCGACCACCTGTCCCGCTTGCCACAACAATCCGCCGCTGATGTTCACTGTGGTGTTGTCCGCTGCGGAGTCATCGTCATTCGCCGCGGTGACGGCCTGTGCGGTGATTTCGTGAAGTCGTTTGGCGGCATCCGATTTCTGGTCGGCGGTCTTCAGGTCAACCAACGCGATCAAAAACTCGGCCGTTGGCTTCTGGATTTCCTTTGCCGCGGCCGCTTGGGCGGCATCGGAAAACTGCTTGCCGACTTGTTCGTCCGCGACGATCATGTTGATCAAGTCCGCTAGCGGGCCGCGGGCGGTGCCACCGCTGGAACGGCTGCGGACTTGCCACATCGTCGACGATGGCAAAAACGCGTCGTCACTGCAGATCGCCGCGATCATCGTGTCGCGAATCTCGGGGATCTTTTGGACTTCCGATTCCGGGATTCCGTCGATGATTGAATGAAAGTTCTGCTTTGCGTGGGTGCTTTTCATCGCATGCCGAATGAAATTACGTTTGGCGTCGCTGAACTTGGTTCGGTCGCCCATCGATACCAGTTCGTCCAAACGGTAGCCCGGCATGGCGTCCGCGTCGATTTTTAGCAGCCTTTCAAACATCGAATCTTCGGATTTGGCCTGCTGAACCGATCGGCGCATATCATAGTAGCTATTGCCCATCAGACTCGGCTGCTTCTCGAACGCATCCAAGTACAGGTCGGCGGCTTCCTTGTGCTTTTTGTTTCTGGCCATCGACGCAGCACGCGCGATCAGTTGGCGTGGGTCGGCGGGCCGATCTTCGCTCATGTCTGCCCATAGTTTTTCCGCGTCTTCGCCACGTCCAGCGGCGTTGTACAGTTCCGCCAATTCCAATCGCGCTCGGTTCGATGATGGTGACGACTTCAGCCGCCGCTCGGCGCGTTCAATCAATGGTTCCATGCGACCGGCCGACGTCAGGATTTCGACGGCTTGGCGGCGATAGTATTCTTGGTTGTTCTGGTTGCGGCTTCGGCCGCTGCCCAATTTACGCAAAATCGAATATGCCACTTCGGCTGCGGAATCTTTGTCTTCGCTAGCCATGAACGAGCGCGCGATCTGTAGTTCCACGCTTTCGTCGCGTGTTTTCCCGCCTCGCATCCGACGCAGTACCGCCGCCGCTTTGTCGTTCATGCCCAAACGCCGCAACTGGTCGGCGAGCGCCAATTGCGTGTTGGTATCCATTCGCATCCCGAATAGACGTTGGGCGGACTTCTTGGCGCGTTCGATGTCACCCAATTCGGCGGCTAAGTTCATCGCTGCCATTTCTTTGCGGACCAACATCCGACTGTCCAGCGGATCAAACGAATCGAGCGCATCCAACGCGACACGCGGTTGGTCCAGTTCGCTGGCCAGCCGAGCCCGTTCGATCTGTAAATCGACATCGTCGGGATACTTTTCGCACAACGCGATCAGGGCCCGGTAACAATCTCGGGGACGGTCGTCCCACCAATGCGCGAATGCGGCCAACGCACCACGTGACTTCAGTTCATAGATCGGTGCATCGGGCAGCGGGGTTTGCAGATGTTCGATGATGTCCAACGGCACACGCACGGATCGGTCGTTGCTGTTGCTTTTCGCCGACGGGTCGCTGGGCAGCAGACTGGACAATTCCGCCACCATCGATTGATTGATCAGGGAAGTCGACAACGGCGCTTTGATTTGAATCGATCGATACATGCCGGTGGACGTCTGATAGTAAGTTTGCAGAGTGCCATCGGACGGCGATGAACCTCTGCGGTTTGTTTGGAACGTCTTTCCAATGGCGGAAGCCAAGACCGCGTCCAAAAGCGCCAGCCGGTTTGCGGCAACGAACGACTTTCCACGCTTCGTTGTTTGTCCAATGCTGCTGGCCGATCCGGTGATGCTGTTGCTGCCGATCGTTGATTTTGTGTGGTTGCGGGCGGCTGGCAACAAACGATCAACCAATGCTTGGGCACGCTCGGAGTCGCGGAATTGGACGTGAAACGCAATCGTGGCCAGCAGTTCTTGGATCGATGCGTCAGGTTTCGGTGCCGGGATGTCGAACTCGTTGGCTCGTTCCGGTTGCTCGGCGATGGTGAACTCGTTCATCAACACCGTGCGCAGTGACAGTTGGCTGGACGCCGAACCGGTTGCATGTTTGTCTTCGATTCGGCGGAACTGCTGGACCAGAAGATCCAATTGTTCCGGGCTCAGAGGCTGGATCGGCTTGGAATCCGCCTTGTCCGGATTGTCTTGACCCGGATCGTTCTGGTCCGGATTGTTTTGGTCGGCGGCTGGATCATCTGCGGCATGATCCTCTTCGTCCTCGGGGACTTTGATCCGCTGCATCAGCGTCGGCAGAATGGCGGACAGGCCGTTTTCGGGGTCCAATTTTGCCAGTCGCCAATTCAGTGCTTCTTGACGCTGCTTTTCTTCTTCGGATGGTTCGGCGGCAGGTGTTGCTGAGGCGTATGGCGAGTTCGATGTCCCCGCCACGAGTGCAACAAACGATTGCAGAGAACGGTTTTCCCAGATGGCCATCGCATCATCGATCTGGTCGGTATCGGGCAATGCGAATGGGCCGTCCATCAGCTGGGCAAGGGAGGCGTCCAGTTCGTCCCCGGAAAGCTCCTTGGCGTGTCGAGCCAGCATCAGCATCCGGGCGATGACGCGAGCGTGGCCGAAGGTTCTGGGGCGGACAATCCCGACGCTGCTGCTGGAACCATAGTTTTGAGTTCCGTACCGCCCCAGCTTGTAATTGCGAGCCATCTGATAGCCGTCCTGTCCCCAATACAACGGGCTGGTGAGGTAGTTCGCCGGATAGTTCGCCAGCTGTGGACTGGGTTTGGATGGTTTCTGAGTCGGCGGACTAGCGTCCATGGCCAGATCCAGTTGACGAATCTCGTCGCACAGTTGGATCGCTTCATCGAACCATTTTTCGCGATCGTCGTCGTTTTCGTAAAGCAGCAGTTCGGCGAGCATCAGTTTGACATCCCACAGGCTGGAATCTCGCTTGATCGCTTCACGGCAGATGGCGATCGCGGTTGCGGATTCCCCGCGTGAAGCAGCTGACTGGATCATCGAACCTAAACGGACCGGATCCGAGGCCAGCGAGATTCGTTCGCTCAGCGCGGTGGCAACGTCGATCATTCCGGAATCCAGTTTTAGCTGGACCAACTTGAATCGATTTTCGGGCGTGTCGGCCAATGCGACGATGCGCTGCTGGAACTCCGCGGCGGTTGCGACCTCGTCCGCCAAGTCGCTCAACCGAACCATCGTTTCTAGCAGCGACACATCGCGCGGTTGTTGGGCCAGCAATCGGTCGATGGCTTGGCGAGCGGCCCCATAGTCCTCGATCGATTCGTAGGCGGCGGACGTTAGCAACAGCGTGCCACGCGTGTCGCCATCCTCGCGCCCAATCGCGTTGATGCGCTGAATCAGTTCGTCGACTTCGCCTTTGCGGTCATACAGAGGTGCAATTTGTTTGATAAGCGCGATGCGGTCATCGGATTGGCGTTCGTACTGCATCGCTTGCCAGTACAGTTCGATGGCTTCGTCGGTGCGATAACGATCGGCCAATTGGGAAGCCATCATTCGTCGCGGTGCGTTGTCGCGTGGGGCCACGTTCATCGCCCGGCGCAGTGCAGTGAACGCCTGGTCGTCGCGGTCGGCACGAAACGCCGTGCGAGCCATGTGCAGATAGGATTCAGGGCTGGCTGGGTTGGCATCGATCAGCGATTCGCACGTCGCCAGCGCTTCGTCGATTTGCCCCAGGCGAACCTGCAGGTCGACGAACTTCTGCAAATAGTTGGTGCGAAAACGCGTGTCCACTTTTGCCAAATGTTCGAACAACACTGCTGCGTCGGCGATCCGCGTTTGTCGTTCGGCAATGTCTGCGGCCACGATCAGGACATCGATGTTGTCGGGATCCGACTGCATCGCCTGTTCAATCGATTCGGCGGCCTCGGTCAGTTGTCCAGCCGCTTGCTGCATCATCGCCAACTGCCGCAGGTTCATCGGTGTCGACGGAAGCTGTTTCAAGTCCGCGATCTGCTGGCTTAGCGTGCCAGCCTGTTGGTAGGTCGTGATCAGGTCCTTCAACACCTGTTCTTGTTCGTCCGGGGTTTCTGCAATTTTCTGGGCGACTTCTAGCCGAGCAATCGCTTCGTCATGTTTTTTGGCATCACGCAGTGTCTTGGCGAAACGCAGTTCTTGAGCGAAGGTTAGGTCCAGTTTCGACGCGTCCCGCCATGCCGCCAATGATCGGTCATGCAGGTCGAACGTTCCGAAGACTTCGCCCAATCGAACCAGGGAATCGCGGCCACGTCGGTCTCCTTCGGCGATCGATTCCCAAGCTTGGATGGCTTCGTCTTGGCGGTCCAGCTTGTGCAGATATTCGCCCAGGTATTCGCGGTACTGCGGCGAATCTGGATCGATGTCGATGGCTTGTCGGTACAGTTGGATCGCATCGTCTTGACGTTCGATCCCACGCAATCGATCGGCAATCTGGGACAGCGTGACTGCATCGTCCGATCGCGCGTCGGCAAGCTTTTGCCATACCGCGGCGGCGGCACTGCGTCGTGCATCCAGTTCCGACTTGGGATCGTCCAGCAGCAGTTGTCCCCAACGCAGCAGGTAGTCGGGGTTTTCGGGATCGTCTTTGGCCAGGATTTCGTACTGTCCAGCCGCCGCCTTGGTATCGCCCAACGAAACCAGTACGTCCACCAACGCCAATCGCACATCGGCATCCTCGGGCGCTTTCGCGGCCGCCAACAGCAACGTTTCTTTGGCTTCGTCCAGACGCCCGGCCGAAACCAGGATTCGGCCCAATCGAGTTTGCATTGCCAGGTTGTCCGACGAATCAGCCAAGCGACTTTGGTAGTAGTCGGCAAGCGCGTCGTAGTCGCCCGACTTTAGGAACCCGTCTTCGATTCGATTGCGGACGTCTGTGTACAACCAACTTCCCGGACGCAGTCGAGCCAAGATGACTTCCAGGTCTTCGGTGGCCTGATCGGACTGGCCCAAACGACGCCTCATTTCTGCCGCTTCGACAGCGAACGAAATTTTGTCCTCTTCGTCTTTGGCTGATTTCGATAACGCAACGAATCGCTGCAGGGCCTCTTCGAGGTTTCCCTCTTCGGCCTGAGTCCGTGCGATCTGGCCTCCGACACGTCCGTCGCCTGGGAACATGGATTCCAATTGCGTCCACACGGCCAACGCTTTTTCGTTCTGGCCGGCGCGGCCGTAGATCCGCCCTAGTTCGGTAAAGATTGGCACTGCTTCGTTTCGCGCCGGGCCGCGATCGATCGCCCTCTGCATCGCTGCGGCGGCTTTTTCGGTTTCCCCAATCGCCAACAACGATTTGCCCAAATAGAAACTGCAGGCTGCGTCCTTCGGCAATCGTGTTTCGGCCGTCGCCAACGCTTCGGCTGCTAACGCGGACTTGCCTCGCTGTGCCTGAATCAGGCCTCGGATCATCGTTTTCTGACCCGCCGAATCTGCATCCGGTGGAACCGTCAGCGATTCGATCAAGTCGTCCAGCGACCCGTTTTGGACATGGAAACCGTACACGCGATCCAGTGCAGTCCCCGGGCGTGGCCGCCTCATCAAGACCTGCAGGAAACGATCGGCAGTGATCTGTTCCTTGCTGGATTCTGTACTGGATCCTGTGGGGGCTTGCGCGATGATGGGATCGCCGATCACGGATATGGAGACGCCCATGAACAAGGCGAAGCCCAAGCGGAAACCTGCGGTCAAAACACGGCGGGTATCTGTCACGGGAACCTCTGCGTCGATGAGGATGCCGAATCGAAAGAAATCGATTGGCAAATCGGAAAAGCGGTAGCGACCACCAATCTTAGCGGACCAGGACCGGCCGGGGGGGGAAGCGAAAACCAATCCTCGGAATCCGGCCTGAATCGCGTCCCGATTCACCGATGTGCTATCAATCGGTCATCGAATCGAGCGCCGCCATCATGCCCTTCCAAACCTGGCCGACGTGTTCCGGTGTGGTTCGCCAATTGGTAACGGAGATGCGAATCGCGGGGGTGGCGAAGTATTCGGTCGGTGTCATGTAAAGCTGTCCGCCCGCCTGAACGCGATGCAAATACTGCTGGACTTGCCTGTGTGTCGTCGGTTGACCTGCCAGCGTGAAGACGATGCCGTTCATCCGAACTGGGGCTAACAATTGGAATTCGTCCGCTTCGTCGATCCGCTGACCGATCTGTTTGGCGATTTGACAATTCCGCAGCACGATCTCTTGATATCCCTGACGTCCGTACGCCATCAACGTGAACCATGCTGGCAACGCGCGAAATCGTCGAGAGTTTTCAGGGGTCAGGTTTACGAAATTCGTCGGTGTCGGATCGGATTCCAAATAGGCCGCCGAGTTTTGGAAAACTTCAAGTTGCAGTCTCAGGTGACGGGTGAACACCATCGCCGAGTCGTACGGCACGTTCAGCCATTTGTGCGCGTCGATGGTGATGGAATCGGCTCGGTCCATCCCTGCTACCAACGATTGTGTTTCGGGGACACATGCGGCGAAGCCACCGAAGGCAGCGTCGACGTGAAACCAAGCGGTGAATTCTTTGCAAAGATCCGCCAACGTATTCAAGTCGTCGTAGTCGACGCTGTTGACGGTCCCCGCGTTGCCGACCACCAAGCAGGCTTCGCCCGAACCCCGGATTTCGATCAAACGTTTTCGCATCGCCTCCACGTCAACAGCCTCTCGACCGGGAAGCGTAGCGATGCGTTCCAGATTGTCGCGTCCGATTCCCAGCATCGCCAGCGCCTTGGACACGCTTGAATGAGGTGTGCCGCACAGCACTCGGACCGGGGGCAGCCCCGACAATCCTGCTTGCGCGATGTCGACACCGTGTTTGCGGCCAACCCATTGCCGCCCGGTCGCCAGTCCAACAAAGTTCGCCATCGTGGCGCCGGATACAAAAACGCCGCTGTGATCCTCGGAAAGACCAAATAGTTGGCGCAGCATGTGGATCGCGGCGAGCTCGATCTGCGGTGCGATCGAATCGTTGGAACCGGTCGCATTCTGGTCATAGACAGCGGTCAGCCAGTCACCGGCTAAGCTGGCCGGGGTTGCGCCGCCGGTCACCAGACCGAAATAGTGAGGCCCCGCCGAACCGCTGATCCAATCGGCGTACTTGGATCGAAAAAGATCCAACGTTTGGCTCGCGCCGATGCCATCATCCGGCAGCGTTTCAGGCACCATTGCCGGCGGCACGACCGCCGCTGGCCGGTCGCCGTCAGCACCCAAAAAACGTACTCCATCATCCAGTACGCTCGCTAGGATTTCGGCGATGTGTTGTTGATCGGATCGAAGTTGTTCGTACATCGGCGGTCTAAGAGGTTCACAAGGCGGCAGCGGGTCGGATCAACCAGGATGATACCCATCAACGCTGCGTTCGTAACGCATCCAAACGGCAATCCAACCCCACGTAGGGCGGCCTTTCCAGGCCGTCACTGACCTCGCGTCCATCCACCAACGGCCTTTCCAGGCCGTTCTACGAATGAATCCCACTGGCCTGTTGGGATCTGATAGTCTTGGTGGGCCCCCCCCACGCAGCGATTGCTGCGACGATGCCAGCGTTCGAAACACCGGGAACATCATGACTGAATCGATTGACAACGAATTGCGTGATCGGCTGGAACAATTTCGCGGTGACTTCGCGCGATTGCGCGATGAAGTGTCCAAGCGGATCGTCGGTCAGCAACCGATTGTTGACGGAGTCCTGACTTCGTTGATCGCTGGCGGACACGTGTTGCTAGAGGGCGTTCCCGGGTTGGGGAAAACGTTGTTGGTACGAACCTTGTCGGAAGTTTTGGAGGCACCGTTTGGTCGAATCCAGTTCACTCCCGACCTGATGCCTGCCGACTTGATCGGTACCAATATTTTGGTTGAAACCCAGGATGGACGAAAAGAGTTTCAGTTCCAACGAGGGCCCATTTTTGCCAACGTGGTGTTGGCGGATGAAATCAACCGTGCGACTCCCAAGACACAGTCCGCTCTGTTGGAAGCGATGCAGGAACACAGCGTCACGGTGGCTGGCGTTTCGCATCAGTTGGATGGCTTGTTTTTCGTGCTGGCCACGCAGAATCCGTTGGAAATGGAAGGCACCTATCCGCTGCCCGAGGCTCAGTTGGACCGATTCCTGATGAAATTGGTCGTGCCATTTCCGACGACGACCGAGATGGAATCGATCATGGATCGCACGACGGCCGGTGAAATCCCACCACCGGATCGAATCATGTCGGCCGATCGAATTTTGGAATTGCGTCAGCTGTCCCGTCAGATACCGATTGCCGACGAAGTCCGACGTTATGCGATCCTGATGATCATGGGGACTCACCCCACCCACGAAGCAGCGACCGACATGGTGCGCCGGTTCGTGCGTTACGGCAGCAGCCCACGTGGCGCGCAAGCTTTGATCTTATGTGCCAAGATCCGAGCGGTCCTGGATGGCCGGTATCACGTCGCCAAAGAAGACATCCGTGACATGGCGCACGCGACTTTGCGTCACCGCGTGATGCTGAACTTTGAAGGTCAGGCCGAAGGGGTCAGCGTGGATGCGATCATCGACAACCTGGTCGAAAATGTCCGCGACGAAGCGTTGGTCGGCTGATCGGGTCGCCAGCCACAGATGGCCAGATGTGCGGGCGAGCGGCTTTCACTTTCAATCTTGATGGTGCGGATGGACAAGAATGTTTGATTCGGAATTCCTGAAACAACTGGAATATTTGTCGTTGTTGTCCAAGCGGATGTTCAAGGGACAATTGTTGGCCCAGCGACGGACGATGCAAACCGGTGGCGGGATCGAGTTTGCCGACCACCGCGAGTACATCAGTGGCGATGATTTGCGCTACTTGGACTGGAACGTCTATGCGCGACACGGCGATCTGTTGCTGAAACGGTTTCAGGAAGAGGAGGATTTACACGTTTACGTTCTGTTGGATGCGTCGGCCAGCATGGATCGAAGTGACGGTGACGGGGGCGTGAACAAGTTCATGTTGGCACGTCAAATAGCGGCCTCGTTGTCATACATCGCGCTGGCCGATTTGGATCGCGTTTCGATTCTGTCCTATGACGATCGGCTGCGGGCGACGATGCCACTGATGCGAGGCAAGAACCAAGTGTTAAGCCTGCTGCGTTTTTTGGAAGGGTTGCAGTGCGGTGGCAACCAAACCAATCTGCAGGGCGTGGTCGGTCAGTTCGTCGAACGAGCGCCACGTACCGGTTTGGCGATCGTGATCAGCGACTTGTATGACCAAAAAGGGTTTCGGGAAGGCATCGATCGACTTCGCTACGCCAGGTTCGAACCGCACGTGATCCAGATTCACACGCCGGGCGAAGCGTCCCCCAGTTTTCTCGGTGACATGGAATTGGTTGATTGCGAAAGTGGCGTCGAAAAGAAGGTCACCGTTACCGAGCGGAAACTGCGTCAATACAAACAGTTGTTCGAAACGTTTCTGGCTGATATTGAAACGTATTGCCGAAACCATGGGCTCAGCCACACACGGGCGACCACCGACGTTCCCTTTGACGCGGTGTTGCTTCGAATGATGCGCAACGCGGCGGTGGGGTAATCATGCCGCTTGCTTCACCCGAACGAATGTGGTGGTTGTGGATCGCGATTCCAATCATCGGTTTCTATATTCTGAAGACGCGTTTGCGTCGTCGGTCAGTCGCCACGTTGCTGTTTTGGGACCAGTTGTTCGAAGAGAAACGACAGCGGTCGCTGTGGCAAAATCTGCGGCATTGGCTCTCGTTGTTGCTGCAGTTGGTCTTTGTGGCGCTGGTCGTATTGGCGTTGGCCGATCCGTTGTGGCGAAGCCAAGATGATTCCGGGCACGAATGGATTTTGGTCGTCGACAATTCCGCCAGCATGCAGGCGATCGATCCCGAAACCGGCCAGACTCGATTGCAATTGGCAATCCAGCGTGCCATCGGGGTCGCACGTGGTCTGCGACCGGGAGAACAGATGGCGCTCGTCACCGCGGGCAGCAGTGTCCGCGTGTTGGTGGGGATGTCGGATTTTGCGCCGGCGATCGAAGACGCGCTTGCCAGCATCGATTCGACGGATGGACCGACGCGAGTTCGCGAGGCGATCGAAGCGGCACGGCGTCTGGCCGACGATGAACAACGTCGACAGATCGTCGTTTTTAGTGACCTGGGGATCAGTGATCGATCCAACATCGATCAGACGCCGGATGTTCGCTGGGAAGTCATCGGGGCGTCCCAGTCGAACGTTGCGATCACACGGTTCCAAGTTCGTCGGTCGACCGTCGATCCGATCGGCTATGCGTTGCTGGTCGAAGTCCAGAATCTGTCGGACGAACCGATCCAGACACGGTTGACGTTGACCTTGAACGACGACCTTGTCGATGTGCTGCCGATCAAACTGGATGCCGACGGGCAGTGGCGCAGGACGATCGACGGTGCGTCACGCGTTGGAGGTGTGCTGAAAGCGGTGCTGGACGTTGACGATGGATTGGATGTCGACAACATGGCACATGCCATCGTCCCGGCGCGTCCGTTGGTTCCAGTCACTTTGGTAACGCAGGCGGATTCGCCATCCTTCTATTTGCGGACTGTGTTGGAATCGATTCCGTTGATCGAGTTGACCGTGATCGATGCGGCGCAAGGCATCGATTCAGCGGGGGGCGATGCAGGGGGCGATTTGGTTCCGGATGATACCAGCGGTCTGGTCGTGTATAGCGGAACGGTGCCCGGCCAAATGCCGCCCTGCCCTGCCCTGTTCATCGCCACGGCAGACGGGCCCGCGTCGGCTTGGAAATTGGGGGATTCGATCGCGACACCCCTGGTGGCAAAACAGGACAAGAATTCGCCTCTGCTGCGGCACGTGCAGCTGCAGAACGTCTTGTTGGCCGGGGGACGAGACATCGACGTGGACGAATCATTCGGGCAACCGACCACGCTGCTAGAAACCGCCGATGGGTCGCGCGTGTTGGTGTCCGTTGAACGACCGGAGGGCCGAGTCATTGTGTTGACGGCAAACCTGGACGATAGCGACTTGCCGCTGCGGATCGCGTTCCCGGTGATGATGACGAATGCGATGAACTGGTTCTTTCGGCAATCCGGTGATATGAATCCGGCATTGGGAACTGGTCAATTGACGACCGTGCCCTGGGACAGAGATGACGAGTCCGTCGTGTTGATGTCCCCCGACGGCACGACGCGAAAGGTAACCGTGTCACGCCAAAACGCTTCCATCAGTCCCGTTGATCGAACCGGAATCTACGGTCTGTTCGTGCCTGAATCGATCCCGGACCCTGGCCCTGGGGAAACAAAATCGCCCGGGGTTCTGGCATCGCCCCAAGACCTGAAATCATCGGGGGTGGTGCAAGGGGATCTGTTGGCTGTGAACGTTTGCGATGCAGGCGAAAGCGATCTGCGAGTCGCCGATGTTGCTGTGCCCCAACAGGCGATGGTGTCGCATGGCGGCGCACCGGCGTGGTTTTATTTGTTGATGTTGGCGATTGGTTTGGTGATCGGCGAATGGGCGCTGTTCAATCGGAGAACGGTGGCATGAGCGTGTTGCAATGGACACAGCCGCAGTGGGCTTGGCTTTGGATCCCCGCGATCATCTGGTTGGTCGGATTTCACCTGCGCACCCTCAGCGACTTTTCGCCTCGTCAGCGAATGGTGTCGCTGTTGATTCGAATCGTTGTTGTGACACTGTTGATCGCAGCGATTTGTGGTCCGGTGTGGTTGCGCCAAACCGATCGCAAGATGATCGTGTTCGCGGTCGACCAGAGCGAAAGCATCGACCAGGCCGCACGCGACGCAGCCAATCGGTTTCTGGAACAGGCCGCCGAACAGGCCGATGCGGACGGCGCCGATGTGCGGTTCCTGGCGTTTGACCGCACGCCTGGTCGATTGCAGTCGCAGTGGACACCGGAGGATACCAGCGAAGATTCCGAGCCAACCGCGGGCGACGATTCCATCGCTGTGGACGTTGCTGACGATCCGGACGCTGCTGACGATCCGGATGTTGATGCCGCTTCGCCGACGGATGCCGAGTCCGCGCAGATCCCGTCGGAAGATGCGCCAGCAACGCCAGCGAACGTTGACCCACCGGGGGCCGATTCAACGAAACGACTGGGGACGGACCTTGCCGCTGCGATTCGCACCGCGGTGGCGTCGATTCCACCATCGCGAGTGCCGCGAATCGTATTGCTAAGCGATGGGAACGCGACCAATGGTGGCGACGCCTTGGCCGCCGCCGATTCCGGGGTGCCTATTTGGACGGTGCCACTTCCGGTCCGAAGTGACCCCGAAGTCCAGATGGCTGGGGTCGAAGCTCCGACGCAAGTCCGCCAGGGGCAGCCGTTCTTTGTCGAAGTGATCGTCAATAGCAATCGCGAAACCGAGGGGCACGTCGACCTGTACCGTGGCGATATCCAGATCGGAGATGCCGATTCGCCGAAGGTCAAAATCAAGAAGGGAGAGAACCGGTTTCGATTTCAGCAGACAGTGTTGGGGCAGCGTCAGGAAACGTTTGCGGCGCGGTTGCGGCAGTTCGACGACACGTTGCTAGACAACAACGAAGCGTCCACGATTGTTTATGCCAGCGGAAAGCCGCGTGTGCTGTTGATTGACATCGATCCCGACGAAACCGATTCGCTGCGGTGGGCGCTGGACGAACAAGCGATCGATGTCGACGTTCGTCCGCCCGAGGGGATTCCCAGCCAATTATCAGAGCTGCAGGGATACGAATGTTTGATCCTGTCCAACGTGCCTGCCACGGCGATGACGATGCGGCAAATGGATTTGATCCGAATCTACGTCCAGGACTTGGGCGGTGGATTGATCATGTTGGGCGGCGACCAATCGTTCGGATTGGGCGGTTACTACCGAACCCAGATCGAAGAAATTTTGCCCGTTCGAAGTAACTTTGAAAAGGAACGCGAAAAGCCTTCGTTGGCGATGATGCTGGTGATCGATAAAAGTGGTTCGATGGGCGGCCAGAAGATCGAACTGGCCAAGGATGCTGCCCAGGCGGCTGTCGAACTGTTGGGCCCCAAAGATTCGTTGGGGGTGATCGCGTTTGACGGTGGATCGTATACCATTTCTGAACTGCGTTCGGTTTCGGATCGTGGTGCGATCACGGACGCGATTTCAACGATCGAAGCATCCGGCGGGACAAACATGTATCCCGCGATGATCGATGCCTACGACGCGTTGGTCGCCGCGACGGCAAAGTTAAAGCATGTGATCTTGATGACCGACGGTGTGTCGACGCCCGGCGACTTTCAAGGGGCGGCACAGGACATGTCGTCATCGCGAATCACATTGTCTACGGTGGCGCTTGGCCAGGGATCCAGCGAAGACCTATTGGAAGAATTGGCTCAGATCGGCGGCGGACGATACTATTTTTGTGATGACCCACAATCGGTGCCACAGGTGTTCGCCAAAGAAACGGTCGAAGCCAGCAAGTCGGCGATCAACGAACTGCCGTTCTTGCCACAATTGGTTCGGCCAACATCTGTCTTGGATGGAATCGAGTGGGATCTGTCGCCGTTGTTGCTGGGGTATGTCGTGACGCGGCCCAAGCCAACGGCCGAATTTATTTTGGCTAGCGAATCGGGAGACCCGTTGTTGGTGTGGTGGAGGTACGGTTTGGGGATGTCGGTCGCATTCACCAGCGATGCCAAGAATCGTTGGGCGGGCGAATGGTTGTCGTGGCCCGACTTTGGAACGTTTTGGGCACAGATCATCCGGCATGCGATGCGGAAAGACGATAACCGTGGGGTGTTTGTCGAAGTCCAGCGCGACGGTGATCGCACACGGATCGTCATGGACGCGATCGACGACAATGGCCGATTCATCGACGAAGCCGAATCGCGTCTGACCGTGATCGATCCGCGTTTGAAGAATGAAAAAATCGCGATGCAACAGACCGCCCCGGGCCGATTCGAAGCCGCGGTCGAAACGCCTCGCCGCGGTGCATACCATTTCGACATTGCTCAGAACCGCAGCGATGGGACGACCCAGCGGAGTTCTCGTGGTGTGACAATCGGCTACCCAGACGAACTTCGATTGTTGCCGCTGGGGGAACCGGCGCTGCGTCAGATTGCGGCGGTCAGCGGCGGATATTACGACCGACCGGCCTCTGCGGTGACCGAGGACGATGAACGGACGGCTCGCGATCCCGTGCCCATGTGGCCATGGTTGTTGATGGCTGGGCTTGCCATCTTTGTCGCCGATGTGGCGTTTCGGCGAATCGAAATCGGCAACCGATAGGCAAAACGCACCCCGGGCAGGCGTTATGTCGGCGTGCGTCTCGGCGAAGTTCAACGCCGATTCACGGGCGCCGATTCGGTGCCCGTGAACTGGGGGATGAACGGCGAAAAATGATTTGGCCCGATTTTTCGTCTAGAAGGTGGCTGCCTTATACCCCTAGAATGGCTGTGTCCGTCCATCTCTTCCGCTTCCACTGTTTGCGAAACGTATGATGCTGCACGAAATTCTTCGACCAGTCCAACGGCGTTTGTGGTTTGCTTCGATGACCCGTGGTGCATCGCGCGGGCTGTTGGTGGGGGCGACGGCGGCTTTGTTGGTGGCGTTTGTTCGGTTGGCAGCCGTGCCCACGATGCATTGGGGGTGGCCGCTTGCGATCGTGGTTGCCGGTGGAACGTTGGGGTGGCTGGTCGGCATGTTTCGGCGGCACAACGAACAGTCCGCCGCTCGATTGGTGGACCAGCACTATGGGTTGAAAGACCGATCGATCACATCGTTGCAGTTTGATCGCGAACGGACTGCCAAAGCGGATCCGGTGCGGCAGTTGCAATTAGCCGAAGCCGACCAGCAACTGCGACAAGTCGATCCGGTTCAGTGCGTGCCAATTTCGACGCCGCCTCAGCAGTTGCGATGGATCGGTGGATTGACCGCCGCCACCGCATTATTCTTGGTCTTGGGAAGCTGGATGGCACCGCGGGTCGAAGCTAAGTCGATCTTGCCGCTGGCTAAACAGCAATCGGGAGACCTGCGCGGCACCCTGCTGCAAGAATTGGAACAGATGGCGGATGAACAACAGGATCCCGAGATCGAGGCGCTGGTCGAAGAGCTAGCCCAAAAACTGGACAAGATGGAATCGGAATCCTTGGACGAAGCCGACCTGTTGGCAACGCTTTCGGAAATGGAGCAGTCATTGGCCGAAGCACGCGAATCGCTGCAGCTAGAAATGACGGACACGATGTTGCAGGCTTTGGCGGCGGCGATGAAACCGTCCGATGCGATGAGCCAAGCGGCCAAGGCGTTGGAAGCGGAAGACTATGACGAAGCAAGCGAAAAGCTAAAGGCGATCGATCCATCCCAGATCGGTGACAAGCAACGTCGTGCGGTCGCCGACAACCTGAAAAAGATGTTGTCGAAACTGAAACCTGCCCAACAAGGACAATTGAGCGATTCGATCAGCGAGTTGGCCGAGGGGCTGGATTCAAAGAATCCAAGCGAATGTAAAAAGTGTCTTTCGAAACTAGCGTCGGCGTGCAAGAAACAAGGTCAGTGCAAGAAGATTGGCAACTGTATGTCATGCCAACTGAACCGTTTGTCGCAGTGCAAAAGTGAGTGCCGAGGCCAATGCCAGTCCAACAGCGTCGCGAAATCCGATTCACCTAGTTCAAAGGCCGGCCAAGGGGCCAGTGGTCAACCGTTGGGGGATCAAGCAACCAAACTGGACAGCGTTCGCAACGAGGAAATGTTGACTGGCCAACAATCCGAAGGACCGAGCGAGACGGAGATTCTGCAGGCTCCCGAAGGCGAGCAGCAAGCCGTGCGACAGTTGACGGCGAAGTACAACAAGTTCAAACGCGAAGCCGAAGCAGTGCTGGATACCGAACCACTGCCAATGGGCCACCGCGAAACGGTTCGTAAATACTTCGAAGCGATTCGGCCAACCCATGAAACCGAATCCGAAATGGCAAACGATTCGGCGCCGACATCGCTCTGATGCAGGCGTTTGTGGGGCGTTCACGGAGCGTTCGGTATTCCGGTTACTGTTATTGGCTTCGGGAGCCGCGATCGCGTAAGCGGCCGGGAATTGCCCTGGGCCTCACGGCCAGCGGCTCACCATTGCCTTGCCTTCCCTTCGGGACTTAGGTCGCCGGGGGCAGGTCTTCGTCGATGTCGATGTCCAGTTCCGGATCGTCGGTCCACGATGTGCCGGCCATTTCGTCGTCGAGGTCAAAGGCTTCGTCGTATTCGACGATGTAATTCCCCTCACCGGCGGTGGCGGAAAGTTTTTCGATGATCTCGCCGATGCGTTGCTCGTTTTCTCCAGGGCCGGCGATATAGACCGGTTGTCCGTCGCGACCGAAGACAAAGTCCGTGCTGCATTCATTGGGATCGATATCGCCAAAGATGGCAGTCAGTTTGTCGTAGTCCGGGTGCGGCAAAATGTCGAACTGGCGGGCGTAGGCAGCGGCTTGTTCGACCAATCGACGCGCCGCTGGCGGCGTGATCGCCATCATCGTTTCGGGACTGTTTTCCAGAAGTTCGGTCAATTGCGATGGGAAGCAGAACATCGCGTTGCAGTTCTTGACACCCATGCAGAAACCGTCGATCAGGAACCGCACGGCTGCGACGCGGCCATCGGGCATTCGTCGGGTGATGAACACGGTGCCAAACTTGCTATCCGAATTCAGCAGATCCTCGGCGACCAAGCATCGTTCGATCGATCCTTCGATCGCAGATGAAAGCTGCCCCGAAAAGGATTGCATCCGATTCTTTTCGCGGGCGGCCGCCTTCTTTTTGGCCAGTTCCTTGGATCGCTTCTTGGCCAGTTTCTTTTGACGTTGCTGTTCTTTGGTCGCCACAGGACGCGTCCTTTCGCAATCGATGGTATGGAGGGGGGAATCTACCAGAGCGTTGTCGATCGACATCTCTGGCACACAGGTGGGGGCGGTTAGGACGATCGGGTCTCGGCCGCGAATGCTCGAAGTGGTTTGGGAAGCGGGAACTGGACCGATTCTTCGCGGATCGATGCCAGTTCGACGGTTGCACCGAATTTCTGAACTAGCCAATCGATGGTGGCCTGGACGACCGATTCGGGGGCACTAGCTCCGGCGGTGATCAGGACCGTTTGCGAAGCCGAGAATTCGTTGGGGTCAAGATCTTGGGGGCCATCGACTAGGAACGCCTTTTTGTGTTCATCGGCGGCCAGTTCACGAAGACGTTGGGAATTGCTGCTGTTCTGGCTGCCCAGAACAACGACCACGTCCGCTTGGTCGCTTAGCACGCGGACCGCTTCTTGGCGGTTTTGGGTGGCGTAACAGATGTCGGCCTTGGGCGGGCTTTCGATTTTGGGAAACCGTTCACGCAGTTTTGCGATGATTTGGTTGGCGTCGTCCACGCTAAGGGTGGTTTGTGTCAGATAGGCAAGTTTGGTTTCGTCCGCCACGTTCAGCTCGGCAACGCCCGCTTCGTCTTCCACCAGCAGAATCGCTTCGGGTGCTTCGCCCATCGTACCGATGACTTCGTCGTGTCCTTCGTGGCCAATCAAGATGATGGTGTAGCCGGCTTTGGCGTACTTGATCGCTTCCAGGTGGACTTTGGTGACCAACGGGCAGGTCGCGTCCAGGGCGTTCAGATTTCGTGCTCGAGCGGCCTCGCGGATGGCCGGGGAAACGCCATGAGCCGAGAAAAGGACGACGCTTCCCTCGGGGATCTCGTCGATTTCGTTGACAAAGACAGCGCCTTTTTCAGAAAATGTCTGCACCACATACTGGTTGTGCACGATCTCGTGGTACACGTAGACCGGGGCACCGAATTTCTGCAGCGTCAGGTCCAACGAGTCGATCGCCATGTTGACGCCGGCGCAGAAGCCTCGCGGTGCGGCCAAGATAATCTTCATTCGTTTCGCTGACAGGAAGGATGTGTGAGGTTTGAACCGTCTTTCCAACGAGAGCCAGTCTCGCGCGGACGCTCTTTCCCAGGATAACCGCGAGCCTACCGAGGCGCCTAACCCAGACCCCTTGGTTGCCGGTTCCCCGTTGGCTCGTGGGCGATCCCACAACGCAGCGATCGCGAAGTCTCACTACGAGAATTTCCTGGTCGCCAGCGTCCTGCTGCCCCGGCGGCTACGGCAGCCATTTTACGATGTTTACGCGTTTTGCCGAACTGCCGACGATTTGGCGGACGAATCGCCCTCCCCCGCCGTGGCTACCGAACGTTTGGCGGATTTTCAGCGGCAGCTGGACGCGACCTTTGCTGGCACTCCACCGTCGGACACTTTCGTCGCCCTGGCCGACACGATCGCTCGATTCTCGCTGACACGCCAACCTTTTGATGATTTGATGTCCGCGTTTGGCCAGGATCAGGTGGTCCACCGGTATGAAGATTTCGATCAGTTGATCGGCTATTGCCAGCGATCGGCCAATCCCGTCGGCCAGATCGTGTTGCAATTGGCGGACTGTTTTGATGACGACCGCATCGCGCTGTCGGACCACATTTGTACGGGCCTGCAGTTGGCCAATTTTTGGCAAGATGTGGAGCGTGACTTTGCGATTGGGCGGATCTATTTGCCAGCCGATGCGATGCGAAGCCACGGGATCACCGAAGTCGACTTGGCGGATGGAATTGCCGCCAAGTCAACGCCGCCTGGATTGCGGGCTGCACTTTACCAACAGTGTGACTTGGCCGAGCGGTGCCTGCGCCGGGGGTTGCCACTGGCCGATAGTGTGCCGCGATGGTTGGCGTCTGATGTTCGGCTGTTCGTGCATGGTGGTCTCGCCACGATTTCGGCGATCCGCAAGATCGATTGTGATGTGCTGCGGATTCGTCCCAAGGTGTCCAAGACAAAACAGATGACGATGTTGGCGCGGGCTTGGGCTGGCTGGCTGTAGGCGAAAGATCGGACTTCGACCATGCCCATTCCTCCATGACTCGTCCCGCCATGACTCGTCCACCATCATCCATCCATCACGACGGTCGGTATCAATACGGTGTCCCCGCGGATATTCTTCGGTGCAATGAACTCTTCTGCTCGCTCTACCGCCGACTATTCGCCCGTTCGCCGGATCGCTAGGCAAAGCGGAAGCAATTTCTATCGGTCGTTCTGGCTATTGCCACGTCCCAAACGTTTGGCGATGTATGCCGTTTACGCATTCGCACGAATCACCGACGATTTGGGGGACTGCGATCAGCCGACTGCGCTGCGAACGCTTTGGTTGAAATGGTGGCGAGAAACAACCGAAGCGAACTTGGACGACGATAGCGGTGCCAATCGACTGATTTTGCCCGATGGTTTGTTTGATCCACAAGTGGCCCAGGATGCCGGCGGGGATGCCCGAGCCAGCGGCAAGTTGCCGATCGATCTGCATCGCCGTGCGACTGAGATCATGCCGGCCCTGCGGGATGCCTGCTGGCGTTATCAGATTCCGACGCGGTATTTGTTAGAGATCATCGATGGTGTTTTGGCTGATCAACAGAAGACGCGTTTCGATACTTACGAACAGTTGGAACATTACTGTTATTTGGTTGCCTCGGCTGTTGGCTTGGCCTGTCTGCACATCTGGGAATACGACGGTCCGTTGCCGACGGCGGTCGCGATCGATTGTGGCTTGGCGTTTCAGTTGACGAACATCCTGCGGGATATTTCCGAGGATGCATCGCGGGGCCGAATCTATTTGCCACGTCAACACTATGAACAACATGGTCTAACGGAAGACGATCTGCTGAAGCCTCGGCCGGATGATCGGCTGCGTTGCTTGGTCGAAGACGAGATTGACCGCGCCAAACGCTTGTTCGAATCTGGTTGGCAGGTTTGGGATTCGCTGCATCCCGATGGGCGGCCGATGTTCAGCATGATGTGGCGAACCTATCGACGTTTGCTCGATCGCATCGCCAGTGATCCTGGGGCGGTGGTGCTGCATCGTGTCCGGCTTAGCCAAGGCGACCGGTGGGAATTGGCATCGCGTCACTTCGTGTCGCCGTTGTTTCGACGTTTGCCAGTCCCACCCATCGAAGTGGTTGATGGGGGAGCACGGCGATCGTGACTTCCATGACGTCCTGCACGACTAGCGAACAGGCGAACTCGCAATCGGCTGGCGATCGAAAGCGCAGCGTGGTGATCGTGGGTGGTGGATTGGCCGGCTTGTCGGCTGCCGATGCATTGGTGGCTGCAGCCCCCGGTGAATTGGACATCACTGTGATCGAGGCCAAACGCAGCCTGGGCGGTCGGGCTGGATCGTTCACCGATCCGCAATCGGGGACAGTTGTCGATTATTGCCAGCACGTGGCGATGGGATGCTGCACGAACTTTATAGCGTTGATGAAACGGCACGGACTGGCCGATCAGATGAAACGCTTTGATCGTTTGACGTTCCTGCACCCTGGGCATCCACCGAGTCCTTTTCAGCCGTCGCGATGGTTGCCGGCGCCCCTGCATCTGATGTCGGCGCTGGCGGGATTGCGTTACCTTTCCGCAGCCCAGAAACGCCAGATCCGCCGCGGGCTATGGAAGTTGATGCGGACGAAGCCCGCGGTGATCGAACGATTGACGGCGTCACAGTGGTTGACCCAGGAAGGACAAGATCCCGCGACGATTCGTTTGTTCTGGGACGTGATCTTGGTCAGTGCCCTGGGGGACGAATCGAATCGTGTTTCGATGGCAGCTGCCCGAAAAGTTTTCATCGATGGCTTTGCCGCCGCCCGCGGGGCCAGCGATGTGCACGTGCCGACGCGGCCGCTGTCAGAGTTGATCGGGCAAAGCCTGGCTTCGTCGATCGCCCAGCGGGGCGTGCGGTTGGTCTGTCATTGCCCGATCGATCGGCTGGAACCGTCCGAAACCAGCGAAGTGCCAACCGATGGCATGCACGGTGGTGTGGCTTGGTCCGTCGACGGACACCCGTACCGGGCCGATGATGTGATCGCGGCAGTTCCCTGGTATCGGATCGAATCGTTGGTCCAGTCGCTTGATGATTCGATTCAGCAGGGGGATCGATCCAAAGGCCAGGATCCATCCGTGGTCGCTGGTTCGTCGAACGATGGCGGCAGGTTGGACCGATGGGGCCAGTTTCCATCGTCACCCATTACCGGGCTGCATCTTTGGACCGATCGCCCGATCATGACTCTTCCCCATGCCGTGATGGTGGGGACCTTGTCCCAGTGGGTTTTTCGCAGTCCCTGCGATTTTGACCGTTCCTCGGAATCGAGCAACGATGACCGATACTACTATCAGGTTGTTGTCAGCGCTTCGCGACAGACGCGATCGATGTCCCAGCAAGACCTGGTCGATACGGTATGGGCGGAATTGGTGCACGCGTTTCCTGCGGCGGCGTCGGCCCAATGCTTGGCTCATCGTGTCGTGACCGACCCCCGATCGGTGTTCTCGGTTACTCCCGATGTCCAGCGGTGTCGCCCGCCGGCCCGCACTGCCCTGCCCTGGCTGCACTTGGCCGGGGACTGGATCGACACCGGTTGGCCGGCAACCATGGAAGGCGCGGTCATCAGTGGCCGATTGGCGGCGTCGGAAGTGTTGTTGCGACTGGGATTGCCGCCCTGCCCCGTCGATGCTGGCCTGCCGCGGGGATGGTTGGCACGACGTTTGATTCGGTAGGTATCCACAGTTGCAAACGATGTAATCGCACACAGAGTTGACATTGGCCACCGCACGGGTTGGTCGGAATAGGTACAGGAGGCGGCGAGTTTGGATCATTCATTACCGACTCATTTGGACGAACGATTGCGTTGGCTGGTCCGTCCAGACCAGACGAGGCACGGTCCCGGTGAATTTGTCCTTTACTGGATGCACAATGCACTGCGCGGCCACGACAATCCGGCATTGGATGTAGCGATCTGCTTGGCCAGACAAAACGGGTTGCCGCTGCTGGTCTATCACGCGCTTTCGGAAGACTATCCCTACGCGTCCGATCGATTCCATTCGTTCATGTTGCAAGGCCATCGCGATGTGCAGCGTGAACTAACCGATCGCGGCATCCAATCCAATTTTCATTTGCAGCGTGACGGGGCGCGTGGCCCGCATCTACGTGACCTCACGCGCCGGGCGGCGGTGCTGGTGACCGAAGAAATGCCCGTTCAGCCACTGGTCGGTTGGATGCAGCGGTTGACGGTTCGGACCACCACGCCGATTGCGATGGTCGACGCTTCGTGCATCGTTCCGGTGCCATTGGTCGGGCACGCTTATGCCAACGCAAACGAGTATCGCGATGCGACGGAGCACTTCTACCATCAACGTGTGGGGGTGCCGTATGCGGACCAACCCTTGGATGTTGACCTGTTCGACGGATCGATGCCGTTCCCTGCGTTCGATCTGCAGGATGCCTGTTTGACATCTCTGATCCGAAAGTGCAGAGTCGATCACTCGGTCGCCCCGGTGATCGACACGCCGGGCGGTTCGAGGGCCGGTTACGCACGTTGGGACGAATTCAAAGCAAACGGTCTGGCCGACTATTCCAAGCGGCGATCCAACGCAGCCGATCATCGTGGTTCCAGTCGGATCAGCAGCTATCTGCACTTCGGCATGGTCAGCCCGTTTCGGATTGCTCGCGAAGCCGATCGGGCAGGCGCCCAAGATTACTTGGACGAATTGCTGGTCTGGCGAGAAATGGCGTTTCACTATTGCTTTCACCATCCCGACGCGATCGATTCGTTGGACGGGATCCCGGTTTGGGCCAAAGAAACTCTGTTGCAGCACGTCGACGACGATCGCCAGAAATCGTGCAGTTGGGAAACCCTATCGCGTGCGAACACGGGACAACCGTTGTGGGACACCTGTCAGCAGAGTCTGCTGAAACATGGCGAACTGCATCACAGCGCTCGGATGACATGGGGGAAGTTATTGTTGCCTTGGGTACCGACGCCGGGCCGCGCCTTGCAGTTGGCGATCGATCTGAATCACCGCTACGCGCTCGATGGCGGTGACCCCAGCAGTTACGGTGGCATCCTGTGGTGTTTCGGCCAATTCGACCAACCTGTTGAACCGGAATCCAAGGTGTTCGGGCGAGTTCGCGCTGCTGATCCCGATCACGCCGAGGCCAATTTAAATCTGGCCCAGTTCCAGCAGATCGTTGACCGACCCATCACGCCGCTGGCCCCTCGAATCGCCATCGTCGGTGCCGGGATGGCTGGATTGACCGCCGGACGCACTCTTCATGACTACGGTTTAGACGTGACCGTGTTCGAAAAATCGGACAAGGTCGGTGGGCGGATCGCGACGGTAAAGGCAGTGGCGGACGCTGACGCAAAGTCGGACCGGGATGGGAAGACTTCGATCGAAGGTCTGCACCCTGCCCTGTCCTTTGATCATGGTGCCCAGTACTTTACCGCCCGAGATTCACGGTTTTGCCGCTACGTGCAAAGTTGGATCCAAGACGGATTCGTCCAGCCTTGGCTGGGACGGATGGTCGAATTGGGGCTGGGCGGAAAAGTGATTGCCGAAAAGATGGACACCGGCCGTTATGTGGGCGTGCCAGGAATGGACCAAGTCGCTAAGCACCTAGCGGCGGATTTGAACGTTCGGCTAGAGACGAACGTGGTGGATCTATTGCGTCGCGGTGATTCGCAGTGGGCCTTGGTCGACGCTGCCGGAGAAACGCATGGCGAATTCGACTATGTCATCGTGAACGCGACTCCGGTGCAATCGAGTGCTTTGATGAGTGGGCATTCAGCGATGGCCACGCAAATAGCGGCGTGCGATATGAAACCGACATGGGCATTGATGATCCAGACCGACGGTTTGAAGAGTCTGGATTTTGATGCGGCGTTCATCAACGACGGCCCGCTGTCTTGGATCGCACGCGACAGCGCCAAACCGGGGCGAATGAATTTTGGTCAGCCAGACGGTGGCGATACCAGCGGGACAGAAGCTTGGGTGCTGCATGCGTCCAACCTGTGGTCGATGGCGCATATCGATGATCATCCGGAAATGGTTACCGACGAATTGTTGGCTGCACTGCAACAGGTCACTGGATTGGCACCGGGCAATGTCGTGCACGCACTGGCCTGTTGTTGGCGGGATGCAGTGCCGGTGGATCCCATCGATCGCGAGTGTTTGTGGGACGCGGCGGCCCGCTTGGGGGCATGCGGCGATTGGTGCGGCGGCCCCCGCATCGAAGGTGCATTTCTAAGCGGCGTATCGATCGCCGGCGAAGTCCTCCGGCACCTGACCATCGATCGCCGGGCGACGTAAAGAACCGCAGGCAGCTGTACGGTTCAGTGACAAAAAATGGATCGGCTGGCCCGTGTGAGGGGGTGCAGGCGGGCTTGTGGGGTTGGTTTGGGGCGATGTGTCCGTTTTTAGCGAGCTTTCATGGGGGGGAAGTTCGGCTTTGCTTATTCCGAACGAGTAGGATCGCTGGCAAGCTTTTCCAGTCGCGGTGGGCAGTGCCTTCGTGCCTTTCTTCTCTTTCAGGACGATATCTTGTTCCGATCCAATCGTTGCTACCCATGGTTGTTAGGCACGCTGTTATTTGGCTTTGCGGCATTGTCTCCCACTACATCTCAGTCCGCTCTGATCATTGATTTGGACTTTAGTGATTTCGCTACGGCCGCTCCCGCCGATGGTGGTACGGTTCTAGGCGGGCGAACACTGGCCGATGCACGTGCTGTGGTTGAAACAGCAGCCGCGTATTGGGAAACGGCTTTTGCCAATAGCTCCACATCGATTGGTTGGTCAAGCAACCTTGGTGGCACGATCACTCAAACCATCAGCGTCGGTTGGGGAGGCCTGGGGGGCAGCACGCTCGCAACCGGCGGTACAGGATGGTTTGGGAGCGATGGACGCTGGTCATCCGGTAGTTTGACCTGGGATAACGACACCAGCAGCAGTTTCTTTGTCGATAGCACGCCAACAGCAAACGAAGAGTGGCAGCAGTACAGCGAGCGAGACTTGACTTTGGGTGGCGTCGATGTGAATGTCGAACGCGTGCACTACGATGCGCCTGCAGGACTTGCACGCAGCAACAGCGACATGTTGTCGGTCGCCATCCACGAAGTGGGACATGCCTTGGGGTTCTTGGGAACACAGTTTCCTGCGTTTGCCGATGCCGATCTGGGTTCCGACAATGACATTGACGTCGTGGGCGGTGTGCTTGATGGAGCCGAAATCCCATTCAGCGGCGGGCACACTAGTTTCGCCATCGAGTCGCCGTCCGATGAATTCCCGTACGACCCGGGCGGAGGCGGTTTCTTTCCTCCTTTCGACTACGGTCCGAACGCCCTAAGTCCATCGATCGTAACCGGAACACGCAAGCTGCTTACCGAGGCAGACATCGCATCGGTCGGCGCCTTTTTGGGATTCGATCAAAGCACGATCAACTTCAACCCGAGCGTGGCAGCAGTTCCCGAGCCCAGTACATGGGCATGTTTGCTGGCTACCGGTGCACTCGTCGCAGTACGCCGGAAGCGATCACGAGCAGCAGCGTCCGCATAGCCCTTGGTTCCAGGCTCGCTGTGTGCGAGACCATCCGGACAGCTCGCAGCGTCCTTCGCTGGCGAGCTGACCGTGTGCCTCATGGGGTGATTGTGAATCGCCCATCTGTTGTGACGAATCGGTCCAGAAGCTTCGGCTAAACGTTGATTCGCTTGGTCAATTCGGTGGTCAGGTCGTCGATTTTGACTCGCCATTGTTCCAGCGTGTCACGGTCGCGGATGGTGACCGTTTGGTCGCTCAGCGAATCGGTATCGACCGTAATACAGAACGGTGTGCCGGCTTCGTCTTGGCGACGATAGCGGCGACCGACGGCTCCCTTTTCGTCATAGAAAACGTTGAAGTGCTTTTTCAGCGTTCCATAAATCTGTTGAGCCAGTTCGGGCATGCCGTCTTTCTTGACCAACGGGAAGATGGCCGCTTTGATCGGCGCCAAACGCGGGTGCAGTTTCAGCACCGTACGCGTTTGCATCTTGCCGTTCTCGTCGGGTGCTTCGTCTTCGGTGTAGGCTTCGCAGATGAATGCCAACACCGCACGGTCGGCACCCGCCGAAGGTTCCACAACGTGCGGGACAAACTTTTCGTTGGTCGTTTCGTCGCGGTACGTCAAATCTTTTCCGCTGCCGCGGTACTTGGGTTTGCCGTGTTCGTTCAGTTCAACCGTCATCGGGCTGGTTTTCGGATCCAGCTTGCCTTCCATGTGGCTACGCAGGTCGAAATCGCCACGGTGGGCGATGCCTTCCAGTTCGCCGTATTCGCCTTCGGGCAGAAACGGGAATGCGTATTCGATATCCGCGGTACCGACGCTGTAGTGGGCCAGTTCGGATGGATGGTGTTCTCGCATGATCAGCGATTCGTCGGACAGACCCAACGACTTGTACCAAGCCAGTCGTCGGTCGCGCCAATAGCGGTACCAGTCATGCGATTGGTCCGGTGCACAGAAGAATTCGATTTCCATCTGTTCGAATTCGCGCGATCGGAACGTGAAGTTTCGTGGCGTGATCTCGTTTCGGAAACTCTTGCCGACCTGGCCAATCCCGAACGGGACGCTGATGCGGCTGCTGTCCAAGACGTTCTTGAAGTTGACGAAGATGCCTTGCGCGGTTTCCGGACGCAGGAAGGTCGTGTCGTCTTCGCCGCCCAACGCGCCCAAGGTCGTCTTGAACATCAGGTTGTATTCGCGCGGCACGGTCAACGTGTCCAGCGTTTTGGAATCGGGGGCCAACACCATTTCGGTGGATTCGAGTTTATCGATCGTCAGCGATTCGTCCGAAACGGTCAATTTGTCCGCGTCTTTGTTCCGCAGTTTAAAAAACTTCATGCCGCGGCGGCGAACTTCGTCCAGTTCTTGTTCCTGTTCGGCCATCGTGGCGACGAAGATCTTTTTGTCTTGATATTCGACCCAGCGACCACGGACCTGGTCGAACCGGTATCGTTTTTTCGATTCACGGCAATCGACCATGAAATCGTGGAACAGGTCAAAGTGACCGCTGCACTTCCAAACTTGGGGGTGCATGATGATCGAGCAATCCAAGCCCACCATGTCAAACGTACCGGGGGCACCTTCGGGGGCGGCCAGTTCGTTGTGGCCGGTGATCATGTCGTGCCACCAAGCTTCTTTCAGATTTCGCTTCAATTCCACGCCCAGCGGGCCGTAATCCCAAAAGCCTTGGACGCCGCCATAAATTTCGCTGGACTGAAACAGAAAGCCACGTCGCTTGCATAGCGACACAATTTTTTCCATCGATTTCATGGCAGAAACGTGCTTTGGGTGGGGGACTGGATGGGGAGAACTGCGAGTCAAAACGCAGAATGTAGGTGTTTTGATGAATGTCCGCGACCAGAGTGGCACGCAGGGAATGGCAGGTCAGCCATCGTCGATTTTGCGAAAACTCCCTTGCTTCGGCTTTCGCCTGGAAAACAAGGGGGACGTGGTTTTCGGGATAGCGGAACTCGTCAAGAGTTTCGGCCTGGCTGAGATTCACGAAAGTCTTGACGACTTCCGCTACGCCCTAGTACTGGCGAACCATACCGCTGTTGAAGTTCGGCTGGGTCGCCACTTGCGTGGTCCCGTTGGCGACCGAAGCTTCGTAGTTGGCCGAGATTTGCCGTGTCAGAACAGCGACACGTTCGGCTGCCATCGGTTGCATTCCGTTCAGTGCCAATGACCGTTGGTAATTTTGGACGGCTTGGTTCAAATCGCCTGATTGTTCGCGAAGGCGGCCCAAGGCCAACCAGGCGCGTGAATTGTTGGGATCTTTTTGAACGGCGTCTTCCAGGTACTTCAGGGCCGTGCCGGGGTCGCTGACCTCTTCGTAGAGTCGAGCCAGTTCGATGCGGGGTTCCGAGAATTCCGGGTTCTGGGCCGCCCAGTTCTTCATCAGAGCGAAAGCTCGGTCCGGACGTCCGGTATCAACCAACAGCACCGCCAACCCGCGGTGGCATTCGACATGGTTGGGATCGTGATCGAGGCACTGGTTGTAGAGTGCTTCGGCTTGAGTGATCTGCTGTGGATCGTTGCGCTGGTTGCCAAGTCGATGATTGGTGGCGGCCAGGTTGTAGTAACCGTCGGCGTTGTTCGGGTCAGTATTAATAACCTTTTGAAACTGCTGCAAAGCTGCCGAATATTGACCTTGTTCGTAAAGTCGTGCGCCGGTGGAATTTTGACCACTGGCAGCCCACTGGCATCCGCCGGTCGGCAAAACGGCGGCGACGATCAGCAGCCATCCCAACAGCGCAGAGGGGCGATTAGCCCCCCGTTGGTGCTGGGCAAGGTTGTTCGAGCGCGCACCGATTTGGCGACGATTGGTTTCACACCGTTTCGTTTCACAGTGGCAGCTGGCGGTCTTGGAACAGCCGACAGCGATGGAGGAAATGACCGCAGAACGATCAAAACAGTGTTTTTTAGGGGCCATTAGACGAGTCTTCCGTGACGCGGGAGGCGTTGGACCGCCGCAGGGGGGGCCGCAGATCGGCATCGTCTTTGCGATGGGCCGTCGGCTGCCTGGCAAACCCTTTGGAATCGGTCGCGGTCGGCCGGACGGTATCAACGGAGCACCAAACCACGCAATACCGGAACTTTTCCCTAGCTCGATTCGTCAAACGGGGCTGCCGAAGCTTACCCACTGCGAATATCGGGTGGATTAGCTGGGGTTGGCCGGACGATGATTATAACCGCGTCAAGTATACCTAAACCCCGTCCCCCAGACGATTTTCGTTGCCATCGCAATCGACCCGATTACACTCCGGAGCTGGTTCTCGCTTTGGAATTGCAGCGCCTAATCTCTGATGTGACGAGCTACTTTTTCACCTACATCCCGGCTCGCCGGTCGCAGTTATGTCGGCAAACGAGCTGAAAACCATTCCAAAACGAACGTTGATCTGGCCTTTCCGGGCTGGAGGCGATTGATCCAGAAATCGCTACCGACCCGGCCGATCGTCCGATCGAGCGGAATCAAAATAAACAATTTGCCAACATTGGTTGGCACCTGAATACGAGGCCTTCTTGATGACTCTTCGTGACTCGCTTGCTCGCACTGGTAACCGTATGATTGCTTCGGATAATGGTGACGACCAATCCATTCGCAACGCCAAGAACCAGGTCGGCCGACTTCGTCAGAAGCGTCGCCGCAAGGATCGACGTTTGCTTTCCGAGTCGCTGGAGCAACGCCAATTGTTGGCTGGCCCCGACCTGATCGGCATCCAGCCCAACATCGGTTCGCTGCTGAACGATGGCACGGAACTGAACGTTTCGCCACGCGAACTGGTTTTCCGGTTCGATGACAACGCGGACATTGATCCCAGCACGCTGTCGGCCATTCGGATCACGCGAGCCGGCGAAGACGGCGTGTTCGAATCGGCAAGCACGACTTCGGATCTGGGAACCAACGGTGCCGCGCTGGTTGAATTCCGTGCAGTGCAGACCGGCAGCCTGGGCAACGGCTTGCAGCTTATCTTCACGTCCAGTTCGCGGACCGGATCCAGTTTGCCGATCATCTCGGTCAGCGATCAGGTGGTATCGGTCAACGTCAACAGCAACCCGAATCAGCCGACCCGCATGGGCGATTTGATTTCGGCACTGAACAACAATGCTGCGTCGTCGTCATTGATCGAAGCGATTCAAGTCAGTGGCGCGTCCCAGACCAGTGTCGCTGGTGTGCCCAACAACCTGACGCTGACATTAGTCGGTGCCAATTCGGCCGAAGCGGTGACGGACTTTGGCACCAATGGCGCCGTTCGCGTGCGTTTGGTTTCGCAGTTGCCCGGCGTCGATGGCCTCGGCACGCAGGTGATGGTCGAACGACGCGACTTTGGTGGTCAAGCCAACCCGGTCGTCGTGGTCACCGGTCAAGAAATTCGAGTTCAACTGAACAGCAACTCGCAGTTTCCGTCAACGACTGCTGATTTCATCAACGCGATCAACGCCAACCCCGATTCGTCGGCGCTGGTTTTGGCTGTTTTGCAAGAAGGCAATGTCAGTACCGTCATCGGGGCCGGCACCACGCCGCTGCCCAATCTGTCGCTTAGCGGCGTGACGGACGTCGTCGTCGAACCTGGCTATGTCGGTTTGGGCGATTCACCACGCGAAGTGGTGTTCCGATTTGCCGAACCGTTGCCCGACGATTCGTACCAGATCGATATCCTGGGGACCGGATCGGTGGCGCTTCGAAATGCGGACGGCGAACTGTTCCAGGACGGAGAGGATCTGACCCGTCGTTTCCAAATCAATTTGGGGCCGAAGGTCGTCGCAGTTGTGCCTGAACCGGTACGACGCAATGCCATCACCGGCGCGTTGACCCCCGACGTGGGCAAGATCGAAGTTCATTTCAACGAAGATGATCTGAACAAGGCGTCAGCCGAAAATGCAAGTTTTTATCAGCTGGTCTTCACCCGTGACACGGCGTCGAATCTTGACGACGTGATCGTGCCGTTGACCAACAAACCGGTCTACAACAGCATCACCAATATCGTCACGTTGGATTACGGTCGGCCGCTGTCGCGATTGCCCGACACGGCCAACCCCGGTCAGTTCTTGACCGGAGCCGCTCGACTGCGTGTGGGCACCAGCGAAGGCTTGGCCGTCGCGCCAACGGTCATTCCGTTGGTTGCCGGTGTCGATGAAGCGGGTGCGACCTTCGATTCCGCGTTCAACTTGGACAGCCAGTGGTCGGTCAGTGGGACCACCACGTCGTCGGCTCGATTGAGTGGCGAGATTTTCAATTCCACCCCATTTGATCTGACCTTGCCCGGTCCGGATCTGCCCGGGACTCGCCAGATTCGTCCGGACGATCCTTCGCGTTTGACGCGAACGGTCCCATTGGACTACCTGCGAAATGGTGCGGATACCGTCGACGGTATCTCGGTGATCCAGTACGACTTTGTGTCGTCTTACTTGGGGGATGATCCGACATCGCCAGGGATCAACGAAGACAAAACGTACTTCAACATCATCAGCGAACAGCAGAAACAACGCGTTCGCGAAGTGATGCAGCTGTACAGCGAATATTTGGGCATCAGTTTCGTCGAAGTCGAAGGCGGCCCGACCAGCCAGGCATCCATTTCGATTGCCGTGGGTGATTTGTACGGCACCGTCACGACGCTTGATAACGCTGGCACGGTCAGCGAGCAAGGCGGATTGGCTGTGGCCACACGCGACCGCAATGGCGACGGCATCGCGGATCTAGGCGTGATGGATTTCCAAGACTTTGACGAGTCGACCGACGATCAATTTGGTGGCGAATTCTTTCGCGGTGGAATGTTCGTTGTCGGCCAGTTGCTGGGCTATGGATATGCCGACGATCTGCCTCAACCAGTGACGCAAAGCACCAGCTTTATCTTCGCACCGGGCACTGACAACGAACCCGCATTCCCTAGCGTTGCGGACATCGTTCACGGTCAATACTTGTACCGTCCCGACAGCACCGACATCGACTTGTACAAGTTCACCTTGGCCAGTCGTGGTTCGTTGTCGATCGAAGCGTTCGCCGAACGTTTGGCCGACCCGAGTTTGTTGGATACGACGCTGCGTCTGTACCGCCTTGGCGACGACGGCAGCTACGTCGAAATTGCTCAGAACGATGACTACTTCAGCAACGATTCGGCCATCGATATCGATAACCTATCGGCTGGTTCCTACATGGTGGGCGTCAGCGCGCGTGGGAACAACGACTACGATCCAAGCATCGAAAATTCAGGCTTCGGTGGTCTGACCGAAGGCGAGTACGAACTGGCGTTGAAGTTCACTCCGGCAGCGACCAGCGGTATCCGTGACGCGGGTGTCGGATCCACATCGCAGGTTCTCGATGGTGACGGCGACAATCGTGCCGGTGGCGTATTTGACTTCTGGTTCGTCCCCAACGACAGCAACAACACGCTGTACGTCGACAAGGCCGCATCGGCAACCAGTGGCGCCACGGGCACCGTGGGTAGCCCTTACCGCGAGATCGATCAAGCGATTGCCGCGGCCCGGCCTGGCGATACGATTCGCGTTGTCGGCAACGGTGGTGTCGATGGTCGCATCGAAACGGTACAGGACAACTATGCCTACAAGGTTGGTTTCTCGAGCAACGGTTTGCCGTTGGAAGACGGTTCGTCGCTGAACCTGCCCAAAGACGTGCGGATGATCATCGACTCGGGAGCGATCCTGAAACTCTCCGGTGCCCGAATTGGCGTCGGCAGTGTTTCGCCGTTGATCGATGCCAGCAATTCTTCGCTGCAAGTGCTCGGTACCCCGACGTTGATCGGATCAAACGGACTGCCGGCACGGGACGCTACCAACAGCCTGATCCCGGGCAGTGTTTACTTCACCAGTTTGAACGACAGTTCGATTGGCATGGGGGCTTCGACCACAACGGGGCCCGCGGCGCGGCCTGGCGATTGGGGCGGGATCGATTTCCGCGGCGATTTGGACAGTGCAGATGAATCACGTCGCAACCGCGAAGAAGAAGGCGTGTTCCTGAACCATATTCAGTTCGCTGATATGCGTTACGGCGGTGGTGCGGTTTCGGTCGGTGGGCTTCAGGTACCGATTTCGCCGGTCGACATGGCGGTCACTCGAGCAACGATCATCAATTCGCGAATCAGTGACAGTTCCGATGCGGCCATCGCAGCGACGCCTGACACGTTCGCCGAAACTCGATTTACCGAATCGAAATATCAGTCCGGCGGCGCCTTCACCCCGGATGTTTCACGCGTCGGGCCCGAGATTCACGGCAACGTCGTGATCGACAACAGCATCAACGGTTTGTTCGTTCGGGTCGGTACCCGCACCGGCGATGTGGTCGAAAAAGTAACTCAGGCAGCCCGCTTTGATGACACCGACATCACGCACATCCTGACTGAAAACTTGATCATTCAGGGAACGCCTGGTGGTCCACTGTTGCAGTCATCGGCTCCATCGTCACTGTTGGTGCGATTGCAATCGACCACCACAGGCAACGTGCCGGCGGCGACTTACGCCTATCGGATCACGAACGTGGACAGCCAGGGGCTGGAATCTGCGTCTAGCCAAACGACCGTTTCGGTGACGACAACGGCCACCGGCGGCATTGCTTTGACTCAGTTGCCAACCACGGGTGCTGGGTCGGACTTCGTGTCGCGTCGTTTGTATCGTGCATCGGTGGATCCGATCACGGGTTTGCCAGGCGAATTCCGACTGGTCAAACAGTTGAACGCTAGCGATACATCCGCGACCGATACCGCAGCGGCCGGGACAACGTTGCTTTCGACCGCGACGCAGGTGCTGCGTAGCCGCTTGGATGCCAGTTTGGTGATTGATCCGGGAACGGTCGTGAAGATCGATGGTGCCCGTATCGAAGCTCGCTTTGGCGGCAACCTGATTGCCGAAGGTTCGGCCAGTTTGCCGGTCGTATTCACGTCCTTGGAAGACCAGCGATACGGTGCTGGTGGAACGTTCGACACCAACGATCGTGGCGATTCGGGCGAACTGAATCCTGGCGATTGGGGCGGGATCTATATCGGTGCTGCATCATCCGCCAATATCGACCAAGCGGTCATCGCTGGTGCCGGTGGCACGACTCGCGTCGAAGGTGGTTTTGCTTCGTTCAACGCCATCGAAGTCCAGCAAGGCCAGTTGCGATTGGCGAACACTCGTCTGGAACAGAATGCCGACGGACGTGGTCAGTTGAATGGGGATCGCGAAGGTCGTAGCGACAATGCATCGGCCACCGTGTTCGTGCGTGCGGCTGCCCCCACGATCATCAATAACCTGTTCATTGACAACGAAGCCAGCGCGTTGTCGTTCGACATCAATTCCTTGTCCAGCGTCGAAGTGAATGATGCCGGGCGAGCATCCGGTTTGATCGACAGTTCCGAGGTTGTTGGCAACTATGGTCCGTTGGTCCAAGGCAATGTGCTCAGCAATAATGCGATCAATGGGATGGTGGTTCGTGGTGGTCAGCTAGCCACCGCGGGTGTTTGGGACGATATCGACATTGTCCACGTCGTGACGGATTCGATCGAGATTCCGAATCAACACATCTACGGCGGACTGCGGCTGCAAAGCGATGCACGCGGTTCGTTGGTCGTGAAGTTCCAAAGTGCCGCTGGCGAAACCGCTGGCATCGTTGTGGGCGGATCCTTGGCGACCGCGTCAGATCAATTCCGTGACATCGCCGACCGCATTGGTGGATCGCTGCAGGTGGTCGGGCACCCTGACTTCCCTGTCATCCTGACGGCTCTGGCCGATGACACCGCCGGCGCTGGATTCACGCCGTCGGGCTTTGCTCAGATGGATACGAATAACGACGGTATTTCGGGCGTCGATTTGTCGAACCAAGACGGTCGACTGCCGACCGGTCCCGAAGTCGATCAGGGCACGTTGATCGACAATGACGTCGATCCAACGATCGCCGGATCCTTCTCGTATCAGCCTGGTCCCGGTGGACAAGTCCAGACTGCCACGACAAGCGTTCAAGGCTTGACGCAGTTGTTCCAGTCCCAGTTTTCGTTGTTCGATTACGGGAACTTCATTGACGTGGGTGCCGATGGCGCCGCGATTGGATTGGGAACGACCACCGTGACCCAGCAACCGACCCTGATCGGAGACGACCGGGTCGCTAGCGAAGGGAATTTCCAGGGCGCCAACGGGTTGGTCAACTGGCGAATCGAACAGTACTTCAATGACGGTGGCGTCGATCTGGTTTCGGAAATCAGTTTCACCAGCGATACACCGCTGGGTGATATCCGATTCATCAACTACTACGATCCCGTTATCGGAACCGATGCTGGCGACGTGCTGTTCACCGAAGGAACGCCGGGCACCAATGATTTCCGGGTCACCATCTTGGACGGCCCCGAGGAAATCGGATTCCGCCAATACGGCGTCTTCGAGCCAGGACCAGGTTTGCAAGGTGCGACCTACGAAGGTTGGATTGCGGACGACTTCCCCATCTTGATCACCGCGCCTGAATTCAACTTGGCGTTCACACCGGCCGGTACGGTCAACGCTGCCAACGTGCCCGTATTGAATGACCCACGTTTCCCCGCACCGAACTACGGTCCTGGGATCCTGACATCCGCGATGGGATGGTTGGTGGACCCCAATGCGACCTCGGCGACGATCACGACCAATTTGCAAGTGATCGCAGAGGTCTTCGGGACTCAGCCCAATCAAGTCGAATCTGGACTTTGGAACGGCATCGTCATTCGCGAAGCGGCATCGGATCGCAACGTGTCGGCAATCGCCGAACAGGAACCTGTGCGTTCGGGATTCATCGATTCGAATTCGATCCCCAGCCAGTCACAATTCTTGGGTGAACTAGCCCCCAACGAACAATCCGGTGACGAGAACCGACGCTTAGGATTCTCGGTCGCTGGCGCGGTTACCGAAAAGAGTGATTTGGATGTCTATTCCTTCGTCGGTCAAAGCGGCACCGAAGTGTGGTTTGATATCGATCGCACCGGAGCCCAATTGGACTCGGTTGTCGAATTGATTGATGCCAATGGACGCGTTTTGGCTTCGTCGAACGATTCCTTGTTGGCCGAAACCAACCCGTTGGCGTTGTTCACCGCAACCGGTGTGAACCCCGATGCGGCTCAACCTTTGTCGGTTGTTAGCGAGCGATTGGAAGCACAACAGATTCGAATTTCCGAATCGATTGTGGACGCCACCAGTGGAAACTTGGCCCTGTCGATTGCTGGCGTCAGTTCGCCGGTCCTGGTCTCGCTGGAATCGTTCTTGCAAGATCCCGCAGCGGCCATTGGCGGTGCGTTGGAAACCGCTTACCCGACTCAGTTGGGTGAAATCTCTGCCACCCTGCTGCGTCGTGCACCACGGACTGTGGACCCGAACAATCCTTCGGTGATCACTCGCCCAGGCGACGATTTCGTCATCCAGTTGGTATTTGATGGATCGAAATTCGCTGGACGCCAAGTGCCAGCGATTAGCGTCACGACACCGTTGGTCGTGGGCGCCACCGTGACTGCGTCGGTCGATAGCGTGCTGCTCAATTCGCAGTTGCAGGATGCCTACAGCAGCAATTCCAAAGACGCTGGCATGCGAATCATTCTGCCGGGCGAAGCAGGAACGCGAAATCTGTATCACATTCGGGTACGCAGCAGTAACACGGTCAACCCGTTGGATTTCAATGCTCTGAACGACCCAAACAACGTCAAGGGTGGTTTGTCGACGGGCAGTTACGAGTTGCAAATCCGATTGCAGGAAGCCGACGAACACGCTGGGACGCAAATGCGTTTGGCCGACGTTCGCTATGCCGTGGATGGTTTGCAGATCATCGGTCAACCATTGCATTCGCCGCTGTTGGGTGAAGACTACGAAGTGGCCGGCGACAACGATTCGTCAGCCACCGCCCAACCGCTTGGATACTACGGTGCCGGCAGTGTTGGCGAAGCAGGTCCGCTGCAGAGCGATCGCTTGGCCAAGTCGTTTGCTGGTGAACTTTCCTCGGCGACCGATGTGGACTGGTACAGTTTTGACATCAACTACGAGAACCTGACACGCGGACCAAACGATCCGCCGTTGTATTTGTCGACCGTGTTCGATTTGGACTACGCCGACGGATTCGCTCGTGCCGACATGGCGATCTACGTCTTCAATTCGGCCGGGGAACTGATCTTTGTCGGTGGCGACAGCAACATCGCTGACGATTTGCCGGGTGTTGCCAGCGGCAACAATACCGACGACCTGTCACGCGGCAGTGCCGGTACTTTGGACCCGTACATCGGTGCCGCCGAATTGGTCGAAGGATCGTACTTCATCGCGGTCGCCAACCAGGGATCGGTGCCACTTCCGATCGACCAGTTCTTCAATCCAAACAGCGCCAACCCGCTGCTGCGTTTGGAACCGATCGATTCGGTCACTCGGATCGCCGAAGACCGTATCTATCGATCGACCCCATTGGGGATGGTTGATGACACCGGCAACTTTGGTATCGACAATACCGGCCAAGCGTTCTTGTTAAGTTCGTCTGGTACGACGTTGATCAACCAACAGCCGATCACTCGTTCCAACGGAACGACCATCGCGGCTGGAACTCTATTGGCCATCAATTCGTCGACCGGCGGATTGTTGCTGGATGCCCAGGGCGATCCGATTGTGGTCGGCAACGCTGGTGGCGGAACGGCATCGGCGCCGACGGTTCCCGTCCTGTTCGATGGCAACTCGATCGTGCCAAACACGTTCGACGATGCTTTGTTGTACGTGAACACTGCCAACGGCTTGATGCTGGTCAACCCATTCACCGGTGCTAGCTATGGCACGGTCGGTACGTTTGGTGACGAGATTCGGGACATCGCGTTCCGCAGCAACGGCGAACTGTTCGGTTACAGCGATAACGGCAACCCTGCGATCGGCGATGATTCGTGGTTCTATCACCGCATCGATACCGGCACAGCGACGTTGAGCGCACCGCTTAGCGTGGGCGCCGGGATCGATACGTACAATGACTTGGTCGGCGACCTGATCCTGGAACAAGCTAGCGACGATGGTTTGGAAGTCGAAGCGATCACGATTCGCGAGTTCCAAGGTAGCGAAATCGGATATTTCGTCGGCAACCGGCCCGTCAATCGCCAAGGGCTCAGTTACTTTACCAACATGCTGTACCGGTTCGATGAAGAGACTGGTTTGGCGACCGGGCCTCCCTTCGACTTGAATGAAGCGGACGCAGGTGCGGGAACGACCCCACGTGAAAACGGTCAAATCAACACTGCCCCGTTGGCCGCTAATGGCAACCGATTGGGTATCACCGCGGCAACGGAATTCAATGCCGCAGGGGTAAATGTGGCTAGCTTGGTGGATGGCGATACGTTCGTCGTTTCCAATGGTGCCGAACGAGTGACGTTCGAACTGGACCAATCGTTCACGTTCACACCCAACAGTGGCGTGCCGGTCCGCGACGGCGATACCTTCACGATCGATGGCGTGACGTTCGAGTTTGATTCCGGACAACGCGTCGTATTGGACAACGTTTCCCCGGCTGGAACACTGACCGCAGGTTCAACCGTTCGGGTCACCGGTGCCAATGGCCAAGTCAAGACGTTCCAGTTCGTTCGCTTGGGGCAAGCCAGCACTGGCAACGTGCCTGTGTCGCTGGTCACCGCGCAAGGTGCCTCGCGAACGACCGCACAAATCGCATCCAGTTTGGCGTCGGCGATCAACGCCAACATCAGCGGCGCAGGAGCCTTGGCCAGCAACGGCGAAGTCTTCTTCACCGGCACCAATGATGTGACCCTGACTTCGGGTGGCAGCGGTGTTTCAGTGGCTGGTGGATCGGGCACTACCGTCGGCAACATTCCGGTCACCGTATCGGACAATGCAGGTCCGGAACAATTGATCGCTGCGATGGCCGAAGCTATCCGCGAGGCCGGTATTTCGGTGTCGTCCAAGGGAACTCAGTTGTCCTTGCCAGCGGCAACCGTGGCCAGTGTCGGTGTTTCTTCGCCTGTCACTTTGACCGGGTCGCCCGGCGTGACCAGCGGCAATATCGCGATCTTGCTGTTGCCAACCGATGATCCGGATACTTTGGCCCAGCGAATTTCGTTGGCTGTCGAAGATGCCAGCGACAGCAACGCGTTGCCCAACGTTTCCGCAGTACCCGATGGCCGTTCGATTCTGTTCGAAGGGGGAATCGTCGAAGCTGCGTCAGGCAATCTGACCGCCGGCGGTGTCGCTCCGGTCGGAAACGCACCCGAGGGTGGCGGTATCGTTACCGGCATCGAATTGGTCAACAACGTTCTCTATGCGGTCACTGATAATGGTGGTCTGTTCCGTGTCGAATCGGCCGAACTCAATAGCTTCGGGAACCGCCAAATCGGTTCCTACGTGTCGACAGCGACGGACCTGGTCGGTTTGAACTTCACTGGCTTGCGAGCCGGACCTGTGACCTCGGTAGGTGCCGACGGTCAGGCCCTCAGCAATCTGTTGTTCGGTATCACCGCGTCGGGTGATCTGTACGCGTTCAACACACGCGGTGAACTGCAGCCGATCTTTGCCGGCGGCCGTACCAGTATCAATACTGGCATCGGTGGCGCACTAGGCCTTGATTTCGGCGTGGTCGACTACAACCTGTGGCACGTCACCGGAACCCGCGGCAACGATGCCGGCCACGGTATCAACGCTCTGGATGGCGGAACACGAGCCGGTACGGTTGGTGGATCCAGTTTGGTCTTCAACTACGAAACCAACGCCTTCGCAGGGAACTACCCGTCTTTGGCCGAACAGCCTGTCATTCGCGATGCGAATGGTGGAATCGTGAACCCGCGTCAAGACGGTGCCAGCTTCGATCGCACCTACAACGTACCGGGCGGCGCCAAAGGCGTCGTGCAAAGCAATCCGTTTTCGTTGGATGGCGTCGCATCGGCAGATCAACCGACGATGTACTTCAACTACTTTGCCGATACGCCGGATGAAACGGATCGTTTGCGAGTGTTTGTGGTCACCGCCGATGGTGTCGAACACTTGGTCGCATCGAATAGCTTGGCCCGCGGTACGGGGCTTGCTGATGACGAGTTTGACGATCCATCCACCGGCATCTACGACGATGACATTGATGTCGACGTTCAACAATTGTTCAATGCAACGGACACTTGGCGTCAAGCTCGTGTGCCGTTGGGCGAATTCGCCGGGCAAGATGGACTGAGTCTGCGGATCGAGTTTTCGACCAGTGGGACTTCGCGTACCAGTTCGCAATCACTGCGTGTGACGGCTGGCGATCTGTTGCTGGAAGGCCAGACCTTGGTGGTCAACGGCGAGACATTCGGTATCGATTTGGCTTCGGCCGTTTCGACTCCGTCGGGCAACGATTTGGCTGCGTTCTACGCAGACCCAGCGGCTCGGGCAACGGTCACCATCGATGGCCAAGTCTATGTTCTCAACGATGGCGTGCGTACGGTCACTGCGGATGAGATTTCGGTTCCTTTGACGCTGCCTGTTTCGTCGTTGACGTCGGATCAGATCGCCGCGTCGCTTGCCGAAGCGATTCGCGTGACACCGCCGGCCGGTCCTGTGGTCAATGGGGTCAACCTATCGGATGGTTCGGATACATCGCCGACCGACGTGTCCCGCAATGACTTGATCTTCGAAGCAACGCCGCTGCCATACAACGGCGGTGCGATGACGATCAATGGTGTCGGACGACTGGGCAATGTTGATGGAACCGGTGTTCCAACCAACATCGAAGACGTCGATCTGTTGCAACTAGATGTGACCGCGGGCACGACGATCAGTGTCGATGTGGATCTGGATTTTGATCCAAACCTGAATGCTGCGATTCGCTTCTTTGATTCCAGCGGCAACGCTTTGGATTCTCAGGTCATCAACAACACTGTCCGCGACACCGTCGAATACACCGCCGCCTTTGACGGCACCGTCTACATCGGAATCAGCGGTCGTGGAAACGAAACGTACGATATCCGTGTACCGGGAACCACTCAGACCGGTCAGATCGATAGCTATATCGCGACGATTGAAGTGACGCCTGCGTTGAGCGTTCAAACCCAAGGGAACTTGGTCGAAACGGTTGGCCTGCAGTCGATTTCGGCTTCGCCGGCATCGCTGTTCAGCGTCAGCGGACAATCGGGCATCGAAGGGATTCCCGTCCGTATCAGCCGGTTCATGTCGCCTGCCGAAGTCGCTGGCGAAGTGCAACGTGTCATCGCCGATCAATTCTTTGACGGCAACGTCGGCGCCATTCCAGTCAGTGGAGCCACGTTGCAGTTGGCATCGCTAAGCGTGAACGATTCGGGCCCATTCGTAAGTGCGACGGACCGTTACGCCGATGGATCGCTAGCCGGTGTGATTGATGGCACTCGGAACAATGAATCCGAGGGCATCTATCTGGATGACTTTGTGATCGGTTTTGCCGAACGTGGCGAGATCGCGACCAGTTCGAACGTGGTCGATTCGGCCTTCGTGACGGATACTCGTTCGCAGTTCCCGAACCCCGACGATCCCGTTAGCGCCCTCAACACAGGGTCCTATCAGGTCGAAATTCGTAGTGCCAGCGAATACATCAACTCGGCACTCGAAATCGCTCCTGCCAACCCTGGCAATCTGCTGAAGCATTTCCGCACGTTCGACACCAACGATCGATTGAGCGATTCGCGAACGATCCAGGCGTTGTCGGCTGACCAACTTCGCGATGGGCTGACGTTCTCGATCAACGACGGTCGGTCGACCGTGACGTTCGAGTTCAATCAAACCGAATCGGCGGGCGGAGTCACGCCTGGCCGAGTCGAAGTGCCGTTCACCCTGGAAATGATCCAGCCTGGAACCGAAGAAATCGATCCTGTCACCGGGTTGGTGATTCCGGGCACGGGAACATTGCGTCCACAGACCGCGTCGGAAGTGGCCGCCAACATCATCGCGGCGATCAATCGTGCCGATGTGCAGTCGATCCTGGACGTACCAGCTCTCAGCGCCGCGGGTGTCGATGGCGGGTCGAGTTCGGTGATCAACCTGTTCGGCGAAGTGGTGGTGGATAACCAGTCGGGCGCTCTTGCCTCGGTCACGCACACGCAGCTCAGCGGTGATGACAACCGCGATCGCGATGGACAAGGCATCATCCTGATCGAAAGCAGCCGGTTCTTGTACAACCAGGAACACGGCATCAAGATCTCGCATGGTTTGACGGCTAACGTCGACGGCACCGATACGCCATCGATCGTTCGCTACCCGCGTAACTTGGTCGAATTGAACAGCCAAAGTTTGACGCCGGGTGTCATCATCCAAAGCAACATCTTGGCGTTCAACGACCTGGGTGGGCTGCAGATCGATGGCATCGGTATTGGTGCCAACGATACGGCAAGTGATCCCGTTGCGTTTGATCGAATCGTCAACAACACGATCATCGGAGGTGACATCCGTGCTGGATTCGAGTCGCCACCGCAAACGTTCAGCGGAACCTTATTCCCACAGGGCGTGATTTCCTTTGCGGATACGGTGGTCAGTTATGTTCCCGATCTAGGTGGCAATCCACCTGCGACGGTCTATCGCGATCCATCGCAAGCACTCGGAGCCCCTGATGGCAACGGCCGGGGACCTGAACCCGTCGACGGCCAATCGACGGTGTCGCTAGGTGCCGGCGGATCGCTGACCCTCGGGTTCCGTGACAACCTGTTGACCGGCAGCGGTGACTCGCGTCCTGACCTGATCGTTTACGAAACCGGCGCGATCGAATCGGTTCGCGTGGAAATCAGCCGCGATGGTATTCAGTTCGAATTGCTTGGCCAGTTGGGCGGCTTGACCAACCAGATCGACATCGATGCGTTGGGATACGGCACTCAAGATCGATTCGCCTTTGTGCGATTGACTGACATGCGTCAAGGCGACACCACCGGTGCTGCGTTGGGTGCTGACATCGATGCTGTGGGTGCGATCAGTACCGTTCCTGTTGAACGTTTCACCGCTGGTGGAACCGGGATCGAATTGGTCGGCAATGCCGCACCGGTATTGTTGAACAACGTGATCGCCAATACCGTCGACGCGATCACGCTGGATCCGACCAACACGCTGCCTGTGTTGGGTGGGAACACGTACTATCGCAACACGTCCAACGTTCCGACCGGTGTTTCGATCGGTCAGTTTGCACAACAGATCGCTGATTCCGAAGTGATCTTTGTGGGGGCATCGGATCTGATCTTTGCACCGGCCGCCGGTGCTCGGATCATCGATAGTTCGATCGATTCGTTGGAAGACCGATCTAGCTTGACCGCGGTCAAGAACCCATTGGGACTGCCACCATCACCGATCTTGGCTCCGCGTTTGGACGTCAACGGCCAGCTTCGAATTGACGACCCAGCTGTCGAAACCCCCAGCGGTTTGGGCGAACGAGTGTTCAAGGATCGTGGGGCATCGGACCGTGGCGACCTGGTTGGACCACGCGTCGTGTTGCTTTCGCCACAGGCTCCTAGCCTGGGACTGAATTCTGGCAACGTCAGCGTCTTTGGCGACAACGTGCCAAGGTTCTTCGAGATCCAGTTGATCGACGGCATCGCGCCGGCCGATGTGACACCGGGTACGGGCATCGACGACCGCAGTGTGTCGAACCAATCGGTGCTGTTGTTGAAGGACAATGTTGCCTTGGTCGAAGGCGTGGACTATCGATTTGGTTACAACCCGACAACCAACGTGATTCGGTTGACGCCGATCGCGGGTGTGTGGGAACCGAATTCGACTTACGTCATTCGAATGATCGATTCCAGCGATGCGATTGTGGCTGCGTCCAACGGTGTGTCGTATGTGGACGGTGGTGTGCTTAGCGTTCGCGACTTGGCGGGTGGTTCGACTGATTTTGAATATGAATCCGGCATCCGACTGCGAATTCCTACCGGCACGATCGAAAACGGTGCCGGCGACGGAGTCGAGTTCGAAGTCTTTGACGGTGTCAACACAATCACGTTCGAACTGGACGATGACGGGCTCAGCGATACGGCGAATGTTGCAGTCGCGATTCCGCTTGCCGGAAACGACTCGCAGATCGCCGAGGCGCTTGCAGCAGCAGTCAATGATTCGATCTTGAACCTGACCGCCAATACCAACGCCAACATCGTTCAATTCCTCGGTTCCAATCCGTTGTCCTCGGTCACCGCTGACAACAATACCTATGCGATCAGCGGAGCCATTGGCACCCAGATCGGGTTCGGATTGCAGGTGCCTTTCGATGGTTCCGCGGTAGCCGATTCGATGGAAGACGGCCAAACGTTCGTGATCCGACGCGGAGCGGATACCGAAGTGGTGTTTGAATTCGATTCCAACGGGTCGTTGGAAAACGAGGATGCCAAGGGTGTGACAATCAGCGCCGGTGCATCGTTGGATCAAATCGCGGATGCCATCGTGCGTGCCGTCGGCGGTGCCGGATTGGGGCTTAGCCCCATGAACGCAGGATTTGGACGTGTCTTCCTAGGTGGCGACGCCAACTATTCGTTTGACGCAGCCGATTCGGTACTGACTCAGTTGGGAATCCCTGGTCAGGACGCGACGCTTCCGATCATCATTCCGATCGATCAAACCGACGATCAAATCGCTGGTATCATCGCCGCGGCAATCAACGCAGCCGGCTTGCCGGGTGTCACCACATCGGTGGTTGATTCGCGAATCTTTGTCGAAGGTACGGCGGGAATCAGCGGTGTGGGGTCTGTCGACACCGTCACGATTCGGGATGAAGTTGGCAACCTGTTGCAAAGCAACCAGTCCAATGGACGCACCGAGTTGACGATCTTCGTCGGCGGCGGGTTCGATTACGGCGATGCTCCTGCACCGTACTTGACCCTGGATGTGGACGGAGGCCCACGTCATGCGGTCGATAACACTTTGACGCTTGGATCAGCCATCTCGGCCGATTCGGATGGCAAGTTGCCCAACGGCGATGATGACGATGGTGTCCAGATCGGATCGGTTCGCGGTGGGTTCGCCACGAACGTTTCGGTTTCGATCAACAACACCGATGCCAATCGAACAAACTTCTATCTGGATGCTTGGTTCGACTGGAACGACAACGGCGTATTCGAAATCAGCGAAGTGCAGCGATTTGGTTCCGTCGGAACCGGTCGGTCCGTGGTCGGTGTCGGCGTCAATAACTTGTCGATCGACGTACCGGCTGGTGCATCGGTTGGCGAAATTTACGCTCGCTTCCGTTTAAGCGACCAAGACAACTTGGGATCCACCGGAGATGCATCGGCTGGGGAAGTCGAAGACTACAGCGTCTTGGTTTCCAACAATCCGTTCCAGAACCCGGCGTCACGTTACGATGTCAACGCTAGCGGGGTGGTGACACCTTTGGACGCGTTGCAGATCATCAATGCGATCGATCGCTATGGAAGCCAAAGCATCCCATTGGATGTGCTGCCGCTGCCAATCAACCTGCCACAGTTCCCCGATGTCAACGGTGACGGCAGGGTTTCAGCGTTCGATGCACTGCAAGTGATCAACCAGTTGTCACGACTGCCCAACACAACCGGTGGGTCGGGTGAACTGGTCGGCGAAGGTGAATTGGCCGGCTACTCGGCTGTGGCTAGCGGCGTGCTAGCGTCGGGTGCCACTTTGGTGGGCGATGAAATGATCTCCCGAGCCACCGTGGAGCCGGATGTCGCAGCGGTTGATCCCGCTGTGACCAAGACCAGCGTGTTCGACAATCCGGCGGTTTCGCAGTTGGATTCGATCGTGGATGCGTTGGCCGAAGACACGCACGCATCGCGGTCCACCGGCGACGAGGATCCGATCAGCGCCTTGGATCAACTGTTCGCATCGCTGTAGTCATCGTTGGTTGCGGACCGTGCTCGATACGGACCGTGCTCGATACGGACCGTGTCAGCCGACATTATCGATTTTTCTCCCGTCTTTCAGTCGCCGGTGATTTGCATCACCGGTGACTTCGGGTTGGGGGGGATCGGTGCGGCGAACGGTTCCCCGTGCTGAAAATCGGCGGTGCTGAAAATCGGCGATGTTGGAAATTGGGACGCCCAAATTTCGCATTTGGGTTTTGCCGTTGGTCGGTCGTTGGTGCATGCCGCTGGCTAGCGGCGGCCATGTCGACGAAAAAAAAGAGGGTCGAAAATTTGGCAGCAGATTAGAATGGGCGTGTGCCAGCGGTCGACGTGAGTTTGCCGATTGCGAAAACTCCATCGATTGACCGTGATATTTCGGTTGATCGCGAGTCTAACGCAGGGAAGCACACCGATGTACCGATAAAGGTGATGGCCTGATGTGGCCTTTGCCCCTGTGACGCCGATTGGGTGTTGGATCGCCACTGCTGACTTTTCTTACGCTTTTCCCCTGATGTGCTGATGCCGCGAAGGTGCTCGCCAAAACGACGACAACCGGTGCGTAGAGGTCGGCTGGAAAAGCTGGAATCACGCCGCATGATGGCTGCCGATTCGATCGGAGTGACGCCATTGGATACCGGTGAATTCTTGCTCGGCACAGTGACCGTGACACCGGTCTTCTTTGAAAGCAACGGTGAGATTGATCCCGAGAGCCAGGATTGGACGACTGCCGAAATCGATGAAGTGTTGGCGAAGGTTGGCGAGGGTGTGAATTGGTGGAGCGATATGCTCGATACGATGGACACCGTTCATACGCTGGATTTCGTGATCGATGAAACCTTCGCACGCGATCCGTTCGAATCGCCCTACGAACCGATTGATCGAAATACGAACGCGCTGAACGAATACATCGGTGATTTTGTGACTCGCCAAGGCTATGGCGATTCGCGATCCATCGAAGAGGCCGTGCAGCGATTCAATCACGATCAACGGATCAAGCACGACACCGACTGGGCTTTTACCATTTTCGTGGTCGATTCGTCCGATGACCCGGATGGATTGTTCGCATCCGGTGGCAACTTTTCGGCGGCATTTGCCTACGCCGGCGGTCTGTTTGTTGTGACCCCTTCGACGCGCCCTGCATCCACCATTGCGCACGAAATGGGGCATATCTTTTGGGCTCGCGATGAATACCAAAACGCGAGTTCCTGGACCGACCAACGGGGATACTACGACGCCCAAAACTTGAACGCCGCTGACAATCCAACGCCTGGATTTTCGCAACAAGACAGCATCATGCGGGGCGGCGTTCCACTGACGGCGGCGTTCGAATCGCTTACCACTCCGGCGTCGACGCTAGCGATGGTCGGATGGCAGGACAGCGATGGTGACGGCGTCTTTGATGTTGCCGATGTGCCATTGGATTTGGATGGCATCGGATACTGGGATGCCGAACAGTCGCTTTACGTTTTCAGCGGAAATGCATCGGTCGCGGCGCTTCGAAATCAGAATTCCTCGGGCCCGCAAAGTGACATCTCGTTGGCGGAAATCAGCGAACTGCAGTACCGATTGGATGACGGTTCGTGGTTGGTCGCAGACACGCCCCATTCGCAGACGGCGATGTTTGATCTGACGATCTCGATTGCTGATTCTTTTGATTCGATCCAGTTTCGGGTGATCGATACGTCGACCGGAATTGCCAGCCCGATCATCGGCGGCACGGCCGCTGTGCCCGCGATCACAGCGGCGGGGATCACCGGGGTCGCTTTCATGGACGAAAACCAGAACGGCGAAAAAGACCTAGGCGAACCGGCATTGGCCGCCACCGGCGTCCGCGTGCTGCACGCGGATGGTTCGCCATTGTTGGTCGGCAACGTGGATGCGGCCGACTTTAGTGATGGGGCGATCCCCGAGGAATCGTTCGTGGGCGTCACCCTGGCAGCCGACGGATTGGTCTCCTCTGCGGAAGTTGCGGCGTTTTTGCAGGATGACGCTGCCACCGATCGGGTTTTTCATTCTTACGATCTACAGCGGTCCGCATGGATCCAGCGGTGGTCGTCCAAGGTTGCGTTGAATGCAAGCTTTGACGAACCCGTCGGCGAGGTAACGGTGTCGTTGATTGGTGTCGGAGATGCCAGTTACGGGCGTGTGGAAGCCTATGACGCATCGGGCACCTTGATCACGCGTCAGACGTCGGCTGTGATCGGCGACGGCGAATCGATGACTGTGCAGGTGACTGACCCGCGTGGTCAGATCGCCAGCGTGCGTATCTTTGGTCACGCCGACACGTCGGTTGCCATCAAGTCCATCGATTTCGGGTTTCAAGCCCAATCCATGACGGAGCTGTCGGGTGGATTTCGTTTGCCCAATTTGCCTGATGGCGATTATCAGGTGGTTTTGGATCCCGAGCGGGCGATCCATTCCTTTGGTTCCCAACCGTTGAACGTGTCGGTAGTCGCCGGCACCAGTTCGATCCTGATCGCTGCGGCCCAACGCGTCGACAGCCCCCGTCACAATCTAGCGATCGCCGAGGATGCGAATCAGGATGGCGAGATCAACGCCACCGATGCGTTGGTGATCATCAACGATTTAGCCCGGTCTTCACCGCGCCTGTTGGCCGTCGACGATACCGAAGGGTTCGATGTCGATGTCAACAACGACGGCGCTGTTTCGGCCTTGGACGCCTTGGTCGTGATCAACGCTCTGGCACGTCAACGCAATCAGGCGGGAAATGGCGAATCAGAGGCAAACGGGGGGCCCGACAGTGCCTTGATGACCGATTTGGCGTTTCGCGATTTCGAAGCTCGTTCCGCCACCACGACACCCGATCCGTCGACGCAGCTAAGAACAACGGATTCAGGAGGGATTCCCCTTCTTGGCCCGTTTGCCCAGGCGGAAAGGATTGCCAATCCGCTGGCTATGTTCAACTTTGACGATGGTATCGCCGTTAATGAAAGTGTGGGAACGCGCGAATCCGATACCGCTGATGGGGGCAAGTCGTCGGCGGCTCGTCGGCAACGCACTGCGATCGCACACCATGCCGATGTCCCGGTCGAGACGTCGGATCGAGTCCAAACGTCGAAAGTTGACGAGTTGGACAAACGAACACTTCGGCCACAGGATTGGTTCTTTCGGGGCATTGAGCCAAATATATTGGAACCTGAGACCGATTGGATGGTCTAAGGGCCATGCGCAAACCCTGTTGACGAAGAAACCAAACTGTTTGTTGATAAACGGGGGAGACCAGGTAAGATGGGTCCACTAATCGCTTTTTTCGGACGAACCCCGTCCCTAGTTGAATTACGCTGGCGCCCTGGCCGGGTCTAGCTCAAAGTCCGACACCGCGTCGGCGTTCAATTCCCCACGATTCCACTGCATCTTCCCGAGAAAACAGATGAGAAATCTGCGTCACTTGCTTAGCCGCTCCGGATTGCTTTCAAACGAGAAGCGGCACCGACGCTCCGAGAAACCTCGCCGGAGCGACGTGACCCAGAGACGCCTTGGGAACGAGCTCCTGGAGAAGCGGGAGCTCCTAGCTGGCGATATTCTTGCCAGCCAGCACAACTATTGGAACGGCTACGACGTCAACGACGATCACCAGATCACGTCGCGTGATGCGTTGGCGATCATCAACCAATTGGGACGTCAGAATTCTGGCGAATCCGAAGTGGCCGGCGCTGATGGCCCACAGATGTTCTATGACGTCAACGCTGACAACGCGGTCACCGCGGCTGACGCATTGTCGGTGATCAACGCGCTTGGACGCGGTGAGGAAGCTGGCGAACTTGTCGAACTGATGCTGAACGCACGTACGACCGGTGACGAAGCGATCGCGACGGATGCGGGTGGCGCGATCAACGTCAACGTCGGCGAAGCATTTGACCTGGAAATCACTTACGACGATTTGCGGCTGTTCAACAACCGCTTGGGATCCTTCCAGCTGTTCACGGACATCGAAGCTTTCGATTCCAATGGCGATCCAGTGGCTGGCGTGATTTCGCCAGTCCTGAACGAGACTCAGCGGCTGATCATCGACGAAGACATCAATACCGTCGCATCGACTGCAGTCGTCTTTTCGATCCCCGAGCTGCCGCCGGGAGCTCAGGCTGGTGCTACGCTGACGTACACCGCGTCGATCACGGACTTCGCCAACAACACGACTGACGAAGTTTCGAGCGCGTTGCAGGCGTTTGGATACACCACTTCTCAGTTCGAGATCTCGTCGCTGACCTTCGACAATGCCGATCTCGGTTTTGAAATTCACTTCACCGGTGACGAGTTTGGCAACATCGACTTGCCGAACATTTCGGTCGATGTGATCGAAAGCAACGCTGCCGATACGATCAATACGCAGACCGTCGAATTTGCGCCGTTCTTGCCCGACGGCGTCACGCCCAACAGCGCTGCGGTCCAGTTCAACATCAACTCATTCAGCCGCACCTACAACGACAACGAAGAATATTACTCGTCGTTGAACCGCGGCGGTTTCTCGGTCGACACTGGGTTCACTGACATTGGCGGCTTGGCCAATAAGGTTCCGTTGGAAGGCGGCGGTATCCCCGACGTGACCGACGATGGCAGCTTCATCGAACCCTTCGACGCGTTCAGCGTTCGTGTGTTCATCAATCAACCGATCAACGGACTGCGTCTGCAGTTGACGCCTGGTGAAGATCGCGAAGCGACTTTGCTGTACGGTCGTGACGATTTTGTTCCGCAAGACTTGGTCTTGATCGAGGACACCGATACCAACAACAACGGCACCGCTCAACTGATCGTCAACGCGATCGGCACTGTCGTCAGCGAAGGTGCTTTCTCGATCGATCCGGCTTCCGTCACCGTCAGCGAAGCGGATGGTACGGCGACCTTCACGGTCAATCGTACGGGCGGAACATCCGGTGCCGTAACGGTGGACTTTGCGACCGCCAACGGAACGGCTACCGCCGGTTCGGACTACACCGCCAACAGCGGCACGCTGAACTTTGCCGACGGCGAATCGAGCAAGACGGTGACTGTTTCGATCACCGACGATTCGGACGTGGAAGGCGACGAGAACTTTACCGTCACGATCAGCAATGCGACCGGTGGTGCAACACTGGGAACCGTGCTGACATCGACCGTGACGATCTCCGACAACGACGTCGCAGTTCCCGGGACGTTTGCAATCGCACCAGCGACCACCACGGTCAATGAAAATGCGAACACGGTGACCTTCACTGTCACTCGATCCGGGGGCACCGATGGTACGGTGACCGTGGATTTCGCAACCGCTGATGGAACCGCCACAGCCGGTTCGGACTACGCCGCCAACAACGGTACCTTGACGTTTGCCGATGGCGAATCGTCCAAGACGATTACGGTTTCGATTACCGACGACAGCACCGCTGACGAACCCAACGAAACGTTCACGGTCACCCTTAGCAACGCCACCGGCGGTGCGGCCCTCGGCGGTGTGACTGCTTCGACCGTAACGATTGTTGATAACGACAACACCGTGCCGGTTCCCGGCGTGTTCTCGATCGCTCCGGAAACCGTCTCGGTCAACGAAAGTGATGGCACCGCAACTTTCACCATCAATCGCTCGACCGGCAGCGACGGCGCTGTCACGGTGAACTTTGCGACCGCCAACGGAACCGCCACCGCAGGTTCGGATTACACCGCCAACAGCGGCACGCTCAACTTTGCTGACGGTGAATTGTCAAAGACCGTCACCGTCGCGATCACCGACGACGCCGATGACGAACCGAACGAAACATTCACGGTCAGCATCAGCAGTGCCACCGGCGGTGCGACTCTTGGGGCCGTGACCACATCGACGGCCACGATTGTCGACAACGACGCAACTCCGGTTCCCGGTGTATTGTCGATCAGTCCGGAAACGGTTTCGGTGAATGAAGACGTTGGCACAGCAACCTTCACCGTGAATCGAACCGGCGGCAGCGATGGCGCGGTGACCGTCAACTTCGCGACCGCCAACGGATCGGCAACGGCTGGTTCGGACTATACGTCCAACAGCGGCACGCTAAGCTTTGCCGATGGCGAAACATCCAAGACCGTCACGGTTGCGATCACGGACGATTCGGACGTTGAATCCAACGAAACCTTCACTGTTTCGATCAGCGGTGCCTCCGGTGGTGCAACCCTAGGGTCTGTGACAACGTCGACTGCCACGATTGTGGATAATGACGCTGTCGTCGTTCCGGGCGTGCTTTCGCTTTCGCCAGCTACCGTTTCGGTCAACGAAGACGCTGGCACGGTGGTCTTCACCGTCAATCGGACCGGTGGCAGCGATGGTGCTGTGACCGTCAACTTCGCCACCAGCAACGGATCGGCGACTGCCGGTTCGGACTACACGTCCAACAGCGGCACGCTAAGCTTTGCCGACGGTGAAACATCCAAGACCGTATCGGTTTCGATCATCGATGATTCGGCTGATGAAGCCGCCGAAGACTTTACGATTTCGATCGGCGGCCCAACCGGTGGTGCAACTCTGGGGACCGTAACCACGGCGACCGCGACGATCGTCGACAACGATGATCCCGTCAACAATCCGCCCACCAGCGCCCCTGTGACGGTGACGGGTGTGGAAGACACCGCATCGACCTTCACGTCATCGACATTGCTGGCGAACGCATCGCCGGGAACTGGCGAATCGGGTTCACAATCGGTCAGCATCAGCAGTGTTGCTGCAGCGTCCACCGAAGGTGGGCAGGTCGTTCTGAACTCAGGCGGCAATGTCAGCTACACGCCGGCAGCCGATTTCTTCGGGTCGGACACATTCAACGTGACCATCACGGACACGGGATCGCCAGCCAAGTCGGCCACATTTATCGTCACGGTGGTTGTCGCATCGGTCAACGATGCACCGACCGCGGTTGGTGAATCGGCGTCCGTGTTCTCGGGCACCACGACGAACATCTCGGTGCTGGGCAACGACAGTGCTGGACCAGCCAACGAACCGCAAGGTTTGACGCTTGTTTCGGCCACTTCGACCGGCGGAACCACATCGGTCAACGGTGACGGAACGATCGCCTTCACACCGAACGCCGGTGTGACCAGCACGACGATCAGCTACACCATCCGTGACACCGAAGGGGCGACTGCGACCGCCACGGTCGATGTGACGGTTCAAGATTTCATTCCTGCGGTGATCACCGGCTCGGTCTTCATCGACAGTGCGTCCAACTTGGATGCGGTGATCAACCAAGGTGCTGCACCGGTTCTAAACGGTGTCAAAGACGACGGCGAGCAAGGGTTGGCTGGGATCGTGGTCCGTTTGACGGATTCGACCGGAGCCACCGTGGCCGCAGTCCAGACGGGTGCCGATGGTCAATACCGATTCGAAAACGTCGCACCGGGCGACTACACGGTTGTCTACGATCTGCCGAACACCTTGTTGCCGATTGGCGAAACCTTCGCTCCGATCAGCGTCGCATCCGATGGAACGACATCGGGAAGCGGACCGAACATGTCTCTGCTGGGAACCCAGGGTTCGGCGATCGAAAATTCCGACATCTTGGCATCCAGCTATCTGCGAACTCACCAAAACATCGCTGAAATCAGCCAGGGGGGACGCGAAGGTGGCTTGGCATCCCTGGACGGACTTGGCGGACAAGAGTTCTTGATTCTTGGCGCTGGCTACGACGGTGTGGAATCCGCGGAATTCGTCCTGTCGGACTCTGGTGACACCGCCTTGCTGGTCATCGTCGAAGAAGGCGAGTCGACACCTTCGGTGGCACGTTTGTCAGCCGAATACTTTGTCGTCACCCCTGACGGTCGCGGAGTTCAATTCTTTGGCGGCCTAGACGATTTCGATTTCGTCCCATCGTCGAACGAAGCGATTAGCGAAGAATTTTCGAACTTCCGCAGTGCGATCGACCGCGCCATGGCGGACATGTAACAGACGATGGGGTGTCGCAGATTTTGCGGCAGACGTCCCTGATACAGCATTTCCTGATAAAACAATGACCCCGGGCCCGGTTGGATTCACTCTCCGCCGGCCCGGGGTTTTCTTTTTATCCTGGATCCTCGGTTGATCGACGACACCATGCACGTGATTCGATTGCGAAAGCCTTGGCAGAAAACGGCCGCCGATGGCATTGTGTTGCGGGTGGATGTCCCCGAGCCACCGCACGACTTCGATGTCACCAGAGACGACGAGAGCGTTGGCGTGGTGGATTACGAGCGGCGGTTCAATTCGCCCACCGGTTTGGATGCAACCGTCCGCGTTTATCTGCGCATCGATGGTTGGGAAGGCGAGTTAGTGGACGTGCACTTGAACGATCGGTCGCTTGTATCCGACGTGGACTCGCTACAATTGCGGATCGATATCACCGATTGGGTGCTTTCCGCCAACCGATTGGTGATCCGGTTGAATGCAAATGACCAGATCACCGATCCGCGATTGTCCGGGGAAGTCACGCTAGCGATCGAGTGATCGGAGCACCGATCACCAGCCCCGCTACACCTGGTGTCGACAAACCAGCCCGCCCTGCCCTGCCCCCTTGGGGACGCATGTATCCACATCACTGACGATCCTTGATGAAATCAGAATCCGTTCCGCTGGCGATCGTTACCGGAGGTTCGGCAGGACTGGGAACCTACATCGCCGCCGCGCTGTTAAGAAACCGATACCGCGTTGTGATCGTGGGTCGCGACGCCGATCGTTTGGATCAGGCTAGCCGGCATTTGATTTCGTTGATGGGCACCGTGGTTGGGACCGGGGCCACGCCGACCGATTCGGGCCAACCTGGCCTCGGTCAGGTGTCCGCCGAATCGATGCTGGTCGCCGAGATCGCCGATGTGGGTGACGCGGACCAGGTCGCCGCACTTTTTCGGCGAGTTCAGGATCGATTTGGCCGCCTGGATGCATTGATCAACACGGTCGGCGCCAGTGACCGCGGGTTGATCGAAAATCTTTCGACCGATCGTTTGCAGGACTTATGGCGCCGGAACGTCGTGACCGCCTTGTTGTGTTCTCAGGCGGCGATTCCTGCACTTGAATCATCCGGTGGTGTCATCGTCAACATCGGATCATTGGCGTCCAAGGTGGGCGCTCGTTACATCGGCGGCTATGCGATCGCCAAGCATGGGTTGGCCGGATTGACCGGCCAATTGCGTCTGGAATTGAAGTCGCGGGGCGTTCATGTTGCGTTGGTGAGCCCCGGACCCATCCGCCGCGACGACGCGGGGGCACGTTACCAACAACAGTTGGACGATCGTCTGCCTAGCCAAGCGGCCCAGCCGGGCGGCGGTGCACGCCTGAAAGGTCTGCCGCCGGAAAAAGTGGCTCAGGCCGTGGTTCGATGCATCCAGAATCGGAAGCCAGACGTCGTCATGCCAGGCTATTTGCGGCCTTTGATCGCCGTCGGACACGCGTTTCCCCGCTTGGGCGATTGGTTGCTGTTGAAGTTCACGTCGTCCAAGTCGGAACGGTAGCGCGGCATCGTGAAACGGGGCACGCACGGCGGGTTGTCGCCGATCGTGAAGCTGTCGATACTAAGGTCCTTCTTTAACACCTTATTGTGCTTCTCTTGCTTAGATGGAATCGTCTGATGAGTGCCTTTTCTGATATTCCCCAGATCCAATACGAAGGTCCCCAAAGCGACAATCCGCTGGCATTTCGTTGGTACAACCCCGATGAAATGATCGAGGGGAAATCGATGAAGGAACACCTTCGATTCTCCATCGTCTATTGGCACACATTCCGTGGTACCGGAGCGGATCCGTTCGGTCCAGGAACAGCCGTGCGTCCTTGGGATGACGGCACCGATTCGGTTGAAAATGCTCAGAACCGGGCTCGCGTTGCATTCGAGTTGTTTGAAAAGCTGCAGGCACCCTACTACGCCTTCCATGACCGGGACGTTGCACCCGAAGGTTCGTCATTGGCGGAATCCAACAAGATCTTTGACGCCGTCGCCGACGTCTTGGAAGAAGAACAAAAACGCAGCGGTGTCAAACTGTTGTGGGGCACGGCCAACATGTTCTCCAATCCCCGCTTTATGCACGGGGCTGCCACGACCTGCAACGCCGATGTGTTCGCCTATGCCGGCGCACAAGTCAAAAAGGCGATGGAAGTAACGCACCGTTTGGGAGGCGAAAACTACGTCTTCTGGGGCGGCCGCGAAGGCTACCAAAACCTTTACAACACCGACATGAAACGAGAACTAGACCACTTGGGCAAGTTCTTCCACATGGCGGTGGATTACGCCAAGCAGATTGGCTTCACCGGCCAATTCTTGATCGAACCCAAACCGAAAGAACCGACCAAGCACCAGTACGACAGTGACGCCGCCGCGTGCATGAACTTCCTGCGGTCCTACGGACTGGAAAACCACTTCAAATTGAACCTGGAAACCAACCATGCGACGTTGGCCGGGCACACGATGATGCACGAAATCGATTATGCCGGAATGCAAAACGCATTGGGCAGTATCGATGCCAACACCGGCGACATGTTGCTGGGCTGGGACACCGACCAGTTTGGAACCGACTATTACCTGACCACGCAAACGATGTACTACATCCTAAAGCATGGCGGTTTGGGCAGCGGCGGCGTGAACTTCGATGCGAAGGTGCGTCGTGAATCGTTCGAACCAATCGATCTTTTCTACGCTCATATCGGCAGCATGGATGCCTATGCGAAGGGCTTGAAGATTGCCGCGGCGATTCGTGCGGACAACGCAATCGACGGGTTCATCAGCAAGCGATACTCGTCGTTTGATGAAGGCATCGGTGCCAAGATCGAAGCCGGTTCGGTTGGCTTGGCCGATCTGGAAACCTACATGCTAGAAAAGGGCGAGGTCTCGCCGAACGTCAGTGGACGTCAAGAGATGCTCGAAAACTTGGTCAACAAGTATATCGACCGAGTCTAGTTGTCTGTCGCTGGCAACAGCATCCGTACCGCCCAAAAGGGCTCGGTGGATTGGTGGATCGAAGCGGGCCTTCGATTCATCAAGCTGTTTCTTTCCCCGTCGAAGCTATCCTTCTCGATTGCCCGGGCGGGGATCCTACGGAAATTGCCTGGCAAATGGATGCCGTTTGCGATGGTTTCTGGTCTGCATGCGGTCCAGTCTGCAGACCTGCATCGGGATAGGTTCCCAGCGTGGCCTGAACAGGTTACGCCCGTTCGTCGAATCCGGCCCAGTGAATGTCTGGCCCAGTGAATTTCTGGCCAAGTGAATTTCTGGCCCAGTGAATTTCCGGATCGAAGTGGAAGGTCCGGTATCGATGGACCCCGTTTCCGTGTTTGAAAAACGTGCCGACTGTCCGATCGTCGACTGCAATCACGATTCGCCAGGTTAGATGACCACGCTCGATCATCCGGTTGATCTGAAACAAGTGCGATTTTGATCTCACCGCCGATCACTCAGGTTGACGTTCGGGAGATCTCCGGTCGACGTCGCTAGGATCGGGGCGCAAATCGCGTTGCCATCGGCATTCTCAGCCACGGCAGTTTGCCTAGCAAAGTTGGTTTGTCCGCGAGCGTCTAGGATTGGCGGAATTGCGTAGCTGGCTTAGTGTGTCACGTCCCGCGTGGTTGCCGATCCTAGTCGCGGAGAATTTTTAGCAGCGTTTGGGCGATCGTCGATTTTCGCGTTTGAACCTTGCTTGACGCCCGCTGGCCGTGGGCACGATCGGCGTGCGTGTCTGTGAATTTGTGGGCAAAGGTGAACTTTGACGATCAAAAATAAACGTTTCCTGTTCCTGATCGAAGCCGCCATGGTGCTGCACCGGTACGGCACCCCATCGCATCGATTGGAGCGATCGATGTGGAAGGTCGCGACTTCGATGGGCATCACCAGCGTGTTCCTGTACACGCCGACGGCGCTGGTGATCTCGTTGGAAGACGACGAATCGGAATGCACGGTCGTGCGTCGCGCGGACTCAGGCCAAGTGGATGTCGACAAGTTGATTTCGTTGGACGATCTGTTGACGAAGGTCGAAGCCGGGACGGTGTCAATCGACAGGGCCCGCAAGGAAATGGTTCGGATCGACGAAGCCGCTAGTCAGTTTGCAGGGTGGGTCTACGGGTTGGCCAATTCGGTTGCCTGCATGGTGGTCGCCGTTTTCTTTCAAGGGTCCGCTGACGAAATTGTCATGTCGGGCGTGGTTGGATTGTTTGTTGTTGCCCTCGAATCGATTCATCGACGGTGGCAACTGGAACCTGGGTTGTTGGAACCTGTCTCTGGGATGGTTGCGGCGGTGACGGGATTGATGGCCGCTCATTTCCTGTGGCCGATGGACGATCGGTTGGTCGCCTTGGCGGGGCTGATCGTTCTGATTCCCGGTTTGCGTGTCACGATCGGTTTGACCGAATTGGCGGTCGGGCACCTGTCGGCTGGCGTGGCGCGGTTGGCCGGGGCGCTCGTTTCGCTTGCGACGATGTTCGTGGGGGTCGCGCTGGTCTGGCGGGTGGCGGGTGGATGGCGATGGATCCCGGACCCGCACATTCCGGTTCCATTGTGGTGGTCCTGGATTGCGTTGGCGGTGTCGCCTATCGCATTTGCAATCGTGTTTCGCGCTGGGTACCGGCAATGGCCCATCATCGCCGCGGTATCGATCTGTGGGGTCGCGACCAGTTGGACGGTGGCACCGATCTGGGGCGCCGAAATTGCTTCGTTTCTGGCATCGTTGGCGGTCGGCTGTGGCAGCAATCTGTATGCCCGAATCGCCGACCGACCAGCCATGGTGGCGCTGACTCCTAGTATGCTGATCCTGGTGCCTGGATCGCTTGGCTATCGTTCGCTAGCGGCGTTGTCGGATCAACAAACGATCGAAGGGATCCAGTTTGGCTTCGCCATGTTGGTTGTTGGTCTGTCGATCGTCGGCGGGCTGTTGATGGCCAACCTGGTCGTGCCACCGCGACGGATCCTTTAGCCGTGATCTGCGTTGGTCGATGCGAAACACGGGACCACCATGCCTGGCTATTCCGCAGTGTCTTCGTAGATCGGTAGGTGCCGGTAATACACTTCTAAGTTCAATAAGTTCATCGTCGTCACGTACAGGCGGCCAGCGTGAACGCTCCATCGATCCGGCACGGGACTGACCGGGTCCCAACTGCCGATGGCGGGGCCGTCGTCCAGTTGGCTCTTTAGCAGGACCGGGTTCAGCGATTGGTTCCAACGTTCCCAGTGGCTGCCGCCCATATGGAACATCACTTGGGTTGCGTAGTACCAGTAATAGGCGTCCCGCTGCGGTGACACAGCGGTGCCCATTTGCGGTGGGTATTCCAGCAGGTAATCCGCAGCCGACCGCATCGCCGGGGTGTCTCGTTGCCAACCGGCGTACATCCGCATCAGCATGCCAACCGCTGTCATCGTTGGCGTGGCGAATCGGCCATGGCGCTGGGTTGGCGTGTCGGGAGCGAACGGGTTGTACCGATAGCGATCATCCCGATCGGGGCTTTGTGCCATGTCCAGCCAGGTTTCGATTCCATCATAGGTTTTCGGTGATACCTCCAAACCAGACAATTGGCCGCTTTTGAGCGCCATCATCATCCATCCGGTGACGCTGGTGTCGGAACTGACTTGCGGCGAATAGCGCCAACCACCACGGCTAAGGTGCTGAGTCGCCGCGATGTAGTCGAGGCACATCTGGGCGGGTTCGCGGAGCGATTCGTCTTGCGTCATTCCATAGGCTTCGCAAAGCGCCAACGCGGCAATGCCATGCGAATAGAACGCGACATTGCGGTTGCTAAGCGGGTCTTCGGATCGATACAGATCACCATTGGTGCGTTGATTGTCGATCAGGAATTTCAGGCCACGGCTGACCGAGTCGGCGTACTGGTGTTCGCGGTGGGTGTAGCCGGCACCTTGGAATGCAAGCAGGCACAGTCCGGTCGCGGCGGTATCGCTGCGCAGAACCACATCGGTTCCATGTCCTTGCAGCGACCAACTTCCGTCTTCGTTTTGGATGCGAGACAGGAACGCCAATCCTTTTTCGATTGCTTCTTCGGTGGCAGGTCCGACCATTCCGGCCGGCGTGGGGCTGGCGCCGCCTTCGGTTCGCATCACACGTCGGCTGAACGATTCCACCGCAGCGACTTTGTTTCCAAAGGGTGTGATGGGCCCGCCCACATCGCGTCGACGTCGTGTGCCGGTCGTCAAATCCATCGCTGCAATTTCGGGTGGTTCGATCGACGGCACAACGCCTGTGTTGCGATTGGGAAGATCTGCTAACCCGATGGGACCGGTTTCCATTGGAAGATCGAAGTTGGGGCCGGCCATCGACAAAACGGCCAATGACGATACGTCGGGGGAAACCGATGGGCGTGTGGGCGACGAAGCCAACGGTCGCTCGGCGATCTCTGAACTAGCCGAACTTGGATTGGCGGCGGTGGCAACCGATTCGCCGCTGGCGGTGGGTGGGCCGGCCGGTGAAAAGCCCATTCCGGCGGACGTTCGATTGGCTCGGCCCGGGACGCGCATCTCGCGACCAGCGGTGATCTCGGGGGATCCGGCTGCCGCGGTCGGATTGCGGCTGGTTCGATCGCCCGATGATAGATCAGCCGAACGTGAATCACTTTGTTGGGCGCCTGGTGCATCGCCCAACGAAAGAACGGCACCGGTGGACTTGTTGTCCCGTGACATCGGTGTTTCGATCGGTGTCATCATGCGATCCGCGTCGGGGGTTAGCCGTGCGATCGCAACGGCCGGCGGCGCCGGCGCTGAACCCGCCGGTTTCGGCCGCTGAGCCGTGGATGGGTCGCGGCGCGTTCGCTGCAGGCCTGCGTCACCGACCATCGGCATCGCCTCGCTGCGCTGCCGCGATCCGGCGCGTGACGGTTCGCGGTTTGCATTGGTGCTAACCGTGTCTGGCGACGGCAGTTGGAACTGATTGGGCGACTTCGCCGAGTTGCGTGAATGATCGGTGGGGCGATCGACCAGACGTTCTTGCACGTTCGCAGTCACGGCGACGTCGGGTGCCACGGGCGGTCGTTCGGACGTGGGCATGGAATCCGAGAATGCGGCTTGCCGCCGCGCCAGTTTGGCTGGTGCATCGCTGGGTTGTGGCAATGACTCGGACAGGTCTTCGCGTTTGATCAAGTGGTCTCGGCTCGGCCGTGCGATGGGATCGCGCGGCATCGGCATCTCTAGCTGCGGCGCGGTATGGGCGACCGGTGGAAGCTGACGTTGCTGGCGCGGTGTGACAGGCGACGCTGTTTCTGTTTCGGCAGGTTGGGACCAGTCGGGCTGAGTCGATCGTTGGTCCGGTTTCTTGAACAGGTACTCGGGGACGGTACGCTTGACGGGAAGACGTTCTGGTTTGACCCCGGTAAATGCGTCCGGGAAATAGTGGCTGAAAATGATGACGTTGATGGCCAACATCAACAGGACCAAGTGCACCAGGACGCTCATCAGGAAGCCCAGTTGCAGCGATTTCTGGACGTACTTGGATGCGAATCTTCGCACCACAACATCCAACCCAAACGCGGTCAGGGGCACCGCAACGATGTAGGTCCGGGCATTCCATTGCCACCGTGCGTCATCGAACGACAACTGCGTCGCGATCAGGTACGTCACGACGGACGCCAGCACCGCAATCGACAGGTCCAACGGCCACATCCGGTCGGAAGTGTTGTCGGCGGATTCAGAGGAGTAAGCGTCAGAGGTCACGAAAAACTGTTGTCCCAAGGAATGCGATTTCTAAGTGCCCGGGCCCTCTTGGGTCGTCACGGCATAGTCGCTGACGCCGGTTCGGTTGCAGGCATCCATCACGCTGACCACGGGTTGGAATGACGTTTCCCGGTCCGCCCGAATCACGACGGATTGGTTGGTGGGATTGTTGGCGACCGCGGTTTCCAGGACCCCCCTCAGTTCATCCAATGTGGTGGCTTGCCCGCCAACATAAAACGTACCTGTGGCGTCAATGTCAACGATGACTTCCCGTGGTTTGCCAGTCATCGGCACCGCGCTGGTTGCCGACGGCAAAACGATGTCCAGTCGCCGTTCTTCGTCCTCGAATTCGCTGGTCACCAGGAAAAAAATCAGCAACAAAAAGACCACATCGATCAGTGGGGTCAGGCTAAGCGTGCTGGCGACGGAGGATCGCTTGATTTTTACAGCCATGCATCAACCCGTCTTGGCTTGGTCGCGAGACTTGCCGGTTTGTTTGGGCAGTGGTGGAGCCGGTGGGGCCTCGTTCAGGGTGTCGTGCATTCGCAGAGTCCCATCCGAATTCATTTGGCGTCGTCCAGTGAATCGGGCCAATCCGGGCGCGACATCGAATGACAATTGTTCAATGCGGTGGAACAGTTTGATCAGTCGGTTTTCCAAATACAGTGCCAACATGGCCGCGGGAATCGCCACCACCAACCCGGCCAACGTCGTCACCAGGGCGGTGTAGATCCCTTCGGAAAGTTGCTCGCTACGGCTTCGGTCGGCGGTCAATGTGGTGGATTCATGAAATGCCACGATCATTCCCCACACCGTTCCTAGCAATCCCATTAGCGGCGTCGCAGCAGCAGCTAGCGTCAGCCATCGAATCGGCGATGCCTGGTGGTCAGCTTCGCGTTCGATGGTCTCGCTAGCCGCACGCTCGATGTCCGCCAACGGTTGGCCGGTGCGCCGCAGCATTGCCATGATGACCCGGCTCGCCGGCGATGGCGATTCGATGCATGCGTGGTAGGCGGCGGTCGGATCAAATTTTGAAATCGGATCCAACATGGCCGCCAACTGTTTCCGCAGCTTCATCGGGATGATCCGGCGACGGCGCAGACTGGCAAACCGTTCCACTGCCAAAGCGACCACCAAGAAACTCATGATCCCGATCGGAATCATGAAAGCGCCCCCGCGGGAGATCAGCGTCAGCAGATCGATTCCCGACGGTGCCGCACCGGGCGGTGTCGGGTCGGGTTGATCTGTCATGATCGATTGGATCTCTGACGCATCGATGGGCACGTTGGCATCGATCGACCGAGGGTCACGAATCACCGGGCCGGTCGGGCCACCGTTTTGTGCCACGGACACTGTCGCATTCGCAGCCATCATCACGACGACGACGCCAGCTGTAACCAGGACGGTCCAGCTAGTCGGGCGGCAAAAGCGATGGGTTTCGGTCTTAGATCGCATCACTTGGTTAAGGCCTCTAGCCGCTGGCTCGATTTTTCGGCGAGTTCGTGTTGAGGGTGGTTTTCGGCGACGTACTGGTAGAATCCTTCGGCCAGTTTTGTTGCCTTCTGTTTCGCCGCCTGGGTCTGTGCTGACTGTATCAGCAGTTCGCTGCAGCGACCGGCTTCGAAGCCGCTTTTGGCCTGCCAGTTCTTGATCGATGCGGGAGCCTTCTGGGCGCCGAACCCAAACATCACTCGCTGGAACTCGGGAATCGCTTGATCGAACTTGCGATCCGCAAAATGGATTTCGCCCATCATGAAGCGAGCCCTAGCGGCTAGTTCGCTGCGATAGTTTTCCGCGACTTCGCCATAGAATTTCAGGGCGCGGTCATTTTCTTGTTTTTGTTGATACGCAAATCCCGATTCGTAGAACACCTGCGGCAGGTAGTCCGACGCAGGGAATCGCTCGCGAAGTTCGTTGTACCACTGAATGGCTTCGTCCCAATCTTTCAACTGAGCGGCGCTTTGCCCACCATGCAACAACGTCAGCTCGCGGACTTGGCGTTCTGCGTTTCCACGAACCGATTGCGATGTGTCGTTGTTCTTGCGGATCCGTTGCTTCGCTTGGCGATACCCTTCCAACGCGTTTGGGTAGTCGCCTTCTTTGAACCTAGATTCCGCAACCATCATCAAGGCATCAAAGCTAAGCCTGCCATCGGGGTGCCGCTGGGCTTGTTTGGCAAACGCTTCTTCAGCAGCATCAAAGTCGTCGACTTTGAAATGCGACCAGCCGAGGCGATAGAGTGCTTTTTCGGAAAGTTCAGGGCTGTCGGCACGTTCCGAAGCAATCAGGAATTGGTCGGCAGCCTTCTTCCATTGACCTTCGACGTAGTGACGTTGTCCAAGGAAATAGGATGATTCGGCAACCAACGGGCTGTCCGGGTAGTCCACGGTCAGTTGGCGAAAGTGGTCGGCTGCGGCGGTGTCGTCGCCAACTTCTTGCATGGACCAACCCAGTTCGTAAAGCACTTTGTCCATCGACGGGTACTGGGGAACTTCACTAACCAAACGTTGCAAATTTTTAGCGGCCTGGGCGGGCAGCTTTTCGGTTTGGTCGATGAGCGCTAGTTCGTACAAAGCATGTCCAAGGTTGACGCCGCTTGGTTGTTTGGCCAAGTACTTCTCTAGATCTGCCCTGCCCTCTTTGTACTGCTTGCTGTTTCGGTGCGCGATCCCGCGAGTCAGCAGGGCATCGTTGGCCAATGGATGATTGGGATAGCGATCAATCATTTGGTTGACCGCCTTCATCGCCTGTTCGTAATCGCCCGCCTGAAGCAACGAGAATGCTTTGCCGTATTGGGCGTACGGAAGCAGGCCGGGGTCGCGTGTCGCCCCCAGGATCTGGTCAAAGTAAGTGTTGGCGTCCGAGTGGTTGCCGGCGGTGCTAGCCGATTGGGCCAGCTTGTAACGCGCTTGGTCGGCCATCCGTGTGTCCGGCGCGGCGGTGACCATTTCTTTCCAGGTCGCGATCGCCGCATCGCTTTGGCCGGCAGCCATCTGGGCCTGGCCAACCATCAATCGGGCTTCGGCCGCACGCGGCCCTTGGGGATCGATCTCGGATGCGGCAGCAAACGCGATTGCGGCTTCGGCGGGCCGTTTCAACATCAGTTCGGCCTGGCCGATCAACAGGTTGGCATCCGCCTTTTGCGCTGGCTGGGGAAACGATCCCAGTTCCGTCTGCAACATCCGAATCGTGTCGGCATACGTTCCCGAGGCGTTGGATGTCGTCGCCGCACGCAAAACCCAAACGGGGCGTTGCACGTTGTCTTTGGGAGTCGAGGCAATCAGGTTCTCGTACGCCTGCGCCGCTTGCTTGGTGTTGCCGGTCTGCAGGTGCCCTTCGGCGGCAACAAAACGGACATCCGAAATCAGCATGTCGTTTGGGAATTTTTGGACAAACTCGTCCGCCAGTTCGATCGCTTTCTTGGGCTGGTTGATCTGTAACGCCGAGAAGGCCGCGTTGTAGAGGGCCCGCGGTGCCAACTTGCCATCCGGCGATTCACGATACGCCTGTTCGAACAATTCCAACGACTGCTGGATGGTTTGCGGGTCCATCGAAAGCGATTCAGCCAAGTCCAGTCGCACCTCGGTCGCGAAATCGCCTTCCAGTCCTTTGTCGATCTGCTGTTGGGCGATCTTTGCCGCTTCGCTCGGTTTGCCCTGGTCGATCGCGATTCGGGCTAACCAGTGACTCGCTTCGGTAGCCGCAGCAGGGTTGGTTTGCTGCAGTACTTTCGCGAAACGTTTGGCGGCTTCATCGATGTCGCCGCTGCGATAGATGCTTTGGGCCGACGCTAAGGTGGCCGATGCCGCGTATTCCGATTCAGGAAATTGGCTTAGCAGTTGCTCGTATTTCGCGGCGGCCTCGGCTGCCTGGTCCGCTTGCGCTAATGCAAAGGCTTGGCGAAAGATCGCGTAGGCTTGGTCTTCGGGCGAATCGGTGGATTCAATCGCTTGCTGCAGCGACTTCACTGCGGCGAGGTGTTCCCCACGCAGAATTGCCAAGTCGCCCAACCGCAAATGGACATCGGTCACCAGTTCGCCCTGGTCGCAACTGCTAAGCAGCTGTTGGTACGACGAGATCGCATCCTCCGGTTGGTTCAGTTCTTCCTGGGCGACGCCTCGAGCGTACAGTGTGTCGCACCGGAGCGGCGAATCTTTGGCCTCCGGAAGGGCTAGCAGTTCATCGTAATAAGCGATCGCACGGGGGATTTGTCCCAGTCCGTAGGATGCTTCGCCACAGTAGAAAATCGCACGATCAGAGAACCTCGATTTCGGGAACTCTTTGCGTAGCAGTTGGAACGTCGCCAAGGACTGTTTCAGCCGATCCATGTCGCGTTGGGCGCCGTCACCCGCGGACGCATACAGGCACCAACCGTAGTTCGCCAAGCTTTCTTCGCGCAGGTCGTAGGTCTTGTCCTGAATCGCTTGGGCAAACGCTTTGGACGCTGCCGCATAGTCCGGCGGCGCCGTTTGCATGTGGCAGACCCCTAGATAGTGAGCCGCTTTGGACGCCATCGGATGATTCGGGTAGGCAGCCAGGAACTTATCCCAACCCTGGATAGCCAGTTCCAGTGCACCGCCGGTTTGGAAGTTTGCCGCGTCGGCGTAAGCCGCCATCGACGCCTCGTCCGACGCCGTCGTGGAATCCGCTGCGCCGTTTGGCGATGGATCCTGCGCGATCACATCGTTGGCCGACGGAATCATCCATAGGGCTGCGATGGCGACCAAACCCGCTCGGATCACGAATGATCCGCCAATCGATCGACGGCCATCACGGGAATGAAGCGTCTTCGGTTCGAATGCGGCGCTGTCGCGTCCGTCGTTCCACTGCTTGCTAGGAATCGCAGCGACCGGGGGCATGACTGACGGCCTGATCACAAACTCTCTCCGATACCATAGCAGTGACAAGAATCCAGACCGCAGCAAGCCATGCGTACCGCGTCAGGGAATCAACGTGCGATCGCTGGAATGGGTCTCCCCACCGCATCGCCTTTGTATTCTAGCGGCCTAGCAAATGGTTCGATAGTTCGACGGCGCCGCTTGCCTAGTCCGAAAAGGTCGCCAATTGCCGTGTTTTGCCTATCTGGCCAACCTTCGCCGATCGGATCATGAACCGATTGGGCTGCCGGTCCGTATGGTGTTTTTCCAGCGGTATGTGAATTCGGCTAGTTGCGACGCCCTGTCCGTCGCTGCGGGTTCCCACCGGCAGGATGCAGCCCGTTGGGGGCTGCTTAGACGCTGGGGACTGTCGGGCTTTTGTTCCTGTTTTGGCGGTGTGGGAACCGTTCTTTGGCCGAAGTAAATTTTGGTATCCGAGTGAACTTGGTCCCCGAGTGAAACGGGACCCCAGTGGTTGCGGGCCCCAAGTGGATCCTGTCCCCGGGTGAAACTGGGGCGACGCGCCTATCGACTCGGGGCCGCCTATCGACTCGGGGCCGCCGATCGGATCGGATGGGTCAGCGGATTCCCGCAAATGCCTATGGGCTGCCGAATCGCGATTTTGTTTTTTTTGCCACCTCTTAGTTACTCAAGACGCAACATGTCGAACCTTCACTGTCTGATCACCGGCGGCGCCGGATTCATTGGGTCTCACCTTGCCGAGTCCCTGCTGGGACAGGGGCATCGTGTGACGGTCGTCGATGATCTTTCCACCGGACGGGCAACCAACCTCAGTGGCATCATCGATCATCCCGGGCTGACCTATGTCGAAGGCACTGTCGAAGACGAAGCGTTGGTGGCGCGGTTGGTCGATAAGGCGGACCGCGTCTACCACTTGGCCGCGGCGGTCGGTGTCGCGCTGATCGCAAGCCAGCCGATCCAAACCATCGAACGAAACATCTACCCGACCCAATTGATTCTGAAACGCTTGGGCGAGCGAGCGTCGCGGGGTGACTTTGCGCCCTGCTTCATCGCCAGTACCAGCGAAGTCTACGGTAAGAATCCGAAAGAGGTTTGGACCGAAGAGGACGATTTGGTGTTCGGTTCGACAACCAAGCCGCGATGGAGCTACGGGGTGTCCAAGGCGATCGATGAATTCTTAGCACTGGCGTTCCACAAAGAGAACAAATTGCCGGTCGTCGTGGGGCGGTTCTTTAACGTCGTCGGCCCGCGTCAGACGGGCGCCTATGGCATGGTGCTGCCACGATTTGTGGACGCAGCGCTGCGTGGCGATCCCTTGGTCGTGCATGACGACGGGAAACAGATCCGCTGTTTTGCACACGTGGGCGATGTCATCGGCGCGGTCACCAAATTGGTGGATACGCCGTCGGCAGCCGGGCGTGTGTACAACATCGGCAGCGACGTGCCAGTGTCGATCCTGGAACTGGCACAGCGTGTGATCGCGCGAGTGAATCCGGAATCGAAGATCGATTTTCAATCGTACTCAGACGCCTACGACGAGTCGTTCGAGGACATCCGCCGTCGTGTTCCCGATCTGACGCGAATCAGCGACACCATCGGCTATGCCCCGACAAAAGATCTGGATGCCATCATCGATTCGGTGGCCGAGCACCAGCGAACACTATTGGGCTGATAAGGTCTAATGGAAATCGCCTGCCGTCACGGCGTTTTCCAGCAGCCGATCGGTTGCGCCTCGTTCACACTTGCGACCCTGAGAAAGAAATATGGATCCGAAAGCTCTGATTCGCCAAACGATTGCATCGACCGAATTCGTCTGCAATGCCTATCTGAATGACCTTACCGACGATGAACTGATGCATCGCCCGGTCGAGGGAGCCAACCACATCAATTGGCAGTGGGGGCACCTGATCGCTTCAGAGCACATGTTGGGACAGATGATTCCGGGGGTGACGATGCCATCGCTTCCAGAGGGGTTCGCCGATAAGTACAGCAAGGAAGCGGCCGCTAGCGATGATGCGTCCGCATTCGAAGACAAGGCGACACTGTTGTCGGTTCAACAGCAACAGCGGCAAGGCTTGCTGGCTGTCTTGGATGGGATCAGCGACGAAGCTCTTTCCGACCCGGCGCCCGAAGCGGTCGCAACCATCTTTCCTAATTCGGCTGCGATCATCTTGTCGGCCGATAGTCACTGGATGATGCACGCCGGCCAGTGGGCGATTGTGCGTCGGTCGTTGGGCAAACCTGCGTTGTTTTGATCCGCGATTTTGGTCACACGATTTCTTCGTTATCGTCGGCCAAGGCGGACAGAGTGGCTTCGGACCGTTTTTGCAGCCGTTTGATCTTTCGCTGAATCTGGCGGGCTTCGGATTGCACGTCCGAAAGCCGCCGCTGCAGTTTTTGGATGGATCGATCGGGATCGCGATGCAGGAAGCGTTGGAACATGTCCAATAGTGTCAGTGCCCGCAGCGCTTTGACGGCGGTGCCGCGAAGCCGATAGACGCGGGCCAGTTGCGTCAGTTGCTGAAGTTTCAGCAGCTTGGTTGCACGCATCCACTGCAGCGTTCGCATGAACGAAAACACTGGCAGCGAAATGATCGCCAAGTCGATCCAATGTTTCTTGCAATACGCCAGTTTCTTGTCGGCCACCGACAGCATCAGGATGAATTCCAGTGCGAATGCAAACCAGATGACCCCGGTGCCGACATGCAAGATCAGACGCAGCCAGGTGTGCTGTGCCACTTGGGCTTTCAAGAAAAATTCGATCACCAGAACAGGCAAAATCAGCATCGCGATTGCGATCATCGGGATGCTGAAGGTGCGCTCGAGTCGCTCGCGAAGGCGGCGGTTGGTCTGTCGCCATCCCAACCCGGGCAGCCACAGTCGGCCATTCATTTCCGGGCTTCGTGCGCCAATCCTTAGCGATGGGCATAGGCAGATCAGCAACGCAAAGGCCTGCGATTTCCAGGTCGACGACGTCCACGGTCGGGTCGTCCAGTGCCAGACTGATTCGGCGATCACCACGGGCCAGGAAATCGCCATGATCAGCCCTGCCAGTTCGATGATGCGGTGACTGACCACTTCGTTGGTGATCATCGATCGCAATCGCGTCGTTTCTGGATTGCTGGGGTCCAGCGACGTCAGTGCGTTTTCGCTGAGGTTGGGGATGTCGACCCAGACCACGACCAGGATCGCCTGGGCAACCAAGAAGCTTAGCGATAGCCCAAACATCACCGGCGCAATGCGTCCGGCGATTTTGAGGCGAATATCGGTTCGGTGGAGTCGGTTCATTCTACTTTCTCCAGGCCGAAACGGTCTGCAACAGGGGCGCAGAAGGTCAGTCGGCCTTCGGCGGTGCTTTGACGCTGACATAGGCCATTCGCAGCGCGTGCAGAGCTTCCGAGAGCATCTTTGCTTCGTCGTCGGAAAGGTTGCCCTTGGTCTTCACGCCCAACATCTCCATCGTATCGATGTAGTGTTTAGCATAGGGCTTGTTGATCGTGGGTTGGCCCGTGTTGGGGTCAGGGAACTGCCCCAGCGTCGCCATCGCCTGGGTGAAAAGCATCGAAATCAGAACTTCGAACGATGCCGGTGGTGGTGGCGGGATTTCGTCGGTCGCAGGTTCGGAAACTTGAGCAGACGGCTCTCTGGCTGCCGTTTCCGTCTCCGGCGGCGCCGCTACTTCAGCGGGCTCGCTTGCGTCGGCCGCAGCCTTTTCCTTCGCGACTTGTTCTTTCCAATCGTCGTCGACGATGATCTTCGGTTCTTCGTTGTTCTCGGATTCAGTCATCTGAAAGTCTCCAGGAAGTTAAGGCGGATCAATGAATTGGGTTGCCACCGATGCAGCCCCGCGGCGGGTGGCTGCCGGCGGGTCACGGAAATTGGCGGCGGTGATCGCCGTGCAGGGGGCGTCACAGAGTGGTTGTCCTGCGGCGGTCGAGTTCGCCGTTGCCGGTTGTTCGCAACGATTGGGTTCGCATCGCCGACGGTTCACGCGGACTACGCGTTCGCACAGGGAACGGTTCACGGGGGGGCCCGATTGAAATCGAGCCCCATATCCCAGTGTCCCGGTGACCCATCTCCAAGCGAACGGTGTCTTAGCGAACGGTGTCTCAGCGAACGGTGTCTCAGCGAACGGTGTCTCAGCGAACGGCACTCTGGTGGCAAACAATCTAGCTGCCGATCACGCACTGCGTGTCGGCGAAGCGAATGCTGGCCTTACGAGTTTTCTTGCGACGAACGGTCCGACGCTGGCTGTTCGCTCTGGTTCGATGTCCCGGCTTCTTTGGCGGCCCGGCTTCGTTGTCGTTCGATCGCCGCTTCGATGAATCCTGCAAACAAGGGGTGAGCCTTGAGCGGTTTGCTCTTGAATTCCGGGTGGAACTGAACCGCGACGAACCACGGGTGGTTGGGGATTTCAACGATTTCGACCAAGCCACCGTCGGGGCTGGTGCCGGCGAATCGCATACCGCCCGCTTCGAATTGTTGGCGATACAGATTGTTGAACTCGTACCGATGGCGATGTCGTTCGTCGACCGTGTCGGCGTCGTAGGCTTTTCCGGATCGGCTGTGGCGATCCAGTTTGGCTCTCTGGCTGCCCAATCGCATCGTGCCGCCCATCTGTGTAACGTTTTGCTGTTCGTCCAACAGGCAGATCACCGGATGCTTGGTGTCTTTGTCGAATTCGCTGCTATGGGCACCGTCCAGGTTCATCACGTGACGCCCGTACTCGATGACGGCGCACTGCATGCCCAAGCAGATTCCAAAGAACGGGATGCCGCGTTCGCGAGCGAACTTGATCGCTTGCACTTTGCCTTCGATCCCGCGTTCCCCAAATCCACCGGGCACCAAGATGCCTTGGTAACCGCTAAGCAGTCGTTCGGCGCCTTCGCGTTCGATATCCGAACTTTGGATGCGTCCGATCCGGATCTGCGTCTGGTGCTGCATCCCGGCGTGGTCAATCGATTCGTAGATCGATTTGTACGCATCCTTGTGTTCGGCGTACTTGCCGACCACAGCGATCGAAATTTCGTGACGTGGATTGCGAAGTCGGTGCAGCAGTTCCGTCCACGGCGAAATGTCTAGTGACTGAGCCGTGTGCAGTCCAAGTTTTTGGACGATCAGTTCGTCCATCTTGTTTTCGACCAGCGACAACGGAACTTCGTAGATCGAAAAATCCTTGTCCTTTTCCTCGATGACCGCTTCCACGGGCACGTTGCAGAACAGTGCGATCTTTTCGCGATCGTCGCGGCTGATCGAGTGCTCGCATCGACACACCAAGATGTCTGGCTGGATCCCGATTTCGCGAAGCTGGCCGACGCTGTGCTGGGTAGGCTTCGTCTTCAGTTCGTCGGCTGCTTTCAAGTACGGCACCAACGTCAGGTGCATGTACAGGCAGTTTTCGCGGCCGATGTCCAGCGAAAATTGGCGAATGGCTTCTAGGAACGGCAGACTTTCGATGTCGCCCACCGTGCCACCGATTTCGGTGATCACGACGTCGACGTCATCGCCGCCCATCCGCTTGATCACCGATTTGATTTCATTGGTGATGTGCGGGATGACCTGAACGGTTTTGCCCAGGAACTGGCCTTTGCGTTCTTTTTCAATGACCGACAGATAGATCTGCCCGGTCGTGTAATTGCAATCTCGCGTCAGCAATCCCGACGTGAATCGCTCGTAGTGGCCCAGGTCCAGGTCGGTTTCGGATCCGTCGTCTAAGACGTAGACCTCGCCGTGCTGATAGGGGCTCATCGTGCCAGGATCGACGTTGATGTACGGATCCAGCTTCTGCATGCGGACCCGCAAACCCCGCTGTTCAAGCAGCATTCCGATCGAGGCACTGGTTAGCCCCTTGCCGAGAGAACTGACCACGCCGCCGGTTACAAAGATGTGTTTCGTCATGGAACGAGATCATAGCGAACCGAGTCCGATTTGTGACGGGGTTTCCGGCCCAGGTTTTGACGGATTGATTCGATCCGCCGCAGGTCCCCCCCGCAAAACCCGAATTTTACTTGCTCTGGGCTATCCATTCGGGTTCGTCCCCCTGAATCGCTTGGCCGCACGCTGGAATGCGTCGGGGGCGGGCTGTCGGCCGGGTGATCCGCTGGGTGATCCGCTGGGTGATCCGCCGGGTGATCCGCTGGGTGATCCGCTGGGTGATCCGCTGGGTGATCCGCTGGGCGGGGGAAGGACGCGAGCCAATCGGTCCCGTGTCGCCCCTTACCGGTCGGATCACGCCCCGTGCCGCCGATGCCATCCAGTCCGATGCCATCCAGTCCGATGCCATCGAGTCCGATGGTCCCCGACCCGATGATGTGCAAACCCTTGGATTCTTCGAAGCAGTCGAACCCTATGATGCAGTGGAGGACCAGGGAAAGACAGCAAGGGGCGCGGTGAATGGGGGATACCCGGCGTCGGCCGGTGTGGCCAATCGGTGGCTAGCGGGCCGCCAGTCTGGCGGCGAAGGCTTCTAGGTCGGCTGCGGTGTCGATGCCGGCGGTCGCCGATGGGACGCGAGTGACCAGGATTTTTTTGCCTGCCTCGATCGCTCGCAGTTGCTCTAGCTTTTCGGTGGTTTCCAACAGACTGGCCGGTTGGGATTCGAACCAGCCCAAGAATTCACGTCGATAGGCGTACAGTCCCAGGTGGTGCCAGTAGATCGGCGGCTCGTCGTGGATGCGGTCCGCTGGATCGCAGTCGCGAACAAATGGTACGGCGGCCCGGCTGAAGTACACCGCCCTGCCCCGCCCCGCCCCGCCGGGCAGCAAATCGCTATCGGCCCGATAGCCGCCCATCACGATTTTTACACAGTTCGGTGTGCTCAGTTGGTCGAGGCTGCGAATCGGCGTGCCCGCGGTAGCCATGTCAGCCGACGGGTCGTCCATCAGTAGCCCCGCGACCGAATCGATCGTCGCCGGGCTGATCTCCGGTTCATCGCCTTGAACGTTCACAAAGACGTCGACCTCCGGCATCTGCCTGGCAACCTCGGCGATCCGGTCAGTGCCGCTGGTGTGGTCGACGCTGGTCATGATCCAGCGGCCGCCGAAGGACTCGACCTCCTCGGCCATCTGGGGGGCGTCGACGGCGACGACCACGCCGTCGCAGCGTTGGGACCGCATCGCCGCGTCATAGGTATGGTGCAGCACGGATTTGCCGCCCGCCCTGCGAAGCAGCTTTTCGGGCAGCCGTGTCGATGCGAGACGAGCAGGAATGACAATGTGGCAACGGGCCTGGGACATGACAGGGGACCATTCGGAAGCAAAGTGGCAAGTGAACCGGCTGTGAATTTAGAGGGATTCGAGGAATCAAGGCACGGCAGATTCGACAAAATCAATGGTTTGACACCCCGGCTGCTCGTCGATACATTCCGACTTCAACGATGGACGGTGATGCTTTCGGTGTTTTGCCAAAGCATGACAGGGAACTTCGGTGCAATTCCGAGACGGCCCGGCCGCTGTAATCGATGGGAGAAAACGCGTGTTTTGCGTATTTTTTCGCCGCCACTTCAATCTGATTGCCATTGCGAATCTTGCCCACGCTCTTCACCGAAGATTGTGGGAAAGGACGCGAGAAGGCGAAGTCATGGCGGGGCATCGAGTAGTCAGAAGACCTACCGACCATCGGGCGCGACGTGACTTTCTTGGGTGAAGTCCGTGCCGAGAGCTGAGCCGTCATGATGCCGGCGAACGATGTCGTTGGAATTCCCGATCGCGGGTGCCAGCCCATCGAACAGGCTTGCGTACCGTTCAACCTATTTTGCCGTTTTGCAGATCCGCTGCGTTTCGAGATCCGTCGATTCCTGTGGGTGATCGCGTGCGCCGTGACGACTGATGCATGGGGTGTCTAGATGACTGGACCGAAGTTTGCCGGAGAGGCACGCGGATTCACGTTGGTCGAACTTCTGGTGGTGATCGCAATCATCGGCGTTTTGGTCGGGTTGCTGTTGCCAGCGGTGCAGTTTGCTCGTGAATCCGCCCGGCAAACCAGTTGCCGCAACAACCAGCACCAAATCGGACTGGCTTTGCACGCCTATCACAACATGCATCGATCGCTGCCGATCGGGTGCCTGGGATGGCGCCCTTGGCGGGGACCGATGACGAAAAAAAATCTGGCCTGGTCCGCGTTCCTGTTGCCGTTCGTCGAACAGCAATCACTGTATCAGTCGATCGATTTTGATCTTGCCTTTGACCATCCCGACAACGCTGTGGCTGCGGCAACCCCGGTCCAGACCTATTTGTGCCCCACCGCGATCCCGCGTGGCGGACCCCGTGGCGAAACCAGCTATGGCGGTCTGTATGGGGAATTGATGGTCGACCGTCGCAGCGATGATGGCATGTTCCTGTATGACCGAGTGATCGCGTTTCGTGATTGCCTCGATGGGCTCTCCAACACCATCGCCACCGGCGAAGACATGTTGGGACCCGACAGTGAATGGATCAACGGTGGCAACGTGTTTGTGCAGTCGCATCCGATCAACGATCCAACCGTCTGGATCGGCGATAACGAAATTCGATCGCTGCATCCGGCCGGCGCGATGGTTTTGTTCGTCGATGGTTCCGTCCATCTGCTCAACCAATCGATCGACGAGGTGCTATTGGGCCAGTTGATCACGCGAGCCGGAAGAGAAGTCTTGACGTCTGAGTTCTAAACATCCTGTCACTTGCTTTCTAGAAGAACTGATCCGATGAAATTTCATATGTGCCTGATGGCCTGCCTGGCCTTCGCCACAACTGCAACCGCCGACACCGTCACCTTCGAAGGTCTGCTAACCAGCCCGGACTCGTTTTACAACGGTGAACCTGCTCTCCCAGGTTGGACCGCGGGTGAGGTGTTTTTCAATAATGAGAAATCGACTGCTTTCGAGTACTGGGAAGGGTGGAGCTATTCCAATGTTATCGATGTAGCGACTCCTGGTTTTGAGAACCAATATGCATCGGCCGCAGGGGGCGGATCGAATGGATCGGGCGGCACCGTGGGGGGGCAAACCTATGCTGTCGCTTTTGAAAATGGTGCTTACTTCAATCTTCCCGAAATGACCGTGGTTCGTTCGGCGGATGTCACCAATGCGACTTATGCGAAATTGTCGATGGAAAACGGCGATGGTTTTGCCAAAAAATTTGGCGGCGATACCGGAAACGATCCCGACTTTTTTACCGTCACCTTCGAAGGATTTTCGCAGGTCGACAAGGCGGGTACGTCCACCGGAACGGTCGAGTTAGCGTTGGCTGATTTTCGGTTCGCGGACAACGCCCAGGACTTTATCTTATCGTCCTGGCAGAACTTAGATTTGACCGGACTTGGCAGTGCCCGTTCAGTAGCTCTTTCATTTGCGTCGTCGGATGTCGGCAGTTTCGGGGTCAACACACCGAAGTATCTGGCCTTGGACAATTTGACGATCGTCGCGGTGCCTGAACCTTCGACCGGACTAGCAATCGCCGGACTGGCGATCGGCGGATGGGTACTTCGTCGCCGCCAACAAAGGGACCAACAAAGGCAACAAAGGGACAGCCACCAGGCCGGGACCAACAAAGGGACAGCCACCAAGCCTAATCGGCCGCCTCCCAAAAGGGCCACCCACTTTCCGGTTCCCAGAAGTTCCCTCTCAAAAAGGGCCACCCACAAACTGGAATCCGTTGGGAGTGGGGGCGTCCTGATTTTCGACGTTGTTTAGCCTCTTTCTCTCGCTTGCGGAGGCGTCGGGAAGGGCTCGATAGCGTAAAGGCAACAAAGGGACAGCCACCAAGCCTAATCGGCCGCCTCCCAAAAGGGCCACCCACTTTCCGGTTCCCAGAAGTTCCCTCTCAAAAAGGGCCACCCATAAACTGGAATCCGTTGGGAGTGGGGGCGTCCTGATTTTCGACGTTGTTTAGCCTCTTTCTCTCGCTTTTGGAGGCGTCGGGAGGGGCTCGATAGCGTAACCACCTTTCACTGCTGCCGACCGCGCAGCAGCGAACCCCAATGACGCCAGAGAGGCTTTTTTAGAGAGACTTTTAGGGCGAAGAGATGCCCAGCGGGTTCTCTCGGGCGCACAGCCAACCCTGGCCGCGACGAGATGCCTCGCTAGCGAGGCTATCAGGCGTGCCGGCTGCACGTTTGAAGATGCGGCCAAACCGCCGGACCGCATCACACCATCCGGGTGCATCCGTGCCGATCCGCTTTAAAATCGGTCGCAGATGATTTGGGATGCTGCCGATCTTGTCCGCACGCAGTTGGCGGCCCGTCCAATCCAGCAGTTCTAGATAGTGCGGCATTGACACTTTCAGGAACCCCTTGCAGCTAGCCCGGCGTCCCGATTCATCCAGGTCTGGTCCAGGTTCATCCACCCGTTCGTCGATCTCGACCGGGCTGATCCAACCGCTGTGACGTCGGTGACGGCTTCGTTCCCACTGATGCATGCTCAGTCGGCGTCGATCGTGTTGTTCTTTCCAGTCATCGATCCGTTCCTTGACGCCGGTGTATTTGCTGGACTCCGGTGTTTCGGCAATGGCTGCTCGGACAGGGTTCAAGTCGACGTAGGCGGCGCATGCCAGCAAACTTGCTTCGTCCAGTAGAACTTGTGCCTTGAAGCGACCTTCCCAGAAGTGGCCGGTGACATCGTCCTCCGCGTTGCTGCGTCGAGCAATGTTTTCGGACGTGCAACGCATCCACCAGCTGATGTCAGATAGACGCTGGCGTCGTTCCGCCAGTACGTCCGGTTGATTGAGAATCGTGTCCAGTTCGGGCTGGCTTGGCTCAGCAGGCGAACCATCCTTGTCTCGCCGTTTGGGGAACAAACGTAACCACCGGCGAGCGACCTCGTCGTCCGACCAGGCTGCCGTGATATCGGGCCGACTTCGAAGCACAAGGTGAACGTGATTGTGCATGATCGAAAACGTCAAGCAATCGATCGCAAATACCGATGCCAATAACTCTAGGCGGTCGCGAATCCAGCCTCGGCGATGCTCATAGGACTGGCCACTGAGGGGATCTTCGCCACACAAAAAAGCACGCCGGACGCACCGCTGGGTGCAATGCACCACCTGCACTTCGTGTGGATTAATCACCTTACCACGGGCTAGGCGAGGCATCACATCGACTCCGCAAGACGAGGAACCAGGGAAGAAATGCATCAACAATTGAGATTGTCAACGATTTCGACCCACCCTGTCAAGAAAATTTTGCTTATGTCCCATTGGTCTCGAAAGAGAGACTAGGTGCCTGTCCCTTTCTTGTTGCTGCCTGTCCCTTTCTTGGAGAGAGACTCGGTGCCTGTCCCCTTTTGGGGGCGGGGAAGAAGGACTTAATGCCTGTCCCTTTTTGGGGGGCGGTTAGACCCAGTGTGAGTTTTCTTCGGCGGGGACCTCGTCGGCGTCTAGGAATGCTAGGTGGTCGCGTTTGAAGAACCGGTTTAGCAGAGATCGCAGTGGCACTAGCAGGACGATGAAGACGGGGAACATGATCTGGATCGGACCGTACGGGATCACGTTGACGATGCACAGCACGACGAGGGCGACCAGTTGCACCAGTGTGAATAGGTGGATGGTTCGCGTCGGCACTCGGCGGGTGTAGTGATTGATCGGGTAGAGCGCCGAGTCCATGAACAGGTAACCCAGTCGTTCGATAAACTGGATGCCACGTAACGACGCAAAACCCATGAACAAAAAGATCCCGTACAGGGCCGCCATCGGGACGTATTCCAGGAGCGGCAGCGCCAACAGCGTGCCTGCGATCAACGCATGAATGGCAACACCCGTCACTCGGTTCTCTTGCACATGAATGATCTCTTGCCGCTTGTCGCCACCGCTAGCGACTTCCTCCACCGATGCTAGTGCTCGCATATGAGCTAGCGTGCGAACGGTCGCTGCAACCATCCATGGCCAACCAAAGAGTGAACAGAAACCGATCAGCCCGCCGACAACCGCTAGGTCCAGGTGATACGTGTCACCCTTGGTCAGCTTGTTTTCGGGGCTGTTGAGCAATCGGACGGTGATGTTCTGCGATAGAAAAACCAACACGGTTGCCAACGCCGCCGGCAACGCCGCTGCAAACTTGATCCATGTCGGGACGGCGCCCAAATTTACGAAGATCGATCCGCTAGCGGCTTGTGAGTCCCCACCGCTGACCGTCAATGTTTCTAATGTCGACGCGTCACCCAATGTCCACGCGACTGCGATCATGCACACCAACGCGATCGAAGGCCCAAAGTCCGCCAGGAACTCTCGGATCCAAGGCAGCAGATAGCGGCTGGTGCGAATGCTGGCTAGCGTCATGGCGATGTAGAAAGTGCCGACGGCCAGAACCAGTGCCAACAGAGCCTTTTCGTGCGACACCGCTTCGTCGGCGCGGAACTCGAAAAACAAAGCTTGGATGGCTTTGTAGATATAAATCAACGACATCAAGACCGAGAAAATCTCGTCGGTGAACCGCGTAAAGAATCGCATCATGTTGCTGACGTTGAACACCGCCAACAGCATCGTCATCAGCGCCGTCCATAGACCGACCCATCCGTAAACGCCCAGGAACTGGTCGCCATATCCCATGTCCCCGCAAAGTTCGTACAGGATGATCGTGAAGACCAGCAGCGGTCCGATACCGCCCAAAATGATCAACGGTTGACCCGCGAACAACGCGTAAACGAGCCCACAGAACGCCGTCGACATCAGCATCTCGGGGGCGCCGATCGAACCGCCCGTTTCCAGCCCCATCAGTCCGCCGAAAGTCACCGCCGGTGCCAGACAGGCAAAGAACATAAAAACGATCGACGCGATCGATTTGACTTGGAATCCGGATTTGAAATCGTCGATGTAATGTGGCAGCCGACGACGGATATCGGAGATCAATCCCGCAAACGGCCACCCACCGGCACGCAGACCCGCAGGCACTTCACGCGGTCGCGGCGGCGCTGCCAACACTGTGCGATTGATATGCCGTTCGATTGCATCCAGCACGTCCTGCTGAGACGTCGCATAGGTCGTTTCAAAGTGGAAAACGTTATCCGACATCAATCGCGCGATCGACGAAAGCGTATCCAAATGCTGGGTCGTCTGATCCATCGACCCGATCATCAAAAAGATGTAACGCGTCGCGATGCCGTCGGGGGCACCCAGGTTGACGGCGTTCTTAAGTCGGACGAACACCAATGACGATCCGCTAATCGCTTCGTCATAGAAATGGGGGACTGCACAGGCGTGACCGATCACGGTGGGGACCGCGCGTTCGCGCTGTAGGATCCCGTCGGACACCATCTGCCGTTGCTGTTCAGGCAGTCGTCCGGTTTGGACCAGAAAGTTCACCGCCGACTCGACGATCTCTTCCATGTTGCGCGCTTCGAGGTTCAGCAGGCAGCTGCCCTCGGAGATCGATTGAAAAAGAAATTTCACGGAACGGTGATCTTTTCTGCGGGATGCGGACGAAGTTTGGACGCTAGGCAACCTAGCAAGTCGCTGGGGCCGGTGTTGGCGATGCCGAGATCATCGAGACGTGCCGAGGCGAATGTGGTCGACCAGTTGCTGGATCGTGGACTCCAACAACGACGTTCCTGAAAACGTCACGCCCAAGCGGCGAATCTTGGCTGTGTCGATCTCGTGTTTGGATTGTTTTGCAGTCCCGGTGATCGCGGAATCGCTGCCTGAGAGTCGACGGGCAATCGTGGCCACTTCGTGAGTGCTGATCAGGCGGTCGCTGCACAGAAAGGTTTCGCCGGCAACCGTTTCGTCGGTCTGAATCAGAGTGTCGATCGCTGTGGCAACGTCGTCGACGTGCACCGACTTGCTGCCTCCGCTAGCGTCCACCGATCGGCCGGCAACGATGTCGCGGATGATCGCATACCACTTGGACGATTCCACGGGATCAGCGACTCCGTAGATAGCGGTCGGACGCAAAGTGCAGACGTTCAGCTTGCCCGAAAACCCATAGGCATGAACGATCGTTTCAACCGATGCTTTGTAGGCACCGTACAGAGACGATGGCCACAAGGGATGTGTTTCATCAATCGAATCCCCTGGCAGGATGCGATCGTGGACGGTGCCGGACGAAACAAAGACAAATTTTTGGACCTTTGCAGCGGCAGCCGCCTCGATCAATTGCAGCGATCCAATCACATTGCTTTGGAAGTACTCCACGGGATCGTCGGGGGCATCGACGAACGATGCGCCACTTCGTTTCAGGCCCGCGTGGATGATCACATCGCTTTCGGCGGCCAGTTGATCCGCTGCATCACGGTCGCCTAATCGGCCTTCGATCCACCGGATGGCTGACGGATTGGTCGGGTCGTTGGGGGATTCCCAAAGTGGACGCTCGGTATCCGGACGCCGCCATGCGACGACTTGATGCCCAGCAGCGAACATGTGTTTCGAAATCGATCGGCCCAAGAATCCGGTGGCGCCGGTCAGTCCTATTTTCATCCTTAAGGTCAGCCCATGAGTCGGGAGCGAAGGCAGTCGGCTATGACTTTCGATCGCTAGTATGGCGAATCAGGCCTAGGCTGTGAGTCTGGCCGGATCGAAGGGGGAAATATCTTCCCGGCAGCACCGATCAGGGTCGGTCGATGGTTGCTGTGCCGCCGCGAAGGCGATTTTAGCTGCCGACGGTGGCCAAGAAGTCCTCGGCATCCGCATCGGTGCTGAGGGCTGATTCGATTTCCGCAGCACGGTCTTCGTCGGACATTTCACGGACCTGTTTCGATGGAACACCCTCGGCCAAAACGCGCTGGGCATCGATTTTCAGCTCGCGTAGTTCGATCACTTCTTGTCGTAAATCGTTGAACACGTCAGCGAAATCGGTCCAATAGTCACCCTCGCGGAAGCTGAGTGGTGACTCGCTTTCGTCGTCCACTAGTCGCTGCATTTCGCGGCGCAGACGGAAGATTGGGCCTGCGAATCGATTCGTCAATCGAAGCATGTCGTAGGCCACCAACGGCGTCAGCAAGATCAAGCCCGGCGCCCAATAGATGGATTCGTCGAGACATCGGAAAATCGCCTCGCTGATCGTCGTGTCCTGGCGGGACATCGATTCGGTGAACAGCAGGATGACTGCAAAATATACCGTGCATCCGATGCTATAGAGACCGGTTCGACGCAGCAAAGAACCCTGCACGTGGTGGTCAATCAGCAGTTGTTGACGCCGAAACTTTGGACGCGGTTCTGATGTCATCTGGTCAATGTCTCTTGGTCGTCGATTACGATGGAAAACGCTGGAACCGCAACTTGGCGGATACTTCCGGATCAGTTGCCAATTGCGCCGGCAATCGCGTCACCCGACGAATCGAAACTATCGCGTGTGGCGTCCGCTAGAAAGGTAACGGAGGTCATGCAGACCGCGATGATCAGAGCCAGCATGACGGCGTACTCGACAGCGGTCGCTGCGTCTTCCTCGACCATGAATTCGAAGAAGGTGTTTTGAAGTTTGCCCAAAGACATGGTCTGACCATTAAGACAGGTTCGAAGCAGTTGGATGGGAAGGCGTCTGCGCCCCGCGGGACGCCTTGAACATGTTGCTATGGAAACCCTAGTGCGCGCCGCTGCGTAAGGAGAGGTAACGCTGGTGATCAGAGCAGTGAAGGTGCCGAATATAGACGGTTTTGAGTGGTTTTAACGGTCTTGACGGTTCTACGGCTCCCCGGCGGTGTAACCTGTCGAAAGGGCGTCCATTTGCTAGTCTATGGGGGGCTAGGCTGGAACGAACGATCCGTCCGATTGAACCGGTCCGCATCGTTGGTGGGTCGGCCGGTCGGGGGCATCTTGAATGCTCCTTCCCCCCTCTGATGTCGGTTCGTTGACGTTTTACGATTCTAGTTTTCGCTCACTTTGCAACCTTTTTGACATGCTCGGACCGATCTTTTCTCGCGAAGCGACCGTCATTCCCAAACGGCCAAAGACCTATTTGGTGCGAGCGGTGTACGTTTTGTCGCTGTTTCTGCTGCTGTGCACCGGCTATCTGGTCCTAGACGGATCTCGGTCACTATCGGGCAGCGGTGATGCCGCTCGATTCGGCGGTTGGATGTTCACCTTGTTGGCACCGCTGCAGTTGCTGGTGTTGGCCAGCATTGCCGCGGTCGGTGCCGCCAGCAGCGTGGCCCAGGAAAAAGACCGACGAACATTGATCCTATTGCTGCTAACCCGGCTGTCTGGCTTCGAAGTGGTGGCCGGAAAGTTGGCCGCGACTCTGTTGACGCCGTTTTCGATGTTGATCTGCAGTTTGCCTCTGTTTTTGTGTCTGCCACTGCTCGGTGGGGTATCGCCCCAGCAGGTGATCAGCGTTTTTGCGGTCACGGCTGCCAGTATTTTGTTGGCCGGATGTGTCGGCACGGTGGTTGGGATGTGGCGGGAGAAAACGTTCCAGGCGATCGCATTGACCGTGCTGGGACTGCTGATGTACGTCGGATTGGGCGAAATCGTTTCCGAGTCGCTACCGCGATTGGCCGAGTCGGCAAAGCTAGCGATCAGCCCGCCGCGAGCGCTCGCCGCGGCCGCATCCCCGATGTCCAGCCTGTCCAGCGAAACCGCTTTCGGAATCCTTGGGTTCGTCGTCGTCGCCTGCACGTTGTCATTGATTGTGCTGACGATCGGCGTGATCAAGGTTCGAGTCTGGAATCCGTCCCGCGAAGTCCGAATGCGGGCTCCGGAACCGGAGTCGTCGGCCGAAGCAATGTCGCAGTCCGTCGACGCGGTCGGCACCGCCGATGCGACCCCCACCAGTTGGAAGGTCCGTGCGCCTCGCCCGGTCTGGGACAACCCGATCCTGTGGCGAGAAGTTCGCACCTGGGCCTACGGACGAAAGGTCCTGGTGATCCGCATCGCGTTTGTGCTGCTGTTCCTGCTAACCGCGGCGGTTCTGCATCTGCAGATCGAAAGCGGTGTGGCGATGGAGATGGGCGGACGTATCGGTCGCGCGCTGCCATCGGTCACCCTGCCACTGGTCGCGTTGGGAGTCATCAGTTTGGTGTTGGTCAACGCGTTGGCAGTCACATCGGTCACGGGCGAACGCGATGGGCTAGCCCTCGACCTGTTGTTGGTGACGGATCTTAGCCCCGGTGAATTCGTGTTCGGGAAACTGTTGGGCGTCATGTACGTCGCCAAAGAAATGATCCTGCTGCCGATCGCGCTGGTGATCTACTTGGCCGTCAACGGCGTCGTAACATACGAAAACATGGTGTATCTGATCTTGGGCGCGGTCGTTCTGTATGTATTCGTGGCCATGCTGGGGATTCATTCGGGCCTGAATTATGTGGCCGGTCGCAGCGCCACTCTGGCCAGTCTGGGGACCGTGTTCTTTCTTTGCGTCGGGATCGCTGTATGCATGACGATCATGGTCAGTTTCCGGGGCGCGTTCCAGCTGCAACTGGCACCATTCTTGGTCATGATCTTGGGTGGCGGTGCGGCGTTGTTCGCTTCGTTGGGGTGGCGTAACCCGTCGTCGGCCATCTTCATGGCATCCTTCGGTTTGCCCTTGGTGACGTTTTATGCGATCACTCAGTTCCTGTTGCAGACCGACCACCTGTACGTGTTCTTTGCAATGTTGGTCGGTTACTGCTTCACGACGGCGGCGATGATGATTCCGGCGCTTAGCGAATTCGATGTTTCGTTAGAACGGGATCGCGGCGCGGCCGGAGATTCAGCTTGAACGCGATCGTTACGGTTTGGCCTTGGCTAGCCGCCATGGCGGTCTTGATTCTATTTAGCGCTCTGTTCAGTGGCAGCGAAGCGGCCCTGTTCTCGTTGACGCCACGCAATCGCAAAAGTTTGAACCGTACCGGCATTGGTGGCCGAATTGCCGCCGCTTTGTTGGAGGATCCCGAACGCTTGCTTTCTGCGGTGTTGTTCTGGAACCTGTTGATCAACATGACCTACTTTGCGATCGCAGCGATCGTCGGTGGCAAGTTGGAACACGATCCCGAGGGTGGCAATTCGGTCGCGATCGCGTTCACGATCGCCGCCTTGATGACGATCATCTTTTTCAGCGAAATGCTGCCGAAGAGCTTGGCCGTGCTGGCTCCGCTTCGCATTTCAACCTGGATAGCGCCGCCGCTGTTGTTGGCTGTCCGAATCGTCAGCCCTGCCCTGCCCTTGGTCGCGGTCACCAACCAAGCCGCGAGTCGATTGATCTGGCCATCGTTCCAACCCGAGCCAGAGATCGACTTGACGGACATCGAACGAGCGATCGAATTGGGCACCGACGATGCGGCGCTCCTGCAACGCGAACGGATGGCTTTGCGAGGGTTGGTCGAAATCGCCGAAACCCGAGTGAACGAACTGATGCGTCCGCGTAGTCGTTTGTGGCTGTGCAATGATCTGCATGACCGCAACGCGATTGTCGACGGACCGTTCCGCAGCAGTTACCTGATGGTGATGGATGAAGCTCAGGAGATGATCGTTCAGGCGGTCGGTGTTCGCATGCTGCGGCCCAGTCATATGGACGATTTGGCGAGTGTCGCTGAACCGGTGATCTATGTTCCCTGGTCGGCTTACGTGTCCCAAGTGTTGGACCAGTTGAACGAAGAAGACCGCAGTGTGGCGGTGGTGGTCAATGAGTTTGGCGAATTGGTGGGGGCGGTTTCCATTGACGAAATCATGCACCGCGTTCTAGCCCCATCCCATGATGAAGATTTTTTGGGCGAAGCGTCGATCCAAGAAATTGAGACCGGTCGTTTTCGCGTTTGGGGGTCGGTCAGCGTTCGCTCGCTGGCCAAACGTTTGAACATCGACGTCGACGGGGAAGGCGTCACCACGGTCGCGGGTTTCATCGGGCGATTCAATGAGCGATTGCCCAGATTGGGTGACAACGCACCGATGGGCGCATTCCATTTGACGGTGATCGAACAAGAAGACGAAGGTGTGTGGATCGAAGCGTTGGCGCACGACTATCCAGGAAATCGCGAGGTGACGTCGTGATCTTGGCTTGCCTGCTGTTTCTGATCGGTTTGCTGCTGAGCGCCTTTTTCAGCGGAAGTGAAACCGGGCTGTACCGCGTTTCGCGGACTCGGTTGGTGTTGGACGGACTAAGCGGATCGCGAGCCGCCCAGGGGATCATTTGGTTGTTGAACCATCCCGCCATGTTTGTGGCGACGACGTTGGTGGGCAACAACCTGGCAAACTACTTAACTTCGCTAGCGATCGTGATGGGCGTCGCATCGATGTTCGGTGCCGGTTCGAACGCTGAATTGATCGGGCCGATGTTGATGACCCCGATCGTGTTTGTGTTTGGTGAACTGTTGCCAAAGTATCTGTTCTATCACGCTCCCTATCGTCTGATCACCGCGACGCGTCCGTTGTTGCTGGGGACGGCGGTGTTGTTTTCGCCCGTGTCAATTTTGCTAGGGTTGTTGGGGCGAGCGCTGCAGTCGATCACGGGGCAGACACCCTTCCGTCTGCGTTTGGCGATGGCGCGTGGCGAGCTGGATCAAATCCTTCGCGACGGTCACGAGGCCGGGATTTTGGCCGCCGGTCAACGGTCATTGGCCCAGCGATTGTTCGAGGTGGGAAACCAGAATGCTGTTTCGTTTGGTGTCCCAGTCGATCGCTTGGCGATCGTGCCGGCACCGGTCGATGTGGTCGAGGCTCGCTATCAAGCCCGCCGGCGAAATCATCCCATCGTGCTGGTCAAACACAGTACCCGCATCATTGGATTCCTGTGGTATGCGGATCTATGCGTGCGACAGCCACAGCTTGATCTGGGGCCGGTGATCCGCGGCAAAGTCAGCGATCGCCATCTGAAGATATTGCTGCGTCTATACGATGCGGGCAGCGATGTGGCGGTGTTGTACGACGACCAGAACGAAGTGCGTGCGGTTGTCACGCGTCGGCAATTGCTGCAGCCGCTGATCAAATGACCGAGGCATCGTTTTCTCTGTCTGATCTTTTGCGGGCAGGATACTGCTAGGACCGCGTCCTAGGCAATTAGCCGTCGGACCCAAGCTTGGCGTATCCCAAGCTGGTCATCACTTGCAGCATCTCGTCACACGTCAAATAGCGACGATGGTGTTCGACTTTGTACTGATCGATTGCCAAAGCCAATTCGCGGCCCTGTTCCGATAGTCCAAGGTGCGCACTGCCGAATTGACGACGCTCGCTGCGAGCGGAAACGTTGGAACTCGAAGATCGGCGATCAACGAAGCCGTCTGTTGATTCAGCGTTTGATTCGTGGCTTGGGGCGCCGACCACAAATGGAAACGATGATTCAGCATCCCTGCTGGAAAGGTTTTGTAGTGACATAAATTAGCTCGGCGCAAAGAAATAGCGTCAGTTTCAACCCGTGCATAGACTTTCACTCAAAACACTACGTCACAAATCCGGATCGGAACGAGCAATTTCATAACCTTCACCGGTTTCACACGCCCAGATACTGGTTGACGGTTCCGTTTATTCCCATCAAATACGACGTTGCGGGGCTCGCAGGATTCCCGTGAAATCTTTCTGGCCGACCAGCGATTTTCCGTTCGGCTGCGGCGGACCCAGACGCCTTGGCTGCCTCTGAATTGGCGGCCATCAGGGATGCCAATCCTTCCAATCGATATCAGACGGATATTCGTTGTCTTCTGACCGGCTGCGCATCGATCGGATTCAGCGGCGGCAGTGTGTCGTGTGTGTCTGCCGATGACTTGGCGGTCGCGTCAACTTGTTGGCGGAAGGCTTGACGCAGCGCATCCCCCTTCCAGTACGCCGCTTTGTTCGCAGATCCATAGATCGATTGGTGCAGCGATGCGACCGCGTTCGCCAGATCCTTGGGTGCACGGAAATGGGGCGGCTGTGTGTTTTGCCACGCCATCCAGGCGACCTCGGCCGCAGCAGCGTCGTTGCGTTTGCAGGCGCCGACCAGATTGCGGGCGGTCACTCGCGACGGTGGATTGCATCGTTTCCAAAACGCACGCAGGAAACTTTCAATGCGGCGGAATTGCCAACCGGCCAAGGCGGCGATCCCTACAGCGATGATCCACCCATACGACCAGTGAACCGTTCGTTGTGCAGGTTGGTCGGGGTTTGAGACCGGAGTCGTTGGGGTGACTTCAAGGGTGACCGCAGGCAGCGTTTGCGAGCCAAATTCTTCGGTGGTGGGATTCCACCATATGAATTTCATTTTTGGAATCGAAAGCGTTCCGCTGTCCTGGATCATGTACGTGATCGTGTCTCGACGGGTTCCGGTAAATAGGCCGCGTTCGGTCTGGTCGTCGACCACCGGCGGATCGGTGTAGACACGGATTCCCTCCGATGCACTCTTCGACGCGGGGGCGAACGCCATCCCGGATATCTGGTCGGCCGTTTGCGTGATGGTCCGATGAAAGACGTCCCCTGGATGGACCGGAGGCGGCTTCGGAAGATCGGCGGAAGATCGATTGGGTTGGGGGTCCCAAGATTCCGTCACCGTCATTTTCGCGGTCGTTACCAGGAAGACGGATTCATCGTGGCCGGGTGGTCGTTTGATATTGAACTCGGTCGCGGGGGTCTGTTCGACATGGTCGACTTCCGGACCTGTGAACCCATCCCGATTGGTGAATCGAACTTCGAAGCTGGGGATTGAAACCTTTCCATCGGCCTGTGCGAACAATGCGAACTGATGGGTTTGAACGAACCATGATTCATCTCCGATGTCTTCGGATGAAACCACCGGCGATCCAATCTTGATCAGCAATGCGCGGGGGATGCGAGGGATCGAAAAACTAGCCGAGTTGGCAAAGGGGCCTTTGCCGCGCAGCTTGACGAAAAACGGGATCCGTTGGCCGACCCATGCTTCGGTCTCCGGTGCATCGACGACTACTCGGTCGACGTCCGCAGCAGTAGCGACCCCAATGGGGGTTCCGGTGACAAGTCCGGTGGTCAGTGCGGTCAAAATTAGGATGGTCCGTGACCGCGATGCGATGCGGTGAATTTGGGTCCGTGGCGTATTCACTGGTCAGCACCCTCGCCTTTTTGAGCTTGCTGATACGCAAATTTGGATCGCAGGAAATCGGCGGGATTGGTTTGGACCTGACGCAACCAGACCGCTTGCACCGATGCATCCGTGCTGGCTTGGTCGCCATTCACATTGGTGTCCTGGCCCTGCTTGGATTTGTCTTTGTCAAAGACGATCTTGTCAGCTCCCAGGGTTTGTTCACCCATGTCACCACCTTTGCCGTCGATCAGTTTAGATCGTGCTTCGGCGAGGTCGCGATTGTCGATTGCCTCCTGCCAATCCGGCCGAAGTTTCAGCGCATGTTGGTAGCTTGCGATCGCTTTGTCGTATTTGCCCAGCATCAGCCAGGAATTGCCGAGGTTGTATAGCGAATCGGGTGACGAACTTCTCGCGAACGCCTGGGTCGCCTTGTCGAATTCGCCGGCACGATACCAGGCAACTCCCTGACGCATCGGATCGTCAAAGACCTTGGCGGCCTCGGCAAATTTTTCCGCTCGCATCAATCGCTCGCCTTGTTGGTTGGGTGTCGACCATAAACCAACCCACGTCAACGCAATGATCATCATGCTAATTCGGATCATGGAGCACTCCCGGCCGGTACATTCGATTCGTCGGTTGTCGTCACTTTTCGCCGAAATGAAATCGCCACGATTGCGGCGATCAACGGTGTCAGCCAATAACCGGATTCTTGCCAACGGACGCTTTCGCCGGCGATCCCTGCGGCCCCCCAGGTCTGTGTGAATTCAATCATCTGTTGGATGTCGGTGTCGTCGACCGTCCACGGTTGGACGGTACCGCCAACGGCTTTGGCGACCGCAGCGATCAATTTCGTTTCGGGCGATTCTTCCAAGCCCAGTGCAAGAAACTGGATCGGCGGGGATCCGACTTTTCGATAAGCCGCGGTGACCTGTTTCGGATCGATTTGCACCGTGTCGGCGACGACCAGGATGGACCCGCCGGATGATTGCTGTTGCAACAAATCGCCGGCTGCGGCAATGGCCAGGTCCAGTCGGTCGCCAGCGACGGGCATCACCTGAGGGCTGATTTCGGCGGCCATCTGTGCGACCACCGCGGTGTCATGGGTGGGCGGCAAAACCAAGTGAGCCGAACCGGCGTACGCGTACAGCCCCAGCGGATCAGCCTTTCGGGCCTGAGCCAAATCGCTGATCTTTCGCTGTGCTCGTTGCAGCGCGGTGGATGACAGGTCGGATTGTTGCATGCTGTCATCTGCCTTCAAGACAATGACAATCGGCTGGGCATCTTTCGCAAACGGGTTGGGTTCTAGCATCCAACTGGGGCCTGCGATCGCAATCACCGCTAGGATCCAGCCAGCCAGGGTCGCGTAGGGTGTTAGGTCGCGGCTGGTATGTTGGCGGACGATTAGGGCTTCCAGTAGGTCGCCGTCGATCTGCTGGCGCCACCCCCGCAGCGGATCAGAGAGTCGCTGCCAAGCCCACCACAACAGAATCGCAAGCGGAGCCATCAGCAGCCACAGTGGGCGGATGAAATGGAATTCGCTGAGAGCATCGATCACGAATCCACCCCCAATTTTCCGGTGACCGGATCGACGTAGACGGTGGCGCTGCTGCGACCCGGTGGCATCGGTTTCGGTCGCCGGCAGGTTGCAATCAGTTTGCTAATCAACGAAAGAGCCAGTGCCAGCGATAACGGCAAGTAGTAGATGTCTTTGCGAGGGCGGAGGCTGATCGTTTTGATTTGACGAGTTTCGATCTCGTCTAGCTGGTCGTAGATTTTGATCAGGTTCGAACGGTCGGCGGCAAAAAAGTAGGATCCACCTGCCGCGCTGGCGACGTCGCGTAGCGTTTGTTCGTCTAGTTTGTCTTCGCCAACCGTGGTCGCATCCCCGATCGCAATGGTATGGATGTGGATATCGCGTTGGGCGGCGACGCGAGCCGCTTCGATCGGTGGGGCTTTGCTTTTCGTGTCGTTGCCATCGGTCAGTGCGATGATGGTCTTGGCCGGCGCGTCGCTGCTATCGAATAAGTTGACGCCCAGTCCGATGGCATCGCCGATCGCTGTGCGTGGTCCCGCCATGCCGACCTCGCATTCGTCCAGCAATTGGCGACAGAGTTGCAAGTCAGTCGAAAAGGGTGCCTGCAGATAGGCGGCGTCTCCGAACACGACCAGCCCGACGCGGTCGCCTTCACGCTTCACCAAGAATTCCCCGAGCACCTGTTTGACGGCCGTCAATCGATCGACCTTTTTCCCCGTGTTGTCGGTAAAGTCCTGTTGCTGCATCGATCCCGATAAATCGACCAATAGCAGCATGTCACGCGTTGGTAAAGTTTTGGAGATGGGTGGTTCGATCCATTGCGGCCGCGCGAGCGACACCAGAACCAAAACCCACAACGTTCCAGGTAGGATTCCCCATCCGGTGGACCGGGACGCGCCGTCGGGGCTTCCGCTGGTGGCGATCGCTTCGGCTAATCTTTCACCGAATGGGACCTGAACGGAAACCTGTTTGCGATGCCGCGGCGGCAACACCGCGCGCAGTATCCACGGCAACGGCAGGAGTACAAAAATCCATACGTAGTGAAACGTCAGCATCCGTCATCCCTCCTTGTCGGCGATGCCGGATGGTTGTGGCAACCGGTGGTGCGCAATCCAGTCCGCTGCGTACCGCCTAAGCGGTTCGATGTCCTCGGTTTGGCCCGTTGGTCGATAGATAGCACCGATCAGCTGTTCGCGGATCGATGGTGTTAACTCCGCAGGCGACGTGGCGGCCAGCCATTGCGACCAACTTGTGTCGTGAAGTTCTGCGACCACCCTGCGTGGGGCGATCGCTAGCGCGGTCCGTCGCAGGATTTCGGAAATGTCGGCTATCGTTTGGGCACTTTCCAGTTCCTGCTTGGCAGCACGTCGATACGCATTGGCCTGCCACGCAACCCAGGATCGGTAGGTGGCTGCCATCACTGCGACAAGGATGACCGCAAACACCAAGTACCATCCGGGTGCCGGAGGCCACCAACTGGCGTCGGGCGGAACAACGATATCGTGCAACCGATCTAGGTTGGTGGCATTGTCCATCGTTACCCTGGCCGGTGGCCTAGCAAGTTACGTATTTGTTCAGCGGCCGGCAGGTGCGTTGATAGTGGCAGCACTGGGACACGCAGCGATTGGAAGATCGTTTTCCAGTGGTCCAAGCGGCGTTGAAATGTGTCTTCGAAGTGTTGGGGGAATCCGCCCGATTCCGGGATGTGCCACGTTCGCCCACGGTCGCTGGCAACCATGCCAGGGGAACCCGACAGTGAGTATCCCAGTGGATCGTAGACCGCGATGATCAGGACGTCGTTGTGAGCGGACAGGTTGGTTGCCAATTTTTGAGTCTGCGAATCCGCACCATCCAGGTCGCTGATCACGACGACCAAGTGGTCGTGTTTGGCAATCCGGACGACGTGTTCCAGGACGTCGTTGAGCCCCACTTTGGTCGGCGGTTGATCGGTGTCTGGTGACGGGGCTGTGTTCGATGTCCGGGCTGTGTCGGGTGACGGCAGGACGGCGGATGCTTGGCTGGTGCGGGAACGTTGGTTGGCGCCGGCGGTTGGAACACGGGTGATTGGAACACGGGTGATTGGAACACGGGTGATTGGAACATCGGCGAGTTGATGATTCAGTTGAACGGTCTGGTGCAACAATCTCAGTACACCGCTTCGTCCGCGTTGGGGGCGGACCTCGGTGATACCGGATTCGTTGAACACCAATCCGCCGACGCGGTCGCCGCCGTCTTGGGCACGCCACGCGCTGAGGGCGGCAACCTCTGCGGCGGCTACTGACTTCATCACACGCTGGCTGCCGAAGAACATCGGCGTTCTTTGATCGACAACCATCAGCACCGGTCGTTCGCGTTCCCCGCTGTAGACACGAACGTGTGGCTTGCGCAGTCGGGCGGTCGCTTTCCAGTCCATCGTGCGGATGTCGTCACCCGGATGGTATTGCCGCAGTTCCTCGAACGCCAAGCCGCGGCCGCGCAGCCGGGACGTATGACGCCCAGCCAATAGCGAATGGACCGGTTGCCGTGGCAGAAACGAAAACCCGCGCGCATCGCCTTTAGAAGCAGCAGTTCGTCAAAGCTAATCGTGACACGCGCTTTCATCGGGCACCTTTAAACGGGAACCACGTTCTGCAGCAGTTCGTCGATCACGTCGGACCGCGTCACGCCTGCGGCTTCCGCTTCGTAGGTGAGGTGCACCCGGTGCGCCAAGCAGGCGGGGGCGACGGCGCGGATGTTGTCAGGCGAAACAAAGTCCTGGCCAGCCAACCAAGCGTGGGCACGCGCGGCGGCATCCAGTGCCAATGTGCCGCGTGGGCTGGATCCCAGTCGAATCCACTTGGGCAAATTGCCTTCGTACTGCTGGGGATTTCGAGTGGCCAGCACCAGGTCGACCATGTACCGTTCGGCCGCCTCGGCGACATGGATCGCATGGACTTCTTGGCGAGCTTGGAAAATCACTTCCTGAGACGTTTGCGCGACCGCGTCGGAATGCTGTCCTGATTTTTCGCCACGGACAAGTCGCAGAATCGCAGCCTCGTGATCGGCCGCCGGATAGTCGACGCGAACATACAGCAGGAATCGGTCCATCTGGGCTTCGGGAAGCGGGTACGTTCCCTCTTGCTCGATGGGGTTCTGTGTGGCCAACACCAAGAACAATTCGGGCAACTTGTGAGTCTGTGACGCGACGGTCACCTGACGTTCCTCCATCGCCTCTAGCAGAGCCGCCTGGACCTTCGCCGGCGCCCGGTTGATTTCATCGGCCAAAATCAAGTTGCCGAAGATCGGGCCCTGCTGAAATTCGAAGGTGCCGTTTTGCTCGCGATAGATCTCGGACCCCGTCACGTCCGATGGCAACAGGTCGGGCGTGAATTGGATCCGGCCGAAGTCGCTTTCGACCAAATTCGACAACGTCTTCACGCTGCGAGTTTTCGCCGTTCCGGGAAGCCCTTCCATCAACACGTGACCATCGGCCAACAATGCAATCAGAATCCGCTCGACGACGTCTTGCTGGCCAATGACGGCGGCATTCATCGCATCGGAAATTTTGCGTATCGATTCACGCAAGTCCATGGAAACCTCTTGTGGCTGCGCCGATGGGTGACGTCAAAAATGCAGATGGATCGCCCCCAATGCCGCGCCGTCTTTCGAAAGCTGATCTTGGCTGGAACCATTTCGTATCATTTGGCCGCACCATCTTGGCCGATCACGATGTCTTTGCACAGACGTATGCACGCGAAGTTTAAACCTGCATTTGTGGGTGGAAACGCTCAGTCCTAAGCACCGCCCGTTAGCGGATCGATGACGTGGGCGTTGGTTCGCTGGCCATCCGCTGTTGAACGTCTTGCAGTTGATCGAGCTGTTGGATCTGTTCCAACGACGACGTTCCCAGTCGGTTGGCGGCAGCCAGTGATCGGCGGGCCAGTTCTGCGTCGCCACTTTCGATCGCCAACGACGCGATCTCTAGGTGAGGTGCGGCGTCGTCGGGGTTTTTTTGGATCGCGCGGACAAAGCAGCGGCGGGCTTCGTCTGTGCGGCCAAGTTTTCGCATCGCGATCCCCTGCAACATATCGACCTGTGCTGGGGCGCCGTCGATCCCTACCCCGTCCTGCAATCGGTCCAGCGTTGCCAACAGCCGATCGTAGCGTCGTTGGCCCAAGTAGATCTCGGCCGCGTGCAGTTGGACCTCGGGATAGTCGGGCTGCAGAGCCAGAGCGCGATGATAGGCGGCAAGCGCCTCTTCGTCCTTTCCGCCGGCGCGAAGGCAGTCGCCGCGAAGGCACCATGCTTCCGGCGAATCTCGCTTGGATTGTAACGCCAACACACTGTGGGCGTCCGCGTCGGCGTCACGCCCAACGTCAAGGTACATGCGTCCCAGTCGTTCGACGAACTTGGGATCACGAGCGGAGAGGCGGACGGCTTGTTCCATCTGTTGGACGGCCAATTCGCGTTCGCCACGATTCCAATAGGCTTCGGCCAACCCCCAGTGGGCCCGGTCATCCGCTTTGGAAACCTGCAGCGCGTCGATGAACAGTGACTCGGCGATGTCCCAGCGACCTTGGTGGATGGCTTGGAACCCCTGACCGGATAGTCGGCGAGCGGCGATCGATTGCCGACTCTCGCCAAATCTTGCGATCGCGCGGCATCCGGGAAGGCAAAATACCCCCGCCACGACAATCGCCAAGCAGATTCGAAGAGGCAGCGGTTTCATCGGGCAGCCGAAAAGAGGAACAGATACAAGGTCGGTACCAAAATTCAGCGCCAGACGGCAAGATGGGTGGATCGACGCCGGTGTTTGCTCACCGGCGATTCCCGTGCCCCGAAACCCGGTTTGATGTTCACCCATGCCCGCGACGTTTGAAGCTTTGGGATTGAAGTTCTTGTATCCCGACAACTGGAAGATCGCCGAACGTGCATCCGACGAAGGCATTGAAGGGACGACCTTTGACCTGCCGACCGGCGGTTTCTTTAGCATCGAACGGGCGCGAGGATTGGCGTCCAACGACGAACTGATCGAAAACATCCAAGCGGCGATCGCCAAAGAATACGGCGAGGTGGAAGTAGACCCCGTCGAAATGGACGACGCCCTTCCCGGGGAACAGACGGTCGATTTCAGGTTCTATTACCTGGACCTTGTCATCGTTTCGCGGCTGATGATCGCGCGCATCGACGACTGGAAATTCGTCATCCAGATGCAGGCCGAAAGCCGTGATTTCGAGGCCAACGAATTGGTGATGGCCGCGATCCTGAAACAAATCCGCGGCTAGCTGCCTATGGGTAGGCTGAGAAAACGGCGGGCCGGTTAGACCAGGTCGTGTTTGCGTTTTTTGCGGCGGTTCTTGCTGCATTCGCGACAGACGCCTTGAATGATCATCCGGTGGCTGGCGACGCGGAAACCCAGGTCGGCTGCCACATCGTCGCGGATCTGCATCAGCGTTTCGCTCTGGAATTCCAGCAGCTTGCGACAACGGGTGCAATAAAGATGGTCATGCTGGGGATAGCCATAATCCAGTTCAAAGACCGTTCGGCCGTCCAACTGGAAACTGTTCAGCAGCCCCGCATCGACAAATTCACGTAGCGTTCGATACACGGTCGCAGGGCTGACATAGTTGTCTTCCCCACGACGCGGCAGCCGGTCGATCAATTCGTCGGCGTCGAAATGGTCGTGTTCGCTAAAAACGCGGTCGATCAAAAATTTCCGCTGGCTTGTCTGCCGGAGCCCACGCGTCTGCAGGTATTCTTCGAATCGCTCTTGAGGTGAGAGCGAGACGTCTAGTGGTTGCAGGGATTCGGGCGAAGCAGACACAGCGGATTCATCAGTTCTCGAGACGCGGATGGAACGGCAACGTTACCAGCATACAGGACTGGAGCCAAAATCGGCGTGCTTTTCACGAAAAGCACGTTTCCAGGGCAATGTGGTTCTTGTCGGCCGTCCCGCTAGGCAGGCCGCCGGATCAGGCGAACTGGTCCAACATTCGGTCGAGGGCGGCATCCATCTTTTCGGGGGTCTCGTAGCTGCCGTCGGCGATCTGTCGCCTCAGTTCAGCCACTCGATCGATCCGAATTTCGCCGCCACCGGCCACTTGGCTGGTGCCGTCCAGGCGATTGATGCCTGTCGATGCGGCCGCGCTGGTGCTGGAAATGTCCAACTGATCCACCGGGGTGGCCGTTGGCTTACCCGTCGGTGCGGGCGGAGCCTGAGCCGGAGTGCGTTGGGCGCCGGAGGTCTGTTGGGTCGTAGAAACCCGAAAAGGGCCGTAAATCTGCATCGTGGAATTGCTCCCATCTGGGACTGGAACCTCCACCCACACGTTTCTTCCGCCCACCACAGGGGTGGACGTGTTTCCTTAACGTGCAAGATGGATGCGAAAGCGCAAGGGGCGACCGGGTCAGCACCAATCAAACCATCCTGGCTTGATTGCCGTCTAGACCGTTTCCGCATCGGTCACAAGCGCCGCTATCCTTGTCCCAGGATGCAATCCGTCAGCGAAAAGAGACTTTTCAGCGCGAAGCGGGCGGAAACAATGATCTCATCGTCGCCGTCACCACCACGCCTCCAGCTCTTTTTCTAAAAAGCATCACTCCCTGGGACACCGCAGAGAGTATCAGAGCCGTGAAACAGCAAGCAAGGTCAATAAATGACGCTGCAGAACGGACTTTGACGTGTTTTTGCCTTGCTAGCAAAATAAATGCCGTTGCTCCAAAGTTTTTTTTGGAAACGACCTGGCGGCCAAATGCTAGCGGATCGGCCCCGCCTCGGCCCAGTCCCGGCGATCTCACGGCCGAACGGTTGGTTTCGTCCGCCGCCGCGGCCCGGGTCTACCGGCCGGTTACCAAAGCCGTAGGACGCTGACCAAGTTGTGTCGTTGGTCGGTCCACAGGGGAGCATCGGCCAATGCGGAGACGTCGGCTGGCTGCCCCGTTTCTAGTTCGGGGGCACCCCAGATCGGGTCGTCTCGATCGCCCAGCAGCATCCAGGTGGCGTGCTGAGTGGACAGACGGGCGTCGCCCTCGCTGATGACGGCGCGGCTTTCGAGCCCCGCGTCGTGTGCCAGATGGTGGACCAGCGGTACCAGATCTAGGTGGTTGTTGGATACGTGGATGGCCAACACGCCGTTGGGGGCAAGCCGGTCGCGGTACAGTGCGATCGCTTCGCGAGTCAGCAGGTGGGCGGGGATCGCATCGCTGCTGAACGCGTCTAGCACCAACAGGTCGAATCGCTGGTCAGTCATTCGTTCCAACACCAGCCGGCCGTCCCCCAGATGAATCCGGCTGATGGCAGGGCTATGCGATAGAAACGAAAAGTGTTGGTTTGCGATCTCGACGACGTCGGGGTTGATTTCGATCATGTCGAATTGATCGGTTTCCCGACCGTACGATGCCAGCACGCCACATCCCAGGCCCACGACTCCCATGTGCATCGATGGTTGGGATTGCTGCATCGCCGCGATCAAACGTCCAATTCCGCTTTGACGTCCGTAGTAGGTGGTCGGTTCGTGGGCGCCTTCGCCGCTCCGCTGCATTCCGTGGATCGTGCTGCCGTGAACCAGCCGAATGCCAACATCGTCTCGAAGGACTTCCAAGGTGCCAAAGAAGTTGCGTTTGGACGTGATGGTTTCATCGCCGGGGGCCATTGCCATGCTGATCATCGGCAATGCCATCAACGCGACCGCACCAAAACGCAATCGATAGGCAACGGACCAGTCATAGTCGGTCCGCGACCAACCACGACAGGCGAAGAACAGCAGGAACGACAACGACGTGACCAGCGACAACATGAACGGCAATTCGATCGCGGTATTCAGCAGCATCGGGCAGGCTACCGCAACGATCAGCCCGCCGACGGCGCCGCCGGCCGATAGCAACGCGTAGTATTGGGTTAGGTCCGATGCGCTGGGTTTGGATCCGGCAACCTCGCCATGGCACAGCAGGCATACGCCAAGCAGCATCGTCATGTACATCGTGACTTCGACGACCAATTGCAAAGATCCCGGCAACATCGTTTTCGCCTGGATGCCCAAAATGGCAATCAAAGTCATCGCGGCGATCCACTTGGGTTTGTACCACTGTGGCGAATCGAAACAGATGATGAAACTGACCAGGTACAGACTTAGCGGCAGCACCCACAGGAATGGAATCACGGCCACGTCCTGGCAAACGTGATTGGTGACCACCAATAGCATCGTTGATGCCAACGCGGGCAGCGCGATCCAGATCAATCGCCGTTGCCAGCCGATGGCGGGGGATCGCTCGCCGCCGGTGTCTGATTGTGAACCGTTTTGCGTGTCGGTAACGGATTTTTGTTGTGCCGTGGAAACTCGAAACAATCCGATCGCGACGACGCCTTGCACCAGCACAAATCCACAGAACATCAGCGACCAAACCATCGATTGATTGGAAACCGACAAGACGGGTTCGACCAAGAATGGATAGCTAAGCAGCGCGACCAACGATCCGGCATTGGACAGTGCATACAAGCGATACACGCGGTCCGAATTGTCTTGATAGCTGAGCCACGCTTGGATCAGCGGGCCGGTGCTGGAAAGGACAAAGTACGGCAGTCCGACTTGCACCGTTAGCATCCACAGCAGATGCAGGATGGGAGATTCGTTGCCCATCGGTTTCCAGGCATCGGAGGGTTCGATCGGCAGAGTGAATGCGGCTGCGCACAACAACGACAGGTGAATGCAACCTTGCAGCCACGGTCGAAAGCAACTGCGCAGCACGTGCGCGTACAGGTAACCGCCGAACAGCAGAATCTGAAAAAACAGCATGCAGGTCGTCCACACCGCCGGGGTTCCACCGAACCAGGGCAGCACACACTTGCTGATCACCGGTTGGACTTGAAAAACCAGAAAGGCGCCCAGTAGCGTTGTGATCGCGAACCAGACGATCGAGATCGGTTGGCGTGTGATCGGTTGTGACGATAGCGAATGCCCGCAAACTGGTTGCCCGAATTCCGGTTTGGGGGGTGATGCTGGAAGTGACGATTCGGAGGTCATGAATAATCCCGTGCAAAGGTTGGACAGCGGTAAAATCTAGGTTACGAAGTGGGCTTGGGAACGTCGTCGCCACAATTCGGTCCGCCGGATGACCGATCGTGGGGCAGCCTGCTAGACTCTCTGCCCCCACCGCCTTCCCCTCGGCATCACCGCCTTCCGATCACGAGTATCTGATTTGTCGATTCAGTCCCCCCGCGACGAAGCCTCGATCAGGGTCCGGCAACGGGTCTACGTGGATGCCGGTCGGGCGGCCGTTTGGGGGTTGGGCGTCAACATGGTGCTGGTGGTTTTGAAGCTAGCCGGCGGAATTGTTTTGGGGTCCGCTGCGTTGATCGCGGATTCCGTCAACTCGATCGGCGATGTGGCCAGTGCGATTGCGGTGCGCGGTGCCCTTAGCGTTGCCCAGCGGGAAGAAGACGACGACCATCCCTATGGCCATACCAAAGCCGAATCGATCGCGGGGCTGTGCGTCGCGTTGTTGGTGACCTTTAGCGCGGGGCTGCTGGGGCTGGAAACGTTGAAGCGTTTCGGCGGCGAACTGCGAGTTCCCTCGGCCGCGGCCGGCGTGATCGCTGCGATCTGTGCGTTGGTCAAAGAGGTCATTTATCGGTACACGCAGCGTGTGGCCAAGCGATTGGATTCGTCGGCGTTGCGGGCAGCCGCCTGGGACCATCGCAGCGATGCCTGGGCATCTGCCGCCGTCGCGGTGTCGCTATTTTCGGCACCCTACGTCGGTACCGCGGCGCCGTATGTCGACCCGATCGCGGCGGTGTGCGTCTGCGTTCTTTTGGTCGTGACCGGAATCCGGATCTTTTCGTCGACGGCCCGCGAATTGATGGACCAGCAAGCCGGGGACGAGATTGTCGATCGGGTGCGTGAGATCGGCGGGCGAGTCGACGGTGTCCAAGACGTCGAAAAGCTAAGAGTTCGCAAAAGTGGTCTCGAGTATTTCATCGAGATCCACGTGCAGGTCGAAGGGCACATCACGGTTGCCGAAGGCCATCGGATCGGACACGATGTGAAAGATCATCTGTTGATCGAAATGCCACGGGTGCGAGACGTCCACGTCCACATCGAACCCTACGATCCCCGCCGGGGCTGACCCGGTGCCGCCTGCTTTGTAGCCATGGTCGATGGGGGATGGCGGACCGGGGAATCGAATCTCGGCCGCTTGTGATGCGGCCCGGTCGATCGTCGGCTGCATCGTGCAGTCTGTCTGTGCAGGCGAACTGTCTGTGCAGGCGAACTGTGGGGGGCGGCTATTTAGCGTTGGCCATCGCGGCCAATTGGACGGTCGCCCTGCCCTGCTCTTTTTCCAAATACGGACGCCCGAACTTCACGTTCACGTGATCCCAGGGCAATTTGTCCATCAATTCGTACTTTTCGTGGATGTGTTTGTCGGCATCGATACCGGCGTCGCTGATCGCATCCCACCAACGCTGTGGATCCATATGTTCGGTCCATCCGTCCATGCGGGCACCGCGCTGCCACGCCAACCGAATCGCTTTGCCCATCCGCCGATCACCACGGCTGAGCACGCCTTCCAGTAGGCTGGTTTCGATGTCGTGGCACTTGATCGCGACGCTGCGGATACGACGACGGGCACGCATGTATTGGTGTGCCCATTTGAAGTACTCGCGTCGCTGCATTCCGTTCCACTGGTAAGGCGTGTGCGCCTTGGGAACAAAGTTCGACACGCTGGCGGTGACTCGAGCAAAACGGCCGTTGACTTCTTTGCCGACGGTGGCGATCTGTTCGGCCAAGTCGACGATGCCTTCCAGGTCGACCGGGCGTTCCCCCGGCAATCCACACATGAAGTACAGTTTGACGCTGTCGAATCCGTTGGCAAAGGCAACGCGGCAACCTTCGATCAGGTCCGTGTTCTTGATCTTTTTGCGGATCTGTTCACGCATGTCATCGCGAGCCACCTCGGGAGCCAAGGTCATGCTGCGGCGTCGATCGCTGCCAAGCAGGATGGGGAGCGTCCGCAACTGATCGTTGACTCGCAGGCTGGGAACGCTGATGTTGACATTGTGCGGTTTGAAAACTTCGTGCATCCGATTGACCAGATGTTCGAAGTGCGGATAGTCGCTGCTGGACAGCGACAGGATGCTGATCTCGTTGTACCCGGTGTTCTGATAACTTTCCCAAGCGGCGTCGACAATCGTTTCGACTTCGCGGGTACGTAGCGGTCGTTTGATGACCGTGCTTTGACAGAATCGGCACAGGTGTGGACAGCCCCGCATGATCTCGACCGCGATCCGATCGTGCACGCATTCGATGTAGGGGACGATCGGTTGGGTTGGCAGCGGCATTCCGTCTAGGTCGCTGATCGTGCTAGGTGCAATCGTCTCGGGCACGTCATCCCGGTTGCGATGCAGGGCAACGATCCGGTCGTTGGCGTATTCGGGTTCATAGAAACGCGGGACGTAGGCACTGTCGATGGATTTCGCCACTACGGCCAGGGCTTCGGTGCGTTGGTCGCGGCCCTCTTGGCCGGTCGCGTAGGTTCCGTCGCTGCGGCGGTAGCTTTCTTTGAGGTCCATCCACAGATCGCAAACCGTCGGCAAAGTGGGTTCGCCGTCACCGATGATCAGGACGTCAAAGTAATCGGCCACGGGTTCAGGGTTCTGGCAGCAAGGGCCGCCGGCCAACAGCAGCGGATCGCCGATGCAGCGATCGGTGGATTCCAGCGGGATCCCACCTAGGTCGATCATCGTCAACACGTTTGGCGAACTGATTTCGTACTGCAACGACAGCCCGATCACATCAAATTCGGATAACGCGGTGAATGTTTCCAAGCTATACAGGGGAATGTCGTGCTTCCGCAGCAGCGATTCCATGTCTGGCCAGGGCGTGAAAACTCGCTCCGCACACCAGTCGTCGCGGCGGTTCATCAGAGAATACAGAACTTGCAGCCCATGGTGGCTCATCCCGATCGTGTACGCGTCGGGGAACCCCAGACACAGTTTGCCACGAACCTGGCGATGGTCTTTGACGACCGTGTTTCGTTCGCCGCCGACATACTGTGCGGGGGTTTGGACGTGAGGCCAAACGCGAGCTTCGAGTCGTTTTCGTCGTGAATGGTTGATCATGGCTAGTCAGGCACTCGGAGGCAGGTCGCGGGCGAATGGCGTTCTGGGCGTTAGTCGTTGGCGAGATTACATTAGAGTGTGTGCGACAAACGGCACTTGATGCAAGGCAAACTTACAAAGGACGGATGACGGTGAGTGAATTTGAAGTGGTCGGAAAAGTCGCTGATTTCGAAGACAACGTAGGCCAAGCGGTCCCGGTGGATGGACGGATGGTCGCGGTATTTCGCAAAGGCGACCAGTGGTACGCGATCGACGACCTGTGCCCCCACATGGGTGCATCATTGGCCGAAGGGCATGTCGAAGATCACAGCGTGACCTGCCCCTGGCATGCTTGGCGGTTTTGCATCAAAGACGGCACCTGGGAAGACAACCCGCGTGTCAAAGTCGACTCATTCGAGGTCAAGATCGACGGGGACGATGTGCTGGTGCGAGAAATTCCTAAGGTGGACGCGAAAGAAGACGAGAACGAGGACTGATCCAGCCCGCTGTGACGGCGGCGATTACCAGGTTTCGCCGCGCAGGCGTGCGATTTCCATCGCGTCCTTGTCGCCGCGTCCGGACAGGCAAACGACCAGGTGTTCTTTCGGCGACATATCGGCCGCCAAGGTCATGGCCCGAGCGATCGCGTGCGACGATTCTAGGGCCGCGATGATTCCTTCGCTGCGTGCCAATTTGTCGAACGCGTCCATGGCTGCGGAGTCATCGCATTCCAGATAGTCGACTCGGCCGGTGTCTTTCCAATAGCTGTGTTCGGGGCCCACACCGGGGTAGTCCAATCCAGCGCTCATGGAATGAACGTCGCAGGTTTGCCCGTCTTCGTCCTGCATCACATAGCTGTAACTGCCGTGCAGCACGCCGGGGCTGCCGAAAGTCAGCGGGGATGCATGGTCGCCGGGGTGGTGGCCGCGACCGCCTGCTTCGACACCCACCAACCGGACGCCCTCGTCTTCAATGAACGGATAGAACATGCCCGCCGCGTTCGATCCGCCGCCAACACAGGCAACAACACAATCGGGCAACCGGTCGAACGTGTCACAGCATTGTTCGCGAGTTTCGCGACCAATGATCGCTTGGAAATCGCGGACCATCATCGGGAACGGGTGCGGGCCGATCACGCTGCCGATGATGTAGTGCGTGTTTTCGACCGACGACATCCAGTCACGCATCGCTTCGTTGACCGCATCGCGAAGCGTCTTTGATCCACTTTCGACCGGGCAGATATTGGCCCCCATCAGCTTCATGCTGAAGACGTTCGGCTTTTGCCGGCGGATGTCTTCGGCACCCATGTAAACGGTGCATGGCAGGCCGAAGTGGGCGCATGCGGTGGCGCTGGCCACGCCATGCTGGCCGGCGCCGGTTTCGGCGATCACGCGGTTCTTTCCCATCCGCAGGGTCAGCAGTGCCTGGCCCAGGGTGTTGTTGATCTTGTGAGCCCCGGTGTGATTGAGGTCTTCGCGTTTGAGCCAGATTTGGGCGCCGCCAACCGCTTCGGTCATTCGTTTTGCGTGGTACAGCGGGCTGGGGCGACCGACAAAAGTCTTCAGCAGACCGCTCAATTCACGTTGGAATTCCGGGTCTTTTTTGGCTTTGTCATATTCCTCGGTCAACTGGTCCAGCGCCCGAGTCAAGGTTTCGGGGACGAAGCGACCGCCGAAATCGCCGAAGCGTCCGCGAGAGTCGGGGACGGCGGCCGAAGCGTGGGCGGTGGGGTTGGTCATGATGGGGGGCCGTGTCGGAGGGCAAATGGATCGGCAAACGAATCTTAGGCTGGGCAAGCCGAAATGGCTTCGAAACGCAACCTGCAATCACTGAACCTCGATTCTCGCTTGGACTTAACATTCGGTCAACGCGACGCCCCGCCAATCGGATCCCGCTTCCTGTGATTCGTTGGTCCGCCGTGGTGTCAATTGCTGCGGCACCCTCATTCGCGGTTTACCGGAGCGGGCGATTTGAAATTTGGCATTTCGGGGCATCCGACTTCCTCGAAGTCAGCCCACTAAGTGTCCGGCCCGGCATCCCTCGATTGCAGGCTGAGTGTATGGTGAGGATGCGTCGAAGGAGGTCCCGCGTTGCCTCCGCCTATCCGTCCATTCAAGCCGTCCTGAATACTTGTGCCTGAGCTTCCTGAAGTCGAAACGATGCGTCGCGGAGTCTTGCCGATCGTCGGTAGCCGCATTGAATCGGTCGAACGTCCGCCCTGTCTGCGGCGACCGATTTTGATGAAGCCGCGAATCGATGCGATCGATCGCCGTTTGCAGGGGAAACAGATCACCGATATCGGCCGCCGAGGCAAGCGGGTGATGGTCGGGATCGAGGACGGTCAGGTGATCGTGATCGAGCCGCGCATGACCGGATTGGTGCTGTTGGCCGATCCGCCGACGACCGATCACTTGCGTCTGCGGGTGACCCTGTCGGGTGGGCCCAGCGAGCAACTGTTGTTCTGGGACCGCCGCGGGTTGGGGACGGTGCGACTGCTGCGAGCCAACGAAATTGCCACGGTGGTCGATGCCAGGTTGGGCGTCGATGCGCTGCAGATCACGGCCGATCAGCTGCAAACCAAACTGCGTGCTAGTCGCCGACCGATCAAGGTTGCCCTGTTGGACCAATCCGCCGTGGCGGGCATTGGGAACTTGTACGCAGCCGAAATTCTGTACCTGGCCGGTGTCGATCCGCGGGCACGCTGCGACCGGTTGACCAAACCGCAGTGGAAGCGGATCCAGCAAGCGACCGGCGAAGTGCTGGAATTAGCCATCCAACACGAAGGCAGTACGCTTAGTGACGGGACCTATCGCAACGCTTTGAACGATGCCGGCGGGTACCAAAACTATCACCGTGTCTACGATCGGGCCGGCAAACCCTGCCGACGCTGCGATTCGGGCGACATCCAGCGGATTGTTCAGGGCCAACGGAGTACGTTTTTCTGCCCCGTTTGCCAGCGAAAAAGCGGACTTCACCCGAGCGTCCACGCCTAGCAAACCGCTTGTTTGGGTGGCGATACCGGGATTGCCGTTCGCATCGTTGCCGGCGGTCGATAGAATACGGGCACTCGATTTCGGGCGATCGCCCCCATGCCTTAGAGGATCCGATGACGTTACCACAGAACCGCCGCGACTGGCTGCGAACCGCCACGATGCTATCGGTAGCCGGGATCTCGGGATCATCGGCGATGGCAGCATCCGACGACCGACGCGGTCGTTGGGACGATTCGATCACCAAGGGGCTCGATTGGCTCAGCCGTACCCAGTCCTCACGCGGGCAATGGAACACGCAGGTTTATCCGACCGCGATGGCGTCGCTTGCCGGCACCGCGATGATCGCCAGTGGCAGCACCACCACGCAGGGGCCCTACGCCAAAGAACTGGCACGGGCATCCGACTTTCTGATCAGCAAGGCTCGTGGCAATGGATTGATCGGCGACCCGCAAACCGATTCTCGCTATACCTACGGTCACGGTTTTTCGATGCTGTTCCTGTCCCAGATTTTGGGCGAAGAGGGACTGCTGGACCGCCGTGAAGAATTGGTGGATGTGTTGACCAAGGCTGCGGAGTTCAGCGGGAACGCACAGACTGCTGCCGGTGGATGGGGATATGTTTCGGCTCGGGAAGGCAACGATTTCGACGAAGGGTCCACCACCATCACCCAAGTCCAAGGGTTGCGGGGATGTCGAAACGCCGGGATTCCGGTCAGCGCCAAAATCATCGACTCGGCCAAAGACTACATCTATGGCTGCAAGAATCCCGACGGTGGTATCAGCTATAGCAGTCGCCAAAAAGGCAGCAGTCGGCCCGCGATCACCGCCGCCGCATTGGCTGCGCTTTACAACGCCGGTGACTACGACAGCGAACATGTTCCCGAAATGCTGGAATACACCAAGGGCCAGCTCCACGACATCAGCGACGGTACCCGTGCGTTCGGGCACTGGCACTACACCTATCTGTACTACAGCCAAGTCGTCTATCGCCAAGGCGACGAACTTTGGAAACCTTTCCGCGATCGGCTATACGATCGGATCGTCAGCGAACAGCGTCCTGACGGGTTCTGGGAAGGCCAGATTCATCCGGTCTATGTGACCGCCTGCAACCTGATCATGATGCAGTTGGATCGCGGATACCTGCCGATCTACCAACGCTAAAGTCAGCCGACATCGGTCGGACGCTTAGCAGGCGATGACGATGACGGGAATCCAAAAAGGGACGGATCTTCGGCGAGATCCGATCCCCGACGTCTCCAACGGGGCAGAGCCCGAGACAAAGCCTTAGCGGGCAATGTCGTAGGCGAATACCAAGTCCTGGTCGCGGATGATCAGCATCCCATCGGCGATCACCGGATGCGCCCAGATGGCGCCCTTGTTTCGTTCCAGGCTGGTTTTTCGCGGCAATTCAAGTTTGCCATTGGGTTGCCAGCCTTGGCGGCTAGGAGTCACCAAGAAAAGGCTGCCGTCTTCGTCGTTGTAGCAATACAGTCGGCCGTCGGCGAACGCGATCGATCCGCTTCGATTGGGTCGGATCTTTTCTTCCCACAAGGTTTCGCCGGACTGCAGGTCTTGGGCCATCCAAACGCCGCCGTTGGCTTTGGTGAACCCATAGATCACACCATCGACCAGCACCACGCCGCCGTGATGATTCCGCATCGTTTTGTCAGCCAAGTGGTAGACGGTTTCGACATCCACGCTGCCCTGCCCTGCATCGGTCAGGTTCAACAGTGTATTGCCGGCACCATAATCGCTGGTGTGGTAGATCTGGTTGCCCTGTACGATGGGCGTCGGAATCACAGCGACCGAGTTGCCGGTCGATGCATCGGAGAACGCTTGGCGGCCCGATTCGACGTCGAACGCGTACATGCCAGGCTTGCTGGCAGTGACATAGAAAGTGCTGCTGCCGACGGTGGCTTTGATGGCTGAAACGTACTGCGCCGGTGCGTTGACCGCTTGGCTGGCCCAGACCTTTTCTCCGCTGTTGCGATCCAGTCCGACCATGAAATTGGATTCGCCCGGAGTCACGATGACCCGTTGGCCATCGACAAGTGCCGATTCGCTGTAACCCCAAGCCGGAATTCGCCCGCCGTAGGTTTCGACCAGATCGACCTTCCACTGAACGGTCCCGCTGGATTTTTCGATCGCGGCCACGACGCCGACATCCGACAAGCAAAAGATTTGGTCACCATCGACCGTTGGCGTGCCGCGCGGGCCTCCGCCCCAACCGTGATTGTAGTCATCCCCGTTGCTGGCCCGCGAAATGGGCGTCTTCCAAATCTTCGTTCCGCTGGCGGCGTCTAGGCAGATCGCAAAGCAACCGGTTTCGTCCGAACCCAGCGTGTACAGGCGACCGTCGACGACTGCGGCGGTGGAGTAGCCGCGACCAAGTTCATTGGACTGCCACTTCAGCTTGGGGCCATCATCGGGCCACGTCTGCATCAGTTGCTGAGGGGCGGCGTGTCCGTCTCGGTGAAGTCCACGCCACTGAGGCCAATCGCGTTCGCCGGCGGACGCACGGCCTGCCACGGCTAACGAGAGTCCGATGCAGCCTAAGAAACAGTGACGCAACAAACCGGCACGCAGGGGGGAAACGTTCCGCGAATTCATGGGCGGTGATGCATTCAAAGGAAGGTGGGAAGGTTCAGGAGGGGCATGCAGTATAGCAGCAACCCATGTGCGGGGGCGAATTCTCGCTGGGAAGCCGAGAGTCATCGATGCTGCCGAACCTGGCGTCGAACGGATCGCCGGATTTCGAATTTCAGCGTCCTGTTCGGGACGGATCCCCCATCAATGGGCCGTGGAGGTTGCAGTGTTGGTCTGCAGCATCACCATGTCCCGATACCAGCCGCCTTGCCGAATCAGTTCGTCATGGTTTCCGATTTCGACCAATTCGCCGTTTTCCAAAACGACAATCTTGTCGGCGCTGGTGATCGTGCTGAGACGGTGGGCGATGACGAACGCGGTGCGGTCCTGCAACAGTTCGGCAAGGCTGGCTTGGATCAGCCGCTCGCTTTCGCTATCCAGGTTGCTGGTCGCTTCGTCCAGGATCAAGATTTTGGGGTCGGCCAACACGGCTCGGGCAATCGCCAATCGCTGGCGCTGGCCACCGGACAGTTTGACTCCCCGTTCACCGATGATCGTGTCGTATCCCTCGGGCATCTTGCGGATGAATTCATCGGCCGCGGCGGCGGTTGCTGCCGCGATCACTTCGTCCGTCGTCGCTCGTCGGCGAGCATAGGCGATGTTGTCACGGACCGTTCCGTCAAACAGGAACACGTCTTGTTCGACGATTCCAAGCAGGCTGCGATAGCTGGACAATTCGATCTGACGCAGGTCTTGGCCGTCCAAGCAAATCGTACCGGCGGTGGGGTCATAGAACCGAGCGATCAGATTGGTCAGCGTCGTTTTTCCGGCTCCGCTGCGGCCGACCAACGCCACGGTTTGTCCGGCTTCGACTTCGAAGGAAACATCGCGAAGCACCGTTGGTTTGGTATCGGGGTACGCAAAGCTGACGCTGCGGATCGAGATCGCACCACGAACTTCGGCTCGTTTCAGCGTGGTCGCCTCGCCAAGTGTCGGCAATTCGTCTTCGATCTCTAGCACATCTAGCACGCGATCCAGTCCGGCAAGATTGTTTTGGAACGTCACGGCGCTGCCCGCGATGGTCGCCAACGGATCTAGCAACATGGTCAGGTAAACCAGAAACATCATCAGGTCCCCCAGCGTCAGATCGCCCTCGATGATCTGGTAGCCGCCGTACAGCAGCAGTCCGGTAGATGCCAATGGAATGATCACTTCCCAAATGGTTTCGATGATTCGCGTCCACCACCAAGTGAATAGCTGCTGGCGGACCAAGAAGTCGCCTTCGCGAACAAAACGGGACGATTCACTTCGGCTGCGGGAAAAGGTTCGGACTACACGGATGCCGCCAAAGGTTTCGGTGGCTCCCGCGTCGATCTTCTGTCGCTGTTTCCGGATGTCGCGGTACAGCGGGCGAATTCGATTGATCCAAGTGCGGTGCGTTACCCAAACGATCGGCAGCAGCAGTAGCCCACCGACCATCAGTTTCCAGTCGACCAGCATCAGAATGACCAGGCTGCCGACGAACTGGATGATCGCTCGCCACGGGTTGTACAGCATGCTGAAGATCAACTCGGCAACACCGCCGGCGTCCTCGCGGATCAGGCTGGCCACGCCACCACTTTTCATGTCGTAGACCTGGTGCAGCGGCAACTTGATGGCGTGATCGAACACGCGTCGCCGAATCGCGACCTGGGTTTGGTTCACCGCTTTGGTCGCCGTCCAGCGGCTGATCAGCGATACCACAGTGCCCAGTCCGGTAACGACGACCACGACGCCGGCGATCGCAAACAGCAAACCCATTTGAGATTCGGGGTGCGGCAGCACTTCGATCCAGGGTGGCAGCGGTTTCGGTGGCGTCGACAGTGCCGAGTCGATGGCCAGTTTGGTTCCAAAGGGCGGGATCAACCGCAACGCGATTCCGATGGTCAAAAACGACAGCGCCGTAACGATCTGGCGACGATGCCCGCTGACGAGCCCCAGGAATGACTTGAAAAGTTCCCAAAACTTACGTTCACGCGTGCCCAATTTCTTGGGGTTTCGGTCGCTGTGCGGGTTGGCGCTGGGGCGTTCCTTCGCCGCGATTCGTCGGCGAACGGTGTCACGATACTGTGCAAAACGGCTGCGGCTGGGGTCGGTAGGCATAGGTTAGTAGTAGTACCGATTCGATGATTCGACAAGGCGCCGAATCGGTTTCATGTCCCTCTTGGCGATCGAATCGGATGGGGGGAACCTGGATGCCAAAGGCACTGGGAGTGCGAAGCTGCGGTGTGGGAATGACGGCGCTCCAACGCGGGCGGGCGCCACGCTAAGATTGTGGGCTCGCAAAACTCGTTACAGTGTCGAGTTCTCCCCCCCCAAAAAAACATCCGCCCTCCCCACCTGCCTCGCGATCCTTCCATGACTTTGATCGATTATCTCGTTCTTGCGATCTACTTTGCTGTGATGATTGGCATCGGCCTGTGGGCGATGCGAGGCGTCAAAGACCAAGAAGACTATTTCATGGGGGGACGTGGCTTCGGCAAGTTGCTGCAAACCTTCGCCGCCTTCGGCGCCGGTACCGGCGCCCACGAACCGGTCACGGTCGGCCGCACGGGGTGGACCAGCGGATTGAGCGGAGTTTGGTCGGCATTGATGTGGTTGTTCGTGACGCCGGTCTATTGGATCACGGCAGTCTGGTACCGACGCATGCGACACCTGACGCTGGGGGATTGGTTCGTCGAACGGTATCAGTCGAAATCTCTAGGGGCTGCCTACACGTTGTTCGCCATCGTGTTCTACATGTTCTATCTGTCGACGATGTTTTCGGCCGTCGCCAAGTTTGCCGTGCCGCTGTTGGGTGTGGAAACCGGATGGTTCGGGTACGACCTGAAGTACACCTTGGTTCCGGCCATCGCGGTCGTCGTGATCCTGTACGGGGTGTTGGGCGGTTTGGCGGCCGCCTACATCACCGACCTGATTCAAGGGTTGTTCATTATTCTGTTGTCGGTGTTGTTGATCCCGTACGGATTGTGGGCGATCGCGGCACGTTTTGGCGGTCCCGGCGAAGACGGTCTGATGGACGGTTTTCGGATCATGCACGAACGTGTTTCGGGCGACTACTTCAGCTTGTTTGCTGGGCCTAGCAGCGGCGAGTTTCCCGTTCAATACATCTTGTCGTTGTCCGTCTTGGCTTTGGTCGGCATCGTCGTCCAACCGCACTTCATCGCCACCGGTGGTGGTACCGCCAAGACCGAAGACGAGGCTCGGATTGGCTTGGTCGTGGGCAACTTCCTGAAACGGCTTTGTACCGTTGGCTGGGCGCTGACGGCGTTGATTGCCTTGGCCCTCCTAGCCGGCAACGCAGAGATCGCGGCCGACCCTGATCGTGTTTGGGGTGTCGCGGCGCGAGAAATTCTAGGGCCGCTGAATCTAGGTTTGGTCGGTTTGATGTTGGCATGCTTGTTGGCTGCGATGATGAGCTCGGCCGACTGCTACATGATCGTGACTTCGGCATTGGTGGTCCGGAACGTCTATGCCCCTTACATCAATCCAGGCGCTGATGAAAAACGTTACGTGTTGGTCGGGCGGTTGACCGGCCTGATCATCATCGTGGGGGCGGCCGTGGTGGCGATGCGGTTTTCGGATGTCTTTGGCCAGTTCAAGATGGCAATGGAATTGCCGATTTTGTTTGCCGCACCTTTTTGGGTTGGCATGTATTGGCGGCGAGCCAACCGCACCGCGGTGTGGGGCACGATGGCGTTTTCGTTGGTGTTCTTTTTTGTGTTGCCCTATGCCCTGCCGCGTTTAGCACCCGCGATGCATCAGTGGCCATCGTTGTCGGCGACCACGGAAATCGTGACCACGACCGTCCAACGCACCGCTACCGAATCGGACGTTGCCCGGCACGAAGCGTTTTTAGAAGCCGGTGAAAATATTCGTGCCAATGGCGGTGACCCCACAACACTGGGGGCCGCGCCCCCGGTCGCTGTCCTGGGCCAGCCGATCACGATTGTCACCCAGACCGGCGGGAAACCGATCTATTGGGCTGACGGATCCGACCCCGTCGGTGAACCGGAAATCGAAACGGTTTCGCAAACGAGCAACGGCAACATCGATGTCTTGATCCAACGCCAAATCGGCCAACGAGTCGGTCGCGGCTCATTGAACTTGGATTTCTTGCTGTACGACGCGGTCGGAATCGATCTGGGCGGTGCGTCCAAAGCAACCCTGGAAACTCTGCGGCTGCCGACCCGAGTGTTGCTGCCCTTTGCTGTCCTGATCATGCTAAGTCTGTTCACCCGTCGCGATGATTCTGTGGCGCTGGATCGTTACTTCGCCAAGATGAATACGCCGGTGCTGGCCGATCCGGTGGCCGACCACGCACGCTTGGAAGCTGCCTATGCGGCCAATTCCAATCCACGAAAAGTGTTCCCCGGAACCGACTTGGAATTCGTTTGGCCCACGGGCAAAGAAGTCTTGGGGTTTGTTGCCGCGTGTGGTGTCTGTGGCCTAATCATCGGTTTGTTGATTTGGTTGGCTGGCATCGGTGCATGATCGGATGACCTCGCTGTGCCCGTTCGTCCTTCCTCTGTTTGAAAGTGTCTTGTGATGCGTAGCCGATCCGGCGTCTTGCTTGTTTTTGCGGTGTCGCTGATTTTGGGCTCGGTGCGATCCCATGTCGCCGCACAGGCCCCCACGTTTCCGTTCAACGCAAAGCGGATTTTGTTCTTGGGGGATTCCATCACCTATGCCGGCCACTACGTCGATGACATCGACGCGGCGCTGCGGGTCAACGGATATTCGCCAGAGATCATCAACCTAGCACTGCCCAGTGAGACCTGTTCCGGACTGACTGAACCTGATCATCCGTTTCCGCGGCCGGACGTTCACACTCGCATCGATCGTGCGTTGGCCGTCATCAAGCCGGATTTGGTCGTTGCCTGTTATGGGATGAACGACGGGATTTATCATCCGCTAAGCGACGGACGTTTGGATGCCTACAAGAATGGCATTGGAGGAATCATCGATAAGGTTGCCGCCAGTGGTGCGAAACTGATTCTGCTGTCGCCGCCGCCATTCGACCCCGAACCACTACGCGGCAGCGGAAAATTGGTGCCGGTTGATGCCAAAGAATTTGGGTACAAGGCGGTCTATGAAGACTATGACCACGTGATGGAAACCTATGCCGGATGGTTGATGGATCAATCCGATCGAGTCGCGATGGTCATCGATCTTCGCAAACCGATCTTGGACTACGTTGCGGGCAACCGAGCGGTGGATCCGAAATTTGCGATGTCATCCGACGGTGTCCATCTGAACAAAGAGGGGCATCAGGTGATCGCCGATGCCGTTCTGGACGCATGGGGATTGTCGCAGCGAGAGACGGCGGATGCATCGCTGCTGGCTCAGGTGGCCAAACAACAATCGATCATGAAAGCCGCCTGGCTTAGCGAAGTCGGGCACGATCGACCGGGGATCAAAGCCGGGCTGCCGCTGGACGAAGCAAGGTTGAAAGCCGACGCGGTCCAAAAATCACCCTGAAGTCGGCTGCCCGCAGCTAAATCGTCTAACCGCGTGGGCAACGCCCCGTGCGCGCGTGCTGGAGACGCGCGGCCCGCTGGGCACGCGGCTAAACGACGGTGGTCGATGCATCGCTTGTGTCCGCTCCGCTGCTGAATCGTTTAACCGCGTGGGCAACGCCCCTCGCGCGTATGTTAGAAACGCGCGGCCCGCTGGGCACGCGGCTAAACGACGGTGGTCGATGCATCGCTTGTGTTCGTTCCGCTGCTGAGTCGTTTAACCGCGTGGGCAACGCCCCGTGCGCGTGCGCACGCTAGAGACGCGCGGCCCGCTGGGCACGCGGCTAAACGACGGTGGTCGATGCATCGCTTGTGTTCGTTCCGCTGCTGAGTCGTTTAACCGCGTGGGCAACGCCCCGCGTGTGCTAGAAACGCGCGGCCCGCTGGGCACGCGGTGAAACGACGGTGGTCGATGCAACGCATGCGTCCGCTCCGCTGCTGAATCGTTTAACCGCGTGGGCAACGCCCCCGCGCGCGTATGCTAGAGACGCGCGGCCCGCTGGGCACGCGGTGAAACGACGGTGGTCGATGCATCGCTTGCGTCCGTCCCGCTGCTGAATCGTTTCACCGCGTGGGCAACGCCCCGCGCGCGAGCGTGTGTTGAGACGCGCGGCCCGCTGGGCACGCGGCTAAACGACGGTGGTCGATGCATCGCTTGTGTCTCGTCCCGCTGCTGAATCGTTTAGCCGCGTGGGCAACGCCCCGCGAGCGTATGTTGGAAACGCGCGGCCCGCTGGGCACGCGGCTAAACGACGGTGGTCGATGCAACGCTTGCGTTCGTCCCGCTGCTGAATCGTTTAGCCGCGTGGGCAACGCCCCGTGCGCGTGCGCACGCTAGAGACGCGCGGCCCGCTGGGCACGCGGTGAAACGACGGTGGACGATGCATCGCTTGCGTCCGCTCCGCTGCTGAATCGTTTAACCGCGTGGGCAACGCCCCGCGCGCGTATGCTAGAGACGCGCGGCCCGCTGGGCACGCGGTGAAACGACGGGATACTAGGAGCTGGCGCTACGGTAACTCAGCAGGGCTTGTCGAAAGACCCAGCGGCTGGCCAGCAGACTTAGCATGGTTGCGACCAGCGCCCATCCGGCCATCATCCATTCTTCTTGGGTTCGTGGGCTGATCGGTTGTGCCAGCAATCGGGCGGGAACGTTGACCACCAACAGAACGGGGATCACGAACGTGAAAAAACCGTACAGTGGTGTGCCCCACCCTCGGTTGTACATCTCCATCGGGTAGCGGCTGAAATTGGTGATGTAGAACCAAAAATTGTACAGTGTTTGGTTTCGGCCTAGCCAGATGCTGGTTGCGCTAAGACAGATCATCAGGCTGTACATCATCGCGACGCCACAGCCCAAAAAGAAGATGTACAGCACGATCGATACCAGCGATGGGACCATCGGATCGACTTCGCGAGTGGCCAGTTCGAACAACGATACCCCGGCGATCAGCAATCCGGCGGCAAAGTTCGACAGCGCGCTCCAGTCAACGCGGCGAAACGAGACCAGGAACTGAGTGTCGATCGGTTTCAGCAGGGCGAAGTCGAGCCCACCGGTGCGAATCAATTCGCTGAACTCTTCGGCGTTGGGCATGAAGAACGCTTGGACGATGCTGTTGATGAACCAGGTCGTGGCAATGAACAGAAAGAACTTGGGGGCGTCCCAACCACTGTCTTGGCCAATCGATTCGGTGTGCTGGAACAGAATCAGATAGAAACCGACGTTCATCGCCGTCCAACCAATGCTGCTGACGCATTGGAGGAAAAAGTTGGTTCGAAACGTCATGTCACGCACCAGGCTGTTGCGCGCGAACGTCAGAAATACTTTGCGGTAACTCGGTTGGACACCTTTCATGGATCTAACCTCCGAATCCGCTGTAACGCCGGATGCCACGTGCGTAGGCAACACGGCAAACGATGATGAAGAACGTCATCCATGCAGCCTCGACGGCCATTTCCAACGGAAGTTCTTCTTCCGGGACTTTGCCCAAGAAGACCGCGGCTGGGAAGTAAGCCAAGTACTTGAATGGCAGGAAATTGACGAAGCTTTCGATCCCCGGCGGCAACATGGTCAGCGGGAACATGTGTCCCGACAGAAAGAAACTGAACAGCATGAACACGAACAGCAGCGACGAAACTTCCAGAAACCAAAATCCGATCATGCCAATCGCGGCTTCCATGAAGAACCCGATCAGGAACCCCATGATCAGGGAAGCGACAAAGGAAGTAATGACCATCGCCGATGGCCAACCGTCCACGAAATAGCCGCGGCATAAAAAGAAGACCAATGCGAATGGCAGCGTCGCGACGGCGTAGTAAGCCAATTTGTGGGCGACACGCGTCAGCAACAGAAACCCGATCAGATCGACCGGCTGGATCAGGTACCGCTTGATCTCGCCTTCGCGAATCTCTTTGGCAATTCCCGATGCCAATCCCGGCATGCTGGAAAACGCTCGTGCGATCATGGTCAGCAGATAGTAGGCGACGATTTCACGGAATCCAAATCCGCCTATCTCGGCCGCGTTTTCGCCTTCGGCTTCGCCGATCGAATCGAACACCGCGTACCACAGGAAAATTTGTGTGATGATCGGCAGGAACCGCATCAGGGTGCCCAACGCGAAATCGCCCCGGTACACCAGACGTTCGCCCAGCGCCGTCGCCAGAATGGTCTTCCACATCGATAGACGCTGGCGCAGCCCAAATCGAAACGGCAGTGGTGTGGTGACGGTCGATGGCGAGTTCACGGTCAACTGGCTCTCTTCGGAAGCGAACTGAGGCTTTGGTGATACTCGCTAAGTCTGTTTTTGGCGAGGGCACCGGTAAACACGTCTGCCGGGTGGTCGCCGGCGGCGGAGGGCGTCCAGGCGAGGGATAGGCAAGGCAAACCAGATGCTGGCAATGTATACTCTTCGATCGATTGCCCGCCCTGCCCTGCCCCGAATCTCCCCCAGGTACCCCCATGATTTCGATGATCCGTTCCGGCGCCAGCCTTTTTTGCTTGGCTTTGTTGCTGACCCCCGCATTGGCTAGCGATCCGACGACGATGCGGTTGTGGGAAAACGGTGCGCCGGGCGTCACGGCCCAGGCCGATGGCGATACCCCCGAATTGATCGTGACCCGTGTCGATTCGGACAAGCCAACAGCCGGTGTCATCATTTTGCCAGGCGGTGGATACGGCGGTCACGCGATCGATCACGAGGGGCATCAGTTTGCCGAATGGTTCCAATCAATGGGTGTGACGTCGGCGATTTGCACCTATCGCCTGCGTGGCAAAGGGAACGATGGGAAAGGCTATGGCCACCCGGTCCCCATGATGGACGCCCAGCGTGCGATCCAGACGATGCGGGCGATGGCCAAGCAGTGGAATGTCGATCCCAACCGAATCGGCGTGATTGGTTTCTCGGCCGGTGGTCACCTCTGTTCGACCGTGTCGACCAAATTTCATGACGCAGACCCGGATGCGGTGGATCCGATCGATCGAGTTTCTTCGCGTCCCGATTTTTCGATTCTGTGCTATCCCGTCATCACGATGGATTCGTCCTTCACCCACGCCGGCAGTCGCCGGAATTTGTTAGGCAGCGATCCTGAACCGGCCTTGGTGGAATTGATGAGCAACGAAAAGCAAATCACGGACAACACACCACCGACTTTTCTGTTCCATACCGTGGCCGACCAAGCGGTACCGGTCCGAAACTCGCTGGCCTATTTCAATGCTTGTGTCGACGCAGGCGTGGTTTGCGAGATGCATGTGTTCCCCAACGGACGCCACGGTCTTGGGTTGGCCAAGGGTGTACCGGGCGCATCGCAGTGGCCAGCGCTGTGCGAAACTTGGTTGCGACAACTGGGCATGGTCACGAAGTAGGCCGTCGCTGGTCGGCTGCTGCTGTCGATACGGCGGCCAATGCGATGACCGTTCCAAATCTCTAAACGCTGGTGAATCTCTAAGCGCTGGCGAACAAACGTCCGCGCGGACGTGGTGCTTCGGCGCCGGGATGATCGGCGGGATTCCCAGCGAAACCCGTCGACGGTCGTTCCTTTTCGATACTTTGCAGAGTCGACGCAAAATTGCGTTTGGAATCACCCAGGCAGGCGGCGGTTAGCCGGCGGACTTCTTCGGGGTCAGTGATCTCGGACAGCGGACGGACCTCGGATGCGGTCTGGGAAAGCACCAGAATGCGGCCGCCTAAGCGGATCATGGTCAGGCGAGTCCTCGCGTCGATCGCGGAACTCCCCAAGTGTTCCATCACTTCGTTGGGGATCGCGCCGGGAGCGATCGATCGGGATCCAAATTTCCGAGTCAGCCAGATCATCGCCGCAAACAACCCCAGCACCACTGCCAGGCTGGATGTGACGGTCACGGCGGGAATGGCAAATTGATTCTGCTTGGCTTTCGCCGGTTGGTCAGCGGTGTCGGCAGACTGCGGCTTGGCGTTGAATGTCGGAAACTGGGATCGCGACGCCGAGGCGGTCACGATCGAATCCGATTCGGGATGATCCAGATGCGAAACCTGGGCAATGGAACCCGATGCCAGCGAGCTGGGTGTTGCCGGACCCAATGTGCCTGCCCCAGTCGTTGCCACCTCGGACGTTACCGGGCCACGCGCGTAGACCGATGGGTGTGTGGTTTCTTGGGCAACCGCGCCGGTGGCGAGGTTCGCGGCGGCAAAGATGATGCCGGCGATCGAGTACCAGCGAATTTGGGCAAACATGAACAAGTCCCTTCGGTCACAGATGTAGGCCGAAAGCGGCGAATCCATTTCGCTAGGCGCCGACCAGTTCTGTTACTCGTATACAGAAATTGTCGTTCATCACCAAGACTTCTCCGCGAGCGATCAAGCGACCGTTGACAAAAATGTCGACGGGGTCGCCGGCTAGCTTGTCCAAGGCGACGACGGAACCGCTGCGAAGTTGCAGGACTTCTTCGAGTCGCATTTGGGTGCGGCCCAGTTCGACCCGCAAGTCCATTTCGACTTCGCCCAACAAATCGATCGGTTGACGTTCGTGCGGAGCGTCGTCCTGAGTCAGATCGCCGAGTGCAAACGGTTGGGGGTTGGCATCGGCGGATACCTTTCCGCCGACCGCTTCGTCGAGTGAATCGGATGCCTGATCGAGAAGTTTCTCGATATTCTCCGTGTTCAGTTTCTCGTTTTCGCCGGCCGCCTGTTCAGGCGCAGCCTGTTTCGCATCGGGATCGGCTGCTGCGGTGGGGGCAGAGTCGGGTTTGTTTTCGTCGTTCGGATCAGCCACTTGGGTGTCCTTCCCTGGACGATTGGTGGATTAGCGGTCGGAAATCAGAATCGGTGATCCGATTCTGTTTCACGCGTGAAACCAGATCCGCTTGGAAAGTGCGTCTGTGGTTACTGTTCCATCAACTGGAACGATTTGAAACCGACGCCAAGCAGCAGGTCTTCTTCGAGCAAGTGGTTACATTTCGTCAAAATGCCACGTTCTAGCAAGCCCAAATTGTTTTCGCCCAGTTCTTCCATCGAACTGTTGCGGATCTTCATTCGGATCGCATTACGCAGTCGGCCCTCTTTTTCGCTGAACTCGGAATCCATTTTGCTTTCGTTTTTATTCCGGATCAAACCATAGAGATCCAGTTCGACGCGGTAAGTGCGTTCGGTATCGTGCGGGCTGAAGATTTCGCCATACCTTCCCAATTGGAATTCGACGACTTTGTCTTCGTCGGACGCCTGTTCTTCCGCCTGAACCTCACCTTCCTGGACCGATTTGATCAGTTTGGCTTCGGCAAGGGCGCTGACGTCTTCGGCGCTGGGCACAAAGAAAAAGAACATGGCGGTTTCCAGCAGGACCACCACGGCAACAAACGCGATGATCATCACGCGGCTGCCACCACCGGCTGCCGGAGCATCCGGGGCTGGTGATTCTTCCGAATCTTCGGTTTGGGTTGTGTCATCGGCCATTATGGATTCTCCGAGCTTGATTCGCCAACTTGAATGGTTGCCGCATTTCGTTCATCGGCAGTTCCCGCTAAATCCTCAACCGTTTCATCCAGCATGAAGACTTCGACACGGGGATTTCGTGCGATGGACGGTCCCTGTCCGCTGCGGGTCATCGGTTCGCTGTCGGCGGCCGATGAGATCCGGAAGCGATGGGGGTTCAGTCCCGACTTTTTGATCAGGTATCTCTGCACACCAGCGGCTCGGCGGATGCCCAGCATGACGGCTTCGTCGGTGCCTTCGGTGCGTGCGGCAAACTCTGCCGAAACGTGTCCGCGGACTTCGATCTTTTGTGGTTTGCCACGTAGTTGAGTTGCTAAATTGTCCAGAATCGACATGGCGGTCTTGGACAAAACATCCGATCCGATCTCGAAGAACACCACCGATCCAACGGCGGTAATCTGACCGGGGCGGATGATTCGAACCATGGGTTCTTCGCCGGTAGGTGCCTTTTCGGGCACGCCGCCGGTCGCCGTGTCTTTCTTCTTGGCGCGGCCGGTCGTCGCTAGCGGTGTGAACGCGGTGGTGCGAGGACGCGAATCGCCGGGTGCCAGCGAATCACGTGTCTTGGAGTAGCCAAATTCTTGCTGCATCGCGTCGACCATCGCCTGATACGATTCTTCTTCTTTGATCTCGCTAAGCGACACCAACATGATGAAGAACGTCAGCAACAGACTCATCATGTCGCCGAACGTGACCACCCATTCGGGAATCCCGATGACATCTTCTTCTTGGTCCATGATTATTCCGCGTTGCGTTGTTTAGGAGGCAAGAAGGTTCGCAGTTTCTGGTCAATCGCTCGCGGGCTTTCGCCGGATTGGATTGCCATCACACCACGAATCGCGATCTCTAGGCTGACCATTTCGTTGCGGCTGATCAGTCCCAGTTTCTCGGCAAAGGGGCTGAAGAATACGTTGGCCACGATGGCCCCGTACAAGGTCGTGATCAACGCGACCGCCATCCCAGCACCAATCCCGGACGGATCCGACATGTCTTGAAGCATCATGATCAGACCCATCAGGGTTCCGATCATTCCGTAGGCGGGAGCAAATCGGCCCAGTTGGTCCATGATGCTTTTGCCTTCGCGGTGCCGCGTCTGGATCGCTTCGACTTCGGTGCGAAGCACTTCTTCGACGACTTCCGGTGTGCTGCCGTCGACGGCCATCTGGATGCCGGTCTTGACCAATGGGTTTGCGATCTCTGCCACTTTGGATTCCAACGCCAACAGTCCATCGCGACGGGCCGTTTCGGCCAATTCGACGATCTGTTTGATCAGTGATAGGCGGTCTTCGCCCTTATTCAAAATCACCTTCAACGCGATCAGCGGCGACTTCAGCATGCTGCCCAGTGGGAAACAAATCAGAGCCGCTGCTACCGCACCACCGACAACGACCAAGAACGACGGGATGTCGATGAAGGCTGAAAACGGTGCGTTACCAAGCGCAATCGAGGCGATGATCAAACCGATGGCTAGGATCAGACCGATGAGGCTTGCGATGTCCATGATGAGTGCTTTTCGCGATCAACGCGGGAACAGTGTAGGAATCAAGAGAGAGCGGACCGGCGAAGTTGCCAACGCTACGGTGTCTGTCGCTGGGGCATCGGCATGAAGTGTTTTTTTTGTTGGTAGTCGACCGCACGTTCCACCACATCATCCATCGATTCAGAGACCACGATTTTGTCGCCCGTGGTCAGTGTGATGAACGTGTCGGGACGCCGTTCGACATATCGAATCAGTTCGGCATTCAGCACGAATGCCTCGCCATCAAGACGAGTCAGCTTGATCATGAACAGTACCCCAGTGCGTGATCGTTGGACGCTTGTATCAGGCGAAGCCAGTCCAGCGAGGAAAGAGTGCCTCGTTGTTTAGTCGCCACTGAAAGCTAGATCACGTTGAGCGCACGAGACGGGTGTGGCGAAAAAGAAACGCCATCTTCCCTGGTTCAACCGATCGTCCCCACTGGCACAATCGATAGGACCCGAAGATCAAGAGCCAATGCCGTCTGGTCTGGCACGAGCGCGCACGAGAGTGCGGCCGCTAGAAAGCCGTGGTTTTCGGGAGTGCGACTCGGATCCGAGTCGCGCGTGGGAGATTACGCCCAAGTCCGTTGGTCGTCTGAAACGCAGATTTCGCGAGCGATCGAAAGTTCGAGTTCGAGTGGAAGTTCGAGTGGAAGTTTAAGTTCGAGTTTAAGTTCGAGTTCGAGTTCGAGTTCGAGTTTAAGTTCAACACCGCAGCGCGATTGGAAAGCACTTCGTCGAACTTGAACTCCGCCGCCACAATCCCAAGAATCTCGCCCTGCCCCCCGCCAGCCAACCGGGCAGAACCGATCCGCAGCAGAAGTTGTCCGCAGCGGTCGTCTAACTTCGTTTCGGTCGATAAAGGTCCAAATCGGCACGACCGGCCAATGCCGCATAACCGGCTACGATCTCTTTCAAGCCTGTGAAGAATGTCAGTTCGGATAATTCTTGGTCCGCCATCGATTCGCCGATTTGAAACAGATACGGGACGGGCAGTTCAAAGCCCAACTGGATCCCACCGTTGGCATCCGCACCGCCGGAGCCGCCGGAGCCGTCGGAGCCGTCGGAGCCGTCGGGGGTAGCTGGATTGCCGGTTGCCAAGATCACCGCTTCGACGTCCAGGGTTTCGACTTCACCATCTTCGCTGCGCAGCGTCAGTCGGAAATCAGGCGGGATGTCGCTGATGTCTTCGTCCGGTTCATCGGCGACCACGTCAACGGTTTCGATCTTTGTCACGGTCGCCGGGCAACGCAGGCGGCCGCGTAGCAGATCGGTTTCCAACAACGGCATCAGACCTTGTTGGATCCATTGATCGTAGGTCATCGGCAGCGTTTGGATCGAATCGACGTCCTGTGCTTGCAGTGCCGAAATCGCTAGCGGCGAAAGTGACCGGTCGGGCAGCATGGGCAGCGGTTGGTCACCCATTTGCCGAAACGAGGATGCAACATCAACGGCTTCGATGATCGTGACGTCATAGCCCATGAACCGGCCGTAGAGAGCGGCTTCGATTCCCAGTGGCCCGGCGCCGATCACTGCAATCGATCCCGGCGGGTCAAGCGTCATCGCATCGTCGGCGTCATCGATTTGGTGATCGTCGGGTGTCGATTCGGAAGCGGAATCTTGCGTCGGCAATTCGTCGGTGGGGCCGTGGTCGGCTTGGTCGGATGGATGCTGCGGCTGGTCGGGATCGTTCATCGGTGGGTCAGGTTATCGCTGTGGAGTGTGAGATTGCTGTTTGCCGACTCGAAAGGTCGACAGATCGATCGCTGGTTTTTGTTGGGTGATCACATCGGCTAAGGCGACTGCGGTCCCGGGCGAAAGGTGCAGTCCGCTACGGAAGTGACCCGAGGCAACATACAGGTTGGGGTGATCGGGAACTTTTCCGATCATGGGAAACCCATCAAAGGTCAATGGACGATACCCCGACCAAGCTTTGACGAAGGTGGCCGATTCCAATTCGGGGACCAGATCGATGGCGAATGAACGCAGCATGTCCAGTGTTGCTTCGTCGGTGCCGGGTTGGAACCCGACTTCTTCCTCGCACGAACCGATCAATGTCGACCCATCGTCACGGCACATCACATATCGATGTCCGACATTGACGATGCTAGAGAGTCGTGGTTTGTCCGTCTTCAACAACACGATTTGTCCGCGAATGGGGACGATCGACTGTTGCAATTGCAACATCTCGGCAACCCGGCCGGTCCAGGATCCGCCACACACCACGATCGCATCGGCTTCCAGCCATTGCCCATTGCACCGAGCGGCGCTGGACTGGTCGGAGCTTCGCAAATCGTCGACCGTCGAATCTTCGACAAAGGTGACGCCGCATTGCTGACAGGCTTTCGCCAACGCTTGCAGGTAGTGCGGTGCACGCACTTGGTGTTCGTCGGGAACCCACCACGCGGCTGCCGCCGGACGACCGGCGTCGGTTTGGCGCCCGATCCAACGGGCGATCGCAGGTTCACGCCGGGCGACTTCCTGGGGATCGACCGGTTCGCAGCGGATATCTAGCCCGTCCCAGTATCCGGTCATCCCGACCATGGACGCACGCTCCCCCGGTGTGTCGGCAAGGTACCACCCGCCGCAGCGTCGGAAACCAGGATCGATTCCCGTGATGGATTCCAATCGCCGCGCCCATTGGGGGAACAATTGATGGGACAGGCCACGCAGTTGGTCGATGGGATCGGTTGCTTTGGCCAGGTTGGCCGGTGGCAGAATTCCAGCCGCCGCCCATGACGTGGCTTTGCCAACTTTGTCACGTTCAACAAGCGTGACCGATTGGCCTCGTTGGGCCAGTTCCCATGCCAAACTGAGTCCGACGACGCCGCCGCCGACGATCAGGATGCGATGATTCATGATGGGTGTCCTGGGGGGGATCCGGTTGGCAGCACCGATTCAATCGATTTCAAAAGCAGGTCCGTCGACGCATCGGCGTGGGATTGCTGGGACCGAAGCTGCTGGCAAAGCCGTGTCAGTTCGTCGATTGTGTCGATGTCTTCGCGAGGTTCAAGCAGGACCACCTTGTGTCCGGATTGTCGAATGCGTTGCAGTGTGATGGGAAGCACACGATCGGTGCTCCACGGGACATCCGAAAACCAGGTGTGGATCGCCGGCAACGTTTCGCTGCTACCGCGAATGCCGATCAGGTAATAGCCACCATCCACGGCGGGGCCTAAGACGACATCGGCGTGTTCCAGCGTCCGCCATGCAGCGTCGATGGAAGATTGGTTTAGCAGTGGGCAATCGGCACCGATCAGGATCGCCGAATGGGGATGATCGGTTGCGGCAGTGGATGGATCGGTTGAATCCGCCGTCAAATGGGTGCGAAACCAAGCTTCCATTCGGTTGCCAAGGTCACCCGGGCATTGGAATTCGACGTCCCATTGGTTGCCAACCTGCCATGCTTGGATAGCCTGCTGCAGTGCATCGGCATCGCTTCGGTCAGCGAGGACCAGAGACCGGGCGGATCCGCATTTGGGCAGGGCATCGCAGAGTTGACGAACGAAAAAACGATGAAGATTGGCAGCTTGTTCATAGCCGATGGTTGCACCCAATCGCGTCTTCACTTTGCCCGGGTGCCAGTACTTCATCATCAGGCCCAACCGCTGGTTCCCTAGCGGGATAGCGGCGGTGTCAGAACAATCGGCGTCGTTTGACAACGCAAAGCCTCGATTTTGCGGATCACGGATGGGCAGGAATACGTCGCAACCGGACGGAATTATGACTAGACTGCAGAAAGGGCGTGTTGGGAAGTCTTGGGGAATGCGTTGATTCGCTAAACTTGCCCTGCCAAACCTGTTATCTTGTCACACCATCGCATAACTCTCCATGGGGTCACGGCCGGCAGCCCATGTCGCAGCAACAGCTCACTTCGCAACGATTTCTCGAGATCGTCGCTAAAAGCGGCCTCGTTGATTCTAAAGCCACCGATCGGCTGATCGCGAAGGTGCGCGAAAAATTAGAGGGTGGTCTGCCTTCGAGTCCCAAGAAGCTTGCCGGGCTGTTCAAGAAAGAAGGACTGCTGACGGCTTGGCACATCGAAAAGTTGTTGGCCGGAAAATACAAAGGCTTCTTCCTAGGCAAGTACAAGCTGCTCGGTCACCTGGGCACCGGCGGGATGAGCAGCGTTTATGTTGCCGAACACATCCAGATGGGTGACAAGCGGGCGATCAAGGTCCTGCCCAAGAGCCGTGTCAAAGATGCGACGTATTTGGCCCGATTTCAACTGGAAGCCAAAGCGATCGCGTCGCTGAACCACCCCAACATCGTGATGGCCTACGACATCGATAATGTGGACGACGTCCATTACATCGTGATGGAGTACGTCGACGGTTTGGATCTGCACCAATTGGTCAAACGGGATGGTGCCATGGGATTTGCCTTCGCTGCCCAAATCACGGCCCAAGCGGCGCGGGGCTTGGAACATGCCCATAGCAAAGGCGTCATCCATCGTGACGTCAAACCGGCCAACTTGCTGATCGATCCCGAAGGCAAAGTACGCTTGCTAGACATGGGGTTGGCATTGGTTGCCGCCGGCGATGACGAATCGTTGACGGTTGCCAACAACGAAAATGTGCTGGGGACCGCCGACTACCTGGCTCCCGAACAGGCGCTCAATTCGCACGGCGTCGACCACCGCGCCGATATCTATGGACTCGGCTGTACGCTTTATTATCTGTTGACCGGAAAGCCACCCTTCAGTGATGGCACGCTGGCACAGCGGATCGCCAAACACCAGACCGAGATGCCGACTCCGGTTCGCCAAATTCGCCCGGACTGTCCCGGCGAACTCGAAGGCATCTGTACCAAGATGATCCAAAAGGATCCAAAGTACCGCTATCAGTCAGCCGGCGATGTCGCCGAAGTGCTAGAGAAGTTCGCGGTCGCTGTTCCCGAAAAAGTCCGAATCGCAGCTGGCATCGCCCAACGTGCGAACCTGGACGGATCAGGGTCGTCTTCGATCTCGCTGGAAGATTTGGAACGGTCGGGCATCGGCAACGGCGATACCATCACCAACAAAAACGACGATACCTTAGCCGCCGCGCGAAGCGAGTTGCTTCGTGGCAAGGGCCTCAGCGCAAGCGACAGCGGTCGATTGGTCAACGTGAACCAACGGCCGGATTTGATCGATGGCAGTTTCTTGGACCTTCAGCTGGAATCGGGGTACCGCCCGGACAGCCGCGTCGGGGCCCGCACTGGTTCGCGCTCGGGCGGCGCAGGTTCTAGCCGAAGCGGTGGTTCGAAATCTGGCGCTCGGCCACTGGATAGCAGTAATTCGGACGTCCACCAGGATCGTGGTTTCGGTGACCCGTCACGATCCAGCAGCGGTCGACGTCCCAATCTAGCGGGCAAATCCGGGATGGACCCGATGTTGGTCGGCGCGTTGGTGACGGCGCTGTTCATCATCGCGCTGGCGATCGGATTCTTTTTGGCCCGGGTGACAAGCTAGCCGCCGATGACTGTTGTTCTTGATCGGCCTTACCAATTTGTGCCGCCCCATCGCGGCAATGCGTGGCCTTCGTTCATCCAGACCTTTCGCATTGTCGATCTGTACCTGGCTCGCAAAGAAGGCGTGGTCCAACACGAATGTCGTGGGCTGGATCATTGGCGTGCGTCGAAGCAGCGCGGGGACGGTATCCTGCTGGCCCCCAACCATTGTCGTTACGCCGACCCGTTGGTGATCGGTTGGCCGGCCCGCCAACTGGGAAGCCATGTGTTCGCGATGGCGTCCTGGCATCTTTTCAATGTGGGGGCATTCGATTCGTTCGCGATCCGAAAAATGGGTGGCTTCAGCATCAATCGCGAAGGCAGTGACCGCGCGTCGCTGGAGATGGCGATCGAAGTTTTGGCGGCAGCCGAACGTCCGCTGATCCTGTTCCCCGAGGGGACCACTAACCGCACCAACGACGTGCTGAAGCCGCTGTTGGAAGGCGTTGCCTTCATCGCCCGCGCGGCCGCGCGTCGCCGCGATAAGGAATGTGGTGGCCAATTGGTGATGCACCCCATCGCGATCAAATATTTGTGTGTCGGAAAGATCAACGATTGGGCTCAGACGCAACTGTCCCAACTGGAAACGCATCTGGGTTGGCGTCGCCCCGTCGGCGCTTCCATCTTGGATCGTACGATCCGGTTGGCCGAAGGATTGTTGGCTCTGAAAGAAATCGAGTACTTCGGCACCTCTCAAACAGGCGATCTGCGAACGCGGCGCGACCGCCTGATCCTGCACATCCTGCAGCAAAGTGAATTGCGATTGGGACTGTTCCCTGCCGCCGACACCCACGCAGACGGTGCCCGTTTGGGTGATTCTGTTTCGAGCGATTCCGTGAAGGGTCACCTCGCTTCGGCCGGGCCTTCGGGTTTGACCGTCGAAAGTTTCGCGACGCGAGCCGAGTTCGATTCGGACATTCGCAGTCGTGTGCGTGTGATTCGAACCGAGACGGTGACACAGTATTTTCGCTGCATCGGTGAGGGAGCTGCCGATCAATTGCAGGAACGATATCAGCGTGAATCACGAGCCGCCAATCTTGCCCAAGACCTGATGTCGTACCCGGATTGTTATCTGGATGCCGACCAAGTGACCGACACCCGAATCGTCGAAACCATCCAACGGATGCAGGAAACGTTCTTCGGCCGGGCGGATGTTCGTGTGCCGCTGAAAGCGGTGATCCAGTGCGACGAGGCGATCGTGGTCCCGCCCCAACGGGCACCGCGCGGTCAAACGGACCCGATCATGGACCAGCTCGGTTCCCGGCTAACGTCGCTGGTGGATGCGTTATCGCACGAGGCGCGAAGTGCAAAAGACGCGGGTCTGATCTAGCGAATTTGGATCTTGCGATCTCCCCCGCTTGGGTAGTGTCGGGTTCGATGATTGTCGGAATGAAAAGTCTCGAGGAAGCCACGCCATCCTTGGATTCGCCGCTCGTCAACGCCCGGAATCGTCATCAAGCAGTGCGATTCCAGGTGCCAGTGTCCGTCCCCTCGAATCTTGGCACGCGGTATTCAGGTTCGATACCGGGATTGGCCCGCTGCGTCCGTGGTGGCCAGGCGCTATCCGGGCAAGGCACTTGTCGGGCCTTGCCGGGATGTCGACGCGTCGCTGCTGTGATGCGACTTCCTAGATCTGCCATATGCCGTTTCGTACTCGAATGATTTCATCTTTTGAGGGTGTTTCCTCGGATTTGGGTTTGTCGGGGAATAATTATGCTGTTTTTGCCCTCTACGGCGGGGTAGATTCCCTTTGACGCGGTTCGTGGAATCCTGCTAGCCGCATTTTCGTCGGCAATCACCATTCTTTTCTTTCATTGCTAGGAGTTGCGATGCGTAGGTTCGTTCATTGGGTTTTGTTGGGGGCATTTGTCGTGGTCATGGTCGGTTGTGGTGCGTCTAGCACTAGCAGCAACGCAGCGGCTGATCCGAACGAGATGACACCCGAGCAGAAAGCGGAGTCAGATCAGTACACCGAAGAATTTTGAATCGTCTTGGGGGCAAGCCAGCAGCGACTGTTGGACTGTGATTTTGCGCCGATGCAATCGTCGGCATTATTCTTAGTTTGATTGGGGTGTTTTCTTATGAAACGGGTTTCCAGAGAAGGTTTCACGTTGGTGGAACTGTTGGTGGTGATCGCCATCATTGGCGTGTTGGTTGGATTGTTGTTGCCAGCGGTCCAGGCGGCTCGCGAAGCCGCACGACGGATGAGCTGCAGTAACAATTTCAAACAGATGGGGTTGGGGCTGCACAACTATCACTCGGCGTTCAATGCGCTGCCGCAGCAATTGGGTGGAACGACGGCTCAGTATGCCGGCGCACCGAACATCATCAATCGGAATTATCTAAGCGGTTTGGTTCCCCTGACGCCGTTCATCGAACAGCAGGGTTTGTGGGAAGTGATTTCGAATCCTTACGATTCCGACAAAGACGGAACGGTTGACTTTCCAGCCATGGGGCCAGGCGGTTGGTTCACACAGTACGAACCCTGGATGACCAACATTCCGACGTTACGTTGTCCAAGCGACCCTGGTGTCGGTTTGCCCGCGCTGGGGCGGTCGAACTTTGCGTTCTGTCTGGGCGACGGAATGAACCTGGTTCACTCCGGCGGACGCAACGAGGCGGGGCACTATCAGCAGCACTCGGACATCTTCAATCCCGAGGCCAACATCAAGGCGCGTGGACTGACTGACAACACGGGTTGGGCCACCAGCGCCCGCGCTCGTAATCGCGGTATGTTCTGGTCACGTCACACCACTCGTTTTCGTGACGTGTTGGATGGTTTGTCAAACACCGTGGCGATGGGCGAAGTGGCCACCACCATCGGTGCACGCGAATTGATCGCAGAGTTCCAGTTGAACGCGGGAACGGACATCATCACCAACCCCTCGTTCTGTGACGCCGGGATTGATCCGCTGCGGCCACAGTTCTGGCAAACCGATGCGAACCTGCCAGGGAATCTAGGTACAGGGAATCAGATTCGTGGAGGTCGTTGGGCCGACGGTCGAATCCAATACACGTCGTTCATGACGATCAAACCACCGAATGGTTTGAATTGTTTTTCAGGTAACGACGCAACGCAGGGAATTTCGACGGCTAGCAGTCGACATCAAGGCGGAGCTCATATCTTGATGGGTGACGGTTCGGTGCAATTCATTACCGAAAGCATTGATGCCGGAACCCAAACCGCTGCGCCAGCCACCAATGGTGAAGGAAGCCCCTATGGGATTTGGGGAGCAATGGGAACACGCGGTGCGAAGGAAGTCGTCGACCTAGGCAGTGTTCTGTAGGGCAGAATGTCCTGGAATCAAAATTGAACTTAGGTTCATCTAGAAACCTTCGCACTGGTTTGACAGTGCGAAGGTTTTTTCGTGGTTGCTGGGCGGCCTAAACTGTAGCTGCACCTGTTGCGTCACCCATCCCGAAACGTTCTTTCGAAAGTCAACACAAATGATCATTGGCGTGCCCCGCGAAATCAAATCAGACGAGTATCGAGTAGCCATGCTGCCGGTGGCGGTGGAGGAAGCCATTGCACGAGGACATCGTGTATTGGTCGAAGCAAACGCAGGCTTGGGCAGCGGGATCGCCGACCACGACTACCTTCGCTCGGGCGCCGAAATGGTTGGCGAAGGGGCGGACGTTTTCGCACAAGCGGATTTGATCGTCAAAGTCAAAGAGCCGTTACCGGTGGAGTTTCCGTTGGTCCGCAGCGGACAAATGATCTTTACCTATTTCCATTTTGCCGCCAACCGAGCTCTGACCGATGCGATGGTCGACAGTGGTGCAACCTGTTTGGCCTACGAAACGCTTCGCGATCAACACGGGCGATTGCCGTTGCTGACACCCATGAGCGAGGTGGCGGGGCGGATGAGCATCCAGGAAGGCGCCAAGTATCTCGAGAAACCACAGATGGGTCGGGGCATTCTGCTGGGCGGCGTGCCTGGGGTTGCGCCGGCACACATCACGATTTTGGGGGGCGGTGTCGTGGGCGCCAATGCGGCGCGGATTGCGGCCGGGTTCCAAGCGGATGTTGCCATTCTGGACGTGGATCTGGATCGTCTGCGATACCTGGACGATGTGATGCCGGCCAACGTGAATACGTTGTACAGCGATCGACACAACATTCTGGAACAACTCGAACGTGCCGATTTGGTGATCGGGTCGGTGCTGATTCCCGGTGCCAAGGCGCCGCGATTGGTCCGAGCCGAAGATCTAAAACGGATGAAATCCGGCAGCGTTGTGATCGATGTCGCCGTTGACCAAGGCGGGTGCATTGAAACCAGCCGACCGACAACTCACAGCGAACCTACCTACGTGATCGATGAAGTGGTTCACTACTGTGTCGCCAATATGCCTGGTGCCGTGGGGCGGACCAGTACATTCGCGCTGTGCAACGCAACCAAGCCCTGGCTGTTGCGTTTAGCGGACGGTGGGATCGCATCGGTGATCCAGTCGGATAGTCCGCTGCGAGGATCGATCAACGTGCATGCGGGAAAAATCGTGCACCCAGCGGTTGCGTCTGCGTTTGATCTGACCTGCCATTCACTGTGAACGCGTTTGGATCCGATCCGGATTGTCGCGGATCAGGTGATCTGAAATCAGGATCGCCTGATGGTCAGTGCCTGGGGCCTTGATTCGGATTTGGCGACGAACGTGGTCGGCCTTTGAATTGCAATTTCCCCCAGCTGGTGATTTGCTGATCCACCACAAAGTGTTCATGGAAAACAGGCATCAGTTTGTCGGGCATATCGAGCCATTGTTCGTACGTTTCGCGTTCGTGGTCGATCATCTGGGCCAATGCGTCACCTTTGTCCCAGCACCGCCGCACCCAGCGGTTGGCGACGACTTTGTGCACGAAAGCAAGGAACGGTGTTAGCCACGGTTCGACGACATACAGATGTCCGCTAGGACTCAGCACGCGGCGAACCTCGGACAACGTGGATTCAAGATCCGCGGGCAAATTTGGCAAATGGTGCAATCCGCCCTGGATGATCACGGCGTCCAAAGATGCATCGGCAAACGGCAGACTGCGGCAATCCGCCAGATGTAGTTCGGCTGGTTCTTTGCGGTCTGCGCCCCAGTACTGTTCCAGCAGTGTCAGTGACAGGTCCACCCCGGTTAGGTTGGTGAACCCCAGATCGGCAAGTGCGATCAAGCCCCCGCCACGACCACAGAAAAGTTCCGCTAGCCGGGCGTCGGTCGGGTGATCGTCGGTGATGCCGAACTTCTTCAACCGACTTTGGAACTTGCTGATTTCCTGCTCGGGAGTTTCGAAGCGACGGTAGGCTTCTTCCCAAAGCGGATCACAGCAGGTCACGCCGGCATCGACGTGTCGATGGATGGTGGGGGCAACGGTCATCGGTCGGACTTCGCGGTGGATTTGACGGTTGGGGGGCCAGACGGTTTCGTGTTCAGGCTGGCAACAAAGTGCAAACCCCGTTCGAACAGCCAGCTGAGTGGTGGTGGGTAGAGTCCGAGTTTCTGTCGCGATTCGGTGATCTCCAGCTGGGCTTGGTCATACAACGCCGTCCAGTCATCCGGGGTGAGGTAGTTGCAAGGAATCTCTACGCCGTGCCGTGAATTGCCGATCTGGTCCATGAAGGCCAGCGTTTGCTGGGCAGCGATGCCACGCAGGAAATGGTCCTTGATCACCACTCGGTCGCGGGCCACACGCGCCGCTTCGACCAGCACTCTGGCTGGATCGTGGGTGTGGTGAAGTACGTCCACCAAAATCGCAACATCGACGCTGTTGGTGGGCAGTGGGATCGTGGCCCCATCGAACTCGGTGACGTCGATCAGAGTGTCGGGGCGGACAAGCACGTCCATTCCGCAGATCGAAACATCTGGACGCGCCTTCACGATTTCCGACGATAGCCAACCGTCCCCACACCCGATGTCCAGGACGCGGGCGCCGTCGGGAATCAGTTCGCAGAAATGTCGTCGTAACACGTCGACCCGTCGCCGGTGAACGTATTTTCCATGGTACCAAGCGATCGGTCCATTCATCGCGTGGTCGACTCCCGTGCATCGGCAACCGTGATTGGTTCGGCGGATGATGCAGGTGCAAAGTCGGCATCCAGTTCGCTGGCAGGACGTTGTCGTCGATGCATCCGCAGCACACCGGCCATCAATGCCGACATCGCTGTTTGAAAACCGATTGCAACAAAGGTGACTCCGGGGACGACCAACCGCATCGTCTGTGGATAATCCAGTCGTCCAAAGTCGACCTTCCACCACTGGACGATCACCGCCACGATCATTGCGATCCCGGCCGTCATGGTGATCAAGCCGAACCCCAGGCCGCGCTCGACGGTCAACGTTTCTAGCCGATCCAGCGGTGGCATCATCCCTTCACGGGCAGCAAAAATCCTGGCCAGTGTGGCCAGCATGACGCACTGCCATCCCAACAGGCCCGCCAGACTAGCGACCAGCAAGGTATGCACGTCCAAGGCCGCGCCGGCGATGCGAATTTGAGGGATCGCCAAGGCGTATCCGACAAACGCGATCAAGATCAGCAGAAGGCCCGGAAAGAAGAACGTCCATTTGGGACTGAAAACGAGAAACAGTCGAAGCGTTCGCCATCCGTCACGAAACGTTCGCAGATGGGGGCCGTGTTCTTGGCGTCCATCGGGGTGCAGAGTGATGGGCACCTGCGACATCGATGCGCCGTAGAGTCCACTTTTGATGATCATTTCGGTCGCGAACTCCATCCCCGGCGAACGCAGGTCCAGTCGGTCATACCACTGGCGAGTGAACCCGCGCATGCCGCAATAGACATCGTTGATGGGGATGCGGAACATGATCCGCACCAACCAAGACAGCGCGGGGTTGCCGATCCAGCGATGCAAAAACGGCATCGCGCCGGGCAGGACTCGCCCGCCGCCGCGTGGCAGTCGACAACCTTGCACCAAGTCAAACCCTTCACGTAGTCGGTCGACGAAAGCAGGGATTTCAAGGAAATCGTAGCTGTCGTCGGCGTCGCCCATGATGACGAAACGACCGCGGGCCGATTCGATGCCTTGCATCAACGCCGCACCATATCCTCGCTCGGCCACGTCGACCGTGCGGGCACCGAGGGATTGGGCAATCGATTTGGACGCGTCGGTGCTGCCATTGTCGGCAATCACAACTTCGCCGCAGATCCCAGCCTGCTGCATGGCGCTGGTCGCCTTTTGGATGCAAACCCCGATGGTATCGGCTTCGTTCAAGCACGGCATGACGACCGAAACTTCAATTTTTTCGCTCACGTTCCTACCTTCTGGCACATTCCAACGTCTTTGCTGCATCGCGACTCAGGATCTGCCCCTGCGACAAGGTCGGGGACAGGGCCCGCTGGCTCTGTCTCTGGGGTTCCGATCCTAGTCGAACGTCCACCCGTTCGTCGCCGCCATGCACGATCCGAGCGATCGCCAGAAGAAATTAGACAGGCGGGATAAGGAAAATTCTTTGCAAGCGGTATTGTCGACGGCGCTCTGCAATTGGTAAATCCCCCACGGTGACCCCCCCGTTCTGGAGAGCTGTTGATGCGATTTCCCTATCATGATCTTTCGATCGTCATTCCAACCTATCGGGAATCGGGCAATCTGACAGCGTTGTTTCAGCGTATCGAGAGTGCACTGGCGACGACGGATCTGAATTCTGAAATTCTGGTCGTCGATGACAATAGCAATGATGGGACCGAGCAGTTGTGTCGGGAACATCCCTCCTCGATTCCCATTGAATTGATTGTTCGGCAGCAGGAACGAGGCCTATCGAGCGCCGTTTTGCGAGGTTTCGAATCGGCACGTGGCGAGGTCCTATTGGTGATGGATGCCGATTTATCGCATCCACCCGAGTGCATTCCTGCGATGGTGGACACGTTGTTGGCGTCATCTACCGAGTGCCCTCGCGTCGACATGGTGATCGGCAGTCGCTATGTCCAAGGCGGGTCCACTACCGAAAATTGGGGCTGGGCCCGGTGGGTCAATTCGAAGATTGCCACGGCTCTTGCCCGCCCGTTCACATCCGCCAACGATCCGATGGCTGGCTTCTTTGCGATGCGAAGAACCGCGTTCGAAGAGGCGTCCGGACGCTTGGATCCGATCGGTTACAAAATTGGACTCGAACTGATCGTCAAGTGTCACTTCGATGTGGTGAAGGAAGTACCGATTCGGTTTACCAACCGGACCGTCGGCGAAAGCAAGCTGTCGCTAAGAGAACAACTGAACTATTTGACTCATCTGAAACGGCTTGCCAGCTACCAGATGGGGCGATCGGGCGGCGGCCAGCAGGAATCGGATTCCACGAGCGATGAATGTCCATCGGTGGCCGGAACGATTCGTCCAGCAGAACTGAAAATCACCAACGAAGAAGTTCGTCGCGATTTTGGTTCGAGGGCGGCGTGATGATGGCACCGTCCTCGGATTGCGATGGCAGGGTGACCGATCTTCCCGATCAGTCGTCAAGTCGTTGGTGGCGAGAAGCCACGCTTTGGATTCTGGTCGCTGTTGCTGCGGTAGCCTACCTAAGCAGGATGACCGATCGGCCACTGCGGGGCGAGGAAACACGGCGTGGTTTGGTCGCTATCGAAATGATGGAAAGTGGCGACTGGATCGTGCCGCGAGAACAGCAACGCGAGTTCCTGAGTCGGCCACCGCTGCAGAACTGGATCATCGCCGGTGTCGCGATGCTGCGAGGCGAGGTCGACGCATGGTCGGTCCGTTTCCCCAGCGTGCTATCGCTGCTGCTGATGATTGTGTTGCTGTACGGCTACACCCGCCAATTTTTGTCGCCCTTGGGGGCGTCGTCGGCTGCCTTGTGCTACGCGACATTCGGGCAAGTTCTGGAGATGGGTTGGCTTGGCGAGACCGAGTCGATGTACGTCACCATCGTCGGTGGATCGCTGATCCTGTGGCATTGGGGATGGACGTATCGTTGGAATGTCACGCTGACTTGGTCGATCGGGTACGCGCTGGCGGCCGCCGGGATGTTGGCCAAGGGGCCGCAGGCGCCGGTGTACTTTGTGGTTTCGGTCGTTGGGTTTTTGTTGTGGCAACGCCAATGGCGACAGCTCTTCACATGGTCGCACGCCGCGGGGATCGCCGTCTTTTTGTTGATCTGGAATGCATGGAACATTCCGTTTTGGATGCATGTCGGCACCGAGTCGATGATTCAAATGTACCGAAACGATATTTCGCTTCGCTTCAACGACAACAGCTGGACTCCACTGCTGGTTCACGTCGCAACCTACCCCTTGGAAATCGGGGTCTGCCTGTTGCCTTGGTCGCTGATTTTGTTCGCATTTGTCATGCCCGGATTCTGGAAAGATTCGCGACGGTTTCAATCACACTTTGCATTTCACATCCTCGCGATCTCGTTGACCTTTTTGTCGGTGTGGTGGGTGGTCGGTGCCAAGTCTCGCTACTTCATGCCGATGTACCCATGCTTTGCCGTATTGGTGGCCATCACCATTCAGCGATGCATGGATTGGCAGCAGGCATGCTCCGCGAATCGTCGGCCGCTATGGATTGGCAGTTATCATCGATTCAAGCTGGGGTCGTTTGCCGTCATGATGATCGCAATGATCGGATTGGTGGTCGTCATGATCCGGCCACAAGTTTTTGCTTTGTCCGTTGATGCGACGCATTTGGTATCCATGTTTGGGGCCACGGCGATCTGTGCAGTGTTCTTGTTTCGGGCACTGAAATGCGAACCAATCGAGCCAACCGCGCCATCGAATCAACGCACCATGGGGATGGCCGCCGGCCGCGAATTCCAAGGTCTGGTTGCGATGGGGGCGTTCGTGTGGATCGGTTACTTTGGCATTGCGATCGACCCGATCATTCATAGTACGCTGGCCATCGGCGACCAAGTTGCCAAGATCCGATCAGAGGTTCCGCCGCAGCAGACACTGCGAAGTGCTGGGACGATCGCACACGTCTTCACCTACCACTATGGGCAGACGATACCGGTCGTCGCCACGGAAGCAGAGTCGTGGTCGCAAGATGTCCAATACGTTTGCTATTTCAAAGATCGCCGACCGGCGGATCTTCGCAGCGAACAGTGGGTACAGGTTGCCGAAGTGCCTGTGGAAAATGACAAGGAAGACCCTCGGTCCATCGTCGTTGCACGACGCGTGAACACGAGGCTTGCCGAAGTTCCGGTTCAACAGGATCGGATCCAACGCTGAGTTCGACATTCGTTTCGAAGATGAGGAAATGATGGATCAATCGAGCCATGTTCCGCGTGACGCGAAGAACCGTTCGGCCTTGAATAAGCCGACGACGGAACCGTCCATGACGATCCCGATGATTCGCGATGCAGTGCCAGTCCGATCGACTGATTCTGTATTCGGAAGCCTGCGTCTATTGACGTTGCTGTGGGGATCCATGGTGGCGGTGTTGATGATCCCGTTGACCACATTGATCGATGTGCCCATCGCGACGTGGGTCAGCGAGAACCCGATGCCGGGCTGGGGACAAAACGTTCTGGGTGTCGCCGCATTGTATTCCCAAGGGCTGGGCGTGCTGTTGATCATCGGGTTGGTGGTCTTTGCAATGCCCAGTCGCCGGCGCGGCGTCGCCCGATTGGCGGTCCTGGGGTTGGGGGCGGGTTTGTGGGCAAACCTGGCAAAAGTGTTTGTGATGCGTCCGCGTCCGGGAAGCTTGCAATTCGATGCACTCAACAACGAGTTCGCCTGGATCTGGAACTTCGATTGGACGCTCGTTCATTTAGCCACGTTCGATCCGGGGACGCGTGCATTCCCCAGTGCATCCCTGGCCACCGCCACTGCGTTGACCGTTGGGTTGTGGGGACTGACGCCCAAGGTTCGCCCCATCGCGGTCTTCTTGTGTATCGGCACGATGTTGCAGCGGGTTCTGTGCGGGGCTCACTTCGCAAGCGACCTGTTCGGGTCGGCTGCGGTGGCGCTTGCGTGGGCGTTCATCTGTGGCCACCCAAGATTGCTTGGATCCGTGTTTGACCGAATCGAAGGTCGAGTCCGATTCTCGCCTCAGACGGCTGTAGCAACCGTTCCAGCCGGCGCCGAAGCGACAACCGACTCAGCCTCCTCTGCCGACCAGGCACGTGCTGCTTAGGACAAGTTGCGAGTTGCGAGTTGCGCGGCGGATTACCGTTCGAAAACTTAAACTCGAACTCGAACTCGAACTCGAACTCGAACTCGAACTCGAACTCGAACTTAAACTCGAACTCGAACTCGAACTCGAACTCGAACTCGAACTCGAACTCGAACCATTTTCGCTACCCGGACTTCTGCGATAGAAACGGCACGAACGAACTGCCCTGCCCCATTCGTTATGCCCGGATCGCTGGCTTGGTCCGTTTGGAAAGCAGAATCGCGGCGGCCGATCCGATCACGCATGCCGATAACGGTTCGATGACCATGCGGTATCGATAGGCTGGGATTTCGAACACGCCTGTGATGACCGAAAAGTAGGCCATCATCAACAGGATCCAGATGCCTGCCGGTCGTGTCGGCGAATGGACCACCAATACGACGATGCCTGCGGCGATCACGAACATCATCAGCGTGTTGGCCCACAAAATGTTGCTGGCCCGAAAGCGAACCAGTTGGTCGATCAGGGGTAGGTCGTACTGCCAGACGTGTTGTCCGAAAAACTGGCCACGATTCCCTTGCTGTGGTAACTCCGTCGCACGAGTCCGCCAGAAATTCAGCACCCGGCTAAGCGTCGGTACGACGAAATCGGTTGGCGCCTGACGGATGGCATCGATGGCAACACGCTTCATCAATTGGTCGGCCTGTGGGTCCGACAATCCCGACTTGATCAACCCGCCCGATACGGTCCACGTCAATTCGCGATCGTCGGTGACGCCGACACGATCCAGCCGCCGGGTCAGTGTCTGGCCCGCATCGGTGTTGGGGATGGGAAGTCCCGCACAGGACCCGTCTTGGAACGTAACGATCCATAGGTTGCGGCCAACGAACTCGGTCAGGAACGGCTTGCCAAACATGACTTGGTTCCGAATCAGCCAGGGCGACACCGACGAAAGCACCACCGCACCGATGATCAACAGGTGCATCAGACGGGCTGAGTGGGACACTCGCTGCAGAGCGATTCGTGGATTGTGCTGACGATGCCTCAGCCGACTTCGACGCCAATGGATCAAAGCGATGAACATTACGTGAGGGATCCATAGCAACAACACGATCGGGCGTGTCAACAATGTCAACGCAAAGGTCACTCCCAACCAGATCGTCGACCCAACGGATTCTCGATCAACGTATCGCTGAACCGCCGATAGATTCATCATCAACAGAAACACGAAAAGCGTCTCTGACAAGATAGCCGCGTTGAACACGAGCGCCGAAACACAAGGAAGGGAGACCAGCAATGTGATCGGCAACGCTCGCGGAAGCCTCGTGATCCGCACGCTCAATCGGGCCGCGATCCAAGTCGACAACAGCGATAGAATTCCTTGGATTGCCGCCGTCCAGAACAACGCATCGGCGCCGGCGGCCGAGCGAATCGACGCTAGGAACCAGGGGTAACCCGGCGTTCGAAATGCAATCCGATCGCCCATCAACAGCAGGTCGCCGGACATCACGCTGGCGCTAAGTCGCCAATACTGGGCCGCATCCATTTCGATCGATACCGGTCCACGTGCCACGATGGCTGCCGTCTTGGCGGCTAGCAACAATAACAGCAGTGTAGTGATCAGGGGACGCAAAGCGATACCATCGTGGTGGAAGAGTCCGACCGGATCGAATCGTCCGGCCGGACGATGTTTACTGTGCCGCTTCGATCGATGTCGCACTCATGCCGGGGAAGTTCCGGATATCGATCCGTGATCGCAGTACTGCCGCACCGGGGATGACCGGCGTCGCCAACGCAGACGGCGAAAGGTACGAGTCACGCCGTGCCGAAGGTCGGTCCAGACGTCGGACGGAATTGGTGTGACCGGGGTTCTCGACATGCAACACGAACTCTTCCATGAAGTAGTCTTGGGCCAGCAGGACTCGATTCCAATGACCAATCAATTCGTGATGCGGCGTGTACTTTCCAAAGATCCTGGCTTCGGTCTGTGCCTGCAGCGATTCGACCTTCTTCCATTGGTGGAACAGCCGATTGAAATGCCTTGGGTTCTTTGCCGGCACCAATAGCCGACCTGTCTCGTCATCCCAGCGGTCGACCAATCGTTCGTCAAAACGATCGATTCCCCGCACGTGCAGAACCGCTCGTTCGAATGCCTTGACTTCGTTTCGGTATTGCTGGGCCAGCAGATAAAGCGGCGCGTTATCGTCAGCCAACGCACTGGATGGAGACGTCATCAACGTGCTCAGCAGCACTATCACAGTAGCAATTCGGATCATGGTCAGGACTCTCGGAACTTTCAGGGCAATCGGAGGGATGATCGACGATGCCTGCATCGCGTGTGCCAATCAAAAAACACGGGGGTTCTAGCTTGATCCTGACCCTCGTGTTGTCAAGTTGATTTCGGGTGTGGCGAGATCGATCACGCCCTCGCGAAAGTCGTAGTGGGTTTGCCGATTGAGTGAGCCGTGATCGCATTCGCGGCCGGGAATCCCCCGCGAATGCCCGTGGCCTGACGGCCAGCGGCTGACCATTGCCGTTGAAAGTTCGACTTAATCGACAAACTGACAAGACTTTCGTGAATCACAGCGAAGCACTAGTGCTTCTTGCGTTTCTTCTTTTCGCGTCGATCCCTTAGTCGCTTGGCCTTGTACTTGGCCTTGGACGAGATCGGTTTGGGACCGGCTGTGGCTTCGCCGCGGGCGGTATGGTTTTTGACCGCTTCGAAGTACAGCTGCCGATCTTGGAGGTCGACTTTGGTGATTCGCACGGTCAGTTGGTCACCGAGCCGAAAGCGGTTGCCCTGCTTGTGACCGCTGAGGATGTTCCCGCGTTTTTCGAAACGGTACTTGTCATCGGGCAGGGTCGTCACAGGAATGAATCCGTCGACGGGCAGCTTGACACAGCGGGCGTGGATACCGTCGGCAAACACGCGGCTGATGACCGCTTCCATCGTTTCGCCGATATGCTTTTTCAAGAAGTGCAGCAATTTCAGCTCGATCAAGTCGCGTTCGGCTTGGGCGGCGTTGCGTTCCATGTCGCTGCAATGATGTCCCAGTTTCAGCAGCGTCGGGAACGGATCGTCCGGCGTCTTGTGACCATCTAGCAGCTTCTGCACCAAGCGGTGGACCGTCAAATCGGGATAGCGACGGATGGGGCTGGTGAAGTGGCAGTAGTGTTCCATATCGAGCGCGTAGTGGCCGTCGGTTTGGGGACCGTAGACCGCTTTGTTCATGCTTTTCAGCACTGCAAAGTTCACTGCGTCTTCCAAGGGAGTGCCGGCGACCATGTCCAGGACCGCTTGAATTTCGAAGCGGCTTTCGACGTTTTCGACCTTCAGCCCCAGATCTTTGCAGAACATGCCCAGCTGTCGCAGCTTTCGTCGTTCGGGCGATGGGTGGATCCGATGCAGGTAGCCCAACCCCAGATCGTCCAGCCATGTTGCGACGGCTTGATTTCCGGCCAACATGAACTCTTCGATCATTTGGTGGCTTTCGGTATTCTCGGTACGGAAAGCACCCTTCACTTTTCCGGACTTGTCGAATTCCAACTTGATGTCGGGCATGTCCATCGAAAGTGCACCGCGTTTGAAGCGAGCCTTTCGCATCTGCATGGCCAATTGGTGCATCCGCGTCAGCAGATCGCAGACCGGTTGCCCCCACTTCTCGGTGTACGATTCCGGCGACGCCAAGAACTGATCCACCTGTTCATAGTTCAGCCGCATGTCGCTGTGGATCGCGGCGTTATGAGCTTCGGTGTGCGTGATCGTCAGGTCGTCCAGCATCTCGATCTCGACTGTCTTGACCAGTCGGACTTTATCGGGCTGCAGGCTGGCCAAGTGATTGCTGATGATTTCGGGGATCATCGGGATCACACGATCGGGCAGATAAACGCTGGTCGCGCGAGCCTTGGCTTCTTCGTCCAAAGCACCGCCCACGGGAACAAAGTGGCTGACATCGGCGATATGCACCCACAGCCGCCATCGCCCTTCTTCACGTTCCAGCGAGATCGCGTCATCGAAGTCACGAGCATCGAAGGGGTCGATCGTGATCGTCAACAATTGGGTCAGATCTTTGCGGCCTTCAGGGACCACACCGTCGTCGAATGCGTCGGCTTGTTGGCGGGCTTCGTTCAGCACCGCTTCGGGGAACTCGTCCGGCAGCGCGTATTGCCGCATGATCGACAAGGTGTCGATGGCCGGATTGTTGCTGCTGCCCAATCGTTCCAGGATGACCGCTTCGCCACCGGTGCCATCGTCGGCGGGGTATTCCACCATTTCGACGAACACTTTGTCGTCGTCGGACAGTGGCAGTCCCCGGACATCGCCGACCGAAACGGGTTGTTCGTAGGGCGTGCCGTCTAGGAACACGAACGGCTTGCCGCTGATGAACCGGAATGTGCCGGTGAATTGACGGCGGGCTCGCTGCAGCACTTCGGTGACGACGGCTTCGTTGCCACCTTTGCGGCTGGGACGCACTTTGACTTCGACCAAGTCGCCTTCGAGCGCGCCGGCGGTCGATCCCGGTGGAACGAATAGGTCTTCGGACAGCTCTGACTTCGAATCTTCGGCGTGGTTGGGCCGGACGAATCCAAAGCCGCCGCCCATGGCGCGGCGAAACGTTCCGCGAACCGTGTCGCTAGGGCCGCCGATGCTGCCGGCACTAAACACCAGGTGGTTGGATCCGTAGACCAGTCTGCCTTCTAAGACCAGTTGTTTGACGACGCGTCGCAGTTCGCGATAACCGTCGCCGTCTAGATCCAGTTGCGAGGCCATCTGTTTGGGTTTGCAAGGCCGGTAGTCGGCCGAGACGACCAATCGCATCACGCGATCGGCCAATTCATTTGATATATCCATTGCCCAAGGATATCCGAAATCTTTCCGGTGAAAACAACCAAACGCACCGTCATGGCAAACCAGCCGCTGAAACGAAGTCGCGTTCGGGGCGTTTGCATCCATGCATGGGGACCGTCTTGATCGGGACAATCCTCGCAAACCGGCCCATCGGTTGGCGTTCGCGGGGTCGGCTGGCTACGTGCACAGCCGGATCACAGTGACATTCGCAAGGAAAGAACGGTTTTTACGGTTTCGTGCGCCAGGTGAAGCTAGGTTTTAGGGCCTTGTATCTAGAGGGGGGGATCGCAGGATCGCCCCAGCAATGAGTTACTTTCACCGTATCGAGCGATTCCATGTCGGCAGATTTTGAAGATTCACGTCAAGCAGAGGCGTTGGCGAAGCTGCGCCGCCTTGGCGGATTCGGCGCACTTGGTTTTCTGGGGGCCGCTGCCATCGGCGGTCTCGCAGTTTGGGTGTTCCTGTTCTGCCGGATCGAGGTCCCCAGCGGCAAGATCGCTGTGTTGACCAAGAAGACCGGGCAAGAGATCAGCAACGAGATGGAGACGGTTCCGGCGAGCCAATCCGGGGAGTTCAAAGGCATCGAGGAAAAGGTGCTGACCGAAGGACGCTATTTCTACAATCCTTGGAAATGGGATTGGGATGTGGTCGACCAAGTCGAAGTTCCCGAAAACCGACTGGGCGTGCGGATCCGCTTGTACGGCGAAGACCTGGGCTATGGAAATCTGATCGCCGAGACTGAAAACCAGAAAGGCATCTTTGCCGAAGTGCTACGCCCCGGTCGTTACCCGCACAACGCGATCGTCTACGAGTCAGGTACCGAACCGAAACCCAATCGAAACAACTTCATCGAATTGGTCGAACTGCATCAGCCCGTCGTGATTCCCGCGGGGTTCATCGGCGTGGTGACGTTGTTGTCGGCTCCACCAGCCGATGATCCCAATCAATTGATCGTCGAGGCTGGTAAACGAGGAACACAGAAGGCGACGTTGGATCCCGGGGTTTACTACATCAACCCCTACGTGAAACGTGTCAATCTGGTGGATTGCCGTAGCCAACGATTCAATCTTTCCACCGGTGGCGAAATGGGTTTCCCCAGTCGCGACGGGTTCTGGGTCAAATTGGACGGCCGGATCGAATTCCGTGTCGACCCCGAACGGGCCGCCGAAGTGTTCGTGACTTACAACGATGGATTCAACGACCGGGGCAACGATGCCGTGGTCGAAGAAGAGATCATTCAAAAGATCATTCTGCCCAATGCACGCTCGTTTTGCCGATTGCGTGGCGGCGACAACTCGGGCCGGGATTTCATCCTGGGCGAAAAACGACTGGAGTTCCAGGAAGACTTTCAACAGACCTTGGAAAACACCTGCGAAAGCCAAGGAATCGAAATCATCCAGGCGTTGATCACACGGATATCACCGCCGCAGCAAATCGCTTTGCCGGTCCGGCAACGCCAGATCGCAGTCCAAGAATCGGAACAGTACATCAAGCAAATCGAACAGCAACTGAGCGAACAGCAGTTGAAGGTCGAACAGGAACTGGTCAAGCAAAAGCAAGTTCTGATCGCCGTGGAACAAGAGGTCGTCAAGCTGACGGTGGAAGCACAGCGTCGCCAAGAAGTCGCGGTCATCGAAGCCCAGCAACGCAAAGCGGTGTCGGAGGTTGAATTGGCAGCGGCAGCCGATCAAGCCGAAGCGATCACGGCAACCGGAAATGCTGCTGCCGAGGTGATCAATTTTGAAAACGAAGCCCAAGCCGCGGGATGGAAACGGTCCGTCGAAGCGTACGGCAATAGCGGTGATGAATTTGCCCGCTGGGTGATGCTCAAGAAATTGGCGCCCAGCTATCGACAGTTGATGGTCAATACGGCCGACAGCCCGCTGATGGACATCTTCAGCGAATTCAACAACATACCGTCCGGCGACAACCCATCCGGTCCTCCCGCCGACGCGGCCATCGACCAATCCAACGAATCACAAGCGGGAGAAGACGAATGAGTTTACGACGAGGCAAGTCCTTAGCCGCATTGGCGTTCAGTTCATTGTGGATGTTGGTCGCATTGTACGTTGGGTTTCTGTGGTTCATGTGCCGCGTGTACGTGCCCGACGGACACAGCCTGCTGTTGCGTTACAAAGGCCCGCTGATTTTCAATACAGCCGGCGTGCCGGAACCGGGCCGATTGGCTCGCGCCGGTGAAATCGGTGTGCTGGAAGAAATGCGCGGACCAGGCCGTCACTTCTACAACCCGGTCTACTGGGAACGCACGATCGTTCCCGATCAAATCGTCTTTCCCGGACAGATCGCAGTGGTGACCAGCAAAGTGGGGACTCCGCTTCCGGCGGGCGATTTTTTAGTCGACGGTGATCTCGATGGCGACGATCGAGCGAACCAGAAAGGCATCCTGCGGAAAGTCTTCGGTCCGGGACGTTACCGTGCGAATCCGTACGCGTTTGAGTTCAAAATCGTTGGCCGCGAAGTCACCAACGTGGGACGCCAAGAGAAAACCAGCGGATGGGTCGAAATCCCTACCGGCTATGTCGGGGTGGTCACGATGCAGACCGACAATCCCAAGATGGGGCTGGCGGCCGGGACCCAAAATGATGTCATGCAACCGGGTCTGTATCCGGTCAATCCGAAAGAACAGCAGATCGACATCATCAAAGTCGGGTATCGCGAAACCAGCATTCAGGTTTCTGAACAAAAGGATTCGCAGGAACGGCTGACGTATGACGAACACGGCGAACCGATGGCGATCGCCAACACCGGGATTAATTTCCCCAGCAATGATGGCTTCGATATCCAATTGGACTTTTCAGCGATTTGGGGCGTCCTGCCCGTCAACGCTGCGGATATCGTTCGGACGTTTGGCAATATCCAAGCGGTCGAAGAAAAAGTGATCGAGCCACAAAGCGAAAGCATCTGCCGCAACAACGGGTCCAAAATGGGAGCCGTCGAACTGTTGATCGGCGAGTCGCGTGAAGAGTTTCAAACCTCGGTCAGCGACGAATTCAAAGCGGTCTTGGCCAGCAAGAATATCTCGCTGCTTTACGGTTTGGTTCGGCACATCTATATCCCCAAGGAAGTGCGTGAACCGATTCAAAAGGGGTATGTCGCCGACGAACTGCGTTTGACTCGCGATGAAGAAACCAAGACCGCTCGAATCGAGGCCGATTTGCGTGAAGCCGAGAGCCGGGTCGAATTGGAAGCCGAACGGACGCGTGTCGACACCGATCGGCTGCGCGCCAGTGTGTTGGCCGAAGGCGAAAAGAAGGCCAAGGAAATCGAAGCCGGCACCGGGAAATTGGTCGCCGCGATCGATCGCGAAACCGCCGAACTGGACGCCAAAAAAACGGTTCTGCTGGGACGCGCTGAATCGTCGGCGAAACAGATCAGTGCCGAAGCGACCGCGGATAAATTCCGATTGGCCGTGGAAGCCTTCGGGTCGCCGGCTGCTTTCAATAAATGGGAATTCGCCGAACAGTTGCCTCAGGATCTAGAACTGAAACTGTTCTACGCCGGCGAAGGAACCTTGTGGACGGATCTGGACAAGATTCAACCCACCTTGCCGCTGAAGAAATGATTCGGTTGCTGAATCGGCGTGGCGATCGTCTTTCAATCGCCACGTCGTTTCGGAAACACCACCGCAACCAGGGTCATTCCGGTTCGTAAGCCAAGTTGGATGCCAGCCATCGTTCGACTTCTTTGATCGGTAAGCCTTTGCGTTGGGCATACGATTCCATTTGATCCTTGGTCATACGGTCGACGCTAAAGTAGCGAGACTCGGGATGCCCAAAGTACAGCCCGCTAACCGATGCACCGGGATACATCGCATAGCTGGACGTCAATTCGATGCCCGTGTTCTTCTCGGCATCCAACAGGTCAAACAGAGTTCGTTTTTCAGTATGGTCCGGACAGGCTGGGTAACCGGCCGCGGGGCGGATGCCGCGATACTTTTCATCGATCAGTTCGTCGGTCGACAGATCTTCTTTGCTGCCAAATCCCCAATCGGTTCGAGCGCGTTGGTGAAGCATTTCAGCGAGTGCTTCGGCCATTCGATCGGCCACCGCTTGGACGATGATCGACGATTCGTCGTCGAGTTCATCTTTGTATTGCTTGGACAATGCCTCGGCACCGATCCCGGCGGTCACGGCAAAGCCGCCCAAATAGTCTTCGCGGCCACTGTCGACCGGTGCGATATAGTCAGCCAGTGATCGGTAGTCGGTGGTTCCCTTTCGTTCCCATTGTTGTCGCAGACAATGGAATCGTTTTGCTTCGGTCGTGCGTGACTGGTCGGTGTAGACGATGATGTCGTCGCCATCGGAGGCGGCTGGCCAGAACCCATAGACGGCTTTGGCGGTCAGCAACTTTCCAGCGATGATCCGGTCGATCATCAGGTTGGCTTTTTCGTAGACCTCTTTGGCGATTTCACCCACCGTTTCGTCCTTGAAAATCTTGGGGTACTTGCCCTTCAATTCCCAGGTCGAAAAGTACGGGGACCAATCGATGTAGGGGCGGATCTCGGCCAACGGCACGTCATCGAGCACACGCGTGCCGACGAACGATGGCTTGTCGATGGCGACGGTGTCCCAATCGGTTGCGAATCGTTTTTCGAGCGCCTCGGCGTAGGGGACCAATTTTTGTTGACGGTCGCGATAACTGGCTGCCAATTTTGCTTGTTCCACCACGTTGGCGGCAAGGTAGCCTTCGCGGTGATCTTTGCTGAGCAATCGTTCGACAACGTTGACACTGCGGCTGGCGTCCATGACGTGCAGCACAGGTCCATCGTAGGCTGGGGCGATTCGGACCGCGGTGTGTTTCGCGCTGGTCGTTGCACCACCTACCAACAGCGGCATGGTCATCTTGGCGCGTTTCATTTCGCGTGCAACATGGGCCATTTCGTCCAAGCTTGGTGTGATCAGTCCCGACAGCCCGATCATGTCGACTTTGTGTTCAACGGCGGCCGCTAGGATCTTTTCCGACGAAACCATCACGCCCAAATCGATGACTTGATAGTTGTTGCATTGCAGCACCACGCCGACGATGTTTTTGCCGATGTCATGGACATCGCCTTTGACGGTGGCGATCAGGAATTTCCCGCGTGCGTCGTCATCGATCGTGCCGTCGATGCGTTTTTCTTCTTCCATGAACGGTTCCAGGTAGGCGACCGCTTTCTTCATCACGCGCGCCGACTTGACCACTTGTGGCAAGAACATTTTGCCTTGGCCGAACAGGTCGCCAACCACGCTCATGCCAGCCATCAGCGGGCCTTCGATCACATGCAGGCAACGATCGTAGTGCTGGCGAGCTTCTTCGGTGTCCTCGACGATGTACTTGTCGATCCCCTTGATCAAGGCATGCTTCATCCGTCCGGCGATCGGTTGATCACGCCAGGCTAGGTCTTCGCCCGATTTCTTTTTGCCGCCGACGCCTTTGACGGATTCGGCAAAATCAAGCATCCGGTCGGTGGCATCTGGGCGTCGGTTCCAGAGCACATCTTCGACGTGTTCCAACAGGTCTTTGGGGATCTCTTCGTAGACTTCCAATTGCCCCGCGTTGACGATGCCCATGTCCAAGCCGGCTTTGATGGCGCGGTACAGGAACGCACTGTGGATCGCTTCGCGGACAACGTCGTTGCCTCGGAAACTGAAACTGATGTTGCTGACCCCGCCGCTGGTTTTGACGCCCGGGCATTCCTTTTTGATTCGCGAGATCGCGTTGACGAAATCGTTGGCGTAATTGTTGTGTTCTTCCATGCCCGTCGCGACGGTCAGGATGTTGGGGTCAAAAATGATGTCTTCGGGCGGGAAGTCCGCTTGGTGGACCAACAGGTCGTAGGCGCGTTTGCAGATGCGAACCTTGTTGTCTTCATCGGCAGCCTGTCCGTCCTCGTCGAACGCCATCACGACGGCGGCAGCACCGTACTTGCGAACCAATTTGGCACGCCGAATGAATTCTTCTTCGCCGTCTTTGAGCGAAATCGAATTGACGATCGATTTGCCCTGAACATTGCGCAGTCCGGCTTCTAAGACTTCCCACTTGCTGCTGTCGATCATGACAGGGACCGACGCGGCTACGTCGTCGCCCGAGATCAGCCGCAGGAACCGTGTCATCGCTTCGGCCCCGTCCAGCAGCGCATCGTCGAAGTTGATGTCGATGATGGTCGCACCGTTTTGGACTTGTTCCCGCGCTACTTCGACGGCTTCTTCGTACTTTTCGCCGCGAATCAGGTTGGCAAATTTCCGGCTACCGGTGACGTTGGTTCGTTCGCCGACCATCGTGAACGGGATTTCCGGACGCATGGTCATGGGAAGCTGACCCGACAACCGGGTGTAGACCGGGCCCGGTGTTTCCTGCTTGGGTTTCATGCCGGCGACCTTGGCCGCCATCGCTGCGATGTGGTCCGGGGTGGTTCCACAGCAACCGCCCAACACGTTCAACCAGCCGTTGGCAGCATATTCGCCGACCTTTTCGGCCATCGCCGCAGGGCCGAGGTCGAACTGGCCCATCTCGTTTGGCAAACCAGCGTTGGGGTGACAGCTGATCGGAATGCCGGCGACCTGAGAGAGTTCTTCGATGTGAGGACGCATCACGTCGGGACCGAGGGCGCAGTTCATCCCGACCGACAAGAGCGGGAAGTGGTTGATCGCGGTCCAAAACGCTTCGACGCTTTGTGCACTGACGAAGGTACGGCCACCGTCGGCAAAGGTGCCCGACGCCATCACGGGGACCCTGCGCCCACCGGCGTCAAAGTAGTCCTGGATCGCAAACAGACAGGCTTTCAGGTTCAGGGTGTCGATCGCCGTTTCGGGCATCAGAATATCGACGCCAGCTTCGCAGAGCGATTTGACCTGGGCGCGATAGCTATCGGCCATTTCCATGAACGTGGTTTCACGGTGCGCCGGGTCGTCCTTGGTGCTGATGGCCAGTTGGCGGGTGGTTGGGCCGATCGATCCGGCGACGAAGCGAGGCTTGTCAGGGGTCCGCTCGGTCCACTGGTCCGCTGCTTTGCGGGCACAGGCGACCGCCGCGCGGTTGATTTCGTCGACCAGTTCTAGCGGCAGGTTGAATTCGATCATCCCGACCGGCGATGCACCAAACGAATTGGTCTCGACGATGTCGCTGCCGGCTTCGTAGTAGGCCGAGTGGATGGCCGTGATCTTTTCCGGATGGGTCAAACAAAGAATGTCGGAAAAATTCTTCAGGTCCCGATCGTGTTCGGCGAACCGATCCGATCGGACGGCCGCTTCATCCAGCCCCAAACGCTGAATCATGGTCCCCATCGCTCCGTCAAGAAGCAGGATGCGTTGGCGGAGCAGATCGTTTAGCAGGGCGCTGGTGGGGTCGGCTGAAATCATGGCTGACGCTGTTTCACGGAAGGATCGGAGAGCACATCTGGAAGTGACTAACGGGACTAATCTTCGTTCTGAAACGGTTTGATCACAACCCAAGCCTAGGGGGAATTGCTGTTTCGTCTTGCTTGATCGTTCAACTTTCGCTATTCCGCAGAACCCTAAAGATCCGGAAGCAACGTTCCGATGATAAAGAACAGGGCCGTAAGGTCCGGGTTCATGGCATTTCAGCGAACATCCGAATGATGCTGCTCGGCGACCTAAAAGCGAGTTAGCGGCATTTTTGTTCACCCTCGACCACCAGGAAGCATCGTATGACCGTCTCGCCAAAGCGGCCTCTAGACGGCAATCGCCAATCCAAAACTGATCGAAATCAGGAAGCAACTGGCTTCGCGAGTGATGCTTCGGCACTGCCGCCTGTCCTGTTCAAGCTTCCGAATGTCGCATCAGAAACGAAGCCGGCTGTCTCTGCCCAACCAAACAATCAGTCGCCTTCGATGCCATTGCCAGGTTCGACAGGTGTGCAATCGACCCCATTGGGGGCGTCTGACGCCGTTGCCGGCGCTGTCCCCCCCTCCAACAACGTGCCGCCCAACGGCACGTCGGTCAGCAGCGCACCGGTCAACAGCGCACCGGCCAATGCCGGTGCTCCCGCCAATCGGCAATTTGCACCGCGTGATCCCATGGCCGGGATCCAGGTCACTGCCCCTGATCCGGCACCCGTGCGACAAGCCGCCATTGCACCCGCACCGCAAATCGCAGCGCAGCAAACCGCAGCGCAGCAAGCCACAGCACAGCAAGCCACAGCACAGGCGATCGCCGCACGACCAGCCCCCGCGCCGTATGGCGCAGGGCAGCACGTCGCAGGGCATCAAGATGTCGCTTATCCGACAGCGGGCCAATCCGAAATCGGTCAGCCATCGGCGACCGCGCCAGCGTCCGACTCTGGACCGAACAATCCACCGCACGACGCACCTGGTGCCGAGCCGCAGCGGCGGGCTTTTGCCGGCCGATCGTCGGCGGACATGGACGTTCGCCCCGCAGGACGAACTTGGGCCGAAGCCGTGATGGCACACCGGGCCGTGTTGAGCCTGTTGGCCGTCGTGATCGCGGTTGCCCTTTGGACCAGTCGTGGGACATCCGATTCGACGGACGTCGATTCGATGGCCGAAGTCGACGAAGCGTTCGAGATCGAAACGGGTGACTTGGCGACCAGTTTCCCATCGGCGGATTCGTTTGCGACTTCGTCCGCAGCGGCTGGTTCGTCAGCCGGTTTGCCACGTGCGGCGAATTCATCGTCCGCAGCCATCGACGACAGCAGCGAAGAACATGCATCGGTGGCGCTGAACGCACCGGAGCCTACCACCGCGGACGCCGATACCGTTTCCCGCAGCATCAGCGATCGTGACCGTGCCGATGCAACTCCATCGTTCGGTCAGTCCAGTGTGCCAGCATCGACGGTCTCTAGCCGAACCCCCAGTGGTTTGCCTTCGCTAGAAGATCTGGTTTCCGGCCCAGATGGCACTGACTGGGAAACGCCAGCCAGCACCGCCGCACCGACCAACGCGGCCCCACCGGTCCGTCAAGGCGAAGCGGAATTCACGGGCCCAGAGCCGTCGCGAACTCCGGCACCGGTTCAAGACTGGTTGAAGTATTTGCCACAGACGGCGCCTCCCGTCAGCAGCGTTGAGTAGTTTCCTGCTGCGTCCCCCCTATCCATTCGTTCTCTACTTAGACGTGTTGTCATCATGAGCTTGACTGACCAGGCTTTCGTAAAAGCGTTCGCACGACGCAATCGAAACACCGACGCATCGCCCCAACAAGCCGCAACATCCAAGCCGTCATCGGATGAGTTGACTCTAGACGAACGAGTCGCTGATTCGGCCACGTTGTGGGTCGACCCGACGGAAAACAAGCTGGCCCGAGGCGACTCGCCCGCTCCGGCAGTGCCGCGGCCTCATATCGATCCGTCGCCCGTCGTCGCTCGTCCCGAGCCGGCCTGGGTGATCCCCGCGGATTCTGTCGCATCGCCATCACCGGTCCCGACGCCAGTTCAACCACAGGCACAGGCGCTGCAACCTTCACCGCCGGCACCCGAAGTGGCCGCAAACGCAGCGGTCGACAATATCGCCGAACTGGTGTCATCGTTGCAGCAAATTCATACCGCCTATGGCACGATTGATTCGTCCGAAGAACTGATGTGGGTCGAATCGACGACCATGCCTGCGACCAAGGTCCGGCCAACGGAAGACGCCCCCGCAGAAATCGCTCAGCGGGCTGCCGCAGCGCCTGCCGAGATGCCAACGACTGAGTATCCAGCGACTGAGTATCCAGCAACTGAGTATCCAGCAACTGAGTATCCGGCCACTGAATCGCCAGCACCCATAACGCCAGCACCCGCGGCTTCCGTTGGCGTTGCCACCGGTGCACCGGCTAGTGAACGCGATTTGTATCCCAGCAAAGCTGCCGCGGCGAAGACCGTTGTCGATCCGCAGCCAGCGGCCAAACCAGAACCGCTGGCCGAACGTCCGTCGTTCCAGGCCGCCTGGGAAGTCGATGTATTTGACATCCCTAAAACCGTTGCCGATCTGTTCTTTGACGAAAGCCTGTTTCAGAACCTGTCCGATCGGATGGGGGAAGCCGTTGCGGGTGGACTTCGCACGATGTTGGTGACCAGCGTTCAACGTGGCGAAGGACGAAGCAGCGTCGCCATCGGAATCGCCTTGGCCGCCGCCGCGTCGGGAGTCCGTGTGGCGCTTGTCGATGCTGATATCGATGAGCCAACCTTGGCCGACGATTTGCGATTGGATCTCGAATTTGGTTGGCTGGATACGGTTCGCTGTGGTCTGCCCATCCGCGAAGTCGCCGTGCATGCCGTCGAAGATTCGTTGACATTGATCCCATTGGTCGATGTCGAACGGGCCCAAACGGCCAGCGCCGAAGAAATCAGTCTGTTGGTGGAAGACCTTCGCGATCGATTCGATCTGGTCGTCATCGATGGACCCGCTGGGGATTCCAGCCGGCTGCGTCCGTTCACAACAGCGATCGACAGTGCGATCATCGTTCGTGATGGGAAGCGGACCAACCAAGCCGCCGTCGAATCCTTTGCTTCGCGTTTGACTCGGTCTGGCGTCCAGGGCGTGGGCATGGTCGAAAACTTTATCTAATGCAACCTAGCTGCATGTCGGCTAGCAGCAGCCATCGGACCCGCAACAATCATCGCCGATGATGTTCAATCCGATGACGGTGCTCGGGCGTTGGGTGGCTTTTGCGGACGGGGCTGTGTCCGTTTCCGCTGGTGTTTCGCCGGCGGCATCGGACTCTGTCGCGGACATCAATCCGATGAACGATGATGCGTAGGGTTCTGCGATCATCCGCATTCGAGTCCCACGCGTGGTTGGCGATCGTTGGCCGCGCAGGAAACGTTGCCCTTGATCGTCGACGACTTCACTGAACGGGCCTCGATAGATGACCGCATCTTCGCAGGGGCCATCGGTGATGGGGGATCCCTTGTAAGCGATCACCGTGGCGGATCGGAATTCGATTCCTTGGACTTTCTGCCACGCCTCTTTCTGCAGCACGGGCATCTCGATGCCATGAAAGCCTGCGTCTGCGAACGCGTCCATGAACTGACGTTCTTCCAACGCGCCGGAGATGCAACCGCTCCACAGTACCGGATCCCGCTGCATTTGAATCGGGACCGGTTGGTCGCTGACGATGTCGCTGATGACCGCTCGGCCGCCCGGTTTCAGAACACGAAAGATCTCGGCGAACAAGGCTGCCTTCTCGGCTGAATCGACCAGGTTCAACACACAGTTACTGACGACCACGTCGACGGAATTGTCCGCAATCATGGGCCGCTGCGTCCGCATTTCGGCGATGAATGATTCCAGACGCTGGAGTCCGGCTTCGTCGCTAACCGGTTGTTCCTTCAAGTAAGCGTCGACGGCATCGCGGTCGATCGCCATGTCCTGGATCTTGCCTTTGCAGAAATGCACGTTGTCATAGCCCACTGCCGCCGCGACGGCGGTTTGGCTGCGGCGGGCCAGTTCCAGCATGACGTCATTCATGTCGACGCCGATGACTTTGCCGGCGGCGCCGACCACTTGGGATGCGATGAAACAGATCTTTCCGCCACCGCTGCCCAAGTCCAAAACCGTCTCGCCCGCGCGGACGTATTTCGATGGATCACCGCAGCCGTAGTCACGGTCGATCACTTCCTGAGGGATCACCTTCAAGTACTTTGCGTCATAATCCACCGGGCAACACAGTTCGGCTTCACGAGCTTCGGCAGCGGCAGAGTATCGTTGGCGGACGGCTTGTTCGGTGTTCATCTGGCAGTCGCGAATTTTGAGGGGGGGAATAGAGAGTCACGTCGCTGTGGGATGCGATGCATCATTGGGACAGAACCCACCGCGGTGATGCGGTGACAGTCCGTCTTTACGTGATCACAGCGCCGCCGCAACTACTGCCCGCACCGGCGGTGCATCCGTAACAGTGGTCGGCGATGGCGATCGGGCGGTCGACAAAGTCTTGGATCGATTCGACATCCCAGATCGTGGTTGGTGTGCCGCCACTGATGGGGATCTCTAGCATTTGGTTGAAATCACAGTCGAAGATCTGGCCATCCCAACTGATCGAAACCAGTGATCGGCACATCACTTGTTCGGCCGCCGCCGGATTGAAGTTGTCCGCCAACAGTCGCATGTAATCGTCCAGCTTGCCGCGTTTGGCTAAGTAGGTCGCGTAACGTTTGATCGGGATGTTGGTGATGCACAACAGATGATCAAAGTCGATGTCGAAACGTTGCTTCAGTTCGCGTTTGTAATCCGTTTCTAGCGAATGTTGGTCGGGCGGCAGCGAGGGACCGGTGGGGTTGAAGACCAGGTCTAGTCTGCGCTGGGGATCGCCTTTGCCGTAGCCGAGTGCATTGAGTTGATGCAGCCCAGCGATGCTTTTCAAAAACACACCATCCCCGCGTTGGCCGTCCACGTTGTCTTCGAGGTAACAGGGCAACGACGCGACGACATCCACGTTGTGTTGAGCCAAGAAATCAGCGGCCCACTCGTAACCCGGTTGCGACAGGATCGTCAGATTGCAGCGATCGATCACCCGGATGCCGCGGCTGCGAAACGATTCGACCAGCCTGCGGAAGTGAGGGTTCATCTCGGGGGCGCCGCCGGTCAAGTCGACCGTGTTCAGCGATTGGCATGATCGGGAAAGTTCGATGATTCGATCTGCCGTTTCGGCCCCCATGTTTTCGCGTTTTTTGGTGGGGCCGGCTTCGACATGGCAGTGCGTGCAGGTCTGATTGCACAGTTTGCCAAGGTTGATCTGTAGTTCCGTGATCGCACGCCGGGTCAGCGGCGGGCCGACCGTTGCCATGGTTTGTTGGAACGGCGGGACCACTCCGGTCGGCAAACCGGCGTCAATGATGGGTAACAGTGAACGCATAAGGCCCGCGGGAAATGAATGCTTGCGAAGATGAAGGTGCCGTTAACATGGTACCACTAGGATTCAATAATCAATGGGGGCCGCCATCCGCATCCACACCATCGTTCTCCGGTCCGGAATCGCTGGGGGCGGCCGAAACCGTTTGGGCGATCAGTGCGATGACGGCATAGACGCGGTGCCCCATCTGCCATCGCCACGGACCGTGGAACTGGGAACCGGCGATGCGGTCACACACCGCTGGTGATAGTCGGTGCATCAAAACGGCAGCGTTCAGTCCGGTAAAAAAATTCCGTGCTTCGATCGCAGTTCGAACCAACATCGGCAGTTGGGCCGGCGATACGCGTGCGAGGTCGGGCAACGTGTCGGATGAAACCACGTCGGTGATCAGGACGATCGTGCCGCCCGGCCGAGTCAACCGAGCCAGCAGATTCAAATGCCCATCACGGATCGCCAACACCGCGTCGGCAAATCGGGGATGCGACGCAGGAACACGTCCAACGACGGTGTCGATCAACTGCGATACCAAGCAGGCGGAAACGACGACATCACAGGGTTCGATCGAATCGACTTTGGGATTCGCCGCGATCTGAATGAATCGATCCCAATCGGCATCCGACGCGGTCGCCGCGTCGCGGGGCAAACTGTGTAACGCTCCGCTAAGATCCACCGGGCACTTGACCGTGATGCGCTGCGCCAGGGGATGCGGCAATCGAGACATGCAGCGCGTGATCGCGTCCGGATCGATGTCGGCCACCGTGATGGACCAATACGCTGCATCCAGGGTAGGCAAATCGATGTCGTTGCCGTTCCCCACGCCCAGGATCAGCAGGCTGTCAGAATCTACGCGGCCGGAGTCCTTCTTGTCAGCGTCCTGATATCCCGCCACTTCGTTGGCTGCACGTCTTTGGCCGGCGACTTGGGTTAGCAGATGGGTGACTTGTTGGCGATGCTGCGCAAACTGGTCCCAATCGTCTCGAGTCCGTTCGTTGCGTTGGCGTTGGATTCGGGCGGATGACGTGATCGATTCAGATCCTGTCAACGGACTCGCCCTCGTTCGGCGTTGTTGCAGCGTTTGACGATCTGACGTCCCATCCACCCGGGTGCGGGTTGGATTTTTACCGATCGGAAGCGACGAGGCGAATTCGACATCGGTGGGCTCTTGGGGGGGGATGTTGGAATTCTAAATGTCGCCGGCGGATTGCGCCGCGGCGACGGTTTGGATGATGTGCGACGTAACTGTCACGCCAGCCCGATCGCATGCCGACAACCGCATGCACAGCCAGCGCCGGTCGGTACAGCTTATCGGGTTCGATGGCCGGGTGGGCCTACGGCGCCCCGGATGTCGGAAAGATCGCATATCGGTAAACTTGGGCCTGGTTTGTTCGATTCCATCGAGAACGTCGCCGCGTTTTCACTGATCTCACCACCGGCTTGCTTCGCATGACAGATTCGCTCCAGTTCACTCCCTTGGATACTTGGCACCGTCAGGCCGGGGCCAAAATGGTGCCCTTCGCCGGGTACGAGATGCCGATCCAGTATTCGTCGATCGTGACCGAACACCACGCCTGTCGAAATTCAGCGGCGCTCTTCGACGTGTCGCACATGGGGCGGCTGCGGTTCGACGGTGATGGCAGCGAATTATTGTTGGACCGACTGCTGACGCGACGCGTTTCCGATTTGAAGCTCGGTCGGGTTCGCTATGGTTTGATCTGCAACGATGAAGGCGGCATCCTGGACGATGTGCTGGTTTCGAATCTAGAAACCCCGTCACAGCGGCGTTTCCATCTGATGGTGGTCAACGCATCGAACCGGCAAAAGATCATCGATTGGATCACGCCGATTCTGGATGATTTCCCGACCGTGACGATGTCGGACCGGACGCCCCTGACGGCCATGATCGCAGTCCAAGGTCCCAAGGCGATCGACGTTTGCAAACGGTTGTTCAAGTTTGATCCCAGTCGGCTGAAGTACTATCAGGCAGCCATCACCGACCAGTTCGCCAAGCCTGCGATCATCAGCCGGACCGGATACACCGGCGAAGACGGGTTCGAATTGGTGGTCCGCGCCGAGGAAGCCACGCGAGTTTGGGAAAACCTGATGCTGGTCGGACGCGACGAGGGCTTTGTCGCCGCCGGGTTGGGTGCCCGCGATACGCTGCGGATGGAAGCCGCGATGCCGCTGTACGGACACGAACTGAACGAAACGATCGATCCGATCACCGCAGGATTGTCGTTCGCCTGTACGCTAGAAAACCATAGTTTTATCGGCGAAGAGGCGATCCGAAAGGTTGCCGCCGATGGTCCCGCCCAGGTGCGCATCGGACTGTTGCCTGAAGGAAAGCGTCCCGCCCGCGAGGGGTCGGATGTGTTGACCGCCGAGGGTCAGAAGATCGGGACGGTCACCAGCGGTGGTCCATCGCCGACTTTGGGACACCCGATCGCGATGGCTTACGTTGACGCACAGCACGCGGCATTGTCGAATTACCAGATCGACATTCGTGGCAAGGTGGTCGCGGCCAAGCCCACTGCCCTGCCCTTTTATCGCCGGCCCGCTGCTGCGTCCTAATGCGGCGACCAAGCCACCGCCTTTACCGAACACGCCTCTCTTTTTGATCCGTCCCAAGGAACCCACTGATCATGTCTCGTGACCCATCCCAATTGTTGTATGCCGAAACCCACGAGTGGGCGGACTTGGTGACGGATGCAGATCAGTCGATCGCCACGGTCGGTATTTCGGCGTTTGCTATCGAACAGCTGAACGATTTGGTTTACATGGATTTGCCCGAGGTCGGCAAAGCCGTGGTTGCCGGCGAAGAATTCGGCGAGGTTGAATCGGTCAAAGCGGTCAGCCCGCTGTACAGCCCGGTGACGGGGGAAGTGATCGAAGTCCACGCCGATCTGCCGGATCAATTGGACCAGCTGAACGACGATCCCTACAACTTCGGTTGGATTCTGAAGGTCAAATTGGCTGATAACGATGGACGTGATCGTTTGATGGACCACGCTGCCTACGAAAAACAATGTGCGGATGCGGGCTAGTCGATTGCGAAACCTTCGACGCGTTCAAAACTGTCTCCGCCGGGGCGGTGTGTTTCGGACACTCGCCCGGCTTCTAACCCTGGTGGCTGTGCCGTATCGGCCGGCGGCTGATGCGATCTGCGTATCCGGAGGTCGGCACTGATGTCGTTGGACGAGGGTCGACTGATCGATTTAGCGGCTGGCGATGCGGCCGAGAATATGTCGCTGGATCAGGCCATGTTGGAATCCGTCGATCAGGGTGGACCGCCGACATTGCGTTTGTACCGATGGCGAAAACCGACGTTGTCGCTGGGTTATTTCCAGCGATACGCCGACCGGAAACAACACTCGGAAAGCAGCCAGTGTGTTTGCGTGCGTCGAGGGTCGGGCGGCGGTGCGATCCTTCACGATTCCGAATTGACCTACAGTTTGGCTTGGCCGATTGACCCTCGGCAAACCGGTGCCAATACGCGGCTGTATCGTCTGACCCACGATGCGATTGCCCGTGCGATCGCTGAATTTGGGCTGCGAGCGGTGCCCCACTCGGTTGCCGGAAGAAACGACATTTCGTCTGGATTGGCAGCGTCCGCGGAGTCGGGCCAAGCCGATCGGGATGACAATCCGGCACGATCAGTGGCCGAAAAACGCCCCGATCCGTTTCTTTGTTTCCAGCGGCGTACGGCTGATGACCTGATTGTCAGCGGGTACAAAGTGCTGGGCAGCGCCCAGCGAAAAGGCAAACGGGCGGTGTTGCAGCATGGCAGTCTGTTGGTTCGGGCCAGTCCTTTTGCCCCTGAATTGCCGGGGATCTGGGATTTAGGTGGGGCAACCGATTCGGTCCAGCAAATCGCCGCGTGCGTGGCCAGCAATCTGTCGCAGACTCTGCAGATCGCTTGGAACAAGGCTCCGTTTAGCCGGGCTGAAGTCGTCGCGGCCCAAAAGATCGCACAGGATCGTTACGATAATCCGGATTGGCTTGCCCGTCGTTAGGTGGGTCATGTTCACCTAATGTGGGCGGGTCTTGTCCGCCGATTACTATGTAACGTTGTGTCGATTTGCCGTGTTTGTGCCTAACCGGGATATTCTCCGCCTTGAAAGCGCTTAGAATAGAAATGATCTCGGGGCCCAGCGGCGTGAATTCCTTCGATGATGGTGGCCAAATTGACATCCATTGTCATCGACAAGTGTGTCCCGAGAATGAGTCGACGACCTTGCTGATACCAGCTGCCGATTCGACTGATGTCGTTTCTAGGCCTCGGAAAATTTTCTTAGCCATTGCCGAGCTTGGGTCGTTGTTAACTGTGCCAACAGAGGGTGATCGATGCAGGTGAAGCTGAAGGTCCTAACCGGGAGTCACGAAGGCAAGGAAATTGCCGTCTCTAGCGAGAAATTTCTGGTTGGACGTAGCGAAGTATGCCAATTGCGCCCTAAGAGCGAATCGGTCAGTCGCAAGCACTGCATCATCGTCTTGAAGGACAATCGCGTTCTGGTTCAAGACTTGAAGAGTCGCAATGGGACGTTCGTCAACGACAAACGTTTGCCCGTCGACAAAGCCAAAGTACTCAAAGGTGGCGACGAACTTCGAATCGGCAAATTGCTATTCGAGGTTGTCATCGAACATGGCCTGCAAGCGGCCAAGAAACCCGAAGTCGCGGACGTCGGTGATGCCGCTGCTCGTACCGTCGAAGCCGGATCGCAAGACAGTCGGTTCGAAGCCGTCGATGTTGGCGATTGGTTGGACGAAGCCGATCAGATTGACCGTGTCCGCAAATTGTCCGATCCCGAAACCCGACAATTCCATTTGGATCAGAGCGTCGATTCGGCGGACTCTGGGGATCCAAGTTCGGACAACAAAGATTCCGATGGTGACAGCACGGACCTGTCCGTCAGCGAGTCAACGACGGCAAAGAAACGGCCCGACAAAAAGAAAAAACAAGCACCGGGCAAACTGCCTGCCGATATGAAGAAGGCGATGACGGACAATTCACGTGATGCCGCCGACAACGCGTTGAAGCGGTTCTTCAGCGGTCGCTAATGCTGCGTTCGCACCAGAGGTGCGGTATCGGCGGCAAGCGAATGTTCGCTCGGGGGCCGTCGTGGAATTTGCCCGAATTCCCTGTGATTCATTTGATCGCGATCGAGGTTTTTTCGATGGACGAGTCCAACGCCGCCTTGGTCGAACAGTTCTTTGCCTGTGACGAACAAGCGTTTGACAAGTTGGTCGGACGCCATCATTCGTTGGTGTTCCGCGTTTGTCTGCGGATGCTAGGTCATCGACAAGATGCCGAAGACGCCACTCAAGAAACGTTTTCGCGGATGGCCAGGTATTTAAGCCGGTGGGACCAGCGGCGTCCCTTGGAACCGTGGTTGGTGACGATCGCTGGGAATCGTTGCCGTTCTTTGATCGCTGGAAAACAGCGACGTCATGTTTTCCCGCTTGCCGACGATCCGGCAACCACGTCCGCCGCTGAACAGCAAAATGCTGATCAGTTGGCCGAAGAAGTGGGGCTGGCGCTGGCACAACTGCCGGCCGAACAGCGGATGGCGTTTGAACTGTTCCACCAGCAGTCGATGGGGTACGCCGACATTGCAGCGAAGATGGGACGGCCCGTCGGCACGATCAAAACGTGGGTCCATCGTACTCGCAACCACCTGATCGAATCGCTTTGTCAGCGAGAGGTTCTTTCGGCCAACGGAGGTGTATCGTGAACTCGAGGCCGGAAGATTCCCCACGCGAATCGATCGACGGTTCGCCGTGCGATGCGTTTGAAGATTCGGTGCAACGATGTCTGGACCAACGGCAATCGCCGCTGGCCGATGAACGTTTGGTGCAGCATGCGCAGCTGTGTTCGCGTTGCCATCAGCGGCTGCAGGCTTGGACGCAGGTCCAGTCTTACGTGACGCGATCGGAAACCGGGTTGGATAGCGTGGCGGGCGGCACGGCACTGCACGCACCCATCGGTCGCACCGGCGGGCTATCGCGTCGATTCGGTGGGCTGATGACTGCTGCGGTCGTCGCCGGGCTGACGTTGACCGGATGGTCCTACTATCGCAGTCATTCCGCGGATCAGTCCGTCGCCGACGCATCGATGTTGGGCGATGCTCGTTTGATGTCTGTGGCCGATGGTTCCGATATCCATTTGGCAGGCGACGATCTTTTGTTTTGGTGGCAGGGGGTTCAACAGCGAGATTGGATTCAGCAGACGATGCCTGCCGTTCGCTCGGTCCGCGAGGGCGTCGCACCGGTGGGGCGATCGCTGCGTCGAGCTGTCACGATTTTGGCCACTGGCAGCCAGGGGCAAACCTCATGATCACTTTGCGAACGGCATTCGGTGGGCTCGTCGCTTCGGTGCTGCGATCGCCGTGGGCGTGGTGGATGCTGTTGGTGACTGGAACTGCATTCGGTGGTCCCGTGGCACGGGCGGAACAGATTTTTCAGCTTCGAAACGGGATGGTGCTGCGCGGTTTGATGGCCGAGGTTCCAACCCTGAAGGAAGGTTTTGGGGCCGCCGCGGCGGGCCAGGCCAATGTGTCGCCGATCTGGTTGATCGATGACGGACTGCGTCGTGTCTACATTCACGGCAAAGGAATGACGCAGGGGAATCCGATCGATGTCGCCGATCCAACGCAGGGGATCGACCTTTGGCAACCGACTCCGCTGGGCGGGAAAGCTGTCGCGGGTTTGGGGTCGATCTTGGCGGTCTCGCCGTTCAACGAATACGGGCGCCGACTGTTGACGATGCGTGGCCCCGAAGGCCCGGTGAACGTGGTCCAAGGGATCAAAGAACTGAATTCTCGCTACACCAAGTTGAGCGCGCTGAAGGGAAATCCGTCGTTGTTGTGGGATATGCGAGTCGCGACCGCGTCGATCGATTCAGCAACGCTGAAGCGGATCTTTGACAGACGCATCCCAGCCGATGATCTTGACGCGAAACTGCAGACAGTGCGTTTCTTCCAGGACGCGAAACGTTTTGATGACGCGAAAGAGGCTCTGTCTGCAATCGAGCCGTTCCCGGCGGACATCGATCGTGACGCGATGCTGATCGCGTTGACCGAACAACAGGCTGGCCAATTGTTGGACGAAGCCAAAGTTCGTGCGGCCGCCGGTCAGTACCAGTTGGCTCGCGGGATCCTTTCAAATTTCCCGACACAGGCCGTGGGGCGAATCACTCGTATCCAGGTCCAAGACGAACTGAAGAAACTGGACGATTCTGCTGGCGAAGCGGCCGCGTTGAGCCAGTTGCTGCGTGATCATGTTGCCAAGTTAGTGCCGGCCCAAGCCGAACCTCTGGCTGGCATCGTTGACGAAATCAGCCAGGGCCTGTCGCCTGACACGTTGTCTCGGCTGAGCGATTTTTCACGGTTGGGGAAATCCGAAGATGTCGCCTTGGATGATCGGGTGGCGTTGGCGATTGCGGGTTGGTTGTTGGGCAGTGGTTCGGGGGAACAGAATCTAAGCGTGGCTACCGCACTGATCAAAGTACGCGATTTGGTCGCCGAGTATCTGGGACCGGCCGATCCGCTTCGCCGCCAAGCGATCTTGGAAACTTTGGCGACCCTGGAAGGTGCCCAACCGGAATACGTTGATCGGATGCTGCCGTTGTTGGCGCCGCCGCTGGATTGGCCCGCAGGATCGGCTGTCGAAGGTGTTGACGGTTTTTACAGCGTCGATACCGAACGTGCACGGTACGCGATCCAGTTGCCGCCCGAATACAACCCACTGCGTTCCTATCCGTGCGTGTTGGCATTGCACGGTGCAGGCGGCTATGCCGAGGACGAAATCGATTGGTGGGCCGGCGCGGTTCGCCCGGACCAAGTGGCTAGCCAGCCAGCGCAGCAAAACGGCGAACCGGTCCTTCAAGATCGCCAACCCACCAAGTCACGACTGGGGCACGCTTCGCGCAACGGTTTCATCGTGGTCGCCCCGGTCTGGAGCCGCACCGGTCAGGCAGTCTACGAGTACACGCCGCAGGAACATGAACGAGTGTTGGCGGCGATGCGGGACGCGATGCGGCGGGCGTCGATCGATTCCGATCGGATCTACATCTCTGGCCATGGCGAAGGGGGAACGGCAGCGTGGGACATGGCGCTGGCGCACCCGGATCTATGGGCCGGCATGATTCCGATCAGCGGATCGCCGTCAAAGACCGTGCATCACTTTGAATTGAACGCTCGTTACCTGCCGATGTACATCGTGATGGGCGAATTGGACGCGGTTCGTGCCGACGGATCGATCATGGACGACTACATGTCTTTCAACCACGATGCGATGGTTGTGATGTATCGTGGCCGTGGCCGCGAACCATTCTTTGACGAAATCCCGAGACTGTTTGAATGGATGCAGTCGCCTGCCCATCGTCGTCGTGATCCGCCCCAAGAAATCGCGGTTTCGACGATGCGAGCCGGGGACCAATTCTTTTGGTGGTTAGAACTGAACGATCTGAAGCCCGACGTGCAAATCGATCCGATCCTGTGGTCGACCGCATCACGAATTCGATCCGGCAAAGTCAACGCTTCGATTGGAACGGGCAATCAAGTTCGTATCAGCGGGCCGGCGGAACGGTTCACCGTGATGTTCCGACCCCAGCCGGGAATCGACATGGCTGACGAGATCGTGGTTCGCGCGGGCAATCGGCCCTATCGGTTCCAGTTTGATGGATCGTTGGAAGTATTGCTGGAAGATGCGCGTCGCCGGGCGGATCGAAAGCGGGCATTTTGGTTTCGAGCCACCATTCCCTAGCGTCGTTCGCCCAACGAACCACTGTCCGGTTTGCTACTGAATCCCCTTTTCGCACCATCTGAATCTGTGCCATGAAACGTCGTGAATTTTTGCAAGGCCCGGCCTTGGGAGCTTGCTCTGCTGCACTGGTGGCCGGCGCCGCGTGTGCCGATGAAACGTCCCCCGATTCGGCGGCCCGCGATGACGCTGGATCGGCTGGAACTTCGCGTCGGCGTGTCCGGCAATCCGTGATGGGGTGGTGTTTCAAAGATACGCCACCGGTTGAACTCGCCAAGCACTGCCAGCGAATCGGGCTCGAGGCCATCGAAGGGATTGGTTCGGCCGACTACGACGCGGTGACCAAAATGGGGGTCAAGATTTCGCTGGTCAGCAGTCATGGATTTGCCAAAGGCCCACTGGATCCCGAAAACCACGCGATGGTCGAGGCGAAGCTGCGCGATGGGATCGATTTGGCAGTCCGCTATGGGGCCCCCAACGTGATCACGTTCACCGGCATGGCCAAAGCAGGGATTTCGGACGCCGCGGCTCGCAAAAATTGCCTGGCGGCATGGAAACGCGTCATTCCCTATGCCGAACAAAAGGGGATTGGGATTGTCTTGGAACATCTGAACAGCAAGGACGATTCGCACCCTATGAAGGGGCACCCCGGTTACTGGGGTGACGACCTCCATTTGTGTGCCGATTTGGTCCAGGCTGTCGGTTCGCCAAGATTCCAGTTGCTATTTGATATCTATCATGTGCAAATCATGAACGGTGATTTGATCCGGAATGTGAACCGCTATCACGAGATTGTGGGGCATTATCACACCGCCGGGAATCCTGGCCGCGGAGAACTAGACGATTCTCAAGAAATCCAATATCCAGCAGTGATTCGTGCGATAATGAACACGGGATACGATGGCTACATCGCCCAAGAGTTCATTCCGACTTCCGCGGATCCGATCGCCTCGCTAGAGCAAGCATTCACGGTATGTGACGTTTGATCTTGGCTGGGGCAATGGCGGATGGAAGATGGGATGGGTCATGGGACAGTGGAACCTAATCGTCTGTGGTCGTGTCCTAAAACGGATCCGTGACGCCCCGCCGCCCTACCCTGCCCTGCTGTGAAACTTCTCTTGTCGAAGTCGAAGTTTTCACGCGATGACAACCATGACGATCACCCCTACTGAATCCACCGGACTTGATGTCGAAGATTTTCGACGATTGGGGGTCCGCCCCAATGAGTTACGGTTGTCGGTGATCCGTCGTGCCGCGGCACGGACCACGCGCGCTCTGGCACGCCAACAACTGCGTCAGCCCAGCCAACAGCATTCGATTCAATTAACTCGGGTGGCGGTGTCGGCCTATCGGTTGTTGGACCCGAGGCTGCGTCCCAATGCCTACCAACGCGCTCATGTGGGCCGGATCCTGCCGAACACGCTAAGCGGTGCTGGGAAGACCCATTTTCTGGACCAGCCCAGCAGCATCGGCCAGACGACGCAGGCTTTTGATTTGGCGGCTCAACAATCTTCGGTGTCCGAAGAGGTCGCGGAATTGGCTTCGCAGTGGTCCTTGGCAGGGAATGATTTCAACGTCACTGCCCTGCCCTCGTCCGTGGATGACAAGGTTTGGATCAGCAAGGTCGGCGACCACGACTTGCTGCAAACCAGCCCACGGTCCAGGCAAATACGACGGTTGAAGAAGCGGGCTCTGCATCCGTGGGTGTGGTTCTCTGCGGCGGGTTTAGTGGTCGGAACCGTATTGGGGTTCGTGACGCTGGCGCCCCAGTGGAATCCGGTGTCGTTCCGAATCGAAGAACCGGGGCCAGCCGCGGTGGTGGATGCCGTTGTGGCGGGCGCCGAAGCGGCGACCGGAGCCCTGCCCGTACCCAGCGTTCCTGCAGTGGCCGGCGTTCCTGCAGTGGCTGGTGTGCCTGCGGTAGCCAGTGTTCCTGCGGAAGCTGGGGCAAAGGATGCGACCTTGCCAAACGTCGCTGGCGTCATGCCTGGTGTGGGCGGATCGGATACCGGTAGTTCCGCAGGTCTGCTTGCGGATCCGTTTGTCGCAGCGGTCGAAAGAGTGGCTGCCGAACGAGCGGCAGCGGCAACGTCGGTCTCGGGGGCTGGCGCTACGGGAATGTCGGTGCCACCAACCGCCGATTCATTGTTGCAGTCCGCGGACATGGTTCCCGATTCGCCGCAGGGGGCTGCCGCCATCGAAACGCCGAGCGCCGTTGGCCCCACAGCTAAAAATACAAAAAGCGTCCCGTCCGTCTTGCCGCCCAAGCCGCCCGTTTTGCAGGCTGTTCCGCCACAGCCGCTGATCGCCGAAGCCATGCTTCGGCTGGTCGGACTGTATCCAGGTTTGGAAATGGATGTTGTCGGTGGGCCGGATGGTTCGCTGACGCCCGAATTGTGGCAACTGTCCAAAAAGCTGACCCCCGGTTCGCCCGATCACTGGGTCTGTCTATGGTCGATCGCGCGACTGGAATGGGCGACCAAGTCGCGACGCCAGATCGCGGTGCTGTTGGAACCGCTAAGCCGATCTTACCGATTTGATGAACTCGATTTTATGGCGGAAACCTTCGACGCATCGCTGCCCGTTTCCGATTTTCAAATGATCGATGACCATCGCTGGACCGAAGGTGTCGCGCTTTGCGATGAACTGTTGGTAGGCGAACGGATTCTGCGTGGTGATCAATTGGCCAAGCGGTTGACCGCCTTTGCCGCCGAAGGCGACAGCGATAGCCGGTTGCAGTTGGCGAAACAGTTGTCGGCGTCGGCCAAACAGATGAGCCGGCTTCGCGAAACGATCCAGCGCAGCCAGCCAGACCAGACCGCAGACTATCTTGCTGCGATTGGTCGCTACGATGGGCTCTTGCGTCGGCAATGGACCGCCGAATCGATCGCCGGTTTGGTTGAGGCGTCGGATGTGCGCGTCGCCGCTGCGGCGCGTCGTGAACGCGACTTGATCAAGCCGCCGGCTGGCTTGGGGCGTGACGGTCAAGTCGAATCAGCCGTCAAGGATCCGGACGCGATGGTTGACGTCGCCCAGTTGTGGTTTCGTGCTGCCGAGCGTTCGACCGGTCGTGCCGCTGATTCGATGCGAATGCATGCGATCGATTGGATGCAGGATGCGACGGTGCATAGTTCCGGTCTGCAACAGTTAGAGTGGCGGCGGGCGATCGAAGAACACGTGCTCAGTTTGCCGGTGCATCTGCAGCGGCGATTTGCCGTCGACCATTCGCAAGATGCCGATTCGTCGATGAAGCCAAGTTCCGGCATAGGGACGAATCCGAGTCTGGGGGATTCGATTGCTGGTGGGAATGATGCGGCTGGATCATTAGCGGCTGGCACGAAAGCAAACGGTGCTAATCTGCGTGGTCGGATTCTGTCTGCCGATGGTACCGATCTTGGCGTTCAAGTCGACTACCAACTTGGGGTAGCGATCACGCCCAACATGATGGCCACTTTGCAGGAACGTTCGGCGGTTCCCGCGGCCGGAGCGACCATTCGATTGGTAGGCGAGCTGGTCATTGAACGGGACAGCGCGGTCGTTGTTTCGGTTGCCCCAGACTCCGATCAATCGGTGATGGTGGACGGGCAGATGGTGGATGTGGATCCGCTGGACGGCAAAGCCGAATTGGAACTGTCGCTTGGACGCCACCGAATCCTATGGTCGGTGAATACCGATCGGGTGACACGGCCACAGGCATTGGGCGTTCACTACCTGACCGATGGGGGCCGCGTCGCCGTGCAGCCGGCCGACGATGACGGTGCGAAACCTGCAACGACGCGGTTGACGGTTAGCGTCTTGCGCAGCAACGGCTAAAGGAAACCTTTGGGGTTTGCTTGTTCCGCTATTCTTTTTTTGGCCCTCGCTGCGCGGGGCAGCAATGGCTCGACAGGGCACCTATCGTACAAGGGTGTCTGCTGGGATGGGCACCGCCCTACAATCAGTCAACGTGGTTTCGGAAACTCAACTTAGGATAGATGCGGTATGAACGCCATCATGGCTCCCCCCCAAGCAACCACACTCGCAGAACTGCTCGAAAGCGGCTGGGAATCCAAGTCGGTCAAGCAAGAGATCCGTGACAACTTCACTCGCATGTTGGCCGCTGGCGAAGAACTGTTTCCCGGAATGATCGGCTATGAAGACACGGTCATCCCCGAAATCAATCTGGCGTTGTTGGCCGGCCACGACATGCTGTTCCTGGGCGAGAAGGGGCAAGGCAAGAGCCGCATGATGAGGATGTTGACGCGGTTCTTGGATCCCTGGATTCCGTACATCGACCATCCGGATTTGCCGATTCACGAGGACCCGACGAAGCCAATCACTTCGAGGGGCAAACGTTTGATCGCCGAACTGGATCCATCAGACATCAAGATCGCTTGGTGGAACCGCGACCAACGTTATGCCGAACGTCTTAGCCCCGGAACCAAGTTCGCAGATATCATTGGCGAGATCGATCCGGCGAAGCTGACGGGCGGTGTCAGTATGAGTGCGGAAGAGGCTTTGTCGTTCGGGTTGATCCCGCGAATGCATCGCGGCATCTTTGCGATGAACGAGCTGCCCGAACTGGATGAATTGGTTCAGGTGGGGTTGTTCAATATTTTGGAGGAACGCGACGTCCAGATCCGCGGCTATCCAATCCAATTTGATATCGACGTCGTGATCTTATTCTCGGCCAACCCTTCGACCTACAACCGCAGCGGCAAGGTGATCCCGCAATTGAAAGACCGTATCGGCACGATCGTGCAGACGCACTATCCAGCCGAACGGGACCAAGGGATCGAAATCCTGCAGCAAGAGGTCGGGCAACAGCTTGACGGCGACTATCCGGTGTCGGTGCCTTACTTCATGTACCAAGTGGTCGAAGAGATCACCAACCAGGCACGCAAAAGTAAGTACATCGATCAGGCTTCGGGTGTGTCCGCTCGGTTTTCCCTGGCGAACTTTCGCACCATCGTTGCATCAGCTCGTCAGCGTGGAATTGTCCACAACGAAAAACCGGCAGTGCCACGCATCAGCGATCTTGGGCATCTGTATGCCAGTTCGCTGGGCAAGTTGGAATTGGATTTGATGGGGACGCATCAGATGAGCGAACGGCAGGTGCTGGACGCCGTCGTTGCCGAAGCAATTCGAGTCGTCTTTGGCGAGTACGTCGAAGAGCACGGGTTGGCGGACATCGCTGAAATCTTTCGTGGCGGTGTCCGTATCGAAGTCGGTGACATGTTGCCCAGCAGCGACTATGCCCAGCGGCTGAAAAGTGTTCCGCCGGCTTGGGACAAGGCGTTCGAAGTGAACGCGGGCGAGAACGAGGCTGTGCGGGCAGCCTGTGTCGAATTTGTGTTGGCTGGTTTGTATAGCTTGGACAAAATCAGTCGCAGCCAGCGGCATGGCAAAATCCAGTACGACGTCTGATCCGGTTCGACGTTTCGCGTTGTCCGCCGTTCCCCGTCAATCGCACCGTTCCAAACACCCCGTTCCAAATCACACCGATCGGCTGTTCCCGATTCACCGTCGCCTACCCGCATCCGCGGCCACAGGCGGCTCGGTGGCCGCAGCCGCAACCTCCTGTCAGGTCATCTCATGAAGTCTCGTGTCGGTGGTGTCATCCATGCGTACCAAAAGTACGATCCGGTATCGTTCCCGTCACCGACCAGCGAGCCGCCGGATCTGGTTTCGCCGGCGTTCGAACAGGCCATGATGTATGGGAACTATCGTGAACTGACACCCGAGGAACTAGCCAGGGCTGTTCGTTTGGACCCCAGCCAGATTGCTGGCTTGGGCCCAAGTTTGGATCAACTGCGAGCGATGTTGGAAGAACGTCGTCGCAAAATATTGGAAACCTACGAGGCTCGGACGGTCCAAAAGAAGGCGCGGCGGGCGTTCCTGAAATCAACCAAGAATGTGCGCGTGCCCAAGACGCAGGAAAAGGCATTTCGGCAAGCGATCAACTACGAACAGCCCTACATCATCGAACAGATCTGGTACCGCGCCGATGGTGAAAATCCATCCTTGGCCAACGACCTGATGAACATCTCGGCTCGGATGAGCGACAAGCACCATCTGGAAGAATTGGAATCGAATTACGATTTCACAGGGAACGAGTCGATGTCGATTCCCAAGGCGCTGCAGATCAAGGAAGAACTGGAAAAGATCGACGAACTGTTGCGGCAGCTTCAGCAGGCAGCCAAGGACGCACAAATTGGCATCATCGATCTAGAGATGTTGTCCGAGTTTGCTGATAAAGGCGACATGCAGAAGTTGGAAGAGATGCAGCAGCAACTCGAAAACATGATGCGCGAACAAGCCGAGCGTCAGGGGTTGGAAAAGAATCCGGACGGCAGCGGAACATTTCGGCTGACACCACAGGCTTATAAGATTTTTCAGGGACGCCTGTTGCAGCGAATCTTTAGCGAACTGGCTCCGTCGCGAACCGGGCGTCACCAAGGGGACGTCGTGGGCGAAGGTGCCGTCGAACTACAGCAGACCAAGCCCTACGAATTCGGTGACAGTGTCGCCAACATCGACCTGCCGCAGACCGTCATCAATGCGCTGCTGCGTCAAGGCGACGAACGTCCGATCCGTTTGCGCAGCGATGATATCGAAGTCCACAAGACTCGCAATCATCCCAAGTGCGCGACCGCCGTCATCATGGATATGAGCGGTTCGATGCGTTACGAAGGGCAATACATCAACGTCAAGCGAATGGCACTTGCGCTGCAAGGGTTGATCGCGACGGAGTATCCCGGTGACTTTCTGAAGTTCATCGAAATGTTTACGTTCGCGAAACTTCGAACGCCCGGCGAAATCATCGAACTGATGCCCAAACCGGTGACGATCCATGATCCCATTGTCCAGCTTCGCGCCGACATGAGCGATCCTGATATCGGTGAATCCATGGTGCATCCGCACTTCACCAATATCCAGCACGCTTTGCAGTTGGCTCGCCGTAACCTTGCCACCTGCGATACGCCCAATCGCCAGATCGTTCTGATCACCGATGGGTTGCCGACGGCGCACTTCGAAGAAGAACAGCTTTATATGCTGTACCCACCACATCCTCGCACCGAAGAAGCGACAATGCGAGAGGCAGCGATGTGCAACAAAGAGGGGATCACCATCAATATATTTTTGATTCCCAGTTGGTCGCAAAGTCAGGAAGACGTCCAGTTTGCCCAGCGTATGGCCCAGTCGACCAACGGCCGCGTCTTCTTTACCAGCGGCAATGACCTGGATCGATTTGTGCTGTGGGATTACGTCCAGAACCGACGAGAGATCATCGGCTAGCGGCCCTCGGAGCAATGCGTGGCGGACTTTGGAATGGGGTTCGCCAGTTTTCGTTCACGTGCAAGGATGTCTGCCGAAATCCACGACGTCCGTTCTTGTTCCAGCGACCCAGAGGCGAGTGGGCGTCAAGCGATCCGCACGATCGCTACAAGCCGCAGGGTTGGGAAGGTCTCCGCGATGTCAGCGCCGTGTTTGCACGCGTCGCGACCGGATCACGTTCGGCTATGAGCTAGTTTTGCGAAATGGAAGTCTGTGGTTCAATTTTGCTTACGAGTTCACTATGTCTAGTTTGCGTGTGGTTGCGGTCTGTGTGTTTGGAATGGGTGTCCTGTACAGCAGCGGGTTCAATCCCTTTGGTGAAACTGCGGTTGTCGAGCCCGCGAAAACCTTCCAGCAGGATCTGGCCGAAGTGTGCGAGGGGTTGCCGCGATCGGTGTCACCGGGCACGCAGTTGCAAGAGATCAACTTGGTCAACGATCAACGTCTGGAGATGCGTTACGTGATGGACGATGACGCGGTGGTGGCGTTCAAGAATTCGAACGGCCAGAAAGCCAGAGATTGCGTTGAAAGCTTCGTTGATTCCGACCCGCTTAACGAGCTTGCGACGACCGAAGGCATCGAAGTCGAACACATTTTTGTCGATCAATCGGGCAGCCTATTGCTGGCGATGAAGTCCAGTGGCGGTCACGATGGCCTGAACCTTCCCGCCCAAGTAACGACTCAAAAAACGCTGGAAACCCCCACCGGTTTGCAAGCCAACCCGTTCATCAAGTAGCGGCGCCCCAAGACACATGCTGGTTACGGGAAGCGAGGGGGGGGGCAAGCCGTGCGAGGCTACGTGCATTCGGCGACTGCCTGGAAAGGCCGTCCTGCTTAAGATTGTCGTTGCCCTGCAGACATCTTGTCGCCATGCACACTGAGCCGCCGCTAACGCGTGATCGTCAGCAAGTCGTCTTCGAGTAGGTGGCAGTACGCGTCGTAGCGACGGGCATCGATGCGGCCATCGGCGACTGCGTCTTTGACGGCACAGTCGTCCTCGCTGAGGTGCAGGCAGTTGGGGTACCGGCAGGCGCTGACATAGGGGCGTACATCTGGCATCAGCCCTGCGACTTCGCCGGCGGAGATGTCCCAGAGTTGAAATTGGCGGATCCCCGGCGTGTCAAAGACCGCGCCGCCACCGGCTAGTGGGATCAACTGGGATGATGTGGTGGTATGGCGTCCTTTGTCGTTGTCGGTGCTGACGCGGCCGATCGCCAATCCCAGTCCGGGCTGGACGACATTCAGGAGGCTGCTCTTGCCGACGCCGCTTTGGCCTGCCAACGCAGTTTGTTTGCCGTGCAGAAGTTCACGCAGATAGTCGACGCCCATTCCCGATTCAGCGGACGTCATCAGGACTCGGTAACCCAATGCGGCATATGCACCGATGATCGGCTGCAGAGGCGCCGTATCAACCAAGTCGACTTTGTTGATCACGATCACCGGTTCGACATCGCACTGTTTTGCGGTCAACAGGAAGCGGTCGATCAAGACCGGTTTCAGCCCTGGTTGCGCGGCACTCGCGATGATCAACAAGTAGTCGATGTTGGCGACGATGACGTGTTGTTGTCCGCGACTGGTCCGGCAAATGATCCCGTGTCGATCACCGACGCGTTCGATCATGCCATCCTGAGGCGACTGAGCGCGAAACCAGACATGGTCGCCGGCGACCACGGCCGATCGGCCATCGATGCTAAGCGACTTCAGAACTTGGCGGATCGCACATTCGTACATCGTGCCATCATCGGTCATCACCTTGCTTTTCAGACCATGGGCACTGATCACGCGGCCGGTCATCAGTTCCGCTTCGGCAATCGCGGCGTCTGCTTCGCTTTCGGCGATCACCGTTCGTTTGCGAGTCAGGTCTCCCTTGCCGCTGACTCGCTCGCCATGCGATAGATCGGCCAGTTCTTTCCCGCCGGCAAAGTCCCGAGTCAGATCGCCTTGGCGAACACGACCTTGGTGGTGTTTGCGAAAGTCGGTGCGCTGCTTCGAGCTTTTCTTTTTCTTTGCCATGCGGAAAGGGGCCTACTGAACGGCCGGTCCGGGGCTGTGTTCGGCGGCACTTTCGGGGGCCATCGTTTGTGCCACCCCGTCGGTTTTCCGCGTTCGCACTTGGATCGATTCACCGATCAGTTCGGTCAATTCGGCTTCGCCGAGTTCTTCGTGTTCCAGCAGCGCCCGAGTGATCTTTTCCAGTTCGGCGCGGTGTTCACGTAGCAACTGCTCGGCTTTCTGGTCCGCTTCCATCAGGAGGCGAGCGACTTCTTCGTCGACCAATTCTTGCGTATGTTCGCTGAACTGACGGGTTTGGTGGATTTCGCGTCCCAAGAATGGATCTTCATCGCTGGTCTTGTAGCTGACCGGTCCGATCTTGGCGCTCATGCCCCAGTGCGTGACCATCCGGCGGGCGATGCTGGTCGCGCGTTCGAGATCGTTTTCGGCACCCACACAGGTCTCGTTGTAGATGATTTTCTCTGCTGCGCGGCCGCCCAGCAACACGATCAACTGGTGATCGAGTTCGCGTTTGCTGATGCTAAGACGGTCTTCGTTGGGAACGTACTGGGTCACACCCAGTGCTCGACCACGCGGGATGATCGTGACCTTGTGCACCACGTTGGCGCCGTCCAGATGCCAGGCTGTCAGGGTGTGGCCGGCTTCGTGATAAGCGGTCTTTTCCTTCTCGCTATCCAGCAGCACTTCTTCCCGTTTGGCACCCATCAGGATTTTGTCGCGGGCGTTGTCAAAGTCCGCCATGTCGACCACTTTTTTGTCGTGGCGGGCGGCCCAAAGGGCAGCTTCGTTGACCATGTTGCGGATGTCCGCGCCGGTCAGGCCCACCGTGCCAGCAGCCAAGCGATGCAAATCGACATCGTCGGCTAGCGGAACATCACGGACGTGGACCTTAAAGATTTCTTCGCGGCCCTTCATCGTGGGACGCCCGACAGTGATGTGTCGGTCAAATCGGCCGGGACGCAGCAATGCAGGGTCCAGCACGTCGGGTCGGTTGGTGGCGGCAATGACAATCACAGCCTGGGTGCCACCGAAGCCGTCCATCTCGCCTAGGATCTGGTTCAGCGTTTGTTCGCGTTCGTCATGTCCGCCACCCAAGCCAGCGCCACGTTGACGACCGACCGCATCGATTTCGTCGATGAAGATGATCGCCGGGCTGTTTTCTTTGGCCGTCTTGAAGAGGTCCCGCACACGGCTGGCCCCCACACCGACGAACATTTGGATGAATTCGCTACCGTTGACGCTGTAGAACGGGACACCGGCTTCGCCCGCCACGGCGCGTGCCAGCAAGGTTTTGCCGGTACCGGGAGGCCCGTTTAGCAGCACTCCTTTGGGCACCCGGCCGCCTAGTTTTTGGAACTTTTCAGGGGTCTTTAGGAAGTCCACGATTTCTTGCAGGTCGGCTTTCACGCCGTCCAACCCGGCCACCTCTTTGAACGTGACCATTTTGTCACTGGCTTCGAAGCGTTTCGCCGGACTCTTGCTGAATCCCGATAGAAAGCCACCGCCCATCATGTCGCTGCGACCACGCCGCAGCATCATGAACAGGAAGAACAGCACGCCCAAAGGCAACCCAACCATCAACAGGAAGTAGACGATCTGTTCGGTGTTGTCTTTGGATAGGTACCCGTATTCGACGTTGGCTTTTTCAAGTTGGTCCTGCAACTGGACCACCCAACCGGCGTCGGTCGAACGGTTGAAAGCGAACTTCTCTAGGTACTTCTCTGGTTCGCCGTCTTCGTCCTTGCGAATCTCTTTTTCCCCGTCCACTTCGACCGCAGGTGCTTCGGGGCGGATCTTGAAGGTCCCGTAGACCTGGTTTTCGCCAATGCGAATGTTTTCGACGTTGTCTTTGGCCAATTGCGTTTGGAAAAAGCTGGCCGAAACCAAGGACCGCTCTTCTTCGCGGTTGTAGAACAGCATCACCACCAATGCGGCCAGGATCAGCGCGATCAGCAGCGAATTGTTTCCACGGCGATTCTGCTGGGGATCCTGGTTGGCGTTATCGCGGCCCGAGTTGTCTGGGCCCGAACTTGGTTTGCCCGAATCAGGTCGGCCAGAGTTTGGTCGGCCAGAGTTTGGTCGGTCGGGGGTCGGCCGATTGGGGGCGCCATTGTCGTCTGACTTCTTGTCCATTACTTGCCTTCGGGCCTGCTCTGTTTATTCGATATCGAGTGGAGACCCGATATTATTCACGTGCGAAAAGACTACTCAAACTGAGGTTCGCCCCAATTGTAGTGGTTCGTGTCAAAAGTGACTAACCGACGATGGTGTCGGAGGACACGGCGCGGCGGATTCGCTGGGATCCCTGGGGGGAATCCGCCCAGTTGGGGTCCACAGTGTGGCCGGTTAACGCAGCCTTCACCAGATCATTGATGACCGCTTCTTTGTCACATCGACGGATTTCGGCAACTTGGTGGGCAGAATAGCCGTCGCGGAACAGTCGCCACGTCCAGTAAGCGTCGCCAACGTCCGGGGCGTCCGCCAGTTGGGCCGATTCGGCGCCCGACGTGGGGGATGCATCCGGGGTGTCCGCCGCGATGATCCCAGATGGGGCCGTTGGTGTCGCGGGGGTGCCGGCCCCGGTCGTTGCCGGTACAGAATCGCTGGTCGCAGAACCAGCGGACTCAGGCACGGGGGGCGGATCCGCTGGTGACGGTGTTGCCGCGGCCGATGTTGCCTGTGCCGATATTGCCGCGGCCGATGTTGCTGGGGCCGCGTCCGAATCTTTCGATCCCCCATCCTGATCCCCGTCCAGCGATGGAGATTCCAGTTCGACACAGGGGCTGCCCTCGATTTCGTCCAAGGCGGTGCTGATCAGCTGAATCAGGTCGTAGCCGAATTGTTCGATCGTCGCCGAACCGACGCCGGCGATGTTTTCCAATTGAGCGGAATTTCGAGGTGATGCCTGTGCGACTCGCTGCATGGTCGAGTTGGTCAAAACACGGAATGCCGGGATCCCCAGCGCCGCGGCTGTCTTGCGACGCCATCGTTTCAGAGTTTCCAGGACTTCGGCCGTCGTGGCTTCGGAAGCGTCGGGCGGCGCAGCGTCGGCGTCCGGGGTGGTCGATTCGGAATCGGTGCCGGCCGATTCGGTTTGCACGTCCCCCGATTCGATCTCGCGTGATGCCCGCGACAATCGCTTGGCCAACGGCGGTGATAGGCGGACCGATGGCGGCAGCGGCGCGTTGCCCAACATCACCTGTTTTCCAGCTTCGGTCATGTGGATCGTTGGTCGCCGTTCGTCGACTTCTTTTTGTTCTAGCAATCCCGATTCGGTCAACGCGTCCATCACCGCCACCACTTCGGACTGTTTCAGTTCTGACAACAGCCCGTAGGTGCTGAGCCGGTTCAGTCGCCACTGTTGCAGTTTTTTGCTTTTGGATCCGCACAGCATCTGGGCGACCAAGATTTTTCCGAACCGTCCGTGCATCCGTGTCACGCCGCTAAGCACTACTCGGATGCCGCGCAGCAGCGAAACCGGGTCGACGCCTTTCATGGCGATCGTCAGCGAGACATCGGATCCGCGTCCGACGCTGCCATCGTTGGGGGCACATCGGTCACAGGTGCCACAGTTGTCGGCTTCGGTTTCGCCGAAGTAGCTCAGGATGACTCGTTGGCGGCAACCCGACGTGCGAGCAAACTGGATGACCGATTCAAGTTTTTCGGTTTCCGCAGCTTTCCGCTGTGCGAGTTCGGCGAAGTCGATCTGCAGTTCGTCAAAGCTGCGGTCACGGTCGGTGAAATGCACCGCTCGGCCCCGGAACGGCGGCACATAGTCAAACGCTTTCAGGCGTCGCAGTTCCCGCAGCGTCCGTGTCAGTTGGTCCTTTTTGACGTCGGCCATTTCTTGCAGTCGAGCTGGGCGAACGAAGACGTCTTCGTGTCGCCGACGGCCAACGATTTTTTCAATCGCCAACATGACCTTGCGACGAATCTTGGCTTCTTTGGGTAAATAGTCCAGCATCGATGGTGCATCGCTGTCGATCCGCAGCATCGCGTAGTTGGCGTTCGGATCGAGTCGCCGCAGCACACCGGATTTCGCCAGCAGAGTTTGCGCGGTTCCAATCGATTCGCTGCCGTCTTTGACGTCGATGGCTTCGCGAACTTGGTCCAAAGTCAATTCGATCGGGTCTTCTTCGCGTGTCAGCAGGAATTCGTAAACCTTGCGGACGGTTTCTTTGGACGGATAGCGGTTGTCGATAAAGAATTCTTGGATGTATCGATCGCTGTACGAAAACAGCAAACGGCATTCACTGTTCAATCCGTCTCGCCCTGCCCTGCCCGCCTCTTGGTAATACGCTTCCAAGCTGCCTGGCATGTTGTAATGGACGACATACCGGATGTCCGACTTGTCGATGCCCATGCCAAACGCGTTGGTGGCAACGATCGCGGACAGTTTGCCCGACATGAAGTCGTCTTGGACTTTGCGGCGTTGCCCAGGGTCCAGTCCGGCATGATAGACACCGATCGGGCGGCGCACCTTTTCCGGCAACCAGTCGGCCAGTTCCTCGCATCGTTTGCGTGTGGCGGCATAGATGATGCCGGACCCGGTTTGTGATTGCAGGTAAGCCAGCAGTGTGTCGTTCTTTTCCTGATCCGTCTTCGCGGGCGAAACACTAAACCGAAGATTGGTACGGGCGAACCCGGTCACAAAGGTTTGGGGGTGATCCAAACCCAAGATTTCGATCACGTCGTCGCGGACCAGTGGCGTGGCCGTCGCGGTCAACGCGATCGTTTGGACGTTGTTCAAGTAACGTCGCCGGAACCGACCCAAACGCGAATAATCGGGCCGGAAATCGTGCCCCCATTCGCTGACGCAGTGGGCTTCGTCGATCGCCAACAACGTGATGCCAGCCGATTCGGTCGCTTCTAGAAAACGGCTGTTGCGAAGTCGTTCGGGAGCGACGTAGACCAGGTCCAATTTGCCCGCCGCCATCTCGTTCATCACATCGGTCTGCTGCGAGGCCGACAAAGTGCTGTTGATCAATCGGGCCGCGATGCCCAGGTTCTGAAGCGCGTCGACCTGGTCCTTCATCAGCGCGATCAGCGGCGAAACGACGATGGTCGTACCGGATCTAGCCAAGCTGGGCAGCTGGTAACACAGGCTCTTGCCCCCGCCGGTGGGCATCACACACATCACATCTTTGCCGCTGGCGACGGCATCGACGACTTCTCGCTGGCCAGGCCGGAAACTGGTCAGTCCAAAACGGCCTAGCAGTGCAGTTGGATCCGAGGTGTCAGCCATGACGATCAAGGTTTTTGAGCAGGGATGGAGCGAAACCGATGATTCAGGCGTGTTTTGCTGGATGATCACATCCCAGCCAGGCCCCAATCGCCGCAAACCACAAGTATAGGGCGTCAAGACGATCGCCACGAGACAAGCCAGAGGACGAAATGCAGCAGATCGCAATCACCGGCATGGAGAGCCCCGAAATCGTATCGCCGCCCGGCCAACGCCCAGCACGCTGGTTTTGGGACGCGCGGCCCGTTGGGCACGCGGTTAAACGATTGGTGGTGGCGGTTTTGGTGTCGGGTTGTTAGGTGTTGTTCGTTTAACCGCTTGGGCACCGCCCAGCGCGCTGGGTTTGAAACGCGCGGCCCGCTGGGCACGCGGTTAAACGATTGGTGGTGGCTTTGGTGTCGGGTTGTTGGGGGCTGTTCGTTGAACCGCTTGGGCACCGCCCAGCGCGCTGGGTTTGAAACGCGCGGCCCGCTGGGCACGCGGTTAAACGATTGGTGTGGCTTTGGTGTCGGGTTGTTGGGGGTTGTTCGTTTAACCGCTTGGGCACCGCCCAGCGCGCTGGTTTTGGAAACACGCGGCCCGTTGGGCACGCGGTTAAACGATTGGTGGTGGCTTTGGTGTCGGGTTGTTGGGTGTTGTTCGTTTAACCGCTTGGGCATCGCCCAGCGCGCTGGGTTTGAGACGCGCGGCCCGCTGGGCACGCGGTGAAACGATTGGTGGTGGCTTTGGTTTCGGGTTGTTGGGTGTTGTTCGTTTAACCGCTTGGGTATCGCCCAGCGCGTTGGTTTTGGAAACGCGCGGCCCGTTGGGCACGCGGTTAAACGATTGGTGGTGGCTTTGGTGTCGGGTTTTTTGGGTGTTGTTCGTTTAACCGCTTGGGCATCGCCCAGCGCGTTGGTTTTGGGACGCGCGGCCCGTTGGGCACGCGGTTAAACGATTGGCGGTGGTTTTGGTGTCGGGTTGTTAGGTGTTGTTCGTTTAACCGCTTGGGCACCGCCCAGCACGCTGGTTTTGGGACGCGCGGCCCGTTGGGCACGCGGTTAAACGATTGGTGGTGGAGGTTTGGTGTCGGGTTGTTGGGTGTCGGGTTTTTTGGGTGCTGTTCGTTTAACCGCTTGGGCATCGCCCAGCGCGTTGGGTTTGAAACGCGCGGCCCGCTGGGCACGCGGTTAAACGATTGGTGGTTGGGTTTTGGTGTCGGGTTTTTTGGGGGTTGTTCGTTTAACCGCTTGGGCATCGCCCAGCGCGCTGGTTTTGGGACGCGCGGCCCGCTGGGCACGCGGTTAAACGATTGGTGGTGGCTTTGGTGTCGGGTTGTTGGGTGTTGTTCGTTTAACCGCTTGGGCACCGCTCAGCGCGCTGGTTTTGGAAACGCGCGGCCCGTTGGGCACGCGGTTAAACGATTGGTGGTGGCTTTGGTGTCGGGTTGTTGGGGGCTGTTCGTTTAACCGCTTGGGCACCGCCCAGCGCGCTGGTTTTTGGGACGCGCGGCCCGTTGGGCACGCGGTTAAACGATTGGTGTTGGAGGTTTGGTTTCGGGTTTTTTGGGGGCTGTTCGTTGAACCGCTTGGGCACCGCCCAGCGCGCTGGTTTTGGGACGCGCGGCCCGCTGGGCACGCGGTTAAACGATTGGCGGTGGTGGTTTTGGTGTCGGGTTGTTGGGGGTTGTTCGTTTAACCGCTTGGGCACCGCCCAGCGCGTTGGTTTTGGGACGCGCGGCCCGCTGGGCACGCGGTTAAACAATTGGTGGTGGCTTTGGTGTCGGGTTGTTGGGTGTTGTTCGTTTAACCGCTTGGGCATCGCCCAGCGCGCTGGGTTTGAGACGCGCGGCCCGTTGGGCACGCGGTTAAACGATTGGTGGTGGAGGTTTGGTGTCGGGTTGTTGGGTGTTGTTCGTTTAACCGCTTGGGCATCGCCCAGCGCGCTGGTTTTGGGACGCGCGGCCCGCTGGGCACGCGGTTAAACGATTGGTGGTGGCTTTGGTGTCGGGTTGTTGGGGGTTGTTCGTTTAACCGCTTGGGCATCGCCCAGCGCGCTGGTTTTGGGACGCGCGGCCCGTTGAGGCACGCGGTTAAACGATTGGTGGAGGTTTTGGTTTCGGGTTGTTGGGGGGGCGTTTAACCGCGCGGCCCGTTGACGCCATCGCCTCAGGTGGGACTTTGGCACTAAGATGGGATCGGTGGTTCGACCGTGTGCACCACCATTTGCAACGGATGCTGTTCCGCTTAACCAGGACGTCTGATGGACAACGAAGGAACTTACATTTGCGATAGCTGCGGCGAAGAGATTGTGATTCCGCTGGATCCTGTCGAAGGTCGGTCGCAGCAGTATGTCGAGGACTGTCCGGTGTGCTGCAACCCCAGCGTGATTCACGTCGACTGGGTCGACGACGAACCGCGGGTGTGGGCCGAGGCCGAACAGGACCACTAAGCAGGACCACCGAATCGGGCCCCTGGCCCGGACCCCTGGCCCGGGATCAACTTCGTCCCAATCCGTGGCTGCGGATCGGATCGTTGATTCCAACCGATTCGCTACCTTCGGATCTGGCAGGCGTTCAGAATCGATTTTCGTTTTGCTTCGGTTTTGCTACTCAACGGACCTGTCATCTGGTTCAAGGTCGCTGTCGCAACCACGGGGTCGCCCTGATGGAACAATTGGATCTTGGCGATCTGCAAACATGCCGCGTTGGATCGGGCGCTGTCGCGGCGCACCAGTTGTTGCAGAGGCTGGATTGATTCGTCGAACAGGCGGCGTTTGGTCAGCAGTCCGATCAGTCGAACCAGCAGTTCTTCGTGCAGGATATGCCATCCGATCGTTCCACCTGCTTTCTGGAAGATGGACCAGGCCGCAGATTCCTGTTCATTGGCAATCGCCTCGCTGAGCGATCGGATCAAGATTGCGGCATTGTGTGGCGTGCTGGCCGTCGCGTTTCTTGCCACCGCAGCGCGTACGGATGGGGTTGGATGGGAATACAAATGCGGGTTGGCTCGGATTTGACGTAGTGCCGAGTCATCCTGATACGCCTTGCGATTCTGTAGCGTCATTTCGGCATCGGCCAAAGCATGGCGAGTGCGAAACAGAGAGCCGACGATCAGCAGTGGATTGAAAGACCATCGGAGCTGGCCAATGGTGCCGTAGCGTGAAAACAGATCCCAGCCTTCGCAGTCCACTTTTCCGCTGCGAAGCATGTACACGCCGAACGGGATCCCGACGATCACGCCCAGCAGATGCAGAACGGGTGTCGACACACTGAAGTGATTGAAATAGGCGCCTAGAAAGTCGCAAGCGATGTAAAAGAGGCCGACCTGAACGATCTTGAAATCGATCTCTCGTACAAATACGTAATAGATGAACAGGAAGTGCATATCGTTCATCGGCGCCCAGATGATGGCGATCACCATCAACGCAAAGATCACTCCCGATGCACCCAGGGCGCCGCCGGCCGATACGGTGAAGTAACCGGCTAGCTGCGTGATCATTCCATCGAAAAACGCCAGTTGGAAATACAGGATCGCGAACCGACGCCAGCCGATCTTTCCTTCGACCACCTGGCCAAAGCACCACAAGAAAATCATGTTGCCGACTAGGTGCAACCAGGACGCGTGCATGAAAACACCGCTGATCCATTGCAACGGGTGGATCCAATGGAATTGGATGATCAACCAATCGTAGTGCAACGTATCGCCCATGCCGGTCGCCAAAAATAACGCGACATTCAAAACCATCACGATCCCGGTTGTGATGGGAAGGTACGGCGTGGGCGCATCGGTGCCGTAGGGCATCAACAGCATTTCAGGTCCGCAGCGTCGAAAGGATGCAACGTGAAGGACCGGTCACATGCTTTCGCGGCGAGACGGATCCACATCACCGGGGTGGTTGGGAACCATCCCCATCCATTCAGGCTCGGTCAGAGCGCCGGCAGGGCGGAAAAACGTGGAACGATTTTTTAGGCCGCAATCAGCGGGCGGCTATTTCAGCTGCCGCATCACGCTTTGCACGATCTGCTGGATCGTGTCGGCGGGCATGCCCAAGGGTTGATCATCGTCCAGCGATGACGAATCGTTGACCAAGGCATCGATTTGACGCTGGGTCCGCTGGATGTCTTCGCGCTGAGCCGCTGAGATCGGTACGCGTCCGGGGCCCAAATCCCAGCCACGTGATCGTGCACCCGCACGGAAACCTTCGGGGAATTCGCCCAGGCTGATCATGGCGTCAAACAGAGGCAGCAGTTGGTACTGCAGTCGCATGGCTCGTTCGATTTCGCCCGCTTTGACACTGCGGTAAATCGCGCCCGTCAATTCGGGCACAACTCCGCTGGTCGCATTGGTGCCGCCATCACAGCCGGCAATCAACATCGGCACCAAGGCCGCGTCCCAACCGGTCAGGAACGTGAATTCTTCTCGCATGGGGCGAATCGCGGCAATCATTCGCATCATGTTGGGCAGGTCGCCGGAACTGTCTTTGATGCCGACCACGCGGGGGCATTCCGATGCCAGTCGGATCACCGTGGGGACATCGATCGGCGATGCAAACAACGGGATGTTGTACAGCGTGACATCGATCGAAACGTTATCGGCGATCTCGCGAAAGTAGGCGTAGACGCCTTCGCTGGACAACCGATAGTAAAACGGTGCAACGATGGCGACGGCGCGGGCGCCCATCGCGCCGTAGGCGTCACAGGCTGCGATCGTTTCGCGTGCGTTGGCTTCGGCGGCACCCGCCAATACGGGCACACGGCCGGCGGCCTGTTGGATCACCACTTCGGCGATTCGGCGGCGTTCGGCGGGAGTGAATCGAACAAATTCGCCGGTGCTGCCGTTGGGGTACAAGCCATCGACACCGCTTTCGATTAGCCAGTCGACATAGCCGCACAGCTTGTCTTCGTCGACACGACCGGACGCATCCACTGGGGTGATGTTGGGTGTCAAAATTCCAGAAATGCGTTCAGCCATGTTTGGTCGCAACGAGGTCAGACAGAGGAAGTGAGGTGGGCCGGGTTGGTCCTGGGGCGGACGCAGGGTCAGGCACCTGTGGGGGGGCGACGCCGAATCTTCGCTGTCCCGGTGAGGGAATCGCTGGGGGGGGGGGCAGCGGTCAATCGGCGGACGTTTAGAACCAGCCGATCGCGACAAGTGAGTATCGGACGACAAGGCCAGCGACAACGACGCTGACCATGCTCATCAGTTTAATCAAGATATTCAGGCTTGGCCCGCTGGTGTCCTTAAAAGGATCGCCCACGGTATCACCGACCACGGCGGCCTTGTGCGCTTCGCTGTTCTTTCCACCGTAATTTCCCGCTTCGATGTGCTTTTTGGCGTTGTCCCACGCGCCTCCGCTGTTGGCCATAAAAACGGCCAAGCAAAATCCACTGGTCAGACAACCGGTCAACAGACCGATCACACCACCGACGCCCAGCACCAATCCGGTTGCGATCGGCAACCACAGACCCAGCAAACTGGGCAGGATCATTTCACGCTGCGCTGCTTGCGTGCTGATCGCGACGGGCCGTTGATAATCAGGTTTGACCGTCCCGTCCAAGATGCCAGGGTTTTCGGAAAATTGGCGACGGACCTCGATCACCATTCCTTGTGCGGCGCGGCCGACGGATTTCATCGTCATCGCGCAAAACACAAACGTGCTCATGGCGCCTAGAAAGACTCCGATCAACACGCGTGGGTTCATCAGAGTTGCGTCGTAATAGACCAAAAAGTCGTGCAAATCCGCCTTCAACAACGGCACCCGTCGACCCGCCACGGATGGGGCAACGGCATCTGCCACCGGTTGAACCGCCGCAGGCCTAGTCGCAGCAAGGGCCGCAGGATCGTTCGAATCGTTTTGTTCGGAAGTATCCAACGATGCGGGCACGGGCTGCGGCGCAAAATTGGTCGAATAAGACGGCATCAGCAGAAACACATCGTTCTGGTCGCCCGTTCGCTGGACGGCAAGCGTGTCGTTGATCATGTGATAGCCATCGCCCAATTGTTCGCTGACCACGTGGTCGTCGCCCCAACGTTGGAATCCATCTCGCACACTTTCGACATAAGCGGCCAGCAGGGCCAGGGCCGTCAGGGCTGCCGACCCGATCGCGAACCCTTTGCCCGTCGCTGCGGTCGTGTTGCCAAGGCTGTCCAGTGCGTCGGTTCGATCGCGAACCACGTCCGGCAACCCGGCCATCGAAGCGTTTCCGCCGGCGTTGTCGGCGATCGGGCCGTAGGCATCGGTGGCCAACGTGATCCCCAGCGTGCTTAGCATGCCAACCGCTGCGATGCCGATTCCGTAGAGTCCCAGCGAAAACCGGGTGGAGTCGCTGAAGTCGCCACCATTGGCAAACCCAAACGCCAGCAGCATTGCCGTGCACACGATCACGACGGGCGCCCAGGTGCTTAGCATCCCGTCGGCGACGCCACTGATGATCAGCGTTGCAGGTCCAGTCTCGGCCTGCTTGGCCAAGTTTTGAGTGGTGGCGTACTCGTCACTGGTGACTCGCTCGGTCCATTGCCCGATCGCCCAGCCGGCGACCAATCCGACCACGATGCTGACCGAGATCCCCGGAACCACCCCCAACACCAAGGTGCCTGGGACCGCGGGCATCAACGCCCAGGTCACCGCAACGGCGGCCACGGATACCAACACAGCCGACAGGTTGATCCCTTTGGCTAATGCTTTCAGAAGTGACTTCTGTGACAGTTCTTCACCGGTCTTCACTGCATAGATGCCGACAATCGAAAGCAGGATCCCGGTGGCTGCGATCGCGATCGGCAACAGCATCGCGTGCAACTGCGCGGTGGTGGTGTCGGTTCCTGCGGGTAACAGTTCGCTGCTGCGAAACGCCGCCACGCCCAGCGCCGATGCCGCAAGGATCGATCCGCAATAGGATTCGTACAGGTCGGCTCCCATGCCGGCAACGTCCCCCACGTTATCGCCGACGTTGTCAGCGATGGTGGCTGGATTTCGTGGCGAGTCTTCTTTCAGGCTTTGTTCGACTTTACCCACCAAGTCGGCGCCCACGTCCGCGGCCTTGGTGAAGATGCCACCACCGACACGAGCGAACAGTGCTTGCACACTGGCGCCCATTCCGAACGACAGCATCGCAACCGAAATCTGTTGCAGGTTCATGGCCGCATCCTGGCCAGCCACCATCGGGATGCCCCAGTACATGATGGCGAACCAGCCACAGACATACAGCAGCCCCATGCCGACCACGGTTAGGCCCATCACGGCGCCGCTGCGAAAGGCGATTTGGAGCCCATCGTTGAGCGAATGTTGGGCTGCCGCGGCGGTTCGGCTGCTGGCCCGGGTTGCGGTTTTCATGCCGAACCATCCGCACAGCCCGCTGAACAAACCGCCCGAAAGAAATGCGACGGCAGCGAATTCGTGTTGGACTCTTAGCCCGAACGAAGCGATCGCCAGCAGCAGCGCAACGACGCCGAATACGATCGCAACCCATTTGAATTGCTGTCGCAGGTAGGCATCGGCTCCGCTGCGCACACTTTCGGCGATCTCGCGCATCGCATCGTTGCCTTCGTCGGCCCGCATCATCTCGGCATAGAAACGCCAAGCCCAGGCTAAGCCTGCGATCGATGATGCGGTCGCAAAACACCAAACGGAAAACGCAAACATTGCTCCGCCCTTTTGTGGATGTCCAACATGGTCAGCAGAACTCGTGGCATCAGAACTCAGAACATCAACGCGACCGAGCGCGCCGAAGCCCATCCCTTGAACCTTAGCGTTGACAACCACCGCTTGCCACAGCTTGGCGATGGAAATGTCGCATCCACCGCGCGCCCCTTCGCGGTCGGGAATCGGCCTCACTGGATAGCCATCCAAAGTGGCGCTGCTCAGCTAAATCCACCGAGACCGGCGACAAGCAAGGTGATAGGAATTGAACTTCATCGTGAAAGTGAAAAATGATTCAGTGTGCCCCGCAAGGAATATGTTCTCGGAACTACTGGCTGACGACGGCAGGTCATCATGCATCGGCCGAATTCAATTGGTGTACCGAACAGGGAACGTTGACGATCGATGGGACGCAGTACCAGGTCTGTAAACAGGGGATGTTCAGCGGAAAGTGGGCTTTGGAATCCGGCGGCGAAGTGGTGATGCACGCCAACAAACGAAGTGTCCTGACGCGCAGTTTCGACATTTTTGTCGGCCAGCAGGTTTACCTGATGTCAGCCGCTTCGATCTTTTCGCGGAAAATGGTCATCACCGGCAACGGGGCCGACGGAATGATCGCAAAGGTTCATGCCTGGACCCGCCGCGCCAAAATCACCGGCGTTGTTCCTGATTTTCGGGTGGCGTGCTTTGGTTTTTGGCTGACCGCGTTGATGTGGCGACGCGAAGAAAAGAGCGCCTCCGGCTAGGCATCGGACCGTTCCCACCCGCTGCCCCCTGTGGGCGGGTTGGGGGTTTGGCCGCGGATTGGCGATTCTGCCCCCCCCATTTCCGTGCCGATGCGGACTGGATCCAGGCAATTCGTGCGTATTGCGATGATCGTACCGGTTACGGGCTTTGTGGCGACTGGAAGAACGCCTTATCCTTAGGGAACGCGGCAGCGTTTCGTTGACCATCCCGAACCCGACATTAGTCTGAATCAAACTCTGCCGACAGCGCTGGCGATACCCGCGATACTGAGTTGGCGAGGTGTGGATTGCGACGGATTCGGGAACGCTGTTTTTTTCTTCGATTTGACTCTTGATGGCTGCGAGATTGAATGCCCGCTGATGATTCGATTCGAACCGATGCATCGACGGTGCACCGATCCAATCGATCGGCAGCAACGGCTGATTCTGAACCCGCCGCGTCCAGCGAATCCAATGCGTCCGATTTAGGTCCCAACCCGGCCATTGAAGCGATCGCAGAAGCCAATACGGTGATCCGTGGGACACCGCGTGAAGCGTCCGGGATTGGCGAACCGATCGATCGCACGCCGACGTCGGTGGCGAAGGTCTTGTTGGGGCAACGGCTGAATCACTTCTTGTTGGAAGCGATGATCGGCGGCGGCGGCATGGGAGCCGTCTTCAAGGCCCATGACGAACAGCTCGATCGTACCGTCGCCATCAAGGTGATCCCGTTTGTCGGCGAAGATCCCGACCTGCAGCGACGGTTCCGAAACGAATCCCAAAGTGCCGCCAAGCTGGATCACCCGCGGATTGCCAAGGTGTTCGACGCGGGCAGCCATGGGCGTTGGCACTACATCGTTTTCGAATACGTCGAAGGCACCAACATCCGCGACTGGGTCCAGACCAATGGCCCGTTGTCGATTGACGAAGCCGTTCTGTACACGGTTCAATTGGCAGATGCGTTGCAGCACGCATCGGAGCGAGGGATCGTTCACCGCGACATCAAGCCATCCAACGTGCTGATCGCTAGCGATGGCAAGATCAAACTGGTCGACATGGGATTGGCCAGATCGGACAACCTGGATGTCAGCGAGGACATGACAGCCAGCGGTGTGACGTTGGGAACCTTCGATTACATTTCGCCGGAACAGGCGCATGATCCTCGCGATGCTGATTTGCGCAGCGATATCTATTCGCTTGGTTGTACCCTGCACTTCATGTTGACCGGTGCCCCGCCCTACCCCGGCGGCACGATGTTGCAAAAACTGCTTAGCCACGGCAACGCTCCCCCGCCGGATACTCGCGCACTGCGTCCCGAAGTCAGCGGGAACTTGGTGGCGGTGATCCAGAAGATGTTGGCCAAGAAACCAATCGATCGTTATCAGAACGCGCACGATCTGATTGCCGATCTGCATGTCGTTGCAGCCCGTGACGGACTGACGCGATCGCGGCAGGCGGGATCGGTTGTCGACATCGTTCCCAACGCGATGGTGGGCTGGTTAGAACGCAACCTGCCTTGGATCGCCGCAGCCGCGCTGCTGGTCGCGACCGCTGGATGGCTGCATCTGGAATCTGCTGCGACGCGTGACGACGTGGTCATCCCCAGTTCGGCGACCCTGCCCCAGCGAATCAGTGCGCCGCCGATTGGCGGCACCGGGGGCGACGGTGCGGGCCGCGATGGCGCGGGCAGTGATCCTGCGACCGGTCGATCGGTCGGCACCACGACCACTGGCACAGGCACCAACGGGGCGTCGGCGCCTGCGTCGGATGTCGGACCCACACCCGCCAATCCGCCGGAAACCCCATCGGGGGCAACTCCGTCGCCGGCCACCAACCCACCCAAGGACCGTGCCGGTTCCCCGACGACCAGTGACGCGGCCCGCCAGATGATCGAAGGGCTAGCCAGGACCGGGCCGAACGGGCTGACCGATTTTCCGATCCCCAGCGAATTTCTGGTTCCCACGATGACGCCGCCAACGGTGCGTATCGAATCGTTGCCCGATCGATTGATCGATGGGTCAGTGGTTCGTGACCAGGCGTCCAGCCCGAACGGGAAAAGCTTAGACGGCGATGGGGCGTCATCCGATCGGATGGCCGCTCGTCCCGACGAAGACGCGGTGGTGGTCGATCCGTCGATGAACTTGTCCACACCCACGTTGGTGCGAGTAGTCGGTCCGGACCTGGATCCGGCGATCGATCGGGACAGCAGCGGGGCGGCGCTGGCGCCATCGTTGGCACGGGCGATCGAGTTGGCCAATCAGTTTCAGATCACGCATGTCGAAATCGCGGTTCCGGTCCTGTACACCCCGCCGGTTCGAATCGATATCGATGATCTGTGGATCACGTCCTCTGTTGGCGGTGGCAGCGTGGTCGTGTTCCAGTCGCCCAAACGGGTGACCATGCAATCGGCAAAAATGATCTCGGTTGGATCGCATCCGATCGAGTTCAATGATCTGCATTTTGTTTGGAACGTTCCCAGCGACGAAATCGATGGCGGCGCGGTATTTGAAGTCAACGACAATCAGTCGATCGAATTGACCGACTGCAGCATCACGGTCAACAACCCGGCGTTTCGTGACGAGGTTTATGCGTTCGACATCGTGACCGATCCGGAAAAATTAAGCTCGCGGCGATCACGCAGCTCAGCGGGGGATTCATCCACCGGCACGTCCAACAACGCGTCGGCGACCGAGGATGCAGCCGATGATTTTCCATTGGTCGATATGAAACTTTACAACGTCGTTATCCGCGGACAGATGACGATGGTGCACATGGACTATGCCGCCAAACTTTGGCTAGATTGGGACAACGGGCTGTTGGCCGTGACCGATCGGATGATCGATACCGCCGGGGCTCGCGTGTCGCCCCCGTTCGGGGCTGGCGGTATCAAACTGTCGTTGATGCGGTTGACCGCGCACACACCCAAGGGCGTGATGCGGACCCGGTTGGGAGTCAGCGGAGCATTTCCGTTTGGTGTCACGCGGCAAGCGCGAAAGAGTCTGTTCATCGTCGATCCCGCATCTCCGCATTTCGAGGTCACGGGGTTGCCCGACGCCGACCTGGATATGGACTGGCTGCGTCTGGACGGGTCCGGGAACGCCTACGTCGTCGACCCCTCGCTGAGCGATCCGATGCTGCGGGTGTCAACTTCCGACGGTCAGGTCCAGACGACGCGGATGAGCGAACTGTCTACTGCCCCTCCATCGTGGGCTGATGAACACCGCCCTAGGTGGTCGGTCCAATGGATGACGACGAGATTGACGGATAAATCGATGAGCCAGCGGCGTCCTGCCGATTATCGTCAAGATGATACGGCCTCGCCGCCGGGATTTGACGAGAAATCCTTACCGACACTGCCTTTGATCGAGAGCGTGTCGTTTTTTCGGCCAGACCATCCCATTTCGACCCTATTTGCCGAGTCTGATCGCGATCGAGACACATTTTCGGTTTCCGCCGATTTGACTTTTCACCGCCCGTAATACTTAATGTGGGTGCCGGTACTGCCGCGGATTCCTTGCGGATGGCTGCCGATTCCTACCTTACGAAGCCCACCTGACTACGACCCACACCCTTCGGAGTGAATGCATGAAACGATTGGCAATGATGTTTGGATGTTTGATGATGCTTGCGACGCCAGCGATGGCGATCAGCGAGTTCGGCAAACAATGGAAGAACGAATACCTTGGCGACGGTGTCGACGACGAGTTCAAGTCGGCTGGCCGCAAAGCTGGCTGCTACGTCTGCCACGTCAAAGGCGAAGATAAAAAGAAAGTCCGCAACGAGTACGGCAAGGCTTTGGGCGAATTCTTGGACGCCAAAGACTTCCCCAAAGACTACCTGAAGGATAACCCCGAAGAAGCCAAAGCCAAGATCTTGGAAGGCTTCAAGAAAGTCGGCGAAAAGAAAAGCTCGGACGGCAAGACCTTTGCCGAGAAGATCAAGGCCAACGAACTGCCTGCAACCGACGCCGGTCTGTAGTCGAACCAACGGTTTTCTTCGCAAACTGCGACTGAAAATTTGATTTTTAAGTCCGCTTGCCGAGATCGCCGGCAAGCGGGCTTTTTTTATGCGCCCCCCCCCCGCGTCCGGCCGACCATCAGGATCCGTTCCAACGCTGTGAAGCGTTTCGTAGCGGAAGTCGCCAAGACTTTCGGTGATCCCACATGCTAGTGCCGCGCGGGCGAATGGACCTGGTTTGGAAAGCCGACGCGTTCGCCAGCGCGTCGACGTGGAATCCCTCGCCAGCGCGTCGGGTACCATTTTGCCACGCAACCCTCATTCGTCGCGGTCTGCCTGTTTCCCTCCCCCACCTTCTTTCGCTTTTGATAAGAGTATTTGTGATGCATCTGCGTGTTTTGTTGACTTGTTTGTTCGTCGGTTCGCTCGCTGGCGGATTGGTGGCTGCTGATTCACCTGTGTCTGAATCTGGCGATGGCTATGTGTCGTTGTTCGACGGAAAGTCTTTCGATGGATGGAAGAAAGCGGACGAAAATCCGGACAGCTGGAAGGTCGAAGACGGCAAATTGGTGTGCCAGGGGGATCGCTGTCACCTGTTCTATGTTGGACAAGAATCACCCTGGAAGAATTTCCACTTCAGCGCCGAAGTGATGACCACGCCTGGCAGTAATGCCGGAATCTACTTTCACACCCAGTATCAGTCACAGGGTTGGCCGAAAGCTGGATTTGAATGCCAGGTCAACGTGTCGCACAAGGATCCGAAAAAATCCAGCAGCCTGTACGCGGTCGAAAATGTTGCCGACCCAGGAGTCCAGGACAACGAGTGGTACACCCAGGAAATTATCGTCCGGGGCAACCATGTTGTACTGAAGATCAACGGTCGAACGCTGGTCGATTACACCCAACCGGCCGACAAACAGGCTTTCGACAACAACTTTGACCGGTTGCTGGGCGAAGGCACTTTTGCTCTGCAGGCGCACGATCCGGAAAGCAAGGTTTACTTCCGAAACCTGAAGGTCAAACGGCTACCGTAGGTCGGCAGCCCACCGAGGGAGACGGGAACGTTGGGGCAGCGGAAATCGCCTGTCCCACCCGCCTTACCCCGCGTGATTCGCCGGTAGTGCCCCAGTCGCGAACTACTGCCACACCGATTGGTCGTAGACTTCGCGATTGCCGCGGGAACCGATGGCGTGACGAATCGACGCGTCCAGGCTGTCGGTCATGAACTGGACCGATCCGTCGCACATCAATGCATGCACGCCGCCGGTGTGGAAACTGCCGACCGACGATTCCAGCACTTCTTTGGGGACGTCTTGCAGATTGATGCCGTGTTTCAGCGACATCAGCACTTCGGAAAAATCGGTGCCCGTGCCTCGATCAAAGTCGGGGTGGTACAGCGAAAAATGGTCACAGATGCCACACTCGTTGAGGTCGATGTAACGAGTTTCGGAAATCATCACCGTGTGGCTCAGCCCGTCTAGGATTCCTTGGAACCGGATCGTCGGTGGCCACGGTGCTTGGCTGGGATTGGTGACACAGTCGGTGACTCGCAGAACTCCGTTTCCGGCTTCCATCCCCAAGTAGGTGGACGTCGAATACGTATCACGATCGATATTGCTGCCGGCGTTGCCCAGATAGCTGTTCATGGCTCGCGATTCGATCAGACCACCATCTTCGGACAGATAATCGGGGCCCGGTTGGCTGGGGCAGCGATAGGTGGGAACCAAGGTCTGCGACAGTTCCCGCAATCGTTGGCTTTCGGGGGTGTTGGACGTTGCCCAGCCCTCTTCGCCCTGTGGGGTTCGATCCCACAGCGCGGTTTGCTCGATGAATGGCAACAGGTCCGTCGTCCAGCTTTGGCCCCATCCGCCCTTGGCGCCCCAAGGCAGTGACCGGTAGGTGGATTCGTAGTTGTGCATGCCCAGACCGATCTGGCGCAGATGGTTCTGGCACTGGACTCGTCTAGCGGCTGCGCGTGCGGCCTGTACCGCAGGCAGCAACAGGCCCACCAAAATGCCGATGATGGCGATCACGACCAACAATTCGACCAACGTGAACGCCGTGCGCGGGCGGATACGTCGGCTTGGTTGACCGCTGAGGCGTTTCGAATGGAAAGTGAGCTCTTGCAAGCTGGTGGCCTAGTCACACGCACGGGGGCAATCTGCGAACGATTGGCCGCCTAAATGCGGTTGAAGGGAGTCTTCCGTCGATAGGAAACCAGATCGTGTTCCATTCGGTCTGGCACAGCCCCATTTTTACCAGCCTGGAAGGCCGAGGGAACCTTCAATCCCCCGAAAAATGCGGATCGCGTCCGCCATCACCCGGGGGAAACGCTTTCGCGGGCAGGCACTTTGTCGATGATGATCGCTTCGGGGTGGTTTGCATTCCGCACACCGTGGGGGGTGGGTTGTCGGGTGGGCTACATCCCTAGCATTGCGTTGACGAACCCTTGGATGGCAGGGTGGGTGGCTTTTTTGACTCGAAGCCGGTCACCGGGCTGCAGGGCGTAGTCAAATTCGGGGCGCACCGAATAGGCGTCATCGTCCATTTTGCATTCCAGCGGGATGCCCGCGATGGACGTTGCGGAATGGCGGAACAGGGTTGCTTCGATCGTACCGAGCTTCTTTTGAACGCCGGTTTGCTTCAGCAGGTTGCTGATATAGACACTTCGTCCGTCGGTCGGCAGCGGCAAAACACGCGTCGGCGGCGAATCGCCGGGCACGTGCAACACGATCCCGCCCTGGGATCTGGCTTGGCGGACCGCGTTGTAGACTTCCTCGGCTTCGGTCGACGGCAGCTGTGGGACGCCTTCCATGCCCGCGTAGCCATCCAATTCCGATGACGGGTGGGAAAACGGGCTGCTTGGGATGTGAATCGTCGAGCAGCCGGTTGTCAGCATGACCAAGCTAGCCCATGCGACGATGGCCCCGGTTCGGCCCAGGACAGCCGCCCCAAGGGTGGTGGAAGACTCGTGGCGGCGTGCTAGATGGAATGTCATGGGGAGTGACTGGAGGGTTGAGGTTTCTGGTCCGAATTCGGCTTCGGCAATTTTGGCAGACTTTGTCGGTGAGGAGGTCTGTTCGGTCGATCGGCAATTTTCAGACTGGCCGTGAATGAAATTCGATCAAACGTCCAAAAAGATCCCAAATCGCCTCAAGTGGGCCCCCGTCTGGTGTATTCCCGTTCTGTTTTCGGATCCAACGGAATCCTGCTTCACGAAAATCGAAACAGACTGTATAGTGCTGGGCTTCTCGAAACACCAATCCATCGATCATCCATAGCAAATCAAGAGAACCGTAATGGCACGGCAATGTGAAGCGTGCGGCAAGAAAGTCCAAATGGGCAACCGCATCGAAACCCGCGGTAAGGCTAAGTACTTGGGCGGTGTCGGTACGAAAATCACCGGAATCACGCGACGAAAGTTCGTCCCGAACCTCCAAAAAGTCCACGTAACGACGCCTAACGGCGAGAACAAGACTTTGCGAGTGTGCGTTCAGTGCATCCGCAGTGGTGTGGTTCGTAAGACGGTCAAGACCAAGCCGTTTGACGTTGGTAATTCGGGCAAAAAGTAGCCTGCGTGGCAGGCTTTGGCCTGCCTCTTTTCCCGCAATCAACGCTTGAAAAGGCCTGCTTCGTGTCACTTACCGATGACGACGTCCGCAAACTAGCACTCCTGGCGCGGCTGGAATTGTCAGCCGCCGAGGTCGAAAAGGTGCGTCCACAATTGGACAGCATCCTGGGGTTTGTGCGCAAGTTGTCTCAGTTGGATACCGAAGGTGTCGAACCGATGACGACGGCGCTGGACGTCGATAATCGGTGGCGTGAAGACGTGCCGGTTGAAAGTCTGCGCCGCGATCAGGCGCTCGCCAACTCGCCATCGCACGATGACGAGTGTTTTCTGGTGCCGCCTGTGCTCGGTTCGGTCGGCTCGCGGAAGTAATCGGCCGTGGCTGAAAGGTTCTGATGGACATCGCCGCAGGACCCGAGTCGCTGTTGCCGCCGTTGGTCGCCATCTCGCTGGCGATTGCATCACGCCGCGTCGTGTTGCCCTTGGCCGCCGGTGTCTTTGTCGGAGCGGTATTGCTCTCCAGACGTGTTGCTGACGGCAGTTGGGCACCGATCCCCTCTTTGCGGCTCGCCGACGGTCACGTGCTGCTTTCTTGGCGACCGCCGGATGGCAGTTGGTGGGAATCACCGGTCATTTTCATCCAGTCGATGTACCATTCCGTGGTCTCGCTGTCGCACTTTCAGGTTCTGGTTTTCAGCTTGCTGCTGGGGGCGATGGTCGGCGTGCTGGAAAAAGGCGGTGGAATGCGAGCATTGATCCAGCGTCTGTCGCAGCGTGTTCGGACCCGCTGTGGTGCGCAGGCGATGGTGGCAACCTCGGGGCTGGCGATCTTCTTTGACGACTATTCCAACACATTGCTGGTCGGCGGGACGATGCGGACCACTGTCGATCGGTTCGGCGTATCGCGAGAAAAACTTGCTTATTTGGTCGATTCTACGGCGGCGCCGGTCGCGGGTTTGTCGGTCGTCAGCACCTGGGCGGCGATCGAAATCAGTTACATGGCCGACGGTTTGACGGCCGCCGGGATCGAGGGCAATTCGGCTGCGTTCGAGATGTTCATTCAGTCGATCCCGTACCGGTTCTATCCCTGGTTGGCGCTGGTGATGGTCTACCTGGTTTCGCTGACAGGCCGCGACTTGGGGCCGATGAAGCGGTTCGAATCGGATGCGGCCCAGTCGATCGGTCACGCCTGTTCCGCAAAGTCCGACGTGCTGTCGGCTGACACGAAATCGGACGGCTGGTTGTGGATGGCGGCGGTCGTTCCAGTCATCGCGTGCGTGATCGCCGTGGGAATCGTTCTGGTCATGACCGGAGTCCGTGCCTTGGGACCGGATGCAATGGGAACGGATGACGGTTGGTTGCGTTTGGCCGGGCAGGTGCTCGGAAACGGCGACTCCTACGTCGCGCTGATGGTGGGCGGTGGCGTGGGGTTGGTGATGGCTGTCGTGATGCATCTAGGGATGGGGGGCTGTGATGCTAGCACGGCCGGTTGGGCTGCGCTTGCAGGCGCAGCTCAGATGTTGCCTGCGATGCTGATCTTGTGGTTCGCTTGGGCGCTCTCGGCGATGACCGAACCCGACAATCTGGACACGGGCGGCTACTTGGCCAGCGTGTTGTCCGACCGGCTGGATCCACGATTTCTGCCGACGGTGGTGTTTCTGTTAGCCGGTGCGATCGCGTTTTCGACCGGCACCAGCTGGGGCACGATGGCGATTCTGACTCCGCTTTCGATCGCGCTGGCTTTGAAACTAGATCCGGCTGCTGGCCAGCATGGTGCCGTTGCGTTGTCGACCTGTGGGGCGGTATTGGCCGGAGCCATCTTTGGCGACCATTGTTCGCCGATATCCGACACCACCGTCTTGTCCAGTCGAGCCAGTGGATGTGACCACCTTTCTCACGTTCGAACTCAGATGCCGTACGCCATCGTGGTCGGTCTCGTTTGTATCGTGACCGGTACTTTGCCATCGGCACTGGGCGTGTCGCCATGGATCTGTTTGACCGCCGGCAGCATCATTTTGACGGCGATCGTGTTTCGCTTTGGCCGAATTCCCGAAGTTGACTGCGGCGAATAGACGGCGGGCGGCCAGATTCACCCGTGCATCCTTTACATCGGATTGAATGATCTACCACGGATCGCCGATAGAAGACGTTCGAGAGGGATTGTCGAAAACCATCGCATTTTCGGCAGCCGGGTGACGAATCGATGATATTTTTGATTCGATTTTTGGAATATTGGACGACATGGCATCGGTCTTGCACTATTCGGCCAGGAAGACATAGGGAAGTAAGATGTCGTCATGCCAACGACAGATTTCGAATTCAAAGGACGGATGATGAAACGATACCACTGGGTCGCCTTGACGGCCGCGAACTTCGCCTTCCTGATATGGGCCTCCCTGGTATGGGTAGGATCGGCGACGTCCCAAGACTTCGATACACCGCAGACCCGTTTGCGTCCCATCGGGGCACCCAGTGCCGTGGATCAGTACATCGGTCAGCCCGCCGATCGTTACGCCGGCCGGGCCGACCAGCAGACCCCACCGTCGGCATCCTTTGCCATCCGACCTGCGGTCCAGTACCGTGAAACTGCCTACAACGCTTCGCCGGGATCTTATGCGGCCAGCCCGATCGGGACTGCGTCCTACGGTTCAGGTGGCGGCTACGATTCCAGCGTCCGTCAAACCGCGATGCAGCAGATGACGTTGCCGTCCGGTGCCACCACGGGCCCCGGCGGGCCGGTTGCCGGGACATCGCCTGGTTTCACGTCGCCGCCGTCGACTGGGTTTCCGGTGACGCCACCGCCCGCGATGACCGCTTCGCCTGGGGCACCCCAGTTCACGCCGCCAACGACTTCCCAGCTGGGGGCAGCGCCCAATAACGGGGCCCCTATGAACGGATCGCAACCACGAAGTCTGCCTTCGTTCCCGTCACAGTCCGTGCCGTTGGCCCAGCAGTCGATCGGATCCAGCAGCGATTTGACGCCAATTCCACAGCCGCAGATGTCCGGTGGTGGATTCGCAACCATTTACAACTGCCCCAACGTCAGCGCCCCAAGCAGCTATTCGGCCGCCAGCGGGATTGGCTGTGGACAAGTCGGGTACCAAGCGCCCACAGGGTACGCGCCATCCACTTTGGTGCCGATGACGAACGGGACTCTACCACCGGGAACGATCCCACCGCCGGGACAAGTGGCAGCCCCGATTGCCGTCGCGCCGGCCAACTCAGCACCCGTTGGCCCACTGTTGAACTTCGGCCAGTCGGTCAACCCTGTCCAGGTCGGACCTGGTCTGCTGGGGCAACCGACCGCCTATGTTCCCGGCCAATACGTTCGCAACTGGTTGCGTTACTTGACGCCTTAGATCTCGGTCGATTCTGTGTGCGATTGACCGACGAAACCAGCGTCCCGTGTATCGCACGAAGCCTGGTGAAGCGTTTCTTCAAGAGTTGTTCTGTTGCAAATTCATACGTCATTGAGCCCTGCGGATCCCATTCCATCGGCCGCTGCCGACGTGGCGATTGTGATCGATGTTCTACGCGCCACCTCCGTTGCGACGACGGCATTGCAATCGGGGGCAAAGCAGATATTGGCTTGCCGCGAAATCGATGCGGCTCGCGCGTTGGCTGCATCGCTGGGGCCACAGACTTTGTTGTGTGGCGAACGTGGCTGTCGCCCGATCGAAGGTTTTGATTGCGGAAATTCGCCTGCCGAATACACGGCCGACCGAGTGGCAGATCGGACGTTGATCCTGACAACTACCAACGGAACCCGCGCGATTCAATCCGCGTCATCGGCTCGCACCATGGTGTTGGCTAGCTTCTTGAATCTGTCGGCAGTCGTTCAGCACGTTCATCGCTTCGAAAGCCTGCACGTGGTGTGCGCCGGTACGGACGGTCAAGTCACCGGCGAAGACGTATTGCTTGCCGGCGCAATCATTGACGGGGTTCTGCTGCACAGGACCGATGCGACCGATTCCGATGCCCCTTCCCCGCTCTGTGACGCATCCCGAATTGCACGCCAGTTTTGGTGTGGATCGCTGCCGAATCCAGATCCGGATACGCTGCGGAAATGCTTGGAAAACACGTTGGGTGGACGAAACCTGATTCGTGTTGGATACGCCGACGACCTATCGCGATGCGCTGCCATCGATTCCGGTCCCATCATCCCCTACCGAACGCAGCTAGAACCGGCCACGTTCCAGGTGATGTAGGTCATTGGCCCAGTGGTTGGCCGCGAACGTAGAACTGTCGACGGCGAAGGTGCACGTGACCGAGACATTTATCAAAGCTTCTCCGAATCACTGGAAGCCTGACGATTTTGATTTGTCCAGTGTCCGCCTTGACGCTTCTTTGCTGCATATCACCAAGACCATCTGCTTGCTGGAATCTCGATGCGACGATTACGCCGAGTACCTGCAGGCGATCTTTCGCGATCGCGACGCCAGTTGGACTTCGGCGATTGAACGTTGGAACGTCGAAGAATGCCAACACGGGTTCACACTGCGCACTGTCTGCGAATCCACGGATCCCAATTTTCAGTTCGACGAATCAATGTCGGCGTACGAATCGTTGGTTTCCTATCACGAACCGACGGGCGAATCCGTCCGCGGTTGTGTCGCTGCCGAAATGGTTTCTCGATGCGTCGTCGAGGCGCTAGCGAGTGCCCTGTACCGTGTGCTTGCCGATGCGGCGACGGATCGGAATGTGGGCGCGGTATACACCGCGCTTGCACAGGACGAGGCGAGGCACTACGGCATGTTCATGAAGATGCTCAGTGCCGAAGCGAGGGCCGATCCCAGCATCGGGTTCTGGACGCGTTGTTCGTTCGCCCTGAAACGGATGCTGGAACTAGAGGACGGGCAAATCATGTTTGCATCTTGCATCGTCGCGGGGCGGTCCCAGCAGCCGATCCGAAGACGCCGCGAAGCCAACTGGTACCTGGCGAAACTCTATCGTCTTTACCGTTGGAAACATCTACGATACGCGGTGCGAATGTTGTTGCCGGTCATCGGTGTCCGCGCGAATCGATGGCTGGTGTGGCCAGCGACGGCGCTGATTTGGACTGCGGTCAAGGTTCGTCTGTGGTTGGCCCAGATCGCAAACCGTGTTTCCTTTCTTCCCGCTGACGCCGATTGATCTATGCCTGACTCGCTAGACCGACTGCAACAGTGGTACCAGTCGCACTGCAACGGACAATGGGAACATTCCAATGGGGTGTCGATTGAAACGCTGGACAACCCGGGATGGTCGCTGCGAATTGATTTGTCCGGTACCGAATACTCCGGCCGCAAATTGGACAGGATCGACAACGGCATTTCGAGTGCAAAGCGGACGTGGACGGCGCGCTGGATTGAAAACGATCAGTTCTGCGCAGCCGGAGGTCCGTCTACTTTGCCATCGCTGATCGAAAGCTTTTTCGAATGGGCGGATTCGCAGTGAAATGAAGTCAGTGAAGTCATCTGGATCAAGGCGCAGAGCAACGTCGATCGGGAGACCGCGGGCTGCGTGCACTGCCTACTGACCTACTGACCTACCGGCCCGCGATTCGATTTCGCTCTTGTGGGTGGCACCGGGGGTTTGGTACGCCTTGGGTTTCACGCACACGCCCGATTCCCCATGGCAGATCCGAAACCTAACGACCAAGCGAAGGCCGGTTCACCGAAACGGAGTGATACGGTCACGACCGCTTTGATGGCGGCAGCTGCCCTGGTAGCCGTCGGCGGGTTCGCCATGTTGTTTTCGCTGTGGTGGCGGTCCGGGGTTACCGATTCGTACGAAGTGTTGCGAGTGGCGGCCCAGGAATTCGTGGCCGGCCGACCCATCCTGGCTGGTGAACTGGCGCAAACCGTTCGTTTCGAAGGCGAGCCAGAGCCGCTGAAGACGGACCCCGATACGGGGGATCCGATCGAGCTGCCGCCGCCGGAGGAAGAGGTGCCGCAGATTGCCGACCCCGACGTCGAGCTGACTGCCGAGGAAATTGAGGCTCAGGCCGCAGCCGATATCCATCAAGAATGGATTCGACTGAGAGATTTCCTGATTGGCGCCGGAAGGGTCGCTCAGGTTGAACAAGTCGAAGATATCCGTGAACGTCGTCAACTGCTGATCGATGCGATCAAACCGCTGGAAGCTGCACGCAACAACGGGTTTCCTGTGGGGCGGCAGACCGAAGGCTATCAAATACTGGGGATGGCACAGTACCGACTGGGACGATTTTCTGACGCTGCCGATTCGCTGCTCGCTGCGGTAGAACGGGATCCAACGCTGCGGCGCCAACTTCGTCCGATCATCGCTGAGGTTCAGCTACGATCCGGTGGGGTGGCGGTAGCCGCGGCACTGGACACCATCAACGAACACTTGCGTGACGGATCGCTGACCCATCGCCAGCGGTGGGCGGCCACGTTGATCCAATTGCGGTCGCTGGTCGAATTGAAGCGGTTCGGCGAGGCCAACACCCGGATCACGGAATTGCTAGCGATCCCGTTTGTTTCGGACGTGACTCTGCAGGCCGAACAGGTTGAATTTCGTAACGAGGTTTCCTTGGTAGCAGCCATCATCGAAGTGATGAAGGCGACCGGGCGGTATGGACCATTCCCGGCGACGGAATTCGAGGACCGTAGCGACGCGATCAAGGATTTAGCGCAAACCGACGAAGAACTGGGACGATTGCAGCGAGAATCGGGACCACAGACTTCTGCCAAGGCACGGTTGTGGCTAGCCCGCAGCCTATTGGTGCAGGGAAGACAAGACGAAAGCCTCAGCCATCTGACCGCCGTTCGCAGTCAGCGACCGTTCGGCGCCATGGCAATTTTAGGCGGCTTGGAAGAAATCGAATTGCTGGCGCGGCTGCGGCGCGGTGACGAAGTCTTGCAAACGACGCGGTACATGATGCGAGAAATCGCGGATCCCAGCGGCTTCGATGCCGATGCGGTCACCTTCAAAGCTTTCAAACGCAGGCTGTCTTCGGCGATCGAAAACCTGCGTCGGGGCGGCGACTATCCCAACGCCATCGACACCGCTCGCAGTCTGCCACCGGTGATCGATGTGGCGGATGCGTTGAGCGAGGAAGCGATCGGGTATGGCGAGTGGGCAGAGGCAACGATTCGTGATGGGACCGATGTATCGGGGGAACTAGCCCGCTCGGCCTCGATCCTAGCCCGTTCACGATTTCGGGCCTCCGGCGATGCGTATGCCCAATCGGCACAGCTGAATTTTGATACCAAGAAATACCTGCCGGCTCAGTGGTCGGCGATCGATGCGTACCAAAAGGGCCGACATTTCCGGCGCAGTATCCGCTTGCTGGAACCCTACCTGCGGTACGAAGAACGACAGAAATTGCCACGCGGTTTGGTCGCCTACGGTCGTGCTCTGTTGGCCGAAGGGGCCGAAGACAAAGCGATCCAGGCAGTGGAGACATGCATCGTCGAATATCCACGAGATCCGCTTCGGTATGACGCCCGATTGCTGGCTGCCGAAGCGCATGCCGAACGCCAAGAACTGGACAAGGCGCGTCAATATTTGATGGATAACCTGCAGGACGGGGAACTGACGCCGCAAAGTCCGGCGTGGCGTGACTCGTTGTTGCGGCTGGGCGAACTGGTCTACGAACAGGCCTACCAGGGCCATCTGGCCGCGGAACAGGCCACCGGCGAACAGGCGATTCAATTGATGCGAGAGAATCAACCGGTTCTGGAGGAAGCGATTCGGTATCTCGAAGAAGCGGTCGAACGCTACGAAAAGCCCGCGACCTTGAATGCCGCTTACCTAGCGGCCAGATGTCATGTGTTGGCAGCCAACTGGCCGCGTATCGAAGCCGAGTCGCCCGAAATTTTAGAAGCTGCCAAGCGTTCCCTGCGAACCCGTGCCGATCAAGAACTGCAAATTGCCTTGGACAGCTTTACCAACCTGCGAAGCGAATTGGTGATGCGGGAAGAAGAAGTCCAATTGCCACCCAACGAAGAAGCGATGCTGCGAAACTGTTATCTAGCAGAGGCCAGTACGATGCGTCAGATGGACCGGTTGGAAGATGCTAGCACAGCCTATCGAACCGTCGAACTTCGCTACATGAACGAACCGACTGCGTTGGAGGCGATCTTGGGGCGAGTCGCCTGTGCCAAGGATTTGGGCCGCACCAAGGAAGCCGATCTGTTGATCCGCCAAGCGTACATCGTGTTGGGACGAATCCCACCGGACTACGATGATCGCTTCGCCGACACGACCCGTTTCGACCGCAAAGGGTGGGAACAGTACCTGACATGGATGAATAATCGAATCACCGAGGGCGGCGTTTAGCGATGCAAAACCGCGGTTTGTCGATTTTCGTGAGCCGTTACGCGATAGCGTCACCCGGAAAACCGGGGCGATCGCCCAAACGGCTGACATGAAATTTGAAACTCGATTCGATCGACGAGCCGCTAGCCCCAGTATTACGAAGGAATCGGACAATGAAGGCTGATGAACTAACCTCGCTGGTCCAGCAACGTTTCGAAGCGTTGATGGAACTGTTGGACATGGGGCAGTTGCAAATCACCGCGATCAACGAAAATCGGATGACGGATCTGATGCGGATCCTGAGCGACAAACAGCCTGCGATCGCTCGCTTGACCGAAATCGCTCGTCAACTGGCGACGGCCGTCGACGATGATCCTGAACAGCGTCGATGGTCCTCGGATGCGGCTCGCCAGCATTGCCGAACCATGCAACAGCAGTGCGAATTGATGCACCAGGAACTGTTGGCGATCGAAGCCGACTGTGAAACTCGGCTCACCGAAACTCGGGATTCGGTTCAAGAAAAGCTAACGCGTTTTGAAAGCGGCCGCGTCGCTGCCAACAGTTACGCCCGGTCGCAAACGATCGATCAATCGGGCGGCAGCTTGGATTTGTCGAGCGACTGAACGGTTTCAAACCATTTCGGTCAAACTCGTTACGACCGACAAAGAACTTTTTGAAGGGGCGTGCGAGCAAAAAGTGCCCGCTGAAACCTAAACCGCTCTTGCGTCGGATGTCCGCTGCAAGGTATCAGCCAAGATGAAGTTTTTGTGGGTCATGGATTGACCCAGACGACAGACGAATTCGTCACCGAAGGAATCGGAAACCTACCATGACAAATCATTGGATCGACCCGAAGACGAGCCATTCTTTAGCCGTTCTGGTGGAATCGGTCACGGTTCCTTTACTGATCGAACACGCGGGACCCGTTTGCCTAGAACTGGACATCGACACGCAAATGAAAGTGCCTGCCGATCCGGGACGCACGGTCGATTTGGTGCGAGCCCTGGTTGGCCAATCACTGGCCGAAATGTCCGACGGTGGCGATCTGACGATCACCGCCTGCGAAACCGCTGATGGGGTCGAACTGGAATTCGCCGATACCGGCAGCGATGTGGGGCGACGCCCCCAAAGCCGTCCGATGGCGGTCGCCGCGATCGGTGCCAGCGTCGAATGGCAGAATTGCCCTCAGGGTGGTGGCAGTGTGACCGTCAAGTTCCCTCGCGCCGTCGCTGCGATGCCTCGTCGCCGGGCAGCCTAGAAGGAAACGATCGTCATGCAGGGCATCTTTGGCGGAACGCCGATCCAAGCACTCGAGCACACGTTGACCTTTGCTCAGCGACGGCACGAACTGCTGGCGGGCAACCTGGCCAATATGGATACGCCCGGCTACCGATCGCGTGACTTGGACACGAACGAGTTTCAGAACGCGCTGGCTGAATCGATCGACAACGCCAACCGTCCTGTTTCGCATTCATCCGGTCCATACACTCGCGATGACCTGTATTCAGGCCCGCGTGCAGCGACCGAACAAGTGGTGTTCCATGACGGCAGCGATGTATCACTGGAACAACAAGTGACCGAATTGGCAAAAAACCAACACTTGCACGGTTTAGCGATCACGACCATGCGAAGCCAGTTCGCCCTGCTTCGCGCCGCGATCACTGAACGCGCATAGGACTGAGCGATCAAAAGGTGTCTGACCCCTTTTGATCGCACGATCCCTAGGCCCTCCGCCGAGGGCCACAGCGAACGAAAACCCGATCTCTACGACGTCGTCCCCAACCACTGGTTGTTCCATGTTAAAAGCACTCGACATCAGCACATCGGCTCTGATTGCCCAGCGGACACGGTTGAACGCCGTTTCGGGCAACATCGCCAACATGTCCTCGCTGACCGACGAAACAGGAAAACCGAATCCGTACAAGGCTCGCGAAGTGGTTTTCCAAACCGACGACTCGCTTTCGATTTCCGGTGCGGCAGGTGTCAAAGTCTCCAAAATCCAAACCGGCGATGCCGAACCGCTTTACAAGTACCAACCGAATCATCCGTTGGCGATCAAAGACGGCAAGCATGCCGGGTACGTGGCCTATCCCAATATCGATTTGACCACCCAGATGGTCGACGCGCTGGAATCAACGCGTGCCTACGAGGCCAACGTTGGGGTGATGGAAATCACCAAGAACCTAAGCCGCGAAACGCTGACGATCCTGGCTTAAGCCCCTGCCCCGCTGATCGGGGCGAAAGAAATCGATGAGACCGATCGCCGGAATCCAACCGCCACAACGTCCTCAGTCGCCATTCGGGAATCAATCACCCTACGGCGCTGTGAACAAAGGCGGTATGCCGGGATCGATCGGTGCCGCGGGCGGTGCCGGTGCTGCGACGGGGCCGGATTCGTTCGCCAAACTGTTGACCAACGAAGTCAAAAACGTCAACTCGATGCAAGTCGACGCCAACGACATGGTGCATACGATGCTGACCGGCGGCAACGTCAACGAAGCCGAAGTGCTGACCGCCGTTCAAAAGGCTGACTTGGCGTTCCGAATGCTGCTGCAAGTACGCAACAAGTTGGTCGAAGCGTATCGCGAAGTGCAACAAATTCAAATCTGATTCATCACCACTGCATCTGTTCCTGAATGAACTTTCTGAAGCAATCTACCGATCAAGCTCGCCAAGTATTCGCATCGATGCCGGTGCAATCGCGCGTGATTACCGGCATGTTGGTCGTTGCCATCGCTATCGGTTTGGCGTTTCTGGTCCGAGGTGACGCAACCGCCGGACGCGAATACCTGTTTGGCGGCAAAGTGTTTAGCGATCAAGAACTGGCCGCGATGGAGATGTCGTTCAGCCGCGCCGGACTGAATGATTGGAAACGTGATGGCACCCGGATGATGATTCCGGCCAGTTCGAAAGACATCTACGTCGCCGCCATGGGCGAATCGACCACGCTGCCGATGTCCTTGAATACCCATGTTCAAGAAGCGATCAAAGCGACCACCGTTTTTGATTCCAGCGAACTGCACAACGCGCGTTTTGATGCCGGACGCGAAATGGACCTTAGCCGCAGCATCGCGTCGATGGCCGATATCAAAGCGGCGACGGTCGTGCATGACCGCGGTGAACGACAAGGGTTGGGACGCGAAATTTCGCAGACCGCCAGCGTGTTTATCCAGCCCGAAGGCACCGCACCGCTTTCCAAACACCGCCGAATGGCGATTCAAGAACTGGTCAAAGGCGCCTATGCCGGCATGAAGGTCGAAGATGTAGTGGTCACCGATGCCAACGACCTTTCGGGATCATCGATCGCGGATGATGACGATCCGGTGCTGCGTAAGAAGCGAGAATATGAATCGGAAACCGAGAAAAAAGTTCGCAATCTGTTGATTGGGTTTCCAGCCCAGATCGCGGTTTCGGCCGAGGTGGATCCGACCATGGACGTCGAGAAGACGACGTTGAAATACGACGCCGAACCAACCAATCTGTCCAACAAGCAACGCAAGATTGAAACGACCAACACCAAGCAACCACCCCAAGGCGTTCCCGGTGCACAGCCCAACGCCATCGGGAATCGGTCAGCCAGTTTGGCCGATAATGTCGAAACGATGAAATCGAAAGAAGACGAACGAGAGACGCGCGGAGTGGCCGGACAACAATACGAAAATTCTCGCGTCGCGTCGCTGCAGATCACCCGCGTGCGAGTGTCCATCGGATTGCCACGTAGCTACTACGTCGCCCTGCATACTCAGAAATTCTTGGCCAAAGAACCGGACAAGACCATCGACGATGTGCCGCCAATGGATGAGACGACGTACGAGACCTTGAAGTCGGAAACGACCACCAAAATCCAAAGCGCTGTCGCTCCGCTGTTGCCCGAGGTTTCAGCCGGTGCCGATCGTTTTCCTTTGGTCGAAGTATTCGACTACTACGATCTGCCTGGGCCACCGGCCATCGAACCGGACACCACCAAGATCGCATTGGCGTGGTTGGCAGAGTCCTGGCAAACGATCGCGTTGGTGTTCTTAGGTTTGGCTGCTCTGCTGGTTGCCCGTTCTGCCGCCAGCGGTGCTGCTGATTCGACCCCGCCAGAGTTCCGCGAAGGATTCGGTCTGGATCTGCCCGCACCGGCGCCCGAAGTCGAAACCCCCAAAGACGACCCGGACACGATGACGATCACCGGCGGATCGCTGAAAGACGAACTTCTGCAGTTGGTCGAGGGGAATCCCGAAGTGGCCGCCAACGTGATCCGCGGCTGGGTCGGCGAAGCTGCCTAGCAAAGCCGCACCGCCCGGTACCCCGTCGCTCCGCCACGGGTACGCACGGGGCGTTGCCCCATCGTTTAACCGCGTGCCCATCGGGCCGCGCGTCTCGCTACGGTACGCACGGGGCGTTGCCCACGCGGTTAAACGATTTGTCTCGGGCGGTGCGTTTCCCCGATCGTTTCACCGCGTGCCCATCGGGCCGCGCGTTTCGCTGCTGCTACGCACGGGGCGTTGCCCACGCGGTTAAACGATTGATCTAGAGCGGGGCGTTTCCCCAATCGTTTAACCGCGTGCCCATCGGGCCGCGCGTCTCGCCGCTGCTACGCACGGGGCGTTGCCCACGCGGTGAAACGATTTGTCTCGGGCGGCGCGTATCCCCATCGTTTAACCGCGTGCCCATCGGGCCGCGCGTCTCGCCGCTGCTACGCACGGGGTGTTGCCCACGCGGTGAAACGATTTGTCTAGAGCGGTGCGTTTCCCCAATCGTTTCACCGCGTGCCCATCGGGCCGCGCGTTTCGCTACGTGTACGCACGAGGCGTTGCCCACGCGGTGAAACGAATTGATCTAGAGCGGTGCGTATCCCCAATCGTTTAACCGCGTGCCCATCGGGCCGCGCGTTTCGCTGCTGCTACGCACGGGGCGTTGCCCACGCGGTGAAACGATTTGTCTACAGCGGTGCGTATCCCGATCGTTTCACCGCGTGCCCATCGGGCCGCGAGTCTCGCTACGGGTACGCACGGGGCGTTGCCCACGCGGTGAAACGAATTGTCTACAGCGGTGCGTATCCCGATCGTTTAACCGCGTGCCCATCGGGCCGCGAGTTTCGCTGCGTGTACGCACGGGGCGTTGCCCACGCGGTGAAACGATTGATCTAGAGCGGTGCGTTTCCCCGATCGTTTCACCGCGTGCCCATCGGGCCGCGCGTTTCGCTGCGTGTACGCACGGGGCGTTGCCCACGCGGTGAAACGATTGATCTAGAGCGGTGCGTATCCCGATCGTTTAACCGCGTGCCCATCGGGCCGCGCGTTTCGCTGCTGGTACGCACGGGGCGTTGCCCACGCGGTTAAACGAATTGTCTCGGGCGGCGCGTATCCCGATCGTTTAACCGCGTGCCCATCGGGCCGCGCGTTTCGCTGCTGCTACGCACGGGGCGTTGCCCACGTGGTGAAACGATTTGTCTCGGGCGGTGCGTTTCCCCGATCGTTTCACCGCGTGCCCATCGGGCCGCGCGTTTCGCTGCTGGTACGCACGGGGCGTTGCCCACGCGGTGAAACGAATTGTCTAGAGCGGTGCGTATCCCCGATCGTTTAACCGCGTGCCCATCGGGCCGCGCGTCTCGCCGCTGCTACGCACGGGGCGTTGCCCACGCGGTGAAACGATTGATCTAGAGCGGGGCGTTTCCCCAATCGTTTAACCGCGTGCCCATCGGGCCGCGCGTTTCGCCGCTGATACGCACGGGGCGTTGCCCACGCGGTGAAACGAATTGTCTCAGGCCGCGCGTTTCCCGATCGTTTCACCGCGTGCCCATCGGGCCGCGCGTTTCGCTGCTGGTACGCACGGGGCGTTGCCCACGCGGTGAAACGATTTGTCTAGAGCGGTGCGTTTCCCCAATCGTTTCACCGCGTGCCCATCGGGCCGCGCGCCTCGCCGCGTGTACGCACGGGGCGTTGCCCACGCGGTTAAACGATTTGTCTCAGGCCGCGAGTTTCGCTGCGTGTACGCACGGGGCGTTGCCCGCGTGGTGAAACGATTTGTCTCAGGCCTCGCGTTTCGCCGCTCCGGCTTGCATCGCGGTAGCTAGCATTCGCTTTTGCCGGATCTGCGTCGCTGCGCTCCTTGTTCCGGCCTACCTTGCTGCTCACGCCATCCGGTATCAGCGTGTTCGCAGCGCGTCCGCAAAACGCTTCGGTCGTCTCGTGGTTGGATTCGCTTCCACCACCGGGCGGAACTTTTTGTTTCGCTCTTTCCATTTTCGCTCAAGTTTGTCTAGAAGATAGTTGTCGATGGAAATCGGCGGCGTTGGCAAACCGTATCTGAGGAAAATGGCTTGATGGCAGGCTCAACACAAATCGATGCGACGAACCGCGATGCCGCGCTGCGCCGCGTCGCGATCGTGTTGAGCAGTTTGCCCGCGTCGGTTGCGGCAAAGTTGATGGGAACCATTGACCAAAATTCCAAACAAACCATTCGCCGCACCATGGCGACCCTGGCCGATGTGGATCCATTGGAACGGCATCGCGCGTTGCAGGCTTTCAAGGTATCCGTGCAGAAGCAACCCAGCGGCGGAGATGAACTGGGGATATCGGGTGATGCCAGCGGTGGGCAACAGGACGATGCCTTTTTCAGCCAGGGTCCAGAGACGATGCAGCGGCCCGCCATTTTGAAGAATCAACAGGTCCAGCGGCCAGCCGACCCGTCCTCTCCCTTGGCATTTTTGGGTGACGTCGAAGACGACCGCCTGGTCGAACTGCTATCCGGTGAACACGCGCAAGCCGTGGCGCTGGTCTTGGCCTCCATCGCACCATCGCATGCCGCGCGAGTCCTGCCGCGGCTAAGCCCTGCCCTGCGATCCGAAACGTTAAGCCGGCTAGGACGTTTGGCCGAAGTTCCTGAAACCGCGGCATCGGAAATCGCGAGCCACTTTCGATCGCGGTTGAGCCAGATTCAGTCGTCGCCGTCGCCGGGGTCCACCGGCAAGCGAGCTTTGGATGCGATTTTAGCCGCCATGCCAGGCATGCCAGAGAATCAACGCAGCGTCGATCCACAGCGATCCGTTTCCGCCCACAACGCGATGTCGGAAGCATCACGATACGCTGGACATGCCGGTCGTCAGTCGATGGTCGATCCCGCCGGTGCGGGTCGCCCGGGTGCATCCGGTGGCTATCGCGGTGCGGTCCATGCCGAAGCCGTCGATTCGGCTCTGAGCATTCAACTGGCTCAGCACACGATGGGTGCCCAGTCGCCCGCCGGACGCGTGCCCAGCGATCAGGTGGGGGCGAGTGCAGTCCCATCCCACAGCACTCCTGCCCATGCGGCCCCGTCTCACGCAACCACTTCGCACACAGCCCCATCGAATGTGACCCCATCGAATCGCCCGCCAACCGCGGTGGGAAATTCAGACGCGGCGACCCCGTTTCGGACGACCGACGAAATCCATGATCACTTGTTGACGTTGTCGGCCAAGGAACTGTGCGGAGCGCTTGGGCGAGTCGAGACACGCGACGCGATGTTGGCGCTATGTGGATTGCCCAACGCGAAAGCAGAATCGGTGCTCAGCGTGTTGCCGCGTGATCAAGCAAAGACGGTACGAGGCCAAATGAATTCGTTGAACTCCCTGAACCTGCGGGATATCGACAAAGCCAAAGAACGAGTCGCGATCGCATCCCTGCCCTCGAACGTTCCCGGAAACGTAATGCAGGCTGCGACTTCGCACCAAGTTGCCGCCGCCGCGGCCTGATCCGAGATGGTTTGTGATTCCGCAATTCCAATCCGTTGAAACTGCGACGCGTCGGCGGCCTACCGTCACCAAGCTGATCCGAAACACGCTTCATTCCATTCACCATCCTTTCGCCTGATCCACTATGGCCAATGTCCTGAAGTCCACGTCGGTTCCCGAACGAACAAAAGCGGCGCACGATATCTCGGGTTTGGCTGGATTCAATCTCAGTGATTTGGCGGACGAGGGCCGGTCGCGGTTGGATCAGTGTCGAACGCAGGTTCGGAAGATGCTGGACGACGCCAAGGTCGAAGCCGAAAAGCTGCGTCTTGAAGCGGAAGAACGCGGCTACCAAGAAGGTCTAAAACGGGCCGATGCCGATATCGAAAAGCGAGTCCAGAAGGAATCCGAAGCACGTGCAAAGGAAAGCCTGTCGTTGATCAATCAGGCCGTCCAAAAGATGCACTTGACCTACGACGGTTGGATGAACCGGTACAGCCAGTCCTTGCAATCGATTTCGTTGGCGGTCGCCGAACGGATCGTGCGACGAAAACTGGTGGACGAGCCAGAGATTCTGGTCCAGTGGGCCGAAGAGGCGCTGACCAGCACACGGACTGCGACCAAGTTGACGTTGGCCGTGCACCCCGAAACACTGGCGCAGCTTGGCGATTCGTTGGACCAAATGCTGGCCTCGCCCAGTCTTCCTGAACAGACTCACGTCGAACCCGACGAATCCTTAGCACGTGATTCGGTCGCCGTTCGCCAACTCGGTGGCGAAATTCAAGCCGGCTTGGACGCCCAGTTGTCACGATTACAGGAACTGTTGTCATGACGTCGGCTATCACCGCGAAATACCGTTTGAATCCACCGGTGTTGCCGGGGATCGAGTCCACGGCGGAGATGATCAGCAAGGCGACGACTCATCAAGTTCGCGGCCGCGTGTCGGCTGTGATCGGCGAGACGCTAGAGATCGAGGGCATGACGGCGCCGATCGGCGCCATCTGCGAACTCAGCACCAGCGAAGGTTCCACCATCCGTGGTCGGGTGATCGGTTTTCGTGGGGTGCATCCCGTGTTGGCACCGATGGAACGCCTTTCAGCGGTTTCCGCCGGTGACCCGGTGCGATTGATCGACCGGACGGCCAAGCTTCGTGTCGGGCCCTCGCTATGCGGACGAGTCATCGATGCCTTCGGTGATCCGATTGATGGGAAACCGCTGCCCAACGATCTGGTCGTCGTGGATGCTGATCGTAGTCCACCGGATTCGCTGGACCGTCCTCCGATCGACGAAATCCTGCAGACCGGCGTGCGCGCGATCGACACGATGTTGACCTGCGGCCAGGGGCAACGCCTCGGGATCTTTGCCGGGTCCGGTGTCGGGAAAAGTACTTTGTTGGGGATGTTGGCCCGGGGCACCACGGCGGACAAAATCGTGATCGGTATGATCGGCGAACGAGGTCGCGAGGTGCAAGAGTTCATCAATCGATGTTTGGGCGACGCTGGCTTGAAACGCAGCGTGGTCGTTGTCGCCACGAGCGATCGACCGGCCGCCCAACGAGTTTCGGCCGCTTGGACAGCCACTGCGATTGCCGAAACGTTTCGCGATCAAGGGGACAATGTCCTGTTGTTGCTGGATTCCGTCACTCGGTTTGCAATGGCACAACGCGAACTGGGACTGGCCGCGGGCGAACCGCCGACCACGCGTGGTTATCCCCCCAGCGTCTTCAATATGCTGCCCCGTTTGGTGGAACGAACCGGACGGACCACGAAGGGATCGATCACAGCGTTCTACACCGTGCTGGTCGAAGGCGACGACAACAACGAACCCATTGCCGATACGCTTCGCGGATTGTTGGACGGACACATCATGTTGAGCCGTGAACTGACATCCGAGGCACATTGGCCGCCGATCGACGTGCTGGAAAGTCTCAGCCGGTTGCAGGCACACCTGATCACGCCGGAACTATCGTCCGCGGTATCGACCGCGCGGCGTCACCTGGCCCTGTACCGGCGCAACGCCGACTTGATCTCCATTGGTGCCTACCGCGCCGGCAGCGACGTCGATATCGATGCTGCGATTGCGATGCGTGAACCGATGAAGATGCTGCTGACGCAGCAAGCCGACGAAAACGCACCGCTCCAACAGTCGCATGTCCAGCTAACGCAATTGATGCAAATGCCGATCGCTGCGCTCAATGCCGCCATGGCCGGTAAACCAGCACCTGCCCCCCATCCCGCATCCGCCAACCCCGCATCCGCCAACCCCGCTGCCGGAAATCCCGCTGCCGGAAATGCCGAAGCTGGAAAAACAGCCGCAACCTAACCACCGTCGGAACCATCCGTGACGGCTTTCGTCGTGGGATTCGCCAGAATTCGTCGCCAGACTTCCTTCACATGCAAGGGTTTCTGACGAAGTCCACTGTGTTTGTGATTGTTCCGACGTTCCTAAATCGATCCCTGTCCACCTGGGCCTAACAACGTTTCGCCAAAACTTGGTTGGACGGCTGTCCCTGGACGACATCGCCGATCCCGCCATTTCGTTTCCTTGCTATCGAGTTTTCTTGTGTCGTTCCAATTCCGATTTGCATCGATCATGGATCTTCGTCGTCGCCAACGCGACGAAGCCGGTGCGGCGGTGGGGAAAGCGAATCAGGCGATCGCAAAAATTGACCAGCAGTCGGACGAGGTTCGCAGGCTTCAACAGGAAATTCGCGACCAGACCGCCAGCGGACGAGTGGGGGAAGTTGCGGTCGAACGTTTGCTTTCCACCGGACGCTACGAAATGCAACTGCAAGCCGATTTGGTCCAGTTGCAAGAAACTCGAAACGAATTGGTTCGCGAACGTGACCGCCGACAAGCGGCTTTGGTCGAAGCCGAAGCCGAGGTCAAGCGATTCGAACGGTTGGAATCCAATGAACGGGATTTCTATCAATCTGAAATGCGTCGTCACGAACAGGCCGATGCCGACGAACGCAGCAATCAAGCCTACATTCTGGCACGACGGAAACCGGCAACATGATCCAAAAACTACTCAACGCCTTTGTCGCTTTCAGTGTCGCGACGGTGATTACCCAGTTGATCCTGTTTGGCTATATCCTCACTCGCGGTCATTTCAGCAGTGAAACGGTGACCAAGGTCATCGCGTTGGTCAACGGAATTGATATCACCGGGAACCGGCTGCAGCAGATCCTTCGCCAAAGTGAAGATCGTGAACAGCCGGACTTTGACGAGATTTTGGAAGCTCGAAAGTTGGAAGGCTACGACTCGGATATTCGAATTCAAAGTCAGCAGACGTTTCGCGACGAGCTAAGCACCAAGTTGGCCGATTTGCGGACCGAACAAGATCGATTCGACGAACGCCGCACGTCGTTCAAGGCAGAACTTCAACAAATCCGCGAAGGTTCACAGAAAAAAGGCCTGCAAGATGTGCAACGTACGCTTCAGGCGCTTGATCCGGTTCAGGCAAAAGAGCAGCTCTTGATCATGTATGACGATGAAAGAATCGATGACGTCGTCACAATCATTCAAGCTATGTCCGGAGAAAAACGAAAAGACATACTGGCGGAGTTTGTTTCGAAGGACGAAACGGAAAAACTTGCCGAGATCCTTCGTCAGATTGGCGAGGGAATGCCAACCACATCACTGATCAATCAGGCAGTCGACGGGCTCTGATCGCACAAGCCAGGAATTTTTCCCCGGCAGGTACGGTTCAGCCACGTCGCCGTGCCGCGATCCCGGGGGGGAATTCGATCATGAGTGATCTAACATCCAATGCTGCGCGCTCATCCGCGTCATCATCGATCACGTCCGTTGCGAATCAAAATCTGCAGAACCTTGCTCGCGGCGGTGTCATCCGTGGTGGCGGTATGGTCGATGCATTTGCGGAATTGTTTGCGACGATGGGTGCATCGACGGCGCCTGTGGCACCTGCGACGCCCACAACCCCGACCGTCACGAACAACGATTCGGGCACCCTGGGCCGCGAACCGGTCGATGGTCAGCAACAAGAGGAATCCGATGACGAAATCGATTCGGATGCACCTCTGCTGGACGACGCATCCTTCTTGATTGACACGGTTTCCGAGTCCAATGTGCCCGTTGCTGCGGTGCAGGCCGCCGATGGAAACAAACAGCCAAACGCTGCGGACGAAGATTCCCAGGACACGTCGCAACTGGAAACTGCCATCGCCGTGACGACCGATCAAGTATCGGCCAATACCAACTGGCAAGATCCGTCCGCCGCCGCACCCGAACCGGCCGCCGCGAATGAACGCCGCGTTGCTTCGCGAACCGATCAGAACACCGATCAGGCGACGATCGGCGATGGGAATGGTTCGTTGCTAGCGGACCAAGCCACGACGGATCCATCGATCGCACCGACGATTTCCAATGATCTTGCCGGTGCATCGGGGGCCGAAGCATCCGCCCTGGATGGTGGAGCGGTTCAAGAGGATGGGAAACACGAATCACGGCGCGATCGGCGGGGACGGGGTGGGGACGCCCAGAAAACCGAATCGAACCATGGTTTGTCCAACCCGTCGTCGGCCAACGGGGCGGCGCGGAACGAATCCAATTCGATTCCGCCCGTCTCTGCATCCACCGATGTTCAGCCCGAAAACGCCATGCCGGATGCACCCGAATCGGTAAAGCCGTCGGACATTGCCCATCGCGCCGCATCGTCCGCGGTGACAGCCGCAGCGGCGACAGCACAGCAAAACAATGCATCGTCCTCGGCGATGCGCCGCGGCGCAGGCAACGATGCGATCGGAGCATCATCACGCAGCGAATCAATGATGGTTCCTCCGCCCGTTGGATCCCGCGCCGATGCGGCTGCCAACAGCAAATCGGCTGGGGACGCCAAAACGAACCAGGCCGATACTTTGAATCGCATCAAATTGATTCAGCGAGTCAGCAAGGCGTTCCAGCATCTAGGGCCCGAAGGTGGGGTCGTCCGGTTGCGATTGGCTCCATCCGAAATGGGGACCGTCCGGGTCGAAATGCGGATCCAACAGCGCAAGGTCGAAGCACGCGTGGTTGCGGATACCGAAGCGGCAAGTGCAGCCCTCCGCGAACATTTGCCGGAACTGCGCAGTCGCCTGGAATCGCTGGGCATGAACGTCGAAAGCATCGAAGTCGAAACCGATGCGTCGGCCGGTCAACATGATCCGTCGTCGTCCTTTCATGATCAACAAGCCCCTTGGCAGCGTCAGCCGCGTCCATCTCGACAAGCACCGACAAATGAAACACAAGTTTCACGGCCCGCGTCGCCCATCCTGGCGACCGCTAGCGCGGGAATTGGTACCGGGGTGGCGTCGGGAGTCGATGTACGGCTTTAGAACGTTCACGCCGAGACAGGCTTTCATCGGCGGGGGGGATAAATTGACCTCGCTTCCATCGCTGATGAAGCCGTAAAACGCATGCGACTACTTTTCTGCTGCCATCCACCCTCATTCGAATCCAATCCGAGAATCTCATGTCGCAGATCGGGCAAACCGGCGCAGCCAGCTTCACTTCGCAAGAATCTGTCGGAGCCGTCGCCGAACAAAATCCCTACGGCGATCTGGATATCGATTCGTTCATGCAGCTGCTGATCAGCGAAATGCAGAACCAGGATCCGTTGGAGCCGATGAAAAACAGCGAAATGGTTCAACAGATTGGCCAGATTCGCGAAATCGGTGCGACCGATGCGTTGACCAGCACCCTCAGTGCGCTCTCGTCCAGCCAAGAATTGGTGACCGCTAGCGGTCTGATTGGCAAGCAAGTCACGGGGCTTGCCGACGATTCGTCCGCAGTCGACGGAATGGTCGATCGCATCACTGTCGAAACCAACTCGGAAAACGATTCACGTTCGATCAAAGTTCACGTGGGTGGAAAGACGATGAACATAAAGAATATCCGGGAAATTCAAACTGGGTAATATTTGCGGGTTTCCGATTTGGGCTCCTGCGGATGAATCGTTCGACACGCCACGGGGAGACCGAAGTCCATGGGACTGACATCAGCACTGACGACCGCGCTTACAGGCCTTGCAGCGGCAGAAACTCAGATCGATGTGATCGGTAACAACCTCGCCAACTCACAAACCGTTGGCTTCAAGTCATCGAACGTTGTGTTCGCAACCCAGTTTCTGCAAACGCTCTCTCTGGGCGCTGCACCCACCGCCAACAACGGCGGTACGAACCCTCGCCAATACGGCCTAGGCGTTCAGGTGGCCGAAATCGCGGCCAACCACAACCAGGGCACGATCGAAATCAGCAGCAGCCCTTCGGACTTGGCCATCCAAGGCGATGGATTCTTCATCGTCGAAGGCGCCGATGGCGAACGGCTGTATTCGCGAAACGGGATCTTCAAACTCAATAGCGATGCAGAACTGGTCAACAGCACCGGGCAACGTTTGCTTGGCTACGGCATTGACGAACAATTTCGATTGGACTCATCCTCGCTGGTGCCGCTGTCCGTTCCACTGGGAACCGAAAGTGTTGCCAAAGCAACCGAGAACGTGACCTTCGAAGGCAGCCTGACTCCCGAAGGAGATCTGGCCACGGTATCGCAGGTGATCGAGTCGGTGAAGCTTGGAACCGCACAGGTGCCGCAACCCGATGCATCGGGTATCTCGATCGGTACCGCTCCGCTTTCGGACTCTACCAGCATCACCACTGACATCAGTGGCGTCGGAACCCTAGCCGCCGGTACCTACCAATATCGCGTTGCGTTGGTGGATTCCAGCGGGAACGAGTCGACGGTCAGTTCGCCGATCAGCGCCACCGTCGGCACCGGTGGGGCGATCTCGCTAGGGGACCTGCCAAACGATCCATCGGGTGATTACCCCAACGTCAATATCTATCGCACCGGTCCCAACGGAACCGAATTTTTCAAACTGGGATCGGCAACGGCGGGTGGAACGTTCAACGACAACGGTTCGACAGCGCTAAGTGCGGATGCCGTCAGCGATGGAACTCTGACGGGGAACTACACCTACATGGTGACCTATTCGCGTCCCGGCGAAACCGAGAGTCGCCCCAGCGTGCTGATCGGTCCACAGAATGTCGTCAACGGCCGCATCACGCTATCCGATTTTCCAACGCCGCCGGTGCCAGGCGTGGACGATACTTTCCCTGCCTTTACCGAAATCAATATCTATCGAAACTTGTCGGGTGACCAGAATAACTTCTACTTGGTCGATACCGTTGCACCCGGTGACGTCTATACAGACAGCAGGTCGGATGCCGAAATCGCCGACCTGACCGTCGCCGAGAATCAATTGATTGATTTGGATGGACCCACCATCAACAGCAGCACGTTGTTGACCAGTGTGCTGAAACGGGATGGGCTGACCTACCAAAATGCGTTTGAACTGGGCACGCTTAGCTATAGCGGCCGCAAGGGTGGACGTGCGCTGGGCACGAAAGAGTTCGAAGTGACTGACACATCCACGATTCAAGACTTCATCGATTTCGTAGAGGCTGCTTCTGGGATTCAGACACTGCAGATCGATTCCCAAAATCCAATCGTTAAGTCAGAGAATCAGATCGCTGGTGAATCAGGCGAATTGGTGCCGGGCGGATATATCGATGACGGCACCCTGCGTTTCGTCAGCAACACTGGCGAACTGAACGCGTTAGAAATCGACTTGGCCGCGTTTCGGATCAAAACGACCGATGGTGGCGTCGCCACACCCAACCTTGGCTTCGGCACCATCCAAGAAGCCGTCGGTCAGAGTGCGGCTAGTGACTTTATCGTTTACGATTCGCTAGGCGTTCCGATCAATGTGCGTGTGACGGCGACATTGGAATCCAGAACCGACGAACAGACCGTCTATCGATGGTATGCCGACAGTCCCGAAAATCAGCCCCTTTCTGGTAACAGTGTGACCGTGGGGACGGGGTTGTTGCGATTTGATGGAAATGGCAGTTTCATTTCGGCGACCAACGACCGAATCGCCATCGAACGAAACGGGATTCCAAGCCTTTCGCCGTTGCAGTTTAACCTGGATTTCGATCTGGTCTCTGGTCTGGCTACCCAAAACGCGACGCTGGCGGCGACTCGCCAAGACGGTAGCGAACCGGGCGTGCTGAACAGCTATGTTGTCGGCGAAGACGGAAACATCCGAGGCGTCTTTAGCAACGGCGTGACACGTGACTTGGGACAGGTCCAGTTGGCACGATTCGCCAACCCGGTCGGTTTGGAAGCACGTGGTTTGAACCTGTTCGCCAAAGGCGTCAACACCGGTTTGCCGGTCCAAGGGGCACCAGGCGAAAACGGTATCGGCAGCGTCATCGGTGGTGCCTTGGAACTTAGCAACACCGACATCGGCAAGGACTTGATCGAATTGGTGTTGGCCAGTACCCAGTACCGCGGAAATAGCCGGGTGATCACCACTAGCCAGCAGTTGTTGGACGAATTGTTGAACCTGAAACGATAGCCGGATCGTTGATCTGTGCGTGGGAATCTTGCTGGAAGGCGAGCTTCCTGTGACGGAACTCCGGAATCTAAGATTCTTTTTTTCCAGCGGCGTGAGATTCTGTCACCCGGGTGGACTACAACCATTAGAAGGTAATTCTTTGGGTTGATAGGACACGCCGGATGTTGAATCCCGAGACACGACCGAGTTTGATCGTCCGCTTGTCGGACCAACAGGATCAGTCTGCTTGGTGGTCGTTCGTCGAACTGTACGAACCCTTTCTAAAGCACCTGGTCGCTCGTCAGGGTGTTCCGCCGGCGCACCAAGGGGATGTCGTTCAACAGGTGTTGGTCGCCATCGCCGGTTCGGTGTCCGGATGGAAGGATGATGGCGGCGATGCCTCGTTCCGCCGCTGGGTCAATCGTGTTGCCCGCAATGTCGTGATCAAATTCATGACTCGCCAACGACGGCAAATCTCTGGGCAGGGTGGCAGCGACGCTTTGGCCCGGATGGACCAGCATCCCGACCGAATCGATCCCGCCATCGAAAGTCAGTATCGCCACGAATTGATCGTGTGGGCGTCGGGGCGGGTGCGAGCCGAGTTTGCCGAAACCAGTTGGATCGCATTTTGGGCGACCATGATCGAAGGCCGCGATGTTGCCGAAGTGGCGGAGTCGATCGGAGTATCGACCGGCAGCATCTACATGTCGCGCTCGCGAATCGTTCGTCGGATCCGCGAAACGATCGACGAGGTGTTGCAATGAAATCGGATCACCCAAGCGAAGCGATGTTGGCCGCGTCGATCTGCCAACAGGCAGACCAAGCGACCGAGGACGCGGTCGCAGCCCACCTTACGCAGTGCCCGCAGTGCCGAATTCGATTGGATGCGATGGCCGTCGGTGACGATGCCGGCCAGGAAATTTTTGAAGTCCTGCGCCGCGAATCCGATGCGGCCAAGTCCAGCGGCACGATCGACCAAGTGCGTCGATTGGAACATGAATCGATCGTTGACTTTGCAGTCGCCTTTCTAGAACCCTCGACACGATCTGATGCACTGGGACGCTTGGGGGAATTTGAAATATTGTCCGTGATTGGTCACGGCGGCATGGGAATCGTGCTGAAGGGGTTCCAAGAGGAACTGAACCGGCCTGTGGCGGTGAAGGTGATGTCGCCACATCTAGCGACCGTGGCCGTCGCTCGCAAACGGTTCTTGCGAGAGGCTCAGGCCACGGCTGCCGTGGTGCATCCCAACGTGATGCCCATCTTGTCGGTCAGCGAGTCGTCGTCGCTGCCGTTCTTGGTGATGCCGTTTGTGGCCTGTCATTCGCTGCAGCAGCGGTTGGATGCCGACGGCGCAATGCCGCTTGTGGATACGCTGCGGATCGCTGTGCAGGTGGCGCACGGCTTGGCAGCCGCGCATGCCCAGGGGTTGGTTCACCGCGATGTGAAACCCGCCAACATCCTGCTGGAACGAAGTGTCGATCGCGCGATGTTGACGGACTTTGGATTGGCACGCGCCGCTGACGATGTCACCGTGACGCGTTCGGGGGTGATCGCGGGAACGCCGCAGTACATGTCTCCCGAACAAGCCCGCGGTTCAGCCATCGATGCCCGTAGCGACCTGTTTTCGTTCGGCAGCGTGATTCACGCGATGGCGATCGGCCGGCCCCCGTTTCGAGCCGAAACCAGCTATGGAATCTTGCGGAAGATTACCGACGACGATGTCCAACCAATGCGCGACCAATCAGCGGATGTTCCCCAGTGGTTGGATCGTTTGGTTCAGCGTTTGCTTTCCAAGGATCCCGCCGATCGTCCGCAAAGCGCGGCCGAGCTTGCCGAAACGTTGGAGACCTGTTTGGCGCATGTCCAACAGCCCACGCTGAACCGGCTTCCCGATTCCCTCGTTCTGCCAAGGAAACCCCGACCCATGAATCGAAACACCGTGGTGATCTTGGCCGCCACGCTGGCGATTGCCATATCGCTGCTGTCGATGTGGTTTCGGATGCCCACGCGAAACGTGCTTCCCGCACCCCAACCATCATTCGTCACCATGCCAACGGTCCCTGTACCAATCGTCCCCGTGCCAACGGTCAGGCCAATGGAACCAGAACCGTCGATCGACCAACAGATCCAATCGTTGCAGAACGAAATCGATCAAATGCAGTCGCAGCTTGATTCCTAGCACGCGATCTGTCGTCGTGGGATTCGCTAGAACTTCCTGATCCGAGTGTTGCTTGGAAAGGAATCCTGGCGAGTCCCACAACACGATTTTGATGGCCCTCCGTCACCCTTTTCTCACCACTGGTTCGAGGATGATCCCGATGAAACGTTTTTTGAAACTGGCTTGCCCACTCCTTTGCGTGTTCTCACTCGGTGGTTTCGCACACGCCCAGGGTGGCGGCATGGGTGGCGGCATGGGCGGGTTTGGTGGGATGCAGCCGATGGAGGTCGTGGTTCTGCTAGGGGATAACTACGACTTTCAGTCACAGCCATTCGTCAACGCTCAGGAAATCGTGCGAGCGTTCGGGCCAGATGACAATGGCATGCTTCTGCAGGGTGCGCCGACGCTGGAGAGTGTCCGCGTGGACGTCACCAGCCCCATTCCTGAGTCAGCACAGCGGTCGCTGGTGGCGGAATACTTCCCAAGCAAGTTGGAAGGGCCGGCGTTGGATGAATTCAAGAAGAACACCAAACTGTTGGCGCTGCGGTTCGGGATCAACCAGGTCGACTTTGTTCCAGTCGATGGTGAGCAAGACAGCGACCGCGTCGCGGGGACGTGGCTGCGAGAACCGTATTTTTCGGAAGTTCAGTTGGCCAAAGAGTCGAGGATGCTCTATTCGATCTCGACGGTGATCGCGTCCGCGGGGGACAACGAATCGCCATCTAGGGTGAGGCTGGATTTATATGCCGTCAAGAAGAATTCGCAGGCCAACGGCGCTGATCCACTTGCCGAAATGCCGGGGATGGATTCGATGATGGATGGAATGTATGGCGACACGATGGGCATGGATTCGGGCATGGGCGGTATGGATATGGGGATGGGGATGGATATGGGCATGGATATGGGCATGAGTGAGATGAGTGGGGGCATGGGCATGGGCATGGGAGGTAGGAGGACGCCTAGCCTCGAAGATTTGTCGAGCAAAGTCGCCAAAAATGAGTCGCAGCGGGGGCACTTGAAGAAACGAATCAACGCGATCGTTGCGGAAGTTGCCCATCTAGCAGATGAGGATTCCGGAGCCCTGCGTCAACAGTTGACTGAGGTCGTACGAGCCGACTTCCAATTGGAAAACGAGAACCAAATGTTGAAGTACCGCGAACTGGAACTAAAGCTGAACCGACTGCGAGGCAGCATCTCGAAGCAGATGCAGCGGATCGACCAAACGGTCCAGCAGCGAGTGGAATCGTTGTTATCCCAGCCCTAGTGCAGGTAGGCTGCAAAAGAGGCCGCAGCAGCTCACTCCGTCTTGCCCCTTCTCCCCCCCGCGATGAATGCGAGTTCTGCTCGCATTCAACATGGGGTAGAGGGACGGCACGAACAGGACCGATTGCAAATTGAACAATGCAAATTGACCATCGAAAAAAACACCGCAGTCCTGTCGTCACGCGGAAAATTTGCATTTTGAAATGTCCATTTTGCAATTTGCAATCTTTACCCCCGGTTGAGCGTGGGAACCGTGGCAAGGCCGCCGTTGCCTATTCGTGTGATTCGTGATTTGGCTTTTTACAGGCTCACCACATCGCCGCCCAGTTCGAACTAGGGGCGATGGATTCCGTCACGTTGGCATGTCGCGGAACTAGTGGCCGGCGGGTTTGGATTGGCGAATGAAGTGAATCAGGTCACTGAGTTGCTCGGGTGACATCACTTCGCCAAAGTTATTGGGCATCAAAGACAGCCCGCCATCACGCCGCTGCTCGATCGCGTCGACATCGATGGAAATTGGTTTGCCCGTCGCATCGACGATGGTGACTGAATCGTCGGTTTCCGAACGGATCAAACCGACGATCACCCGCCCGTCGTCGATCAACACACTGGTGGTTCGAAACGCCTGGTCCACATTCAGGTTGGGCACCACGATGTCTTCCAGCAATCGGGCGACGCTTCGCGCGGCGGCGCCGTCTAGCTGAGGACCGACGACGGCACCGACCCCTTGGATTTGGTGACAGGCGACACAGTGTTTCTGGAACATTTGTTGACCCGGTTCCAATTGGCCAGAGAGCTTCGGTACCGATACGTACAGTTCCGCCAAAAGCTTGCTGCTAGCAGAATCCATGTCGACGCCGTCCGTGATCGCGGCGATTCTGGTCTGTTGGTCAGGCGTGGCTTTGGCCAGTAACGGTTGACTGACACCGGGGTCGGCCAGCACGGCTGCGCCGATCCAACCGGCTTCTGACATCGCGACCAATCGTTCCACGTCGGCGCCGCTGGAAACCCATGCGGTGGCAAACTGGATCTGCTGTGCGACCGACAGTCGCTTGCAAACGGACTGCGTGACCTTTGCAATGGCATCGGTATCCCCCGATCGGACGGCGGCGATCGCTTCGCGGATCGATGATCGGGCGGGTTGCCAGCGGCAGACGGACTGAAGGGTCAACGCGTCGCCTGGTCTACCCTGGACGCTGGCAATCGCACTGGCAATGGATGCTTGGGCGATCGGTCCGTCGATTCCACGATCCATCCGCTGCTGCAGCGGCGGGATTAGTTCTGTCATCCCCAGCCGCTTCATCCATTCCACGACGGTGGCGACGGATGAATCTTGATTGGCAAAGGACAGTGATTTTGGCGTCGCCGGATCAAACGCTATCCATGCATAGGCGGAACCCGAATCGCCGTCGATGACCCTTAGTCGAACATGGGTCCCCTGGATGTCAGTGGTGTCCCACTGGATCCACTTGGCGATGTCGCTGCGCGGTGGAAACGCTTCGCGAATCACTTCGCCATTTTCCGCGGTGACCAATTGGACGCGGTTCTTTTGATGGTCGTCGTTTTCGGGATGGCTGTTATGCCCGGCCAGCCAAAACGAGATTGAATCGGACGCCACAAAGTAATCGCTGGACATATCGCCGGTGTACTGCTCGGACCGTGACAAACTGCTGCGCAGTCGCCGTGTTTGTTGGTCGTCGCTGGTTCGATCTTCGAAAGACCAAGCGGCTCCGTCGCTTGTGGATCCATCGTCCCTGGTCGACCACTGCACCATTGGGGCGGCGTCGTTCATCCGGCGAACTTGGTCCATCAACAGTTCGATCGCCCAGTCGTGGATCGCGGGGGAAACGTGTCCGGGACGGGCGCCATCCGCCTTGCAGATCAGATCCAGTAGCCGCCACCTTTGTCGGGACGTTCCATCGGTCATTCGACGTGCGATGGCGACACACGATGGCAAAGAATCCCGACCCGAATACGTGGCTGCGTGCATCAAGTATCGTTCGGCATCCGCATCATCGGGATGTTCATCCAAGTATCGAAGCAGGATCTGAGCCGACGTTTCGTTAGGGATCGTCAACAGGATCGGCAACCAGGCGGGATCGATTTCACCGGCCCATACCGGCGAATCGATGGGCTCTCGCATCATCAAGGAACGCAGGGCGATACGAATGCTGTACTGCAGAACGGGATCGGTGTCGGGGACCTCGGCTAACAATCCAGTCAACGGTTCGACGTTGCCGAAGCCGCCATGCAAACCAGCAAACTCCGCCGCAGCCCGTTTCACGTGCGCGTTGCGATCACGCAGCGCGGTCGGCAGCAAAGATATAAATTTCGTAGGGGCGTCCGTTTCGCACGCCTGATGCCAAGCCGCCACGCGTACCAGCGGTGACGAATCGCCGATGTCGGCAAGAATCTGTTCGGCGGACATGGCCACATTCGCCGCATCGGTGGCACCCGAATGGTTGGGCAGCGTGACGCTGTTGTTGGTGGCATGGTCGGTTGCCGCACTGCTTTGCGAACCACCCGTGTATCGAATCTGCCAAATGCGTCCGCTGCTGCGGTCGCGTCCCGGGTGTTCCAACGGGACTTCGTAGTGACCGATGATCTTGTTGTAAAAGTCGGCGACATAGATGTGACCATCGGGCCCCATCTGTAAATCCACTGGTCGAAACCACGGGTCGTCGCTGGTCATGAAATCCGGTTGCTCGATTCCGCGCGCGGTTGCACCCTGGAACGACAGCGCGTTGCGATTCAGTCGCGATGTCATCACGTTGCCGCTGATGAACTGTTTGCGTAGCGGTTCGATGGGGGAATTCGGGGCGACATACACCAGGCCGGAAATCGCCGTGCTGCCGTGCAAATGGTCGATCATCGGGGGCAGGAACCCCAATCCGTTGTCGGGGCGACCAAAGCTGGGATAGCAGGCTCCGCGGATCAACTGGGACACCGGCTTGCTGTGGCAATCGGCCGAATACAGATAGCCCCAATGGTCCCGGGTCATGCCAAACGGATTGACCTGGCCTTGGGTGTAAAGTTCTACACGGCTGCCGTCGGGGCGGAATCGGAACGTATTGCCCGAATGCAGGGCGACGGTGTTTCCATCGGTCCCGGCGACACTGCTTTGATTGTTGAATCCATGGCAGGCATAGATCCAGCCATCGCCACCGTCACGCAGCGAATTGACCAGCCCATGCGTATCGCGAGTGGTGTCAAAGGGGCCAAGGACGACGTCGCGACGATCGCAAACCCCATCGCCATCGGTGTCTTGCAAATACCACAGGTTCGGGATGCTGAAACACAGGCAACCGTTGCCATAGGGCAAGATTCCGATCGGGATACTCAACTTGTCAGCAAACTTCGTGAATTGATCGGCCCGTCCGTCCCCGTCGGAATCTTCCAGGATCATGATCGCGTCCGACGGTTCGGTACCCGCCGCTGCTGGGTAGGGGTAATCGACGCTTTGCGTGACCCACATCCGGCCGCGGTCATCGATCGCCATGTTCAGGGGTTTGGCAATGTCGGGTTCGGCGGCAAATAGCCTGATTTCGAAGCCTGGTGGCAGATGGAAACCGAGTCGCTCGTCTTCGGGAGATCGCCAATCGGTCGGACGCACGCCTTCGCCGTAAACCTCCGCGGCGGTGGCCGGTTCATCCACCACCAAAGAAGCGACCTGAAGATCCGCGGCATTGGTTGTGCCCAGAAGAACGCACAAAACGAGAACGCACAAAACGGGAACGCTTAGCACGGGAACGCTTAGCACGGTGGCGATCGCCAACTGGCAATGAATACGACACAGGATCATGGGCAGTCTCGTTGCGAATCAACGGATTCCCCGCGACGATCGATTGCCAGTTTCAGCAGGCCATCGAAAGGGGGAAGGTTGTGGGGTGGGCGGTCCGCTTTGTCGGCTGAAACCGTCGTTTTGGTGGGGAATCCGTGCTCTGCAGGTCGTCGGAGGGTTGGTTCGGCAGGCCCACCGTGTCTGGGCAGCGGATGTGGGATCGAGTCGTTCCCACACGCCTAGGATAACCGCTGGGATGGGGCATCGGGGGCGGTAACGACGGCGTATCTGGCGGCCCGACCCAGGTCGTCTCTGGTCGCTCCACCCAGGTATCCAAACGGGCGTCCACACGGGGGGCATGCCGGTCCAGTGGATGGCCCCCAAGCCCGTCACGGATGGCCGCTTTGCCTCGTCACTTTTAATGGGCTGTTCAGATAGGCTTGGGGAAGCGAAATTCAGGGATCAACGAGTTTTCCGATTCCCGATGTTCCCGAAGTTTCCGTGATGGCAAAAGCACCTAAGACCGCGATCCAACCCACTCGCGCCGACGACTACCCCGAGTGGTACCAGCAGGTGATCAAGGCTTCGGATTTGGCTGAAAACTCGCCAGTTCGTGGGTGCATGGTGATCAAGCCTTGGGGGTATCGATTGTGGGAGAACATGCAGCGGGCGCTGGATGACATGTTCAAGGCCACCGGGCACCAGAACGCGTATTTCCCGCTGTTTATCCCGATGAGCTTTCTGGAGAAGGAGGCCGAGCACGTCGAAGGATTCGCCAAAGAGTGTGCCGTCGTCACTCACCACCGCTTGGAAGCGGACCCCAATGGCGGATTGCGTCCGGCCGGGAAATTGGACGAACCGCTGATCGTGCGGCCAACCAGCGAAACCATCATCGGTGCGACGTACGCCAAATGGGTCCAGAGCTACCGGGATCTGCCCATCCTGATCAACCAGTGGGCTAATGTCGTCCGCTGGGAAATGCGGACTCGGATGTTCCTGCGGACCGCAGAATTTCTATGGCAAGAGGGGCACACCGTTCACGCCACCGCCCAGGAAGCCATCGAAGAGACCGAGCGGATGGTCGATGTCTATCAAGACTTTGCCGAAAACTGGATGGCCATGCCCGTCGTGGTCGGATCCAAAACGGCTCACGAACGGTTCCCCGGCGCCGTCGACACGCTTTCGATCGAAGCGATGATGCAAGATCGCAAGGCACTGCAGGCCGGTACCAGTCACTTCCTAGGCCAGAACTTCGCCAAGGCACAGGAAATCGTCTTCCAGTCGGAAAGCGGCGAACGTGAATTTGCGTGGACGACATCTTGGGGCGTATCGACTCGTCTGATCGGTGCCTTGATCATGACCCACAGCGACGATGACGGGTTGGTCCTGCCACCGCGTTTGGCGCCGGCTCAAGTGGTCATCCTGCCAATCTATCGGGACGATGAACAACGCGCCGACATCTTGCAGTACGTCGAATCACTGAAGACTGAATTGATGGCCCAAACCTACGCCGGTGCCCCGATCCGAGTCGAGATTGACGATCGTGATATCCGCGGTGGCGAAAAGAAATGGCACCACGTCAAACGCGGTGTGCCGATTCGATTGGAAGTTGGCCCAAAAGATATGGAGAAGGGCGCCGTCTTCTTTGCACGTCGCGACCAACCCAAGTCGGCCGGGATGGATCGGACCGAATTGGTTTCGTCGATCGGCGATATCTTGGCCCAGATGCAACAATCGTTATTCGATGCGGCCCTGAAATTGCGTGAAGACAATTCACGTGTGATCACCAACGAAGCAGACTTTCGTGCCTTCTTTGAATCCGATGACGAAGACGCGATCGACGGTGGATTCGCCTACTGTCACTTCGCCAGTGAAGACGAAGTCGAACCGCTGCTAAAAGAACTGAAGGTCACGATCCGCTGCGTGCCGCGGGAAGACAATGACGAACCGGGAACCTGTTTCCTGACCGGCAAGCCAGCGGCCAAGCAAGCGATTTTTGCCAAGGCCTATTAAACCAACCAAGCGATTTCTATCGGCGGTTGATGATCAGATGCTTGGCTTCGCGTAGCAAGCTTTTCATCGCCGCGGCTGGTTGGTATCCCTGGCGGGAGGCAATGATTTTGCCTTCCGGAACCCCGATCAATGTCGTTGGATAGGCATCGATTTTGATGCGGTGCAGGGTCGACGAATTCTGTTCGGGCGACAACTCGATCGCGACAAAGTCGCCCGCTAAATCCTGCTGGACCGAACGATCACGCCACGTGTCGTTCTTCATCGCATTGCAATACTTGCAGGGGTCCGTGGTGATGTAGATCACCATCGGTACATTTCGACGACGCGATTCGGCCCAACCCGATTCCAGCGACGTATGCCAACTGATCGTGGGGCGGATTTCACTCTGCTGGGTTGGATAGCGTGCGACCGTGGTCGACGCACGCTGGGGCATCTCTGCCCAACCGGCCTGCGCAGACGCAAGCGAAATGACGATTCCCAATCCCACAATGACCATGAATCTTTTCACGGCAGAACTCCGGTGACTAGGCGGACTCGGTAAACAAGTCCGCAGCGGATGGTTGTTCGAACGACGGCGAAAAACTAAGTGCTTCGGAGCCGCGCAACAACCGCCTCTAAAGGGTGGGATCCAGCGATTAACCCGTCCTTGTCACCGGTACCTGATCGTGCGATCAGTGAGATCTTTGGTAGATCGCGGTCAGCAGCGACTCGGTATCCTTGAACTTTTTGCCGCTGGCGATCGTTTCGTCGATCAATTTGCGAGCGTCGGTTTCGCTGTGACCCAATGAGATCAGGGCATCGAAAGTTTCTGCGGTAATCTGTGATCCGCCTTCGATTGCCTCGCCCGCCGCGTCGCGATCGACCATCAATGCGAAGCGTGGCATCTTGCGTCGCAGCTTGGCAATGATCCGTTCGCTGGTGGCCGGGCCCACGCCGGGCAGCGCCGATAGCTGTTTGGTGTCCTGCTGTTCGATCACGGTGGCCAGTTCTTTCACCGGCCGGACCATGGCTCGAAGTGCTTTCTTGACGCCGACTCCGTCAACGCTGCAGAACAGATCAAAGAATTGCCGTTCGGGTTCGGTCAGGAATCCGATCAGTCGAGGAGTCATGCGGCCGCCCTGCAGGCCGCCTTCGATGTAATCCAGCGTGTGGAAACGGACTTCTTGTCCGATCTTGCCCTGCAATTGCCGTCGGGTGTAGTCGGCGACCAGCACCTCGTATTCGAATGGAGCCGCTTCGATTGCGACAGAGGTTTCGCCAACGCGAGCGAGTTTGCCTGAGATTGCAATGATCAAGTTTAGTTTTCCTTGGGAGGCACCGTGTTCCTATGGAAAATCGCGTCCACAGCTTCACGGTGTTGGCAGTTGGGTGACGGCCTGTTGATTGAATCCAGTTTCAAATTTGAATGTTAGCCGCCAGCCCCGGTTCTTGGCTGACGAAACCTAGGCGAGTGCCTAAGCTGCTAACGAAATCGACAAACCGTTGACCGGCGCCGCTAAGCGCCGGTCAGTTTTTCCATCATGGAACCTTGTCCCAAGTGGTGGCCACAGATTGCGATCGCCAAGGCGTCAGCAACGTCGGCTGGTTCGGGAATGGTGGTCAAATGCAGGTGGGCTTTGACGGCCAACTGCATTTGTCCTTTCGATGCCCGTCCGTTGCCCGTCATCACTTTCTTGACTCGCGTGGGCTCAAAGTGAGCCACCTGGATTCCACACTTGGCGGCAGCCAAGCAGATGACGCCGCGGGCATGTCCCATCAAAATGGCGGTGCGAGGACGTTCATAGTGCGAGAACAATTGTTCCAATGCCATGCTGGTCGGGCGATGCAATTGGATGACTTCCAGCACCCCCGAATAGATCTCGTCCAGTCGGGATTCGATGCTGGATTTGGCTTTGCTACGCACGATGCCGGCTTCGATCAGGCGGGGTTTCAGGCCATCGAATTCGATGACACCGTAGCCGGTCGTGTTCAGGCCAGGGTCGATCCCCAGGATGCGGCGCGGCGTTTCGGCCGGAGGTTTCCCAGCGTCCGGTTTGCCAGCGTCCGGGTTGCCAGCGTCCGGGTTGCCAGCGTCCGGGGTCGAGGCCTGGGAACTCACGAAGTCCGTTCCCAACTGGTGCCTTCTTTCTTGTCCAACAATGCGACGCCCAGCTCGGTCAATCGATTTCGAATGGCGTCACCGGTCGCATAATCCTTGCGCTCGCGAGCCTCTTTGCGAAGATCGATCAGCAGGTGCATCACGTCATCAAGCAATTGTGCGTCGGCTTCGTTGCCGCCGCCGGCTGCGATCGGAGGCTTGGCGAACAGGCCCAAGGTGCCGGCCAATTCGCGGATCACCGTGGCTGCCTTGACCAGCGATGTGGTGGCCGCTTGGGCGGGATCGGACGCAGCGGTCAGTTGGTGGGCGTCGATGTGACGGTTCAGAACTCGGATCGAATCAAACAGAGCGCTGATCGCCAGTCCGGTGTTGAAGTCGTCGTCCATCGCGGCCAAAAAACGTTGGCGGATGCCATGGATTTCGGTCAGCAATTCGTCGCCGGCGGGATCGAATTCGCCAGCCACGCGGCTGGTGGCCGGTTGCAATTCGTAAAACGAAACGCCTGGGATCGACGATGTGATTTCGTCAAATCGGTCAAACAGACGATAGAACGCTTCCAGGGACGTGCCGGCTTCTTCCAGGCCTTCTTCCCCGTACACGATGGTCGAACGGTAGTGGGTTCGCAGCAAAAAGAACCGAATCCGTTCGCCCGTGTGGTGGCGGATCAACGTGGACAGTCCGCCGGCACCTTTGCTGCGGCTGATCTTTCCAGCAGCGGCTTCTTCGGCGGACGTTTCCGCGGTGGCTTCGCGATCGCTCTTGCCGCCAACTTTGCCTTTCTCGCCGGCCCGCATCAGGCCGTTGTGCATCCAGTACTTCACCATCGGTGCCCCGTGGCAGCAACTGCTTTGGGCGCGTTCGTTTTCATGGTGCGGGAACATCAAATCCAGTCCGCCGCCATGGATGTCGAACGTGTCGCCCAGAATCTCGTGGCTCATAGCCGAGCATTCGATGTGCCAACCGGGGCGTCCTTTGCCCCACGGGCTGTCCCAAGCAATTTCGTCGCCTTTGGCACTCTTCCAGAGGGCGAAATCGCCGGGCGATCGTTTTTTGGCCGCCGCACCGCCGCCTTCGCCTTGTTGGGCGTCGACCGATCGGTTCGACAACTGGCCGTAATTGGGGTCCTTCATCACGTCAAAGAACACGTCGCCATCGACGGCGTAGGCGTGGCCTTTTTCTTCCAGGGTCTGGATGAAGCTGACGATCTGCGGCATGTGATCGGTGGCACGCGGCAGATAATCGATCTGATTGACGCCCAGTTCTTTCAAATTGGCCAAGTAGTCCGCAGTCATTTCGACCGCAATTTGGCTCATCGGGATACCGCGTTCGACGCTTTTATTGATCAGCTTGTCGTCCACGTCGGTGATGTTGACGACCAGGGTGACGTCGAAACCGCTGTAACGCAGGTAGCGTTTGACGGTGTCGAAAATGACCGGGCCGACCATGTGGCCGATGTGGGATTCGGCGTAAACCGTCGGTCCGCACAAATAGATGCCAACTTTGGGCGCCCGCAGCGGGATGAACGGTTCTTTGGTCTTGGACAGCGTGTTGTAGACGCGAATTTCCGGCTTGGTCTGGCTTTCGGGCATGGTCGTTTGGGCAGCAGGTGCGGTGCTCATGGTCAGATATCGCCGGCGGGGGCGCAGGTCAGTTCAACATAGCGGATGGGTCAAACCGCGGATTATAGGGAACTTGCCCCGATCGGCAGAGACCGTTTTTTTTCGCGGCGGTGGATTGGCGGATTGAGATCCGAAGCGCTGCCGCAGCCCCCCCCAATCCTCGCTTTGGGGGGCGTTTTCGGCGGCCACGATCAGCGGCGTGGTTCAAGCACGACGATTCAGCATCACGATCACGCGGGCGGCGATCGCGGCTGCGGTGCCGATTTCACCGATCCCTTCCCCGGTCTTGGCTTTGATGCTGATCTGGCCGATTTCGATGTCCAACGCCTCGGCAATTCGCGTCCGCATCGCGTCGATGTGCGGCGCCATCTTGGGGCGTTCGGCCAAGATGATGCAGTCCAGATTGACGATTTCCATCCCGCGATGATGGACTCGGCGGATCGCTTCGTGAAGGAAATCCATGCTATCGCGGCCCTTGTTCTCGGGGGCGTGGTCGGGGAACAGTCGCCCGATGTCCTCTTCGGCGATGGCCCCCAGCAGGCTGTCGGTGATCGCATGCAGCAGCACATCGGCATCGCTGTGGCCGATCGAATGAATTTCGGCGGGCACGTCGATTCCGCCGATCCGAAGCGGACCGCCGTTGCCCAGTCGGTGCGAATCGTAGCCAAGGCCAACTCGAAATGGGGGGGGCGTTGCAGTCATCAAGATTCTCTGGGCCTATGGGCATGGGGCATGACGTCTACAATGATGCCGCTTCCGTCATCCAAGAACCAGCACCCCTCACGCACTCGCCATTCGCATGTCATTGATCGAAGTCCGCAATTTGACGAAGGCTTACCGCGTCTTCAAAAAAAAGGAAGGTTTGGGCGGCAGCGTCCGTGGTCTCTTTAAACGGGAATACAAAGAGGTCGAAGCGGTCAAAGGCATCGACTTGGATGTCCAGCAAGGTGAATTCGTCGCGTTCCTGGGGCCCAACGGAGCCGGCAAGACGACGACGCTGAAACTGTTGTCGGGCGTGATCAACCCGACCAGCGGAACCGCATCGGTGATGGGGTATGTCCCCTGGCAACGCAAAAATGAATACCGCCGCCGTTTTGCATTGGTGATGGGCCAAAAGAATCAATTGTGGTGGGACCTTCCAGCCAACGAATCCTACCGCCTGCATCAACAGATCTATGGCGTGCCGGACGACCAGTTCAAAACGACGCTCGACGAATTGACGGATCTGTTGGACGTGCGACGACTGCTTCGCCAACCGGTGCGTGAATTGTCGTTGGGCGAACGGATGAAGATGGAACTGATCGCCGCGATGTTGCATAGTCCCGAAGTGCTGTTCCTGGACGAACCGACGATCGGTCTGGATGTGATCGCCCAACACAACATTCAGAATTTCCTGAAGTACTACCAGGAAAAACGCAAAATCACGATTCTGTTGACCAGCCACTACATGAAAGACATCGCCGCGCTGTGCAAACGCGTCGTGATCATTGCCGGTGGGCGGATCGAGTACGACGGATCGCTGTCAGGGATCATCGACCAGTTCAGTGGGTTCAAAATCTTGACGCTGCAGTTCGCCGAGGGGCATCGGCCGGATCTGTCGGGGATCGGCGAAGTCCTGGACGAAACTTGGCCCAAGGCAAAAGTCCGGGTCGCCCGCGCCGACGTGCCACGCGTCTTGGCCGATGTGCTTCGAGACAATCCGATCGAAGATGTTGCCGTCGAAGACCTGCCGCTCGAAGACGTGATCGCCAAACTGTTTCGTGCCAGCAGCGAAAAAGCGTCGGCGCAGGAAGCCGCCGAAAGCCAATAGCATCCCCACGCCGATGATTGCCCCGCCCTCCCCTGCCCTGCACCGGTACACAAGTCTGCCAAACGCTCCCGTCGTCGTGGGGGCTGCGCCGCTTAGTTTCCGGAGCTGTCACTTGGCCCGCCCAACAAGGCTTCGCCCGGCCCGCGGATGTCGCTGTTGGGAAGCCCGTCCGGGAAACGCTTCTTGATCGATTCGATCGCCGTGACCGCGATGTCGATGTGTTTCCGTTTGCTGTCGTCATAGAACGCTTTTGCCGCGCCGGGCAGTTTCGGTTGCCCGTGCAGCGGTTTGTCGGAAACACACAGCAGCGTTGCACTGGGAATTCGATAGCGAAAACCGTTGGCTGCGACGGTGGCCGATTCCATGTCGACCGCGATCGAACGACTCGCCCGCAGATCATCCATCGTCCGTTTCAGCGTCAGTTCCCAATTGCGATCTGCCGTGGTGTAGACCGCACCGATGCGATATCGCTGGCCCGATTCATCCAACACGGCCGCCAATGCACGGTTCAGTTGAAAACTGGGGCTGATGGGCACCGATGGCGGCAGGGCCACGTCTAGGATGTGGTCCCCTCGCATGTATCCGGACGCCAGCACGAAGTCGCCGATGTCCTGGTGATTTCGCACGCCCGCACAGTGACCCACCATCAGCATGGCGTCGGGACGCAGCACGGCCAAATGGTCGGTAAAGTTCTTGGCATTGGACGGTCCCACGCCGATATTGACGATGCTGATGCCGCGGTTTCGAGTGTCCTTGTGATGGTAGGTCGGCATCTGGACGTCGTCGCGAAACGGACGCACGCAGTCGGGAAATCTTGCCGCGAAGGCTTCCATGTGCATGTTGTAGTTGGTCAGCAGGACGTACCGCTGAAAATCTTCGGCCCGTGTCCCGGTGTAGTGTTCCAACCGAGCGATGGAAAGTTCAGACCGTTCGGGACCGAACAAGAAGACTTTCTTGCGAGTCAAATCGAAGTCGGTTTCGTCCAGCAATTCCAACAGCTTGGGCGAACTGAGGTCGATCCGGCGACGTGAGCACTCGATCGTGATCTCGGCCCCGCGGCGAGCCAATTTGAATAGTTCGCGGCGCAGGTACCAACGGTAGGCGCTGGGTCTGGCGATCTTGCCCGACAATTCGGGGTTGTGCTTGGACCAATGGCGAAACACGGTGATCTTGGAATAGAAGCCGTCGCTGAAGTTCTGTTCCATCTGTTTGCACGACGCTTCAATTTGTAGGCGAAGTGCGTCGTCGGCAAGGCTGGCGTCAATCTTGATGGTGTTGCTCATGCCCCAATTGTGAACGATCGATCGTGGTCTGAACACTCGCCCAAGATGGCGATATACGGTACACCATGGTCTCTTGAAATCGCTTGGCCCGGTTCCACCAGTCGCCGTTTCCAAGCGTCCTTTCACCGATACGATTTTTTCCACTGAATTTGATTTACGACATGAAGTTGGTTTCCTGGAACGTCAATGGCATCCGCGCGGCGATGGACAAAGGGTTGCGGCAGTATGTCGAAACCGATCATCCCGACATCCTGTGTCTGCAGGAAGTCAAGGCACAGCAAGAACAAGTGGAACTGCAGTGGGCCGACGATTTGGGCTATTACCAGATTTGGAATTCAGCGCAAAAACGGGGCTACAGCGGTACGTCGATCTGGAGCAAGGTAAAGCCCAAGAAAGAAGTTCTGGGGATCGGGATCGACGATCACGACAGCGAAGGACGAGTGATCACGGCAACCTTTGACGATTTCCATCTGGTGAATGTCTACACCCCCAACGCCCAACGGGGATTGGCCCGGTTGGACTATCGGATGCAGTGGGATCACGATTTCTTAGAGTACGTGAAAAAACTGAATCGGCGCCGCCCGGTCATCTTCTGTGGCGATGTGAATTGTGCTCACCAAGAAATCGACTTGGCCAACCCCAAAGCGAATCGCAAGAACGCGGGTTTTTCAGACCAAGAGCGGGCTGGATTGAATCGAGTGGTCGAGGCTGGTTTTGTGGATTCGTTTCGGCATTTCGATCCTAGCCCTGAAAAGTACAGTTGGTGGACCTACCGCATGAACGCTCGCGCCCGGAACATCGGGTGGCGTTTGGATTACTTCTGGGTCGCTGACAAGCTCATGCCGCGAGTCAAGGCGGCGGCGATTCGAGATGACATTCACGGTTCCGACCACTGCCCGGTCGAACTGGTCCTCCAGCCAGCTTCGCCCTCGGCCTAACAGCAAACAGGGCAGGTCCTTTTTGCGGCGGCGGGGCGGAAAAGAGTCCTGACACCTTTTCGGGCTAGGGTTTGTCGTGCGGAGTCCATCCCGGACGGCCTCGGCGGTTCTTGCGAACGGTCTGTTCCCATGCCGCGAATTGGTCTCGCATCCGTTCCAGTTTGTCGGGCCGTTGTTGGCTCAAGTCATGCTTCTCGGAGAGATCGTCACCGAGGTCAAAGATCCATTCTCGCGTCGACGTCTTCCCGCCTGCGGATGATTTGTGTTGACGAACGTATTTCCAATCCCCGTCGCGAACACCGCTCCATACCAACGGATCACGCGGCTTTCGCCAATACAAAGTGCGCGCCAGCGGCGGTTGTTTCGATGCAGCCAGAGCGAAGACGTCGATTCCATCCAGCTTGTCGGAATCCATTTGCGTGGGACCCGCTGCGGCCAGGATCGATGCCGTCAAATCAAACGTGATCGTGACCTGATCGCTGACCGTCTTGGCCGGCAGATGCCCGGGCCACCGCGCGATCAGCGGAACCCGAATGCCGCCTTCGAATGCTTGCCCTTTGGAACCGCGCAGCGGGGCATTGCGGCTGGCGGCGGTTCCCCCGTTATCACTGGCAAAGATCACCAGGGTGCGATTGGTCAGCCCGGATTCGTCCAGCGCGTCCAACACACGCCCGATGCCTGTATCCATCTGTCGAACCATCGACCGATAGACGCCTGGTGGATCATCGCCCTGGTTCCACAGTGGAGAATCCGGTGGCAATGGATCCTGCGGTGCGAGGCCCGGCGGTTGATACGGCGTGTGAGGCGCCGTGTACGGCAGATACAAAAAGAATGGTCGTTCGGCCTCGCTTCGTTGACGAACATACTGCACCGCTTGGTCGGTGATCATGTCGGTAAAGTAGCCCTGGCGTTCGACGGGCTGGCCGTTGTGAAATAGGTTGTAATCCGCGGCCGAATCGATGTAGTGGTAATAGTCCATCAAACCGCCAATGCAGTACAACGCTTCGTCAAATCCGTGCATCTGCGGCGAAAACTGCGATTCATATCCCAGGTGCCACTTGCCAAATAGGGCCGTGTCATAGCCGCGTGTGGACAGCCGGTTGGCCAACGTCGGTTGATCCGCCGGCAATCCCAATTGGGACACCATCTGCAATCGCACGGCATCGTCGTAGCGGCCAACATTGCCGACCCCGATGGCGCACTCCATCCCACCGACGCGTTGTTGATATCGGCCCGTCAGCAGTGCGACGCGTGTGGGCGAACATTCCGGTCCGTTGGCGTAGGCCTGCGTCCAACGAACGCCTTGCCGTGCCAATCGATCCAGTACCGGACTGGCCTTGGGATCATTGCCGTAACAACCCAGGTCGCCATAACCCAGGTCATCGGCAAGGATCAAGACGATGTTCGGCGGTGTGGCGTTGTCAGGCGCTGCCGCCGACACCACGGCGCTGCCGATACCGATTGCAAGGATCTGCAACAGAAACCCAAATTTCATGACGGGTGCCTTCAAGGGATAGTCGTTCGGTACGCAAAATCGGTCGCAGACGCACGTGTCACTAGGGGTTTTTGTCCTGGCTGCGCGTTGCATCAAGCAGGAATTGGTCTCGCAATTCGATCCAGCGATCCTGCATGGCTTTTACTTTTTCGGGATGCGCAGAGGCGAGGTCGTTTTGTTCGGCGCGGTCATTGGCAAGATCGTACAGGGACCAGTTCGCCTTGTCCGTCTCGTTAGCAGCCTCCTTGGATTGTCCCCACGGAAACTCTCGCGAAGCATTGGAGTGAATGATCTTCCAATCCCCTTGTCGCAAGGCGCGATTGCCTTCGTGATAGAACCAGACATCTTCATGCAGCGTCGTGTCGTCGCTCTGCAATGCGGACTTCAGACTCTTGCCGCTGATCGGTGGTGCGTCGTTGTCGGGAAGTTCAACACCCGCCAAATCCAAGATCGTTGGTGCAATGTCAATGACGTGCGCGATCGTGGAACGAAGCTCGTTTTTCGCAGCAATGCCGTTGGGCCAATGGGCGATAAAAGGAGTGGAGATGCCGCCTTCATGAACCCAGGTCTTGTGTCGGCGAAAAGGAGTATTGGCGGCGCTGGAAAACCCTGGCCCCAAGCACAAGTACGTGGCAGCGGACCCGGGCGCGGCCGACGGATCATGGCCTTCGCCACGCACCATCATTTCGGCGCTTGCACCATTGTCGGACAGGAACAAGATCAACGTGTCCTGCATCGCTTTCATCGAACGCAATTGCCCGAGGATACGACCGATTTCTCGGTCCATCCGATCAATCATCGCGGCATGGATGGCCATCTTGGTGGCTTGAAACCGTTGCTGCTGGGCGGTCAGTTGGTCCCATGGCAACGGACGATTGATCTCCCCGGGACCCAGCAACGCAATCTGATCGGGGAACGCGTAGGGTGGCCCCACGTTCGGTTCCACCGCAGATAGTTCCGCATTCGTGATGCCCAAGTTTCGTTGGCGATCGTGTCGTTCTTTCCGTAGTGCATCCCAGCCTTGGATATAGCGATCTCGATAACGATCGATATCTTCGGGCAACGCATGCAGCGGGAAATGGGGCGCATGGAAGGCGACGTATTGAAAGAACGGACGGTCGGAAAATTCCGTCTCGTGCTGCTGCAAGCATTCAATCGCGTGGTCCGCCGTCGCAATCGTGCGATAGAAATCCGGATCACGATCCTGTCGCTTGATCGAATCAAAGAATCCCGGGCTGCGAGTCGCTTCATTGGAAAGGTCGAATCCGTTGGCCGTCGGTTTGCCATCGACATGCCATTTCCCCGAGTGATAGCTGCGGTAACCCGCCGGATGCAGATATTCGGCAATCGTTTGAGCCCACTCGGGGCGTTTGCCGCCGCCGCCAAAGCCTCGGGGAGCACCGGGCATCGCGTCCCTGCGGATCTGTTGCGGGTAGTACCCGGTCAGCAGCGATGAACGTGTCGGCCAGCAACGAGCGGTGTTGTAGAACTGTGTGAATTTCAAGCCACCGGCGGCCAGGCCGTCCAGGTTCGGTGTGGCAATTTCGCCGCCATAGCAGCCCGCGTCCGAGAAGCCCATGTCGTCAGCAATGATGACCAGGAAATTGGGGGACCCCGCGGATAAGTGAGCGGCCGACATCGTGGCGATCGCGATGGCCAGAATCCAAGACGGCATCAGAACGTACGGACTGCTTGACTTCATTTTCTTTTCAGTCGATGGAGTGGTGGGTTAGCCGGCCTAGTCTAGACCGGTTCGGAATCGATACTAGGAATCCCTGCCATACAGCGGGCCGGCCAATTTGCCGCCGATTTTAATCCATACTGAGTCGAGGAGTGCGTCACGACGGTAACCAGTCCTCTGGTCGGGATCGCGATTTCGTGCTAAACCGCGCTCCTGAAATGCACTTCGTTCCCCATCCTTTCGATCCAACATGCCGCTCGTATCGCTTGACGACCTTTCCATCGGATTTCGTGGTCCATTACTGCTAGACGGCGTTTCGGCGGTGATCGAACGAGGCGAAAAGATCGGTCTGCTTGGTCGTAACGGGGCCGGAAAGACCACATTGCTGCGGATGTTCGACGGCGAAGTCGTGCCGGACCATGGTGGGATCACCTTCGCCCCCCACGCCAAGGTGGCTCGGCTGACCCAGGATGTGCCGCGGGATTGGACCGGCACGGTGACATCCATCGTGATGGCGGGCCAACCCGGCCGCGATGATCCAGAAACTCATTGGCAGGTCGAACACGCGGTCGAATCGACGCTTTCGAAGATGGAATTGGACGGAGACGCCTTGTTCGAAACCTTGTCCAGCGGGATGAAGCGACGCGTCCTTTTGGCCCGTGCGATCGCCATGGAACCAGACGTCCTGCTGTTGGACGAACCCACCAACCACCTGGACATCGAATCCATCCTGTGGATCGAAAATTTCCTGAAGCGGTTTCGTCAAACCCTGGTCTTCATCACTCACGACCGTTCGTTCCTGCAGAGTCTGGCGACGCGGATTTGGGAGATCGATCGTGGACGTTTGTTCGATTGGACTTGTGACTACACCACGTTCTTGCAGCGGAAAGAAGCAGCGTTGCAGGCCGAGGAAAAACAGAACGCTCTGTTTGACAAAAAGTTGGCTCAAGAAGAAGTCTGGATCCGCCAAGGCATCAAGGCTCGCCGGACCCGTAACGAAGGACGTGTGCGGGCGCTAAAACAGTTGCGGCTGCAGCGTGGTGATCGACGCAGCGTCGAAGGCAAGGCGAAGTTGAACTTGCAAGAAGCGGCCCGCAGCGGTGCGCTGGTTGCCGACGTCAAAGAGATCTCGTTCAGCTATGGCGATCGAGTCATCTTGAACGACTTCTCGACCACGTTGATGCGTGGGGACCGGGTCGGAATTATGGGACCCAACGGTGCCGGGAAGACGACCTTACTAAAACTGTTATTGGGACAACTCGAACCCGACCAAGGCACGGTCAAGTTGGGAACCAACCTACAGATTTCTTACTTCGATCAACTTCGCGATACGCTGGATCCGGAAAAGACGGTCCAAGAAAATGTCGGCGAAGGCAGCGACAAGGTGCTGGTCGGCGACAAGTCGAAACACATCGTCGGCTACCTACAGGATTTCTTGTTCACACCCGAGCGGGCCCGGACGCCGGTGAAGTATCTGTCCGGCGGGGAACGGAACCGGGCTCTGTTGGCCAAGCTGATGACCAAGCCCGCCAACGTCATCGTATTGGACGAACCGACGAACGATTTGGACAGTGAAACGTTGGACCTGTTGGAAGAACAACTGATCGATTTCAGCGGCACGGTGCTGATGGTCAGTCACGACCGGACGTTCTTGAACAACGTCGTCACCAGCACGATCGTGTACGAAGAAGGCGGCGTGAAAGAATACGACGGCGGCTACGACGATTGGAAAGCAGCCGTCGCTCGACAAGCTGAATTCGCCAAGAACGAACCAACATCGAAGCCCAAACAAGCGGCGTCATCCGCCGACAAGCCAAAATCCAAACCAGCCAAGAAATTGTCGTTCAAAGACAAGCATGAACTGGACAAAATGCCCCAGCGAATCGAGCAGCTGGAGTCGGACATCGCCACGATCAACTCGGTGATGGCAGAACCGGATTACTACCAAAAAGGCGGCGACAAGATCGCATCGGACGCGGCGAAGTTGAAAGAGCTGCAACAGGAGCTGGCCACAGCCTACGCCCGTTGGGAAGAACTGGAAAACCACTAGGGTTCTGTCTTTGGACGGAATTCAGGCGTTCGTGGGTTCGGTGAACCTTGCCGGTGCTGCAAACCGAATACGCGGTTTGCACGTCCGTCCGGTTTGGCTCTTTGTGCACTACTTGGCCAGTGCGTTGGACGCGCCTTCGATGGCTGGCTTTTCGATCGCTGGCTTCCCGATCGCTGGGGGCCCGGCGGCCGAAACGGCCGTTGGTGTTTCCGTTGGGGGTGCAATCTTATCGCGGATGTCGATGAAGATGCGGAATAGCGTCGGCACAAACACCAGCGTGAAGATCGTCGATACCAACAATCCACCCAGCAACACGCTTCCTAACCCGCGGTACAACTCGCTGCCCGATCCGGGGAACAGAACCAGCGGCAGCAGTCCTAGGACCGTGGTGGCGGTTGTCATCAGGATCGGTCGGACCCGAGTTCGCACGCTTTCCAAAATCGCATCGTGAGATGGGTATCCCTCGTCGCGGATCAGATTCAATGCTTGGTGCACGATCAGGATCGCGTTGTTGACGACGGTGCCGATCAGGATCACAAACCCTAGCATCGTTAAGACATCCAACGACTGCGGTGTTCGGCCTTGCCAATCCAGGTACACGCCCAGCGCCCGCAGTCCCACAATTCCGCCGACCGCTCCCAACGGCACGCTCATGATGATCACCAGCGGATAGACCCAGCTTTCGAACAAGGCGGCCATCAACAGGTACGTGATCAGCAACGCCAACAAGACATTCCAACGCAGCGCCAGCCAGGTGTCGCGAAGTTTGTCCGCCGTACCGCTTAGCGCGATCCGGTAACCACCATCGAGGACGCCACTTTCGCGGATCGGCGTTAGCACTTGGTCTTCGATCAGCGAGAGAGCTTCCTCCAGCGGCACGTCCGCGGGCGGCGATACTTCGATCGTGATCGCTCGCTGACGTTCGCGGTGATTGATCTGTTCAGGACCGCTGGAAATTTGGATGTCGGCTAGCGCTGAAAGCGGAACCAACTGACCACCGGGAGTCACGATCGGCAGCCCGTCCAGGTCTTGCGAAAATCGGATCGAATTTGGATCGCCCATGATGGTCAGGTCAATCTTGTCGCCACCGATGAAGTAGTCGCTGGCCAATGCTCCGTCGACCAATGCATTGATGGTGTACCCCAGCGTGGTTGCGTCGACACCCATCTGTTCGGTTTTCAGCAGTCGCGGAATGATGTGGACTTCGGGATTGCTGAGGTCCAGGCTGGGGACGGGCCGGGCCTGGGTCTCGGGGATCAATGGCTCGCCTGCGTTGCCCGCCATGATGGTGCCCATGATTTGGCCACCGATGCCGACTAACTTTTCCAGTTCGGGACCCGTGATTTCGATGTCGATCGTTCGTCCGGCGGTCAAACCCTGTTCGAACAAACTCGATTGCTTGGCGATCACGAACGTGCCGGGCAATTTGGCACCGGCCTGTTGGATCAACGGAATCAGTTCGCCGCTGCGTGTCGGATCAACGCTTCGCACACCCATGAACACCGATCGACCGCGGGCGACAAAGAAAAAGTCATAGATCGCCGGGAAGTCTAGTTCGGCCGCCTCGGGACTATCGGGATCGATGTCCCAGTACGGTTCCAGCACCGTTTCCACGGTCTCGCCCATCCGAGTCAGTTCGTCCAGGTTGTAACCCGGGGGCGGCAGCACGATTCCAAAGACCAGGTTACGGTTGCCCATCGGCAAATATTCGACCTTGGGCCAAAGCGAATAACTGACCACACCGGTCGTGATCAACAGCGCCATCACCAATCCGATCTGGCGAATTCGGCTGGCCTGCGTCCAACGGTTCAATGCAACCACGGCGTTGACGAAACCGCCAGAGATTCCCATTAGCGGGGCGATGATTCGCGACGCAAATGTCTTGGTCCCCGTCGATGATGCCCCGGCGGTTTCCATGTCTTGTCCACGCAGCAGCCGCGCCGTCAGTGTCGGGATCAACGTGATGCTGACGATCAACGACAATCCCACCGCTGCGCTAATCGCAAGGGCGATGTCGCGGAACAATTGCCCGGCTTCCTCTTCGACAAACAGAACCGGCAAGAACACTGCCAAGGTGGTTAACGTCGATGCCAGCACAGCCCCCCAAACTTCTTTGGTTCCACGGACCGCGGCGACTCGCGGTGGATCTCCGTTTTGGTAGTGCCGATAAATGTTTTCCAGAACCACTACCGCATTGTCGACCAACATTCCGACCGCGAACGCCATCCCGGCCAAACTGATCACGTTCAGCGATCTGCCCCACAGGTTCAACATCAAAAATGTGCCGACGATACTGATCGGAATGGCTAATCCAACGACCAAGGCACCGCGAGCAAACGCGAATCCGCTGTAGATGACCAGGACCAGCGTGACGGCAAAGAAGCCGGGGTGTACGAATGCCGCTGCGATCGAGGCCGCTGCGATCAGCGGCACCATCAGCAAGGTGCGCACATTCAGATGCAGAAACAGCATCAGCACCAGCATCGTCAGGGTGCCACCCACGATGATGTTCTGGTTGACCAGTTGAACCGATGCGGTGATGTATTCGGATTCGTCGTAGACCTGGGTCAGTTGCAACTGTTTGGGGGCCAAGACGTCGTTGTTCAATTCGTCCAACGCGACCTGCAGATCGGCCATGATGTCCATCACGTTGCTGCCGGTTTCGCGGATCACGTTGATGGCGATCGATGTATCACCGAACCGTCGCACGACGCCGTCGGGTTTCTTGAACCCCAAACGGATCTCGGCCACGTCGGCGATCACCACTGGTGCATCGTTTCGTGTTGCCAACACCTGTTGGCCAACTTGTTCGGGCGATCGAAACTGATTCAGCGTGCGGACGACATAACGGCGTTTGTCTTCCCAGAAATCGCCGGCCGATGTGTCTTGGTTTTGCGTCCGTAGGACACGTCGGACGTCGTCGATCGTCAGCTGGCGAGCGGCTAGTTTTTGCGGATCGATGATGACCTGCAGTTCTTCTTCTAGACCACCCAACACGTTCGAGTTTGATACGCCGGAGACGCGTTCGAAACGGGCCTCGATGATGTCCTCGGCGAATCGACGCATGCCCGGGACGTTCAAATCAGGCGGTAACAACTCGCCGATTTCGGGGTGATCTTTGGACGCTTTTCGTAATCGCGCCAAACGCAGTCCGGGATTGTCGGTTTTCAGCACCGATTCCAATGCCGGTTTGCTGTCGGGATGCTGGGCGACGAAGGTTTCGACGTCTTGCCGTGTGGGCTGGATCGCGCTCAGGATGAACCACGCGATCGGCCGATCGGATGCATTGCTGGTCGAAATGACCGGTTCGTCCGCCTCTTCGGGATACTCCGGAACCTGCTGTAGGCGGCTGTTGACCTTCAACAGTGCCTCTTCCATGTTCGTGCCGACAATGAATTCCAACTTGATGCTGCCGCTGGAATCCATCGCCTCGCTGGTCATCTTGCGAACGCCTTCGACCGATTGCAGTTGTTCCTCTTGTTCTTGGATGATTTCGCGTTCGACTTCCTGTGGGCTGGCACCGGGCCATCGTGTTTCGACGGTCAACGTCGGGACCTGGACCTCCGGCGTCAGTTGCATCGGCATCCGAACGACGGCGATCAAACCAAACAGGATCAGCAACAGTGCGCCGACGGCGACCTTGACCGGGTTGTCGACGAAGGCTTGGATCAAGTTCATGGGTTTCGCGGGGGCGGGGGAACGATGGGCGGGGACGACGCAGGCGGGGGCGGGGACGACGCAGGCAGGGAACGATGCAAGACTGGAACGATGCAAGACTGGAACGATGCAGGGCGACGGGACGCTGACCTTGTTTCGCTCGATCGCGAATGGTGATCCAGCAAGTTTTTCAAGACCTAGGGGGCCGATTGTGTTTCGCTGATCACAACGCTTTGTCCTGGGCGAAGTCGTTCGTTGCCGCGCGTGACCACCAAGTCGTCGACTGCCAAGGATCCCGGCGCTATCGGCTGGATCGATATCCAGCTGCCGATCGATGGCCCCGTGCGAACAGGCACCAGGGTTGGGGTGGATCCGACGACTTTGAACACGGCTGCCTTGTCGCCATCGAGACGCAGCGCGTCCTTGGCGACCAGCATCCGCGATTCGGATTTACCCGTCGGCATCGTTACCCGCGCCAACATGCCCGGCAGCAACCGATGGCCGGTATCGTTGGGCGGGTTCTTGACCAAAACGCGAACTGGGAACGTGCGCGATCGGTTGTCTGCCAGCGGAATGATTTGGTCGATGGTGCCGGGGAACGATTCGTCCGGGAACGCATCCACCACCACTTCACAATCGGCACCACGGCGAATGAACTGGATGCTGGATTCCGGCACGAAGACTTCGACTTCGATCGGATCGATCTCGACGACTTCGGCGACAGGATCCCCTTGCCGTGCCCATGCCCCCGCTTCGGTCAATTCGCTGGTGACATACCCGTCGAAGGGCGAACGGATGGTGTATTTTTTGATTCGGTCCTTCAACCCGGCCACGACTTGTTCTTGCATCGCGACCCGGGCTGCGGCTTGATCAATCTTTTCCTGCCGCGGGCCTTTGCGGACCAGGTCCAGCGAACTGGCCGCTTCGGAAAGGCGCGCTGCAGCGGTCAATGATTCGGCGCGAGCGGCTTCGAATTCATCTTGAGAAAGTCCGGCGCTGTTGGAAAACAATTGTTGGGCGCGGGCCAGTTTGGCTTGCGTGTATTGGCTGCCCGCTTCCGAGGCTCGCATGGTGGCTTCGGCCAAAGCAATCTCTTCGGGACGCGATCCGTTTTTTAGCTCCAGCAGCTCCGCACGACGCAGGTCCAATTCGGCTTCGGCGCCCGCCAATTCGATATTGATCGTGTTGGTCAGCAATTGGGCCAGCGGTTGTTTGGCTTTCACCGCCTGGCCGGCATCCACCATGAACGCTTCGACACGCCCGTCGACGGCGCTGCCGATGATCGCTTGCCGGCGAGGCCGGATGTTGGCGACGAACGACTGGCTGGATGCGACATCTCGCCGGATCACCGGGGCGACCACCACGTTGGCCGGTCCCCCCTGAGCCGATGCCTGGGCAGCCCCTAGTGTTTGGCCGGCGACCCAAACGATCAATAGAGCGGTGGCCGGAAGGTGTCGATGGTGGGAATCGGCAGGCATGGCGAATCGTGGGTGGGGCGGAAGCGGAGGACAAGTCAAACAGTCTGGTTGGTTCCCCTTGCCACGTCTAGTTACATCGGGCGTGGTTCCCGCCGCGGTCGCGCTGCCCGTTTTTGTCGGGAATGCGACAATCGCCGATGGATGGGCCGGCGACAACTGGACCACCAGAAACTGGTCCAAAAGAAAACGGAAACCTGGCCCCGGTCGCTGGGCGACAAGATGCGGGCGAACCGCGACGAACCGATCGACTATTCCTCTTCGTCTCGCGCTGCTTTCTTAGCTGCACGGCGGGCCAGGTGTTCGGCAGCCAGATCTTCCATCGTTTTGACTTCGTCCGGTTGGGCTTTGTCAAAACGTGCGAAGTACAGTTTTTCGATGTACTTGTTCAGCGGCAAGCGACCCGGCATGTTCGGGTCTGGCTTGGCGGGTTGGCGAATCCGTTTGACGTCCATGCCTAGTTCACGTGCCATTTGCACGTGAGCGTGAGAGAGGCCGAACTTTTTGCGGATCGTGATCCACGGTTTGAATTTGTTCGGGATGCGTTTGGGGTTTGCCATCGGTCGTTTCAAATTTTGCCCGCCACATCCGGGCGAACATCGTGAAGAAGGATTTACGGACAAACTACCACATCGTCGAATTTTATTCGTCCGTAACGCAGCCTTCACTGGCGCTTTTGACGGTCTTGATGTACCGGTACAGCGTGCCGCGAGTGACCTTCAGCGGTGGTGCTGTCCAGGCGGCTTTGCGTTTGGCCATTTCCGCTTCGTCGACATCCACATCCAAGCGATTGGTTTCGGCATCGATGGTGCAGATGTCGCCGTCCTGCAGCAGCCCGATCGGGCCACCGACTTGAGCTTCGGGGGTGATGTGGCCGACGATGAAACCGTGGCTTCCGCCGCTGAATCGTCCATCGGTCAACATCGCCACGTCGCTGCCGAGTCCCGCCCCCATGATTGCGCTGGTGGGCGTCAACATTTCGGGCATGCCGGGGCCGCCTTGGGGGCCTTCGTATCGGATCACGACCACATCGCCCTTTGCGATTTTCTTTTCTTCCAGGGCATGCAGCATGTCTTCTTCGCTGTCGAAACAGCGGGCTGGGCCGGTAAAGGTCAGGCCTTCTTTGCCGGTGATCTTGGCAACTGCGCCTTCGGGGGCCAGCGAACCGCGCAGGATGCGGATGTGCCCGCTTTCCTTGATCGGTTTCTCCACGGGCATGATGATCGTTTGACCTTCTTTCAGGCCGGGCAGGTCGGCGACGTTCTCGGCCAGCGTTTTGCCGGTCACCGTCATGCACGAACCGTCCATCAATCCCTTTTCCAGCAAGTATTTCATCACGGCGGGGGTGCCGCCGATCGAGTGCAGGTCTTCTTGCACGAACTTTCCGCTGGGCTTCAGGTCGGCCAGCAACGGAATTCGGTCGCTGACCGATTGGAAGTCATCGATGGTCAACGGGACGTCGACGCTGCGTGCCATCGCGATCAGGTGCAGCACTGCATTCGTGCTGCCACCCAGGGCCATGACGGTGACCATCGCATTTTCGAAGGCCGCACGGGTCATGATGTCACGCGGCTTGATGTCTTTCTTTAGCAGTTCCAGCATCGCTTCGCCTGCTCGCCGGCACTCGTCTTTCTTTTCGGGATCGACGGCCGGGATGCTGGCCGAATAGGGCAGCGACATGCCCATCGCTTCGATCGCGGTTGCCATCGTGTTGGCGGTGTACATGCCGCCACAGGCACCGGCGCCAGGGCAGCTGCGGCGGATGATTTCGGCCCGTTCTTCTTCGGTGATCGTGCCAGCGACGTATTCGCCGTAGGCTTGAAACGCCGACACGATGTCTAGTTTTTTGGTTCCGCAGAGCCCTGGTTTGATGGTTCCGCCGTAGACCATGATCGAGGGGCGGTTCAGGCGACCCATCGCGATCAGGCATCCCGGCATGTTCTTGTCGCAACCGGGCAGCGCGATCAGGCCGTCGTACCACTGGGCGCCCATGATCGTTTCGATCGAATCGGCGATCAGGTCGCGGGATTGCAGGCTGTAGCTCATCCCGTCGGTGCCCATCGAGATTCCGTCAGACACGCCAATCGTGTTGAAACGCATGCCCACCATGCCGGAATCGACCACCGACTTTTTGACATCCGCGGCCAGGTCCAACAGGTGCATATTGCACGAATTGCCCTCGTACCAAACGCTGGCGATGCCGACCTGCGGCTTATTCATGTCCTCGCTGGTCATCCCGGTGGCGTACAGCATCGCCTGGGACGCACCCTGACTCTTGGGTTGAGTGATTTTGGCGCTGAATTTGTTGAGCGATTGATTCATCGGGCAAGCGAGGTTCAAGAGGATGCGGAGGTTGGACGGCTAGAATATGATTGCCCTAAGTTATGGTTGTCCAGGGCGATTCCGGCAAGGAACCGCCCCATCCGATGCATTTCGGATCAGCCAAACGGCCTCGAAACTCGGGGTATTGCTGATTTTTAATCCCCGGGGCTGTGTTTGATCGCTCCCGCACGAAGACCGATTGAGGCGAAATCATGTTCGGACCAGGATTGTTTCCAATGACCGGAACCCCGCTGAAGAACCATCGACCGCTTTTGCCGCTGGTGTTGGTTTTGTGTGCGGCTTTTACCGCCACGGCCGACGACGATTGGCAGTCCCGATCGCTGCCGCTGTTCGACGAGCATTCGTTGGCCGGTTGGGAAGGCAACGCCTATTGGTTTCGAATCGAAAACGACGAATCCGGCACGGCGGCCGTCGTGGCTGGACGTTTGGACCAAAAAATTCCACACAACGAATTCCTGTGCACGACCCAGAACTACGACAACTTTGAACTCCGCTATGAGGTCAAGTTGGTCGGCAAGGGGCAGAACGCAGGCGTCCAGTTTCGGTCCAAGCGTGTGAAGGGGACCACCGAGGTTTCCGGGTACCAGGCCGACGCCGGCCAGGTGGGCGATCGCCCGGTGTGGGGAGCTCTGTATGACGAGTCTCGCCGCCGAAAAATGCTTGCCGAAGGAAACGCCGACGAAGTTCGCCAATGGGTCAAACAGGACGATTGGAATCAGCTTCGCGTCGTCTGCCGCGATCGACACATCCAGATTTTTCTGAACGGTGAAAAATCAATCGACTACACCGAAACCGATGATTCGATCCCCGGCTACGGTGTGATCGGGTTGCAAATCCACAGCGGTCCGCCGACCGAAGCCTGGTACCGAAACATTCGCGTTCAACAATTCCAAGTGACGAAATGAGTGACGACGGCAGGATCCGATTTGTGTACTTCGACCTTGGCAATGTTTTACTTTCCTTTGACGAAGCCATCGCGCACGCCAATCTGGCGAAACTGTTTGGTGTTTCCGCTTCGCATGCGAAGACCGCCGTCTACGACAGCGGGCTAGAGAATCGTTTCGAACAGGGCGTCTATTCGCCGGGCCAATTCGCCACCGAGGTCTGCTTGGCGATCGGGGCAACCGGGAATCCGCCGACGCCCGCCCAGATCTGTGATGCGATCAGCGACATGTTTACGCCGATCGATGGGATGCAGGGCGTGATGGCGGCGGTCAGGGGGTTGGGGTTCGGCGTCGGGATTTTGTCGAACACTTGCCACGCACACTGGGATTGGGTCGTTCGTCACGATTACGACGTGGTGCTAAGACGCCCGGACGCGACGATCCTGAGCTACGAAATCGAATCGATGAAACCTGACGGGCGTATCTACGAAGCGGCCGAAGCGGCTGCGGCAGTCGATCCGTCGGAAATTCTGTTCATCGATGACAAGCCAGAGAACGTCGCCGCGGCAGCCCAACGCGGGTGGCAAGCAAAACAGTGCTTCGGCGGCCGCGAAGCGGTGGGGGTGTTGGGCGAAATGGGCGTTTTGGCTTGATCGGCCACGCTATGGGCTTGGGGTGGGGGATGCCGGTATGATGACGGTTGGATCCTCTTCCCCGCTCTATGATTCGCCGATTCATGACTCAGCCGATCGCAACTTCGCCCTTCGAAAACGCTTCCGTCACGGCCGCTGACGCTTCGCCCCGGACCGTTGCGGTCATCGACATTGGGGCGACCAGTATTCGCATGGCGATTGCTGAAATCTACCCCGATGGCCAGTCGCGGACGCTTGAAACATTGGTCCAGTCGGTCGAATTGGGCCACGAAGCCTTCGACAATCGGCGGCTTTCGCGGCGCAGTATCGAAAAATCCGCCTCAGTGTTGAAACGGTACAAACGAGTGTTGCGCGAGTACGGCGTCACGTCGCCCAAGGACGTGCGAGTGGTCGCAACCACGGCGGTCCGCGAGGCGTTGAACCGTTTGGCGTTTGCCGACCGGATCTTTGTGGCCACTGGATTCAACGTCGATTCGATCGACGAAGCCGAGGTCAATCGAATCACCTACATGGGCGTCATGCCGCATTTGCGCGCCCATCCCGATCTGGCCGACGGCAAATCGATCGTTGTCGAAGTCGGTGGGGGCAACACCGAAATGTTGATCGTCCGCGGCGGGAATGTGCTGCACAGTCAATCGTTTCGCTTGGGGTCGCTGCGGCTGCTGAAAACGTTGGAAGGTGTGCGGGCAAGCGCCGTGCGACGCCGTGCGATGTTGGAAAGCCATATCCGGCGTACTCTTTCGCAGATCACCGACGCGATCAAACGCGACACCGCCATTCACCTGATCGCCCTCGGTGGCGACATGCGTTTTGCAGCGCACCAATTGTTGGACGATTGGGATGGCAATTCGTTGGCAGAGGTCCCGACCGCGCGGTTGGCCAAGCTGACGGAAAAGCTGATGTCGCTTAGCGAAGACAAAATCGTCAAACGTTATGACGCTAGCTTCATCGAGGCCGAAACGGTGGGACCGGCGCTGTTGGCCTACACCCTGTTGGCCAAGCACTTTGACCTTCCGCACGTCTACGTTTGTGATACCAATTTGCGGGATGGTTTGATTCACGACATGGCGGTCGGCGGCAGTTGGACGGCCGACTTTCGAAATCAAATCGTGCGTTCGGCGATCTCGTTGGGCCGAAAATTCGACTTCGATGAAACGCATGCTCGAAATGTGGCAGAGCTCTCTCGCAAACTGTTCGACCAATTGCAGGACGAACATCAATTGGATAGCCGCCACGAAGTGGTCTTGTTTGTGGCGGCCCTGCTTCACGAAATTGGCATGATGGTCAACGTGCGCAGCAATCATAAGCACGCCCTGTACCTCATCCGTTACAGCGAACTGTTTGGGTTGTCGCGCGACGAGTTGTTGCAGGTCGGTTTGGTTGCACGCTATCAGCGTCGTGCCTATCCCCAGCCGTCGCACGAAGGGTATGGAACGCTGCCCCAACAGGAACGCGTCGTGGTATCCAAATTGGCTGCGATCCTGCGGTTGGCGATCGCGTTGGATGACACTCGCAGCGGCCGAGTGCGGGAAATCAACTGTGTGGCCGATGCCAAGCACCTGGTCATCAACGTGCCCGGCTTGGATGATGTTTCGTTGGAACAGATGGCGATGCGAGAAAATTCAGGAATGTTCCGCGACGTGTTCGGGCTGCCTGTAATCCTTCGTGCTGGAAAATTGGAGTAGGCGACGATGTCGACATTCTTCATTCACCCGTCTGTTGTGACCGCTGGCAATGTTTCGCTCTGCGAACCCTGTCGGTTGGTCGCCTTGTGTTTATTCAAAGGACTTCTTTTGACTTGGTTGATCTTGCCGGGTGATGCGGCCGCAGCGGACCCCTACGCGGCGGCGCGAGACCGATTGGTGCGCGAGCGAGTCGCAAGCGCCGGGGTGACCGATGCCCGGGTTCTGGATTCGATTCGAACCACTCCGCGTCACGAATTCGTGCCCGTCAGCCAGCGGGAGAGAGCCTATTTCGATATGGCCTTGCCGATCGGCAGTTCGCAAACCATCAGCAGTCCGTTCATCGTGGCATCGATGACCGAAGCCCTGGATCCGCAGGCGACCGACAAGGTGCTGGAAATCGGTACCGGCAGTGGCTACCAGGCTGCCGTGCTAAGCCCCTTGGTGGAACACGTCTATTCAATCGAAATTGTGCAGGAACTCGGGGAACAAGCAAAACAAACGCTGACGCGGTTGGGATACCCGAACGTCTCGACGCGTATCGGTGACGGATTTTTGGGTTGGCCCGATGCGGCACCGTTCGACAAAATCATCGTCACCTGTAGCCCCGAATCGGTGCCCCAACCGTTGGTGGACCAGCTTCGCGAAGGTGGGCAGATGATCATCCCGGTGGGCGAGCGGTATCAACAAACGCTGTACCGGATGACGAAACAGGACGGCAAATTGGTGCGGCAGCCGCTGCGCCCCACGCTGTTCGTGCCGATGACCGGCGAAGCCGAAGACGAACGACAACTGAAACCCGATCCGGCAAACCCAACGGTCATCAATGGCGACTTTCAGCAAGCCGCCCAAGGGGACCAGAAGGACCTGGTCGACTACGTGCCCGGTTGGTACTACGGTCGACAGGTCCAACGAGTGTCCGAGAATGGGGCGGATGGCACAGAAGAGAATTCGGCAGCCGGGGACCAGGCGTTTGCTCGGTTCACCAACCAAACTCCCGGGTTAAGTTCGCACCTGTTGCAGGGGATCGCGATCAGCGGGTTGGATGTGTCGATGATCCGATTGGCGGGCAAGTGTCGCACGTCGGATGTGCAAAAGGGACCGACTTCCGAGGCCATGCCGATGGTGGCGATCACCTTCTATGACAAACTAAGGCAGGATCTAGGCACGTTTTGGATCGGGCCTTTCCGAGGTTCGCGGCCTTGGCGATCCAGCAGTCGCTTGGTCCGTGTTCCACCGCAAACCAAAGAAGCCATCCTGCGGGTGGGGTTGTTCGGCGCCACCGGTACGGCAGATTTTGACGAAGTATCGATCCAAAAAGTGGATTGATAACGGCGGGGGCTGACCCCGCATTGGCAGGGGCTTAGCCCTTGCGGACTTCCTATCTCCCCAGGGCTGCCTGGACGGCAAAATTTACCAGGGCTGCTTGTTTGCGCCATTGGGGTCTGTATCCTTTGGTTACAGCCGGCTCGATCGAAGGGGGGGACGGCAGAGTGTCGGTGATCGCCCCTTGGAGCAAACCGTAGGAGAATTTGTACAACCATGAAGTTTTCGCATTTCTTGGCAGTCGCGGTTACCACGACAGCCCTGGTAGGGATGCCCACGGCGCAAGCCGGTGGGTCTTGGGGAGGTTCTTCGGGAGGCGGTTACGCTTCATCCGGAGGCGCTTCCGCAAGTTCGGGCGGCTCAGCTAGTTCAGGCGGATACGCCAGTTCAGGTGGCGCACGCACCGGATTTTTCGCACGGCTAAAAGCCCGTCACGCATCGATGGCATCCCATGGTGGATCCTCGGGCGGTTCGGCATCTTCCGGCGGTTCGGCCTCTTCGGGCGGACGCACCGTTGCCTACGCATCGTCGTATTCCAGCAGCAGTGGTGGATCGTCCGGTGGCATCAGCGCCGGATCATCCGGTGGCAGTAGCGGCGGATCACACGTGGGTCCTCTGCGCCGATTGATGGCCAAAATTCACGCTCGCAAAGCAGCGCGTCACAGCGCCAGCAGCGGCGGGTCCTCGGGCGGCGTCAGCTACGTCGGTTACTCGTCGAACTCGTCCGGCGGATCAGCTTCCTCGGGTGGTTCAGCATCATCCGGCGGCAGCAGTGGTGGGTACGCGTCTTATGGCGGATACGCACAACCGGTCGTCAACTCTGTCTCGCTGGATTCTGGCTACGGATACGAATCACCTGTGATCGAATCGGCCTACCAGTCGTATTCGCCCGTCGGTGAAACGATCATCGGCGAAACCATCATTGGTGAACGGGTCATCGAAAGCGGATCGTCCGACGATGACGCGACCAGCCAACCGGCACCACAAGCCGACGAGGCTCCTAACAGCGAATCCACCGACACCGACAGCGATTCGGCGCGTTACGAATCAGCCAAGCCTGCCGTCGATTCAGACGCAGCCCTGCTGACCGTCTCGGTTCCTGAAAGTGCGATTGTCACGGTCAATGGACACGCGACCACCAGCGACGGAAACGTTCGCCAGTTCATGTCACGTGGACTCAAGGAAGGCTTCGTTTACACCTACGTCGTCGACGTGAAGTACGAAGTCGATGGATCCGAAAAGTCGGAATCGAAGTCGGTTCAATTGCGTCCCGGCGACATCGAAACCGTCGAGTTCGAAACGCCTGAAACGGCTGCCGTCGCAACGGAAGATCTGGCCGGTACCGAACAAGAAGTCATCACGACCGTGAAGCTTTACGTTCCTGCCGACGCCGAAGTTTCGCTGGCCGGTAACCCAACCGATGGCGAAGGCGACGTGCGAACTTTCCGCACCAAGCAACTGAAGCCTGGACAGCAGTGGTCGGACTACACCGTCGTTGTGACATCCGTCGTTGATGGCCAAAAGGTCAGCAAAGAACGAACGGTCAATGTCCACGCCGGTTCGGTGACGGAACTGCGGTTCGATTTCAACGGTGGCGAACTGGTCAGCCGTTAATTCGGCTGGCGGGCAACCGTTCGAAGTTCTCAATCAAGCCGCGTCCCTCGATATCACGGGGGCCGCGGTTTTTTCATGGCCGCCCATCGATGGCCAAAACGATGACTTCGATCATTGCCCTGGGGCGCACCACACCGCCCTGCCCTGCACCGCTGACTGCCCCGCCCGGTCCCATTTGGAACCATCCTGGCAAACTGGCCGCCGTCGACCACTGGCTGTACAACCCAGCGCTTCGAGTTAACGTGGGGGGGGGGGGCGGTTGGACGCTCCGTGAAAGCTTTCGGACCGTTGGCACACTGGTTTTAGGATCCACTGGTTTCTTGCTCCGCTGTTCCCGTGTTCCGCTCGTATCGTGATCCTCGCAAACATTGTGGCTCTATGACGCCCCGCCGTCGTTTGATTCTAAGCGTGCTACTGGTTGGCCATCTGTTGGCGGTTGTGTTGCCGCCGTTGTCTTTTCAGACGCGCGGACCGATCGGTCTGTCGCCGGTGATTGCAACTCTGTTTGCACCATTGGAAGGTTACAGCCAAGCACTTTACATGGACCGGGGATATGCGTTCTTTGCTCCCGATCCAGGGCCCAGCCATTTGGTCCAGGCTGCGATCACAGGCAAGGATGGCAATCGTGTCGAACAGATGATCCCTGACCTTGAACAGCAGTGGCCACGGTTGCTGTATCACCGGCACTTCATGCTGTCGGAGTTTCTGACAGAGATTTATCAGCCGCCGGGGCCGCCGCCCGAGTTGGTTGAATTGGATCGGCAGGAAGCCGAAAACTGGGTTCGCGCTCGGGCACGCTACGAACATTTTCGTCAATCGATGGTCGATCATCTGGAATCCAAAAACCCGGGCCATCAGGTCGCGATTCGGCGGATCGAGCACGTGATTCCCGACCGCGAACAATACCTCGAAAACCCGATCCCGTTGGACGACCCGCAGCTGTACCGTGTGCTGTTGGATCGACCCATCCTATTGGATGATCCCGCGATGCAGGGGCGCGTTGGCGATCTGACGGCACCCGACCGGCCACCCGAAACGGTGCCTCCGCCCGCCGCTGCCACCCGCGATAAATCGAATGGGCAGCAACCGGTCGATGGAAACATTGACGATGCCTCGGATCTGGATACCTCGGCTTTGGATACCCCGGGGGTGGATACCCCGGGGGTGGATACCTCGGGGGTGGATGCGAGGGCGGACGATCCTGCAAAAGAACCATCCGATTCGCTCTCTGTTGCCTGGCCCAACCGGACTTCGGTGGCTTGTGAAATCAATCGGTCAACCATCCCGTTCGACCGAAAATCGCTGCGGCCCATCCATCGATGGGATGACGCGAGTGGGTTGTCGGGGGCGAGTTCGGCCCATAGGTTGGGCGGAGGGATTGCGTGATGAACGATTCTGATTCATCGGTCGCCGCCAACGTCGATTCGGGGTTGGTTTCGAGGGTTGCCGGATCGATCCGCGGCTGGGCAATGGGCAGCATTGCCGCCTGGGACCAGTTTTGGTTCACGCCGCGTCTGCCGCACATGGCTGCCGTGTTGCGATTGCTGACGGGCCTGATGCTGTTGTATGGCCACTTGGTGTTGGCGACGGATCTGATGTCCTTCGTTGGTGACGACGCCTGGGTCAACAATCAGACGGCGCGGGAATTCCACGACGGTGCCTTCGGGTATTCGGATTGGGGACGCAGTTATCTGTGGTACCTCAGCAACCCGTTGGTGTTGTGGTTGCACCAGGTGTTTGCGATCGTCGTTACCGCATGTTTTGCCGCCGGATTGTTCACCCGTCTGACCGGCCCCTTGGCTTGGTTCGTCCAGTTGATGTTCTTGCATCGTTTGACGGGGGCGTTGTTCGGCCTAGACCAAATCGTGACCTACGCGGCGATGTACTTGATGCTGACACCCTGCGGCAGCTGGCTCAGCGTTGACGCTTGGATTCGTCGTCGCTTTGCTGATCGGATCACAACCAGCCCGCGATTGGCGTGGATGTTTCCCGCTGCGACGGCGTCCATCGCGGTCAATGTGGCGACCCGGTTGTTGCAACTGCATCTGTGTGTGATCTATCTGTTTGGCGGGTTGGCCAAGGCACGTGGCACGACGTGGTGGGACGGGACGGCGATGTGGTACGCCGCCGGCAACTATGAATACCAGTCCTTGGATCTGACTTGGATCGCAAATTTCCCCAGGTTGGCAGCCGCACTTTCGCACCTGACGGTGTTTTGGGAACTGAGCTACGTGGCGCTCGTGTGGCCACGCATCACCCGTCCGATCGTCCTGGGCATCGCGTTCGCGGTCCATGGTGGCATCGCGATCTTTTTGGGGATGATCACGTTTGGATCGATGATGATCGCGGCCAACCTGATCTTTGTGCGTCCCGAGTTTCTATTGCGGATGATCGGTCGGCCGGTTACCGATGATCGCTCGTCATCCGATTGGGACGACATCGATGCCGAATCGGACGAAGTCTGGTCAGACGAAGACTTGGGCCTCGATGAACTGGCGGAAAAGTCATCCATTGGCCTCGGTTCGTCATTGGATCTGGGGTCGTCGCTGTCGGCGCTGGATCAGTCCGGGTTAGATCCGTCCGGTCTAGACATCGGTAGCGAGTTGGCGCCGGATCAGGGGTCCGGAATGGATGGACCCGCCGGAACCGACAGCGGATCGTTGGCGGAGCGGACTGCGAAACTGGATCGTTATGAACGCAAGCTGCGGCGTGCTGCGAACAAGTTGCAATCCAAAAGCAATCGGATCAAAGGTTTGGAAGAGAAGTATCGCCAGCGGGTTGCCAAGCTGAAACAACGCGAAGCAAAGATCAAAGGACTGGTCGATCGCAAGCGTGGCAAAAATCAGGACGGTTCACCGGAGTGATGCCTGACTCCCGATAAGAAAATCGTCGCCCGCGGACACCGGTCGCCCGCGGACACCGGCAATAAGCTATCTCCACCGCGTGGCTGTCATGCGTCCAGTCCGAGAGGCATGACAGCCTCGTGCCGGTGGCCATCGGCCACCGGTGGGATGATTGTCTTTCGACGCAGGCCCTAAGCCAAGTCGATCAGGCTTTCGCCTGTCATCTCCGCTGGTTTGGGCAGTCCCATCAGTGCCAGCAGAGTGGGGGCGATGTCGGCCAAGCGTCCACCTTGTCGCAGTGTTTTGCCTTCCAGGCCTGGTTCGACCACGATCAGCGGGACGTCAAAAGTGGTGTGGGCGGTGTGCGGACCACCGGTTTCTGGATCAACCATTTGTTCGCAGTTGCCGTGGTCGGCGGTGACAACCAACGATCCACCCTTGGCCAGTGTGGCCTCGACGACTTTGCCGACACAGGCATCGACGGTTTCGACGGCGGAGACCGCAGCGGCCAGGACACCGGTGTGTCCGACCATGTCGCCATTGGCAAAGTTAACGACGATCAGATCCGCTTCGCCCGTTTCGATCTCGGCCAGTACCTTCGACGCGACTTCTTCGGCCGACATCTCGGGTTTCTGGTCGTAGGTGGAAACATCGCGAGGCGATTGGGCCATCCCGCGGTCTTCTTCGTTGAACGGTTCGTCGCGATAGTCGTTGAAGAAGAACGTGACGTGCGGATACTTTTCCGTCTCGGCACATCGGAATTGGTGCAGCCCCAAGGAACTGATGTATTCGCCAAGGATGTGAGGCATCTTCGCTGGTTTTTCGAAGATCACGTGGACGGGCAATCCGGTTTCGTAGCCAGCCATGGTGGCGAAGTACAGGTTGTCGATCTTCTGACCGCGATCGAAGCCACCGCCTTGGATGTTGGACCACTGGGCATCGTCGTAAACGAATGCCTTGGTCAATTCGCGCGGACGGTCGCCGCGGTAGTTCATGAACACGACTGCGTCGCCAGCTTGCACCAGGGCGGGGCTGCCGGTGGCCGGGATGATCGTGGTGGGTTCGACAAATTCGTCGCCGGTGACCGACGGGGTGGTCGGGTTGTCGTAATAGTTTTGCACCGCCTCGGTGCCCGATTGGGCGGTGCGATCGGATCCCTTGGTCAACAGGTCATAGGCTTTCTGGACACGGTCCCAGCGGAAGTCACGGTCCATGGCAAAGAAGCGACCGATGACACTAGCGACATGCCCGGCGCCGATCTCTTCGCATTTCTTTTCGACTTCGCCCACGAACTTCACGCCGCTGGTGGGCGACGTATCGCGTCCATCGGTGATCGCGTGGATGGCAAGGCGGTCACGGCCTAGCCCGGCGTCCTTGGCGACTTGGATGAACGCAAAGGCGTGCTGGATGTCGCTGTGCACGCGTCCGTCGGACATCAGCCCCAAGACGTGCAGTTTGCCGCCGCTGGCTTGGACGTGCTGTACCGCGGCGGTGATGGTCGGGTTGGTGAAGAACGCGCCGCTGCGGATCGCCCGCGTGATCCGCATGACTTCTTGATCGACAATTCGTCCCGCACCGATGTTCTGGTGGCCGACTTCGCTGTTGCCCATCACTCCGGCGGGCAGCCCGACGTCTTCGCCGGACGTCTTGACCAACGCATGGGGGTATTCGTTCATCAACCGGTCGGAAACCGGCGTGTTGGCTTGCACGATGGCGTTGGTGGCATCGGCATCGCGATTCGGATTCTCACCCCAGCCGTCGCGGACGATTAGGACGACAGGTTTTCGGCGAACTTGCACGGATCGATTCCTCTGGTGGAGCCGCGGCGAAGGACCGCGGCGCGGGTGATAGATTTGCTCGTTCAAGTTAGCCCATCGATGGCAATTTCGGAACTCCCGGGTTGGTTGGGGGGGCAGGACGACAGACGGACAGTCGGCGGCTTCGTGCAGCGGTGGAGATGGATTAGGCTGGCGGGCGATTTGCCGTTTTCCACCATCCCGCTGGATGCACCCTGTCCATGGCCTCGCTTCGTTTCGATGTTTCCGCAGCTAGTAGCGGACCGACTAGGCTGTCCGCGGACCGGATCCAATCGATCGCCGGTCAGCTGGATCGGACCCGCGCAGATTTTCTTGCCTCGGCTCGGGACGATGCCGATCCGGCGGGGTTCTTTGGATTGCCCGAGCAGCAGTTGGCGGCGTACCTTCGCGATCGCCAACAATCGCCCTTGGGACGCATCTTTCACGTTGCCAATGGGCTGCATCACCACTTCGACGCCGTGGTGGTGTTGGGGCTTGATGACGTGACGTTGGGCGCTCGGGCGCTCCGCGATGCCTGCTGTGACCCGTACCACAATGAACGTTCGCGAGCCGCTCGGGGCAGCAAGCCACGGATGTACTTTGGCGGCGACGCATTTGACAACGACGCCGCGGCGTCGCTGATCGAGCGGATTTTGGAGGGGGGATACGGCGACACGCCGGCCGAACGGCGATGGGCCATCGTGGTGGTCGATCGCAGTGGCGAATCGTTGCCCACCGCGGTGGCGCTGCGGCAGTTCTTGGCGGCGCTGGAAATGTCGCTGGGGGCCGAAGCGGCCCAGTGGCTGGGGCGACTGGTGATCCCGATCACTGGCGGCGATGGTCGGCTGCGTTTGTTGGCGACCGAAATGGGCTGTGAAGAGGTCTACACCATCCCGGCTGGGTTGCCGTCGGGGTTCGATGTTCTGTCGCCAATCAGTTTGATGCCGGCTGCGATGCTGGGTCTGGATTGCATCAAGCTGCTGGAGGGGGCTGCGGTGATGAACGAACATTTTCGTGCCGCCGAGCCTGCCGACAACATGGCCATCCAGCATGCCGCGGTGCAGCTTGCATGCGGGGATGCCGGTGCCCGACCACGTTCGCAGGCGATCGTTTGGTCCGAAGCATTGCGGACCGTCGCCAGATGGTGTCAGTCGATCGGCGATCACGGGAACGATCACGGGGGACATCCACCCAGTCCGGCTGCCTGCGAAACCTATCGGGGATCGGGAATCCACCATATCATGGTCGACAGCGATCGCCACGACGTTTTGGGCGTGGGCCGCCTGGGGGTGGGAAACAGCCTGCGTGACCAAGACGGTCTGAACGCGATCGCCGACCAAACGTTGACCGAACTGATGCAGTCCGCCGCTGGTAACCACCGCGACCGCAGTGCCCAGTCCGGCGAATTGACCACCATCACGACCCTGCCCACAATCGACACCTTTGTGCTGGGCCAATTGTTCCAGATGTGCATGATCTCGGCTCACCTGCAACGTCAGTTCATTGGCGAACCTAGTTCGCCCGGTCCTGATTCTGGTTCGGCCTAGCGTGATTGTTTTCCCCATTGTCCGACCCGTCCATCGTCTCCCCGTTCCCTGCCACCCGTTTCGTAGTGATCCATGTCTTCAGTCGACCAGCTCTTTGCCGATCTCCGCCAGCAAGGCCGCAAGGCGTTGATGCCATTCATCACCGCAGGCGATCCTGATATCGAAACAACGGCTGCGATTCTGCGAGCGGTCGGTGCGGCCGGAGCCGATTTGTGCGAAGTCGGTGTTCCCTATAGCGACCCGGTGGCCGACGGTCCGGTCATCCAGGCTTCCTATCAACGTGCCTTGGATAAAAAGTTCAAACTCGCACAAGTCTTTGACATGGGCGATTCGCTGGTCGGTCAGATTCAGACGCCGTTGGTCACGATGGTCAGCTACGCGATCATTCATCGGGTTGGATTGGCCAAGTACGTCCAGCGGGCCAAAGCGGCTGGATACGCCGGCGCGATCGTGCCGGACTTGTTGGTCGAAGAAGCCGCTGAGTTGTCGACCATTTGCAAAGCTGCCGATTTCAGTCTGATCCAATTGGTCACCCCCACGACTCCGCGCCATCGTCAGGTGGCGATCGCCAACTCTTCGTCCGGGTTCCTGTACTACGTCTCGGTCACCGGGATCACGGGCGAACGGACGGCCCTGCCCGAAGATCTGACCAGCAATGTCCAGTGGCTGCGCGGCGAAACCGATCTGCCGATCTGCATTGGGTTCGGAATCAGCAGCCCCGAAACGGCGGCCAAGCTGGCCCCGGTCGCGGACGGGCTGATCGTCGGGTCCGCCGTCGTCCGGCGAATCGCAGCGGCGGCTGATTCAGCGTCGGCGGTCACGGACGTCGCCGATTTCGTCAAACAGCTGCGGACGGCAATCGACGCAGCCTAGCTGCTCTGCCCGAGAATTCTGTTAGCCGTTTGGGCGACAGCGGCCTGCTGATTGAGTGAGCCGCGAAGCGTGAGCGGCCGGGAATGCCCATTGGCCTCATCGCAAAGGCCCCCGTGGTTTTCGTGATCTACTGCGCCGCGACGCCGTCACTTCTTTTTCCCACCCCCGCGCAAGCCCCCTTCATCGCAGCCTAATGCGATCAACCGGCACAACCGGTCCTCTTCTCTAGCTCGCATAGCTTTTCTAACCGGCAAAGTGGCCGGAATTGCTCAAGTTGACCCAATCTGCGTGCTAGGTTTTTTTGCACACCTTCCTCAACTGGGTCGAGTCAAGCAGCCGGGGGGGCAGCTTGGCAGCCACTGACCCACTCGCCTACTACCAACATCGAATTTTCGGGGATCTTCATAGCATGGCCGTTTCCAACGCAGCACCGACCACTGAAGAAAACATCATCACCTTGGACCGTCGCGGCGACGAACGACGCTCGGGGGACGCCGATGCCATCGATACCGGAGTGATGAAGTCGCCTCGCCGCAAAAAGCAACGTCGACGTCACATCGACCCCACGACTTGCGAACGCGATTACAGCGGACAAGAGATCGAGTTCATGAAGGCCATGGACGACTACAAGCGTGACTCGGGCCGCATGTTCCCGACCTGCAGCGAAGTACTGGAAGTGATCCGAGGATTGGGATACTGCCAACTCAGCGATGACCAAGCCGAACAACTTGGTCTGGTCGTCGACGAACCTTCGGATATCGCGACGGAAGAAGACGTCTGCGAAGACGAAGTCTGATCCAAACCGATTCCCACTCTGTGTCAATCTCGCCTTTTCGGTGACTGAATGTTGACAGAGCTTTGAATAGTGAACAGCCTAGGTCTCTGAGGCGCGTCTTAACCGCGACCGGGTCTTGGGCTGTTCTCGTTTTTGTCTTGCAGAGCACTTGTCGTTGTCAAAGCTGATTCCCCTAAGTCGTCGTATCTTGGCCTACATCTGGGCGTCTCCCTACACCCTGTTGGGGGTGACGATCGGATTGTTGTTAGGCGGCCAGTTTCGATGGTTCGAAGGCGTGATCGAGATTCACAGCCGGCGGATCGCGAATCTGTTGGAAGGCCTGTGGGTGCCCGCCATGGCACTCACACTCGGCCACGTCGTGTTCGGCCATGACGGCGACGCGCTGGAAATGACTCGCGTCCACGAACGCGTCCACGTCCGCCAATACGAGCGTTGGGGACCAGCATTCGTCCCAGCCTATCTGATCTACTGGTGGCTGCTGCAAAGACGCGGGCAAGACGGATACCGCGAAAACCCATTCGAAATCGAAGCCTACGAAGCCGATACGCCCCAGTGGCACTGAGCCTTTCCAAAACTTCAACTCGAACTCGAACTTAAACTCGAACTTCCTTCCACCGCCCTGGATCCCGAACACGAGACCATGGGAGGGTGGAGGAAATAGTTCGAGTTCGAGTTCGAGTTTAAGTTCGAGTTAAAGTTTTTTGATGCGAGTGGGGGTTGATTGGCAGCGTGTGTGGCGACATCGCTCATCAATCGAAATGGCGAACGGTTATTGGCTGGATCGATCACCAGCTTTCGACGGGCAGTTCGTCTTTAAGGTGGGTCATCGAATCGGTTAGTTCGGCCATCAGTTCTTTTTTGCCCAGGCCTAGCGTCAGTGGCTGGCCGACGAACATGTCACAAAAGAATGGCACCAATAACGCTTCGCCCTTGGGAAGAGCTTTCCCTAGCCCATGCATGAACACGGGCGTGATGGGAACGTCGGGGTGTCGTTTGGCTAGGTGTGCGACACCGCTTTGGAAGGCTGCGAGTTTCTCTGGCTCGCCGCGACTGCCCTCGGGAAACAACAGCACGATGGCGTCCTGACGCAGCGCTTCGGAAATCGCTTCCAAGGGATGTTTGCCGTCTTCGCGTCTGGCCTTGGTGCGATCGATCGGAATGATGCCGACGATACGAGTGGAGAACCAACGACGCAGCGGCCGTGTCAAGAAATAGTCGGCTGCCGCGACAGGGCGTACCATGCCCAGGCGTCCGAGTCCCAGCACGTTCATCAATGCGAACACGTCCAAGTGGCTGTTGTGGTTGGCGACGATGATGGCCGGACCATGCTGGGGCAATTGGTCCACTCGCCGGACATTCGTGCCCAGCACGATCATCATCAACGGTCGAACAATCAAAGCAAAGAATGCATATCGAAGCGGACGATTCATCAGCCGTAACAGTAATAAACAAAGTGCAGGAATAGTGGTGCGGTGAAGATCAACGAGTCTACGCGATCCAAGATCCCTCCGTGGCCGGGCAGCGTTGCGCCGAAGTCTTTGATTTTCAGGTCTCGCTTGAGCGCCGAAAGACATAGGTCACCGGCGAATCCGGCCAACCCAATGATGATGCCTGCCAGGACGGATCGTGGCAGGTCCATGATCGTCAACCGCGGTCCCAGCCATGCCGCCAGTGCAACCGTCGTCGCGACGCCTCCGATCAAACCGGCCCAGGTCTTGCCGGGGCTGACCAACGGCGCGACCTTGCGGGTCAGCAGCGTTCGCCCCAAAGATTTCCCCCACATGTACTGAAAGATATCGTTCAGTTCGGTGACCAGAATCAAGAACATCAACAGCCCCGGGCCAGCGCTCGTCATCGAGATCTCTGATGGATAGGCCGCCGGGAATCGGGCACCCTCGGCTGGCTGGATCGCCAATAGGTAGGCCGCATGCGACAGGCTGAACACCGTGATCATCAAAGCCCAGTGCAGCGATCCGGCGGCTCTTAAGAAACCGTCGGTTTGACCGATCATCCACATCCGCGTCGGCAACCACACGAACATCAACACCGGGATGAAAACGATGAACATGCCGTACCAAGCCGATGCGGCAAAGTAGTACTGAATCGGTACCGCCAAGTAGGCATAGAACAGCACGCGTCGATCGGCTCGCCGCGTCGGCGTCATCGACAGGAACTCTTTCAGACCCAGGAAGCTGACAAATCCCAAGAACGCCACCGTTGCCGTTGGCGACCAAACCAGTGTCACCGAGAACAGTCCCACGATCGTCCACCAAGTTCGGACGCGGCTGCGAAGTTCGCGATAGTCGCGATCCGGTTTGACCCGCTGGATCAGCAGCGTCAGGACGCTGGAAACCGCCAGTGCTGCAAACAGGCACAGGATCGTGGTGCGGACTTCGGGGGCCAGGTGGTTCATCGCGATGGGTTCCAGAAAGATGGTACTTCATGAACATAGATCCCCTGCACTGAAAAATCTGCGCCGCGCCAGGACGAAAACAGGCACTGGAACGATTCAGCCCACCCACATGTGTCGCCGCATGGCAGATTTGACGCGACACAGCAGGCTGGGATTTGTCCCGAACATTCTTTCAGTGCAAAGCGGCAAGCCATGATGGATCATCCCAACTCGGTTGCGTCCAAATCGTGGATGCTGCGTCCATGCCGGCACCGCGTGTCTTTCGTGAATGCGTTGGGCGTCTCCGTGACCGGTTGTCTGCTGTTTCTGGTTCTGTACGGGGGCGCATCCTATTTGACGAGTTTGCGCACGGACGTTGGGACGTGGCGGTATTCTTGGGAACAGTACATTCCGCTGGTGCCGATCATGGTCGTGCCGTACATGTCGATCGATGTCTTTTTTGCGATTTCGCCGTTCCTGTGTCGGGATCAGAAAGAGCTTCGGGTCTTGGCTTTCCGGTTGGCTGCGGTGATCGCCGGAGCTGCGTTCTGTTTTGTTGTGTTTCCGTTGCAATTGGCGGTCGAACGTCCTGTCGCAAGTGGCTTCTTTGGCGGCATCTACAATGCGTTCACTGCGCTGGATCGGCCCTACAACCTCTGCCCGTCGATGCACATTGGGCTGCGGACCGTTTTAGCGGCTCACTTCGTCAGACATTGTCGGCGCCGCTCGACGAAAGCGGTGACCCATGTGTGGTTCTTTTTGATCGGGTGTTCCACGCTGTTGCTATGGCAACATCACGTGATTGATGTGGTGGGTGGATTCGTGTTGGCATTGATGGTGATGTACGCGATCGATGGCAAGCCATGGATTCGACAGCGCGGCGGTGACGCATTGGCAAATTGGCAGGGCGCGATCTGGTATGGATCGGCTGCGATGTTGTCTGTGTTGCCGGTGTTGGTGTGGCCGAAGATCGCTTGGCTTACTCTGTGGCCGGCCACCGCGTGTGGGTGCATCGCGCTGGGGTATGCCTGGATAGGTCCCGCGGTGTATCGCCGATCGAAGGGACGCATCAGTATGCCTGCCAAGATTCTGTTAACGCCTGTTCTGTTGGGGCAATGGTTGTCGTGGCGTCACTATGCCAAACAAGCAGAGATGATGAATTATGTTTGTGACGGAGTTTGGATTGGCCGTCAGCTAACGGATGTCGAAGCACGCTTGGCCGCGGGACATGGCATTGCGGCCGTCATCGATGTCTGCAACGCCTTCGACGAACCCGCATCGCTGCTTGCCATGAACCGCCTGGAAGTTCCTGTGATGGATTTGACCGCGCCTAGCGACGAACAGTTGCAGGCGTGTTTTGAATTCATTCAGCGTCATCGGGACCGGGGTGTGTTGGTGCATTGCAAGGCCGGATATTCTCGAAGTGCGGCTATCGTTGCATACTGGATGGTCCGTACCGGCCGCGCCGAGGTGGCCGAAGATGCGTTTGCAGCACTGCGGCAAATTCGCCCCGCCGTGGTGATTCGGCCGGAAATTCGCCGCGTCTTGCGCCCAACTTGTTCCCCATCCTTTGTCGCAACGGCCTGATCATGCCCAGCATCTATGACCTGAAACCACGTTTTCAGAACCTGCTGCGCCCGTGCACCGCTTGGTTGGCCCGCCACGGAGTCACCGCCAACCAGGTCACCATCGCGGCGGTGATTTTGTCCGCCATCGGCGGCGGTCTGATCGCTGCGTATCCGACTCGCCCTTGGGCACTGTTGTCGACGCCGGTGGTGTTGTTGGTGCGGATGGCGCTGAACGCAGTGGACGGGATGTTGGCTAGAGAGTTCGGCATGAAGAGCCGCTTGGGGGCGGTGCTGAATGAACTGGGCGACGTGATCAGCGATGTGGTGCTGTATTTGCCATTGGCGCTGGTGCCAATCGTTCCGGCGTGGGCCGTCGTCGCTTTCGTGTTGCAAGCGGTGATCGTCGAATTCGCGGGAGTCGTGGCCATCCAAATTGGCAGCCCACGCGGCTATCAGGGGCCGCTGGGTAAAAGCGATCGAGCGTTCTGGATGGGAGCCATGGCAACCTTGTTGGCTTTCGACATCCTGAGTCCCCGCTTGGCCATGATCGCCTTGGTTTTGTTGACGACGCTGGGCCTGGTAACCATGGTCAAACGCGTTTCGGTGGCGCTTCGGAATCAGCAAGAAACCGTTTGATAGGCCAGGGGACGAACCCTCTCTGATCTTTGTTGGCGAGTTTGCGCGTGATCGATCGCTGGGAAGAGGCACTGATGAAATGGCGACGGCAAGTGACCGTTCGCGGAGTTTGTTTCAGCAGTGTTCTTTCATTCGAGGATCTCGGTCATGCGAACGTCGATTGAGTCGTCTTTTCTAGCCAGCGACGGTCAGGAAATTTTCTATCGTGTGTGGGAACCCAGCGCCGCGAGCGATCGATCGGTGTTGCTGTTTCATCGTGGTCACGAACACTCGGGCCGTTGGCAGGAATTCGTCGACACCTGTGGCATGGATGATGCGTGGTGCTTTGCTTGGGATGCCCGCGGTCATGGTCGAACGGTTGGCCCGCGTGGCGCAGCGGAAAGCTTTGCACGGATGGTTCAGGACGCCGAAGATTTTGCTCGGCACATCGAACAGTTCTATGGACTGAAAATGAATCGAATGGCAGTCGTCGGGCAAAGTGTCGGAGCGGTGGTGGCGGCGACTTGGATCCACGACTACGCGGCACCCGTGCGAGCCATGGTGTTGGCGACACCAGCATTGCGGATCAAACTGTACGTGCCCTTCGCGATTGAGGCACTGCGGATTTGGAACAAGTTACGCCCAGGCGGATTCATTCGCAGCTACGTTCGTCCGGGCATGCTGACCCATGATGCCGCCCAGGCGGATGCCTATGCGAACGATCCCTTGATTTCGCCACAGATCGCAACCAATGTTCTGTTGGATCTGCACGACGCGTCGCAAAGATTGGTGGATGACGCAGCCGCGATTCACACACCCACGATGGTTTGGGTGTCGGGAAAGGACTATGTGGTTGACCAGAGTCTGCAGCACCGGTTCTATGATCGGCTGGCATCGGCGGACAAACGAATCGAGGTTCTAGATGATTTTTATCACAGCACGTTTTGGGAGGCAGGCCGAGACGATGTGATTCGTCGCACGGGCGATTTTCTTCGGCAGCGATTGGACGGCGGTGCGGATGTCGTCCCCAACGAAACCGCATCCAGTGAACCTGTCTTTGGCGAAACCTTGTCCAGCGAAACCTTGTCCGGCGAAACACCGCCCAGCGAAACACTTTCCCGCGGGTCACGGCATCGGTTTCAGCAATGCGAACAACCGACGTCGCTGCTTCGGCAAGCTTGGTTTGGAATTCAGAAGTTGTCGCTCGCGACCTTGGGGCGGCTCAGCCGCGGAGTGCGAATCGGATGGCAAAGCGGTTTTGACTCGGGGCAGTCTCTGGACCACGTCTATCGAAACCGTGCCGAAGGGATCACGCCGTTGGGCCGGTTGATCGATCGGTGCTATTTGAATTCCATCGGTTGGCAGGGCATCCGTCAGCGAAAGGTGAACATGGAATCTTTGTTGGACGAAGCGATCGCTGAACAATTCCGGCTTCACGGCAGCGTTACGATCTTGGATATCGCCGCCGGTCCGGGACGATATGTGTTGGACACGATGCGTCGAAATTCATCGATCCCGATTCGAGCCATCCTGTGTGATCGTGACGCGGATGGAATTGCCCAAGGGCGTCAGTTGGCCAAAGAAATGTCGTTGGCCGATCGTGTCGAATTTCGCCAAAGCGATGCCTTTGACCCCGGCATGATTGCCGCCGCTGTGGGGGATGATCCGATCCACATCGCGATCGTGTCCGGATTGTACGAACTGTTCCCCGAAAACGATCCGGTTCGACGATCGTTGGCTGGCATCACCGACACCTTGGTGGATGGCGGACGGTTGTTGTACACCGACCAGCCTTGGCATCCCCAGCAGGAAATGATCGCCCGTGTGCTGCCCAATCGTGACGGCAATCCGTGGGTGATGAGATGCCGAAGCCAGGCCGAAATGGACGCCTTGGTCGTCGAAACCGGATGCTGGCGCGACCGGATGCGAATCGATCGCTGGGGCATTTTTAGCGTTGCACTAGCGACCAAAGAAAACATCGGTGGGCGGACTTCGGATTCGCCTGTTCCAAACGAATCCGATCACGCAGCCTGTGCTTGATCGACCACCGTGGGCAGACCCATCACTTGCAGGGTGTTCGCAGCGTGATGATGCCGAGCGACTTTCTGGGCGTGGGCGATCGAACGGGCTTGGATGTCGGCACGGTGCTTAACGAACTGTTGGATCAGTTCGGGAATCTCGGCCCGGTCTTGGTAAATGAAACCGATCGAACGGTGGCCACCGGCCAATCGCACTTGGTCGGCCAGCCAACAACCGTCTGGAACGATCACTGGCACGCCGCGGACAAGCATTTCCAACAGCACGCCACTGCAGCGGGCGACATAACGCTGGGGATCGTAGAGGAATAAACCCAGGTCCGCAGTGTCCAGCCATCGATGGTAGTCGGTCGTGGACAGGTTGGATGTCATGATTTCCAAGGGGCCTGTGACCGGTCCGCCTTGGTCGGTTGCGGCGACCGCTTGATGGTAGTGGCGGTGCATGGACGCGGGGATCATCGATTCCCATCGATCGGCTGGCATCTGCATCGAAAGTTGGATTCGTCCCGATTTCAACAGGGTGGATTCAATTCCGCTGATCAACGATGAAATCGACCCACGCCCTTTCTCGGCTCGCGGCAATCCTGCAAAGACCGCTTTGACGCTTGGGTGAGTCGATGGAACGGCGACCCGGCGCTGACGTGTTGGATAGGGGATCGAAAGCACAGGGCAACCGCAATCGGTTTCTCGTAATTGCGAGGCCAAGGCGGTGGTGGTCGCGTGCAGGTGGACTTGGTGCGGTTGGATTCGTTGGATCGTGTCGCGAAGTTGGCGACCGATCGATTGCAAAATGGATTTTCGGTCGGCCGTGTCGTTTTCGTAGGCGGCAAAGTGAAAGATCACATCGATTCGCATCGCCGGAAGATCGATCTTTGATACCGCGTCGGCAAGCGCCAACATCGCGAAGTCGTCACAGGTATTGATGACCAATGAATCCGCCGATGTCGGTTGGATCTGTTGCATCAATCGCACAAAATCGGACGACCATTGGGCGATCATGTTGGCCGGTCGTTTGGTCGGTGGGTTGATCCAGTCGGCCAAACTGGTTTGCAGGTTCTGAAGACGACTGCCGCCGATGGGCTTTCCGGAGACGTTTCGCTGGACCTTGCTTTGGCCATCGACGCCCAGCGACCAGCGAACCATTCGTCGCGTCTGGAAAATCGGCACGGTCTGGCACGATGGTGGAACCGACTTGGTTTCCTGGAATGAATGGTGCGTGGCCAGGACGCACTGATAACCCATCGATTGGGCTCCGTCGATCAACAGCGTCGCCAGTTCGAAAAAATGCCCGCCGATGCTGCGGATATTGTCGTCGACCAGAATCAACCGTGGCGCACCGGACGTGACCGAAGCGTCTGACCCACGACCATGGGGTGCGGTACCGCTGGTTCCCGCGCCGCTGGTACCGGTACCGCCGCCGTCGTTCGACGGGGCCGAATCGGGCCGCCTTGTCGCGGATCGTTGGCGGGAATGGGGGAGCGAAGAAGTCACGTGGCGTCCTTTCCGTCATGCTTCCATCGGGCAATCTGATCGTCTCGGATCGTACTCGAATCCCATCGTTTTCACCAAGATCATCATGGCGGTTGGATGGTTTTCACATTGACGTTGTCAGGTGGCGGCGGATTTTCGTACGTTTCGCCGCAGGTGGATTGACTCCGTCGGTCCATTTGCCCCTTCGACCTGCCAGCCGTGCGTCATCGCGAATGTGACGCGGCCAGGGTCGCTACGAAAACGATGAATTGCGAGGCACGGATGCACGCCCCCGGAAACCGCTGGACGATTTTGCTCGTCGTCGTCGCTGTTTTGACGACATTCGGATGCCGAGGTTCGAAGCCGTTTGGACGCTTTGTTCAAGTGACGCAAGAGCCACAGAATGGCGATATGTCTGTTGATCCGCCCCGCCAACGCCTGGCAACCTCCAAATCTAGCGGTGATGTCGAAGTCACCGTGACGACTCGGGATGACGGAACTTTGCCGACCGATCGTTATGTCGCCGACCGTTCACGGACCCGGAATTCGGCCGATGGATCGGCACGCGATCAAATCGCCCGCACTGAAACCAGTCGCCAAGGGCAAAACGGTCGACTGGCATCGAGCCAACAGATGCAGTCCGAGGCAAGCGAGATGCGAGTGCCGACCATGGACACAGGCAAAAATCCGGTCGCCGATCGAGTCGCCGCTGCGTCCCCCCCAGCCAAGCAAAACTCCGACGGCAAACCCGGTTCCCCATCGACGGATGCCCAAATCAGCGATCAAACCAAACAGGTCGCCTACCAACTGGACAGTGGCAAACAGCCAAAGTCGGAACCGTCCAACCGGGCTGCGATCGAATCTGCTGCGCAGGATCATTCGGATCTGATGGCCGCCTTTAGCGACTATCCCCCCGAGGTCCAACGCGAAGCATTGCGGCGGCTCGTCGCCGCAACCGCTCGCACCGCCCAAGAAACTTCGCAGCCCGATTCACTGCACTCTGCACTGACTCGAAAACTGGACAGCCTTCCAGTGCTGCCCGCGGCGCTGACCGAGCGTCCCGAAGAAGTGCCCGTTCGATTGGCTTCATCCGACCAGCGTGCCGGACGACAAACGGACGCCCATCAACCCACATCGATGTCCCTGTCAGACGAACCGAGTTCCGCTGGCAAGACGGCACCGGTTGCGTCAGTGGCCGCCATCGTTGCGGACGACGATCACGATCATCCCGCCGGTGGTCATCCCGTCACCGACGGTGAAGCGGCGAAGCCAGAATCAGGCGTGGTGCAATCGATCGCCGACGCCCCGGCGAAGACTCAGGAGCCTGTGCAGACGGTTTCTGCGTCAAGCCAAGCCAGCGAAGGCAGTCAAATCGCACAGGCATCGGTGCCCGCGGATACCGAAAATTCGGATCCCGCGTCCAAGGACGCCCACGCGACCGCCGCTACGCCGACGCCTGCGGCTTCCTCGGCTAGCCAGGGAACCGATTCGATGTACGCCACGTTGGTCAAACGACTGTCGCAGGCACCGCCGGGCGAAACCGAATCTCAGCGATCCAGTCGGATGATCAAACTGCGCCACTTGATGGTGCTGTCCGGGGACCTCGATTCGGCCGTCCAGAAGATCGAAGGCATGTCGGAATCCGAGCAAGAATTTTTGCGTCACCAATTGTTGGGATTGTGGACCATGGTCGATCCCGATGGGCATCCGGTTCCCAGTCGCCGGATCACCACTGCCCTGCCCCAACTTCGCGAAGCCACCAAATTCGCGGCCGCAGCAACCGATTCGTTGGAAGTCCGGTCGCTGGCGTTCTGTACCGAAATCGAATCCTACGGCCAAATCAAACGCTTCCAAAGCAATCGTTTTTCCGCGGGCCAGCAGGTCATTCTGTACTGCGAAATCGAAAACTTTTCGGTCAACAAGAACAGCGACGGATTCGAAACTCACCTACAGGGCAGCTATGACGTCTACAACGCGGCCAACGAAAAGGTGGTCAGCCAGCTGTTGCCGGCTGATAAACAGGTTTCGGCAAACTACTTGCGAGACTATTTCATCGCCTACCAAATGCACCTGCCAAACCAGTTGGCCACCGGCGCCTATCGGTTGCAGTTGACGATGGAAGATGTCAACGGCAAGAAATACGGCCAAACCAGCATCCAGTTCGAAATCAAGCAATAGCCGCGGTCTGGCCCAAGCGACGCGGTGATTTCGTTCGCCGTTGCGACGCAAGGTTCCCCCACGATTCCGAACGTTTTCGTCGATTGAATGAGCCGCCAGGCGATAGCCACGGTTTCGTCGCGCATGAACCGGGGCTATCGCCCAAACGGCTCACACTCAGATTTGTGAGCCGCGACGCGTGAGCGGCCGGGAATCCCCGTGAATGCCCATTGCCTCACGGCCAACGGCTTACCATTGCCGTTGAAAGTTCGACTGACTCAACAAACCGTTGACGACGTCCGCTACGAAAGCTGCCCGGGGATACTGCTAGCCGAGGTCGATCGTGTCCAGGACGTGATAGCTGGGGCCTTTCTTGTCCAGAAAACTGCCGATCAAGTGGACTTCGTCGATTCCCATCATGCCCAATTGGGTCGTTTCATGATCGCGGATACGCTGGACGACCGCCTCGCTAGCCCGACGGCTGCCGCCTTTGGTGCGTCCCAGGGTAAGGTGGGGGACGTAGTCGCGTGGTTCGCGTTTGAATCCCAATTCGGCCAGGTCCAGTTCCAAGGTTTCGACGATTTTGGTCAGCGATCCGCTGGGGTCTTCGATGCCGCTGACGATCGCACGTGGACGATCCATCGATGGCAGAGCGGTGGTCCCACCAAAATGCAAGTCGAATGGCTCGAATTCCTCGACCACGCCTCGGATGGCGTCGCAAATGCGTGGGACTTCCACATTTTCCACTTCACCGAGAAACTTAAGCGTCAGGTGAAGATTGTCGGTGGGCACCCACTTGATCCCGTCGTCGGGTTCTTTGAGCCGACCGATCAATCGGATAGCAGCTTTGGAAACTTCGCGGTTAAGCGGGATGGCGATAAATGAACGTATGGTTTGCATGGTGATGATCGTACACAAAAATCAGTCAACTTTTGATCCGCCATCCTTTCGTCCGCACCGATTTTTTCGAGGCGGGCATTTGCAGACGATCGCTACGATCGGGCGCGATCCAAGTATTCAGTTAACGCCGACGGCGATCCGGGTTTCGGTTTCCGATGGCGACTGGATCGTCTTGCACGAGGATCTGCCGGTGGTGGATCCCTCGAAAAACGATCTGCCGCAGGCGGCGACCGACGGACAGCCATCGGTATTGTTGGTGCACGGGCTGACCGGATGCCATCAAGCCCCGTACATGATCCGATTAGCCGATCGGTACACCCGGATGGGGATGCGAGTGTTCCGGATGGACATGCGTGGGTTTGGTTCGGCGGTTGATTGGAGCGCAAATTTATCGCATGCCGGCCGCAGCGACGATTGTCGGGCGGCGCTCGATGCGATCGCCCAACGTGTGACCGGCGGGCCGATGTACGCCGTCGGGGTGTCGCTGGGGGCCGGACAATTGCTTCGCATGGCGGGCCGAATCGGGGCGGGACTGGATTCGCGTCCGGATTGGGGCGATCGGTTTGCCGGGCTGGCCGCGGTTTCGCCTCCCTTGGATCTAGCGCGATGCAGCCAGAACATGCAGCGATGGTCGCGGCGAATCTACAACCGATACTTCATCCGGTCGTTGCTAGCACGGATACCGCCGGGAGTCCGCCGGCGTGAGGATTTTGCCCTCTGCAACGCTGGCCGCCGCCCACGAACCCTGCGGGAACTGGACGATCGCTTCACCGCTCCGCTGAGCGGATTCAGCGGTGTGGACGACTACTATGCCCAGTCATCTTCGCTGGGCGTGGTCGGGCGGATCGAGGTGCCAACCCTGGTTTTGACGGCCGCCGATGATCCCATCGTGCCGGTGGAATGTTTCACCGATGACCTTGGCATTTGGTCGCCGTCGACGCAATTGATCGTCACCCCACGTGGCGGACACGTGGGGTTCATTGATCAAGGCGGATCCAGTTGGATGGACGATGTGCTGGCCGGGTGGCTTGGTCACCTAAACGCAGGCAAAGTGTCCGGCTAAGTGTTACTTAGTGGTCCAAACCGGGGTGGGTTCGATCTCGTCGGCGACGGGGGACCCCATATCGGCTCGGCCGCTGCCTTCCAGTCGGCTGATGATTTCGACGGTCATGTCGCTATCGCAGGTCAATTGGCAGCTCAGGCGAACACCCGGATCGCTGATTTCACGAACTCGCAACGTTTCTTTTTCGGCTTCGGTGATCTTGTCCGGTTCGCCTTCGACAAACTTGACTCGGCACGATGTGCAGCGAGAGTGACCTCCGCAGGCGTGCAGTTGATCGGTGCCGGCGTCTTCGGTCAGAGCTTTGACGAGCCGCTTTCCGGCGGGAACATCGAACGATCCGATACCTTGAACAGTCAGTTTGGGCATGAATGAATTCCTGTGGGGGAGTACTAAGGGAAGCTATTTCGGTTTCCCATCCTAGCGACGAATTGAAAAGGGCAAAGTGCCATCGAGGTTCGCATCGGACAGTGGTAGACTAGCGAATTGGCCCCGAACGCTAGCGTTCACTTCGGGCAAAATTTCCCGCAATCGACGCTCCCGACTTCGCAGGGGGGGTGATCGTTTCTGCGGTCATGACGACAAAATAGTTTTCTCACGGTGGAATTTCACGGTATGGATTTGATGTCCGACGACGCGATCAGTGCCTTCGGTTTGTTGGTGACTGAAGCGATCGAAAACCTCGTCGATTCGCACGATGGATCCTTGGACAAACGTGCCGCGATGCTGACGGTGGATTCGCCGACGTTTAGCAAAGACGGCGGGCAAATGGTTTTTGCCTTCAAGGTCAGTGGCAATCGCCAACCCCCGGTGGCCGCTTCGATCGAGATTCAGCGGCAAGGTGCTGAAGAAGACGATCAAGAATTTGATTTTTCGCCGCTCGGCACGGCGCTCGACGCCCTGCCCCGCTGTCAATGCGATGGATTCAAAGCCGACCGGCACTGTTCTCACACGCTGGCGATTGCTTGGTGGCTGCAGGAGCAGATGGCTCGCCGCAGTGTGGCGGATGTGTTTGAATTCTTGGGCGAATTGGAAGTCGATTCCGAGGCTGCTGGCCGCGAATTGGTCGGCGAATTGATGAAGATCGCCCGCGAGTCGGCGGTGACCGACCAGGGCAGCGAGGCGACGCGAATTCAGTGGCGGATCGGTCTGCCACAATCGCGTTACTATTGCCCGATCTCGATCACGCCCTACGAACAGCGGCCCAGGAAGAACGGAAAGGGATGGACCAAGGGTAAGGAAACCCGCAGCTATGACCTGCTTCGCCGTGATTTCTCCGGTGATCCGATCGATGGCCGCGTCACCGCCCTGGTTGCCAAACCTAGCTATTCGTTCGAAGAAGACCACTTTGGCGAATTTCGTGCTCTGCAAACCTTGGTCGGACACGACAGCGTTGCCTGGGACGATGGCGATGCGATGGCGGTCGCCGTCATGTCGGCCGAACTGTCGTTGACCCTAGACCCCGTCGAAATCGAAGACGACGGCGATGACGACAACGAAGCGCCAACAGAAAAAAAGACCAAGTTTCGCCCCAAACTGGTCGTGTCGGGGATCAAGATCGACCCCGAGGAATGTCAGGTGGTCTTTGGACATGCCAGCCCGGTCGATCCGATCGTTGTCCTGGCGGACCAGAAATACAACCGGTTGGTGATCTGTACGCTGCGGGACCCTCGCGCGACCCGTTTGATTCAGTTTCTGCTGCGTGCCGATTTTTCGGAAACCCTGCTGGACGCCGAAGAGGCCGCCAAGTTTTCCGTCGGCAGCACGGTGGTCGATTCGTTGGTGCGAGTCGAATTGCCGCCGCAATTGGCCGGACCGATCGTTCCTGTCCACGCCGAACTGGTCCTGGAACTGCGTCCCCGTCCGGGCGCCGGACTGTGTTTGGCGCTGGCGATGTACGAGCCGCGTTTCCGCGAACTGGCCGTGCCGGGCAACCCGCCCGCCATCGTGTCCTGTTTGACCGAAGAAGGCCCCGTGCGGCTGGAACGGGATCTGGTCATGGAGAAACAGTCGGCCGACGCGGTGGTCGAACACTTTGAATTGAATCTGTTGTCCAGCGATGGCAACTATCGATGGGTCGCCACATCGGACGAAGCCGCCCTGGATCTGTTGGCATCGTTGTACCAAGGCGGCGAATTGACGCCGCGACTGATTTGGCCCGAAGGCGAATCGATCCGCGTCCGTGGCGAGATCACTCCGTCGGCGCTGCGAGTCCAGATCGACGACCGTCGTGACTGGTTCGGCCTGACCGGATCGGTCCAGTTGGATGGACGCGAAGTGCCGTTGGCTGAATTGTTGGCCGCCGTGCGAGACAACCGATCGTTGGTCCAAGTCGGCGATCGCGAATTCGCCAAAATCAGCGAAGCATTCCGCAAACGGTTGCAACAGTTGGGCGACACGGTCGTGGCCGAACGCGGTGCACTGAAGGTTGCCGATGCGGCCGTGCCGGCCGTCCAAGAATTGATCGGCGACGATGTGCCGATCGAAGCGACCGCGCGATGGCACGATTCGATTCGCCGGCTAGAGTCGTTGTCGGATTGGACTCCGGAAAAGCCCGTCGGATTGGACGCAACGCTGCGTGATTATCAATTGGAAGGTTATCAGTGGTTGGCACGGTTGGCGTCTTGGGGCGTCGGTGGTGTGCTGGCCGATGACATGGGGTTGGGGAAAACGGTCCAAACCTTGGGCGTGCTGTTGGACCGCGGTCCAGGCGGGCCGGCGTTGGTTGTTGCCCCGACCAGTGTGGGGGACAACTGGGTTCGCGAAACCGAGCGATTTTCGCCCGATTTGACGGCCCATCTGTATCGTGACAGCGACCGTGACAAACTGATCGAAGCGGCCACCGAAAACGATCTGATCGTTGTCAGTTACCAGTTGTTGCAGCGGGATGCCAAACGTTTTGCCAAACGAAGCTGGCACACGTTGGTGTTGGATGAGGCTCAGTTCATCAAAAACTCGCAAACCAAGACCTCGCAAGCGGTCCGGATGATCGACGCCGATTGGCGAATCGGATTGTCGGGAACCCCGCTGGAAAATCACCTCGGTGAATTGTGGAGTCTGTTTCGGACGCTTAGCCCCGGATTGTTGGGGTCTTGGGACCGGTTCCGCAACCGATTCGCCGATCCGATTGAACGGCACAAAGATGACGAACGACGATTGTCATTGTCGCGGTTGGTTCGTCCATTCATCCTGCGTCGGACCAAGAACACGGTGTTGACGGAATTGCCGCCACGCACCGAAGTCACGTTGCAAGCCGAATTGAGCAAGCCCGAACGGCGCTTGTACGAAGACGCTCGCGTGGCCGCCTTGGCCGAACTGAGCAACACCGGTGGCGAAGATGGCCAAGCCGGTCAGCAACGCATTCGTACCTTGGCATGGCTGACTCGACTGCGGCAACTTTCCTGTCACCCGCGCTTGGTCGATAAAACCTGGAAGAAGGGGTCTGCCAAATTGGACCTGTTCACGACGCTGGTGGACGAACTTCGCGAAGGCGATCACCGCGCCCTCGTGTTCAGCCAATTCGTCAAACACTTGGGATTGGTCCGCGATGCGCTCGACGAACGGGGCATCACGTATCAATACCTCGATGGCGCCACGCCGGCCAAGGAACGACAACGACGTGTCGATGCGTTCCAAAATGGTGAGGGGGATCTGTTCCTGATTTCGCTGAAAGCCGGTGGTACCGGATTGAACCTGACCGCGGCCGACTATGTCATCCACTTGGATCCATGGTGGAACCCCGCGGTGGAAGATCAGGCAACCGACCGTGCTCACCGTATCGGTCAAGAACGCCCGGTCACCGTGTACCGTTTGGTCGCCGAAAATACGATCGAAGAACAGATCCTGGAACTGCACGCGGACAAGCGAGAGTTGGTGGCCGGAGTCCTGGATGGGACCGACCACGCAGCCCGTATGGAAACCAAGGAACTGATCGAACTGATCCGCGAAGGCGTGTCAGGCTGATCGGCAAGATGATTGTGCGTTTTGTTTGTAGTACCGGCTGTAGCCGGAGTTTGTTGGCTGCCTGTGCTCGATTCGCCAGCCCGACACCGCCTAAAGGCGGTACTACGAACGGAGCGAAATAGGGTTAAGGCAATCGGCGGCTTCGTCTAATTTGACTTTTTCGGTTCTTTCAGCGCGCACCTCGGGTCGTTCATCGCACTACCGTAGTAGATGCCATGAATACCGAACCAATCACTCTACTGCCGCAAACGCCCACCGCCGAAATGGATCTTTCGTCGTTGACCGATGGCGATTTGCTGGACGCCTGGATCCGCGACCAGCATGCCGCCGCGCTGACCGAAATCATCCGTCGCTATGGGCGGATGGTGCTATCGGTTTGTCGCCGCCGCTGTATCTGCGATGCGGACGCCGACGATGCATTCCAGGCGACGTTTCTGTACCTGGCCAAAAATGCCAGTTCCATCCGTCTGGCCGCGGCACTGCCCGGTTGGCTGCAACGAGTGGCCCAGCGTTCGGCATCGGCCACGCTGCCCTGTCCGTACAAGGTCATCACCCCGATGTCAGGAACCAGTCAGTCCGACGTGGATCCCCCCAGTCGTGACGAAGATCCGATGGTCAAGCTGTCACGGCGACACGATGCCATCGCCTTGGACGAAGAAATGGCCGATCTGCCGGCCCGCTATCGTTCGGCATTGGTGCTGCATATCTATCAAGGCAAGTCGCTAGAACAGTCGGCGGCCTTGTTGCAGACCACCGTGGGGGCCGTGCGAGGATACGTCCAGCGTGGCAAGAAGATGCTAGGCGTGCGGCTTCGTCGACGCGGCATCGTGCCCGCGGTTGCGATCGCTTCGGCCGCCTCGTGGACGATTTCAGATGCCGCCCTGGCTGCTGCGTCCGCGCCGTTTGTCGATTTGGATCCATCACAGAAATTGCCGGATTCACCTGTCGACTCGGCGACCCTGGATTCTCTTCTCTCGACCTCTCCTCTCGCTAAAGGGTTCACTTCGATGTCCTACGCAATAGCCTCGATCGGCTTGTTAATCGCTGTTTTGATAGGCGGTGCTGTCCCGCTGATGGGCGATCAGGACGACACTGCCGCAGATGGTTCCACTGTCGTTTCGATTCCTCCCTCCGATACCGGTCAGCAACCGTTGGCCCAGTTTGACGCTGCAGCCGTGACGGAAGAATCATCCGGCGGAACCATGGGGGCTGAATCGGCCGGCATGGGCTTTAGCGGTGGAGGTATGGAGATCGGTGGTGGTGAAAACACGCCGGCTGCTGCACCCACGACTGCACAGGCCGGTGACGGCTACCGCTGGAAGACGCAGTACCAAGTTCCCAAGGCCGAAAGTCGATTGGCGCAGCGTTGGCGTGATGCGTTGGACAAAGAGGTCACTTTGGATACCGAGACGACATTGGACCAGTTGCCGATGCGGTTGCAGGAACAAACCGGACTGCCCGTCCGGCTTGACCGCCGCGCGATCGCATTCGCAAAGTTGAACGCCGATGAGGTCAAGCTATCGGTCAGCGGCAAGGCGATTCCGCTGCGTTCGATCCTGCGAAATGCACTGAACCCGGTGGGCTTGAAAGTGATGGTCGAAGACGACTCGCTAGTGGTCACCGCCGATACCTTAGAACTCGCTCGCCAAGGAATCGGGGTTCATCAGTGGGTGAACGTCGACAACGAAGCGATGGACAAGACCATGGCGGCACTCGCCAAGAAAGTCAGCGTCAACTTCGTCGAAACTCCGCTAGAAGAGGCCGTAAAATCGATCAGTGATCAGGTCGGATTGCCGATCATGATCGATCACCGTGCTTTGGATGAGATCGGCCTGACTGGACAAGAGCCGGTGACCTTGGCGGTTGAAGAACAAACGGCATCCGCCGCCCTGCGTTTGATCCTGGACGATCAGGATTTGACGATCATGGGGACGTCGAGCTACCCGATGATCACGACCGAAGAAACTGCTGAGCAACGTTTGCTGTCGCGTGTCTATTGGCTCGAGGGCATCGGCGGATCGGAGGACGACTTTGATACGGTCATCGACCTAGTCCAAACCATCATCACGCCGGATACATGGGACCTGCTTGGTGGCCCGTCGACGATGAAAGAATTTGCCGGTACTCGCCCTGCGATTGTTGTCTCGACCACTTATAGGCAGCATCAGCAGATCGAAAAGCTGTTGGATGTGTTTCGCGCACACCATCTGGGCCCCAATCCGGTCGCAACTCCCATCCGAGTTCCAGATCCATACCAATCGATGTCAGGCGGCGGAGGTGGCGGCGGTGGCGGCGGTGGTTTTTTCTAAGCCGCGTACGCGGACCCTCGACCGATAGATCTTTCGTTATGCTAAGCAGGTCGTCAGGAACCATTCCTGGCAATCATTCAACTGCACCGCACATGCGGTTGTGACTGCGAACGCCTAGACGAGATGCCAGCGATGTCCAACGCATTCCCATCCCCCACGATTCTGATGCTAGGGGTGATGACGGTGCTGTCAACGACGTTTTCAGTCGCTCGCGGTGCGGGGGGCGATCGAGCCCGCAGCGACGGGGATGCCCGATACCTGCACCACATCGACCTGTACGACATCAACAATCGCAAGATCACCAGCGAATCGACCCTGCCCTATTCGCCTCTGAATACCTGTGGTCGTTGCCACGATTACCAGTCGATTTCGCACGGTTGGCACTTCAACGCATTCGACGTTTCCGCTCTGCCGGGCCGCGACGGTGAACCGTGGATCTGGACCGACGCCCGCACGGGGACTCAGCTGCCGCTGACCTATCGCGATTGGTCCCATTCGTTTGACCCACGCGACGTCGGGATTTCGGCCTGGGCGATGACCCATAAATTTGGTGGCCGACTTCCGGGCGGCGGAGTTGGCGAAGCGGAGCGGCAACTGGCTTCTGCGCAACCGCCCTCCACTGCTGCCGACGACGCAGACGACGCTTCCGCGCAGCCAACCGATACGGCGGCCACGATCGGTGATCGCTGGGCATTTTCGGGGGCCTTGGAAATTGATTGTCTGGCCTGTCATGCCATGCCCGGCGTGTACGACATCAGTGCTCGCCGTGCACAAATCGAAGACGAAAACTTTGCGTGGGCACCGACCGCCGCGCTGCGTTTGGGCGAAATAAAAGGATCTGTATCGCGGATCAAAGATGGATCGGACCCCGACGACGAAGCCATCCAATCCAAGCTGCCCGTGGTCACCTACGACCCACGCAACTTTGCCATGGACGGGACGGTGTTTGTTGATCTGGTTCGTCAGCCAACATCCAACGCCTGTTATCAATGCCACAGTCAACGGACGGTGGGGGACGACGGGATCGAGCAACGTTGGATCCATGACGAAGACGTCCACCTGCGTGCAGGGATGGACTGTGCCGATTGTCACCGCAACGGAATCGACCACGACATCAGCCGCGGATTCGTGGGCCAAGATCACTCGCAGCCCTGGGCAATCCAGACGCTGTCCTGCCAAGGCTGTCACTTGGGGGCCCCGGAATCCGAACTGGAATCGAAATCCGAACTGGATTCGGACTTCGCTGGCACGGCGTTGATGCGATCCGGGCGACTGGGGGCACCGAAACCGTTGCACGAAGGGTTGCCACCGATTCACTTCGAAAAACTCGCCTGCACAGCCTGTCACAGTGGACCGGCGACGCGTGAAGAAGCCGTTCGGATGATGACCTCGCTGGCTCACGGGCTGGGTGAAAAAGGACATCGCACGGGAAGCGAACTGCCAGCCATCGTCGGCAACGTGTTCACTCGCCGGGATGACGGGCGAGTCTATCCGCACAAAGCGATGTGGCCTGCCTACTGGGGAACCCTGCAGGAAGACCAGTCGATCGTGCCGCTGAATCCCGAAGATGTCTATCAATGGACTCGCAAGTCGCTGCGTGTGCGAAGCGACTTTGTCGAAGAAATCCTGCAGCCCAAGTTAAAGTCGTCTGAGTTGACCGAGTTGTTGGGCGCCGATCGAGCGAAGGTAAAGCCCGATCAGTGGGACGAGGACGAACAAGCCAAGGTGCAGCAGCGGCAGGCCGAATTGGGGGAAGCCGAGTTTCAAGAGAAGGTTGCCACGGCCTTGATGGCCATCGAGTCCGAGCTAAGCGAAAAGCCCGCCGCGGCCGAATCCGGCCCTGTCACGGTCGTCTACGTTTCCAGCGGCCGTGTCTACGCTCTGGAATCCGAGGCAGCTGAAAAGGGATCGGATGATGCGGATGATGCGGCTGATGAGAAGGGCCCACCGAAGCTGCGCCAGTTGGATGATGTCGATGACGCATCGACGGGAATGGTTGCTTGGCCGATGGCTCACAACGTGCGGCCAGCCGGTTGGTCCTTGGGGACCCAGGGCTGTACCGAATGTCATTCCGACGGCGGGATGATTTTTGCTTCGACCGTCACCGCAATCGGCCCCGTCGCCGGTGACGGGACCAAGATCACGATGGCGTCGCTGCAAGGAGTGGATCCGGTGCAACGGCAAGCTTGGAACCAAATGTTCGGTGGTCGCAAGACGTTCAAGTACTTCGTTGCCGGGTCGTTGGCGACCCTGTTGGCCGTCATCATCGTCGGGCTGGGGATGCTTGGCAGTCGTTTGTTCTATCGGCAACCCACCAGCGGAGGACCCCAGGCATGATGCTGTTACTGAATCGAATTTTGGCTTTGGCTCTATTGGTGATCGTCGTCGTGCTGACCCTGACGGCGCTGCCATCACTGGGCGGGCATCCGTTGGGCGCAGAAGTGTTGCTGGCGCACATGGCGGCCAGCGGCGCGATGGTGTTCGTCTTGCCCGCCTATGCCGTGGTGGGATTGATCGGCATGGCCCAGCACCCATCGTCCAATCGACTGCGGTCCTTTGGTTTTTGGGGGTTGGTCGTCACCGGCCTGTTGACCATCGCGACCGTGTTTGTCTGCATGTTGCCATTCCCATCGACCGACCAAATGCACCAGTTGATCTTCTGGCACTCATTGGCCGGCTATTCGATGGCCGTGGTAGCAGTCGTCTGGGTAACCGGCTGGTTCACCAAAACCCGTACGGTTTAAATGTGCGAAACGGACGCGTCGTACCCGTGATTCGCTGGACGTTCGGCCAATGCCGCCTACTTTGTCACCGTGACAGGTAGTTGGCTCGATCAGTTGATCGCTTGTTCAAGTTTGATTTTTCCAGCCACGTAGTGGCGACAGCCTTTTGCCGGCGGCCCCCGGCCCCCGGTGTCTGCAGACACTGGTCTTTTTCCCTGCCTAGATCGCCGCCAACGGCGGCGATCTAGGCAGGGGAAAAAGGATGCGTTTCTATCGAGTGGCTCCGGTGGCCACCGGCAAAAGGCTGTCGCTGCTTCGCAGCTAGGGATCCGGCGTTGGCCCGTGTGCTCACGTGCCGCGGCTCACTCAATCAACAACCCGCTGATGCATCGACGTCAGCCGCGACCTTTGCTGCACGATCGCGTTCAAAAAGACGCGGCGGATCGCATCGTAGCCGCGGTCGTTTGGGTCTTCGATATTGCTATAGAACCAATAATGCGGGTCGTCGGCGTCGTAGTTCGATCGCCAGAATTGGCGACAGTGGGATCCGTGTCCCAGGAATGTCTGGTGCAGCCCAACGACGTGAACATGATCGTGTCGGTCGGCAACTTCGCGAATGACATCGTTGTACTTGGCATGGATGTCCAATCCGTCCGGCCATGGCGGCAAGAAAATGCTGGGGGCATCACCGACGCCATCGGTCGGGTCATAGATATCAGCCAGAAAGATCTCGCATCCGGCCGGAAACTTTTCGGTGATACCAACCATCATCGTTTCCAGCCGTGTGCGGAAACTTTTGATCCAAGACTCGGCCTGCTCGGTTGTCGCCCCGTACATGGCACCTTCCGCAGGCGGCCGGCGACCATAGCTGTGGATCAGGTCATTGCCACCGGTGGTCATCACGACCAATCCGAAAGTGTCGCCGGAGTGTGTGGGCAATTGGTTGGCGATCACGTCGGCGTGGTCCAGAGATGTGGATCCCGAGACGGCAAAGTTTTCAGCACTCAGGTTAGGCAGGACTGACGACAACGATTTGCCGACCATGTCCTGATATTCGTCCGGCGGATTGGTACGCAGCCGCTGAAAGAACGTGTGGCTGGTGTTCTTAGCGCCCAGGCCTCTTGTGATGCTGTCGCCAATCCCGACCAGTTTTATCGAACGCTCGGTCCACGGGGCATCGAATTCAGCGGCATCGACGCTGGGGCCGGCCGGGCCCGAGCCGATCGGGCGACGAAAGGTCAGTTCGATATAGACCGGCACGCCGACGATGAACATCACGCCGGCTAGCAGCATCAGTCGCCGACGCAGACTCGGTCGGGGTTTCTTGACTGTCGGTGCATCGGATTCTAAATCAGGCATCACGCTGGCCAACAAACGGGGCAATCGAAACAAAGTGCCGTACGGATCGTCGACGTCCAGTTTAGCCCAGACGGCGGTGGGTTTCCGTCAGACCGACCGAGTACAAAGAGACCGCTGCGTTTTAGCGAAACCCTGTTCGATGCAATCGACGTCGCCAGATGCCGCGTGTTCGTTCACGCTCGCTAAAACGAAAGGGGAACAGTGATTCCGGACGCGTCGCCTAGGGCGCCGAAGGACCGGGGCGAGAATCGTGTGGAACGATACCGCATCAAACGTCGGCGCACTTCGGCGTGCGATTCATGATTGGCGATGCTGCCGAAACCCGAATCGCTGTGCTGGGTTGCTGATTCGCGGTGGCAGCGGTACCGGACCAGAACTTCGTTGGAAACGATGATCGACGCACCGCCGTAGTGGGCGCGCAATTGAAAATCCGTATCGACGCCAGTTCGATTCCGTTTCCCTTCGCCAAAATCACCGTAACCGCCCAGTCGACGAAACGCCTCGGTGCGGACCACCAGCGTTGGGTTCTCTAGAAAGTAACCGCTGGCATCGTGGCGAGGATATCGCGATGTGCGCAGGTAGCGTGTTCGGCCTTTCGAATCGGTGTTGGTCTTGTTCGATGCGCCGATGACGATCGTAGGGTCGCCAAACAGTTCGGTGGCGGATCCGACCATGTCGGCTTGCGCCAAAGTCAGCAGTCGACAGCTTTTCGCAATTCGCTCGGGCAGACTGATGTCGTCGGCATCCTGAACGGCGATGAATTCGGCGTCGGAGTTTGCGGCGATGTTATTGAACGTCGCAAAGGGGCCGAGGTTACGAGAGTTTCGATAGAACCGGATGTTGGGATAGTCGCTGAGGCTGCGAAAGAAATCGTTCGTTGATCCTTGGCTATCGTCATCGACCAGATGGATGGTGATTTCGGCACCAGTTTGACGCAGCAGGCCAACCACCGATTCAGTGACATAGTCCAGCGAATCACGAAACGGCAGCACGACGTCGCAGCGATGACGAGGCTGCAGCTGGGGAACCGCATTGCGATGGATGGTGGCAAGTTGGGGGCCATCGCTGTCGCGAAGTCCCAAACTGGTCCGGTCCGTACTCTTTTCGCCCGGATCCATCACTCGATCCTCGGCCGAAAATCGAGCGATCAGTTCCAGGTCGGCGCGAGGGTGGTAGCGGTCCAGCCCGCCGCTTTCCAACAGCGAGAATCTGCGGACGACCACGCAGCATTCGTCTTCGGTCGTTTCCGTCAGCAGTTCGCCGCCATGTTCCTGCATCCGCGAAATGAGTGCCGTCAAATCGCGTGGGTAGCGGCCGGTCAGGGTATCCGCAAAGGCGACGTAGTTGCACTTCAACGAAGGCAGCAGCTGGTCGATCTGTTGCCAGGGCGCGGCGGAGGTTTCGGCCGGATGCTGTTTCACCCGCCAATGATGATCGAAGTCAGAGAGCCGATCGAGCGTGGCGCTCGGGCCCACCAAGTGGATCCAAGACTGCACGTCGGATTGATCGAGGATGCCGTGGACCGTGGCTGCGATGTCAGCATTCGAATCTTGCTGGCTGCAGACTAGGATGACGTCGCAGGTCATCGTCGTTGGGACAACGCGGTCGAAGCCTTCGTTTTCGATTGCCTTGGCGGCCCAGTGCTTTAGCAGTCCCGCCGGTTGGTTGGTTTCGGCGGTTGGGAAGTCGATTTCGCATGCGGATAGGACAAGCGAAGCGATGACCGGGTTGGACTCGGGGGCAGAAAGTGGTGACCGACGGACGCAGATCTCACAGGCGGATTGATCCACCTGGCATGCAGCCGCCGATGCACCGGTCAACCGGCGAACGAAGTCGCAGGTCGCTGATTCCGATTGCCCGTGTCGACGAACGTCGATTCGAAACGGGCATCTTTCGACGGCATTGTTCAAGCCAGGGCCGGTTCAACACACGGGGTGGCGCGTAGTTGGCCTTTGAACTTTCCAGCGACGCTAGGACACTCTCCCGCGACCCCGCCATTTTCTGCACGCAAAAACTTCAGTTCCCAACCACTGCCATCGTATTCCCAGATCGCAGTCCCCATTGGGGCGGCGCGATTTCCGCTACTGCCCAGAATGATCTCTCGGTTTGTATCCCACATCGGTCGGCCTCGTTGAATGAAATGAAAATCGTGTCATGGCCCCTGCTTGGGTGATGGTACGCTGGCCGGATGGGCGGTGCAACGTTCATGACAGAGCTTCTGCGAATATCAGCCACGGTTTTTTGTCGTGGCGACCACACAACCGATCGGCCGTGTCTAAGGAATTGACCGGGCAACACGGAAACCGATCGAGTAGTAGCGAATCCCGGGGGCCGAGTCACCCTCGCGCAACAACCGCACCACGCGTTCCAAACTCGCGTCCCATTCAGGGCCGCGAAGTCCGAATCCTTTCTGGTCATTGGTCGGGCCGACGCACCATTCGCTGACATTGCCAACCATGTCGAATAGTCCGTTTCGATTTGGTTTTTGGCCGGCGACCACCTGGGCATGTTGTAGGTTCAGATCGTCGACTCGGGCATATTCATTGGCCAGTTCATAATCGTGCCCATAGTCGAAACGAGTCTTGGCGTCACCGAAATAGGCGGTCTCCCATTCGTCTGCGGTCGGCAAACGATAGCCTTTGCGCGAACGGTAGTCGTCGTACAGCAAGACGGTTTCTTGCTCCTCTTTGGTTGGCGGGTGGCATTGATCCTCTTCACCCATCCCTGCTTCGGTCGTTAGCCATCGGCAGTAATCCGCAGCGTCGAACCACCTTGCCTGGATCATCGGGCAATTGGGGTCCGGAGCCATCGTCGGGTTCACATGGTCCGGATGACGCCACAATTTGAACTGTTCCAGCGTGACTTCGGTCATCGAGATTTCGAACGGATGGTCCCCGTTATCGATGCGGATCATGGTCTGCCCCTTCGGATTGATCGACCAACGCAACGATTCATCTTTGGGCTGTTCGGCAATGCGAAGTTCTTGTTCTTTGATCCAATCCCTTGCGGTCTGGCCATCGTCTAATCGCGTCAGCAACCAGCGCGATGTTGAATGTTGTTCTGGATCCGCGGCCGACAGGAAGGTTTCGCGTGCAAGTTTTCTGCAGCGGTTGATGAGGTCAGCATCCGGTAGGTCGATGTTTCCCTTGGGCAGCGATTCGCCTTGATGGTCGGCCGACCAAGCCGAAGTTCCCAGCATTTGCAGGAGCGCCGTCTGCACATGGACGTCGTCCTGTTGATCATACAATTTCAGAATCGCCGCTGGAGAAACACCCATTTTGACCGCCCGGTGAATGATACCGCTGCGTGTGTTGGCGTGATCGCTTTGGCGAAGCAGCGGCAAACAGGGTTCAATGATCCCGAGTCGGCATAGGTAGGCGGCCGCGTTGGATTGGCGGTTGGATGCCGCCTGCCAACTTCGTGGTGTCGAATCTGGATGGATCGGTGTGTCGATCACGGCCCGCATTCGGGGTTCCAGCAAAGTGGCTGAATAGCGATCAACCAGCGGCAGGAAAGATTCGACTTGGTTGGTGTTGGCATCCAAGAAAAGGTCGACCAACGCGTCGCAGTCATCGGCGACCAAATCCTGCAGCATGTTCAGAGATTCTTGTCGCGTTTGACTCGGTTTGTCCTGGCGATAGATTTTCGCTAACTCGGGGACCGCAACATTGCTGGCGCTGGCCAACGCCGAAACCACCGCGTTGTAGTCTCGTGGTTGCTCGATCGCATGACGAATCGACTGTTCAATATAGAAAGTCTGTATCGGCTGCCATCGCTCACGCGACTTAGGACCGATGGGCGGGTCCAAAGTCGCTAGCGCCATTGCCGAACGTAGTCGTTGCAAATCGGGTTGGCTTTCGTCGCCCAGGAATTGCCAAAGCTGTTCGTTGATCTCGGAAAGCTTGGGATTCTGTTGCAACTCACTTCTCAAGAACGACAATTGCTGAATGTCGATCGAACGAATATGGTCTTTCAGTTCGTCAAGTGTTTCTTGATCATCGGGATGATGCCGAAGAAGCGCAGCCCGGGCGTGCAGTCCCTCGTTCGTGTCGACCGGCGAATCCTCGGCGATTCTTTCCAACGCCGGCGTGCTGTAGCGCTGGTAGTCCTGCAGGCTGTTTAGGATCTCCGGTGCATTGGTCGTATCGGCGGTCGCCAATTGTTCGACCAAAGCATTTGCCTTGGCGTTGCCATAGGCTTCAAAACCGACCAGCCCAGCGATCGCCGCTGCCAGACAAAACGCGGTCGATCCGATGGTGTGGCGTCGGGTCGAAACGGCCATCATCCGCTGTTCATTCGCGGTTCGATGCGACTTCGAGGTCAGGAACAAGTACGACATCCATTCCCACCAATTGGGAAGGTTGCGTTTTTCGGGGCGAGAAATCCAAACGTCCGTTTGATTCGATAGCCGTTGGGCTGCGCGTCCCTGGATCGTTTGCTGCTGACGCCGTTCCAGCCAGCGCCGAACTGCTGGCACCAAAAAGTCATGCGTCAGTTGGTAGTAGCGTTCTTTCGATGATTGATCGTCGATCGAGTCGCCTAGCGGGTCGGTCGGTGTGATCAGTCGCAGATCGCCATCAAGGATCGAGATGACTTGGTCAAAGTTGCGCGACTCCGATGAGTGTCCGGTCACCGAACGTAGATCGGATTCGGAACGCATGGCTCCTTTGATGTTCGTCCCTGCCTCGGGCAAGAGGGCCATCAAAATGGACTCCGCCGCACCCAAATGGGCTCGGATCCCGGGGGCTGCTGATTCGCCAAGGGATTCTTCTAGGAATCGAATCCCGACGCCTTCGGTGCCTCCCATTTGGGTCAGCGTTTTGAGGTCCCAATCACGACTCTTCATGATTTCGGCAAAGGTGGCCAACTGAACGGGGACGATTTTTTCTTTCTCTGCCAGCCCGTCGATCGCTTTGTCCAAAAACGCTTTTTGGCTGGACGTCAGATCTTCCAGTCGAGCGGGCAATCGTGAGTAGCCACATCCGTATTCGGCCAAGACTCGCCGTGCATGCCGACGGTCAAACAAATCGACCATCGCTAGGTTGTGTCGTCGCACGAGGTCGATTTCCAACTGGTCGGCCAGTCGGCTAACGCCAATCCAGTAGTCATCGCGGACCAGCAAGATGCACTGCAGATTGTTTCCGTCGCACTGACGAAGCGCCAGCATCAGTTCGGCCCGTTCTTCGTCGCCCCGCGCGTGCAGCCATTGTTCAAACTGGTCCAAAATGATCAGTACTTTTTGGCGATCGGTGTGGGAGTCATCGCGGCGGAGCCACGAAAGACTGGCGACTAGATCCAAGTCCGTCGGCATCTCGGCACAGCGAATTCGCAGCATGCGAAGCAGTTGTTGTTCGGTCCGGTCTCCCGAGCATTCGATCATCACGGTGGTGACTGATCGAACCAGGATCGGCAATAGGCCCGCCTGGACGAACGACGATTTTCCCGATCCTGATGTTCCGTAGATCACACCAACACGGAAACTTTCGGCGGGATCCGTCGATTCGATTCGGCGACGCCAAAACTGGATGCTGTCGGGTACGCCATCGCGGCCGTAGGGGCCTGGCAACAGTTTGTGGAAAAATGCTGCGTCTTCGAATTCAAACGAACGAAGGCCCCGTGGAACGATGCCGACGAATGCGTCGAAGGTCGACGTGGATGATTCGCCCGGGCGAATCTCTGCCCGATCAGGGGTCACGGACGAAAGAGAATCCGTGTTGGACTGGTGCTGGATGAAGTGTTCGAGATCGTTGGCGAAATCCTGCGCGATCAGATAGCGTTCGGTGGCCCGCTTGGACAACAAACGCAGACACATGCGTTCGAGTTCTTTGGGAATGTTTGGATTGCGTTGACGCAGCGGTTTCGGATCGGCATGGCAAATCAGGTCGATGACTTGTTGCGCTTCGCTGGCAACGAAGGGGCGTCTGCCGGTCAAGATTTCGTACATCACCACGCCCAGGCTGTACAGGTCGCTGCGGCCATCCACCAAGTGGCTTTCACCGCGCGCTTGCTCGGGACTCATGTACGAAATCGTGCCGACCCGCCCGACGTATCCTTCCCACCGATCTTCCCGCAGCGCCAAACCGAAATCGTTGACAAAGCACTGTTCATCCCGGTCGATCAATAGGTTTGCCGGTTTGATATCACGATGAACCACGCCGGCGCTGTGGATGCCGGCCAACGTTTCGGTAACCGATTTGATCAATGCGATCGATTCGGTGATCGACAGTGGTGATCGTTTGATCCGTTCGGAAAGCGTTTCCCCGTTGATGTACTTGGTGACGACGTACAGTTGTCCATCGGTGTTGCTGACGTCATAGATCGGCACCACGTTGGGATGGTCCAAACTGGCCAGGGTCCGGGCCTCGGCCATGAATCGGATCACATCAATTTCACGTCGCGACCGGTGCGCGTGGATGACTTTGATGGCGACTTTGCGTTCCAGGCTATTGTCGATCGCCAGGTAGACTCGCGCGAATCCACCAGCCCCCAGTTCTTCGATGATCGTGTATCGGTTGGCGGGGCCGAAGTTCTTCTCTAGCCCGTTGGTCTCGAAACTGGACGACCCATCATTGGCGACCCCATCGGGACCGATGGATCGTGTTTGGGAATGTTGACGCAGCAGATGGTCGCCATCCAGATCGCTATCGGGAGGCGCTTCGGTGTCGGCCGACGTCGCGTTCACTTGCGTTGGTTCTTCGGCATCCGAACCGACGCTCATTTTGGGGCGCTCGCTAAGTCCGGAGACAAAGGACGGGTCGGTGGGATCGGAAGCATCATCGGGTGCAGGCATGATGCGGCTATTGTATCCGAGTTCAAAAGGCTAGATCGCGTGCGGGCATCCGATGCTCCGGCATTTGCTGTTCGTCGTTCGCGTACGACATCCATTACTGTACAGAAGGCACTCTGCGGATTGGTGTCGTGCCCCCCGGCAAGGTAGAGTCTAGCTGCTGAGAGTTCTACCACTCAATGACCAGTGCAGCACACCACTGCAGCCACCCGACTTGCCGACCGTTCCATGGCAGCCCAACGTTCCGCGTCAGCCTAGGCCGTTGGATGGGGGGATGCCCAAAAGTGGGTGTCGTGCTGTGGATTCTATTGCAATCCTTCGGTCGTTGGGCAACCGGATCGTGGTTTTGGGTGGAATGGTTCAGGCACCGACGGACCACCCAATCCGAAGTGGTCAACATTCACCTAGCGGAATCGTAGCTCATGCCAAGTTTGTCTCCCCTGTTTGCGTTGATCATTGGGATCGATGACTGGCTTTGGCCGAAGATGCCTGGGTTGCGAGGCTGTGTGAACGACGTCGAACTGATGCGCCGGGTGTTGCAGGATCGTTTTGGCGTTCCCGATGAAAACGTTCTGACGTTGACCAATCAGGCGGCCACTCGCGACGCCATCACGAATGCCTTTCGAACACAGTTCATTGATCGTGCGAAGCAGTGGCGGCAATCGGGCGGCAAGGATCCTGAGCCGGCGTTTGTGTTTCACTATTCTGGTCATGGCAGCCGAGCACGTGATGCCTCCGGCACCCAACCCGATGGTTTGGACGAAACCATTGTTCCCTACGACAGTCGGGTCGGTGACGTCTATGACATCAAGGACTGGGAACTGGCTCAGTGGCTAGGTGAACTGACGTCCTATACCGAGAACGTCACGATCATTCTGGACTGCTGTCATTCGGGCAGCGGCACCCGCAGCATTGATTCGCTGGGAACACGCCGGTTGGGGCCCGTCGATTTGCGGAACCAGCCACAAATTCGCCCCCCCGGCCAGACCGGTTTGCCGGTTGGCCCCGGTCATGATTGGAACGCCCATCGTTTGAAGGGCGCGAATTGGAACAGCGGGAATCAGATTGACTTGAATTCCACCGCAACCCGTAGCGCCCACGATGACCAGGATTCGGTCTCGGGAAATTGCAAGTACGTGTTGTTGGCGGCCTGCCGAAACTTCGAATTCGCCGAAGAGTACACGATCAACGTTTCGCCGCCGGTCGACTGCGATGTCCCAGCATCGACCACCGAAACCGATTCGCCGACGGCGACCAAGAATGCAGGGAACGCCGAACCCGCAGCGGATGCGAACTCGCTCGCCAAGGCTGTCAAAAAGCACGGGGCGTTCACCTGGTTCTTAGCCAAAGAATTGATGAGCCTTTCGGATGGTCAAACGACCACCTATCGCGATTTGCAGCAGCGCGTGCAGTATGAAGTTCTCAATCGCTATCCAAGTCAATCGCCGCAATGCGAAGGGGATCGTGATCGAATCCTGTTCGGCGGCGTCAGGCCGCGACGTGATACGTCGTTGTTGATCAGCCGAGTGGATCAGGATCGCGTTTGGGTCGACGGGGGGGCGGTGCATGGATTGGTGGTCGGGCAATCGATGGATGTGTATTCGCCCGATGCAAAGACATTCGCCAACAGCGTCCCCATCGGTCGTCTGCGCGTGATCAATGTGGGATCGGTTCACAGTGTCTGTAGGGTCGAAACCGGTGAAGCCGTCTTGCACGGCCGCGTCCCCATGCCCATTCCTAGCAGTTCGCCACGCCGGCATCAGGTTGCTGTCGCGGTCTCTGATTCGGCAGTCCGGGCGGCGTTGATCCGGCGACTGGGGGCAAACGATATTGATCCCTACATCGAGGTTGCACAGTCGGTCGACCAGCTGCCCAATTCCCATCACACAGACGGCGCCGATTTCTGTATCGTCGAATCGGGATCGCAATTGCAGCTGCGAGGTGCCGACGGTCGATCGCTAGTGGAACCAAGTGACATCGCCGACGTATCCAAGGTCGTCCAAAACCTGGCTGCGATCTGCCGATTCAACAACGCCCTGGGCCTATCGAATGCATCGCCCGATTCGGCGCTGGATGGCAAAATATCGGTGCAGTTCTTTCTCGCTGGCGAAGCCGACCCCGCCAGCGACGACAAACGGCGACGTGTTCGATCAGTGCGACCGGTGCCAACCACGGCCGAGGGACTGCCGATCGTGGAAATCGATACACCCATCGCGATCGAGGTGGTCAACCACAGTGATCAGCCGGTGTTCGTCGAAGCGATCAGTTTCGGACACGACTACGCCATCATTCCGTTGACTGCCGAATTAACGGCACCCGGGAATCGCAAACGCGTCGGGCCGGGATCCGCGTTATGGTTTGGCCGCGATATGTCGGACCTCGAGATTGTGTTTATGTTGCCTCAGGATGCGGACCAGGCCAACTGCTTTGTCGAGGTTCGTGAATCCTTGAAGGTCATCGCCACGGTCGAGGAAACCGACTTTGACGTGCTGAAACAGGATGGGTTGGCAATCCCAACGAATACGGCGACACGCTCTAGCATGGCGCCCGGTTCGGCACTGGACCACCTATTGAATCAGGCGATGGCGGGTTCACGGGCGCTGGGAGCTCGCAGGAAACAAGACGCCACCAGCGACTGGACAGCCGTGGTCCAGCAGTATGTGGTCGCCAAGCCGGATTCGCAGTGCGCCCAGACATTGGCAGGCGGCAGCAGCGTTTGGATCGACGCCTACGACACGTCCGTTACCGCGCCCGAGGGATTCGATTGCCAGGTGCAGGTGGTGTCCAGCCACTCGGCGGCTCGTTCGGTCCACGATGATCCCGCGCAGCACAACGGCGCCGGCCAGGACGCAATGCCCAGCCAGCGACGGGATCGACCCAGCGGTCCGCTGTGGGAATCCGGTGCGCTGCGACCGTTCGCCTTTGCCGCCAAACGATGCGCAACCCCGGTCGGTGATGCGATTGAAATCACGGCGGATCCGGATGCGATGGAATTGATCTCGGATGATCGACCGATTCAGATTTCCATCGCCGGATCCAGTGGTGTCGACCAGCCTGTTGCCGGCCAAGCGACGCAAGGCCGTGGACGATGGATGGCGATCGCGTGGGACGCGGGCTGTGCTTACCCGGTCGGACAGGGAGATTCGCTGGCCGACATTTCGGTGTCTTGGTTGCCGCCCGCCGCGAATGGGGAACCGGCTGGGGATCACGAACCGGTGCAAGCGGTCCGGCGTGGTCTGCTAAGAACGATCCGCTTGTATCTGTATCAGGTTTGCGACTGGGAATCGCCCGAGCTGGGGCTGCATGCGGTTCGCTTGGTCCCCGCCGACGACGTTGGAACAGATCGGCTGCTGCGTGGTGAACGCACGGTCGATTCACCGCATGGGCAACTTCGGTACCGGACTTGGACGGCCGCTGACAATCCGAACGCTGGCCCCAGCGATGGTCGACGGGTCTTGTTGGTCGTCCATGGTTTCTCGTCATCCAGTCAGGCGGCGCTGGACGATCTTCAGGAAATCGTTGGCGACGAAATGTCGGACTACGAAGTTGTGTTGGTTTTCGATTTCGAAACATTTCATACGCCGATTGCCGAGTCGGCCAAGCAGTTGGCCAAGGCCTTGGTGGATGCCGGGATCGCTGCCGATGACGGAATGAAGTTGGACGTGTTGGCGACGGGGATGGGAGCGATCTTGGCCCGGTCGTTGATCGAGCAGTTTGGTGGCCACGCGTGGGTGGATCGTTGTTTTCTAGCGGGAGTCCCCAATGATGGGACGGCGCTGATGAAGGCAAAGTCAGCATTGCCTTGGATCGGCACCGCGATCTTGAACTTGGGCGGGCCCCATCCAGCCGCGTTGTTCTTCAGCGCGGCACTGAAAAAATTGGAAAGTGACGCAGCCGCGCTGGCTGACTTGGTTCCAGGTTCCGGATTTTTGCGAGGTCTCGAAGCCGCCGCCGGTGCGGTCGATCCAAAGTTGCCCTACGAAGTGATCGCCGGACTGTATCAAGTGGCAGATCCCAATCAGGCATCCGCCGACGACTGGTCCAGTCGATGGATCGCGGCCGGGCTTGTCGGGGTCGGTCTCGGCGCTCGGGTCTTGTTTGCCGATGGCCACGACTTGATAGTCAACTCGTCCAGTGTCACGTCAGTGCCGGTGAAAGATCTTCGGATCCATACCGTGGATTGTCACCATTTTGCTTACTTTCGATCGGATGCTGTTGGACAAGTCCTTTCCCAATGGATGGATAGAACATGAACCGATCGACCCGACCTATCGTGTTGTTGGCGTTTGCCGATCCCCGCCGCGATCTTGATAACCTCAAGAAGGAATCCAGCGGTATACGTGACTTGTTTTGGCGGTTCGATGATGTTGTGGAGGTGATCATTTTGGACCACCCCACGCTGATGCAGATCACGCAAACTTTTCAACGATATCGAAATCGCATCGTCGCGTTCCACTACGGGGGGCACGCCAACGGAATGGAACTGCTGTTGGAAGACGTTCAGGGCGATACCCAAGTGGCTGGTGCATTGGGGTTCGCCCAGTTGTTGGGGCATCAGTCGGGTTTGAAGCTTGTCTTTTTGAATGGGTGTTCCACCGAGGGGCAGGCCGAAGGATTGCGGGCGGCCGATGTACCCTGCGTGATCGCGACCAGTCGTGCGATCAACGACGAAGTGGCGACTCAGTTTGCGATCGTGTTTTATGGCGCACTGGCCAGCGGCGCCGACATCCAAGCCGCCTTTGGCGAAGCGTCGGCGACCACGCAAAGTGCACATGGGGATCAAACACGCGGGTTGTACGCTCGCAAATTTCTGGATCAACAGCCGGCGGGCATCGTATTGCCCTTGCCTTGGAATCTGCACTCGCACCAAGACCGAATCAACGATTGGACTTTTGACCTGGAATCGCGACGACGCCGGCGCGGCGCCAAAGGTGACACCGCTGCCGAAACGGCGATGGTTCGCCATCTGCAAACCCTGTTGGATCGTGTCAAACAGTTCTGGGTCACGGGTTTGTTGGACAGTTCGCTGCAGCGATCCGAGCGGATCGAGTTAGCGATGGCGGACTGCAGCGATGTGGTCGCCGATTCGTGGAATTCGGTCGATGTTGGTGCGTTGCCGACAACCGATTTTGTCGAATCGGGAGATCGTATCATGGACGTTTTTCAGCGGACTCGCCAATCGTTGATGATCCTGGGGCATCCCGGCGCCGGCAAAACGACCGCCTTGTTGGAATTGACCGCAGGCCTAGTCGATTGGTGTGAAACGGAATCCGATCAGCCTGTGCCAGTGGTGTTGCACCTTTCCACTTGGAACTCCAAATTCGGTTCGCTGGTCGACTGGATCGAAGATGAAATGAGCCGCAAGTATCACGTCGCCAGCAAGCACGGTCGGCGATTCGTTGATACCGAACAACTGATCCTGATGCTGGATGGTCTGGACGAGACTGCCGAAAATCTGCGTGACGGATGCGTCGAGGCGATCAACGACTTTTTGGACCACCAGGGTGTGCCCGGAATCGTCGTGTGCTGTCGTGTTGACGAATTCAATCAACTGGTTCAACCGGTTCGATTGGCCGGGGCGATTTGTCTGCAACCGCTCAGTGAAGAACAGATTCATTTGGCGTTGTCGGATGGTGGGCCAGCCAGCGTGACACTTTCGAAACAACTGGAGCAACATCCCGACCTTCTGAACCTGGCCCGTTCACCGCTGATCTTTGGCATCATGCGGGAGGCGTTCAATGAAGTGGATGCGCAGGAATCGATGCACTTTGAATCCCAACATCAATGTCAGGCGATGGTCTTCGATCGATACATCGATCGAATGATTCGGACTCGATCCAAGGAAACGGACAGCTACACGCCCCAGGAATGTTTGGCGGGACTGCATCGTTTGGCCAAAATCGTTCAATCCAAGCGAGAGTCGATCTTCATGATCGAAAATCTGCAGCCGACGGACCTGACATCGACCTGGTCTCGCTTTGCGTACAGCGTGTCGGTGTCGCTGATTTTTGGAACCCTATCGGGCTTGGTCACCACGATCTTTTTCTGGACGCTGGCCGGCATCAGCGACGATTCCTTCGACGCATTGGAGCACGGGCTGGGATGGTGTGTGACGCCGATGTTGATGGTCTGGTTTGTGGGGGTGGGCCTGTTAGAGCCTTGCTTTGAAGTCCCCAAGGCGGAATTGGCATCGCGGATGGCGGTCGCAGCGCATGGAGTGAAAAAGGCGTTGCTGTTTTTGGCTTTCTGGCTGTTGATGACGCTGGCTGCCTATTCGATCACGCAGCATGTCCCCATGTTTCTGTTGCTGGTGTTCACCGGCGTATTGGCATCGGCGATGGTCGGTGCGTATGGGCGATCCCAAGAAGTGTTTGCCGCGGTTCGTCCGGTCGAGGCCGTCGGGATGTCCATGGGAAACTCGGCGCGTGGCATGTTCGTGGGCATGCTAGTCGGGGTGGGAGTTTGGTTGATTCATGGATTTTGGAACAAAACCAATTTGCACTTTTGGTACCAACCGGAGTGCGCGCCGTCGGTCGGACGCTGGATTTACCTGATCGTGCTAACGACATTGGGGATCGAAGGCGGCGGGATCACCGGCGGTATTGTGCCGGCAACGATCGAAGGCAAAACACGATTGAATCAGGGGATGCGTTTGTCGCTGATCAGCGCCCTGAAAGTGGGCTCCGCGGCCGCGTTGACTCTTGGCGTCACGGTGTACCTGATCTCGATGTTGATTCGCGAGCGGACGACCGCCGATGCCGTATCGCTCGGGTTGTCGATTGGGCTGCTGGCGTTTTTCTGTGTGGGCAGTTGGTTCGGTGGTTTCGAATGGTTGAAACATGTTGTGCTGCGAACCGTGATGCGGTTCAGCGGTCAATTGCCACCTGGGTTGCCGCAATTTCTGCAACAGGCGCGACGCTATCGATTGATGCACCGAGTCGGCGGCGGGTTCATGTTCCTGCACCGTACCTTGCAGGAGCATTTCGCCGCTAGCACGCCCGTGTTCATTGACCGGTCGCGTCCTTCGGACCCGACGCAAGTTCGTCCATGATGAACCGGTCGGCCCGACGCAGTCCAACCGCTCGCGAATGGTTCCACACGCTGCTGACCTGTCCGATGTGTTGAACCAGACTGGGCGACGGATGCCAGATCGGTATATCGTTTTGGATGGCCCAGTACCCGATACGTGTATCGATACCGGCGTTCCCATCGACAACATTCAGTTCGCCCCGATCGGCCGCGTTTAGTAGTTGCCGTGCGACCACCGTTGGGAAGATCATTGCCAGCGCGCCGTATTGCCAAAGGCCGGGATGGGGCCGCCAATGGTTCGTGGATTGCATATCTTCGGTGGATGTGTACAGCGACACGATGCCGGCGCTGTCCTGGGGCCACAGCACCATTTCCACGTATTCGCGGATGCTGGAAACGGCGGGAAACAGCACATCGTCCTGGACGATCATCACCGCGTCGGCGTCGGCATCGGCGTCGGCATCGGGGGCATCGCTTAGCATCGTGCGGAGTGTTTCGCACCAGGCTGGCCAGGCGCCGATCGGGCGGGGGCGTTGGATTCGGACTTGGGATTGTTCGTCCATTGTAAGTTCGACCTCGCCGTCGACGAACAGCATCGGGGCCTGCCAACCGCTGGCGGTGATGCTTTGGATGCACCGCGTCAGTGTCGGTTGGCGTCGCGGTGCCGTGGTCATTCCGACGGTCCACCGGATTCCGCGTGTTGGATCGGCGGGAGGCTTGGTCTGGATGGGAATTGGCAGCGCGGCCGCCAATTCGTCGACCGAAACGTGAACGGGTGAGTGTTCGATTTGGGCGTCATCCACACAGTCGTCTTCGTCGGGATAGACGATGGGCAACTGGTCGATCGCTTGGCGGCACAGCCGGCGAGCCTGGTCTGCGATCGGCCCATCGGGCGACGACTGCAGCAACGTTTCGCCGATCGAGTGGATGATCGACGCGATCACGGGATTCCAGTCCTGGGGGCTGGGCACAAACGACTGGCAACATGCGTGGCAGGTTTCGCGATCGACGGTGGCCGATTCCCCGCTGGCGAAGTCGGCTACGGTCGCGATCAACCCGCAGTGGGCTGTTTCGGAACTTCGATCGTTCGGATCAACGGATTCAATTCGACTGCGATGCGGACAGTCGTCGGCGTGGCGTGGCATGGCTATTCCCACTGGTCAATCGATTGGCCCATGAATTCAAACAGTGCTTCGTTGTGAGGGCGATATCGCTGGCGCAGGATCTCCGCCGTGGGCGAATCCAGTGGTGGGACCGTGTAGGGCCGCATGTGCGATACGATCGTCGGCAACCGCTGTGGTTCCAAGCCCAGGAACTGCAACATCGTATCGAAATGCTGCTGTGGATCCGCATTCCACTGCTCCATCACCATCAGATGGATTTGGGATCGCGGGAAGTGTCGCAGCAGAGAATCGATCTGTTGAAGATACATTCCTCGGTTCAAAATCCCGTACCAACTGGCGCGGGTGGTTTCGAATTCGGCCTGGATGTTGTCTGCGAACGATGCGCCGGGCAGCAGCCAGTCCCAGTCGCGGGATTCGTCAAGTTCCTGCGTGTAATGGTTGAACTGGCTGAAGGCGCGGGCAACAGGGTCTCGAAGCGTCACGATGATCCGTGCATCGGGGATCAACGCAGCCATCCGGGAATGTGCCAGCGGTGAACAGATCATATTGGGGGTGGCGTCGATCCCTTTTCGATCCGGATCGGTGAAATGGCTCTGGTACCAATCGATGCCCCGCGACCAGTGGTCCATGAAAAAGTCGATTTCTTTGACTTCTTTGCCAGTGTCGGGGCTGATCGCCGCTTGCACATCCGGGTGGGCGGTCAGGCAGGCGTGCAGCGTCGAGGTTCCACATTTCTGGGCGCCGGCGATCAATAGACTGGGCATCGGCATGGCGAGTGGAGGTGTCAGGGGATTCGTCCGACTGGACGCAGGTCGGTCGGCAGCGGGGATGGGAGTGCTGGCCGGGTCGGGTGGCAGCATCTTTCTGGCCGGGTGGCCGCCGTATCATAGCCGCCGCGAATCGCGTCTTGGTCGCCGGGAATGGTGGTCGGCGAGAGTCGGGAAAAATGGTAGAGTCGGTGCTTCGAACTGGATTTCTTCCGACCCCCTTTGGCCAACTTCCCTGATGACCGTCGATACCTACGCGATTTGCCCCTGTGGAAGCGGCAAAAAGATCAAATTCTGCAAGTGTAAAGATTCTGTCCACGAGCTTGACGAAGTCATGAACATGATCGAGGGGGGGCAGGTTGTCCCGTCACTCGATCGCTTGTCGAGCATCCTTGCCGAAAACCCCGATGCAGCTTGGGCGTTGGCGGTCCGCGGGCGGTTGTTGTTGGATCTTCGCGAGTACGATTCGTTGGCCGAGAATGCCGAGCGATTCATTCGGTTGCAGCCCAGCAACCCGTTGGCGCTGACGCAGTTTGCCGCCGCACTGCTGTTCAAGGGGCAGCCCGAAAAAGCAACCGCAAAGATGCTGGAGGCGCTGACCGAAAGTGGCCGCGACGTAGACGCCTTTGTGTTGGACGTGTCGTCGGTCCTGGCCTATTCGCTAGCCCAGGGCGGCCTGTTCCTGACCGCGCGTGTCTACGCCACCTTGGCCATGATGGCGTCTGGCTACCAGGGCGGCCAAACCGCGATGACCGTGCTGCGACAATTGAATTCGGCACCGTCGATCAGCCAGTTGATGAAGGCGGTTCCCGAACCGATCCAGCGTCCCGAAGATGCGGAATGGGGCGAACGGTTCGACGAAGCATCCACGTTGCTGCGAAGCAATAAAGTGATTCTGGCAGAATCCAAGTTCGAATCTTTGCGTCGAAGCGTGCCGCAGCAGCCTGCGATTTTGCTTGGACTGCTGACCTGTGCCATTTGGCGAGGCGATGCCGACGCACAGTCCGATCTGCTGAAGAAATTGTCCACCTGCGAATCGTTGGACTTCGAACAACGAGCTCGATTCTTGGCGATGTCGGCATTGGCCAAGCCAGGTGCCCCGGACGCTTCGGTCGAAACGTTGACGTTGTCAGCCGACATCGACCAAGCCGACGAAGTCGAAATGGCTCTGATGTCCAACGCTCGCTTCGTGGCACTGCCCGCCGACCTGTTGCAGGGCATGCGAACCAGCGAAGACGATGTGCCGCCCAAGTCAGGGTTCCAAATTTTGGATCGCGACAAACCGGAATCCTTGGACAAGTTGCCGGCCGTTGATGATGTGCCCGAAGCCATCGCAATGGTCTTTGTCTATGGTCGCCAAACCGATCGCGCCGCCCGAATCGAAGCGGTCGAAGTTCGCCGCGATATCGTCGACGAAGTACGATCACGCATCGATGCCGAAGTCAGCGGATTGACCTGGACCGAAAACCAAGGCGATCCATTGCCGCTGTTGGTCGCCTGCCAGCCAGCGATCGCGATGCTGCGTTTCCAAGCAAAGCCCGCGGAAGCCGAAAAGCTGCAGAACGAACTGACCGAGACCCGCATGGCGGATGCGATCCTGTCGTTGAAACTGCCGTTGCTAGGCGGATCTTCGCTACGAGATTTGGTCGGTGATGAATCGAAACTGCTGGAACGGACCGCCGTCGTCCGTCTGGTGCAACAGTTCGATGCGATCGTTTCGAAGAGCGAATCGGTGGTCGCGTCGGTGATCGAACAAGCCGGCCTGAAAGCGCCGGACCCGATCAAGCCTAGCGATGATGATATCGAATCGGTCGCAAACGAAGACTTGAACCTGGTCGATCCATCGGGTTTGAATTCCGAGTCGTTGATCTATCTGTTGCAACGCGCCCAGCAAGTCTCGGCGACGCCTGCCACGCGTCGATTGGCGGGACGTCTGATTGACGCGGAACTGACCGAAGAACAGCAACCGGCCAAACTGCTGGCGTACATGTCGCTGGTCAACGCGGCCGAAAACAGCTCGGAAGCGTTGGAGTTGTTGGAGAAAGCCAAAGAGTTTGCGGTCAGCAAGGGAATCCCGACTTCCAATCTGTTGCTCAGCGAAGTCGGATTGCGATTGTCGGCCGGCGACGGTCCCGGTTTCCAAAGCACGCTGCAGAAATTGACGACCGAATACGGGAACGAACCTGAGGTCATGGCACGTTTGCAACAACTGTTGATGCAATACGGTCTGATCAATCCAGACGGATCGCCCCGCGGTGGTGGTCCCCCACCCGGACCACAAGGTGGCGGCGGATCCCAAGGCGGTTTGTGGACTCCCGACGGTGGCGGTGCACCTGCTGGGCCAGCACCCGAAGAAGGCGGTGGTGGCGGCAGCAAGTTGTGGGTTCCAGGAATGGACTGATTCCTCGTTGGTCACCGTTCCAGGCATCCGCCCGTAGCGAAAGTGATCAACGGTTTGTCGATAGAGTGAGCCGCGACGCGTAGGCGGCCGGGAATCCCCCGCGAATGCCAGTGGCCTCCCGGCCAGCGGTCGACCTTGCCCGCGGCGGACGCCCCAATTTTTCGTCGTAACGATCCGGGCCGCGCTGCCCAGCAGTTCGGTCCACTTTCAAAGGTGTAACTGTGACGCTGGGCGTATCGAAAGTGGACGATCAGTTCATGCAGGCCGCATTGGATTTGGCACGGTCCGGCCAAGGGCATGTCGAGCCCAATCCGATGGTAGGGTGCGTGATCGTTCGCGATGGCTGCGTGGTCGGACAAGGTTTCCACGGGCAGTTCGGTGGCCCGCACGCCGAGGTTGCTGCGATTCGCTCGCTTGCAAATCCGGCCGATGCACGCGGCGCGACCGCCTATGTGACTTTGGAACCATGCTGTCACTTCGGGAAGACACCCCCCTGTGCCGACGCGCTGATCGAGGTGGGGGTTGGGCGAGTGGTGGTCGCGATGGAGGATCCGTTCGACCAAGTTTCGGGCGGCGGAATCGCTAAGCTGCGCGCCGCCGGGATCGAGGTAACGGTGGGCACGCGATGTGCCGAGGCTGGGGACTTGAACGCGCCGTTCCTGAAGCGTGTGCAATCCGGATTGCCATGGGTGATCGCAAAATGGGCCATGACGATCGATGGTCGCATTGCCACCGTTGGCGGCGAAAGCCAGTGGATCACCGGTGCGTCGTCACGAGCCGAAGTTCATCGCTTGCGCGGGCGAGTGGACGCCATCGTGGTTGGCATGGGAACCGTGGTCGCAGACGATCCGACGTTGACCGCACGACCGGCCGGGCCGCGGGCCGCCGATCGCGTCGTGTACTGCCGAAATCGGTTGCCCAGTCTGGATAGCAACCTGGTTCGGACCGCCAAGGACCATCGATTGATCCTTGTCGTTGGCCCGGAAATCGATCGCCAATCTCTCGATCAAGTCCGGGCGGCGGGTGCCGAAATCATGCCGGTCGATGCTGTTGATTTGGCTGCCATGGCCAGGGCCGGCATCCAAGCGATCGGGGAAAGCGGCGCGACAAACGTGATGTTAGAAGGCGGCAGCGAACTTTTGGGAAGTTTTTTTTTAGCGTCTCTGATCGACGAATGTCACGTTTACGTCGGTGCCAAGGCCTTCGGCGGTGCGGCGGCTCCGGGGCCCGTGGGCGGCATTGGGGTCGCGGAAATTGCCCAGGCGACGAACTTCAAACTGCGGGCGATGGATCAATTCGATGACGATGTGCGGCTGATTTACCGCCGATTCGCCGATTGATTCTGAAGCATTTACGGGAAGTCCCCTTCATTTCTTCGCGAAATTTTGGCGATACTTGCTGTTGGACTCGTCGGCCTGCCCGATGAGGGTCGGCCCATGCGTCCACCATACCAATCGTACCCAAGCTGCTTGATTGCGGCTCCCGAATGATTCGGGGAAAGTGAGGGTTCAGGGATGAGGTGGCGTTTGCTGTTCGCCTTAATCGGCTTGTCCATTACGGGCGTGACGTCTTTTGCACAAAGACCGCCCGGGGCTGAGGGTCTCGAATCGGATCGAGCGAGTCCCAGTGACGCCGGCTTCTTTGGCGGCGCCGGGGTTGCCCGGTTCCAACTGATCCAAGGGCGTCTTTGCCTGGATCCGCCTCGGCACCGAAAGGGATCTCAAAAGTTCCAAGCTGCCGATGTCTACGAGAGTATCACCGTTTCGGCCGAACGTGGTATTCCATCTTTGCACTACGTCTATCAGTCGCCGCATCAGCACCTGATCGTGAACGTCAAAGATGCAGATCGGGTGCGGCTCGAATCTTGGTTGCCCGGCGAATCGCAGCGAGCAGTGATTCACCACAGTCGGCGCGGTCCGATTGTTTGGGAGTCTGTGACCGGTGATCCAAGTCGCGGTGATGGGAGTGACAGTGACGCACGTCACCGAGTGACCGGGACAACCTTCTTGCATTTGCGACAGCGGTCGCCCGCACAATTCGACAAACACTTTGGCGAATTGATTCAGCGGATTCTTCAAGGCACTTCGCTAGCTCAGGTGGCCGAACAAGCCCAGCAGGTCATGTTGGGAAACTGCCGCAGCAACGGCCCCCAGTTCCGTCGGGGCGACGTTGACAAGCAAGTCCAGAAGTTGAGATCGCCCAGACGCCAGACTCGCGCGATCGCTCAACGCCAGTTGCTGTTGTGGGGCACGCCGGTGGTCGCTGTGCTGGATTCGATACCAGCGACAAATCTTGACGCAGAACAGCGTGATCGACTGCGTACCGTCCGTGATCATCTGCGCACGCCTATTCCCGATACGCCACGATCATTGGCAAAGCTGTTGATCAACGATCCTGGATATTGGGCGGTGATCGCAGACGATCTACCCGCGTCGGACCGTCATTTGGCGCAGTCTCGATTCCAGCAAATGGAATGGTCGGTATCGTTCGAACCCGTCGATCGATTAGCCATCGCCGACCCGGATCCCGACCGGCGAATCGCAACCGCACCACGCTGACTCTCACTCGTTCCCCGTAGTGGGATTCGCCAGAATTGCTTGACGTCCAATTGATCGCTCGGGGAACTCTGGCGAATCCCACGACGTTGCGACTTGAACTTTCGAAGGCGGATGGACGCGATGGGGTCGGCAGCGACGTGCAATGGTTGAGGTTAGAATGACGACCGGTAAAGTTCAGTTCATACTTCTATTTCGTTGAGCTCACGGCAATGGAACCGCATCGAACAACGCTGCTTGGCACGCTGGCCACTGTCCTGATGGCCCTTTCGCCTTGTTCGGCGGTCGCTCAAGGTGTTGCCAATGAGGATCCGGTTCAAACGGAACCGTTCGCCTACTCGAGTGCCGAGCCCACGCTTTTCTATCAAGTGGTGATCGAGGCCGACTACGGCACCCAGTCGCGAAAGATGAAGTACGAAGGAATCCTGATCTATCGCATTGCAGAGGAATCGCCGGATCGATTGTCGATCCAATGTGAATGCATTTGGAAGTCGGGTGCGAGCTATCAAATTCCCCGCGATAGCATGTTTTTTAAGTTGGCATCGCAGTTTCGATCGGGCCCGATCGCCGCGTTGGAAATGGACTCTAAAGGCAAAATGCTGAAATCTTCGCGTTCCTGCTTCGTCCTTGGGTTGCCGATTGATCTAGGGCAAATCGCTTTTCCTCGTCTGAGCGACCAGGATACTTGGGAGTCTGCCGAGCCGGTCACTTTGGTGGCAAGCCAGAACGTCTACGGACAGGTCCAGTTGCTGCCGATTTCACCCGAGTATCAAACTCCATTTCATCTCCAGCAGACTCGTTCGCAAGAGGATTCGACGACAGAGAAAGTGGCGATGTTGAAGTTGCAGCGAACCTGGAAGAAACGCGGCGAACCCCAGGTCTCTTTTGACGAAACGTATACGATGCACGGGGACACATTGAATCCTGAAATTCAAATTTCAGGTTCGCGGAACGTTGTCCTGTCTGCTGATCGAGGGTCTCTGGATTCGATGCAGCTGTCGCTTCAGGTCCTGTGGAAAGAACCCAATCGTCAATTGACCGTCCCCTATTCGATCGAATTGAAACGATTGTCCGAGCAGGGGATACGCCAGTACCAGGAACGCAAGAAAGAAGCCGTTGCGAAGAAACAGGCACAAATGGCAGCGTATCAAAAAGTGGTCGATGCGATCCCCGAAGTTTCCGCACGTGATGAAGTTCTGCAGATGATCAAGACAGGGGACCAGAAAAGTTTTGATCTGATGGTCAGCAAGCTGCACAGCGAAGAGGTGAAAGACGACTACGAGCTCGGGCGTGCGATCTACGGTCAGTTCCTTCTGCGAGAGCGGATGCCGTACCATGCGGTCGAGGTCATCAAACGACTGGCACCGGAGCTGGAGAAAACAGCAGTCATCGCAAAGAAGTATGCCACGTCGTACAGTTCGTTTGATCTCAGTTTGACCGGTGACACGATCGCTCCATCGATGCAGTTGACGAGGAAGCAATTGGTCTGCTTCCCGTCACACAGTCGATTCAAACCGGCTCATTTCTACGGCGCGGTGGAGGATGTATTGGTTTTGGAAACCCGCGATCGCACACCAGAGTTGATTGCGATCAAACGCGATTTATGTCGCCTGCCCTCACCCGATTTTATCGATCCCAATGTCGAAACAGAAGTCGATTAGCCCACGTCAAACACGTCGTGGGATTCGCCAGAATTCCGTCACGTGCAATCGCGCCGCCCAGGGGATTCTGTCGAATCCCACGATGGGGTTTGTGGGAATTCTTACGAATCCCATGGCGTTCTGGGGATAGGTTCCGGGCAAAGCTAGACTTTGACGCGGTCCTTTTTCTGGTTGTTGTCCAAGCGTTTGGCCATCGCTTCGGTCTTCTTTCGCTCGGACTTCATCAATTGGGCGCGAGGGTCGGGTTGCTTCGACCACCATTGAAGGATCTTATTGAACCATTCCACGTGCATCTCCTATCGCTAAGAATAGCTGCAGTGACTCATGAACAGCCAGTCTTTGGGCTCACGGCACTGCTTTGCAGGATACGCGATTTGTACTCGCTGAAATGCTTTAAACCACAAATATTCGTCCAATTGGCGAAGTGTTTCCGAGTGGTTTGGTGCCCACCTATGTCTGCGGATTCGATTCGCTTGACGCGTGATTTGCTGTTTCGAATCCGGGATGCGATAACTTCAAGCTAGAAATCGTGTGCTTCGCAGGCGGATTCGCGCCGCGAAGCGTCGTAGCCCATTCCCATCCATGACTGTCAAAACGATGACTGTATTCCAAACTCGTCGACAGGCCTTCGCGTTCATGGGCATTAGCATCGCCGTCGTGGTCGCGTGCATTGCATCCATTGTCGTCGCGGACGTGTTCATGCCAAAGAATGCAGCTGGGCAAGAAGGTGTGGTGACGTTCTACCGATGCTTTACGCCCATGATCGTCGTTTGGTCGCTGCTTGGCATGGGGGCGTACTGGGCAATGCCTTCGCGTGATAACGCTAGCCAATAGGCAGCGGGCATCTTGATCTTCGGGTTCTCGCACTCGATGTCGTGGGGCGGAATCGTCCGTTTCATGTGGGACGCGCCGAAATGTCTTTCTAGGCTGCCCCGTCGGGACCTTCGTGCAGCAATACGAATGGGAAAATTCCGGAATCGTGTCCGTCGCTGAATGCGATGTTGTAGGCATAGCTGCCGACCGGACGCATGGAATCGATTCGCAGCGGTTTCGCTTCGGCAGCACTTAGCACCGGCAACCCGATCGGTCCGCTGGTGTCTTTTGCCTTCTCGGCGAGTCCGCGTTTCTTTTCGCGGCAGGTCGCGCACGGGCACGCCTTGCGAAGCTGCGAATTCGTCCAAGCGGTCGCGCTGCCGTCGTTCCAGGTGATCGTGATTCCGGTGTCCCCGTCACGCTGGATGGATTCGGGAACTCGGTCGGTTTCCGTCGGCTTCGGTTGGTGGCCTTGGGGATCGCGTGGCAGCATGGAATTCATCAGCAGGCAATAAGGGAGGCAGCAGCCGACTGGCTAGGCTGCAAACTCGGGGCGGACGATGCGCAGCATCAAGTCTGTGGCATCACCCAAGGTCCAGCAAGGAGTGGTTGTTTCGCATCGGTGGCCAGCCAATCGCATGGGGGCGGTCATCGCCGACGGGCGGTGATTTCAGTTGCCTGCCGGCGCGTCGCGGCGATCGATCAATCGTTTGGCTTTGGCCTGGAACCGAGGCAGTGATTCCGCTGGCACACAGCGAACGCCAATTCGCATCGCCAATCGGTCGCGAAGCAGGCCCGCCAATTTCGAGCCGCCTGAATCGTCGGTTTCGATTTCAACGGCCAACTGATCCATTTGCTGGTCTCTTGTCACGATCATGCGGAACTCGGCCGTCGGTTCGACCTGTCGAATGATCGCTTCGACACTGGACGGAAAAACGTTCACGCCACGGATCACGATCATGTCGTCGGATCGGCCGATCACGCCTCCGTCCAACCATAGAAATCGTGTGTCGCGCTGCGGTGGCCGCGAGGCTTTCACCACATCGCCGGTGCGATAGCGAATAGCTGGTCCGCCCAGACGTCCCAGATTGGTCAGGACAAGTTCGCCCGTCTCGCCGTCTGCAACAGGTTCGCCGGATGTCGGGTCGTCATCTTGGAATCGAAGGACCTCGGCAATGAACTCGGTCTCGATCACGTGAATGCCTCGTCCATCGCGGCTTCCAAATCCCCAGGCCCCGACTTCACTGGCGCCGGTATGGTCGATCACGCGGGCGCCCCAAGCGGATTCGATCGTTGACCGAACCGCAGGGATCGAACCGCCCGGTTCACCGGCAACGATGATTCGATTGACGGAATTTTCAGCCAGGTTGATCCCGGCTCGTTGGGCGACGTCCACCAGGTGCAGCGCGTAGGTCGGGGTGCAGCACATCAGGGTGCATCCGTAGTCGTCGATCATTCGCAATCGATGCTCGCTAGAAATGCCACCCCCCGGAACGACGGTCGATCGCCGTTTGACCAGTGCGTCGTGCGCCGTCCAGAATCCGATGAACGGTCCGAACGAAAACGCCATCAACGCGACGTCCTGTGCGGTGACATCGGCGGCATCCAAGACAAAGTCCCAGCACCGCAGCCACCACTGCCAGTCTTCGACGGTGTCCAGCACCGCCATCGGAAAGCCACGGGTCCCGCTGGTTTGGTGCAGCCGAGTGTATTGGCTTTTCGGCAGTTCGAAAATTCGTCCGGGCATCCCTGGCTGCGACGCAATCAGGTCCGATTTCTGTAGGGCCGGGATCTGGCGTATTTCATCGATTCGTTGCAGCGGCCGCGAAACACCATGCAATCGGTCGGCATAAAAGGGGCTTTGGGACGCGTGATCCAGCAGCGCATTCAGCTTGGTCAGTTGGATCGATTGCAGTTCACCAAGGCTCAGTGAGTATTCGGATGCGGTCGCTGTGTTTGCGTTCACCGTTCGCCTTAGGAGCTGGGGAGGATCGATTGTGAAGAATTCGTGAATTGCGTCTGCCGGCCCATCTTAGCGATCCACCGAACTGGATAGGCCGACGCGAGGCAAACTTCAATAGATGCATCGTTAGCGGGGACCATTTTTACCGCAGGCAGCCATTCTTTGGATCGCCGATTATGAAGGGAGCGTGAAGACTTCGTGGGATCGCAAAATGGCCGTTGCCAATGGTCCGGGGGAAGCCGATCCTGCTTGTATCTGCATCGACATCGGCCAACGATGCGGACCAGCACCTGCCGAAACCATGGACCGGCTGTGCCACTGGATTTTGAACGCTTGGTCGGCAAACGATTTTAGCAAATGAAACGCTCTACCGGTTTTACCCTGATCGAGCTGTTGGTGGTGGTCACCATCATCTTTCTATTGGCCGTGCTGATGCTGCCAGCGATCACGAACGCTCGTGAAGCCGCTCGTTCGGCCCAGTGCCAAGCCAACTTGAAGAACATCGGCATCGGGCTGTTCAAGTACAGTTCACGCAGTCCCGGCGGCCAATTCTGTTCAGGCGCCTATGACTTTCGTCGCGACGGATGTCCCGACACCTACGGTTGGGTTGCCGATATGGTCAACACCGGCGAAGCCAACTTGAACGAGTCGCTTGATCCGTCGAACCCTTTGCTGGGTTCCGAAAAATTGAACGACTTGTTGGGCTATGACACCACCGATGGTCGTGGCGGTGCCGGCGCCGACCGTATGGGGGCCGGGTTGTGCGGACAATCCAGTTGGAAGGGGTTCAGCGATGGCACGGCAACCACGATGGGCGGAAGCGACCGTGGCAGCGAGAGCCGGGCGGAATTGGTTTCTCGCTATTTCGTCCAAGGCGGATTCAGCACCAACTATGCGGCCGGTTGGCACTTGGTCCGCGGTATGGTCAAGACCGAAGGTGTCGATGCCTCGGGCAATGGCCGATCGGATTACTTGGCAACCGCAACCAGTGGCGGATTCGATGGAAATGGATCGCCAACGCCCCCGGACTTCAAAGCTTTGAACGGAACGCTGGGCCCAATCAGCCGCCGCGAAATCGATCGATCACGCATTCCGTCTAGAAACTTTGGCTTCATCGGTTGCGCGGGACCGGGCGACATCGACGAAGCCGTCTTGGCGATGGATATTGGTCACGGCCAAGACGGTCGCCGCCAATACAGCCCCGACAACGACGAAGCGGTCACGTACATCACCGCGGGTTCCATTCTGGCTGAATCGTTCAACGACGGGCCTGCGATCTACGATGCGTCGTCGCGATCGGTTCGTTTGATCCAAGCGGGCGCCCCGTTGATCGGAAACCAGCTTTGCGAAAAGAACGAATCCACTACCGATGGATGTGCATCGGCATGGTCTTCCGACATCGCGTCCGCGACCGCCTACATTCCCGTGCTGGACGGTTCCGATGTCCTCAATGCACCGACCTACTTGCAGGACACGCGCGACTGGTTCGCCGTTCACGCCGGCTCTTTGAACGTGTTGATGGGCGACGGCAGTGTCAAAGTTTTCTTTGATCTCAATGGCGACGGATACCTGAACCCGGGTTTCCCGGTTGGCCGGAACCAAGATGGATCCGAGGCGCCGTTGACCGACGACGAAATCGCGTCCGTTGGCTATGCCGATTCGACGACCGAAATGTCACAGGATCAGTTCTACGGCGGCGTAATCTGGAACGAAACCTATTCCAAAGGTGCATTCGAAGAGTAACCGAAGTCCTGAAAATTGGATTTCCCAAGTTTGCCGGGGCGCTCGGCCGCCGGAATCTTGGGCAGACGGGCATGGATGGTTCGGGACGTTCGAATCGACGATCGATAGGCAAAGCATGAACGTTCTTGGTAGACGGCTAATCATCGGCGGAATCACACTGGCATCGATTGCCGGTGTGTCTGGTTGGTTGGTGGCATCGGTCCGCTACGAACCGCACGGCATTCCGAAAGCCCTGCGGCCTGCGTTCAAAGCGAAAATCGCCGAAGTCCAACAGCGAACGCAATCCGTCGCCAAGGATCCGTCGGCGTTCCCCATCGCGGCGGTCGATCAAACAACGTTTCACTTTGGAATGTTGGACCCGCATTCGACCGTTCACCACGCATTCGAAATTCGCAACGAAGGCGAAACCCCGTTGACCGTCGGTGTGCGCGAAACCAGTTGCAAATGCACCGTCGGCTCATTGGGCAGCCCTGTGTTGCTGCCGGGCGGGAAGACAAACGTCACGTTGACTTGGCACACCGGATATCAGGTCGAAAGCTACGAACAGACCGCAACCATCACGACCAACGATCCGTCCAAGCCGACGATCCAGTTGAAGGTTCAAGGCCAGGTGCGGGCTGAATTGGTGGTCCCAACAAAACTTGTCTTCCCCAAAGCGGACCCCGGTGAAGTTCCGGAGGCAAGCTTGTTGGTCTACAGCCAAATTTGGGACGACTTTTATCTGGCATCAGCCGAAAGCGATCTGCCAAGTTTCCATTGGCGAGTGGATCCGGTTTCGGTCGACGATCCAGAACTGCATGACAAGGATGCCAAGTGGGCTTGGCGAGTCCATGTCTCGGCCGCCGGAAGTTCGCGTGGAAAGTTTGCGGGCGAAGTGAAGTTGCACTTCCAAACTCCCGATTCCGATCTGCCGGTCACTCGCGTGGTCAACCTTTCCGGCAGCGTCCGATCACCGATCTGTTTTTATAGCCCCGATATCCATCAACACGACGGTTTGGAAATCGGCACCCTGCCCAACAACCAAGATCACCAATTCAAGTTGTTGGTTCGCAATCGCGGTCCACAGGATCGCAACGTCCAGGTCATCTCCGTCCAGCCACCGCAGTTAATGGCGGAACTGAAACCGATGTCCCGCCCGGGCGACTATCGGTTGATCTTGACCATGCCATCGGGAGCGACGCCGGTGGTTTTCAATCGAGACCGACAACACGGGTATGTCGAAGTGGGGGATCCGGATGATCCAACCTATCGAAACTGGTTTCCCGTCTACGGCGCCGGCGTCCAAGTCGACGCTCGCAGATGACGCGATGCTTGCCAACATCGCAGATGTTTTCGCTGTGATCCCAGCAAGGCGAGTCATCGGCACTCCCGTCCGTCAACGATAGGCATCAGCGACGCGCGGTGAACGACGGGATTTTGCACAGAAGTCGCTGGGTGGCGTTGCGGGTGCGGCGGCATAAGATGGAACATCACTGCTTGCCACCCTTTCCCGATCTTCCTTTGAAGCCTAACTATGGACTCGCACACCGACGAAGAGTCAATCTTTCCAGCGACCGGGCGTGTGGCATCGGTGGATTATGGAACGGTCCGAATTGGGATCGCCATCTGTGATCCTGATCGGATTTTGGCCAGCCCGTTGGAAGTTCATCCGGCTGCGAACTGGGAAAAAGACGGCGACTATTTCCGTGATCTGGTCAAGGACGAACGGATCGTCGCATTTGTGGTCGGGTTGCCGATCCACTGTGACGGTCAAGAGAGTGACAAGAGTCGTGAATCGCGACGGTTCGCCAAATGGCTGTCCGACGAAACCGACCTTCCGGTTCGATTGTTTGATGAACGCTTCACGACTGCGGCCGCGAAATCCCGCATGGCGGGTGCTGGTTACACCCGTGCCAAGAAGAAAAAGCGAGTCGATGCAATCGCCGCGCTGGTGCTGCTTGAATCGTTCTTAGAGGCCTGCCGGTACCACAACGACGTTGCCGGCGAACCGGTCACCTCTGCAGCGACCGGTGGCGATGGGTTGGACGACGAGTGACCACACTTCGGTGATGCCCGGCGACTTTCCCGTCTTCGAACTAAGCAGCTTCGCAAATCGACAATTGTTCGATCAGAGTTTCAAAGCGACGATCTGCTTCGTGGCGGCGCTCGACTCGTTCGCTGAGGCTCCAGCTGGATCGAATTTGAAGTACTCGGCGAGAAATCTCTGCGTCCGAAGGAAGCGTCTCAATTTGAGCGGTGGTGGTGTTTTCCGAGACGGTTGGTTCGCAGGTGATAGTCAACATGATTTAGATCCTTCCTGATTTGTCATTCGTCCAAACGTTGGACATTTTGGCCGGCCACTCGTCGGCTTTGTGATGAGGCCTTATTGCAACCGCCGTGCCAATCGTTGGAAGTGACACCGGAAAAACTTGCGGAGTTCGCCGGATTTACGGGAAATGCCGTGTGTAGGGGCTTTTTTTGTGTTCTCGCTTTCGATTTCTATCTGGTCGATTTTTGGCCAGGCAGCCACAACGATTGTTCAAAGACTTGCAAATCCTGCAATTCTTGGTCGGGGATTCGCATGACATGCAGGCCTTCGGTCATTCGGACGCCCGTGATTGCGATTTGCAGTGAAATCCAGCTTTCGAGGCAGCATTTGCCGCGAATTTCGCAGTATTGCAGCTGCCCAGCGGCGTCATACAGCATCCCGTACATCAGTTCCCGGCCGCCACGACGGGCCCAAACGAGTGAACCGTCGGGTTCAAAATGTAAAAGCGGCAGTTTCTGCAATCGATTGGATGCGTCTTCGAAACTGGCTGGAATCGGCTGCCCCTGCTCGCCATACAAATAAACATGAAATTGGCAGATCAGGGGATCGGATTCGGGATTCGGAGCGACGGGGTCCTGGGTCATGTGATTCCGGGGGGAAAGGAGCAGCGTGAGATTGCAGGGGATTGCGGCGGTTGTTGGCGGGACGCTGTTCGATCACCGCAGTGTGTCTGCAGGGAATCGAATGGGTGAACCGCCCATCGATGAATCACCCGTCGGGCGACATCGCAGTCCATCGTAGGGGATTCGCCAGGTGTTGCCCGTCCGAGGCATCCTTCGGCGTCCAGGAATTCCCCAGCGGGGCAGAATGCCACATCGCCCGTGGGATCGGCGCGGCTTGGCTTGGTCGACAAACCGCTGGCCAGTCGACTCCATCCGTGCAGGCCAATGGGGCTGGCCTGGTTTCGTCTGTTGGCGGGGGGGCCAGCTGCCGGGGGGCCAGGGACTTCTAGCGAAGCCAGCCACCGGTGCCACTTTTGGTAGCGCCGCAGATGCCTGCTTGGAACGCTTGGCGATTTGCCAAGCATTTCAGCGGTCTACGAATTCGACGGCGTGTTGGGGGCTGGGACACCACCGGGGCCGGGTTTCAGCTGCAGTGCGTTGGGAGCGGCTTTGCCCTTGCTAACGGGGCGTTCGACGCGTTGCTGGGGCGGGACGACGACACCGCAGGAAACGATGAACTGGATCGCTTCGTCGATGGTTAAATTCAGGTCAATGGCTTCGCTTCGTTTGACCGTGACGGTGAAACCCGTCATCGGCATGGGGCTGGTCGGCATCAGCACGCTTAACATCGGTTCGCCGATCGCCTCGGAAATCTCGCTCATGCTATTGCCCGTCACAAACCCCAGCGACCAGATGCCTTGGCTGGGATATTGGATCGCGACGACGCGGTTGAATTCGATATCACGTTCGCTGAACGCAAAGTCCGTGACTTGCTTGACGCTGCCGTAGACCTTGTTGACCACCGGAATGCTTAGGATCGTGCGGTCAAATGCATGGACGAACCAACGGCCAAGTCCAAAGGTGAAAAGCCGACCCAGGAAATACAGAGCGGTGGTGAAAACGATCAGGAAAACGGGCACGACCAGCGTGCGTGGCATGTAATCCAATTCGACATAGCGGTGCCAGTAGGCTTTCGCGCTCGCCGGCGGCGGGGAAAATGGCCCGAAGTAATCGACTCGTTCGTCGACGATCGTTTTGACGTATTCGGGAAAGAACCGGCGGCCGGTCGAATCGGGAACGTACCGCTGGCCTTTGTAGGTGAACCCGTCGAGTCGTCGTTCGTTGATCGAAATGGCGCCCGGTGGGACCTCGGTCAACGTGTCTTCGATCTTCCACACGATCGCTTGGCGGATCCGATATTCGATTGGACCTAGCACGTAGCTTTCGATGGTATTCCAGGCCCAGATCAACACGACGATGGTCAACAGAGGCGGCAGAACGACACCGAGACCACGCAGGATGGCACGACGAAATCCGGCACCGCGAGTCGAGCCAGGATCGACGTCTGGATCGTGATCAGAATGGGAAGTGAGATCAGAACTCATCGGATCCTTGAAATGTTGGGGCTTCGAGCATGTCGGTTTGCCCGACCAAGCGGTCGCCGACCAGCGGCTGTGGGGGACCGCCAATCGGGCGACTCAGATACTATCGGCTTGGGCGTGCACGGTTCTTCGGCAGCAGGTTTCGGTCTAGAAAAGTTTGATACCCCGCAAACCGGTTTCAGCGGCCACGAACGGCCCGGGCCACCACCGCCAAGGTGATCCGCGACGCTCCGCCAATTTTCAGCACTCTGGCAACCTCGTTGGCCGTCGCGCCCGTCGTCAAGACGTCGTCGACTACCAAAATATGCCGGTTGGCGATTTGGGGCGATCTAGGGGAAGCATAGCTCTTTCTGACCAAAAACGCACCGTGAACATTTTTTTGCCGCATCTGGTCGTCCAGCCAGGCTTGTTTTGCGATCCGGCGACTGGTTCGCAGCAACCGCCGACAGGGGCATCGCAGCGGGGCGGCCACACGTTGGGCGATGGTGACGATGGCGTTGCCGCCGCGAGTGAGTTGGCGGCTGAGGTGGGATGGAACAAAGGTGACCATGTCGGGTGGGTGGTCGGATACCGCGGCCGCCACGCGATCGCCCAGTCGCCGCCCCAGTGCATCGGCCAAGGGGGCGTTATGGACGTATTTGGCGGCCACGACCGCATCGGTGACTCGGTCCCGGTAGCTCCAGAGCGCAATCACCTCGTCAAAATGATGCTGCTGGGTTTGGCATTCTTGGCAGCGGGCGTCGGCGTCGGTGCTTTCGTTCGAGTCGATTCCGCTACTGAATTCTTCGCGGGCGATTTCTTCGCCGCCGGTTCGCGACGTGGGGTTCACGGTGACGCTGCGGGGCAGCCCACAGTATCGGCAGGCTGTCCGCATAGCGGTTTCGGAAAAACGCAGCGCCGTGTCACAGGTTCGGCAGAAATCTTGATCTTCGGCGACGGAATCATTGCACAGCCGGCAAACCGGTGGCAAAACCAGCTCCAACGCAGCTTTTCGGGCTCCCGCCGCGGTGTCTTTCACGATCGCCAACCAAGACCGTCGGGGCCCAGAAGTGTCGGGTTCAGGGCCCTGCGGAGAATTCTTTTCCAATTTTTCCATCGCAACGCGAACCTCAGTGGACGGGGACCGTCTAAGAAGTCGAGGATCCAGCGGTAGAGGTCTAACCGCTTCGTTCGGTTTCAATCAACGGTTTTGGTGGTTCCCTTTTGGGGATCCACGAAAGTTTGCTGGTTTCCTTTTCGCTTTCGGTATACTCTGAGATGCGAAGGCAGCAGTGGTCAGTTTTTGATCAGGTCTGCTTCCTAACCTATCGTCTTTTTTTTGTGCTCCGCAGCCGCGCCCACAACCGGGTGCCACTGGAGGTTGAAATGCGTTTCGAACTAATCGTCGCCGCCGTCACACGCAACGTGGTCAAAGCCATGGTACGTGAGATCACCGTCGTACGCTCGTTCGTCAATGCAACGATCCTCCATCGATGGCTGCATCAAATGCCAGAAGGGATCGCGAGTTATTTGATTGACTCGACGACCCCCGATGATTTTGCCGCGCTGATCAGCGCTCGCGGTACAGATAGCAAACTGCTATCCGCACTAGCGGGTTCTAAACGCGGCAGAGTCCAGCACCAACCCTGTTTGGTGTTGGCAAGTTGTCCGGCCCGATCGTCGCGCGGCTAAACGCCACCAGCGACCAATCGGAACCATCGGACAAGAGTGCTTGGCGAATCCCCATTCGACCAAGGGCTCTTCAATGATGGACCAGTCCAGATGACTTGCATCGACCCAAGCCGCCGTTCCCTGATCGTTTTGGATCATGGTTTTTCGGCAGCCTTGGCCGTTGCATTTGTCTTGGTTCGTTCGTAATCGACCCGTTCTCGCTCGTTGCGTTTTTCAGGTCACCACGGCGGACTTTTGTTTTCGTTCGCGATCGCCCATTGGCGTTTGCGTCAAACAGAGCACCCATTGAATCCGTTTGCCGAACAAACGGTTCACTCCGCTGGCCGATACCCGTACCGAGTTTGGATTTTGATCCAAGCCCGCCGACGGGAACCGCGGCCAAGCGGAACCAAGAAAGAGACACCCGTTATGAACTTCACCGAAAACAGCATCTTCGCTTTCGAAACTCGCACCGTTGCAGAACTCGTTTGTGCCGCTCAAGGTGGTGACCGAGACGCGTTTGGCGTCTTGTTTGAACGTTACCGACCCACCATCGTTGCGTTGGCAATGCGTCGAGTCCGGAATGCCGACGAAGCCGAGGAATTGGCCCAGGACGTATTCATCCAAGCGATGCAAAAGATCGACCAGCTTCGCGTCCCCGAAGCGTTCGGTGGATGGTTGCGTCAAATCGTTCACCGCATGGCGATCAACCGAGTGACCCGTTCTCGCAACGCCCTGGCTTGTGATCCGGAAACCTTGGAATCGACCTGCGTGGCCGAAGGAGCGCCGGATGAACTTGCCGAGCAACGCGAAGAAGCGAAAGCGATTCGCGACAGCATCGATCGGTTGGGGAACTTGGATCAACAAACGTTGAAGGCGTTCTACCTGAAAAGTATGTCGTTGATCGAAATGAGCGATCAGTTCGATGCACCCGTGGGAACGATCAAGCGACGTTTGCACGTGGCACGTAAGCGACTGGCCAAGGAAATGGACGTTTTGCAGGCCGCCGTTTGAGCCCGTCTCCGATGCATGACCAACTTTGAAAAGAACGTCGGTTGAATGTCGGACCGAAACGCGAATTTCACAACGCAGCCGGTTGGTGAGGGGACTTCCCTGGCCAACCGGCTGTATCGATGAGAGGTCATCCCATCGGTCAGCCGCCACGCGCTAGTGAACGTCCGGCTTCCAACAGCCTCGGACAGGCGAAAGCATCATGCCGGTGGCCTCGGACACCGGATTTGGCATCCCCCAATCATCTTCTTGGCCGGCAGCGCCAACCGTGGGGGCCGCCACACGGCTGACGAAAGTGCCCGACTAGCGGTCAAGTAAGTGCCATTGGGCGCTAGCCACGCCCGCCTTCACAGCAGGTTTCGCAAATCGTATGACAGCGACTGCATTGCAGTTTGGCGCGGATTTCGATCAGCGTGCGGCCGCCGCACACCGGACAAACCCGCCCGCTGTCGCAGTTGTCCCCAAACGAGACCCCGGCCGAGTCCACCGAATCCGAGTTCTGGGACGGGGACGAAATGGCATCGGAACGCGAGGGGGGCTGTTGGCTCATCTCACTATCGTTGTCGCTCTCCGCAAGTTTCGCAATCGGCCGGCCGCAGCTTGCGGGATTTCAGAATTGCGTGCGGGATTTCAAGGCTCGGATCGGGAATCCGATCGCCGCTGGTACTCGGTTTGCCTTGGCCGACGTAAAACAGTCGGTATGAATATCGTCATTTTGCATTGCCATTTCCGACGCGGCGGCGTTACCCAAGTCGTCGAAAACCATGTGCGATGGTTGCGCCAAGATTCAAACATCGATCGTATCGTGCTGGTTTCTGCGGGCCGCACCGATGGACTTGGGCCAGCAACGCGATCCGCGGTGGAGACGCTTTCGGTTGCCGGTTTCGATTACGACGGTATCGATGCCGAGACAGCCGACGTGTCCGTCGTCGATGACGTTGGGGTGCGAGCCGACGCGATGGAGTCGCGGCTAAGGGAATCGTTGGGCCGTATCGGGCTGTCTGCCGACGACACCGTTTTGCATTGGCACAACCACAGTTTGGGAAAGAACACGGCGGCGCCGGCGGTGGTCGCCCGATTGGCCGATCATGGCTATCGCCAGTTGTTGCACATTCACGACTTTGCCGAAGACAATCGACCGGACAACTATGGCAGATTGATCATCGCATCGGGGGCGAATGGTCCGGCGGATTTGGATCGGTTTCTGTATCCCCGGGGCGACAAGATTCACTATGCGGCGCTGACGCGTGCCGATGCGTCGGTGATCGCTGGATTGGGGATCCCCACGCAACAAACGCACTGGTTGCCCAACAGCGTCTGTCTTCCTGAATCGGATTTGCCGTCGCGAGACGATGCACTGGCCAAAGTAACTGCGGCGATGAAGTTGCCCGCCGATGCCAGATGGTCGGTCTACCCGGTCCGTGGGATCCGCCGCAAGAACGTGGGGGAATGGTTGTTGCTGTCGCGTTGGTTGCCCCCCCATCACTATTCGGGGCTGACGTTGATGCCGGACACGCCGATCGAACGGAGTTCGTATTTGCGATGGAAGTCGTTGGCCGCGGACGTGGCGCCGCGATCCGTGTTCGATGCTGGCCATCATCCCGAGGTGTCGTTTGCCGAAAATTTGGCTGCGGCAGATTTGATTGTTTCGACCAGTGTGGCCGAGGGGTTCGGGATGGCGTTCCTAGAACCTTGGTTGGCCGGGCGCGAAGTGATCGCGCGTCGATTGCCAGCAGCCGCGGACGATTTTCAGCACACCGGCGTATCGCTGCCTAAGTTCTACGATCAGATTGCTATCCCTGGTGCCACCGATTGGCTTCGTCAATGCGAACAAGAAACGGCCGTCGCAATGCAGTCCGCTTGGTCGGGGGTGCCAGCGAAATTTAGGCCATCGATCCAGCCGGCCACCGAGTCATCATTGATGTCACGCGAATCAATCGACTTTGCTCGCTTGACCGTACCCCGCCAGATCGAGGTGCTGCGCCGTATGGTCGCCGATGCGGGGTATGGTCGTGAAGTCCAGCATCACAACCAGCGGTTGCTGGAACATCTTCGTACGCCGGCAAACGAAGACTTGGTAGCCGCCAATCGCGATGTGATCGCGGCACGCTACTCGATCCAGTCCGTTGGCCAACGGTTGGTCGATGTGTACCAATCGATTTTGAACCCTGCGAAACAAATGCGGCCAGCCGTTCAGGCCGAAGCGGTCGGTCCTGCGGGAACAGCGGATCCCACAACCAACATGAATTCATCCAGCGCGATCGATCAGATCAGCGTGTTGCGTCCCTTTTACCCTTGTCGAACGGAAACTGAAATTGATGGCTAGTCCCGCATCGTGGCGACAGGCGTTCCTGGATGATCGCCGGCCGATGGAGCCGACGGCAACGGAAGTCAACGCGTCGCTTCGCCCACTGGAGAATGTCCGCGCGGTCATTTTTGACGTCTACGGAACGCTGGTCATCAGCGGCAGCGGCGACGTCGGGTCGGCTGATTCGGATGGTGACGGTCGTGACGCCATCATGGCCGATGCGATTGCGTCGGTATGGGGCGATTCATCCCCCGACCCGATGCCGGGGATCGAACAGTTGCAGCAGCAGATACGCAGCACCAATGCGGCAAGGGTCAGCGATCAATGCCCCCAACCAGAGGTGGATATTGTCGATGTTTGGCGTCATACGATGGCTGATTCCGGCGTCGATGTGACCCCCGAGGATAACGATCGATTGCTGCGATTGGCCGCCTCCTACGAGGCCCAAGCGAACCCGACTTGGCCGATGCCGGGAGCCCAAAAGTTGCTTTCCGAGCTCAACACCAGTGGCATTCGAATGGGAATTGTCAGCAACGCACAATTTTTTTCGCCAAGTTTGGTCGAAGATTTATTGGACGGCTCATCGCTGGATCAGGGCGGCTTTGACCTGAATTGTTGCGTGTTTTCGAACCGATTTCGGCATGCCAAACCGGGGCCGAAACTATTCGATGTTTTGCGAAACGGACTCGCAAGAGTTGGAATTGCGCCCCACGAAGCGGTTTATGTCGGCAACGACATGCTCAACGATATCTGGGCTGCGTCGATGGCAGGCCTCAAGACGGCTTGGTTTGCCGGCGATGGGCGAAGTTGTCGTCCGCGGCAAAACGATCCACGCTGCCGGTCTTTGCGTCCCGACGTGGTGCTGACGGACCTGCTGCAGTTGCTAAGTTGTTTGCAAAGCATCTAAAAGCGGCCCAGGCTGTTAAGGTTGCGGGGGGATCATACCAGACTTGTTTTTACTGGCATTGGAATTTCATGGGCGTTCGAATCGGCTTCGTTGGAACTCGCTTTTCCGGTACCGACGGTGTGTCGCTAGAAAGTGCCAAGTGGGCCAAGGTCCTCTGGGACCATCGACATACCAGTCACTGGTACTCGGGACTAAGTGACCGGGACGAAGACACGTCCATGGTGGTTCCCCACGCGTATTTCGGGCATCCCGATATCCAGTGGATCAATCGCAGAGCGTTTGGGACGCGAACGCGAACGCCGGATGTGACCCAGCGGATTTACGCGCTGGCCGACTATCTGAAGCGGACGCTGTACGAATTCACGCGTCGTTTCGATTTGGATCTGCTGATCGTCCAGAATGCACTTTGCATTCCCATGAACATTCCGTTGGGTGTGGCCCTGACGCACTTCATTGCCGAGACCGGGTTTCCCACGATCGCCCATCATCATGATTTCTATTGGGAACGCGACCGGTTCAGTGTTTCGGCAGTGACCGATCTGTTGTGGATGTCGTTCCCCCCCGCACTGCCGCAAATCCAGAACGTGACGATCAACTCGTTCGCCCAAGAAGACTTGGCGCACCGACGCGGTGTGTCATCGATTTTGGTTCCCAATGTCTTGGATTTCGAGAACGAACCCGACGAACCGGACGCCTATGCGCGTGGGTTCCGCCACGACATCGGAATTGCGGACGATGACATCATGTTCCTGCAACCGACACGGGTGGTGCCGCGGAAAGGAATCGAGCATGCGATTTCTCTGGTCGCGGCGCTCAAAAACAGTCGCTGCAAATTGGTGATTTCGCATGCCAGCGGTGATGAAGGCGACGAATACTTGACGGCGCTGTGCGAGATGGCCGAATCGCAGGGCGTGGATCTGCGACTGTGTGATACATCGGTGGGTGACAAACGCGGATTGAATCCGGACGGATCCAAAATCTACACGTTGGCAGACGCCTATTCCCAGGCGGATTTCATCACCTACCCAAGCATTTACGAAGGGTTTGGAAACGCGCTGCTAGAGGCGTTCTATTATCGCAAACCCGTGCTGGTCAATCGCTACTCGATCTTCGTTGCCGACATCGAACCGAAGGGTGCGAAAGTGATTGCGATGGATGGTTATCTGACGAAAGACGTCGTGCAAAAAGTCCAGCGAATCATCGACGACCCCGAGTTCCGCCGCGAAATGGTCGACTTCAACTACGAGATTGGGAAAGCGTTTTTCAGCTACGGAGTGCTGCGACGCAAGTTGAGAGCGCTGGTGACCAATTTCACTGGATTGGACAACTTGTAATTTCTTTGTCGCCGCTGCGCACGACGTGTCGGCCCTACACGACTGATCAAGATGGATATGGATGCGACGACGCTTGGCCTTATCAAGTCGATTTATGGGGAGCTTCCCGAGGGCTTAGTCGAAGGGTTGCAGCAGTTGCTGGCTACCGATTCGGCACAGCATTCCGATTCTTCGGACGAAGTGCCGGCTTTGTGGTCCGAGCGGGATGTGGTGTTGATCACCTACGCAGATCAGATCCGCGACGCCGGTATGACTCCGTTGAAGGCGCAGGGCAACTGGCTGCTGGACGAAGCCTTGGATGATGTGATTTCGATCGTCCACTTGCTGCCGTTTTGCCCGTTCACCAGTGACGACGGTTTTTCGGTCGTCGACTACTTGGCCGTTGATCGAAAGTCGGGCACCTGGAGCGACATTTCAAACCTGGGTGATTCATTCGATTTGATGTTCGATTTGGTGTTGAATCACGCGTCACAAAAGCATGAATGGTTTCAACGCTATTTGGCTGGTGACCCCGAGTTCGCAGACTTCTTCATCAGCCAGGATCCAAGTGTTGACCTTTCGGCCGTGGTTCGTCCGCGAAGTCTGCCGTTGTTGACACCCTTCGAAACCGAATCCGAAACCCGCTATATCTGGACCACGTTCAGCGCCGATCAGGTGGATTTGAACTACGCCATTCCACGCGTCATGTTGCGGATGATTCACACCCTGGTCGAGTATGCGCGGCGCGGCGCTCGGATCATTCGCTTGGATGCGATCGCATTTTTGTGGAAAGAGGTTGGCACCAATTGCTTGCACCATCCGAAGACCCATGCTGCTGTTCAATTGATGCGACGGATCATGGACCAAGCGGCCCCGGGCACGTTGATTCTGACCGAAACCAATGTGCCGCACGCCGAAAATCTTAGCTACTTTGGTGGCGGCGATGACGAGGCGCATATGGTGTATCAATTCAGTTTGCCACCGTTGCTTCTGGACGCCATCCACAGCGGTGATACCGGCGTGCTGCGGGACTGGATGAAAACACTGTCGCCGCCTTCACCGCAAACCACGTTCTTTAACTTCACCGCATCGCACGATGGAGTTGGCGTTCGCCCGATCGAAGGCATTGTGCCGACCGAACGTGTGCAGCAGTTGGTCGATGTGGTCAAGAGTCACGGTGGTCGGGTCAGCATGCGATCCAATTCCGACGGTAGCGAAAGCCCCTACGAATTGAACATCACCTACATCGATGCGGTGGCCGATCGCAGCAAGGTTTCGCCTGCCGATCATTCGCGGCGGTTTTTGGCCACGCAAGCGATCATGCTGTCGATGCAAGGGATGCCGGCGGTTTACTTTCATTCTCTGGTCGGGTCGCCCAACGACATTGCCGCCGTCGAAGAATCCGGACAGAACCGCCGTATCAATCGGCACAAATACCAGCGGTCCGAACTGGACAATGCCCTGGACGACGCGCATTCGCTGCAGCGCCGAGTGTTCGATGGCATGCGACGATTGCTGGACGTTCGGTGTCAACAACCGGCATTCCACCCCAACGCCAAACAAGATGTTTTGGATCTGCCCAGCGATGGGCTGATCGGGTTCCTTCGCACCGCTAGTTCCGGTGATCAGATCCTGGTACTAGCGAACCTTTCGTCGGTGCCGCAGATGGTCGATGCCGGTGTGATTCCGGCCGACATGGGCTACGACGAATTGGCTCAGGAAAGATTGTTCACCGACGATGGTGTTCCCATGCGGCCATTCCAAGTGCGTTGGATCAGCAATCAGTAGACCCATCGCGGCTTGGAACGTTCCAGCAGAGAAGTCTGGCGAATCCCACTCGTACTTCGGTATTCCATCTCAGCTAGACGTTCGGGCAAACGTCGTAGCGGAAGTCGTCAAGACTTTTGTAAATCATGGCGAGGCCGAAACTTTTGACGAGTCCCGCTACCCGAATACCGAGGTGCAGCGAGGCAGCGCCCGTGATTCAGTCGATGACTGTGGCGCCCAAAAGTTACGAACGTTATCCCTTACGGGGCCGGCTGGGTCGGCGGGTTTTCCAAGTACGACATCAGTTCGAAGACTTCGTCTTTGGTGTACTGGTCCATCAACGCCTTCGGCATCATCGACACGCTGGACGGTACCATCGCTTCGATGTCATCTTGGGCAACGACGATGGGCGCCTTGGCTTCGGCGCTGGGCATCAGTGACACGTTGTCATCGTCCTCTTTGACCAACACGCCGGTGATCGTTCGGCCGTCGACGGTCAGGATTCGCTGCATCAAGTACTTTTCGTCGATCTTGTGCGACGGGTCTAGGATTTCTTTCAGCACGCCCATTCGGTCGCCCTTCCAGCGTGTCAGCACGTCCGTCAAATCGGGGCCGATCACACCGCCCTGTCCGGAAACCTTGTGGCATCCCGCACAGGATGCTTCGGCGAAGATCCGTTGGCCAATTTCGGGGCTGCGGCCAACCAGGCCATTTTCCATTTCGCCCTGGAAGTCATCGATCGTCCATGATTGGACGAAGGTGCGATTGCTGCCGATAGGGTTGGCGGGTTCCACGGGGTCTTTCAGCCATGCGTCCAGGTCTTCGACGACCACCATGACGCCATACATGCGGTACCAGTGCTGGGGGAAGGTGCAAACGAAGGGGTATTCGCCAGGTTCGGTAGGTGCCGTGAACGTCAACCGATAGACATCATGAGCCGCGACCATCGGTGTCGCTTCCAAGACCATGTCGGATTCGGGAACGTAGGGCAGTCCACCATTGACGCCCGATGGACCCGCTTCCAGGCCTTTCTGAGCGACTTCTTTCAGTGTTCCCGGAGTCGAGATCACTAGGTTGTGAGGCATCAGGTCGTGGTTTTCTAGAACCACTTGGACCGGGCGTCCTGCTTCGACAGCGAAGTACGTGATGTCGTACCGCATCTCTTCTTCGACCGTTTTGATACGGATCATTCGAACCGTGATCGCACCCAATCGACTGCGTGCGTCGCGAGCAGCATCCGCATCCACCGTCGCCATCAGGCTATCGGCCAATTGCATCGCGTCGGTGAACTCGCCACTGGTTCGATCCTTGGCCTGCGTCGCTTCGGCAATCGATACCAATTGACTTAGCAGGGCTGTGGCGGTCGCTTGGTCACGGTCGTCGCTATCGATTCGCAGCAGTGTCTTGACGGCCACCGGTCGCAGTTTTTCGTCGCCGACCATGGGGGCGACCAGTTGAAACGTTTCGCCGGCGTTTTGTGGGATCAGACCCAGGGCCCGCACCGCGGCCGATTGGACGGCCGCCGTGGACGTCTGCTGGATCGTCGCCACGACCGACTTGCGAACCGCATCATCTCGCTTGGCCGTCGGCATCAGCGATACCGAGTTCAGCCAAGCCAGGGTCGTGTCGTCGTCCTTGGATGCCATCTGCATCGCAAGGTCGCGTTTGCCAGCCATCACCAATCCAGCGAACCCTGCCGACGCGGCAAAGGCATCATCCGATGATGTGGCGTCGATCAAGGCATCGGATTGCTTTTGCATATCGCCGACGGGAAGTCCCAGCAACAGTTTGGCAAGTTCGCGGCGGGTGCGTTGAACCGTTTGGTCGTCACCGTCCACCCGCGACATCGCGTCGATCAGTACCGATACGGATCCAACGTCATCCAGTTTGGACAACGCGGCCACTGCTTCCTCGCGGAATTGAGCCGGCATGCCTGGTCGTGACAGGATTGCCGAGTAAACCGGAATGTACTTTGCGTCGTCTGTCTTTCGCGGCACCATCAACAATCGGGCGTTGTCCAGACGCTTCAATTGGTAGGCCACGATCCGTGGGCTCTTGTCCAAGAACACCACGGGAGCTTCGGCTTTCGCCTTTGCCGTGTCCGCGGCACCACCATGATTGTGGTCATCGGCCACCACAGGGGTGCCGCAGGCAAGCATCAGCAAACAAACGTAAAAACGCATCACAGAAATCCGGTTCAGTCAATCAAGTTGAAAAGCAATGGTCGTCGCAGCGGTTACTGTTCCAGTCGCCGCATGGTTTCGTCCAGCGTGTACTGCAGGTAATCGTCCATGTCGTACTCCAGTACGCCCAAGGCCAATTCAACAGCATCGTCACCGGACAAGAAACTGACCGCACGGACGCCTTCGAGTCGAACACGTGGGTGTTCGTCTGCGATGCACTGTGCGATCAGATCAGCATGGTTAGGAACCGCGTCGATCCAGAACGACAACACGCGAGTCGCTGCGGCGCGGGCGCGATGGTCCTTGGCGTTCAACAGTTGACCCAGCAGTTCTTCGTTGACGCGGTTGTGCGTCTGATGAACCCAAAGTGCTTCGGTCAGTTGGTGCTCGTAATTTTCGTCCGATGCGTCCAACGAACCGATCCAGGTTTGCAGTGCGCCGACCACTTCGTCCGAATCACGCGATGCCAGTTCACGACGGACGCGATAGCGGGTGCGGTCTTCCGGAACTTTCAACAGTTCTAGCAGGGCTGGGATCGGTTCCCCGGAAATCTTTGCTGGTTGCAACAGTGGACGTGTCTTGTGTTTGACACGCCAAATCCGACCGTGACTCTTGTCGCGGCTTGGATCACGCAAATTGTGCTGCAGGTGACCGATCAGGGCGTTGTGCCAATCGACCAAATAGATGGACCCGTCCGGGGCGATCTGAACATCCACGGGGCGGAAGTTGCCGTCGTCGCACATCAGCAAAGGTTCAATTTCTTTGCCGACGAATCCGGATCCCTCTTCGCGAACTTCGTGATTCAGGATGCCGCGATCACCGATCACGTTGGTGACCAAGAAGTTGCCTTGCATTTCAGGTGGGAAATGGCGGCTGGAGATCATCGCACATCCGGACAACGGACGAGTCCGTTTGGGATAGAAGGTTGGGAACGAATACTTCGGATCGCCACCGGCCATTTCGGCAACGCGGCGGTGTTGGCTGCCGCCTGGGTGCTTCAACGGGTAATCGATGCGGCCGGAAATCGGTGCGGCCCAGTACGAATTGCCGGGGGATGCGTCGCCGATGAAGTTTTGGCCCCAACGATCGAACACGTGGCCCCAAGGGTTAGCAAAGGCAAAGTTGCTGAACACGCCCAACTTTTCGCTCTTGGGGTGGTAGTTCCAGATGCCTGCTTCACCCAGTCGGGTCAACCCATAGGGGCTTTCGACTTGCGAAAATTTGAACGTGCCTTCTTGGAAATAGAGGTTACCACCCGGTCCCCATTCGAATGCTGAAATCCCGTGGTGCGAATCGGCGGTATCAAAACCGAACAGTTTGCGAACCACGTCATCGGCCTTGTCGTCGCCGTCGGTATCACGCGCGACAAGGATGTCGGGCTGTTCGGCAATGTAGGCCGCCATCGGCGGTCAGTTCGAAACCGGTCGGTTGGTGCAGTCCGCCCATGAACGTCTTGCAAACATCCGCGTCGCCGTCGCCATCGGAATCTTCCAGGATCAGGATCTTGTCGTCCAGTTTCGTTTTCGGTTTCCAGTGTGGGTACGACGGCATCGTTGCAACCCACAGACGACCTTGATTGTCGAAGTTCAGTGCGACCGGGTTGGCCAGTTCAGGGAACTGTTCTTCCGAAGCCACCAATTGAATTTCAAAGCCATCGGCCAGCTTGAACAGTTTTTGTTGTTCGGCCGCGGTTCGATAATCCAGCGATCCCAGTTTGCCGCGTTTTACGTTGGGGTCGTTGGGAATGCCGACGTTGGTTTTGGGAGTGATGAACGGCAAGGTGTTGGAGTCGTCCGCTTCGTCAGGCACGCTTTGTCCAGCCGCAAGTTTCCAAATGCGAGCGTCTCGGATCGCAGCCATCTGGTCCAAGATGGCTCGTTCACGTTCCATCACGTCCGTGTTGTTGTACGTGCCGTCGCTGCCCGCTTTGCCGCGTCCACCGTAAATCGAAAAACCATTGACGGCTCGGTAACGGTGCCACCAATGGAAATTCTTGTCGTTGATTTCTGCCAATACCTTCGGGTCGACCGAAGTCGGTCCGCCGTCGCCAAAGATGGCTTGGTTCAAGATCGGCCCGAACGCGGCGTAGCCGTCGGCGTTCAGGTGGCATCCGTTGAGCGTCAGACGCGCGTCGGAATCTTCAAACAGCTTTTGGGTCGGGGTGAAAACATCCGCGAAGACAACGTCGGTTTCGTCGGCGGCTTGGCGGAGTGCTTCGGTGTACATCGCCAGGCGAACGTTATGAGCTTCGCCGTTGGGAAGGTTCGGATCGCCCGTGTTTTCGAATGCGATTGGCGATACCAGGACGACCTGCGGTGCACCCTTGCCGTAGTCTTTCGACTTTGTGTCGTTGACCAGGTCAATGATCTGTTGACGGAATTTCGATACTCCGGCTTCATCAGCAAACGATTCGTTGTAGCCAAAGAAGTAGACGATGACCGAAGCGGAACTGTGTTTCAGATGATCGTCGGGCGAACCGAAGTTTTGCGACCGGATTCGGTCCTGCGGTTCGTCGCCTGGAAAGCACAGGTTGCGGACGACCAAAGATTTGTCGGCGAACCGCTGGTGCAGCAGCGATTCCCATTCATTGTTGTGCTGCAGGCGTTCGCCCAACGCATTTCCCACCAAACAGATGTGTTCGCCGTCACGAAGTTCAAGTTCGGCGGCTTCGGCGGGGGCCGATGGGCCCATCACCATGGCTGCGATTGTCCAAGTGGCAATCAACGACTTGATGTGGGCGGCCGATGGAAGGCCAAGTAAGCATCTATTCACAGGTTCAATTGACTCATGTAGGTGGAATCAGCAAAGTTGGGACCGACAAGGGGGCCGAGGCATCCGGTGGGCTGGTGGAGTTTCCGAAGCCGAGAGCGGCAGCAAGGAGATCTGTATTATGGTCTAAGCCGCCAACGGCATCCGTCTAAATATAGATCTCTGGTCGGGGCATTTCATGCACCCTTATTTCTAAATCCAACGCTTGGGGTTGATCGGACCCCCGTCTTGCCGGTTTTGATTGTCGTTCCCGTAGCCGAATGATTGTTCAAGTCGGCGGCCATCGATAGTAGTTGTTCAGACCGCGAGGATGTAGGCGAACTAGGAACTGTGCGCCATTTAACAAGCTGGTGGCGCATTCGCGTACCGCCCGGCCGCCGCCAGGGTGGCTTGGAACCGAGCCGCAAGCTGCTGGAAAGTGGCCTGCCGAGATTCGCCCAACCCAGACTCGTTTCCGGTGGTCCGCCACGGGGGTGATTGGCAATCGCCGATGCGGATCAGCGAGCGATCAGAAGTTGCCGATGGGAAGCTGCCGGTCAGAAGTTGCCGGGCAGAGAGTCTGCACATCGGATCAAACGCCGCGGCACCGATCGAAACCGGCGGGCGAATCGGATGCAGGCGGGGATCAGACCGAAGCGGCAGAGCGACTCTGTCCGCGGTAGCGTCGGCCAGCGGCACGGGGGATTGCCATACCCGATTCGGGATGCCGAACAGATGTGGCCGCAGCGGGAATCCCGCGGCTGCTTGATTGCGTGGGAGACTGATTTCCCCGGCGCTGTAGCGTCGAACCCGTCGGGGGTCAGGAGGCAACGTCGACGCGGTTGACCACTGTTAGGCCAGCGGCCACTACACGGACGGCTTCTTGCGCAAGTTGTTTGTGATAGAAGCTGCGAACGCTTCCGCTAAGTTGCAGCTTGTTGTTGGTTCGGTCGACTCGCAGGGTTCGCAAATCGCGAACCGAGTTGTTCGCCAGAACGGCTGCGGCGGCTTCGTGGGTAAGGTCCTTCTGGGCAGTTTCAATCATTGATTCAATTCCTTGATGCCTTGGATGGGGACGGGATTGAAACACAGTCCACAGAAATGGTGGCCAAAGATTTTGGCAAGGTGACACCAATTTGCGGGTCGAAGATTGTGCGGATCGCGACATCCAGTCATCGCATCCTGGATCCGCGCAATCGTGGGTTTCGATCACTCCTTTAAATATGCCACACGAATTGGAAACTGCCTACGGGAAACACGATCGAATTTGCGACTTATCGTCGCACCGGAGCAAACAAGCTGTTGAACGCAGTCGCAAAGCCAAGCTGTTTCCATTGCTAGCGTTCTAACCAGCCGTGGAACTGGCGGCCATCTTTTGTTGCAATCGCAACCTCTATTCCTATGCACCGCAAGCCAGACCAACACTGCAGCCTTGCGACTGTGGGACACGTTGTCTGTTTGCGTGTTCACCTACGGACGGTCATCGGTGTGAACATCGTCACGACTGGGCCACGTGTGTCGATTGTAGGGATCACTGCGTGCCAACCCGCAGTTGAGTTGGTGTTTACCGCTGATGGGCGTTTGACGGGCCACCTTTGCGGCCTACCCATTTGGTACGGCGTGGTCAAAGAGGGCACTGGACGCGCGATCTAAATAGCGAAAAGCAACTAAATGGGATTGCAAAGATGTGGCTTGATTTGATGATCGTAATGAGTTGTGGTGGTGCTGGTCTGGCCTGTGGCTGGGTCATGCACGCGACCAATGCAGGTGCAAGCGTCGCAACTACCAGCCCCGAATCTGTTGGCGGCGTCGAGACGGGATCCCCGGCAAGCAGTGGTGATGACGGTGAACCGTCACGCGAAAAAATCAACGAGGTGGCCGACCGGCTCCGCGCCTACGCACAGACGATGGCCGAAGACGTCGATGCGCACCAAACGGCTGTTCAAGCCGTCAACAACAGTTTGACATCGGACGAATCCAAGTCGCCCGAATCGGTCTTTCAAGCCATCACGCAGCTGATCGAAGCAAACGAAGTGATGCAGTCGCAGTTGCGAACTGCCCAAGATCGCATTCATGCCCAGTCTGCCCAGATTCAATCGGCCGAACGCCGTGCCATGACCGATGCGCTCACTCTGGTTCCCAACCGCGGTGCGTTTGACAAGCATTTGGCCCGTCAACATGACCTGGGCGGGATCAACGCGGGGACGCTGGCCGTTTTGGACGTCGATAATTTCAAGAAGTTCAACGACGTATGCGGTCACCGTGCGGGCGACGAAGTTTTGAAGGTTGTCGCCAATATGCTGCATTCCAAGCTAAACCAATACGGGATCGTCGCTCGATTTGGTGGCGAGGAATTTGCGGTGATCTTGGACGGTTGCCCCATCGAACGAGCGAAAGAGTTGGTGGAAGCCGCTCGAGCCGAGATTGCCGAACGCGATATCTTGTTCGAAGACAAGCGGTTGCGTGTGACGGCGTCCGCCGGCGTTGCCGAATTGGCCGAAGGTGAGTCATCGGCAAGTTGGCTTGAACGTGCCGACAAGGCGCTTTATCGATCGAAAAAAGCCGGTCGCGATTGCGGGCATTGGATGGATCATCAAACGCCTGTGAAAATCGAACCATCGATCCCGTTGCCGGCTCCGCCGACCGTCGCAACGACGCCTGTTTCGCCTGTCGCGGCGGTTCTTAACACAGCCTCGACGGCCTCCGTCAAAGGTTCCGCTGCCCAACCGAAGCCGAAAAAACACATGGGCCTGCCTGGCCGTGCTGATCTGGCTGGTGCATTCGACGAAATTCGCAACCGCACCCAGTCGAACGTATCGATGTTCGTGATGGCCATTCGTTGCAACACCGAAGCAAACCCCACGGCGATGCGTTCGTTGATGCAGATCGTGCGTGCGACGCTGCGATCGGTGGACCGGCTTGGTTGTGATGACGAGTCAACGTTCTTGGTGTTCATGCTAAGTGCGGATGAATCGACTGCCGAAGCACGCAGTCTGCAAATTTGCCGGTCGGTCTCTGCGATCGGCTTGGACAGCGATAGCGGAGTAGCCCATCCGGTTTCGATCGGTGTTTCGCAAGTGCGATCCGACGAAGGATTCGAGGGCGTGGTTGAACGCTGCGTCGCGTTGGCTGTCGAAGCCAAGGATGTCGATGGCGACCCTGTCCGAATGGAATCGTTTGTTTGATCGGCAAGCGTCGTTTTTGGCTCACGAAATTTGTAGCCAATCGATAGGGAGGAATCTCCTCCTATAACGACGATTAACGATGAACTGTGGATGTGGGTTTGCGTTTGTCCGCGAAAATCTCGGACTCGGGATAGATCCGCCTTGACCCGAGTAAACGTCACACCCTATCCTCCCAAACATGTTGAGGGTTCGGAAACGAACTCGCCAACGTTGGCACTTTGAGTCGCACGCGGTCCTGCACTGGCATTCATTTTTCCGATTGCTGCGGACACGTTGATTCCCTATATCGTATGGATGCGATAGACGGACCAGCTGCGTCAATGATTCAAGTGACATGTTCATCGTGTTGACCGGCAAGGATGCTGTCACTCGATCGGACTCCAATCCACCGGCTCCCGGAACTGAAGCGCGTTGTCCTCCGCCCCCCTAGGATATCGTACTTTCCGGGAGCTTTTTTTATGCGCCGACACCATCGCTAACGACCTTTTACAAAGGCGTTAGCGATGGTGATCGATGTCCACGAATTGTTCGCGCTGTTGATTCCGTTGCGCTGTTGATTCCGTCAATCAGCCCGGCTCCGTCAGGCCTGGCCGATCGGTGACTGCGGGCAACCGTTCAGGGATCGGTCACGAACCGGTACCCGGCATCACGGATGGTCAGCAAGTGAATCGGCGTGGTGCTATCGGGTTCGATGATCTTTCGCAGTCTGGCGATGAATTGATCCACCGCTCGGGTCTGCAGGTTGCCCGAAATTTCCCAGACTTCGCTTAGCAGTTCGTTGCGGCTGATGACGCGGCCCTGATTCTGGACAAAGTAGTGCAACAGTCTCAGTTCTTTGGGGGTCATGCGAACCAGTTCCCCATCGACTTTGACTTCGTGAGTCTCGAAGTTGGCTTCGACGTTCCCGAAGACCGCTTCGGTGATGGTTTCGTGAATTCGTTTGGGGGGTGGTGCGGAGGTCGCACGGCTGCTGGTCTGCAGCAGGTTCTTGATGCGGCTAAGCAATTCGTCCAATTCGAACGGCTTGCTCATGTATTGGCTGGCGCCGACATCAAATCCGCGAGTTCGATCCTCGGCCAAGGTGCGTGCGGAAAGCATCAGGACGGGAGTGGTGATTCCAGCGTCGCGGATGGTTTCGCAAACCGTGTACCCGCTCATCCCGGGCAGCATCAGGTCCAGCACGATCAGTTGGATCGATTCATTGGCACTGTCGACGATCCGCAGTGCGGTCGGTCCGTCTTCGACCAAGGTGACACGATAGCCCTCGGCTTCGAGGTTGTATTTGATACCGACGCCGAGGTGCTTTTCGTCTTCGACAACTAAAATATGGCAACGCATGTTTATTGCTGTGGGGTCATTCGCGGGTGGGATTCAATACGCTAGCCGTCAACCGAGGCGGGGGGAACGACCCCTTTCAGGGTCACTTCGAACTCGGTGCCCTGCCCTGCGGGACGATCGCAGACCCGCACCGTCCCCCCGATCGCCTTGGCGACCGTTCGAACCAAGTACAGCCCCAACCCGGTGCCCGGCGTGCTGCGTTCCAGTTCGTTGCCCAGTCGGACAAAGCGGCCAAAGATCTTTCGATGTTGGTTGGCGGGGATGCCGCGTCCATTGTCGGTGATCGAAACCTTGACCTTGCCATCGGCGTTTGTTTCGGTGGTGATCACGACTTTGGGTGGCGATCCGCCGTATTTAACCGCGTTGTCAATCAAGTTGCGAAATAGGATTTCCAGCTGCACCAATTGGCTGCTGATGGTAATTTCAGCTGAACGCAGTTCTACCGTCTCCGGTGGCAGTCGGTAACGCATGCATGCCGCTGCCCCGCATTGGGCTAGCAGTTCGTCCAACCGAATCTGTTCGTCATCGGCCGGTTCGATGCCGCGTTCGATCCGGGCGGCGTCCAGCAGGTGGTTGATCAGCGAATCCAGCCGTTCGACGTCATCCAGCATGAATCGGTGAAAGTCTTGGCGTTGCTGTTCGTCGACCGTCCGCCGGGTCATCGTTTGTAGATACAGTTTCAAGGACGCGATCGGGCTCTTCAATTCGTGGGTGACAGCGTCGATAAAGTTCGATTGGCGACGGTTCAGGTTGAACGCTTTGACGGTCAGCGTCAGATACGCGATCACACCGGCCAAGACGCCGGCGATCAAAAGCGTTCCGGTGGCCAAAATCGTGCCAAATACGGCTCGCGATCCCAGATTGCCGGTGGCGGCCAACACGTTGCCCAGGATCCAGACGCCAGCCAGAACGACCACCATGACGATCATCACCACGCCCAGGGTGATGGGGGCACGTAGCGAAATGGGCGAACGGAGCGATCGGCGCTCGGACATGAATGGTTCTGGGGCTGATAGAGAGTGGGCGGGTTGGCGTCCGGACGGGTTTAGGTCCAGATCGGCAGGTCTGGATTTCAGGCAGCGGTCCGACGGTCGGGCGAAAAATTATGGGATTCGAAAACGAAAATGCCCCTTCTGGGCCTGACGTTGGGGCGGACTGTCGCAATAATGAAACATCACAGGCGGACAGACTTCCCTAGATGTGTCGGTTTTGGAGAACCACCGATGAGCGCCGATACACGCACGCGACGCTTTCCCGAACGAACGATTCGGCAGGTCCGTCTCGATTGTACCCGGGGTTTGATCCGAGCTCGGTTCTGCCCGGATCGCAGTGAAGTGATTCAATTGCGATGCATCGACGATCGCCTGGAATCGGACGACGCCTTCGGCAACCAATTGTGGTACTTCGAAGGGGTGGGCGTTGATAGTCGCGATCATCGGCACAACGTTTATGGAGTCGTGGAATACTCGTTGCAGTTCGGACTGCACGAACTGGTCGAAGACGGTGTCTTTGAAACCGAGCATCAACGCGAACGGTTTCGGCATCTTTACGAACAAGAGGTCGATCGCCCGTCTTGGCGTCACCCAGCCCATCGTTGGTTGGCCGCGGGATTGATCGCGGTCACATCGGTCTGGTTAGCGTTTCTCCTTGTTCGCAATTTTGCCGCGTGATTGAATCCACCTCGCATTTGGACCCATCGTCGCATTCATCCAAGACGGCGCCTGCGATCGTTGACGTCCGCGGCTTGGAAAAGACCTATTCGACTTTGTCGGTCCGTGGTCGCAAACAGGTTCACGCCCTGCGGGGTGTGTCGCTGGAAGCCAGACCCGGCGATGTGTTTGGGTTGCTAGGCCCCAACGGTGCCGGCAAGACGACGATGATCAAAATCCTGTTGGGCGTCGTCAAGCCGTCGGGCGGTTCGGCGTCCCTGTTCGGACAACCGGTGGGCAGCAGTGCGGCTCGTCAACGCGTGGGCTATCTGCCCGAATCTTTGCGAGTCGATCTGCACCATACGGCGCGGTCGGCTCTGCGCTACTACGGGCGACTGAGCCGGATGAATTCGGCCGACATCCAACGCCGCAGTGACGAACTGTTGGAATTGGTCGGGCTGCAAGGACGTGATCAAGAATCCGTCCGACGTTTCAGCAAAGGCATGTACCAGCGGCTGGGGCTAGCGCAGGCGTTGATGCATGATCCCGACCTGTTGGTGTTGGACGAACCGACCGACGGATTGGATCCCGTTGGTCGCAATGAAGTCCGCAAAGTCATCGAACGTTTGCGTGATTTGGGAAAGACCATCTTCCTGAACAGCCATATCTTGCAAGAAGTCGAAATGGTGTGCACGCGAGTGGCGATCATGGCGGGCGGGCAACTGCTGGCGATCGGTCCGATCGACGAACTCGCGTCGCCCGGCGATGCATCCAACCTGTTCTTTGACGTGCGTTTGGAAGGCGACCCCGACGAAATCATACCCATCGTAGCCGATGCGGTTTCGCCATCGGATCGATCGACGTTGTCAGTGGCGGCGCGTCGCAGCGGCGAAGCGACGCACCGGATCACGATGGGGGCCGCCGATCAAATGGCGGTCGATCGAGTGGTCGACGCACTGCGTGGGCGCGGCGTGTCGATCGTGCGTTTGGAAAACAGACGCCCCAGTTTGGAAGACACGTTCATGCGATTGGTCGGTTCGGCCGCAGCCTCGCAACGACCAGAACCCGGGCAACAATTCTGATGCGACCATATTTTGCTGTGATCGGGGATTCGTTTCACGCCGCCCTTTCGTCGCGTGTCCTGTGGGTCGCCTTTGTCGCGATCTGGTTGCTGCTGGCATTCCTTTCGCCGATCGGGTGCCGCGAAGACTACACGACAGACTTTCGCGGCCAGGATTTTCATAACGGGACGCGAATGAAGGCGATGCTGGCCCAAGGGTTGGTGGATCCCGATTCGCAGTCGGCCCCGATCGGGCGCATCGCGGCCGCGATGCCAGAAGATTTGCGACGGCAATTGAAACGAGTGGGCGAAGGCGACGAGGTTCGGATTCGATTGTCGGTGCTGGCCGACGCGCTGAACGAATTGCTGGTCGACCAATCCTGGTACGACGCGGCAGCTTGGAAATCGACGCTGCGGCTGCGGGAACTACGCGATTTGGACGAAACCCTTGAAGGCGATTTGACCGATTCATTGGATCGACGCCGGGCCCGATTGCGGATCGAAGCGGCGATGCCCGGCGTGTTCGAATCGCGGTCATCGCGGTCGATGTATCTGACCTACGCAGGCATGGATTTTCCCGCCAACTTGGCCGTGGACAAGACACAGTTTCAAACGTTGATCAATCAATGGGTGCTGCCAACGATCATCAACTGGTTGTTGGGATTCGTGTTGATCTTTTTGGGGATCCTGGTCACCGCTTCGATCATTCCCGACATGTTGCAGCCGGGGTCGTTGCACTTATTGCTTAGCAAGCCGGTGTCGCGATCGCTGTTGTTGATCAGCAAGTTCATCGGTGGTTGCGCCTTTGTGCTGCTATGTGTCACCCAATTGGTCTTGGGGCTGTATCTGGTCGCGGGGCTGCGTTTGGACATCTGGAACGCCCGGCTGTTGTGGTGTATCCCGGTTTCGGTGTTCCTGTTTTCGGTTTTTTACAGCGTTTCGACACTCGCCGGATTGCGTTGGCGTTCGCCGATCTTGGCGATCGGAGTGACCACCATTTTTGGTGCGATCTGTTTGGTGACCGGGGTGATCGGAGGGCTATTCGATGGGCTGGTGACGCGTCCGGATCGGTTGCAGCACATGGTGACCGCCGGTGGCAATCTATTCGCATCCACTCGCGGTGGCGGTCTGGTCCGCCATGACGCCGACGAAAATCGTTGGGTCGAACTTTTCGAAAGCGACGCGATGAACCAGGACCGAGTTGTGCCGCCGGTCAGGCTGGATGACGACACGATCGTGACCGCGCGAGTGCGTGGTGGACGCTTCAATCCGTTCGGTTCGGGGGCGCTGGATTTGTTGGTGCTCCATCAAGCGGACGAATGGGTGCCCGAGCCAAGCGTGCGATTGCCGACGGCCACCAGCTGGTTGTATGCCAGCGGTCCGGATTCTGTTTTGGCGATGAACACCGGCGACCTGTTGATGACCAGCCGCAACCAGATCATGAAGGCCGCTGGCAAACGAGTATCCAACGAAGACACCGGCAGCGATTTGCCCCAGCTGGCCGCCGAAAAAGCCGATTCGTGGTTGTCCAAATTGTCGAACATGATGGGCGGTCAAACGGAAGGGTTTGCACCCGTTTTGCCAGAGGGGATGGCGATCACGCCGCCGAGAGCCATCGCGGTTGATCCACAGGGTGAATTTTTGGTGGTCATGGTGCGGGGGCGATTGGTGCGTTTGGACCGTCCGGATAGTCCAGTTGGCAATCAAGCCGAGGGCCAAACCGGACGTTGGTCCGAAACAGCCCAGCACGTGTTGGATGGCGAAGCGTCGCGGCGGGGAGTGATCGCCATCGAAGGGGATGTCCTGCTGCTCGCTCGCGCCGAGGATCCCATTTTATTGTTCGACGCTGAATCACTTCGGCCGATGACCACCGTAGAGGTTCCCGAGTCGATGATCGGCGTTGGGGCAGTCGGGTTGGGCGACGGTAAACGGTTCGCCTATCTGACCGGCGATGGGTATTGCCGATTGATTCGTCCGGTCGATGGCAATGCCGACGGGGAATCGAAGGGCTATGAAATCAGCCAGCCGATGGGGCCATCGGAAGTCGAGTCCGTCGCTTTTGATCGCCGTGATTCGCTGCTGTATTTGGCTCACCACACCGACCAAGTCGATATCTATTCGGTAGACGACTTGAAGGTGCAAACCCGTATCCGTCCGCTATTGTCGCGCTGGCGGTGGGCCAATCGAATGGTCGTCACCCCGTTGCGAACGGTGATCCCACAAACGGGCGAATTGGGCGAAACGATCGCGGCCATGGTCAGCGGCCAATCGGCTATTTCGGTGTCCGAAAATTCCGAGGACGAAGAACTGGTTCGCTACAAAATCGCCCGGCCGGTGATCAGCTGTTCCGTGTTCATCGTCGTGATGCTGACGATCAGTTGTTACTACTTTTCGACACGCGACTTCTAACGGGCTGGCTGCGGTCCGCCTTGGGGGATGCCCCAGCCAGCGATGGTTGCCGGTTGTCGTCCGGTCCGATCATTTGCCGCCAACGCGGTACAGATTGCTTTTGGTTCGAATCAGCAAGGATTGTCCCAACGGCACTGGGCTGGCGACCGTGAACGGTTCGTCGTCGTCAAGTTCGTTGGACGCAACCACTTTGGGCTCGGGCGACGATAGTGGCCCGATCACGTGGGTGGTTCCGTCTTCGCCGGTGACGTACAGATGATCGCCAGCGACCAATGGTGAACTGCTGAAACTGATCCGCGACTTGGGCACCTGGGTCGACCAAATCGTTTTGCCAGTCTGGATGTCTAGGCAGGACACCGTTCCGCGTGTTGTTTTGCCATCGCTAACCAGGTAGACACGGCCATCGCGGATCGCCGGTGTCGGTACATCGCTGCCGATGTCATCGCGGAACCAGACAACGGCGTCTCGCTCGCGTCCGGCGGCTACCAGTTCGGCGTCGACCGTGGTCAGTGTTTCGCCGCGTGAATAAGGGCACACGATGTACTTGCCCTCGGCAGCAGGAGACGAGATCGAACGAAAGAACTTGTGGTTGGTCGGGTTGAAACCACCGACTTTGCCAAGCAGGTGACCGTCGTCGGCGGAATGCAGCGTCAGGTGGTCGGCGCCCAGCACGGCGATCGCCGGCTTGTCGCCAACGGTCACGGCGATCGGGGTCGAGTAGCTTTGGGCGGCTTCCTCGGGGGCACCTAGCATCCGGTCCTGCTTCCAAAGTTCATCGCCGCTGTTGCGGTCAAAGGCGACCAAATAGCTTGGTCCCGACTGCATCACCGCGACGACGACGGCCGACTTGGTCAACATGGGCGACGATCCCAGGTCCCACCACAACGTGTCTTCGCCGTAGAGGTCCTGCAAATTGACCTGCCATACGATCTTTCCGTCGCTGCTGACACAGCCCAGATCACCGCTGCGGAAGTAAGCGATGATTTGATCGCCATCGACAACCGGCGACGGGTTGCTGCCACCACCCTTTTTGTGCTTGTTCCCGCGGTCGGGGCCCATTTCTGTTTGCCATTGGATTTGGCCGCTGTTGGTGTCGATCGCCATCAACACGTTTTGGCCTTCGATTCCGGAGGTCAGGTAGGCCGTTTGACCGGCGACCACCGGCGTGCTGCTTCCTTTGCCCGGCAACGGGGTCTTCCATGCGATCCCATCGGATTCGTTCCATTCCAGCGGGAAATCGGTGCCCTCGGCAACACCGTTCTGGGAACTGCCACGCCATTGTGGCCAACTTCCATCGGCATGGGCGGATTGCCAGTCCAAGCAACCCGCGATGACGATGGTCGCTATGGCAACCGGGCGAATAATGGACGAAAGGAAAGTCAGGTTCATGGCGGGATTCCGAAGGTGGATCGATTGGTGGGCTTTTCAAGCTTATCCCCAATCCGGGCGAAGGTGGAAGCCGAGACGGCCAATGTTCCAGCGAATTGGGTGGCCCCACCCAGTGGCTTTCGTGAGCAACAGGGAAACCAGAGCAGGGAAACAAGGGCAACCGCGACGACCGAGGTCGGCTAAGATCATAGCGTCGGCTAGAATGTGTATCGACAGACATGGTGGCAGGATTTGCCCAAAGACCTAACCTGGATGGAGCCGTGCCTGGCCTGGATGCGGGCGTGCCTGGATTGGGCCCCACGTGGATTGCGACCGATGCCTGCCCTGATTCGTTGTTCACCTTCCCCGACTTCGCTTCCACCCAAGTTTTCAAATGCATGCAGGGAATGATACCCGTGGAACGGCAAGACTTGACTTGGCTGGTCGATACCTCCGTATCGCCCGAAACATGGTCGCCCGAAACATGGTTGCCCAAAACATGGTCGGCTGTCATCGCTGGGAATCGGGCTTGGTCACGGATCCTAGCGTGATCTGGCCGCGATCGATTGGGTTGGGGGCCAGCATGATGTTGGCGATCAGCCTGATGTTGGGCGGGCCGTCGCTGGCAATGCAGAACGTACCGTCCGGGTCCAGCGTCCCGAAACGGGAACAGCTAGAACAGAACCAACCCCAGCCCGGCCAAGCACCGCTGGAACAGCGTTCGTTGTCCGATGCCCCAGTCGATGAAGGCGGCGATGGAGGCGGCGATGGCCCCGGCGACACAGCCGCCGACCAGCGAGCGGATGCGGTCCGCCGGGCGGTCGATGATTTGTCCAAGGATGACTATGCCGTTCGCCAGCAGGCCACGATCGAGATGTGGAAGGGACGTGACTGGTCCCGCGAAGCCGTGCAAGATGCGGCCCACAATCCAGACCCCGAGATCGCTGGGCGGGCGCAGTGGATTCTTCGGCAATGGCGTCGTGGTGCATTGCCAGATACACCACCGGAAATTTCTCGTTTGTTGCAGTCCGGCGACCAACCGGCTGCGATCGAACGTTTGTTAGAAGGCGGCCAGTTTCTAGCCGCCGTCGTCGCGGTCGAAGAGTCCGCTGGGACAGTGGACCGAGAACTGATTCAGCGGCGGATCAACATCGGCTTGATGAGCCGGTTTCCGATCTATGTTCACATGGCGATCCAAAGCGAATCGTTGCCGCACTTGCTGCGTCTGATCGATTTGGTGGCCGATTCGAACGAAACCGCTGCCTGTCGATTTGAACTGATGCAAATCATGGGGCTGCCGATCACGGACGAAAACCTTTTGCCTGAATCGGCTGCAACTTGGCCGCCGAACCAGCGATTGATGGTGATGGCGATGTTGTTGGTCAAACTAGAACGGTATGACGATGCGATCGCCGTCGCCAAGCAAAGCGGAGACGCCGAACTGCTTTTGACGTGTCGGATGATCGCGGGTCGTTGGCGCCAGATCGCCGACGAACGTCTCGCGGTGGCCGAAGCGGCCGAGCCCGGGGCGATTGAATACTGTCTCGATTGGTGTCAGGTCATGATGGCCGCCGACCGCTGTGGTGATGATGCCCTCTTTGAAACCGCTGCGGACCATTTGATGTCGCCACAGATCGGGGATCATCCGGCCTCGATGAACGTGCGCTGGAAATATTTGCTAAGCCATGGCAAGGTCGACGAAGCGCTGTCTGTGTTGGATACCATCAGTCCCGATGCGGCAGCCACCGTTGCGATGGACACCTCTCGCGTTTCCCATGCTTTTGATGTCTTGGGTTTTCCGCTGGACCGTGTCGACTCGGATTACGGGAAATGGATCGACGAGGCGCTCGATGCCCAACGCGATGCCGGGACAGAACAGTTGTCGCCCCAAGTCCGACGTTTATTGGTGTTGATGCAATGCTTGTTGTCGATCGGCCGCGAAGACGTGGCGCGAATCATCGCCAAACGCGTTGCCGATTCCGATGGACGAATTGGAATCCAGCGACAGCATCGGCTTGCCGAGTACGTGCTGTCGACATTGACGCTTGTGCAAAACGTGGATTGGATGCCCGAGCTAGCGATCGAAGCTGAATCGCGTTCCGTTTCGGCTGACAGTATCGATATCATCGCGCGAACGATGGACGAGGTGGATGGAACGACGGTTGAAATCTTGATGGATGCCTTGTTGAAAATGGATCCAAATCAGCCCGCCGAACCACGATTTTTTGCGGCCTATGAACTGCTCAGCGGACGCATCCCGGCGGGGTTCGATCCCGCCACGGACTTCGCCAAAATCTTTGACTTGGTGACGCGTCCACGATCGGTTCGCACGGTTCGTGGCATGCGTCAGAATCTATCGATCCAAGCCAATATGAACATTGCGATCATGTTTTCGCGACACGGCGAAGCTTCCTTGGCGTTGGCTTGCATGACTAAATTGGCTCGGTCGGGTGACACCGACGCGTTGTTTCGAATGGCTGAACAAGCACTCGATTCGGGACGCGGCAATGACGCACAAATCCTGTTCGATGCCGTCTACCGCAAATTCGAAAAACCCGTCCGTGTCGGCGGATCGGGTGATGTCGCCATGGCGGCCAAAGCGTTGGTGGGAATGCTGAGCATCGCCCGCCGCAGCGGAGATCAGCAGCGCAGCGAAGAATTGCTGAAAGAGATCCGTCTGGTGCTCTGTTCCCCATCGTCCAACCTGCGTCATGCCGTCGCCAGCTACTTGGCGGATCGCGACGAAATCGACTTGGCACTGGAAGCCTACGGACGCATCCTGCCGGTCAAAGCGTTCGGCAGCAACGATTCGGTGGATCTGTATTCGGTGTCGCGAGTGTTTGCGTTGACCGCTCGACACACGGATCCCGAGGCTGCTGCCCGCTGGTTCGATCTGGCCATCTTGCGGTCGATCGAATCCGATGATTTTCGGCCTAGTGCCTTTGCGACTTTGCCGATGTACGTGCACCGTTGGTCCTTGGAAGCCGCCGTTCGTGATGGCGATGTCTCGCAGGCTCAGAATCAAGTCGAAAGGTTGCTGCAGTTCAATGCGATGGACGTCGATCTTGCCGAACGGTTGCTGCCCAAGATGCGCGAGGCATCGATGGATGAATTGGCCGATCGTACGTTCAGCCGAGTGATGGACCGCGGGACCGAGTATGTCGCGGAATTTTCACGTGATGCGATGACCTGCAATAACTTGGCTTGGGTTGCGGCGATGAACGATCGCCGACTCGATGACGCACTGCGGCTATCGGAATCCGCCGTCAGGATGGAACCCGATAGTGCCATCTTCCGCGATACGTTGGCGGAAATCTTGTTCCTGCGAGGCGACAAGCAAGCGGCACTGGCGATCGAACAAGGGTGTTTGCTGGACGACCCCGGTCAATGGCATTTGCACGAACAGATCGAACGATTTTCGAAGTAACCGACCTCCGTCGGTTGTGCGTCGATCGTGCGTTGATCGAAGATCGGTTTTCCGTCAGTCCCAGTTCATCGCTGCGGCGGCTGATCGTTTCGACAACGCTTCGAATTCACCCACGGCGATCGACGCGTCCATCATCGGAAACGTGATCGTGTGATTCGCCGGGCCTGCCGCAGCGGTGTCGACCGACAATTTGGCCATCGACCAACGGCGGTCAAAAAACGATGACCTCAGTTCCACCGATTGGATTCGGTTGTGGAACGTCGTGCTGGTTTTTTGGTTCAACAGGCCGCTGCGAAACATGACGCCATTGTCAAATCGGTAATAGCCCAGCGAGCGAACGTAGCAGCGTGAATGAGTGATCAGCAGGACCGCCGCGACGAGTCCGATCGCGATGCCGCCCCAGCCAATCGCCCAGGTGGTCCCGATGCCGATCAGGATCGATGCAATGACGGCGATTCGAGTGGTTCGGCGAACCGCCCGCGGAGCCGCTCGGGTCCATGAAATCAATCCGTCGTCGGGGATTCCCGTGCGAATCTGAGACAGCAATCCCGTCACCTGGCTTTCGTGGATCACCGGGATAAACCAGCGACGGGTAATCGTGGTCGCTGCGTCTTCGCCCTTTTTGCCAGCGCCGCCGGCGGTTTCGATCCGAATCGACGCCAAACGCATCCACCGCATCAACGGGGGGCGGTGCACGCTGATGAATTGAATTCGTCGTCTTGGCACCGTGGCTGATATCTTGGTCAGCAGTCCACAGGAAACTTGAAAGTCCTCGCCCGTACGTTCCAGACGGTAGCCATAGAACCGCAGCACGTACCAAGCGGTGCCCAGCAATCGGATGACCACCAGCAAGGCCAGTGCTGCGACGGGGATCAATAACCACGGCGTCCCGTTCCAAACCTGTGCCGGGATCCAGCGATCCAGAGCCGTGTATTCAGGATCCAAGTCTTGGCTGCTTTGAAAGAAAAATCCGAGCGCAACGCTGACCAGGATCAGTCCGCGGTTGCTGGCCAATCCGGCTTGGATCAAATGCGAAACTGGGATCGTCAAAATCGTTTGCGATTGGGGTTCGCGAGATTCCCGATCGATCGTTGTGTCAGCCGGATGGTCGGCTTCGGTGGTCGCCGAAACGCTATAACCGCGTGACGAGATTTGTTGTTTTAGGAAGTCGACGTCCGCCAGCGATAGAACTCGCATTTTGGCTTCCGGTTCGGTGCCGCTAGCCGTTTCGACATGAACTTCGGCGACGCGAAAGATTCGGTGGAACGGGCTCTGGACCAAATCCACATTCTGGATGCGATCGACCGGGATATTGCGCACTTTTCGAAACAGGATGCCTTCGGTGACGATCAATTCGCCATCGGTGATCTGGTAGCGAAATGTCAGGTAGCGGATCATCGCGAATGTAATCGCCAACCCGAAAATGGCAGCCACGATCAGTGCGGCAAAGAAGCTGCCGTTGACGGCCGACCAACCAGCCACGATGGCCGGGAAAAGAGACTGTCGAGACATCGACAGCAATTGAAACAGGATCGACAGGGGATGCAGTCGTCGAGGTTGGTCAAAGCTTGGCTTGTGCCCTGCCCCATCGATTGGACGCGGTGTCGTGTTCGGGCGCGGTGTCGGATTGGGATCCGATGGCGGATCCTGCCCCGCGCCGCTTGTGGGATCCGTCACCGCAGTTCTCCGTCGATAGGAGGCTGCACGGATGCAGAGGTGCCGGCGTCGGCGATGCCGCTGTTGCTTGGCGTGGCTAGACGATCCGATACCAGGTTGTCACGCAACCAAGATGCCGACTGATTCGTGATGCCATCCAATTTGACGGACGCGTTTTGGGTGCCGGCGGTATGGATGACCAACGTCGCCAGATCATACCGACGCTGCAGTGGTCCCTGTTCGATGTCGCTGTGCTGAATTCTGGATCGGGGCACGATGATCCAATGACGCCACCAAACGCCTCGGCGTATCTCCAGCCCTTCGTCGTTCACTCGCCAAGACGCATGACGGTATGCCAGTGCGGGATAGATCCAGCCTGCCCACACCGTCACTGCGGCAATCAGCACGACGGCGAATGCTGCGATCGCCTGGATCAGGTCCCAGTGATCTTGGATCGCCAACCAAAGTCCGAAAGTCGATAGCAAGACCAGGCATGCGATCAGCGCAGCGATGCCACCCAGCAATCGATCCATTTTTAGATGGTTCGGTGCCAAGGGGTGAAACTGTTCGTCTGCCAGTGGGAAATTGTCCAATGGGCTCTTCCTGATCGGATTCGTTGTCTAGAACCGGTCAGTTATAGCGTGCCGGTGCAAAGTTTGCGGACCGTGACTGACCGCCGGACCGAAATCGGCTGACATCAAAATTCCGTCGGCCAGCGGCGCGGGGAAGCACCTTGGGGCGGTCTAGAAAAACAGGCACCCACGTGATCACGCGGGTACCTGTTCGTTGTTTTCGTAGATGCGATTCGCTTGGCGGGAACGTTGGGATGCCGCCGAGCCAACGGCTAGAATCCGATGTGGATTCCGGTGCGATGATGGTGCCGATAGACCGGCGCTGGGCGATGGTAGTGGTAGGCACGTGGTGGTGGGTAGTGTGGCACCACGTATCGTTCTTCGACGACCACGGTAGGTGGTTGCGGTGCGTAGACAGGCTGCGGTGCGCGAGCGACGCGTTGGACGCCCGTTGGCGCTGCTTGCATGGCACTGATGACGTTCTCGCTGACGCCTTGTTGATGCAGGGCGATGATGTCGGGAACCTGCAGCGACGTTTGCACGCCACGTTGGCTGATCTGATTCATGATGACGCTGTCGCTTAGCCCACTGCGGCTCATCGAAACCACGTCGGCGATCGACACCGACGACTGGACGGCAACGGATTGCTGTTGTTGTTGGTAGTAGATGCGTTCTTGTTGCTGGGCGGCTCGTTCTTTGTCCGCTGCATTGCCGAGCAAACCGCCAGTGACGGCTCCGATCACGCCACCGATCGCAGCACCAGCACCGGCTTCGCCGTTGTGGTCACCGATCAGGGCACCTGCGACCGCGCCGCCAAGTCCGCCCAACGTGGCACCGCGTTGTTGAGCCGCCTGGCCGTACAGAGAACTCGGAACGGCAATCATCATCGCGGCGACAGCGATAGAAAACACAATGCGGGTCATGCAAATCGGCTCCGTCGGTTCACTGGGCCGTGTCAGGCCAGCAGGAACCGAAATGGCGTTTGGGGTGTCGGGGGGGATTCAGGTCGAACGGATCAGCAACCGTCACCCGAAAAAGGCAGAATCTTTCCAGACGACTTCGCTAACGTTCATCAATAGTGAACTTCGGTTCTGCGAAGCAATCCCATTCGCGATGTCAGCGCTTGGAATGCGGTGTCTGGGATGCGTGATTGCCGGATCGGCGTCGCTTCGCTCCTTGATCCGGCCTACACACCTCTACTCGGGGGCGGGCGATTTGCGGCCGACGATGCGGGTGATCGCTTCGATAAAGTCCTGAGCCCCGTCGAAGTCGCGATAAACGCTAGCAAATCGGATGTACGCCACTTCGTCCAGTTTTGCGAGGTGCCGCATGACGATTTCGCCGACTTGGGCCGACGTGACTTCCGAGTCAAAGCTAGCGTAGATATCGGCTTCGATGTCTTGGACGACAAGTTCGATCGTGCTGCTGCTGATTTCCCGTTTCGAACAGGCGCGTTCGATGCCTCGTCGGATTTTTTCGCGGTCCAGTGGTTCGCGAGTTTCGTCACTTTTGACCAGTCGGACACTCAACTTTTCGATCTTTTCCGCCGTTGCAAACCGCCGTTGGCACGATGTGCAGACCCTTTTACGGCGGACCATGTAGCCACCTTCGGCGGCTCGGGTGTCGAGCACGCGATCGTTATCAACGTGGCAGTAAGGACAGCGCATGGATTCCCTGAAAAGCTCGGACGCTGTGGGCACGTACCGAAATGACGCGTGAGTGTCGGTGCGATATAGTATCAGCACCATCACGGAACCTGACAACCGTTCGTTCCAACGTCTATTCGGCAACGGGACGTCGATCAAGCGGTACGATGTTCTGATTATTGGCTTTCCCAATCCGGGACGATCCGTTTTGGGGGATCAGTACGATGGGAGTGCGTAACGACCGTTTTTTAAAATCCGCCCGTTCAACGACCGCAGGAAACATCGTCGATGTCGACAGACAGCAATCACGATCCATCTGAAACGACGCCGCCAGCTGGACAAGGCAGTTCGGGAGCGCCGCAACCGGGTGCCCCAGCGGGACAGCCCGCCGCCGGATCGCCCAGGGGTGCCACCGCAGCGGAGAAGTTTCAAAAGGAGGTCGCCGCCAAGCGTGCGGCCAATTTAGAAGTCGAAGAGGAAGACGAAGAAACGCTGTGGTCGGGTGGCTACACCCCGAAAGCAATGTTGGGAACTTGGATTCTGATGGTCATCGCTAGCGTTGGGCTGCTGGTGCTGCATGGGGTCGTTCCCGAGTTTCCGCTTGGCATCGCGGTCGCTCTGATCGGGCTGGTTTGGGTCTTCGGATGTCTGCTGTACGCCTATCGCCGGTTGGGATTCCATTACGAACTGACGACCCAGCGTTTCATTCACCAGACGGGATTGCTGAGCCGTCAAACCGACCGGATCGAAGTGATCGACATCGACGACGTTAGTTTCGCACAGGGGCCGGTGCAGCGAATGTTTGGCGTTGGCAATATCGAATTGACCGGCAGCGACCGCTCGCATCCGAATTTGTCTATGATAGGGATCGCAAAGGTCAAGGATGTGTCGGGGTTGATCGACGACGTGCGCCGCAAAGAACGTCGGCGACGAAGCCTCCACATTGAACAGATTTGACCGTGCGACTCTGGCGACATTGCACGTTTGGCAAGATCGACGAACTAAGAATGGTTCTTGTCGCCAACAAGACCCTTTTCACGAGCAGGTTGGCATGTTGTTGAGGACGATGTCGTGACCGACTGGTACTTTCAAACGCGATCTTCCGAGGAAGTCGGTCCGCTGCGCCCCAGCGAACTGCTGGAAAAGGTTCGCAAGGGCGAGGTGACTCGCAATTCGATGTTGCGAAAGAACAGTTCGACCTGGTTCTTGGCTTCCGAGGTCGGCGGATTGTTCGAAGCCGCGATGCGACCAACGATCGAATACTTTTGCCCGCAGTGCGAAGCCGAGGTGGGGGAACCACCGACGGTTTGCAATCTATGCGGTTGCGAGATCTACAAGGCGATCACCAAAATCACCGAGAACTCGATCACCAATCGTGCGGATCATCCAAGCACTCGCCAAGCGAGCCGGAAGGTTCGCGATTGGATTCGAAAGAAGGTTGGGAAAGACAACAAAAAAACCGGCGAGAATAACTAGCCGGTTTCCTTGTTGATCTGTTGGACTGTTTCATCAGACGTTCGGATGCTCATCGAACATCTGTCGCGGTGTGTTCTTCCCCCCACTCACCACGCTGTCATCAGCCCTTCGTATCGAACGCGGCCGCGTCGCCGGTGAGGCCTCGTGTCAAACGAGACCTCCTAGCGAACTGGCTCTTCTGGTGAACTGGCCCTAGTAGCGGATCTCGGTACCGAATGAGATACCTGTGAACAGGATGTCATTGTCGGTATCGATCGATCGGCCGGTTCCGCTGTTGATTTGTGGGCGGACCTGGTTGGGCGCCGATGCGACTCCGGTCAGGTACCACAATTCCAGGCCGGCTCGTACCGACAGGATTTCGCCCAACTGGTAACGGATGCCCGAACCGAATTCGAACATACCGGCGAGGTCGGTGGTGCTGTCGCCAGCACGGGCCAGTGTGCTAGCACCATCACGGACAAGCACGTTGCTGTCCGCACTGTTGGCATAGAGACCCGCACGAGCGCGGATGTCGGTGAATCCGTGTCGGCTGATCGGGTACAGCAGGTCCATGCCGACTTGCACTCCGAACAGGTCGTTGCGAGTGCGGCTGGTCAGGCTGCCCGTTTGGGTCGCCGTCGTGCTGAAGTAGTTGTAATCTTCGTCGTAATTGATGTAGCGACCACCGATCAACAGCTTTGCCATTTCCCAACCGACCAAGGTCTTGTTGGCTTCCAGGCTGTAGTAGTCAGCCGAATAGGTTTGCGTTTGCGAGACCGCGTCGGTGAACGACGGCAGCGCGACACCGGTTTGGCTAAGGAACGAATTGATTCCGCCACCGGGGCTGTTGATTTGGCGAGCCAAGTCCCATTCGAAGGGGCCGGTGAACGAGATTTCGTATCCGTTGACGCAGTCGCCGACGGCGCCGATGGTGATCCGTGTGCCAAGTTCTTCGTCCATGTCGCTAAGCCCGAAGTTCGGGCTCAGGGTGAACGATCCGATGTCCGGTGCCATGTATAGCCCTTCGATCGAAATGTATCGATAGGGTTGGCAGGGTGTGCACGGGTCGGTGAAATTGGGGCCACAAGTCAGGGCGCTGCTGCGACGACCGCAGCTACCGCCACAGGCGGTCCCGCATGAACCGCAGCTCGAATATTCCATCGCACTTGTGAACGCTGAACCGCCACAGGATCCGCCACAAGCGGTTCCACAGGAACTGCAGGCTCCGTGGTGGCCCACCTGTTGGACCAATCCCGGAGCATGGCTGCCGACATCGCCCGCGGTTCGATAGCCTGCCGTGTCAACGACTCGGAATGCTTCGGATCCATGGGTGAACAAACCGTTGGCGACACCCGAGGATGCACCGGAGTTCTGACCCGCCAGTGTTTGTGCACTGACCAGGCTGTTCGATGCGATGCTGAACGCGACCGCGCTCAGCAGCGTCATCAGGACGCGTGGGTAAGTTGATTGTGTCTTCATGATCGAACCTCGTTAGCTATCGGTGCGATGAGCATCGCAGTGGGGTGAATCAATGGAATGTGTGTTCGGTGACTGGCAATCGCCTGCCTATCGAACAACCAACTCGTCTCGAACGGGAACCAAGCACGTTTTTCGGACCATGCGAATGATCTTCTTTGCCGAGTCCTCGCTGCCGCAGCGGCCCGTCACGACCAGTTCGTCGTGGCGGTGGTGGACAACAACGTCAGCGTCAGGAAAGACACGTTGGATAGATTGGTTTAGCATTGCCGAGCGATCGGGAGCATCGCTTCCGCTGGCGTCCAGCGGTTGGCCTACATGGATGTTGAACGATCGCATCCTTGGGGATTCCCCCGCCGATTCCGGTGCCGCCCAAACCACTAGTTTGGTAACGCCGGTGCCCGTGCCAATCAGTTTCAGCTGATTGGGGCCGGACGCGAATGCTTGGCAGACCGAGCGATCGGATACCTCGATGTTGCGGACGACGCCGCCGAAGGTAAGGGATCGCACCTGAGCCTGGCTAAGGTGCAGCGAGACCGACTTTTCGTTGGTGGTCGGTTTCGATTCTGCTTGGATGGTCTCGATCGGCGAAATGGCCGATTGCACCTGTGCCGTTTGGGCCGATCGGTCACGCCCCAACGAAACAGGCACCGCGGTGACGGCCACTGGTGGACGATACCGTTTGCTGGAAAGGTTCTGTTGCTGTGCAGGCACCGAGATGACCGAACGGTTCCGCTTTGGTTCGATGATCTTGGCGTCCGAACCGGGATCCATTTCCATCGCGGTCAGTGGCTTGTCTAGGTCGTCGATTACGATCGGTTGAATGTCCGACGGTTTGATCGATCGCGAATCCGAAATGGATTCGATCACTGGGGACGTCTTGGCAGCGGCGTTCTCTGAAACGTTGCTGCTGGCTTCGTCGGGACCGGCTTCGTCGTGATTGGCCCAACCATAATTCGGTCGGGTGATTCCGGGCGCTGCGTCCTGCGGTGGTGTTTCGATGGCCATGGTCGGCATCGGATCAGCTTCCTGCGCCACCGATACGGCATCTTCATCGATGAAGTTGTCGTCGGTGAACGAGAAGAAAACCGGTTCCTCGTGCTGGACAACCACTTCGGCAGGTGATTGCATCGACGTTGGGATCGGTGCGACGTGCATCTGTCCAACGGACACCGGTTCCACCTGCGCCACTTGTGACAGTTCAGGTTCGTCGGTCGCATCGCCTTCGTGATCGGTTTGCTGGGCCGCCACGGGCATCGGAGTCATCGGCATCAGCACGATCGAACTCTGCTGCGACGGATCGGCGGCTAGGTCGACTGCCGCAGTGGCGGTCGACGAAGGTACCGCGATTGGCAGTTGCAAGTTGCTGATCGCTTGCAGTCCGCTTGGACTTGCCGGTGGATTCGGCGACACGTCTGCGATATCAGCATCGATCAGATCGTTGTTTTCGTGATGCGCCGATCCGATCAATTGATTTTTTCGGATGCCTACTTCCGTAGGCTTTTCGATCGTCATCGCGGCATCTTCGACGCGGCGTGGCTGTCCGCTGTTGACCGGTTTCAAACCGATCGCGGCACCGATCGGCATCAGCCGAACCGCGTTGTTTTCGCCGCCGGACGCCAAACGAATCGATTCAATCGACGCGTTGGGTGCTGGCTCGCAAAATGGGTTGTCCTGTACCGTCGTTGCCGAGTGAAGCGGTAGCGGCGGCATTGTCAGCGGATCTGCGGCGAAAGCTAGGTTTCCACCAAGCACGGGAGTCCCGCAGCTTAGTAGGGCTAACAAAACAGCACGGCGTTTCCGCTTAGCCAGATTCACCAAATATGTACGTTGGTCACGCATGCCGCGTCCTTGCGTCCGAGCGATCTAGGTCGATGCACCCCCCTCGGCACACCCACCGACGTCAGAGCAAAGGCGCACTGGAACGTCGGATGCTTGAAGTATCGGATCCCTGTTGACATGACATTAACGATTCTGCTGGATCCAATGCGTCTGACGGTTCCTTGCATTGTCCAGATCGACCGTGTTGTTCTGGAAATCCACGCCACATTGGCCCGAGACGCAGCCCTATCGGAACGACTTCGTGGACCCTTGGTCGCGACCATCCAGCCGGTCCGATGCAGCTTGTGATCGGTCCACCAGCGCGGTTTTTCGCAGAATTTGGCCTTGCGCCGACGTGGTTCGGTGACGACATCGCCCCCCCGCGGTAGCCCACGCGGCCCCCATTCGACGATCGCCACCGGGCGGCAGGCCCCAGATCGTCTCGGAGCCGATCGTCGGGTGGGGGGGGCTGTGGGGCTGGCGATGCTACTGCGGCCGCTTGGGGGACGTCCGGGCTAGGATTGCCGTTGGCGAATCGCTTCATAGGCGATCACCGCGGCCGAGACCGAGATATTCAAACTATCGATCTTGCCGGCCATGGGGATACGGATCCCGGGCACCGGATCAGGTTTCCCATCGGCGGACGGAATCGTCTTCCATCGCTCGCCCAGTCCGTCGGCTTCGCTTCCCAGCACGACTGCGACCGGTCCATTCCATCGGGTGGACCACAGCGGGGTGGACGATTCGACCCTGGCGGCCAGGACTCGAAATCCCTTCGCAGACAGGAACTGGGCAACTTGGGATTCGCTGCCGACCGCTGTCGGGACGCGGAAAATGGCTCCCAAACTATTACGAATGGCGTTGGGGTTCAGCGGATCGTGGCAATCCGACAATAGCACCGCATCGATCCCCGCGGCGTCGGCACAGCGAAAGACGGCTCCCACATTTCCGGGTTTTTCGATTCGGTCTAGCACCAGAACCAGCGGTTGTGGCGGTAGGGCCAGCCGATCCAGGTTCCAGTCGGGGCGTACAAATTCGGCCACCACGCCGCGATTGGATTGCCCAAAGCTAATTTTCTCTAGAATCCCGTCTGAAACCCAGTTTTGTTTTTGGGCAGCCGCCGGGTGGTTCAGGACACGTTGGATCGCCGAGTCGTCGGGATTCAACGGATCCGACTCGCTGGTGTAGAACCCGCACAGATCCATCCCCGATTCGACGGCCTGGGCCGTTTCACGCCATCCATCTACGATCACACGGTCGGCTTTCCGCCGATACCGATTTTCGCGTAGCCGGATCAGGTGCCGAACGGTTGGGTTGGCCGGACTTCGCAAGACGACCGGCGCAGACTCACTCATGGTTTTCTCTGTTATCTTGTTCGGTCGACTCGGAAATCCCGACATTACTTCAGTGGCGGGCACCCGCTCATACGACACTTGGCGCTCAACCGGGCGACTGAATCCTAAACCGTTCAACCTGATCAAAACAGCATGAGTCCATCCGTGCGAATCCAGCCGGTCACTTCGAGGCGAGATCGCAAAGCCTTTTTGCAGCTCGAACGAGACCTGTATCGCGGTGATCCTAATTGGGTGCCCCCGTTGTGGTTCGAGCAAAAGAAGTTGTTGGGATTTGCGAAGCATCCGTTCTATGACGACGCCCTGGGACAAGCCTTCTTGGCCCGCCGTGGCGACGAAGTGGTGGGCCGGGTTCTGGCGGTCGTCAATCATGCTCACAACCGTCGGTACAAAGAAAAACGCGGGTTTTTTGGCTTCTTTCAGTCGATCGATGACGAAAGTGTCAGCACGCCGATGCTGGACTTTGCGTCCCAGTGGTTGGTCGATCAGGGCATGACGGACGTTCGCGGCCCGGTCAATCCAAGCCTGAATTACGACTGCGGTCTGTTGGTGGACGGATTCGATACGCCGCCCACGTTTTTGATCCCGTACAACCACGAATATTACGGACGATTGATCGAAGCGGCCGGATTCGAGAAGGTCCAGGATCTGTACAGCTACGAGGCGCACATCGATACGCTGGAGGATCTGGATCCAAAACTTTTGTTTGTGATCAACGAAGCGACACGGCGTTTCAATGTCAAATGCCGTGCCATCGACCGCAGCAGATTCGCCAAGGATGTTCGATCTTTCTTGGAAATCTACAACCTGTCGCTGCAGCAAACCTGGGGCTATGTCCCGATGAGCGAGGCTGAAATCAGTGTTCAAAGCGGTGGTTTGAAGCACTTGATCGTGCCGGAATTGACCAGCATTGCCGAAATCGATGGCCAACCGGTGGGCGCCGGATTCGGATTACTGGACTACAACCAAGTGATCAAAAAGATTGATGGACGCCTGTTCCCGTTCGGTTGGTGGACGTTGATGCGAGGCAAGAAGTCCATCGATCGCTTGCGTTTGATCAGCACGAACGTGCTTCCGGAATACCAGAAATGGGGATTGGGTTTGGTCACTTTGGCCCGAATCCTGCCCGATGCGATGAAGTATGGTATCCAAATCGGCGAGTTTTCTTGGGTATTAGAAAGCAACTCGCTTTCTCGAGGTACGATCGAACGTGGCGGAGCCACTCGGACCAAGGTGCACCGTTTGTACGATCGTTCGATAGTCCCTGGTCAGGGCGGGCCGCGGCAATCATAATCGACCCCCACGTCTCTTCATTCCCCTCCCCAATCATTTGATCCATGCCCCAAAGCACTGTTGTCATTACCGGGGTAGGCGTGGTTTCGTCGATCGGGATTGGTGGAGACGCATATTTTGACGCCCTGATGGCGAAAAAATCTGGGATCACGTCGCTTGCCGATCGCACCGACGAAGGTGCCAAGCCGCCCCCATCGGACCCCGACGGTCAATTTGCTGCTCAACCAGCCGGTTTGTGGATTGGCGGCCCGATCGTTGATTTCGATCCAAAACAATACGTGCGGCCGCGAAAAGCACTGAAAGTCATGTGCCGCGAGATCCAGACTTCGTTTGCGGCTTCGCAAATCGCTGTCGATCACGCTGGTTTGGCAGACGTGTTCCCGGTCAGTCCGCAGCCCGAACCAAATCGGGCAGAACCGAATCAGCCGGTACCGAATCAAACGGTACCGAATCAAACGGGCCAAATCGCGTCGGCGGAACCCGCAACCGACGACGCCGCGGCCGCTGGTCTTCGCACCGGCCCCGCACCGGCACCCCTTTTGCCTGCCGATGTCGGCACCGTGTTCGGCAGCGAAATGTTTTATGGGCCCGCGTCCGAAATCGAAGACGCGATGCGATTGTGCATCAAGGAAGACGGCAGCTTTGACACCGCCAACTTTGGGGCCGCGGCGATGAAGCAGGTTTTGCCGCTTTGGATGCTGAAATATCTGCCGAATATGCCGGCCTGCCATGTCGGGATCGCTTTGGGAGCCCATGGGCCCAACAATACGCTGGTTCTGGGCGAAGTGTCCGGTCCGGCGGCAATGATCGAAGCGGTGGGCTGTTTGCGACGCGGCATCGCTCGCGTGATGATCGCCGGCGGCGTGGGTACACGAATCAACACCACTCGCATGAACTATCGCGGTGACCTGCCGATCGCGAATGTTTTTGATCCCGTTCATCTCAGTTCCCGTCCCTACGACCCCCAGTCGCGTGGGATCGTCGGTGGCGAGGCTGCCGCATCGATCGTGTTGGAAGATGCCGAATCGGCGGCCAGCCGCGGTGCACCAATCGTGGCCCGAATCGTGTCCTATGCGTCTAGGTTCGTGCCGTCCGGCGGAATGAATCTGGCAATGCGTTCGTCGACCAATTCGGAACCCAAAATTCGTGGTTCAGCCCAGGCGATTGAACTGGCGATCCGCGGCGCGTTGGAATCGGCCGGCCTGTCGGCCGCGGAAATCGGCTTGGTGGTCGGTCATGGAACTGGCGATCCGATCATGGATAAGGCTGAAACCGACGCGGTCAAAGCCGTTCTTGCGGACGTTCCATTGATGGCTCCCACGGGGGCGCTGGGCCACACCGGTGCCGCTTGTGGTGCGATCGGTGTCGTCACCGGGGCGCTGGTGATTTCCAAGGGAATGATTCCGCCGACCCTGGGGGCCGATTCGGACGGTACCGACCCGTCGGTGGTTCAATCTGCCCAAAAACTGCAGCAGGACTACGTTTTGTGCCTCTCGCACACGTCCGAAGGCAGCGCGGTCGCGATCATTTTAGGAAAATCCTAAGACCGACTCGGTAACCATTGCGAACTGGGCGGTAAATGCTAATACCCCCAGGAGATCGCGATGTCCGAGCCTGATCACTATCCAGCCCACGAAACTTCTCGCGCCGGCGTTTCGCCGGAAGAATTTTTCGTGCAGCAAATTGCCGAGCACCAGGATCGCCTGTTTGGGTATGTGTTTTCGCTGTTAGGTGACCACAACCGCGCCAGCGACGTGCTTCAGGAAACCAATTTGGTGCTGTGGCGGAAAAAGGCCCAGTTTCAAGCCGGCCAACCGTTCCTGCCCTGGGCATTTGCGATCGCACGGTTCCAGGTGCTCGCTCACGTCCGTGACCGCGGGCGGGATCGCTGCATTCTGGATGCGGAACTGGTCGAACAGTTGGCCGAGCAATCCGAAGCCAGTGCCGAACAATTGGATGGGGTTCGCCAAGCTTTGCGGCAATGCATCGCCAAGTTGCAACCGAATCACCAAGACATGATCCGCCGACGCTACTACCGCAGCGCATCGATCAACGAAATTGCCGAATCGTTGGAATTGGGAGTCAGTGCGGTCAAGGTTGGCCTGCTGAGAATCCGGCGACGGTTGGCCGAATGTGTGCAAACGCAAATGGCACAGGAGAAGTGAAAATGATGAACTCGAAAAACAATCCTGACATCGACGAACTGGAATCGTTGCTGTTCGACGCCGACAGTGGCGAATTGGACAGCCCAGGCGTTCTGCGTGCACGTGAAATTCTGAAATCCAGCGAAGCGGCCCGTCAATGGTTCGTCCATGACCGAGTGCTATCAGCCGCCATGTTTCTAGAAGGTTCGTCGGGACTAGGGGATGAAATCGACTTGCCGGATGATGCTCTTTCGCGAATCGATCCCGCATTCTCGGCCGCCGGTGAAGCCCAACCCAACGCTGCCAAACTGCCCGCCGACAAAGCGAAGTCTCGGATCCCATGGCGAATGCTATTGGCGATTGCAGCGACCGGGTTGTTGATGGTGTGGGTGGGGCGATGGTCGGTGTTGCCAAACGATGTGCAGGGTTCGTCCAACGGCAACAGCGATCTTGGTGGCCAGACTTCCATTGCCACCACCGGCACGCAGACAAACCAAAATTCATCGGCGTCTGATCGAAGTCCCGCGGATCATCGATTGGTTGCTAGTTCAAGTCCAAAACAGAGTGCCAATTCGCTTGGCCAAGGCGAGCCGACGTCGCAAGGGATTGCTTTGGTGACGCGGTTGGTCGATGCCCAGTGGCAAGATTCAGAGGACTCGTTTCGCGTCGGTGACGCGGTATCGCCAGGCCCGATGTCGTTGAAATCCGGGTTCGCCCAGATCGAGTTCTTCTGTGGTGCGACGGTCGTGCTAGAAGGCCCGGCCGAGTTGGAAATGTTATCGGCCACCCAGGCACGGTTTCGTCACGGGCGGTTGCGTGCTCAGGTGCCTCCCGCAGCACGCGGTTTTGAAATCTTGATGGACGAGATGAAAGTCGTTGATTTGGGGACCGAGTTTGGCATCTCGCTGTCGCCCGACCATGCGGATGTCCAAGTTTTTGACGGCGAGGTCGAAGTGCATCGGCCGGAGCACCAAATGAAATTGTTAGAAGCCGGGCAAAGCTTGTCGCGTCGCAGAGACGGGTCGGTGGGCGATTCGGTGACCGCACCAAATGACTTTATCGATATTGAAACCTTGGATGTTCAAGCCGAAAGCCAAACGACCATTCGGCGGGATCGTTGGCGAGCCTATTCGGAGAAATTGCGTCGTGATGATCGTGTGATTGCTTACTACGCGATCGACGATGGTCGTTCGTGGGCTCGCAAACTCCCCTGCAGCAACCTGCCGGCCAATCCAGACTTGGCCGGTGCGATTGTGGGTGCGGCGCATGTCGAAGGTCGATGGCCTGGGAAATCGGCGATCGAATTCAAACGCCCCGGCGATCGCGTGCGAGTCGACATTCCAGGCGAATTTGGTTCATTGACGATGGCCTGCTGGGTTAAAATTGACAGTCTGGACCGTTGGTACAACTCGTTGTTTTTGACCGACAACTACGAACGTGGAAAACCACACTGGCAGATTCTGGATACCGGCCAGTTGTTCTTCTCTGTCCGCGTCAGTGATGAAAACGTCCAGCAAGAACACCGCGAAGTGGTCTCGCCGCCCTTCTGGAAACCTTCGATGAGCGGCCAGTGGTTGCACCTAGCCACAACGCACGACGTCCACCTGCGTCGTACGACTCATTATCTGAATGGTGAAATGCTTAGCGAAGCCACCATTCCTAAGAAACAGTTAGTGGTACCTACTCGGATCGGGAAAGCGTCGATCGGAAACTGGTCGGTGCCGACTAAGCCAGATGCAAAGTTTGCGATTCGAAACTTGAATGGCAGCATTGACGAATTTGTCGTGTTTTCCGAAGCCCTGGCGGCGGACGAAATCCAGCAGATGTATGAAAACGGAAAGCCTTGAATGAGAAAATCAATGATCAAGTCTCGAAAGTTTGCGACCCGGCGTAGGGCGCGTTCCATCATCGGCGCCGTTTGCGTGGCAGTCGGTTTGGGCGGTGTCGCGATGACATCGATGGCTGAAACTCCAGCCAAGTCCGAGCCCAAACTGCATGCCGATGCGGACAAGCACTTCACGTTGAAGGTGTTGCCCCTGTTGAAGGAAAAATGCTTTGGGTGTCACGGCAGCGATCCCGACGACCTGAAGGGTGACTACGACGTTCGCACCCGCGAAGCAACCATGGTCGGTGGTGAATCCGGCGAGGTCGCCGTGGTCGAAGGTGATCCCGAAAACAGCATCCTGTATCAGGCTGTGATGTGGGATTCGTTGGAGATGCCGCCCAAGGAAAACGATCGGTTAACGGACGACCAAACTGAGATGGTGCGGCGTTGGATCATGGACGGTGCACCATGGCCGGACGCTGAGACGCAAGATTCCATCATGTTGGAAGAACGCAAAGTCGCCGTCAACGATGATGGCGTCTTGATTTCAACCAGCGGTGGATTGGCTGATCAGTGGACCTATCGGCGCTATGAACCGGAAGACATCTGGGGGTTCCAGCCTGTCCGCACTCAGTTCGATCAAGATACGATCGACGGCTTTGTCGACCAACAATTGCAGGCTGCACAGATTCGTGCCGCTGGGCAAGCCGAGCCGCGTCTGCTGGTGCGACGTGCCTACTTGGATCTGTTGGGGCTGCCACCAAGTCCGGATCAGACGGAACAGTTTTTGACCGCTTGGGAACAAGATTCGGATCAGGCTTGGGCCAATTTGATCGACCAATTGCTCGACAGCCCGCATTACGGTGAACGTTGGGCACAACATTGGTTGGACGTCGTTCGTTATGCCGATACCGGTGGCTTTTCGAACGATTATGAACGGTCCAACGCGTGGCGTTATCGCGACTATGTCATTCGTTCATTCAACGCCGATAAACCGTACAACGAATTTGTTCTGGAACAGATTGCTGGCGATGAACTTCGACCGGACGACCCCGAGGCCAGGATCGCCACAGGCTTTCTGCGAATGGGGCCGTGGGGCACCGCGATGATCCCACAAGACGAAGCCCGGCAGTTGTTCCGCGATGACGTGGTGCACAGCATTGGGCAGTCGTTTTTGTCGATGCCGATGCGTTGCTGTAAGTGTCACGACCATAAATTTGATCCGATCCCGACACAGGATTACTACCGCATGTATGCCGCCATTTCGGCGTCGCAACCGGCCGAAATCGAAGCGGAATTTTTGCCATCCGAGAATCAGGTTGGATTCGACGAGGGCAAGACGCTGGTCACTCGCTTGCACGAATTCGCCGACGGCGAACGTCAGGCGTTGATCGACAAGCAGGAAGCGGCAGCGAAGAAGTGGTACGACGAAAAAGGGTTGCCGTACAAGGACGAAAAGGCACGCAAGGACGATCCCGATGATCAGAAACCACCGCGTTACGCCGGATTGGACGAGTCCGAAAAGGGGCGTCTGAAAGTTCGTCAACAAGACGCTTGGATTTGGAAACGACGGTTCGAGCGATTCGACCCGATGACGCAAAGCGTTTTCAATGGTCCCGACTATTGGCTGGATGCAAAGAAGTTGCGTCAGCCCAAAAAGGTGGACCCGAAATGGCGTCCGGAATCGTTTATCCATACCGGTGGATCCCTGTCCGCCAAGGGCGCTGCGGTCACACCCGGCGTGTTAAGCGGATGTGGTGTCCCTGTGGAAGGGGCCCCCATCGATGATCCGTTCGCGCTGACCACCGATGTCGAAGGGCGACGTTTGGGGTTGGCGAAATGGATCGTCGATCCACGCAACCCGCTGACCGCTCGTTCCTTTGTGAACCGGTTGTGGCAGTATCACTTTGGACGTGGATTGGTCGGGACCCCCAATAACTTTGGCGTCAAAGGTTCCAAACCGACTCACCCCGAACTGTTGGATTGGTTGACTGGACAATTCGTCGATGGCGGTTGGAAGTCCAAGCCGATTCATCGCATGATCATGATGTCGGACGCATACAAGCGATCCACTTGGCATCCCGATCTGGAAGGTTTGGAATTGAAAGATCCGGCGAACGACTTGTTGGCCCGATTCACACCACGGCGGATGACTGCCGAGGAAATGCGAGACAGCATGTTGTCCGCTAGCGGCGAATTGAATCCGGAAATGGGTGGGTTGCCCATCATGCCGGAAATCAATCTGGAGGTTGCATTGCAGCCACGGATGATTCAGTTTTCGATTGCACCGGCCTACCAACCGTCGCAAACACCGCAGCAGCGAAACCGTCGAACGATCTATGCCTACCGAGTGCGAGGACAGGCGGATCCGTTCTTGGAAGTGCTGAACCAACCGAACCCGAACGAGTCCTGCGACCTGCGGGATGCGGCCGCTGTGTCGCCGCAAGCGTTCACGTTGATGAACAGCGAATTGATGACGGATCGAGCGATCGGTTTGGCGAAACGCCTGATGAAGGATGCCAATGACTTGCCTGGTCGTATCGAGCTGGCTTTTCAATTGACGATGGGACGCGAGCCCACCGCCAACGAGCAAACGAACTTGCAAAGTTATGTTCGTGACATGGTGACTTACCACCAAAATCACGAACCCGGCGACGTCAGCTATCCGACCAAGGTGGTTCGTTCGTTGGTCGAGGAATTTTCGGGTGAACCGTTCGAGATTGACGAACTGCTGCCCAATTTTGAAAACTATTCGCCCGATTCCAAGCCGGCAACGGTGTCCGAGGAAACGCGAGCACTTGCCGACGCTTGTCTGCTTTTGTTCAACGCGAATGAGTTCGTCTACATCTACTAACGATCACCGTTTGCCAGTGCAAACCACTCACGAGAATATCAATCATGCACCGAATACCACGATTGCCACGTCGCGACTTTTTGTACGGTCTGGGATCATCGCTGGGGGCGCTAGCGCTGACCGATCTGATGGCGGGCGACTCCTTGGCTGCTGCGGCTGCGAAGGCAGGACCGTTGTCGCCGAAACCACCGATGCATCCGGCCAAAGCAAAAGCCGTCATCATGTTGTTCATGGAAGGTGGCCCCAGCCAAACCGATACCTTTGACCCGAAACCCGAACTGGACCGACTGCACCTGTCGGAATCGAAGCGGACCGAAGGATTGGCCGGCGGTAAACGGTTCTATGTGGGAAGCCCGTTCAAGAGTCGCAAGGTCGGCCAATCAGGACTGGACATGTGCGACCGGTTTGTCCATCTGGCCGAAGCCGAAGTCGCAGACGAACTTTGCGTCTACCGCGGCTGTCAGGCAGAATCGCTGAACCACCCCGAAGCCCTGTTGCACATGAACACGGGTAGCAGGCTGGGCGCGGATCCGGCGGTGGGTTCCTGGATGACTTATGGGTTGGGCAGCGAGAACCAGAATTTGCCCGGCTACGTTGTGATGACCGAATTGGCGTTGCCACAAGCTGGATCGACAAACTGGTCCAACGGTTTCCTGCCAGCGTATTTCCAGGGAACGCGATTGCGAACCGAAGGGTCGCCCATTCTGGACCTGCGACCCGCCGGTCACATCACCCCGGATCACCAACGTCGTGCTTTGGACGAATTGGCGCGGCTGAATGCGGATCACCTGAAACGACATGCGGAACATGCCGATTTGGCGGCCAGGATGGAAAGCTATGAATTAGCGTTCCGTATGCAAGCCGAAGTGCCCGGGATCGTCGATCTGGCCAGCGAATCGGAGCAGACTCGCGAAATGTATGGCTTGAACCGTAGTGAAACGGCGACCTTTGGACGCCAATGTCTGATGGCCCGACGATTGGTCGAACAGGGTGTCCGGTTCGTCCAGATTTTCTCTGGCGGTTGGGATAGCCACGATTATCTAGAACGCGGCCACTCGTCGCGGATTGCCAGCGTCGATCAACCGATCGCCGCCTTGATCAAAGACCTGAAACGCCGTGGCATGCTGGACGAAACCCTGGTGGTTTGGACCGGCGAATTCGGACGCACGCCCGATAATAACTATCGCGGTGGGGTGACTTCCCTAGGCCGTGACCACAACGTCGATGCGATGACGATGTGGCTGGCCGGCGGCGGAACCAAACGCGGGTCGATCGTCGGTGCGACCGACGAAATCGGTGCGAAGGCGGTCGAATGTGTGCACCCGATTCGGGACCTGCACGTCACACTGCTGCATTTGATGGGGCTGGACGACAATAAATTGACGTACTTCCATGGGGGGCGTTACAAGCAATTGTCACAGTTCGGCGGCGAGTTGATCAAGGAACTGATTGCCTAGTGGCACGTCCCGGCCGATCGCCATCTTCGCTAGGATACCTTCGGTTAGAAAGGAACATGATCCTGCAACGAACTTGGTGGTGTGATGGCTTGGGAACTTTCGGAATTCGGTCAACGTCTGGGACTCGGTAGCGGTATCGGCGAACTGATGGACGACCTTGGGCACGCCATCGCCAAAGGCGGTGATCGTGTTTGCATGTTGGGCGGCGGCCAGCCGGCGCATATCCCACAGGTCGAAGAAGTTTGGCGACGCCGCATCCAGGAAATTGCGGATCAGCCTGGGGCCTTGGAGCATGCCCTGGGAAATTACGAACCGCCCGCCGGGAACCCCGGCTTTCGTGAAGCGATCGCCGGTTTGTTTCGCCGCCAATTCGGTTGGGATATCTCGTCCGAAAATGTTGCGGTCACCCCCGGCGGGCAGACCGCGTTCTTTCTTTTGCTGAACGCATTGGCCGGACGCTTCGCCGATGGCCGACACAAAAAGGTGTTGCTGCCGTTGGTGCCCGAGTACATCGGGTACGCCAACCAATCCGTTGCCGACGATCTGTTTGTCGCGGTGCGTCCGCTGATCGACCGACTGGGGAAACATCGATTCAAGTATCGAGTCGATTTTGATCGGCTGGTTGTGACCGATGACATTGCAGCGATTTGTGTGTCGCGGCCCACCAATCCCAGCGGCAATGTGTTGACGGATGACGAAATCGATCGGTTGGCAAAGATCGCCAATCAACATCAGATCCCGTTGATCATTGATGGTGCCTACGGTGCCCCTTTCCCGAACGTGATTTTCACGGACGCCGCACCGGTTTGGAACAAGGATCTGATTCTGACTCTAAGTCTGTCAAAGATCGGGCTGCCCGGCACTCGCACCGGGATCGTGATTGCACAGAACGACTTGATTCGTTCGATCGCATCGATGACTTCGATCGTGGGGCTGGCCAACACCAACGTGGGGCAGTCGATTGTGACCCCGTTGGTCGAAAGTGGCGAAATCTTGGATGTGTCGAACAACATCGTTCGGCCGTTCTATCAGCAGAAATCGATCGAAGCACTGCAGATGGTGGATGATCTGTTTGACGATGCGATCCCCTATCGCGTCCACCAAAGTGAGGGGGCGCTCTTTCTATGGATCTGGTTTGAAGATTTGCCGATCACATCGACCCAACTTTATCAGCGGTTGAAGCTTCGGGATGTGCTGGTCGTGCCCGGGAACCACTTTTTCTTCGGCGATGATGATCCGTCGTGGGCGCACCGCAATCAGTGCATTCGGGTGACCTTCACGATGCCCAAGGCGATCGTCCATCGCGGTCTGCAAGCCATCGCCGAAGAAGTTCGGACAGCCTATCAAGGCGAACCCGCAGCCATGGAAGACTAAGAGTGCGATCGGTGGATGCGGCGGCGTGGATCGACGGATCAGACCAGGTATAATGCCTGCAGATCTCGGTTCCCGTCCTTTCCGCATCCTACCGTTCCAGGCTGTCTTGATGACCAATCCTCCGTTACCCAAGAATCAGAACAAGTCCTCTGTCATCAGCCGTCGCGGTTTGATGACTGCCGCTGCGGCCGCCACCGGCGCCGTTGCCACCGGTGCGGTCGCCAATGCCCAGGAAGCCAAGCAGGCTGCCGCCGGCGCCGTCGATGCCAAACAGGGGCGGCTGAACCAATCGGTTTGTAAATGGTGCTTTCCGAAGATGTCGCTAGAGGATCTGGCCAAAGAAGCAGCCGCGATGGGAATGGTCGGGATCGATTTGCTAGATCCACCCGATTTTCCAACATTGAAAAAGCATGGGTTGGTCTGCACCATGGTCCAGTCCCATCCGCTGTCCGATGGACTGTGTGACACCCAATTTCACGACATGTGCATTGAAAAAATCAACGCTGCCGTGGAAGCCACATCCGCAGAGGGGTGGAAGAACGTCATCGTGTTCAGCGGCAACGCACGCGGGATCGACCGCGAAAAGGGTATGAAAAACTGCGTTGACGCGCTTCGCAAGGTGGTTCCGGTGGCCGAAAAGGCGGGCGTGACCCTGCAAATGGAACTGCTCAACAGCAAGGTGAACCACGCCGATTACATGTGCGACAACAGCCAGTGGGGCGTCGAATTGGTCAAACGGGTCGGCAGCGATCATTTCAAGTTGTTGTATGACATCTACCACATGCAAATCATGGAAGGTGACATCATTCGTACGATTCAACAGAATCACCAGTACTACGGTCACTACCATACCGCCGGCAATCCTGGTCGCCACGAATTGGACGATACGCAAGAACTGCTGTATCCACCGATCGCGAAAGCCATCGCCGACACGGGATACCAAGGCTATTTCGCGCACGAATTTTTGCCTGTGCGTGATCCGATCGCGGGACTCCGCGACGCGGTCGCTCAGTGCATCGTCTAGAAACCACCAAGTGGGCACCACGCACGCACCACGCGGGGGAGTCCTGTCACCATGGCAACGTTACGGATGCGATGGACGTTCTTGGTCGGGGCCGTTGTGATCGAAGGCACCAGGGGCGGCCCAGGTTGGATCCGTTTGGCGACCGATTCATGTTTTGAGTCCTAGGTAAGTTGCAATCGCCAGTTACTTGTGGTTGAATCGGAGTTAGGCGAGCACCTTTTGCTTGCTTCCGTTGCCGAGGTGCGAGAGAACCATGCACCATCGGCCCGTGGTCGTTTAGGAGTTGACGATTGATGATGCTCGAGGGAGTGAGCTTGCCCTATTCCCACGAAATGAAATCAAGATGAGCGCCAACCGAAATATCACTCGAATCCAGCGTCTAACCACCGGCGGGTATTTGGTCCGCGTCACGCGAAAAGGCAAGATGCATTCGGACTACTTTTCTGATGTCGACTACGGCGGGAAACGAAAAGCTCTGTTGGCAGCCCGAGAATTCCGAGACCAATTGGAATCGAAACTGAAGGGCTACACGTCCAAGCAAATCGCCAAGAAAGAACGCGCCAATAACACTTCTGGGGTGGTCGGCGTCCGCTATGTGGAAGAACTCGATCCACGTTGGGAATCACAGCCCGTCTACGGCTATTGGGTAGCCCAGTGGAGTCCCTCGAAAGGGGTTCGCAAGACCGCCCGTTTCTCGGTCGAAAAATATGGCGACGACGAGGCTCTGCGCCTGGCCATCAAGGCCCGCAACAAGGGCGTCGCATCGATGGAATCCTAGTCGTCGCTTGGGGCGTAGGATCAAGGGGAAGATTCCGATCGTCAAGTCGGTTCCGGCGAAGTTACCCGCGGTGTGTCAGGCGGCGTCTACGGGGGGCCGGAAACGGATCGTGGTCGCTTCGCGTTCGCTAGCCGACGCGTCGTTTCTGGCTGTGACGCTGTCGGGGTCGGGCGAACCCATCCACTGGGGATCGCCTTGGCTGTACAGCACCGTCGCCGGTTCGGTGGGGTCTTCTTGGCACTGCAGCGCGTGATAGATCAAGGACGATGCCGTTCGGGTCGCAAACGCTTTTTTGCTCGTCGGCTGGATCACGATTCGCAGCGATTGGCGAGCACGAGTCATGGCGACGTACAGCAGGCAGAGCGCTTCGGTCATGGCACCCTCGGCTTGGCGACCAAACGCGCGTTGCCAAGTCGCCGGCAAAAAGTGCCAGGACGCGCTGCCGATGTAACGCGACAATCCCTTCGGTGGCGAACTGGGGGTGTCGATGTCCGGCACGCAACCGCCGCGGGCGCGAGTCAACGCGCCATCGAGTTCCGGCAGGATCACGGCATCAAATTCCAGTCCTTTGGATTGGTGAACCGTCATCACGCGGACCGGCGCCGCTTGCGGACGTTCGACTCGTTTCTCGCGAACCATCCGGACAAAGTCACGCAGCCGCGGCGCGGGGTTCTGCTGATACCCGAGTGCCAGACTGGTCAGTTGTTTCAATCGTAGTGTTTCGCGAGCATCACATAGTGGCGCCAATTGGCCCGCCAGGAATTCAATCGTTTCCGGGATTCCTCGGTCATCACACATCGCACGCACGAAGTCCGCGCCAAAACCGGGCACCTTGGCCAACGGGGTTGCCGAAATGTGGAACGCCCATCGTCCATCGCCGGGATGTTCCGCCATCATGAGCGCCGACAGCACCATTTCGACGGCTGCCGAATCGGTCAGCGGGTTTCCACCCTCTTGGCTGACATCGACGTCCATTTGTTCCAACAGGTAGATCAGCTGGGCGACACCACGATTGGTGCGAGTCAGGATGCCGATCGATCGGTCCGGGTTGGCGGCATTGATCTCGGCAGCGATGCGGGCTGCGTCTTCGAAACACGCCCGTTGGCGAGCTGCCGAATCACCGTTTTCAACTGCGCTGCAGGTTTCCAGTTGAAAGTGGCCTGGCAGATCCGATTTGGCGGTCGAGTGAACTGGGAATCGCCGTGCGAAGTCACGCACTGCGACCGCTTCGTACATCGCTTTGTCAGTCGGGTCGCGGGAATCTGCGGCGTCACAGATCGAATGACGCCCCAGGTTTTTGAATGTTTCGTTGACGGCGTCGACAACAACGGGGCTGCTGCGAAAACTGGTGTTCTGTTCGACCTCGGTGATCCCCGGGACCTCGTCGGCGACCGCATCAAAGATCTCGGCCACACCACCACGCCACCCGTAAATGGCTTGCTTGGTATCGCCGACACAAAAGAACGACTTGGGGACGGTTCGTTCTTCGTCACCGGAATGGTTCTCACGCGGTGATTCCACCGCGGCACAGCGCATCGCCATCGGTCGCAGTACACTCCACTGCACCGGAGAAGTGTCCTGGAATTCGTCCAGCAGCAAGTGGTCCACGGCGCCGTCCATCCGCTGTGCCAATGAATGTTGGTCCAGTCGCGAAAACTCTGCGGCCAACCGAATGGCGACGTCTTCGAATCCGATCGATCGACCGGACTGTTTCAGTTGTCCCACATGGTGATCGTAGGCACCGATGACCGTTCCGGTAGCTTCGTTCTGGGCACTCATTCGCGACAGCACATCCGATTTGGCCGCCGCGTAGGCAACATCGAATGCTTCGTCAACGCCTTCGGGGAACGGAGCCCGGTAATACAGCACTTCGCCATGGCTCCGACGCGCCGACGCAATGTTGGCAATCATGGTGTCGCCGGCGAACGCATCAAACTGCCGCAGTTCCAGGACTTCGGCCATCTTTTCCAGTTTGTCGCGATGCCGTTTCTGTTTGGGTTGGGCCATCCGCATCACACCCGCCGCACGGGTGATCTCGGCCGATTCGGGCAGTTTCGGAGCGATCAATTTCTTCCACACATCCGGTCCGGCGAGCCGTTGGCTACCGTAGGCAGCCTCGACCACCTGCAACAGTTCGCGGGCGATCGATCGCTTGATGTCTCCTTTGCCCAGCATCGATAGGACGGCCATCATTTCGCCACGGTCCAGCATCGCGATGACGGAATCGACGGCCCGTTCGCGAAGCCATGCCTCTTCGATTTCGTCGGTCAATCGCCAAGCCGGTGGCAGGCCTAGTTCGAACGGGAACGATCGGGCTAGTTGCGAAAACAGACTGTCTAGCGTGCAGATCCGAAGCCGGTGAATGTTCTTCAGCAAGGTCTCTAGCAGCTTTAGACAAACGCTACGCGGCAATGTGGGGATACCGACCTGTTGGCGCAGCGCGTCCAGGGCATCGGGATCCGATTCGTCGGCCGCCCGTGCCAGCGACAGTAGCACCCGTTCCAGGATCTCGCCCGCAGCTTTGCGTGTGAACGTGGTGGCAAGGATCGTTTCGGGCGCGGCACCCTGCAACAGGATTCGAAGCAGGCGCGCCGTCAATCGATACGTCTTTCCGGTTCCGGCCGATGCGCGGACAAGGGTAGGACGCAGATTGCCATCGTCCATCGAATCACTCTTGGGGCTAGGTTTGGCGGTCGTCGAAAGTGAATTCACGTCGATGTTGGGTTGAGAGTCCGTCATGATGGGTTCTCCGCTGCGTCCATCGCGTCGGCTGCTGCCATCATTCGGCTGGCGACATCGGTCTGCAGGATCATCGAATAGTCATCGAAGTCGACTGATCCGGACGTGGGAGCAAATTCTTTGGCCCAGATTCCACGAATGCAATCGTGGATGATCTGTTCGGCTTGGTCCATCAGCGGTTCAGGAAACTCGGCCAAATTGATGCGAGTTTCGTCATCCTTTTCGCTGACGTTGAAGTATCCCAACGCGACTTCGCGTGGCGGCGCCTCGATCCCCAGAAACGGAATCATCATTCGATAAAGTGGCAATTGCAGGTCGATCCAACGGAGTCCCGAAGCGGTCTTTTCCAAGTGTTTCTTTTCGGGTTTATGGCCGTGCGTTTTGTAGTCCAGGATGGCCCACCGATCGGTCGCGGCGTGATGATCGATGCGATCAAACCGGCCTCGCAGCCCCATCCATTTTCCATCGACTTCGATGCCGGACCCGTCTTTTTCGCTGACAGAGGCTTCGGATGCGTGGATCGTCCAACCGGCCGCCCTGCGTTCGGCCTGGGCGACGGCGACCGCCTGCAGTCGTCGCTCGGCTTGGGCGACTTGGATCGCGACCGCTGTGGATGCGTCGGATCCATAGAATTCGTCGGTGTATTCGTGCAAGTGTTCGATCAATCGCTTCGTAATACGGTCGGCACTTTCCTCGTCCCGATCGCTGGATTCGCCGAATCGTTCTAGCGCGCCGTGGACCAGGTCGCCGAACTGGTTGGCTGCCAATTCCGTGGTCGCATCATCCAGCGGTTTCAGACGCAGCACATGCCGCAGATAGAACCGGTAGGGACACGCCAAGTAGTCGCGAAACGCTGTCACGCTCATGGTTTTGACGATGTCATCGCTGCCCGAAAGATCGAACTCGGGAATCGGTAGACGCGACCCTTCGGACGGTGTTCCCGTGGTCGCCGGCGGTTGATCCCACTGATGATGAATCGGAAAACTTGGCCTTTGCTTTTCAAGCAACATGCGAACGCGTCGCGCTGAATCCTTGGCCGGCGCAGCCGCCAACAACCGGCTTGGCGGAGTCGGTGATCCATCGGCGCCGGACTTGCCGACGATGAAACGAATGTCTTGGCGAGTGGAAAGCATCAGATGCATCGCATACACGTCGCGGGCATAACGACGATCGTTGTCCATCATTCGCAGCTTGGTGCGCAGCGAACCGGGCAGAAACGGGTCCGCCGTGGTGGCGCCGGGGACGAATGGATGGTTCAGACCGACAACGGTCATCGCGGGCGAATCGTCCAGAGCCAAGTCCAACCAGCCTAGGATTTCGACGTCGTCCGGTTTCGCGGTGCCGACAATTCGAACATCGCCAAGTCGAACGGCCAGCATTTCGATCGCCGCGGCGCCAGGCATCTCCAGGTCCAAGCCATCATTCAGATCGACAAAACGCTGGATCAATTTCAGGGCTGCATCCAGCGCGATCGACGTGCGACTGCGATCGGCGCCGGAATCAATCGCGGGATCCGATTCACCATCGGTGTCCGGTTCCTGGTCGGTGACTGCTTCGATCGGATCGGCCTTCGTTTCGCTCGCGCCGACTGGACCAGCGTCAAAATCGGTGGGCTCCAGATTTGCGGAGTCCAGATCCACGGATTCGGGATCCGTCGGTTCGTCGATGCCATACAAAGATCGCAGCCATTGGCCGATCCATTGGCTCCACTGTGCGATCGGTCGTTCCCCCCCCCCGCCGGTTGAAACGATGCCGCCGGTCGATGCCGATCCACCACTTGATGCGGCAAAGGGGGCCAGCCACTTTTCGATTTGTTTCGCCATTGCGATCGCCAACGGCGCCGACTCGACCGCTTTGGGAGGCAGCGGTTTGTCGATGCGAACCGGAAAGTGATCACCCAGCAAACGATCTAGCTGTGTCAGCCAGCGGTCCGCGTTGGGTTCACCCAGTTCGGCAGTGATCCATCGGTTCACATCGGCATGGCGTACCAAGGCGGCGAGGGATTGCCAGGTTCGCCGCTGCAGGTGAGTGGCGGTCAGGCTAAGCAATCGGCCAATCGACGTTTGCGAAACGGTCCATCCGACTTGCCGAAAAGTGTGAACGCCGCATCCGCGAAGGTGCATTTCAATCGGGCCAACCTGGGTCGGGTCGGTCACGCCCACGGTGACTTGGTCTGCCGAATAGCGATCGGCGAATTCGGCCAAGGTTTCCGACACCGCTTGCGCTTGATCGGCCACGTCGCCGGCCGAAACCAAGTGCACATCCAATAAAGGCAGCTGATGTTCGATCCAGCGATCGGTCACAACGCAGCCGAATTCGTCAAAGTGATCGGCTTGGGATGGTGGGGCCGCAATGATCGAAAAGACTTCGCTGTCCAAATTCCGCAACATCGAAATCAACGCGTCGCTGAGATCGCTGGTGCCGATCAATACGACCGATTTGCGAGTTTGGCAGCGCTCGTCGACCAACGCCAACCGGCGCTGGGCATGCGGGTCGGACACGCCGGCTTCGTCCAACGCCAACAGGTAACGCTTGCAGACATGGTCCAACAGTTTCCAGCGTCGCTTCTCGGACTCCGATTCAGCAGCCTCGTGAACATCGTGGAACGACAGCCCGCTGGCGGCAAGTTCTTCGTGCAGCCGACGCAACATCCCGGCCAGTTCTAGCCATGGCGACAAGGGTTCGGGGGGCGGGACCACCGGAATCAGTGGGCTCAGTTCATCGGATCGCAATTGGCGAAGAACGTTGGCCCAGGCAAGCGTTTGTTCGAATTCCAACGCCAGCGGCAATGTCGGTTCGTACAACCGTTCGGCCAACTGACCGATCGTGATCATTTCGGGGCGGCGAAAGGATTGCCCGTTTGCAGCCGCATGCCGCTTGAGTTGTTCGCCCAATCGATCCGCCGCGCGCGACGACGGCAGCACGCACAACAACCCGGACAGGTCCAACGCCGCGCCATCGGAAAAACGGTTCGCCAACCAGTCGACCGTGTTGTTCAACAGCGGTTGGTCCCATCCGACATAGACGCTTTCACAGGATGTGGAGAATAGTTTCACAGCAAATTTGTTTCACGAAGGGAGCATGTTCATGGTTGGTCTGCATTCATACGTCTGATCGTGTTTCTTTGGTAAGAGCGAATCGAGCAGACGCTTTGGTATCCATGCAGCCTATGCGGTTCTTTGTTTCGTGGCGAAATTCGATTGTCGGACACCGTTTTGACACGTTTGGTCCATCGGAGCCATGTTTCGCCAAAAAAACTTTTCAGCGGTCGGTCGTGAGCCAAAATCAGCGGAATGGGTCGGGAAATCACGGTGTTTGTGCAACTGCCAGGTAGGCATCTGTCCATCGGTAGGGTTTGGCTAGTCAGGAAAAATTTGCGGGTCGTATTGAATGTTCGGGCATGGATAGCCGATAGAAGCGACTAGGAGTTCCCACAGAACTAGCCGTGCGCATGGAGGCGCACAGACATGATTCTTTGGACAATCAAACTGTTCACCACTCTCCGGCGAGCGATCGCCGGACGACGTTATCCACACCAACTTGCTTGGGCGGTCGCTTTTGGCTTGCTACTCGGGATCATCCCGCATGGCAATCTGCTGGCTGTCTTGCTGTTGATCCTTGTGCTGTCGTTGAAACTGAATCACGCCGCTGCCGGTTTGACGGCGATCGGTGTGTCGTTCTTGGCCGCAAAGCTGGATCCACTGTCGCATGAAGTTGGCAATACGGTGTTAACCAACCCTGCATGGGCCGACACGTTGGCCAGTCTGTGGGCGTTGCCAATGGTTCCCTGGACCGACCTGAACAACACTGTGGTGATGGGCAGCTTTCTGATCGGGGCGGCGGCGCTATTGCCGGTGTTCCTGATCACGTATCCCGTCTTTCGGATGTTCCGACCGGCCGACGAAGAAGCCGAAGCCGACGTCGCGGTTGTCCCCAGCAAGGCGTCCGAACGTTCGTCTGCGGCGGGTACCGAATCGGGCCGTCATCCGGAATTTCATCCGGTGGCCGTCATCGATCGTGGGCATCCCTCCGTCGCTCGACCCCATCAGGCTCCGCTGCCAGCGACCGATCCCATGGATCGACCGCAGGCGTCGTCGAACCTGGTAGATCAACCAACACGGTCGCAGTACACCGAATCGGGACACCGGATCGATTTCCAAGAATTGGATTCACCCGCTGGCGGCGAAGAGCGTCAAGTTGCGGTGGAAACACGAATCGAAGTCATTCGGATCAAGGAAGCTTCGTCCGAACCTTCGCACTATGGTGCACCGCCGGTTGACCCTACGGGGCAGCCCGCAACCGCCAAATATGACGACAACCAACCGATGGACGAAGCACTGAATTATCTGCTGCGTCAATTGCGTGACTCACAGCAAAGGAAATCGGCATGATTCGCTGGCGTTTTGTATTGACCCGGTTGATCGTGGTCGTAGCCGTCGTGTTCCTGCTTGGGTGGGGACTGGGGCCACTTGCCAAATACATCACCGTGCGTGGTGTGGAAATGGTCACCGGCGCAAAGGTTGAAATCGCACAGACCAGCGTGGGACTGTTCCCGCCATCGGTCCACTATGAAGACGTGCGGATCGCTGATCCACGCGACGACAAAGAGATGCGAGACGCCATTCGTGCCGAGTCGGTTGACTTGGTGATCGATGGCCAAGCATTGATGCAGCGACGATGGGTCGCCAGCGATGGTCGCATCACAGGATTGCAAATCGGTTCACACCGCGAAACGTCGGGACACATCGAAACGACCGAAGTCGTTGACGATTCGGACGACGGACCATCCTTGTTGGGGCAACTGTTGGGCGCCCAAGTCGACAAGCTGGGGGATCAAGCCGAAGGCTTGGTCGACGACCTGGAAACGCTTCGCCGCAGCAAGCAGATTCGCCAACGCTGGGAAACCGAGTACGACGCGATGGTCGTTCGTGCTCGCCAACTAGAACAAAAAATTCGCAGCATCCGTGATCGTGCCCGCGGTATCGACAATCCGCTTCGGGACTGGGTCGAAATCGAACGCACTTTGGCCGAGGCAAAAGCGGCTCGTGCCGACTTGGCCGCCGTACGCCAATCGATCGACGCTCTGCCCGGACGATTGCAATCGGACCTGGCGTCACTCGATGAAGCCAAGCAGATCGATATCGCCAAAGTCGATCAGTACGTCCCTGGTGACCTCAGCAACGCGTCGGACTTTGGTGTCGAAATCATTACCGATGCCGTCCGCGATCAGATCCAGCAAATCAAATCCTATTTGGACGGTGGACGAGCACTCGCCAACTACACCGTGGTCGCACCGGAAAGCGTTCGAGTCCGCGGAGTCGATCATGACTTGGAACGTGTCTCGAAACCCAACCTGATGATCCGACACTGCGAGGTCAGCGGACTGATGCGTGCCAGCGGCAACGTCTATTCGATGACCGGGATGGTCGACAACATGACGCCCACTCCGGAATTGTTGGGCGAACCAACCAGAGCCCGTTTGCGTTTGGAAGGCCCCGAAGTGGTCCGTGTCGAATACGTGCGCGACCGCCGCAACCATGCCAACGTGGATTTGGTCACCCTGCACTGGCCCGAAATGGAAGCCAAGTCGATGCGGATCGGCAACCCTGCCGAAGCCGGTTTGGCGATCAACGGTGGCAAGCGTGAACTGTGGGTCCAAGTTCGCACCGAAGGCGATCTGATCGAGGGTCGACTGGTCAGCAAACAAACGGGCGTTCAAATGGACCTGAACGTTGATCCAAAGTTCAACGACGCCGCCGGTGTGGTTTCCATGCGGGACAGTTTGGCGGCAGTGGATCGTATCGAGATCGATGCTAGCTTTGCTGGGACTTGGCGCGATATGGACATGAAGCTCAATACGAACCTGGGCCAGGTGATGCGACGGGCATCCCAGGACGCTATCGATGGCCAGATTCGCGAAACGAAGCAGAAGATGACGGCCAAGATCGAAAAGGCTCACGCCGAGCAAACGATTGCACTTCGCCAATGGCTTGGATCGCAGACGACCGAGGCTCGATCATTGTTGGCCAGTGCTGACAAGTCGATCGAGGAAATGAGCAGCAAAGTGCTATCGGAAGTCGGGGATGCGGAAGCTCTTCTGGGAAGCCGACTTCGCAGCGCACTGGAGAGCAAGCTCCGCTAAGTCGGCCGTCACCGCACGAAAGCTGGGGGCCAATCGACGCACTTCGATCGAGGCGCCCTCTGGCAAACCGAATTGCAAGGCTCTACAAAAGAACCGTTGGTGGGTGTTGTCCGAGAGGATTTCACCCACTTTTTTATGGTTTTGGCCAAGCGGTCGATTTCGCAGGTGGTGATATGAAGTGGCGTGGACGTCGGCAAAGTGAAAACATGGTCGATCGCCGCGGTGTCAGTGGAGGCACCGTAGTCGGAGGCGGAATTGGCATCCTGATCTTGGCGATGATCGTCGGCCTGTTAGGGGGCGATCCGCGGCAAGTGATGCAGCAGGCCAACCAAGGCGCCGCCCAAGCTCCGGCGGCCGGCGAAGGCGCCGAACTGTCGCAATTGGACATCGATCGAGGCGAGTTCGTCGCCACGGTGCTGGCCGATACCGAAGATGTCTGGACAGAATTGTTTTCCCAAAGTGGGCTGGTCTACGAAAAGCCTCAGCTGGAATTGTTCCAGCACGGCACGCAAACCGCCTGTGGATCGGCGACCTCGGCCGCCGGCCCGTTCTATTGTCCTGCTGACCGCAAGGTCTATCTGGATACGGCGTTCTTTGACCAATTGGCCCAGCAACTCAACGCGCCCGGCGATTTTGCACAGGCTTATGTGGTCGCCCACGAAGTCGGTCACCACGTCCAGAACCTGCTAGGCAAAACATCCGAGCTGGATCAGATGCGGCGTCGGCTGTCCGAAGTCGAATACAACAAACAGTCGGTGCGTTTGGAATTGCAGGCTGACTTCTACGCTGGCGTCATGTTCCATCACGCCCAGCGACAGAAGGGGATCTTGGAAGAAGGCGACATCGAAGAAGGCCTGCGAGCCGCCGCGGCGATCGGCGACGACACGCTTCAAAAGAGAAGCCGGGGAACCGCCAACCAAGAAAGCTTCACGCACGGCACCAGCGAACAACGCGTGCGTTGGTTCATGAAGGGCCTGCAAACCGGCGACCCCGAACAGGGCAACACGTTCGAAGTCCAACAGCTGTAGTCCGCAGCCGAATCGTTTTACCACGCGAGTGTCCGCCGTGCGCATCGTTTCACCGCGTGGGCAACGCCCCGCGCGCCGGTGCGATGAAACGCGTGGCCCGCTGGGCACACGGTGAAACGAACAGGGGGACGATGTACCACGCGAGTATCCGCCGTGCGCATCGTTTCACCGCGTGGGCAACGCCCTCTTTATCCTACACATCTATTTTAAGCCTTTGATTGCCAAATAGGCTTCGTGGTAGGCATGGGCTTTGAGCAGTCCACGCCAGATGGTCGTCGAGCCTGGAGGTCCTTGCCCGTGTTGGTCTACGTAGCCACCTAGTTTGGCAATCACTCGACAAAAATCTTTCAGCGTCGGTGGGGTATCGCTGTGCAAAACACCGCCTTCAACGACCGTCATCACCGCTTGCCAAAACGTCGCATCGTAGATCGCCCCGCAGCTTGCCTCCGGAGTGACACGCGAAGCGCTTTTAAGTTGCTCGACTCGGAATGCCGTGATCATCAAGGCGGCCACAGCGTTCAAATATGCGTCAATACTTTGATACTTCAGCTTCTCTATCCTCATCCCGCTCTTGAGCGTCTTGAAAAAAACCTCGATGTCCCAGCGCCTGCAGTATGCTGATAAAACTAGCTCGATCTGAGCCAAACTGGTCACCGCGAGTGAAGTAAAGAGTACCCAGTGGATCGGCTCGCACCCCACCGGAGGATCAAGCTCAACCGCTTCGACAACTTGAAGCTCCACGCGAGCAACCTTTCCGCCGGGACGCTGCGGGCCATGCACTTGAACCGTCTTCGCACGAACCGAGATCGTTGCCGTGCGGCCGTCGCGGTTGCTTCGGCGTTTGCGGCTTTCACCGCTAATTAACGACTTTCGTGGCGAAACACTGACTTCAAATTCGTGCGAAAAAGGGACTTCGGCAATCGCCTCGCTCAGCACCTTGGGTTGTTCAGCAGAGCCAAGATAGACTCGCCGATCCTGACATCCGCGGATAACGAAATCATAGTTTTCGGCCAGATCATTGTTCTGGATGAGCAACTCGTAGATGTCTGATTCGCTGTCCGAGACGCCGATGTAATGAGTTTGAGGGTTTGCCAGAGCGATCTGTTCGCCGCTTTGCATCAGTTCAAGCCAACGAGCGCTTTCCTTCTCTTCAAACGCCATGGTCCTGATCTCGCGATCGCGTTGAGCTTTGCCCACGTTTTGGCGAATCGAGTCACGTGTCCAGATAAGTTGGTCAACGCAACCCAAGACGAGACCATCGAGAGTGACGGCATAAAGCGGATGCAGAAAGAATCCCCGCTTTTTTACGTCCTCCAGAGGCCCGGCACCGACGACTTGACGCGAAGGTTTGGTGAGATCGCAAACGGTGGTGTCCTGTGCCAGCACGACGACATCGTACTTGGCTGACCGCTCCATCGTGGCTTGATTATGGGGCTGCAGAATTGCCATCCAGTTCACACTGGGGGTGTTGAAAAGCCGGTAAGTGGCTGTGAGGTCTGCAACTTCTCCGCACGCCGCCGGTGTCGAGGGCGCTACCTGATCGAACTGCTCAAGAATTCGCCTGAAGCGTTTACTTCGACGCTTGTCACCCAGGTCCAATGTCCGAGTCTCTTCCTCAATCCATCCTGGACACATCGAATCATCTCCGTCCCTTGAAGAAATGTCAGGGACGGAGTGTCTCAAGAAAGATGTGTAGGATAAAGAGGGGCAACGCCCCGCGCGTCGGCGTGATGAAACGCGTGGCCCGCGGGCCACACGGTGAAACGACAGGGGACGATGCACCGCGCGAGTATTAGCCGTGCGCATCGTTTCACCGCGTGGGCAACGCCCCGCGCGCCGGCGTGATGAAACGCGTGGCCCGATGGGCACACGGTGAAACGACAGGGGACGATGCACCGCGCGAGTATCCGCCGTGCGCATCGTTTCACCGCGTGGGCAACGCCCCGCGCGCTGGTGCGGTGAAACGCGTGGCCCGCGGGGCACACGGTGAAACGACAGCGGACGATGCACCGCGCGAGTATCCGCCGTGCGCATCGTTTCACCGCGTGGGCAACGCCCCGCGCGCCGGCGTGATGAAACGCGTGGCCCGCTGGGCACACGGTGAAACGACAGCGGACGAAGTACCGCGCGAGTATAGCCGTGCGCATCGTTTCACCGCGTGGGCAACGCCCCGCGCGCCGGCGTGATGAAACGCGTGGCCCGCGGGGCACACGGCGAAACGACAGGGGGCGATGTGCCGCGCGAGTATTAGCCGTGCGCATCGTTTCACCGCGTGGGCAACGCCCCGCGCGCCGGTGCGGTGAAACGCGTGGCCCGCTGGGCACACGGTGAAACGACAGGGGACGATTCACCGCGCGAGTATCTGCCGTGCGCATCGTTTCACCGCGTGGGCAACGCCCCGCGCGCCGGCGTGATGAAACACGTGGCCCGACGGGCACACGGTGAAACGACAGGGGACGATGCACCGCGCGAGTATCCGCCGTGCGCATCGTTTAACCGCGTGGGCAACGCCCCGCGCGTCGGTGCGATGAAACGCGTGGCCCGCTGGGCACACGGTGAAACGACAGGGGACGATGTGCCGCGTGAGTATCCGCCGTGCGCATCGTTTAACCGCGTGGGCAGCGCCCCGCGCGTCGGCGTGATGAAACGCGTGGCCCGCTGGACACACGGTGAAACGAACAGGGGGACGATGCACCGCGCGAGTACTAGCCGTGCGCATCGTTTCACCGCGTGGGCAACGCCCCGCGCGCCGGTGTGATGAAACACGTGGCCCGCTGGGCACACGGTGAAACGACAGCGGACGATGTACCGCGCGAGTATCCGCCGTGCGCATCGTTTAACCGCGTGGGCAACGCCCCGCGCGTCGGCGTGATGAAACGCGTGGCCCGCTGGGCACACGGTTAAACGAACAGGGGACGATGCACCGCGCGAGTATTAGCTGTGCGCATCGTTTCACCGCGTGGCCCGACGGGCACACGGTGAAACGACAGGGGACGATGTACCGCGCGAGTATCCGCCGTGCGCATCGTTTCACCGCGTGGGCAACGCCCCCGCGCGTTTGGGGCGTCCATCAGACGCCGCTTGGGATGCTCCGTTGCCTGGCACAGCTAACTCGCTTGCAGCGCCTAGCCGGGCATCGCGACGGCGAAGCAGACTTCGCATTTGTTTCGGGCCAATTGCCGGATGACGACGGACTCGGGCTTCCACGATTCGACCTTGGCTTTCCAGCGGCTAATGGATTCGGACGCGTCGTAGTCGCCCAGTTTCAACGTGATCAGCAAGCCGCGGAAATCGCTTTGGCGGTTGGTGACGATGTTGCCAACGGTGACCAGCGTTTGATCGGGTTTGACGTTGGAATCGACCAGCATCCACTTTGCCCCACGAAATTCGCGGCGTGGCAGGTCTCCTCCGCGAGCCTGGATGTGTCGGAAATTGGGATGCTCGTCGATGCGTGGATCCATCTCGGCCGGGTCGACCCCGATCACTCGCATCCCAAGTTCCAGCAACCGGCCACATGCTCCGCCCGGTGCACTGCCGATTTCGACTGCCAGGTCGCCCGGCTGCATGTCGAACCCCGACCATGTGATCGCTTCGGCCGCTTTGTAGTAAGCTCGCGAAACCGGTGGGTCGGCGGGATTGATCGGTTGCACGGCGCCCGGCCATCTTGTCGGCCAAGTGGTTGCGGTATGAGTCCCAAAGAACCAATGCGACGGTTCCACCAGGACGACATCGAGCACCGATTCCCCAGGCTCGGCGATCCGATTGGCGGCGTCGCAGCGTACCCACTTGTCGCTCAGTGCGGCAAACACCTGCTCGGACACCAGCCCCGCGACCTCGTCGATTCCCGGTTCAAATCCAAACCGGCCGATCGCCGCTCGATCCTTGCTCCACACATGCAGTTGATCAAAGGGACGGCCTGCGTGATCGGAACCCTCCAGGGACTCGATCAACTTCTGGATCTGTTCGCTACCGTCTTGGCTGCGTGCTTGGCCGATCGACCACGACGATGTGCGGGCAAAGATTCCAGTCGGCAAGACCCGGCTGGAATCGTGCTTGGCCGTTACAAAACCAGGACGTGAGAACGCCAAACGCCATCCTTCGGCCGCAATCGATTGTTTGACGGCCAGTTCGGCGCCGTGGGCGCAGGTGATCATCGCGAATGATGGGGAAGCGTCGTTAGCAGGATTCATCGGTTGGTTCGGTGATCGGGGGTGAGAACAGAATCGGACGGCGTGGCGCGAACGTCACGCCGGTTCGCGGGGGGGGCGCCTGTTTTCTATGACGGATCCGTATTCAGGGCGGTCGACGCGGTGAACTTTTCGACTCGTTGTCGGATCCCCGGGATCAGCCGCGCCGCGTTCTGGTGGTACAGTTTGGCCAGCACGTCGTCGGGCAGTTCGACACCGTCGATTTGCCACATCCCCTGCGGCGGCGGGACTTTTTCGCTGTAGGGAAACGATTCGTCCCGGGTTTCGAAGAATCGCCAGTAGAGTCTCAGGCGGGCTTCGGGCCAAGGACCATCGGTGCCAAAGAGCAGTCGGTCGGCATAGCGGATCAGGAACTTTCGTGCGGTGTAGGGTTGCCGGCCCAGTTCCGAAATCCGGGACGCTGGTTCAATCGACAGGTTGGGATAGCGATCCAGCCACGCCGATACCAGCGACAGATCTTCGGCATTGTTGGCGATGTGGGCACCGATAAATTGAGTGTTCGGGTGCCGCTGGATCACTCGATTGCGGGCATCCAACAACTCCATCCGGCTGGGGAATTCACTGCCATGAAAGCTCCAGTCCGGGTGCCGGCTCAGTTCTTCCCAACGCTCGTTTGTTTCATCGATCGGATCAAAGAAGGCGGCTGGGTCGGCGGTGTGGATGATGATCGGAATGCCCAATGTGCCGCAGACGTCCCAGATCGGATCCCAGCGAGGGTCGTCGATTTTGATCAGGCTGCCGTCTGGATTTCGGTACTGTAGGCCAAAGCGTTTGAAAATCTTCAATCCGCTGGCACCTTCGGCAACGGCTTGGGTGATCGCTTCGGCGGTTCGCTGGGCGAATCCTGGTCGGTGGCAGGCCCAGGTGGCCGGATCCTCTTTTTCGCCTTCGCCTTGCCAATCGATGTGCGTGTAAACCACGAATCGATCGCGATAATCTTTCCACAGAAAGTCACGATGTTCGCGAAACTGGCTGCCCAGTTTTCCGTCTAGCGAGACGCAAACGGCGATCCGGTTGCGATCCATCACCGCCACGAAATCGTCGAGTGCACTTTGGCTGCTGCGAAGCTTGTAGTGAAAGTGCGTGTGGACATCGACGACCGGATACTTGGCAGCCGTTTTCAGGTGGGATTCGACTTTCAGCTGGCTATAGGGACGGAAATTGCGAAGCAGCAGTTCGCGGCCGTCGCGACCATCCAAGATCGACATCGGTTCAGCGGCGGTTTCCACCCGATCGGGCGATAATGAAGTCGGGCGGTGCGAGTCGGCATTGGGGGGCGTTTGACGGGGAGTCGTTTGTGCCTGTGCCTGTGCCTGTGCCTGTGCCTGTGCCTGTGTGCTGGCCGCCAGGAATCCGAATGTAAAACCGCAACCCAGCGCCAGGTTCAAAAGCGACACGTTCGATACAATGCAAATTCGGCACAGTGACACAGCAGAGATCATCGCACTATTCATGGTCAACGATTACGTTTCGGTTGGCGGGATGAGCGTTTCGTCGTTCGAAACGCTGCGAAAACGATGGGGTCGATGCGGTTTGCAAACAACTTAGATGCAGAACATGAATCACGAGCAAACCGAAATTCAATCGGTGGACGGACGATCGACCAGCCAAAAACTGTCGATGCGGGCGACCACGCCGCCCGCGGAGGTCCCAGGGTACCGGCTAACACAGTTTTTGGGATCCGGTGCCTTCGGGCAAGTTTGGGTGGGCATCGACCTGAACACGGGCCGCAGCGTCGCAGTCAAATTCTATCTGCACCGCGGTGGGGTGAATTGGTCGTTGTTGAGCCGCGAAGTGAAGAACTTGGTCACGTTGTCGGCCGATCGACACGTCGTCCAGGTTTTGGAGGTGGGCTGGGACGCCGATCCCCCTTACTACGTGATGGAATTGGTCGGTGGTGGGTCGCTAGAGGATCTGTTGGAGCGGCGTCCGCGGCTGCCGGTGACCGAGGCCGTGGCGATGTTTCGCAAGATTGGCGTCGGCTTGAATCACTGTCACGGCAAGGGGGTGCTGCACTGTGACATCAAACCAGCCAACATCCTGTTGGGGGATGATGCCGAGCCACGCTTGGCCGACTTTGGCCAAAGCCGGCTGTCGCACGAACAGACCCCAGCCCTGGGAACGCTCTTTTACATGGCTCCCGAACAAGCCGATCTGAATTCTACGCCGGATGCCAGTTGGGACGTGTACGCCGCAGGGGCCATACTGTACCGGATGCTGATCGGCACGCCGCCGTACCGCAGCGAAGAGGTTGTCGAACAGATCGATACCGCCGGATCGTTGCCAAAGCGGCTGGAACGGTATCGGGAAGCCATCGCTAGCGGCGCCGTTCCCGACGGCCATCTGCAGCACCGGGGTGTCGACCGTCCGCTGGCCAGAATCATTTCGAAATGCTTGGCGGTGGACCCCAAGGCTCGCTATGCCAACGTCCAGCAGATTCTTGACGATCTGGCCAAGCGTGAAACGTCGCGCACGCGTCGGCCGTTGATGTTGCTGGGAATCGTGGGGCCATTGTTGGTGTTGTTGGCCACGACGTTCTTTGGATATCGCAGCATCAAACAGGCCAGCACCAGCACGATGGGGGCGCTGCGGACCGAGGCGTTTGGCAGCAATCAGTTGGCGGCCAGCTTTGCCGCTAGGACTTTGGAAAGCGAGATCGCGCGTTACTTTCAATTGGCTCGAGACGAAGCCGCCAATCCCGAATTGACGCAGCAGCTGCGCGATACCTTTGCGTCTGCCGAGGTTCAGCAAACCTTGGCAGAAATTGCAGCGATGAAAACACCCGCACTGACCCACGGAAAAAGTGCTCCCCGCGACCGGTTGTTGGACAATCCACAACGCATCGATTTGGATAACGTCTTGTCCAAGCGATTGGCTCGGTACATCGGCGACAACGCCAGAGATCGACGGTTGCAACTGGCAACCATGTTCATCACGGACACCGAGGGAACGATCCTGGGGATTGTGTACGACGACACCGTCGACGAGTCCGAGAATAGTGCGGGACGGAACTTCTGTTATCGAACCTATTTCCATGGCGGTCACGTCGATTTTTCCAAGTCTGATGTGACCATTGGTCAGATCCCACCGCTAACCTCGACTCACCTGTCGGCCGCATTCCCCAGTACCGCCACACGGCTGTGGAAGGTTGCTGTTAGCACGCCGATTTATCTTACGGATGATCGCAGCAAGCCGGACGCGATCTTCGTTGTGACGATCAACTTGGGTGACTTTGAATTGCTGCAAAGCAAGGAAGGGGCTAATCAGATCGCCGTCTTGGTCGAGGCTCGCGAAGGTGATTCGCGAGGCACGATTCTGCAACACCCGTTGATGGATGCACGCCGAGTCGCCGGGCTAAAGGGCGAAGCGAAGAGTTATCAAATGTCGACCGTGTTGATGGACAAACTGCTTAGCGGAGGCGATGCTGACTACCTGGATCCGTTGGCCAAATCTTTGGACGGACAGGCCTATGCAGGTCCCTGGATCGCCGCCATGCAGCCGGTCGAACTACCGGAACTGTCGAGCGCCGGTGACGAAATCCTGGCTGGGCCACGCGGCACCTTGGGATCCACCGCCGACCTGTTGGTGTTGGTGCAATATCGTCTGGAAACCGTGATGGCGCCCGTCCACCAGATGCGGTCTGCCCTGCTGGTCGAAGGGGCCGCCGCGCTGGCCTCGATTTTGATGGTCACGTTGACGCTGTGGTTCTTCGTCCGCCGAGTCGCCATGACAGGAACCGACGTCGCCGATTCGGACGTCGGGCATCCCACGATCCCACGCGGAAGCACCGAAACGATGCCCGCAAAGTAATCCCCGCAGTTTCCTTCCCGCAGTGTCTGCACCGTCGTTGGGGGCAAAGTGCAGGCAGCCGTGGCGGCGTCCTAGCCGAACAGGACTTCGTCCTCGGGCGCGGTTCCGGTATCGGTGCGAGCCGAATAGAGACCTAGTTTCTGAAGAATCGCCAAGGTCGCAAACGCAGGGTTGGTGGTCGAGTAGCGTTTCCAAAGACGGCCTGGTTCGCGAGTCAGGCGGAAGAACCATTCCAGCCCGTTCCGCTGCATCCACGGCGGGGCCTGTTCCAGCATCCCCGCATGGAATGCGAATGCGGCGCCAACGGCCACCAAAGGCATCGATAGGCGGTCTCGCATTTCGTAAGTAAACACTTCTTGACGAGGGCATCCCAAGCCGACGAAGCAGAGGCCCGCGCCGCTGGCGTTGATCGATTCTGCCAATTCGTCGCGTTCATCTGGCGTCAATGTTCGGAATCGAGATGCTTGGCGGCCAGCGATCACCAAACCAGGGTACTTTTCGCATAGCCGATCAGCGAACTGGTCCAGCATTTCGGTGGTGGCGCCAAACAGGAATATCGGAACGTTGCATTCAGCGGCGGCTTGGCAAAGTCGCAGCGTTAGTTCAGGACCGTAGACGCGGTCCGGCAATTCGCACCCATGCAGATGGTTCAGTGCCCAGCGGACGGGTTGCCCATCCGGACAAACCAGATCGAACTGGTTCAAACGGTATTTGTGGTTGGCATCGCTGACGCCCGTCATCACGCCGTGGACGGCAAGCGCGGTGACGGACATCGATTGTCGACGCTGTCCGGCGGAAATGATTTTCGCGACGGCAGCTTCGTAATCGATGGCGCTGACGTTGATCCCGACGACGCTTCGTTTGCCTAGGTCAATCATGGTCGGTTGCGACAAATCCGGATGAGTCTGCGGTGGCACGATGGCCAGCATGGGATGGAAGGGATGGATGATCGGCATCGCGGTTTGGACCGCCAATGCGTTCGTCGACGCCGGCAACGCTATCACGCAGTTGTCCGATCATCGTGCGAACGTCAAAGGTTTCTGCGTACAGTTCAAGCGCCCAGCGGACGATTGCAAGTTTGTCTTTGACCGCCATGTTCATCGCCGGAAAATACGACATGTCATGATCGTCTTCGCTGCCAAGAAAATCGGGGGGATGCAGCAACAGTGACGGTGGCGTACCTGTCATTCGGCAAAGTCGAATCGCGGTGCGAAAGTAAGTCTTCGCCGCCAAGGTCGAGAAACTAGCCAGGTAGGTGAAGTAACTGAAGTGAATCGGCGTCCGTGTCCAGGGCATCACCGTGACCGGCATTTCCCAAAGCTGCGAATCATCGATCGTTCGCAAAAACGGTCGATTGGGCTGCCGCAGCGACGAGAAACCGCCGTAGAGCTTCTTGGCCCGTTCGCGCTGTTCGCCCTTCAGGTCGCTTTTGATCAGAAACGCCATCCTCGCGATGGGGGCGATGGATGTGGGGAAAATCGACGCGTCGTAGGCATAGTCCAGTTCGCTAAGGACTCGCAAAACAGAGTCCGGGCAACTGAACCCCGGACCGCGGAATCCAAGCGGACGGCGGCCAAGTGATTGTGCGATCCGCTGATGCGTGGTTTCAATCTCGCTGACGATCTGTTCCTGGTCCATCGTGTGCATCCACGGCAGATGGTTCAGCGAGTGGTTGGCGGCTTCCCAGTCGGCAAGACGATCAAAGGATTCAATCGCATCGATGTTGGATCGACCGACATCATCATCGGATAGATCGCGGCCAACGACGAACACTGTTAGCGGCAACTGGGAATCGCCCAGCACATCGACAATTCGGTCGATCACCTGCGGCAGATAGCCTGGGCGTTGGGCCCAATCTTCGCGACCGGCTGCGCGCAAGTACGCCCACTGGTTGTCCAGATCCATCGACAAGCTTGCAATCGGTCGGGTCATGGGTCCCGCCGGTTGTTCGTGACGCTGTTGTTTGTGGCCGACATGCCCATCACGTGCCGAACCGCGGCCAGGCCTCCGGCAGCCGCCCACTGCGGGGTTCGGTTGGCGACCGACTGTTGGGCGGCCCGTCGCATTTGGCACATCGCATCGGCGGAGACCTGAAAGTACTGATCCAGCACGCTGGCAAGTTCACCATCGATCATCGGGTCGTATCGGAAACCATTGACTCCGTTTTCAATCAACGTCGTGACGGCCTGCGCATGGATGCTGCCGACAACGGGAAGTCCCACATGCAACGCCTCGTTGACCACTAGCATCCATTCGTCGGCCAGGGTCGGTGCCACCAGACATCCGTATTGGGTCATGTCCAACGATAGGTCGCTGGGGGTTCGGTTCCCCAACACCTTCAGTTCCAAGTTGTCGGGCGTCGATTGAGATTCGATTTGCGATTGCAGGGGCCCGTTGCCGATGAATGTCAGTTCGATCGGTTGATCGGGACGTTGGCTGGCATAATTGGAAATCTGCGACATCAAGGGCAGGACTCCCTTTCGTTGGCTCAGTTGCCCCACGACCAGCAGGCGATTTCGGGTTCCCGGTTCTTGGGGACGCAGCGGGCCGCGATGAATGGATCGATCATCGGCGGCGTAAGGCAGCGGAAATAAGTTTTCCTCCGGTGCACCGGATTGTTCTAGATAACGTTTGCATGACGGGCCGTTGTAGGTGATCGCGTCGGCACGCCCGATCAGCCAGCGACGCAGATAGCTGCGCAGGATGCCACGGCCCAATTCGGTTCGCTCGCTCATGTAAGTGCAAAGCACCAGTTTCGTGTCTGGGTTGCGTTTGCAATGCAAGGCGGCGCCGGCCGATCGGGCACCCAGTTCTAGCGACATCACCACATCGGGGTTCAAGCGGGCAAGCTGAGATGCCGTGTCGTAAGGGAGATGGACGTACAGTGGGTCGTCAAACCCCGCGGTCCGGTGACGCCATTTGCGACGCAGTGTCCACGTTTTCTGGACCGTGACGTCCAGGTCGGACCAATCTGGTTCGAAGTCTCGGTTCGGTTCAACCGGGGTGCTTAGCAGCACATGGAAGTCTCGGATCGATGCCGCCAGCGACTCGAGCACCCGGACTTGATAGAGCGGGATGTAATGTGTCAGAAACACCACTCGTGCATCGATCAACGAACTTTCAATTTCGGTCGAATGGTCGGAGCGTGTTTGAGGCAACATCGCACTCCTACTCACTTCCGCGTCCTAGGATCGGCACCTTCAGTGTCTGGATGATCAGCCGCACGTCTTCGATCAAGTTGAATTCGTCGAGGTAGCGGAGGTCCAGTCGCATCCATTCGTCGAAATTTTTGACTTCGCCTTTCTTGATCTGCCAATAGCAGGTCAGGCCGGGGCGAACATCCAAACGGCGGCGGTGCCAGGGTACACAGGCACGGCTTTCCAGCCATGGTAACGGACGCGGGCCGACCAGTGACATTTCGCCCTTCAGCACGTTCCACAATTGCGGCAGTTCGTCGATGCACGAGCGACGCAAAAAACGTCCGGTTCGGGTGATCCGAGGATCGTTTTCGATTTTGAATGCTGGCCCGTCGCGGTGGCTATGTTTGCGTAGATCGGCCTGCATCTTTTCGGCGCCGACGACCATCGTTCGCAGTTTGTAGATCGTGAACGGTTTGCCGTGGCGGCCTTCACGGGTCTGCTTGAAAATCGGCGTGCCGCGATCTTCCCATCGGATCTTGGCCATCGCGGCCAGGATGATGGGGCCACAGACCACTAGCCCGGCAGACGATGCGACGATGTCGAAGGCCCGTTTGAAAAACAGACGGCCGATCGGCGGTTGCGCAAACATTTCGTGCTGCATCACGCTGGGTTCGCGGTCGCTGTTCCATCGCTGGCCGCCGTTGCCGCCGTTGCCGTCGTGTTCGGCGATCACGCCTGCGCTAGCAAATTCGGGGCTGGGCGGGACCGGATGGGCGCGGTCGGTGCGGCGTTGGCTTCCGCCGGTGGGCGGATCTTCATCGGGGGTAAATCCGTCGGGATCATGAACTCGCAGGTTCAGTTCGACCTTTAGGTTGTTGCTCCGCAACAGATGGTCGATCCGATCCATCGCCGAACGACCGCCCATTTCCGGAGTATCGACCAGAAGGACACCGAACATGCCTGGGCCAATGATGCCCTTCTGGTCGGTCATCCGAAGGTTTCGGTGTAACAGACGAAGAAGTCGACGAGCTTGAAGACGATGTTTTTCAGTCGTCAACAGCCGGATGGTGATGATGCAAAACGGAATCGATCGGCGTGATGCCCGAACGCGTTCCTTGGCGATCTCTCGATGGAACAAGGTCTCGCTAAGCAATAGGGGATCTCGAACGCCTACCATGGGCAGACGTCGTCGAAAGTCGTAAATCCAAGATCCAAGCACTTAGGGCTGCTCTGCTCAATCGGCTTCGACGTGCGGCCTGCACGTGTCAGCGGTTTTGTGGGTGGGGCAAATCGTTTGTCGCGATCACAATTCGTGGCCAACGAAATGTTTCGTGAGCGGAAATCCGCCTGGGGGCACTGCAAATCAGTCCGTGGTTTATCGAGGTCGCGCGATCGCAAACTCTTCGTCAACGGCGTCCTCGAGGTCCCCTCCGCGTCCAAACTCTGAATCCGAGTCTAGTTGCGAAGTGGAAAGCTTGCGCGATGCTTTAGGACGCTTTTCCGGCAAATCAAGCTGGCTCGGCTGCGCTGCGTTCGTGGTCGCGACCGTCTGCGGCCCGCTTCGTAGCAACGCCTGCAGCATTCCGAAACAGACCCCCAGGATGCCGCCGACGATGGTCAGCAGGAATCGTGGTGGGCCGACCTTTTTCAGGTTCAGCGACGCCTGTTGGATGACGGAGACGTCCGACATGATTTCGTTGTCAAGTTCTTGCATCATGCGAGAACTTTCTAGGCTTTTCGAATGGCTTAGGTAGTTCGTTTCAGCGATGTCGGCGGCCCAGTTCAATTCGGCTAGCACCACCGCGTCCTGGTTCAACCGACGCAGTTCTTCACGAGCTTGGGCTAGGCTGGACGTCAACGAGTCCCGTCGGCTGGCGTATCCGGCCGCTGTGGTTTTGGCGGTTTGCAGATCCGACTCTAGACTCATTCGCAACGGGTTTCGGCCTTCGACCGTTTGTTCACGATCGGCTTGTGCCGAGTCGACCATCTCTTCGCCTTGGTCGATTTTGTCCTTCAGGATTTTGTAGCGTGGGTGACTGGCCGTGACCTTGGACAGTTCTTCGCCGTCTTGAATCTTGTAACCGTACAGTTGGGTGCGCATCCCATCGACGGCATTGTTGGCGACCTTGGTGACTTCCATCGGAATCCACTCTTCGATCGACGTCAAACGCGCGGTCAGCGATTCCGCCTTGCTTTTGGATTCCGCCAACTCGCTGTTGGTTTGGTCCAGCGATAGTTCCAGGTTCAGGATTCGTTCACGCAGCGACGCCTCGGCCGATGCCGCGCTCATCCAACCCATTTCGTTTTTTGTCGTTTGCAGTTTCTTTCGCGCATCCACCGCCGTCGCGTGGCTGAGCGAGGTTTGCTGTTCGAAGAAATCTAGCGAACCGGTCGATTGGTGAGCCTCGACGTGATAGGCGCCGTATTCGTCCATGTACGCCTGGACCACCTTTTGGGCCACCAGCGGATCGGAGTAGTTTGCGGAAACTGACACGGTATAGCTGTTCTTGGGGACCGCAATCGTGACGGCATTGGTCACCTTTCTAACCGCGGCTTCATGAGCCAGTTGGCGATCGTATTCGGTGCGGTCCATCCCGCTGACTGGGTCGTCGGTGGATGCCGGAACCGCCGATTGGGTCCATTGGCCGATGCGGTTGCCGAGTCGATCGATCCAGGTTCTTGGGAAGTTGATCTCGCGGGCGCCGATCCGGCGGACGACCCGGTCGGCGACCTCGCGGCTGCTAAGCATCTCTGAAATGCTGGCGACCTCGGATGAACGGCTGTCCTGCAGTGACACCACTTGGGATGCGTCGGCAGTCGGGTCAATCGTCAATGCTCCGCGACCCAGACGGGCATAGAACATCCCGTCACTGATGTACTGATTGGGCATCGACCACAACAATCCCGCGATCACGACCGTGACGATCGCAGCAGTGGTCAACACCGACGGCATTCGGGTGACCATCGTCTTCGCAAGGTCGGCAGGCGTCAGCGCATCCCAGCCACTGGTGGAAGTGTGGGAATGTGCAGAGTCGCGTCGCGAGCGGTTCAGACGGTCCATGCGAAATGTCGATCCTGGAAAAATGTACTGGGGCAGTCGATTGGTTTGGCGTCATTCGTTGGCGACTGGGGTCGCCGTCGGTGCAAAGACGCCACTCGTTTCAACACTCTCACCCACAGGGTGGTTTGCGTGCCCCAGTCGCGTTCGGGGGGATGCAGGCACGTTAAGATGCGGGGGAAAGGCGGAATGTTCAGGATGTACAAGCAAACGCTCCTATGCCACTCAAATCGCGTAGGACCGCAAAAATACCCGCCCTTTTTGTAAATAGAATGTCGTTGATTCGGATTAGGTACGCAACGATTTCGTGTTGGTGAACTTCGTAAGGTGGCCTTCTGCACCGTCTGGCGGGGATTGCGGGTTCCCGCTGTTCCGCTGGTGTCTTAGTGATCAGGCGGACATCCTTTGTTGAAAAACTTCCGTCGCTTTTGCATCATGATTCGCGTGGCGGCTCCTGTCGGGCAATGCGCACGAGTCGCCGCAAAGTGGGTTGATTTTCCACTTTCAGCTACGAGAACCCCGTTTTCATCGACGAAAGTGATGAACAGGGCTGGGGTGCGATCGGCTTCCAGATCGAACCCGCGGTTGGGCGTGCTGGAGTTCGGGGTGTGTGTGCCTACCACCGGGTGGACATCTGCTGGCACTCGGTACGGTTAGGGGCGGGGGAATGTGTTTCCCCAGACTTGCCGTCTTTGCGTTTGAACTTTTTGATAGTTGGTCTCGCTTTATGTCGATCTCTCGCGTTCTTGAACCCAAGGCTTCGGATCTCAGCCAAGAAGCATGGGACTATCACAACATGGACCTGCTGGCCGTGAACCAGCGTTTCGTGACGGACCTAATGGCTGGCGATTTGTCGGCCGGCAACCGCAACGCACCCGGTCCGGCCGCCGAGACGCCATCCTTGGTGGGGCCCCGTGTGATCGACTTGGGATGCGGTACGGCGCAAATTCTGATCCTGCTGTGTCAGCAGCACTCGGCGGTCGAAGCGATGGGGATCGATTCCGAGGTTGCGATGCTAGAGATTGCCAAGGTGGAAATCGACATTGCGGGCATGTTGGACCGGATCCTGCTGCAACACGCGGACGTGACCGACATGGACGTTTTCGAGGATGGGATGGCTGATGCCGTGATTTCGAACACGGTGATGCATCATTTGGATCAGCCGGAACTGGGTTTCGCGACCGCGGTGCGTCTGGTTCGGCCGGGGGGGCGATTGTTCGTCCGCGACCTGTTTCGGCCGGATACCGAAGACCAGGTCGAATCGCTGGTCGAGGCCCATGCGAATGGGGAATCCGATTCGGGCAAGCAGATGTTGCGGCAATCGTTGTGGGCCGCGCTGACTCTCGACGAGGCTCGGCAGATTGGCAGCCAACTAGGGGTCGACCCAGAATCGATTCAAATGACCAGCGACCGTCACTGGACAATTGACTGGATCAAGCCTGATTTAGCGGTCACCGCTTGAATTGATTATTTACGATACTGCTCTGTCGCGTTGACGTTTGGTCCAGATCCACTTTGGAAACGACGGCGCGTGAACCGCTGCGGGGTATGTTGGACGTTTGTTTGGGTGGTCGGCCGTTTTGTGCGGCGATCGCTACCGATGGAAAGAATCGAATCCTATGCGTACATATTTGCAGCTGTTAGACGAAGTTCTGCATCACGGACTTGACCGAGATGACCGAACCGGCGTCGGGACGCGAGGGCTGTTTGGTGGCCAGATGCGGTTCGACCTGTCCGAAGGGTTCCCACTGCTGACGACCAAGAAAATCCACATTCGTTCGGTGATTTACGAGCTTTTGTGGTTTCTGAAAGGCGATACGAACATCAAGTATCTGCAGGACAATGGTGTCAAAATCTGGGACGAGTGGGCCGACGACAAGGGTGACCTTGGACCGGTCTATGGGCACCAGTGGCGGTCCTGGGGGACTCCCGATGGTGGCACAATCGATCAGATCGCATGGGTGCAGAACGAGATTCGCACCAACCCCAAGTCGCGCCGGTTGATGGTGTCCGCTTGGAACGTGGCGGATGTCCAGCACATGGCGTTGCCACCGTGCCACTGCATGTTCCAGTTCTATGTCGCGCGCGATCGATTGTCCTGTCACTTGTATCAACGCAGCGCCGACATGTTCTTGGGCGTCCCCTTTAACATCGCCAGCTACGCCCTGTTGACGATGATGATGGCCAAAGTGACTGGGCTGAAACCGGGCGAACTTGTCCATACGTTGGGCGACTTCCACCTGTACCGCAACCACTTCGAACAGGCTCGCGAGCAACTGAATCGGCATCCGCGGCCATTGCCAACGATGCAAATCAGATCGACTCCTGATTCCGTGGACGGTTTCGAGTTTGATGATTTTGTCTTGGTCGACTACGACCCGCATCCAGCAATCAAGGCACCCGTGGCCGTTTAGGTCGATTTGGGCTGCTGGGCAGTCCTGCTGGTTCGGCTGCTATACGGCAGCGATGCTTTTTCGCGAAGCTGCGGCAGGTTCGGGGGGACGCGTCGTTTGCGGTCACCTGGGCGGCTGGGCCGGCTTGGGGTGACGTGTGGGTTCGGGAGGTTTCGTGGTGATTGGAGGGGGACAGATGGACGGAAAGGATGGGCAGGATGGCGATTTCGCGGGAAACGCGGTTGCTGGGGATCCCAGCGGTCCCGTGATCACGGCGGTGGTCGCCATGACGCCTAGTGGCACCATTGGATTGAACGGCGATATGCCGTGGCGATTGCGAGCGGATTTGCAGCGGTTCAAGCGGATGACGATGGGGGGCGCCTTGATCATGGGCCGCAAGACCTATGATTCGATCGGGCGGACGCTGCCGGGACGTCGCACGATCGTCGTCACGCGCAGTTCGCAGTGGTCCGCGGCGGGCGTGGATCGTGCGTCCAGCCCCGACGAAGCGATCCAAATGGCTGTTGGGCAGCCGATTTATGTGGTGGGAGGGGCTGAAATCTATCGACAGCTGCTGCCAAAGTGCCAAGAAGTGTGGTTAACACGGGTTTGGTCGTCGGTGGTTGGCGACACCCAACTGTCGATCGACCTGTCTGATTTTCGGGTTTTAGAGCAAACTCGAGTGCCCTCATCACCCCGAGATGAGGTACCAACTGAATTTATTCGCCTCTTTCGGTGAAATTCCTGGGAAAATCTTGCCCCGTCCCCATTGAGCAAAAAGGGGGCCGGTCTGTATATTCCGGGATTCTTGGCGGGACCATTGCATCGATTTTGCTCCGGTTACCGTCTCCACTCACCTACCTGATGAAACTTTCACCGGAGTCTGGTTATGCCCCGTTTGATGGGCGTTGATATTCCCAACGACAAAAAAATCCAATACTCGCTGACCTATTTGTATGGCCTGGGGCTGTATAGCGCTCGCGAGGTTTGCGAAAAGTTGGGGATCGATCCGGATCGACCGGCAAGCGACCTGAACGAGGATGAGCTCGGTCGCATCGCCGCAATGCTGGAGCGAGATTACACCGTCGAAGGTCCCCTTCGTCGCCAAATTGCCCAAAACATTAGCCGCCTTCGCGAAGTGAAGTCGTACCGTGGCATGCGTCACCGTGCGAGTCTTCCTGTGCGAGGTCAGCGCACCAAGACCAATGCCCGGACCCGGAAAGGTCCGCGTAAGACGGTTGCCGGTAAAAAGGGCGTCAAAGACCTCCGTTAATACGGTTGTCTTTAGTCAGTGTCGTTCGGTTTGCTCGCCCTTTTGCGGCGAGCCGGTGCCGGCAAGGGCTAGCACTAGGCGTTTATCGCCGAACGATTTTATTCAAGCCAAATACCTTTCAGCCATCACGAGACCTTTGCAGTGGCAAAGACCAACAAAAAGAAACGCGTTCGTCGCAACGTATCGAGCGGTATCGCGCACATTCACGCGACCTTCAACAACACGACCGTGACCATCACCGACCCCAAGGGCGATACGCTTTGTTGGGCAAGTGCGGGCACGAGCGGTTTCAAGGGGAGCCGAAAGAGCACTCCGTTTGCCGGTCAATGTGCTGCTCAGCAAGCTGCTGAAAAGGCCACCAAGTTTGGCATGCGTGACGTCGAAGTGAAGGTGAAAGGTCCGGGCTCGGGTCGCGAAAGTGCGATCACATCGCTGCAGGCCGCCGGTTTGAACGTGAAGTTGATCGAAGAAGTGACGCCGATTCCGCACAACGGATGCCGTCCTCGCAAAAAGCGTCGCGTCTAGTTCTGTCGACTTCAGGTTTGCCGGGCGCTGGTTTTTCCATCAGCTGCTTGCAAACTGCGTTCACCTCAAGAACGTCGATCGTCGGCGATGACGACTCTGCCCGCACAGGGTTCCATGTCATTCGCCGTGTGTCCGTTCTTTACCGTTCAAACAATCCACTCTCATATCTGGTCCCACAGGACTGAGGTCACATGACAATGCATATCCGTTGGCGTGGCATGGAACTTCCCTCCGCATTGGAAGTTGACCGTGATACCCTGACATCGTCGTACGGCAAGTTTGTTGCAGAACCATTTGAGCGTGGCTTCGGCTCTAGCGTCGGCAATAGCCTGCGTCGAGTGTTGCTTTCCAGCTTGATGGGCAGCGCCGTTACGCAAATCAAGATTCGCGGTGCCCAGCACGAATTCACTTCGATCCCCGGTGTCGTCGAAGACGTTACCCAAATCGTTTTGAACGTGAAAAGCTTGGTTGTTCGCAACCACAGCGAAGCCACGCGAGTGATCACCGTCGAAGCCAACAAGGCGGGCGTGATCACCGGTGCTGACGTGCAAACCGACGCCGACGTCGAAGTCATCAACAAAGATCACGTCATCGCGACCCTGACCGATGACGTTCCGTTCATGATGGAAATGGTCGTCGAGAATGGCCGCGGTTACGTGCCTAGCACCGAACACAGTTCGGTCGATCACGAAATCGGCATCATTCCAATCGATGCGGTTTTCAGCCCGATCACTCGAGTTCGTTACGAAGTCGAAGAAACTCGGGTTGGTCAGAAGACCAACTACGACAGGTTGAACCTGGAAATTTGGTCCGACGGTTCGGTTAGCCCCGAATTGGCATTGGTCGAATCGGCCAAGATCCTTCGCAAGCACCTGAACCCGTTCGTCCAGTATCGCGAACTGGGGCCGAGTATTTTCTCGGCTGCTCGTGGTGGTGCCGGATCGCCCGAAGCCCAGCTGGAAGCGAAGCTGAACATGACCCTTGGCGACCTTCGGTTGTCGGTTCGTGCGAATAATTGCTTGGAAAGCGAAAACATTCAAACGGTTCGGGACCTGGTCCAACGAACCGAAGATAGTCTGCTAGAAGTTCGCAACTTCGGCGACACAACTCTGAACGAGACTCGCGAGAAGCTCGCTCAGTACGGATTACACCTCGGCATGCGAGTTCCGAACGCTCCATTGTTCTAAGCCCTGCGGTTTGGATCACGGGACGGCGGATCGTATCGCCCCCTTCACATCACCCTGAAAACTTTTTGACGGACATATCGCCATGCGTCACCGCCGACGAGGCCGCACGCTCGGTCGCAGCCCGAGCCACCGTAAAGCATTGTTGAAGAACCTCGCCAGCGCTCTGTTTTTGACAGAACGCGATGCGACTTACGACGACAACGCACCCAAGGTTGCCGGCCGCATTACGACCACGTTGCACAAGGCCAAAGAGGTTCGTCCTCTGGTGGAAAAATGCATCACGATCGCCAAAAAGTCGCTTCCAGCGGCTGAAGAAGCTCGCAAGTTCGAGCCGAAGGGTGAACGTGGCAGCGACGCTTGGAAACAATGGCGCACCAGCGACGAATGGTCCAAATGGGCCGCTGCTCGTGCTCCTGTCGTGACCGCGCGTCGTCGCGTTGTACAGTTGATCGGTGACAAAGAAGCCGCCAAGATTCTGTTCGACACGATCGCCGAACGTTTCGTGGATCGTCCCGGTGGATACACCCGTGTTCTGCGTTTGGCCACGCCTCGCTTGGGCGATAACGGCGAACGTGCGATCCTGGAATTGGTCGGTAAGAACGATCGAGTCAAGCGATCGGCCGAACGTCCTTCGTTCGAAGACGAAGCACCAGCACAAGAAGAAGCGGTCGCCGCATCTAGCGACGAATAGGCCTACCCGTTTCGGGTAACCGCCGCAAAGAATTCAAATGCCTCGTTCGTGTTGATCACGAGCGAGGTTTTTTGATGCGCGGGCGATGGCGGCTATTGCGGCGGCGGAGGCTATTCCGCTGGCGGAGGTGATTGCGGATCCGGGCTAGTCGGTCGGATGCCCCACTGCCCCAGGCCGCTGGGATGTCCAGATCCGCAGGCTTTGGGGGCGGGCCCCATCGCTAGTTGGATCGGCCGATGCGTGGAGGCATCAGTGTCCTTAAGCTTCGATGCCTTGGATTCGTCGCCAAGTGCGAAGTTGCGGATCGATGCCAATCCGCGCGGTCAAGGCTCGCCAGGATTTGGCGGTTTCGGCCAACGATTCGGCCGGAGTCGACTTTCCGCCGAGGCATCGGATGACCTGGTCGTCCAGTGCGGCGTAGTACTCTGCCGCACCCATGACTTGGATCGTCGGCAACGTGACGGGGGTGTCTAGTTTTTGCGTCAACCACTGGGCGTATGGATCGCTAAGGTCATGGGCGTCGCTGATCCGCACGGGGGCAAACGGTGCGATTTGACGCCTCGCCGATTCGCTGCTTTCGCCGCCGGTGATCCACTGCACAAAGGTGCGGGAGGCATCGGTTTGGCGACAATTGGTGGTGATTGCGATCACCGAAAGCCAAGGATCGAACAGCGGTTTGTTTTGGTTCAGCGGATTGGTGCCGCCCGGCAACGGGGCCACACGGATCTCGGATTCGTTGCCCGGTGGACGAGTGGGGAATCCGATTCCGCCGGCGATTTTTTGGTCAAGCAAGTCGGACCAAACCTGGTCGGGAGTCCGGCGTGGCTGTGGGTAGCGGGCGACGGTTTTTGCCATCAACGCTAGCGAATCAATGTAGGTTTCTTCATCGATCGTGGGTGCGAAGTTTTCGCGATTGAACAGCCATCGCTGGGCCGAACCGGCTGCACGCCACAGGAACATCGCGGCTGCCCATCCGGGCGCGGTTGGTTCGCCAGCTGCCTGATTGGCTTGCTCGCCGACCCATTGATCGTAGTCGTGCCAGGTTGCGATCGGGCTATCCGGCGCCGTGGATTCGGTGGTCAACAGGGCTGGCAACGTGGACGCCAGCGGCAATGCGTAGGCGTTGTTTCCGAATCGAACCACACCGCCCCGCAGCGCTGGATACAGGTCGTCGATCAGTTCCTGCATGTCGTCGCTGGCCATCGGCGCGATCGCGTCATTGGCTACCAATTCGGCGACTGCGTTTAGCGGCACGACGACCACGTCACTGTTTTCGGCGGCGGCGATCAGGTCGGCGATCGGGGCGCTGGAATCGCGGCTGGTTTGGGTCGTGGTGATCTTCAGCGGTTGATCGCTGACCGAACCCCAGCTGCGGTTGATCGCATCGGATTGGATTTTCGTCGCGGCCATCGCGATCCGCAGCGGAATGTCGGTTCGCAGCGGCTCGCTGATCGGTGCCGGTGCATCCGAGGGGCCGCATCCTTGGACTGCGGCCAAGCAAGCGGCAGTCCCCAAGATCGCGTTTCGGCGGTTCAACATGGGGGGGCCAGTTTTGGACACGCGGATCACTCGAACGTTCAAAGGGAGGGCTGGGACGAATGGGGACGTCGTAGCTGCAGTCGTCCACCGTACGTACTATGATGCATCCCTGTTCAAATCGAACGGAGGACTGAGCGGAAAATAAGTGTCTGGCCCCCTTTGTGCAAAGCACCCGCAAGGCCGGTTCCCGGCAAATGGGGGCGGACACTTTTTCTACGCACGATCCTTCACCACAATCGTTCGGCCGCTCGCATGCGTGATGAGCGACTCTTTCTTCTCTTGTCTTCGCGATCCAAGCAAAACATGAACTATTACCTCGGAATCGATGTCGGAACCAGCGGCACCAAAACTCTATTGATTGATGCTGCCGGGGCGGTGATTGCCGAAGCGGATGCCGAGTATCCGATGCACCAACCCAAACCGGGTTGGACGGAACAAGATCCCGAAGATTGGTGGAAAGCGACTGTCAAAACGGTTCGGGCCGTGATCAAAAAGTCCAAGGTCAAACCGGATCAGGTCAAAGCGATCGGGTTGAGCGGTCAGATGCACGGCAGCGTCTTTTTGGACAAGAACGACAACGTGATCCGCAACGCCCTGCTGTGGAATGACCAGCGGACATCGGCCGAATGTGACGAGATCACGGCGGCTGCCGGCGGCCGAAAAGGGTTGATCAAAATGGTCGCCAACCCGGCGCTGACCGGGTTCCAGGCGCCCAAGGTGTTGTGGCTTCGCAACAACGAAAAACGCAACTTCGACAAACTGGCAAAGGTGTTGTTGCCCAAGGACGACATTCGACGGCGACTGACCGGCGGATACGTCACGGAAGTCAGCGATGCTAGTGGGACTTTGTTCTTGGACGTCGTCAAACGAAAATGGTCCACGAAGCTGATCGGCAAGTTGGGGTTGGATGCGGACCTCTTGCCCGAAGTTGTCGAAAGTGACCAGGTCACGGGAACGTTGACGGCGGAAGCGGCCAAGAAGCTAGGGCTGACCACCGATTGTAAAGTTGTCGGTGGTGCCGGGGATTGCGCCGCCGGCGCGGTCGGCAACGGCGTCGTCAAAAGTGGTGTGCTAAGCACGTCGATTGGAACCAGCGGCGTGATGTTCGTGCACAGCGACCAACCGCAATACGACGCAGACGGTCGCCTGCACACGTTCTGTCATGCGGTCAACGGAAAGTGGCACATGATGGGCGTCAACCTGACCAGCGGCGGATCGTTGCAGTGGTGGGTCGATTCGGTGCTGCGTGGATTGGCCGGTGTGCCAGACGCCAAACGCTACGAAGCGGCGACGGCCGAGGCGGCGGCGGTGGTTGCCGGTAGCGATGGCTTGTTGTTTTTGCCCTATCTGAACGGCGAGCGAACGCCGCATGCTGACCCCAATGCACGCGGCAGCTTTGTCGGGATGAACCTAACACACACACGCGGCCACATGACACGCAGCGTGATGGAAGGGATCACGTTCGCACTGCGTGACAGTTTGGAAATCATCACTTCGATGGGCGTGCCTGTGCGTCAGGTGCGTGCGTCCGGTGGCGGTAGCAAGAACCCGATGTGGCGGCAAATGCAGGCCGATGTCTTCGGCAAAAAAGTCACCACCTTGGCCGTCGAACAGGGGCCGGCGTTTGGCGTGGCGCTGCTAGCGGCCGTGGGTGATGGTGCCTACAAATCAATCGAACAAGCCTGTGCGGCAACGATCAAAGTGGCCGACGAAACCAAGGCTGATCGGGCGGCGGTCAAAAAATACGATCAGTTGTTCCCGATCTACCGCGATCTGTACGGCCAGTTGAAAGAATCGATGGGCCAATTGGCAAAGTACCAAGCATCCTGAGCTTGGCTGTGACTGTCCGCGTGTGCCTGGCCGTTTCCGGCTGCGTTTGTTTCTTTAGAACCTGCTTCATTGAATCCCTCTTTTGAGATTGAGATTTCCGACTATGAATCGATTGCTTCTACCGTTGATCGCTTTTGCTTTGGCGATCGTGCCAGCCGCTTGGTCGACCGCCGATGACAAGCTGAAATGCCTAATCATCGACGGCCAAAATAACCATGCCGCGTGGCCGAAGACGACTGCGATGATGAAGTCTTTTCTGGAGGACACCGGCCGCTTTACTGTCGATGTCGCGCGGACCCAGTTCACGTGGAAAGGCGGCGATCTGTTGAAGCAGTATCCGCTGGACGATGGAAAGAACTATCAGGATCTGCCCGAGCCCAAGACGGATCCGAACTTCAAGCCAAATTTTGCCGACTACGATGTCGTGCTAAGTAACTTTGGTTGGAAGGCGGCCGCGTGGCCAAGTGAAACCAAGACTGCGTTGGACGATTACATTCGCGGCGGCGGCGGACTGGTCATCGTGCATGCGGCTGACAATTCGTTTGGCGACTGGGATGCGTTCAACGAAATGATTGGGCTGGGCGGATGGGATGGCCGGAACGAGAAGTCTGGGCCATACGTGTACCTCGACAACGATGGCAAGGTCGTGCGTGATGAATCCAAAGGCAGCGGCGGCGCGCACGGGCCTCAGCACCCGTACCTGATCGTGATCCGGGAACCCAATCATCCGATCACCAAAGGTTTGCCTCGCGCGTGGATGCATGCCAAGGACGAGTTGTATCAGCAGCTTCGTGGCCCCGCGAACAATATGACGATCCTGGCCACTGCCTATGCTGATCCCAAGTTCAACGGGACCGATCGTCACGAGCCCATGTTGATGACGATCGACTACGACAAAGGACGTGTTTTTCATACTCCGATGGGACACGATGACGGTTCGGTCGGGTGTGTTGGGTTCATCACCACCTTGGTGCGAGGCGCCGAATGGGCAGCCACGGGCGATGTGAAGCCGGTCCCCACACCAGATGATTTCCCGACGATGACCGAAGTGAAAGTTCGTGATTTCTAGTCACCCGGTCGCCTGATCGGCACCGGCCATTCTTGCGGCTCCGCGGTTTTAACGGCGTAGAGCCGCATCGAAAACTGTTACACTCAGCGGTCTTTCGCGATCGCTGACATCTATGGCAGTATGACTTTTCTTCCATGCCGACTGCTCGTAGCCCTCTTCTTTCTGTTCAGTGCTGCGGCGATTGGCCGAGCAGCGGATAGGCTGGTCGACCATTTTCCCCAGGCATCCGCCAGTGGTTGCATGGCGTGTCATGGCGATATCGAACTGATCCGCGAAGCCGATTCGGACATGATGAAACAGATCATGCAGCAGGGGCCCGCCATGGGCGATCCGGCCGGTTGCGTTGTCTGTCACCGCGGTGACCCCAACGAACGGGTCGATAAAGACGTCGCTCACGGCGAATTCAGTGGCGAACCGTTTTACGCCGATCCCGGCAGTCCCTGGGTCAACGAACAAACCTGTGGCCAATGTCACCCGACCCAGGTTCGCGTCCAGTGGCAAAGTTTGATGATGACCGAGGCCGGCAAGATCCAAGGGGTGTGCTGGGCCTTTGGTTCGCTCACCGGATACAACCACCGCTGGGCCAACTACGCAGTCGAAAACCCCGATGATCCGGCGGCACGGTTGGGCACCGATGCCTATCGCCAATACATGGAACATCTAACCGCGATCGAACCCGATGTGTTCGTGTCCAAGCATGAACCGCTGCCCGATGCACTCGGGTACGACGAACTGGACAAACTGAACGACGATCCCACCTTGGCTGCATTCACCTACATTCGCCAAGAATGCCAACGTTGCCACCATGCGGTCAAAGGCCGTCAAGAACGCGGCGACTTCCGCGGCATGGGATGTTCGTCCTGTCACATTCCCTACGGCAACGAAGGGTTTTACGAGGGCGACGATGCATCGATCCCACACGACGATCCCGGCCATATGCTGGTGCATTCGATCCAAGGCACACGCGAAGCCAAGGTCACCGTTCACGATGAAACCTATTCAGGGATCCCGGTCGAAACCTGCACGACTTGTCACGATCGTGGCAAGCGAATCGGTGTTTCGTTTCAAGGTTTGATGGAATCGCCCTACCACGCACCCTACGCGGCCGATGGGGGTGACCAGCCGAAGCTGCATACGAAACATTACATCGCGATGGAGCAGGACGTCCACTATCAGAAAGGGATGACCTGCCAAGACTGTCACACTTCGATGGATGTGCACGGCGATGGATTTTTGGCAGCCGCCAACTTGGCCGCGGTCCAGATCGAATGCAGCGATTGCCACGGGACACCGGAAATGTATCCCTGGGAACTTCCGTTGGGCTACATGGACGAGTTTGAAATGTCACCCGCCCAAGGCAGCCCCCGAGGCACGGCGACGCAGTCGTTGCCGCATACTCAACAGGGGTCTCCCGTGGACGTTCGCGATGGGCTGTTGCTGACCGCACGCGGCAATCCCTACGAGAACGTGGTTCGCGTCGGTGATGAAATCATCGTGCATACAGCGGCCGGGAAAGACATCGTCATGAAGCCGCTGAAGAAGTTGGTCGACGAGAAAAAAATCAGTCAACGCGGGCTGGTTTCGATGATGGGCGTATCAAAGCACTTGGACCGCATGGAATGTTACACCTGCCACAGCAGTTGGACGCCCCAGTGCTATGGATGCCACGTCAAAATTGATTACTCCCAAAAAGACAAGTGCCCGGAGTGCAACGAATCGAAGGAGAACTTTGATTGGGTGGCCGCTGGTCGCAAACATATGGAACCCGAGCATGCCGCCGACCGTGGCGAGACGGGATATGACACGGTGATCCCCGGCAAGATTACCGAACAGCGGTCCTATCTGCGTTGGGAGGAACCGATGTTGGGCGTCAACGGCGAAGGCCGAGTGACACCGCTGGCCCCAGGCTGCCAGCCATCGGTGACGTTGATCGGGCAAGACGGTAAGCCGATTCTGTTGAATCATATCTTCATGACTCAGCCGAACGTCGAAGGTGGCGGTGACGAAGGACAGCTTGCGATCGACATGAGCCCCACGCAGCCGCATACGACGACCAAGGAAGCACGGACTTGTGAATCCTGTCACGCGTCGGACAAAGCACTCGGGTTGGGGATCGGCTCGACTCGCCCTTGGGACCAGCAGCATACGGTCGACCTGGAAACTGTCGACGGAAAGATTCTGCCTCAGAAGACTCAGCCGCAAATGGAGCCGATCGAAAATCTTGCCAACGACTGGTCCCAGATTGTTGACGAGGATGGGAACCAGATTGGCACCGTCGGTCACCATTTCAAGTTGTCACGGGCGCTGAACAAAGAAGAAATGGATCACATGCGCCGCGAGGGAACTTGCATCGCTTGTCACAAAGAGATCCCCGAAGCGTCGTTGGCCGTCAGTCTGCTGCATCACGTTGCCGAGTTCACCGGTCAGTTGCCCAAGACGACCGATCAGCACGATGCCTTGGTCAACAAGATCGTGTTGACCAGTGCGTGGGGGCAAGCCCTGTTGGCGCTGGGTGGGATGGCGCTGGGTGCCATCGTGGTCGGCGGTTTCGGCTACCGCCGAATGAGAGCCAAGCGTTAGGAAAAAACTCCGTAGGACGGCCTTTCCAGGCCGTCGGGTGTGTGTTTGGTGCATCGCGACGGTCTGGAAAGGCCGTCCTACGTTCGCATAGCGTCCGCCGTTTGGCTTAGCGTTGACGAACGTCGACGAATGGTGGTCGCCAACTAGGGGCTAGCGACGCGTCGTCGACGTCCACGCCTGCTTCGACGTCACCCCGATGATTTCGTAGGGGGTGATCGGGAATCGAATTCAACGATGCCAACGGAATGAACTGGACGCGGCCGTCTTCGAACAGAACGTTGATTCCCACACCGCTGTGTCCCGCTGACTGGTCCACGGTCGCGTCGCTGGCGGTCCTGGTCTGCGGCGCGTCGGACATGACTGCGAAACTGGATCGCGATTCAAAACGTGGCGGCTTGAGCGCTTCTTTTTCGATCACGCCGAGCGTGTAGGCGTAATGGCCGCCTGCGTTCTGTTGAATCGACCGAAGTTCATTCGGGGATGCTTGGTGAAGCCGTTCGATTGGCACCAGCATGTTGGCAGGCGAATCGACATTGGGCGAATCCAACGATGGGCACCAGCGGATCGAATCATCGTCCAGCAATCCCGCTTCGTGAAGACGGACCGCATACACACCGGCGAATGCTTCGGGGCCCGAATTGGATACCGCGGGCAATCGAGACTGTTCGCTTCGGCTGACGAACTGGGTGATGGCCGTACCGAAGTGGCGAAGCTGATCTTGGCAGGATGATTTGCGTGCTTCGAACCGGCCTTCGGCGATCGCAGGCAACAATAACGCTAGCAGGATCGCGGCAGCGGCCGACCCGGCTGCCCAATCCATCCACGACCAACCGTTTTGGCTGGGCGGTTCGATGTGAACTTGCATCGGTGCCAGCGGGGCCGGTTCGATGGCGTTTTCGGACGCACCCACCGCCGATGTGGCCGATTCGTCAGCATTGCCCGGCGGCGGTGCGGGCATGGGCGGCAGACTGGCCATCGTCCGTGCGATCCGATCCGATGGCGGCAATTCGACCGGCGGCATCTGTTCCAGTGGCCGCAGTTTCCGCTGGATTTCCGCCAGCATCCGTCGGGCTTCGGGATCCTCTTGAATCCACTGGTCGACACGCCGCATTTCATGCGGTTCAAGTGCGCCCAGAATGTATCCCAGAAGATCTTCGTGCATCGCGGCTGATCATTTCGCGTAATGAAGATGCCAAAAACGGTGGACCAAAGCGGGCCAACGTCAGGCGGCTTTGAATCAGTACGCGCCGACCCGGGTCAAGGTTCGCGCAGTCGGCTGGAATCGGACCGACACGGTGGGGGCTGTTGTTCCGTCCCCAGTGATCTGTTTGTGTTTCGCCAATCAGCCATTTTGCCGATCCCGACCCACGTTCCTATTCGGCTGGCGAATCGTGGGTTTCGTCCCACAGCAGGCCTAGACGCTGGACAGCGGCATGCAGTCGGCTCTTGACCGTGCCAACGGGGATTCCCAACGCATCGGCCGCTTCGCGGTACTTCAGGCCCTGGTAATACACCAATTGGACGACCTGCTGCATCGATTCCCCCAATGATTCGACCGACTCGTGAATCCAGCGGCTGTTTTCTTGTTCGGTGGCGACCAGGATGGGGTCGGGCGAATTGCCAACCAGTTTCTCCGACCAGCCGCCGCCCGATCGATCTTGGTCGGTGATCGCCGTGCGGTCCAGGCTGACCATCCGGTGCCGCTTATTGCGGCGTTGGACGTCGATCGCTTGGTTGGTGGCGATCGCGTACAGCCAGGGGCGGAAACGGCGGGCAGGATCGAATTGATGACATTTCAGGTGGACCTGCAAGAAAGTGCCCTGAAACGCATCCTCGGCCAATTCAGCATCGCCGATGTAACGACGCAGGTAGCTGTAGATTTCTCGTTCGTACCGGACCATCAGCGTCTCGTACAGGCTGCGATCGCCCGTGGTTCGGTACTGGGTCATCAGGTCTTCGTCCGAAACGTCGCTATGCATTTCAGCATTTTCGCAATTTGCTACGGCAACAGCCTTGGCAGAAGCGTTCATGACGGCGACCTAGTTGGACGAAAGTGGGATTGGATGAGTCGTTCGATCGATTTCCTGCAAGAGCCTAAAACAGAACGCGTTAGACAAATTGCCAACCCGCGAAAAATTCACGCTAACGGGCCAGGAAGTTCCGGTCAGGGCCAGCAGTGCGCCGATCCGCCTCCAGTATCCACGAAAATCGCCCCGCGTCAAAACCCTTCCCTCATTTGGTGGTGCATCGTGCCGTTTCCAGGCTTCATTTCGCACCGGAATCCCACACACGGGGGGTAGGCACTGGTTCGTGCCTGTCGCCGATACTACAACCAGTCGGGTTCGACGTACTTCGCCCGATGGGAATTTGCCGTGAATGATTCAGCGGATCCGCCCTCGCATTATCGCTGGGCTCGACCGGGCGACATCAACGCCTTCTTTGGGTTGATGTTGGACAACGTCGCCGGTCTGTTGCTGATGGTCGGTCTGTTGGCTGGATTCGGGTTCCCCGTTGATTTTGCCGTCTCGGCGATGGTCCCGGGCACTGCCTTGGGTGTGCTGATCGGTGACTTGGCGTTCTTTGCGTTGGCATTTCGTTTGGCTCGCAAAACTGGACGCGATGACGTCACGGCGATGCCGTTGGGGTTGGATACACCGTCGACTTTCGGGATCGTGTTGTTCGTGCTGGGGCCATCGTTCCTGCAAGGCCAAGCGATGGGGTTGGATCCGACGGCGGCTGCCTATCGGACTTGGCACATCGGGATCTGGTGCATCGTGCTAAGCGGTGTGTTGAAGTTCGCGCTGGCGCCGGCGACCAATTGGGTGCGGCGCAGCATTCCGCGGGCCGGTCTGTTGGGATCGTTGGCGGCGATCGCGCTGGTGTTGATCAGTTTCTTTCCGCTGATGGAAATCCTGGGCCATCCGCTGCCGGGCATGTTGGCGTTGGTGATCGTGTTGACCAGTTTGGTCGGTCGCATTCCCCTGCCCGGTCGCACGCCGGGGACATTGGGCGCGTTGATTGTCGCAGGCATCGTTTACTATGCGTTGTGTTTTGTTTCCGGTTCGGGGTACGTGTTGCCTGAACCTGTCGCGGTGAATTGGTTCCCGATCCGGTGGATGGAAAGTTGGCAATTCGCATGGCTGGCCAATTTCGGCGACGCCCTGCCCTACCTTCCCATCGCGATGCCGTTTGCGATTGGGACCGTGGTTGGTGGCATCGACTGTACCGAAAGCGCGGTGGCCGCCGGCGATACCTATGACACGCGGACGGTTGTGGGCATCGAAGCGCTGGCGACCTTGCTGGCCGGATTGTCGGGTGGTGTGATTCAGACCACGCCCTACATCGGACACCCGGCGTACAAGGCGATGGGTGGCAGGGCGGCGTACGTTTTGGGCACCGCTGTGTTAGTCGGTTCGGCCGGTTTGATCGGGTACTTCGGTTGGCTCAATGCGTGGATCCCCGCACCGGTGGTCTATCCGATCTTGGTGTTTATAGGACTGGAGATCACCGCACAAAGTTTTCTAGCAACGCCGCGTCGACACTTCGCCGCCGTGGCATTGGCGTGTTTGCCTGCGCTGGCATTCTTGGCGATCAATTTGCCGTCGCGAATCTTGGGGGATCAATCCCTGAAGTCGGCGGGGATCGGGATCGACACGCTGGCGGACGAGGGGCTGCGACATGATCTGCAGACGCTGACGATGCTGAGCAGTGGTTTCATTCTGACCAGCCTGTTGTGGGCCTGGACGTTGGCCGCTGCGATCGATCGGCGGCTGGTGTTGGCGGCCAAGGTTCTAGCGTTGGCGGGCGTGTTGACCTTGTTCGGTGTGATGCATTCGCCGTTGGTGGGAAGCCGTCTGTTTCTGCCCTACGGTCCGGAAGCCTGGGGCGACTTGGTGTTGGACGCGGCCAACCGAAAATACGTGCTGGAGTTCGCAGCCGGCTATTTTGCCTCGTCCGCGTTGCTGTTCGCATGGTCGTTCCTGCCGACGATCGGGCCGCCGCTTGAATCGGATTCGGAACACGAGTGAAAACAGGTTCAACCACCCTCAGCAGCCCAAACCAGGCCGGGGGCAACTGCGATCTAAACGAGTGATCGAAACGGGCGATCAGGCGAACAGGTCGCGGCCCCGGTTCAGCGGCGCCGCGACCGCGATCAATTCCGAGTCGCCTGGAAGTTGCTCGATCAATTGGTCGGCCTCGCTTTGGCTTTGGCACCACACGAAAACGCCGGGCCCCCAACTGCTCTGTCCGATTCCGCCAACGCCACCTTGGTGGTCGGCTAGGCGGGTCAAGTTTTCAATCAACTCGGTGACGGGCCTGCCATGGTACGGGCCGCCTTGGACGTCGGCGAACAGCATCCCGCTGGCGTGATTGTATCGCTGGACCGAATCGCTGAACCGGGCGAAGTCGGCGGACTCGGCAGCTGGCAAGATTTCGCATTGCAGGATTTCCAGCAGTTGGGACCGGCGCTCGCCCGCGGCAGATTCCAATGCCGCAAACTGCTGTTGTTCGGCGTCGCCGCTGATTGTTTCCATCGGTCGGCGCGGTTTCAATACGATGGCTCGCCAAGCGGTGGGCAGTTCGATCCGCTGTTGAACCGGGTTCAGGTCCGTCGGCGATTCGGCGTTTTCGAAAATCATGCCGCCGCCAAAGTAACCATGGACACCCACCGCGGATCGTTTGCCACGATCCGCGACGTCCACCGCGATGGACCTAGGGTCCAAATCCAGATTCAAAAAACAGCAAAGTGCTTCGGCGATCGCAAGCGAGGTCTGCGTGCCGCTGCCCAGCCCGCAGTGCGACGGCGGCAACCGCATCGCTTCGATGCGAACCGTTGGCAAAGCGTCGCCGCCAATGTGATCGATCAGGCGGTGGGCGATCTCGGTCGCCCGGGTCGCGATTGTGTCGCTGGCCCCGAACACGCCGTCTGCGGCGATTCGAATCTCGGTGGCGGGGGCGTCCACCATCACACCCATGCCGCCGAAGGGGGCGACGGTATCGAGTAGACCAAAGTGCAGTCGGGCACCGGTGATCACACGGACGCAGCGTCGCTTGGACGTGCGTTTGCCGCCGATGATTTCAGCGGACGTTTCAGGATCGTGTGATTCCGGACGCTGTGATTCAGGCGAGTCGTTCATCGATAGTCCTTCGCAGCAATTCGAAGGCCTCCTGTTCGGCCGGTCCTGCCGTTTTGTCGATCAGGGGTGTCAGCCGGCGCAGTTCATGGCGAATTTCGTCGGCCGGCAAAATATGCGTGCGAGTTGCCAAAATCGCGGCCTCCAAAACCGCATGTTTGGCTCGATTGAATCCAAAGAACGGACGAACGATCTGGCTCTGGATCACTTGGCAAACCATCTCGCTGCGCAAGTCGTCGTGTTGGATCGAATCGGCTTGGACGGCGAACCAGCGATGGCAGTCGTTCAGCGGCCACCAATCGGTACTGTCCAATTGCCGTACCAGGCTGGCAACCTGCGCGTCGTCAACCGAACCAACTGCGGCTTGGGCGATCAGTCGTGCGTCATCAGTCACATGGATGACCGCGACCTTGGTTTCCAACAGATTGCCGAACGTGCGTGACGAAACAAATGGACGCAAAGTGAACGTGATTTGCGTCGGGTCATTGCCGGTCAGGTCGCCCTGGACGATGGGGCCCATCGGTGCCAGGTTCACTCGCCCGTCACGATCCACCGTAGTGACAATCGATTCTAGTATCACGGCGCTGTCGATGGCTGGGGATGGTCCTGGGTGCTGCGGACGATGGCGATGAAGTTATCGATCATTTTAGCACCATGATCCGACAGCACAGATTCGGGGTGAAATTGCATCCCGAACACGGGCCGGTCGCGGTGTCGAATGCCCATGATGACGCCGTCGGCGGTGGTTGCCGTGACCGACAACGGTGCTGGGATGGTGCTGGGATCGATGGCCAGCGAATGGTACCGCCCGACACGCATCGGGGACGGGCAGTCAGCAAAAATACCCTGCCCATCGTGGTCGATCAGGCTGGCAATCCCATGCATCGGTCCGCATCGATCCACCACGCCGCCAAACGCGACCGCGATGCTTTGGTGACCCAAACAGACTCCCAAGATCGGAATTTCGGCCGACAGTTCGCGGATCACTTTGACCGAGCATCCGGCATCTTCGGGACGCCTGGGCCCCGGCGAAACCACGATCGCATCGGGTGCCAATTGACGGCACCGGGCGACGTCGATCTGGTCGCTGCGGATCACCTGCGTGGGGCATCCGGATCGACGAAAGTACCTGGCCAAGTTGTGGACGAACGAATCGTAGTTGTCGAGCAGTAGGATCACGATCGACAGGCCTAGCGGCGCGGCTTGGCGAATTTGATCTTCTCGATCAGCTTGACGACCTGGTCGCCGTCTTTGTAGCCGCTGACAGCCGTGATGGCTTCGATGACGTACTCGTAACGCAGGTTATAGTCAGTGTCGATCTCCAGTTCGGGGCCTTCATCCCCAGCGACGGGAGCATTGCCACCGATCATTCCCACCACATTGCCACGCAGTTTGTCGAAATCGGTACCCAGGTCGATTTCGTTCATCGACATTGACGTTAGTTTGCCCGCGTCGTCGGCTCGCAATCTTAGTTTCAGCGGTAGGTCGGTCGGGTCTGATGCGCTGCCACCGGCTAGCGGCATGCGAACGCTAAAGTCGCCTTCGAGTTCGACGATCTTGAAGGTCATGACAAAGAAGATCAGCAGCAGAAAGACAATGTCGATCATGCTGGTCATGTTCAGTTCGTTCTTCTGACGTTCTTCACGGTTGCGAATCTTCATGAACGATCCTCCTTCACACGCAGTGCAAAGTTTTCGAGTTGCTGTTCTTGGGCAACCCGGATGATTTCTTGGACATCGCCGGCTGCGGTGTCTTTGTGGGCGCGGATCACGATGTTGGCGTCACCGATTGATTTTCCTTCGGCCTTGATCACCGAAATTTCGCGGTTCAAGCCGATTCGCAGCGTTTCGGCGGTGTAGTCTTCCCCGCCCAAAATGATCTCGCCGTCCTTCGCCACGTGCAGCACGATGGGGAATTCCAGCGGGACTTCGGGCGGTTTGACCAATTGGCTGCTAGGCAGCTTCACGCGATCGTTCGATTCGGTCTGCGCGAAGTTGATCAGCACCATGAAAAAGGCGATCAACTGGAACGTCATGTCGATCATCGGCGTCAGGTCGCCTTCGGCTAGATCGACATTGGTTTTCTTGACACGCATCGGTTCGTTCGCCAGTTACCAGAGCTATTGGGAAAGTGAAGCCGCCAAGACCGACTACTTTTTGACCGCTTGGGGTTGGACATCTTCAAACCGGCTCATCAAGTTTTCGCTGGTGACGCCGACTTCCAACAACAAACGGGAAACCCGGTTACGCAGGATGTTGTAGGCCGCGATTGCGGGAATCGCGACGGCCAGTCCAACCAGTGTGGTGAACAACGCCGTCGAAATACCTGCAGCCAAGTCAGCCGGCTTCGGGGTCGATCCGCCAAGTGCGATCACTTGGAACGACGAAATCATCCCTTGGACCGTTCCAAACAAACCGATCATGGGGCTCAGGTTGCCGATCAAAGCCATGTAGCTGAGCCGGTGTTCCAGCTTCATGCTTTCCTCTTCGCCGACTTCCTGCATTCCTTCCAAAGCCTTGTTGTAACCACGGCTCAGCTTGGCCAACCCGGCCGACAAGACCTGTCCCAAAACCGATTCGTCGGTTCGAGCCATGTCGTAGGCGCCTTGGAAATCTTTTTCGTTCAGCCGTTCTTCGAAACTATCCACCAGTTCCTGCGGGCACAGCGTGTCGCGTCGGGCCGCCAACATGTTCATCACGAACAGCGACACGAGGGTCACCGACAGCGCCAAAAAGATCAGCAGGTAACCGAGCCCCAGCGAATCGTAAGTCCACTTCAACAGGTTTTGGCTTTTCTTGGGCGCGGCAGCATCGTCGCCATTCGCATCCGCATTGCCGTTGTCGTCGGCAACCGGCTGGTCGACGGGGCCATCGACGGCTTCGTCAACCATCTCGGGCACATCGCCAAATTCCGCCGCCGCATCGTCTTGTGCGACCGCGATGTTGGCGATGGTGAATGGAGTGGCCAGAGCGACCAACAGGATGATCGGGCAAATGAGACTGGACATGCCAGTTCGCGAACCGCAGGCAACGGACATCAAAGAGTCTCTCCGAATCAGAGCGTGAAAGATGAGGGGGTTTCAATTTTGGACGACGCGTTGTTCGACTCAGTCTGGTCCGAACAGGCTTGAACCTCTTCGAACCAGGATACTCTAGCAGTCCCCGAGTGACAGCCAGCGGCAATCCACTGCCGCCAAAGTTCACGGGGCAAGCACGGGAAATGACGGTTACAAGGCGCCGGGGTAACGTTGTTGGAGTTCTTGGCGAGCTTCGGCAGCTCGTTCGGGTTTGCCCAATTGGGGCCACAGTTCGACCAGACGAAGCAATGCCTCGGCATGCGCGTCGGGTTGTCCGGAAAACATCAAATGGGTGTGCAGGTAGGCTAGCACCGATCCTTCGTCATCACCGGCGACCTCAAAACAAGCACCCTGTGCGTTGTAGATCCGGGCCCCCATTTCAATGTCGCTTGGATTCAGGTCGTCGATCAGTTCATTGACCAGTTTTAGTCCCGCGTCGGCTTTGCCGCTTTGGGCCAACGCGACCGCTTTGCCTGCCTTCGACAGGTCCTTGGTTCGCAGGGTTTGCGGCGTCTGTGCACTGAGGTCAATGATCTTGTCGAACATTGCGATCGCCGCGTCGTTTTGGTCCTGGCGAACGGCCACCATCGCTTGCAGGTAGACCGATTCGATCTTGGTGTCGGGCGATGCGGCCTGTTCCATGTATTTGTAATACTTCGTCGCTTCGCTGTAGTTGCCAAGCGCCAATGCTAGGTCGCCCAGCAACTTCGCAGCATCGAATAGGTGCCACGAATCGCGATACTCGCCAATGAATCCGATCACCATCTTGGCGGCCGCGTCTTTGGGTTGACGTCCGGCCAGCGCCAGTTTGCCGTTACACAGCGCGTTGTAATACGCATAGTCGGCGGCGATGATCTTTCGCTTGATCGTCTTGGGATCCACCTTTTTCAGTTCTTCGATCGCTTGTTCGTATTGTCCATCGATCGCAAATTCACGTGCTTGGGTCAGCGCGCCTGGATCACCCTCGTAAAGAATCTTTTCGATGTCCGCGGCCAGAAAGGTTTCGGTGTTCGATCCCCGTTTGATCTGGACGCCTTTGGAACTGGTCTGGGCGACGGTCCCCGAAATGTTTTTGCCCGACGTGTCGTACAATCGGTCGGATTGGGCCGATGCAACGGATGCCATCGAGATCGACGATGCGATCCCCAAACAGATGCACAAGAATTTGGAAAACTGATTCATGAAAAGCGACCGTGGGTCGGATGCGTAGCTGGGTAAATGGATCGACAGAGCGAATCACGAAGGGCGTCACAAAGACGCTGCAGTGATGATTCGCTAGGTCACTGTGTCTCCTGGCACGGGTTGCCAGATGACTGAGTCGCCGCGCTGCTGTTTTCGCTAGGGCAATGGAGGAAGGCCCGCCGGGTTTTGCCCCAGATCTTTTTGGATCAGCCGCAGTAGCTGATCGAATTTCTGGCGCTGAACCGGGCCGCCCAACTGGGGATACAACGCGGCAACTTTCGTGATGTCACTGACGGATTGTTCAATCACACTCTTTTGGTTGATGGTTTTGCCCCACAGGTATCGGCACAGGGCGACGTGGTATCGGGCTTCGAAGAACGTGTCGCGAAACTCTTCTTTGGAACTGGTCAGCTGGCTGATTTTGCCCCAGCCCCAGATCACGTTCTTTTTCGTCTTGGGATCGGGACGACCGCCATTCAAAGCCGCCTTGAACGCGCTGCCAGCAAACTTCGGCGGCAACGTGGATGCCCACTGTTCGTACGATTGAGCCGCTTCCATTTGGGCGTTTAGCATGTTGGGATTTTTACGAAGCAGCGGATCGATCGTATCGAGAGCTTGCTTGTAATTGCCTAGCAAACGTTGGGCTCGGGCCAACTGATAGTCGACGGTCAGCGGTACGTCGTTCGAGTTCTTTTTCAGGCGTTCGAAGGTATCCGACGCGGTCGTCAGCAATTCGGCTGCCTGGCCGGTCGCTTTCTTGGTTCCTTCGCCCATCGCGGCTTCGGCCAACTGCATCACCGTTTGTCCGATCCACTGCAGCGTGGCGTCGTCCTGGGTGGTAGCGGAAATTCGTTCTAGGAAGATGCGGAACGCACCGATCAGTTTGTTCTTCTGTGCCGGGTCGGCGGTTTCAAGCTGTTGCCGAATGTCGGTTGCCATCCGCATGTAGATGGCGCTTAAGCGTTGGCTTGCGTCGTCGCCTTTGACACTTTCACGCAGCTTGTCCATCACATCGCTAGCTTCCTTGACCAGTTTGTCGGTGTCGCTTCCCGATGCAGTCATCTGTTGGACCAGTAAACTAAGCTGAGTGCTGTACAGGTCGCTTTCGAACGTGTCGTCTTTGACGCCCAAACGCTGCGATACGGTGGCCGGTCCGTACTTGGGGCTGTTCATGATCTTCGATGCGTCCGCGGCGTTGTCGGATCGCAGATAGAGTTTGGCTAGAACCAAGGCCGCCTTCATCGCTTCTTCGTCGGCCAAGTTCCCGCTGATCGCGTCTAGCCCCGACTGAAGTTCGTCGATCGCTTGTTTTTGATATTCGAGGGCCTTCGTTTCATCTTTGTCCGCTCGTGCTTTGCCACTTTCTTGGTACAGGAACAACCCCAGCTTTCGTTGCATCAACGATCGTGTCGGGCTGGGCTGCATCGCGTTGATTCGCGTGCGGGCATTGTCCCACTGTTGATCAAGCAACGCTAAATCAATCACCAAACGTTGAAAGATCGGCGTCTCTGCGTGCTGTGGCCATACCGAAAGGGTAAAGTCCGCCAATTCGTTGACCTTCGAAATTAGGAACGGATTCGACGGGGAATCGACCAATAGGTTTTGCAGTGAACTGCGAGCGATCATGGCGCCCTTCATGCCCATTTCAGTACCGGGCGAATTCTTTGCCAAGAACGTGCCCACGACGATCGCATCGCGGTAACGGCCGTCTTGATACTGCAGGAACGCGGCAAGTTGGCGAGCGTTGTTGGCGACTTCGATATCCGAATCCATTTGGACCATCGACAGTCCACGACGCAGGATCTGGGACGCCAGGCTGCGATGTTCGGCTAGTTGTGTGGTCAGCGATTTTTGTTGATCGGCGTTCTTGTCTTTCACTGCCTGGTTCAACATCGTTTGGATGTTTTCGGCAGCTTGGTACAAATCGATCGCCTTGGCGTAGGCGTCTTCTAGGCTGTCGGGATCTTCGGCGGTTGGCAGTTCAACGGCTTCGGTTTTGCCGGTGTCGATGCCTAGGTCCGCGAGCAATCGGTTCGTTTCGGCGATGTGATCGCCTTCGGATTTCGCGACCTTGTTCAGCAGTTGGCGGCCTTCGGACTCGGCCCGCTTGACGTCATTGGGTTTCAGGTTTTGGGTGTCTTTCGATTTCGCCAAGTACGACTTGGCCAGGTCCACCTGCAACTGCAACGCAGATGGTGTGCGGCGTTCATCGGGGCGCAGCGAATCAACGATCGGTTGGACACGATCGATCGCCGTTTGGTACTTCGCCGGATCTTCGGCTAGCGACAAACGCACCAGCCCGCTGGCAGCTTGGAACTGCGAATCGCGTAGTTCGGGGACATCGGGCGTTTCCAGCATCCGCAGAAAACTGTCCAGTGCCTGGGCCGAATTGCCCAGTTCTTCTTCGACCATTCCTCGACTTGCCAAGGCGTTGGCCCCGGGGGGGAAATCGTCGTATTTCTCGCTGAGGTCGGTGAACAATTTCAACGCTTGCTGAAGCTGTTCTTTGCCCTGTTTGCCGGGGTCCTTGAACGTCTTGGCAGCCTGCAACCGGGCTTCGCCGGCCATCGACATGCTTTGCAGGAACTCGCCCCGCAATTGGTCCCGCAGGTTGATCAGTTCGGGGTTGGCTTTGGCGTCAATTTTGGCCCCCCGCATCTGCTGCAGCTTTTCGCGATGCGTATCGACGATTGCGTCGAAGGTCGCGGCGGCGGATTCGTAGTTTTCGCGAGCCTGTTTCCGTTGATCGTCGCTAGCGTCCTTGGTCATCGCCAAAGTCGCCTGAAACATCTGCAGCGTGCCGAGCTTCAAACTGGCTTCGGAATGACGGGGGTGCGTCCCCTGTTTCAAGAATTCGCTCAGTTCGGTGGTGGCGTCCTGGAGGTAGGCGCTGCGAGCGTCGGTGGCGCGGGACGCGCGGGCTGCGTCGATGTAAGTCTGTGCCTTTTCCAGTCGGACGGCTTTCTTGAATTCCCCATCGACGCCTGGATACTGGTCGATACGATCGAGATACTCCAACGCCGTGTCAAAGTACTTTGCCGATCGCAGCCGAGCCAAAAATGTTTCGGCCGGTTCGCCAGCGATGGTCGGTGCGGGCAACGAAAGCGTTCCCCAGACCACGGCGCAGACAGCCATCGCGAACACCCGGCGACAGGACGCCAGCGATCCCTTGATTTGCGGCCGCGATGATTGACAGCGATTGGGCATTGCAAGTCGTTGGTTCAAGACGGATAAGCGCGATCGACAGGCCAACGCGGGGATCTTGGGTCGATTGCGAAAAATGAAGATAAGGCGGTGGCAAACTCAGGCCGAATGACCGATCCGGTCGTCTGCCCCAAAATTCACTCCGGACTACGTCAATCTTAGCACGGCGCGTTGGTAAGCCATTAACACTAGAGTAAGAAGGGGCGAATCTGCCTTCAAGCGTGTCCCACGCACTTCACCCGATCTGAATGGACAATCCGGTGCGAATCCCTTCCGAATTTAACGATGACAACCTTTATCGTAGCCGTCACGGACGGGAAAGTTCGACCGGTTCGATGCGACGTTTGTTTCGTCTCGTCATCGGATTGGCTCTGGTCGTCGTCGTGATGAAGCAAGCTTCCCAAGAAGCGGTCTATCGACCGTTCTTCGGGGGGGCATCCACCGTCGACCAAAATCCGCCGCCGGGCTACCGCATCGGAGGGGGCAACGGCCAGCTTGAAATCCCGATGAACCAAGCGGCATCAAAGTTGGACGCGGTCAGCGCAGACGATGCGCAAGCCCTTGCCGGTGGTGGGCAACCCGAGCGTGGTTTGCCAGACGATGATCTGCTTGCCAGTGATCTACTTGCCAAAGATCTGGCCAAAGTGGTCGATGGCAGCGTTTGGCGAGGTGGCGACAACGACGCGCTGTACCGGTTGCTGGATCGGGCAACGCGATACCCGGACGCGTACTCGATCCAGGCCGCCTACCCCCGCGCTGCACCGACCGCCCCATCGGACGGCGATTCTCAATCGGGTGTGTCTCGCGTGGCCGTGGTGCCACTGCTGCAACAGCCCGACGTCTTTCGTGGGCACCGTGTTGCCATCGCCGGGAAGGTGTCGCGTGCCCAGCGGATCGAATCGGGACCCAACGACTTTGGGATCTCTGGATATTGGCAGGTCTGGTTGCGGCCGATCGACGGCGCCGACCGTCCCTTCGTCGCCATCGTTCCCAAAGTGACCAGTCGCATCGCAGCGGTGGGCCCCGATGCAACCTTGGAAGACGGGCCACCGGCGCAATTGGTTGGTGTGTTCTTGAAACGGTTGGCGTACCAGTCATCCGTGGGGGCTGATCTAGCACCGGTGATCGTGGGGCGACTGCACGCCGAACAGGATTCCGAAGGATCGAATCGCGCCAATGGAAATGGTCCCCAAGCAAATGATTCCGATCCGTCCCAGCAGGGTCTCGGTGGCGCAGTCTGGGCTGCCATCGCAGCGGCCTGTGTGTTGGGAGTTTTGTTGGCGGCGTTTGCGACATGGCGATCCCGTTTGATGACGCAGCACGGTCGTCAATTGAGGGCCGCTGGCCGACCGACCAACGATTCGTTTTTGCAGCAACTCAGTACCAACGGTGACGACAAAGCCGACGGTGATCACGCCGAACACGGAGAAAACGGATGATGAACGTGTCTGGAAATGAATCCCACCCGACGCCACAGCCGTCGGTGGCACGCCGATCGGCATCGCTGTCGTGGGCGGATTGGATTCGGCGGTCTTGGATCGTCGTTGGTGCATTGCTGGGGGCGGTGATTGCGTGTCCGGCGAAGGCGGAGGAAGTGTTTGATTTGTTGGGCGGATTTGATCGCACGCGGATCGACGCTTGTTACCCCGTGGTCGATGACGATACGGCCGGTGAATTGGCCAAGCTAAGTTACCGATTGCAACGGATCGCACCCACCGCATTGGCAGGTCGTGCGACGCCACTGGCATTGGGACCTGATGCGCAATCCGACGACATCGACATCGGCAGTGCGGTGCGTTTCGATGGAACGATTCAATCGATCGATCGGATCCCGGTTCCACCGGCGTTGGTCGAATATTTGGAATTCAGTGTGGTCCGTTCGGTCCAATTGCAGGTCGATGACGCGGCGATTCGCGTTCTTTCCCCTGGCTTGGTTTCAGAGGCAAAGGTGGGGGATCGGGCCGGTGGCGTGGGCGTGGTGATCCAGCCCGGCCCCAAGGTGGATTCGCCGCAAAGTCCAGACGCTGATCCGATGGTGCTGGTTGCCGGACGAATGGATTGGATGCCCAGTCAGTCGCCATCGGTCGGGTGGCAATTGCTGGCTGAAACCGGCGTTGACCTCAGCGGGGTCGCAGCCCTTGCCAGTCGAAACCGCAAACCATTGACGGCTGCCGACGGAGACGCGTTCTACGCAATCCTGGCGACATCCGAGCAAATCGGTCGGCGGCAGGACGTGCCGGTCCCAGCCACCGTCGACGCGATCGAATTATTGACCGATCCCCAAGCGATGGCTGGGCAATGGATTCGGATGGAATTGGAAACGGTCCAGATCACGCGCGTCACGGTCACCACCGAAAACCGTATCGCCCAACTGCATCAGGATCACTATTTCCAGATCGACGCGGTGGCCGATCTGGGCAACGCGGTGGTCAAAATCGAAGATGACAACCATGGTTTGCCGGATGCGGTCTTCGAAAATCGCTATCCCGTTTCTGTGGTGACCACTGAATTGCCCGCGTTTTTGAACGAAGCGATCTGGCGTCAAACCGGGAACCAGTCCGTGCTTGCCGAAATCAATCGTCCGGTCGCAATCGACGGTTTCTTTTTGCGTTTGTGGAGTTACCAAACGCAGTACATGAAGCAATTTGGTGGCGAGGATCAGTTCGGGCCGTTGATCGTTGCGGCGCGGGTGACCGATCGTGCGCCCGCCTCGGCCGACCCGGTTGGTGTTTCGATCATCGGTTGGATTGCGGCGGTGGCGGTGTTGGTCGTTTTGGTCGCGACTTTTTTATGGCATCGAATCACATCGGCGGGAGATCGAAAGATTCGTGAACGGCAAAAGCGTCGCGAATCCGAAGATTTAGATTTTCCAAACCCATGAAAGATCGTGTTTCCGATGCAGGGATGGGCGGGATACCGAAATCTTCTGGAACTCGTCCACTTGACCCGTTCGGCGTAACGGGCACCATATCGGGACTGAATCAAACCCCAATCATCCCCCCCCTCTTTTGAAGGTCTTCGTCATGCGCCGAGCCAAAATCACCGTTGTTGGAGCTGGAAACGTGGGTGCAACTTGTGCTCATTGGTGTGCCGCGGCTGAATTGGGCGACATCGTCCTGTTGGACATCCCACGCACCGAGGACATGCCACGCGGCAAGGCGCTGGACCTGATGCAAGCGTCGCCCATCATGGGATTTGATTCGAACATCGTCGGCACCACCAGCTATGACGACACCGCGGGCAGCGACGTGATCGTTGTGACGGCAGGTATTCCGCGTAAACCGGGGATGAGCCGCGATGACCTGTTGGCGACAAACGCCAAGATCGTCACCGACGTTGCCGAAAACATCAAAGCCACCAGCCCTGATGCCGTTGTGATCGTCGTCAGCAACCCGCTGGACGCCATGGTTCAGCAGATGTTCAAGGTCACCGGCTTTGATGCTGCGAAGGTCTGTGGCCAAGCCGGCGTTCTGGACACCGCTCGCTATCGCACGTTTTTGGCGATGGAATTGGGCGTTAGCGTCGAAGACATCAGTGCCCTGTTGATGGGGGGGCACGGTGACACGATGGTGCCAATCCCAAGCTGCACCAGCGTCGGCGGGATCCCCGTGACCCAATTGATCGATTCGGCACGATTGGAAGAAATCGTCGAACGTACCCGCAAGGGCGGCGCCGAAATCGTTTCTCTGCTGAAGACCGGTTCGGCTTACTACGCACCGGCAGCGGCCTGCACACAAATGGTCGAAGCGGTTGTGAAGGACAAAAAACGCGTTATCCCAGTAGCCGCTTATTGCGACAAGGAATACGGCGTCGGTGGTTACTACGTCGGCGTGCCAGTCGTGATGGGCAGTGGCGGAATCGAGAAGGTTATCGAACTGAACCTGACCGAGAAGGAAACGGCTGACTTCAATAACAGTGTGCAAGCGGTCAAGGACTTGGTCGCGACCATGGATGGCCTGCTTTCAGCTTAGTGCTGATTGCTGTCTAGCATGAAAACGATCGGCCTGGCCGATTGTGGTGGAAGGATTGCCCCATTGAAGTGAAGGAGTCGCTCATCGACGTTGACACCGGTCATCGTCCGCCTTTACTTTTGGACTGACGGGTCGGCATCGCGTGCCGAACACCCGTCGGAATTCCTTCGCATTCCTCAACCATCCAGGCAGCGGCATGAATCGTTTTGAAAAGTCGATGTCATGGGATTTGTCCGCTGATCAAGGTCGGGATCACCAACCAAGTGATTCTGGACCAGGGGCCGATTCGGATCACCCCGGGCAATCTGGCGACGCCGGCCACTTTCAATCGAACTGGGATTCCAGTGGCCACCACCACTTGGCTCCGTTGGGCGATTCGGCGTGGGGCCAGGTGCGGTCCAAACGGTCGTACTTTCTGCCGGTTCATTACACCCCCGGCTATCAATACCCGTTGATCGTGTGGTTGCACAGCGACGGATTCAACGAGAATCAAGTCACCCAAGTCATGCCGCACATCAGTTTGCGGAACTATGTCGCGGTTGGGGTTCGCGGCAATCGCGCCGCCGATTCCATCGGTCATCGGTTTGATTGGCACGACAGCCCGGCCGGGATCGGCAATGCCCACGACGCCGTTGTGGATGCCGCCGATGAAGCCAGCGATCGATATTCGACGAACCCAACAAGAATCATTTTGGCCGGCTATGGGGCCGGTGGTTCGATGGCGCTGCGGATCGCCATGCGTGACCCACGCCGTTTTGCCGCCGCAGTCTCCGTCGGTGGCCGGATGCCGCAAGGGGCGATCCGAAATCCGAACCAGCTTCGCCGACGGCGGATGCCCATGCTGTGGCAATGGTCCAGCGACAACCCCGATTACACCGCCGATGGTTTGAAGACCGATTGCCAATCGGCGATGGCCGTGGGGGCACGTGTCGAGATTCGACAGTACCCCGGTGAAGACGAAATGGACACGGTGGTCCTTTCGGACTTGGATCGTTGGATCATGCGTCAGGTCGTTTCGGGCACGGGTCAGGACGATGATCGTTGGGAATCGACTGCGACGGCCTACTCGGCGAACTAAATTCGACCGGCCAGCGATCGAAAGCGGGCTGCGGCGAAAACACCGGGTGGGAGCCATCGACCCGACGGCATCGGCCGAGGCAAATTCCGCTATCACTGCCCTGCAGTACCATTCCATTCGCTGCTGGCCTGGCCAATTCAGCCGCAAACAGATTCAGCGGGAACGGGATTCAGCGGCAAACAGATTCACCGGTCACCCGATTCACCGGTCACCTTGGGGCCACAGCCGGGCATCTTGGGGCCACAGCCGGGCGATTGGGTGGTATCCGTCGACGATTCTGATTCCGGCGTTTCGGGGGATGGCCAAGCGAATCACTCTTCTTGTGCATGTGCCCCCGTCTGCCATGCTTTTTGCGATACACTAGCGATTCGCTGCGATGTTGGATTCCTTCGCCGTGGCAACCCGCCCACCTCCCAATCTCTCCTGCCTTTCGACCGCTGAGCGTGACGACTCATGAACTCTGGTGATTCCTCCCGCGACGACCAAGCCGATACCGATTTGTCGCCTGATTCAACGGGTCCATCCCCGTTGGAATCGGCGAAATCGAAACAATCGGCCACCCCAACCAAAAATTCCAAAGGCCTGAAGATCTTAGTCGTCGATGACGATTTCGAAATCATCGAGTCGGTTCGTTACGCGCTGGAAGGCGCCGGATACGACGTTGTTGTCGCCAGAGACGGGAATCAGGGGCTAGCACTCGCCGAACGCGAGAATCCCGACTTGATGGTGTTGGACATGATGATGCCCAAGCGAAGTGGTTTTTTGGTCCTGGAAAAACTTCGGCGACTGCGTGACGAACCGTTGCCTGTAATTATGATCACGGGTAACGAAGGCAGTCGCCATAAAGCTTACGCCGAACTCCTTGGCGTCAGCGATTACATTCGCAAACCATTCGCAATGGATCGGTTGGTCGACGCGGTCGGCAAACTCCTGGACGCTTAGCAATATGTACGAAGAACACCTGGCACGTCGCATTCTCACTTACGCGGCGATCTGTGGTGCGTTGGGGGTAGCCATTGGTGCGATCGGGGCTCACTTCCTGCCTGGTTTTCTGGAAAGCCGTGGCTATCCGCAAGACTTGATTGATAAGCGCAGCGAGCAGTTTGGAATCGGTGCTCGCTACCACATGGTGCATGCTTTGGCGTTGCTGGGATTGTCTTGCGTCAAACTTGGTCAACCGATCATTCGACGTTGGGTTTCTCGCATGTTCCTTATTGGGATCGCGGTTTTCAGTGGGTCGCTGTACCTGTTGGCGATTACCGGCAGCAAGATGTTTGCGATGATCACTCCGCTGGGCGGGATCGCGTGGATCGTGGCCTGGGCCGGTCTGGCTTGGATCGCCCAACAGGGCAAAGTCAAAGAGCAGCGATTCCACCAGATTCGCGGAAAAACGCCGTAGTCATCTCTGGCCTACTCGTCGATCTTTGCCCAAGTCGCTAACGTGTCTAACCAGAGGCGGCGAATCGATGGTTGTGCGTTCCCATCAACGCTGTTTTCGGTCGCCTGCGAAAAATTCGAGCCGTCCCTGATCGCTTGAATCGTATCTGTGATGGAATCCCGAAACGCCCAATGGGTTTTGTGATGATGGCATCCGCGGACCAATCTGAATTGACGTTTCCCCCGGCTTGGAATCGTCGTCACCTGTTGGATATGGAAAGTCTGTCGGCGGACGAAATCCGTGCCTTGCTGGACACCGCCCAGCATCTGAAAGAAATCACCGGTGGCTGCCGCGACAAGATCTCGCTGCTGACCGGGAAGACCTGTGCGAACCTGTTTTTTGAAAACAGCACGCGGACCCGCAACAGTTTCTCGTTAGCCGCCAAACGCTTGGGGGCGGACACGGTCGAATTCAGTTCGTCGGGCAGCAGCGTTGCTAAGGGCGAAACCTTTGTCGATACGGCCAAGACGATCGAAGCGATGGGCGTCGATTGGGTGGTCACTCGCCACGCGACTCCCGGCACACCGCACCTGCTAGCCCGCGAAATCAACAGCAGCATCATCAACGCTGGTGATGGCCCCCACGATCATCCGACTCAGGGATTGTTGGACATGCTGACGATTCGCCAGCATCGCGGATCGATCAAGGGGCTGACCGTGGCGTTGGTCGGCGACATCGCCCACAGTCGTACGGCACGAGCCAATATCTGGGGGCTCAGTAAACTGGGCGCCACCGTCATCGTGTGCGGCCCGCCGACCTTGGTCAGCCCGCGGTGGCGCGAACTGGGATTCGAAGTCGCCCATTCGTTGGACGAAATCCTGCCCCGCTGCGACGTGTTGAATCTGTTGCGGATTCAGTTCGAACGGCAAGCGGCCAGACCCTTTCCCAGTGTTCACGAATACGCCGCTCTGTACGCGATGAACGCGGCGCGGATGCGTCGTGCCAAGCAAGACATTTTGATCATGGCACCGGGCCCCATCAATCGTGGCGTTGAAATCACGCCCGAGGTCGCCGATGGTCCACAAAGTGTCATCCTGGAACAGGTCACCAACGGGATCGCGGTCCGCATGGCCGCCCTGTGGCTGACCGCTGGTGCAAACAACGATTCCCATTGATAACCAAGTTATGACTATCCCCGAGACTTCGTTGTTGATCACCGGCGGTCGAGTGATCGATCCTTCGCAGTCGATCGATCGTGTGGCCCGTTTGTTGGTCGTCGATGGACGCATCGAAGCGATCGATCCGGCGGACAGTCAGATCCCCGAATCGGCACGCCACATCGACGCAAGCGGTCGGATCGTCGCCCCCGGCTTTGTGGACTTGGGCGTCGAACTGCGCGAACCAGGGTTCGAAGAAGACGAAACGATCGCTTCGGGAAGCGACGCAGCGTTGGCCGGTGGGTTCACGTCGATCCTGGCCTGCAGCAGCACGTCGCCCTGCATCGATTCGCACGGGGCGGTCGAATTTGTAAGGCAGAAAGCGGTCCAGGCCGACGGTGTCCGCGTTCACGTCATCGGTTGTCTTAGCAAGAACCGAGATGCCAAACAGATGGCGGAACTGGGGCTGCTGCACGAAGCCGGTGCGGTCGCATACAGCGACGCGCCGCGCCCGATGCCCAACGATGCGTTGCTGAAACGGGCACTCGAATATGCCCAGATGTTCAATCTGCCGATCATCAATCGCCCGAATGTGATGACGCTTTCCGAAGGCGGTGTCATGCACGACGGTCAGGTCGCGCTGGTGCTGGGGTTGAAAGGGCTGCCGACCGAAGCCGAGGACTTGGCGGTCGCACGCGATGTTCGGATTGCCGAAGCGACCAGTGGTCGGCTGCACATCGGGCCTGTCAGTACGATGGGGTCTGTCGATTTGATTCGCCGCGTGAAAGAACGCGGGATCCCGATCACCGCATCGGTGTGTCCACACAACCTGTGCCTGGATGATTCTCAGCTGCGATCGTTCGATTCGCGTTTCAAGGTCCATCCGCCGCTGCGCAGCCCGAAACATATCGAAACGCTTTGTGCCGCCGTTGCGGATGGAACCATTGATGCCATCCAGAGCGGTCACATGCCGCGAGCACGCGAAAAGAAGATGGATGACCTGGATGCCTCGCCATTCGGTCTGTCGTCATTAGAAACGACGCTGGCGACCATCTCGACATTCATGTTGGGACTGGAGGGATTCGATTGGTCTGCGGCGATTGATCGGCTGTCGACGGCGCCGGCTAGGATCGCGGGTGTGCCGGGCGGCGATTTGAAAGTGGGATCGTTGGCCGACATCGTGATCATCGATCCGGATGAAAAATGGATCGTAGACGGGCATCAGTTCCGGTCGCATTGCATCAGCACGCCGCTAGACCATTTGGAACTGACCGGCCGCGTGACTCATACCCTGGTCGGCGGCCGAGTGCGTTTTGCGCTGCGACCCGAAACGGAACACCTAGCCTAGCTTTCGTGGCCAAGATTCATCCGGGATCCCCAGCCACAAAGTAGCGACACCCCAATGCCGGCGGTGGTGTTCTTTGTCCCGTCTTGCCAGCCACGAAGTGGCGAAAGCCCAATGCCGGCGGCCTTGGCCGCCGGTGCCGCGTCGGAACCACGAATCCTGCACTCCAATCGCCGCCCAGTGGCGGCGATTGGAGTGCAGGATTCGAACAAAATGCCGGCGGTGGCGCTGTCGCAGCCTTAGTTCTTGATCGCGGTCATGTAGCCGCGGTCGGCGATCGTGTCGTGGTAGTCGCCGACGGTGAAACCCATCGGTGCCATCAGGTCGCCATACTCTTTGGCCGAATAACATTTGCCTTGAGTGATGTTGGCTAACAGGGCTGAGTATTCGGCGACGGGCAGCGGGCCGGTTTTGTCGTCGCGAATGAACGCTTCGTGGATCACGACCAGTCCGCCACTGGGCAGCGCATCGGCTGTTTTTCGTAGCAGCATTTCGACTTCGGGAAAGTCCCAGTCGTGCAGGACGTTGGACAGCAGCACAACATCCGGTGCTTGCGGCCAAGCGTCGTTGAACATGTCGCCGCTGACCACGTCGACGCGGTCTTGCAAGCCGTGCCGTGCGATCTCTTCAGTCACGATTTTGTCGACAGGCGGCTGTTCAAAAACGGTTGCCTTCAGGTGATCGTGAGCCGCAGCGATCGTGGTCGAATAGATCCCCGATCCACCACCCACATCGAGCACGTGGTGGCGGTCGGCAAGTTCGGACGTTAGCGACTTGGCAAGGGCTTGCCCGAACGACAGGCCGCGGCAGTTCATCATGTCGGTGAACCCGCGTGCAAATTCTGGATCCAGCATCGATGCGTGCCAGTCGCTGCCGTCATCGTTGGCTTGCCAATTGCCGGGCTTGCCGCTGCGCAGGACCTTCAAGTGATCCTTCATGATCGACGACTTCGCCAGTGGTTGGTAGTAAGGCCCCAGGAACCATGGTGACGATGAAACCAGATGTTCGCGTCCCGTTGTCGTCAGGCAATGCAGGCCTTGATCGTCGGTTGCGATCAATTCCATCGAACGACACAGGGTCAGCATCACATCGGTGGGCCGATCAAAGATGCTGAACTGATCTAAAATTTGATCAGTGCTTGCCGGGCCGTTCTGGTCCAGCCATGTGAACAGATCCAATTCCAAAACTGCAGCCGCAATCAAGTCTGCGGCGTATTGTCGATCGCGATACCTCAGCAGCAGTGTGGGAGCGGTGGTGGGAGCCTGGCTGAGTGGATGTGGCATTGGTCGAAATCTTTTGCGGGTGACAGTGGGCTGTTGTGCTCGGGGCGGGGGCAATGCAAGGCGGATGGCAGATCGGACTGCCTAACCCGTCGGATGATCGAAGTGGATTGCAGACGTGGTCGCTCCCTCCGGGGGCACCTGCTCCGTCGCCTCTCCCTGGGCCGGAAGCGTGACTTCGACCTCCGTCGGCCTGGGTGTTTGTCGGTTCAAATTCAGATAAATCAACACACCAATCAGCGGCAATCCCATCAACATCATCACGATCAATGATGTACGAAGCGCACTAGCGATGACGGCAGCATTCTGCACGCCATCGGAGTGTTCAGGGGCTTGGGGGGGAGTGTTTGGGGGTTCGGTGTCGGTCATGGAAATGTTTTGTGCTGCGGCTGATCGCGGTCGATGTTAGCGCCGCCAACCTTTCGGCGGCGTGTCGCCGAGAAGGTGACTGCAGCGGCATTGTTATCTGGTTTGTCCTTGGCGTGAAGCATGCAGTGGCATCGGGCGGGCATCCCGTCGTTTCCGCCGGTAGCGCAAGTCGCCAAGACTTTCGGTGATTTTGGGGGGGCGGCAGGGCCGAAAGTCTTGGCGACATTCGCTACGGATGGGTGTCCAACGGGTTCTCCCGTAGCGCAAGTCGCCAAGACTTTCGGTGATTTTGGGGGGGCGTGGCAGGGCCGAAGGTCTTGGCGACATTCGCTACGGATGGGTGTCCGACGGGGCTTCCGGTAGCGCAAGTCGCCAAGACTTTCGGTGATTTTCCGGGGGGCGTGGCAGGGCCGAAAGTCTTGGCGACATTCGCTACGGATGGGTGTCCGACGGGTTCTCCCGTAGCGCAAGTCGCCAAGACTTTCGGTGATTTTCCGGGATGCGTGGCAGGGCCGAAGGTCTTGGCGATATTCGCTACGGATGGGTGTCCGACGGGTTCTCCCGTAGCGCAAGTCGCCAAGACTTTCGGTGATTTCCGGGGGGCGTGGCAGGGCCGAAAGTCTTGGCGACATTCGCTACGGATGAGTGTCCGACGGGGCTTCCGTAGCGCAAGTCGCCAAGACTTTCGGTGATTTCCGGGGGGCGTGGCAGGGCCGAAGGTCTTGGCGACATTCGCTACGGGTGGGTGTCCGACGGGTCTTCCGGTAGCGCAAGTCGCCAAGACTTTCGGTGATTTCCGGGGGCGTGGCAGGGCCGAAAGTCTTGGCGACATTCGCTACGGATGGTAGGGCCGCCGGGTGCCTAACGTTTCACGCCGGGTTCGATGTTGTTCTGGATGTTGGTCCGAGCCGCTTCGATCGCTTGCGCGACTCGCGACGATTCGCTTTCGATGTGCGTTCGCATTCTCGCAATCTCGGCTTCCAGTTTCTGAATCTGCTTCAGGTTCGCTTGGTTGTCTTCTTGCAGTGCCTTTTCCCGATAGAACAAATCGGTCACATCCATCGGTTCGGAAGCATTGACGTTGAATTGTTGCTTGAATTCATCTACCGCTGCGCGACGGATCGACTGGACTTCTTGTTCGGCCAGCGCACGATGTTCAGCTGCTTGCTGATGCAATGATTCCAGCTCTGCAGGATCTACTTTTGCCAAGCCAAGATTTTTCAGCATCGCATCCAACGCTTCGATGTTTGCATCCAACATTTGCTTTCGATGGGACGCATCCAATTCAGCCAACTCCAGATCTTGTTCGCGTCGGATCCGTTTGAGTTCCTTTTCTTTTTCAAACGCGGCCACTTCTATATCGTCGTCGAGTTGTTTTTGCTGGCGTGCGGCAGCGATTCGACTCTCTTCGATTTCGGTGCGTAGGCGATCCACATCTTCGGCAGCGGAGTTCAGGTCCGCCAATTTGCCAATTTCTTCGATCAGGGCGTCGCGCTGCTGAGTCAGTTCCTCCAGTTCGGCCTGCAACTCATCGCGTCGCGCTTCGTGCTCGGCTTGCATCATCTGCAACTTGACATTGTGTTCTCGCGTCGCGCGGTCCAATTGCACGCTTAATTTTTCTTGCGACTCAGAGACTTGCCCGATCACTTTGGCATACTGCTGGCGTCGTTCGTCGGCGAACTTATTTGCTTTGGCCCATTCCGCCTTCTCACGCTCGATCTCCAGTTCAAACTCTTTCATCCGTTCCAGATGCAGTTCTCGCTGGCGGCAATCCTCTGCTTCGGCTTCTTTCAGTTGCAATTCGTATTGCAGTTCCTGCAACTGCACTTCTCCGGGCGAGATCGGGCCGCCTTCTCGCGCTGTCAATTGCCGCATCAGCTCGACGCAGTAATCCTTCGCCTCTTGCGCTTTCAGCCCCTGAACCTCGCTCTCCGAATACGTCAAATTATTGGCCATCGTTTTTTTAGCTCAAAGTTGCAATGTGGAATCAATGCCCTACTGGTCGAGACTGAATCTTACTTGCAGGGAGCATCGAGTCCAGCAGCAGAACCAGATCACTCAGCAAATCCGGTAATGCATTGCATCGAAAGTTAGCAGGGCCGAAGGTCTTGGCGACATTCGCTACGGATGAGTGTCCGACGGGTTCTCCCGGTAGCGCAAGTCGCCAAGACTTTCGGTGATTTTCCGGGGGCGTGGCGGGGCCGAAAGTCTTGGCGACATTCGCTACGGGTGGGTGTCCGGATGCGTGGCGGGGCGGAAGCCCCTTGCGAGATTTGCTACGACCGATTGGCGTATTTGGGATCGGGAAAGCGGTGGCAGTTGGTTCGCTTTAAGAACGAAAGCGTCCGCCACACTCGATTCCAGCTATCGGCTTGAAACAACCGTAACTGCGGATACCCAGGGAGCAGGCAATTTGTGTAAGGGTACTTAGCAAATTGGTCGACTCCTACGAGCTTCTTCCTCTCGGGGTTCCTCGCGATGTATTCGGCGACCGCCTCAATGGCGCCCAGCTCCAATTCATCGTCCTTCAAAACATGGTCGTAGGCTTGCGTCTGCAGTTGGTAACCGATCCGCCGGAAGCAGTCGTTCAGGTCCGAACGCAAGTGTTTCGCCGCCAGGATCTGATCAGAGGATTCCGCCAGTCCGCACCAGAGCAGATGCATGTGATCTGGCATCAAGCAGAAAATCGGACACGCGATCTGGTCGCGAAATGCCACGTGCGTCAGCAGTTCGCGGAACTTGTAAAGGAACCGGGCATCCAGCCAACCTTCTTTCCGGTCCTGGATTGCGAATGTCCAATGCACCCAGGCATGCCCCAAATAGCATTCCGCAGGCAGCCTTTTCAGTCGTTGCTTACGATTGACCATCCCAACATCGTAACGAATGTCGCCAAGGCGTTCGGTGATTTTTTGGGGGCGCGGCGGGGCCGAAAGTCTTGGCGACATTCGCTACGGTGGGTGTCGGAGCTGTCTTTCGGTAGCGCAAGTCGCCAAGACTTTCGGTGATTTTCCGGGGACGCGGCGGGGCCGAAGGTCTTGGCGACATTCGCTACGGGTGGGTGTCCGACGGGTTCTCCCGGTAGCGCAAGTCGCCAAGACTTTCGGTGATTTTCCGGGGGCGCGGCAGGGCCGAAAGTCTTGGCGACATTCGCTACGGTGGGTGTCCGGGGACGCGGCGGGGCCGAAAGTCTTGGCGACATTCGCTACGGTGGGTGTCCGGGGGCGTGGCGGGGCCGAAGGTCTTGGCGACATTCGCTACGGTGGGGTGTCCGGGGGCGTGGCGGGGCCGAAGGTCTTGGCGACATTCGCTACGGTGGGGTGTCCGGGGGCGTGGCAGGGCCGAAGGTCTTGGCGACATTCGCTACGGTGGGTGTCCGGGGGCGTGGCGGGGCCGAAAGTCTTGGCGACTTGCGCTACGGATGGGTGTCCGGGCGCGTAGCGGGGCCACGGGGCTTGGCGACTTGCGCTACGGATGGGGGGAGTGGCGATCGGCGGTGGGACGCGCCGATCGGTGGGGTCACGCTGGGAAGCGGAGTTTGGCTAGCGGAGGATTGCTATGAAGAATTTCGCCCGAGTCCGAAACCTTCAAGTAATAGGACGCGCCGATATGGACTCGCGTTGTGAAGGCTGAATCCCCCGTGGGGTCCAGCTTTTCCCAAATGTTGACTCGATAGTTGCCATTGTGATGCTGGCAGACCTCGACATTATGCAGACGGGGTGGCTTGCCGATTTTGTCCAGAATCTGCGCTTTGATTTTCTCCGTATGGTCGGATTCCGCTACGGGGTCATCTTTCTGTGGGGCTGCTTGATCGACTTTTGCCATGATTTCCTCGGCCACTAAAATGCGATGGGATGCCGAACTGTACAGCGACCATGCCATTGGGTGCCACCCGTCAATCCGCGAATCGCCCCAAGATCAACGCCGGGATTGCCGCTTGGTTTGCGAATCCAATGGAAAAGCACGGTTGTGCGAATTGCCGCTTTTTCAACTTAGGCATCCCCCACGCTGACTAGAACCGGTCAAACCGCGTCATTACCGTACCGCTGTGCTGCCGATTGGCTGCGTCGGTCGGTGCCAGAACTGACGGAACGATTGTTCTCTTTGGCGGTGGTCGGCGTTCAAACGATGGCGGTTTTCCGATTCGGCCTGTTGATTGGCTGGCGGTGGGTAGCTGGTCATCGATCGGTACGGCAGCGGGCCAATCGTTTGCCCCGCCAACGTGTTCAGGTCGGCGTCTTTATCCCAGCCCACATTGTGCATGACAAAGTCGCGGACCCATCCGTCCGGCACCGGTTCCGGGGGTGCTGCGAACGACAGTCGGATTTCATCGCCCGCACCGATCACGACCATCCGGTCGTCCCACTCGGCAAGCAAGTCAATGCAGTCGCCGCGGCCGGTCAACTTGCCTCGCAGCGGCGGCCATCGCGGTGACGAAGATGTGTTTTGGTAGTCGTAGGTTTCGGGGCTGCGGGGGTGGGGTTGGCTGCGAGCGGAAAAGCCGTGGAAATCCACGGATGCCGAAACCAATTCCAGCGGTGTCGATCGATAGGTCGCTGGTTCCTGCTGCGTCACCAACTCGGCCGCATCCCAGTAGATCTGTGCGGACGTTCGGACTCTTAGACGAGGATCATCGCGATCGACGATGTCGGTGACGTCGATCACGATCGTCTTGGTTTTGCCGCCGGGGAACCCTGCGAACGGGATCGCGTTTCGCCAACCGTCTTCGGCCTGATCGTCGGGGACCCATACCGAGGGAAACTCGATTGCCGCCAGGTCGTCGTTTTGGTCAATCTGGATGTTTAGCGAAGTGTCTGTGGGCAGGATCCAGCCAGTCATCACCAGGTAAACCGAGCCATCGTTTGATAAAGCATCGAACTGCAGATCGACCCAGTGTGGCGGGCACAGACCCTGGCGAAGTCGGCGATCGAACCCTTGCATGGAATCGCCGTCGATTTGGGCCAGCGACGATAGCACGTCGTTGCCGTTGGTGTCGACGGCCGCCACGGCGGGGCGACGGTCCTGCGGATCGAAGGCAAAGATGGTCGGTGTTGCCAGATTGCCGGGGCCGACCTTTTCGTTGGTCCACACGTCGACGTCGGCTGGGTGGTCGACCGCCGACAGTTTGATCTCGTCAAAGTAGGCGACTTCCCACAGTTCCTCGGTGACGCGGAATTCGTAGCGACCATCGCGCGGTCGGATCGATCGTCCGTCGATCTTCAGGTATTCCCAAGGTCGATCCTTGGCGACGATCCCGTCGGCGACCTGCAGACCCAGTGGGGCGGCCCATAAACAGTCGGTCACAAATTGAAATTGTTCGCCGTCCCATGCGTAGAGGTAGGGGCACGATCCTTTCAACGTTTGTTCTTCTTCGACCAGCGTGTCGGGCTGGATGTCGCGTGTGGTTTGGGTGAGTCCGTTGGGCAGGATGGCTCGTAGATCCCCAGCGTCGTCGAACCCGTCGATGCCAAAGTGGGTGGAAGGCGATTGGACGATGCGGGCGCGATAGTGCGGTCCAAATCGCAGTTCCAACACGCTGCCGATCGCAAAATGATTGACGCGTCCGGTCGCGTTGTCGTCGATACCCTTGAATCGGACGTTGATGTGATGCCCCGGCGAATCGGTTCGGTTGATCGCGGTTTGGACCGTGCCATCGCTGATCAACGCAAAGTCCAATACCCCATCGTCGTTGAAATCACAGGGCGCGGTTCGAAACGTTTGGACGGTCGTCGATGGGGTGCGTGTGGATTCGTCACCGTTGTCATCCGGGGTGTCGTTGGCGTGAAGCCCGGGGCCGGATTGACCGAATCCCCAAGGGCCGATGGGAGTGATCGCATTGTTGGTGATCAGATCCAACCAGGAATCATTGTCCAGGTCGGCAATCGACATCTCGCTTGCCGATGCCGCCGACCTTTCGATCCGGTCGATGGTCCAGGCACCCGCGTCGGCAGTTTGCGAAAACACGATCGCCGCTTCCTCGGGGCCGCCAACGATCAGGTCCCAAGACACATTGCCATCGACGTCTTCGATGGCGATCGCCGATGCGCCTTCGATCACAGGGATTTCTTCCAAAATTCGACCTCGAAACTGCAAGTGAAGCAGGTTTTCGATGATGCCGACATGGCCGCTTTCGTGTGTCGTCACCAGATCTAGGTCCAGGTCGCGGTCCAAGTCACCGATCGCGATCGACGTCACCGCGTCGGATTGGCCGAACGGGGCTCGTGTCGTCGGCAATTCAAAGAACGTGCGATTGCCACGATTGACGAACATGCGAACGCCGTCGTCTTGGGTTGCGAATACCAAATCCAAGTCGCCATCGGCGTCCAAGTCACCTGCAATCGCTGTTTGGACTCCGGTCACATCGGACAGGCCGGTATCGGAATCGATCACCAGCAATCGTTGGGCGTCGCTGGTGTCGGTGCGTCCGTCGACGGCCACCAGCGACACGCCCTGGTCACCACAGAGCACTAGACAGGGCAGCGTGTTATGGCGGTTTGCCACCGATTTGCCGCTGGAACGCAATCGATCGGGGCTGCTGCTGTCGACCATGAACAGGTCGGCGATCACGATCGTCGTGGGAACAAAGGCAATCGATGTGGATGCGGCTTCGGTCCACTGCTGGTCGCCGTCGTTTCGCAGCAGGTACAGCTTCGCGCCCTGGCCGTCCGTCGCCGGTCCGACGGTGACGAGGTCCGAATCGAGGTCCAGATCAAAATCGATCGTCGCCGCGATGGCTTGGTTCTCGGGTGCATCGATTGGTCGCCGATCGAACTGGATCGGCGATCCGCCTTGCGCGACGGGATCTGCAGCGGCGATCGCGGCCGATACGCGGCGGAGCGAATCGAACGACAAGTGATCCAGCGGGTGGGGCGCAGCCAAGCGGCGATCCGTCTTCACGATCTCGGTCCCGTTCAGCACGTTGAACCACTGCAGCATGCGAGTTTCGGCGGTTGACCAATCGTCGGATTCGATCGCGGCCGTGATGCTGGCGACCAATTCATCGGGAGTCATGCCAATCGCGCGTGTTTCGCGTCCGACCAAGGGTGCAACGGCGCTGGCCAATTGGCCGGTCAGCAGAACAAATTTCCCCGCTTCCTTGTCTTTGGTTTCGATGCCCAGTCGGGCGGCTCGCAGCGCAAAGAACAAGTTGTCAGGATGTCGATCCGACAGCACCTTCAGCGTGGCGGACGCGGTTGCCAACGTTTTGGTTGGCAGTCCATCGATCGGGTCCTCCATCTGCGTTAGGACGTCGATCATCGAACCGCCCAGGATTCTGGCCTGCGGTTGGTTGCCCAGGGGGCCTCGGATGGCGTCGGACAACCGGGTAAAGATTTCGCGGCGCAGCGATTTGGTCATCGATGCCGGCAACAGCGAAGCTTCCCGCAAATCGATTCGCGTCCGCATCCAAAGCGATTCGATGTCGCCGGAGGATGCCGCATCGTATTGGTCGATGGCTGAACGCGCCCCCGCGATGGCGCTGGGAAGTTGGCTTCGGGCAGCCTGTTTATCGGTTGCCGCTAGCGAGGGATTGGCGACCTGGGCGGCCAAATGGTCGACCCGCAGGATCCGGTTCAGGGCGCGGTTCAACAGAATCGATTCGTCGTTTGGCGATTGGCTAGCCAAAATATCCCAGGTTTCGTCAGCCGATTCCGTTTCCAGATTTTCGGTAGCTGCTAGTGCCGATCGGTTCCAGGATAGGGATTGTTGGGCGGATTCGCCCGTGGCTTGCGGGCCGGTATGATTGCCGTTTTGGCCTTCGTGGTTGTCACCGGGGCGCAGCCAAAGGATGATCGCGGCCACAGCAATCACTGCGATCGCAGCTGCAATGATTTTTGTTTTTGTGTTCGTCGGGCCTGTGTCGCTCATCAATGCTTTCCCCTGTCCCATCCTTTTCGATATCCTGTCTGTCATGAACGTAACAAAATTTATCGATGTTTCAGGTGCCTCGCGAGTTGGATTGGTCGAAGGCGACCAACTTTATCCGCTGCAGTTGGGCAATTCGTACCGCAATCTGTCTGACCTGTTGGCTGCCGACAGCCCGATATCGGCCGTCGGTTCGTTGACACGCGACGCCGCGATCACGATCGACGATTCGATCCAGTGGCTGCCGCCAATCGATCAGCAAGAGGTTTGGGCGGCTGGCGTGACCTACAAACGGAGCCAAACGGCGCGGATGGAAGAATCCGAAGCGGCCGCGTCGTGCTATGACCGGGTCTACAACGCCGATCGCCCCGAATTGTTTTTCAAGGCGACTGCCCACCGTGTTTCCGGCCACAACGGATGCTTGCGAATCCGCACCGACGCGACCTGGAACGTTCCCGAGCCCGAAGTCACTTTGGTGCTCTCGCCGCAATTGAAAATTGTGGGTTTGACGGTCGGCAATGACATGAGTTCGCGGGACATCGAAGGTGACAACCCGCTGTACCTGCCGCAGGCGAAATGTTACGACCAGTGTGCCGGGCTGGGGCCTTGGATCACGCTGTACGATTCATTACCGCCGGTCAGTGAAATTCAAGTCGATCTGAAAATTTCGCGGGACGGAACCGTGGTTTTCGACCAACAAACCGGTGCCGACCAGATGGCTCGCAAGTTCGAAGATCTGGTGGGCTGGCTCGGCCGCGACAACAGTTTCCCCGACGGTGCGTTCTTGATGACAGGAACCGGGATCGTTCCCACCAGCGATTTTACGTTGGCCGCCGGCGACGTGGTCGACATCACGATCGGCGGCGTGGGCACCCTGTCCAACACCATCGTCCAAGGTTAACGGCAAGCCAAGTTCGCACGCCACTGCGACGATGCCAACCATTTCATCATTCATCCACCAGGTTATTTCGATATGACGACATCTACTGCTACCGTTCGCCCTGTGTTGATCGCTGGCCAATGGCGTGACGCCAAAGTTGCGGGCACCTTCCAGGCGACCGACCCGAACAAAAACACCAAACTGGAAGCCGAATTTCCCGTCAGTTCGTGGGCGGATTGTGACGAAGCACTCGATGCGGCCGTCGACGCCGCTGCCCAGCTGCGCAAGCTGCCCACCGCCAAGATCGCCGAGTTCTTGGAACGATACGCCGACCGCATCGAAGCGGCCAAGGACGCCTTGGTCGAAGCCGCTTTCTCCGAGACCGGTTTAGGGAAAAGCCCACGCCTAGCCGACGTTGAATTGCCGCGTACCAGCAACCAGCTGCGAGCTGCCGCCAAGGCTTGCCGCACTGGAAACTGGGCGATGGCAACGATCGATACCGCCGCCGGCATTCGCAGCGTCTTCGAGCCACTGGGGCCCGTCTGCGTCTTCGGTCCGAACAATTTTCCGTTCGCTTTCAACAGTGTCTCCGGCGGAGACTTTGCAGCCGCCATCGCGGCTGGCAACCCAGTCATCGGCAAAGCCAACAGCTCGCATCCCGAAACGACTCGCTTGTTGGCCAAAGAGGCGGCGGAGGCGTTGGCGGAAACCGGGTTGCCGGCGGCGACTGTTCAACTGATCTATCGCACCAGCCATGCCGATGGCGAACGATTGGTTTCCGATCCTCGCACGGGAGCCACCGGCTACACCGGCAGTCGTGGAGCCGGTCTGACGTTGAAAGCAGCCGCCGACAAGGCTGGCAAACCGATCTACTTGGAACTGTCCAGCGTCAATCCCGTCGTGATCACGCCCGCCGCCCTGGCCCAGCGCGGGGACGCTATCGTCAGCGAGTTCATGACCAGTGTGTTGATGGGAACCGGTCAGTTCTGTACCAACCCCGGCATGGTGATGTTGGTCGCCGGCGAAGCGACGGACAAGTTCATCGCTGCGGTTACCGAAAAATTCAGCAGCTCGCCGGCCGGCACGCTGTTGTCACCTGCGGTCGCCAACAGTTTGGCGTCCAGCGTGAAAACGCTTTGCGATTTTGGTGCTGAACTGTTGACCGGTGGCGGCCAGATCGAAACCGATCGATGTGCGATGGCCAATACGCTGCTGAAAGCGACGGCTAAGGATTTCTTGGGCAACCCCGAAGGATTTCAAACCGAAGCATTCGGAAACGCCAGCCTGTTGTTGGTCGCCGACAATGTGGATCAGCTGTGCGAAGCGATCGGTCATCTAGAAGGCAACCTGACCGGATGTGTGTACACCGCCGAAGACGGCAGCGACGAAGACGACTACGCGGCGATCAGTTTCGAACTGGCACCCAAAGTGGGGCGACTGTTGAACGACAAAATGCCGACGGGCGTGGCGGTTTCGGCTGCGATGAACCACGGTGGACCCTACCCTGCGACCGGACACCCAGGCTTTACCGCCGTCGGCGTTCCCGGTTCGTTGGTGCGGTTCGGCAAACTGACGAGCTATGACAACGTGCGACCGGATCGATTGCCAGCCATCCTAGGCAACAGCAATCCAACGGGCGAAACATGGCGATTGGTCGACGGCCAATGGTCGACCAGCGATGTCAGCTAGTCGCTAGCCCGCTTCGTGCGTCGTGGGATTTGCCAGAATTCCTTGGCATGAATTGCATTTCAACGCGTGCTTCTGCGACCGAGCAAGCACGCGAAGAAGTTCGAGTTCGAGTTCGAGTTCAAGTTCGAGTTCGAGTTCGAGTTCGAGTTCGAGTTCGAGTTCAAGTTCAAGTTCAAGTTCAAGTTCAAGTTCAAGTTCAAGTTCAAGTTCAAGTTCAAGTTCAAGTTCAAGTTCAAGTTTGAGTTTGAGTTTGAGTTTGAGTTTGAGTTTTCTGACGGGATTGCTGCCTCGACTTAAACTCGAACTCGAACTTAAACTCGAACTTTCTTTCTTTCTTTCTTTCTTTCTTTCTTTCCCGGTGCAACCTCAACCGCCGGCAGCCAACCATTCCGAGTCCACCACAACATCATCGCGGTTCAGCGCCGACCATTGAAAGTCGCCCGTCGGATCGGCTATGCCCGTGGTTTCGATCGCCCAGTCGATGATCCGTTTGGGCGCGATGCCAAGTTCCCGGAAATGGCTCAGCCGAGTGTCGCCGTGCCGCTTGGCCAAACGTCGACCATCGGGGCCACGCACCAGCGGTACGTGGGCGAAGTGCGGCGGTGAGTGCTGCAGAACGCGATAGATTTCCAGTTGGCGAAAAGTGCTGGCGATCAAATCGTTGCCGCGCACCGCTTCGGTCACGCCCATCGCCGCATCGTCCACGACGACGGCCAACTGGTACGACGGTGCACCGTTTTTCTGGGTGATCGCAAAGTCGCCCAGATCGGTTGCGGGGACGCAGGCTTGGGATCCCATCACCAAGTCATCAAACGCGACGGTCTGGGTGCCCGCGCGAAAACGCCAACAGAATGTGTCGGGGGGCGGGACTTCGTCGCCCCGCTGCCATCCCGCGCACGTGCCCGGATAGATCGGGCCTTCGTGTTCGAAGTGCGGCGCCGAACCGGATTCTTCGATGTCCTTTCGCGTGCACGTGCATGGATACACTCGGTCGGCTTGGATCAGTCGGTCCAAAGCATCCCGGTACAGATCGATTCGCTGCGTTTGGACATAGGGCCCATGGGGGCCGCCGACGTCGGGGCCTTCGTCCCAGCGGATCCCCAGCCAGCGCAGGTCGTCGATGGCTTGCTGTGTCGCCCACGGTTTGATGCGGGGCGAATCGACATCTTCAATCCGCAGGATCATGCCAGCGCCGCTGGCCATGGCCGACCAGTGTGCCAACAGATAAGTGCGCGCGTTGCCCAGATGTTGAGCGCCGGTCGGTGATGGTGCCAACCGAGATTTCATCATCGTCAGGTGTCGCTTTCTAGCCGCTAGGGAGAAACGCGGAGCAGCATTTCGTAGCGAAAGTCGCCAAGACTTTCGGTGATCCTTTCAACGGCAATGGTGAGCCGCTGGCCGTGAGGCCACTGTCATTGGGGGGGATTCCCGGCCGCTCACGCGATCACGGCTCACTCAATCGAAAAACATTTCGTAGCGAAAGTCGCCAAGACTTTCGGTGATCCTTTCTAAGCGGCCCGGCGGACGCCCTCTTCGGGGCCGATATGTTGGCCAAGAGTTTCAATTTCCAGCTTCAAAAGCTTTCTGGCGATCCGGCCAGCCGATGGACGGTCGGCGGGATCTTCGGCGACCATCGCTTCGACCAAATCCGCGATCGGTTCCAGCGTACTGCGGCTGGCGGGATGAGTGTGTGTCAGCCACTGCCAAAGCATACGCCCCATCGAAAACACATCGGCCGCCGGTAGTGCAGCGTGATTGCCCGCCAAGGTTTCCGGAGCCGCGTAGGCAGGCGTGCCACGGAATTGAGTCGGGGTGACGGTGTGGATTCGCGATGCAAAGCCCAGGTCCACCAGGGTCACGTGTCCACGCGAACCAACGATGATGTTTTCGGGCTTCACGTCGCCGTGGACCCAACCAGAACCGTGCAACGATTCAAGCGCCTGTGCGACTTGGCGAACCAACCACAGTGCGACGGGCAACGGTTTCAGTTCGGATGCGTCCAGGTGCGACTGCATCGTGACGCCGTCCAAACGTGGCATCACCAAATACGGGGACGTGCTAGAGTTTGACGCGTCCAATACGGCAACCAGGTTGGGGTGCACGATGGACGACGCGGCAGCAACAAATTGTGTGATCTGACGGCGGCTTTCGATATCGGTGCCCGTGGATCGTTTGATCACGTAGTCCCACCGTGGGCTGCCGCTCGCGTCGGCCGGTTGGGCCAGCGATAGTTCCGTTGTCGCAGTCTGGTGCAACGACTTGCCGACACGCCAAATTCCTAAAATGGTCGGCGAGGTCGACGAAGTGGTCGCGGCAGCTGTCGTTTGGGAACGCATAGGAGAAACGTTCGTCACGGGGCAATCCTTTGCTCGGCATCGATAAACGGGAGTCATCCTATTATCGACCACGTAGCGGTGCTGAGGCGAGCGAGGCCAGCGCCATCGACACAGCTTACCGGTCTTGCCTAACCAGAACCTGCAAAGCCGATTCCATCCCCGACGGAGTGGGATTCGCCAGAATTCCTTTCAAGCACGCAGTGGTTGTGAATCCCTCTGCCGACCCTGACGCGGTTCGCCTTGCGTTACGAAAAGATTTCATGGACCACCCGCGAAGGCTGCGTCACATTGGAAAGTCGTTGCGGCAGGCCTTGGTGAAAGAACGTCAATCGTTTGTGGTCGATCCCCAATGCATGTTGCAGCGTGGCGTGCAGATCATGAGGGCTGACTTTGTCGGTGACCGCTTCGTAGCCGATCTCGTCGGTTTCGCCCAACGTGAATCCAGGTTTGACGCCGCCGCCGGCCAACCACATCGTGAACGCACCCGGGTTGTGGTCGCGTCCGATCAGTTTCATTTCTTTGCCGCCGCGATTCTCTCGCATCGGTGTGCGACCGAACTCGCCGCCCCACACCACCAACGTGTTCTCCAGCAGTCCGCGTTGGTCCAGGTCGTTCAGCAGCGCCGTCATCGGTCGATCCACTTCGTTGCAGCGATCGGTGAACCCGACGTTCAAGGCTTCGGCGGCACCGGCGCCGTGCGAGTCCCAGCCCCAGTGGAATAGCTGGATGAAGCGCACGTCGCGTTCGGCCAGCCGGCGAGCCAACAAGCAGTTGTTGGCAAACGATTCTTTGCCCGGTTCGGTCCCGTAGGCAGCATGGGTCGCGGCTGTTTCCTTGGACAGGTCGAACGCTTCGGTGGCGTGCGTCTGCATGCGGAATGCCATCTCGTACTGGGATATCCGTGTCAGCACCTCCGGATCGCCGGTCTGCTGGAAGGTTGCTTGGTTGATCTGTTCCAACGCATCGAGTGCACGCCGACGCTGTTGCCGCGACACGTCATCCGGGTTGGACAGGTACAGCACCGGATCGCCTTTGGATCGGCACTGAACGCCTTGAAACACCGATGGCAGAAATCCGGATCCCCATACGCTTTTGCCGGCCGATGGCGTTTTGCCGCCGGAGACCAAAACGATGAACCCCGGCAGATTCTCGTTCTCGCTGCCCAGCCCGTACATCGTCCAAGCACCGAAGGATGCCGAGCCGAGGTTTTGGTTGCCGGTGTGAAGCAGCAACTGCGCCGGGGCATGATTGAACTGTGTCGTCTGCATCGACTTGATGAAGCAGACTTTGTCGACGACCGATTGGAATTGTGGCAGTCGGTCCGAAACCCAAGCGCCGCTGTCGCCATACTGTTGGAACGGGAACTGGGGGCCGAGCATCTTGGGAACGCCCTGGATGAACGCAAACCGTTTCCCCTCTAAAAAACTGGTCGGCGTGTCTTGTCCATCCAGCGATTGCAGGTCCGGCTTGTAATCAAACAGTTCCATCTGGCTGGGGCCACCCGCCATGTGCAGGAAGATCACGCGTTTCGCACGGGCGGGAAAGTGCGTTCCCAGGTGGCGATCGTTGGCCGCGATCAGCGGTTGATTCTGGCCGCTGCCGAGCCACATTCCGGCCAGTCCGAGGGAACAGTCCTTCAGGAAATGGCGTCGAGTCGCCCAGCGGGCCACGCCGGCGCGGATCGAATCGCGGTCCTGATTCGGGTGGTTGATGTCGCTCATTTGGTCAGTGCCTTGTCCAGGTTCAAGATCGTGTTGGCGACGATGCTAAGGGTGGGGAGGTCGATGTCGTCGTTGTTGTCGGCCCCATCATCGCTGGATGACGTCGGTGGGCTGCGAAGATCGGTGTACAGCGACAGCAGTGCGGATCGTTCTAGATCGTTCGGCGTCTGGCTGGTCACGCTGCGGAACATGGAATCGATCGCTACTTCGACCGATTCGCCGGATTGATCGATGGCGTTTTTTGCCAGTGCTGCCGAACACTCTTGATAGACAGGGTCATTCAGCGTCACAAGAGCTTGCAGCGGAGTGTTGGTGTCCAGTCGACGGGCCGAACAGAGGTCACGAGTCGGTGAGTCGAATGTCAAGAAACTCGGGTACGGGCTGGTCCGACGCCAATACGTGTAAAGGGCTCGCCGGTAGCGTTGGTCGCCTTCGGATGTCTTCCACTGTGCCCCGCTGTAAACGGCTTGCCAGACACCGTCGGGTTGCGGTGGCATCACCGAGGGGCCGCCGGATTCGTCGGACAGTAGTTGGGACGCAGCCAGTGCTTGGTCGCGAATCATTTCGGCCGACAGTCGCGTGCGTGGGCCGCGAGCAAAGTAGCGGTTCCGTGGATCGACCGCCATGTTTTGATCGGACGCGTCGTGGGTTTGACGATAGGTGGACGACAGGACGATGTCGCGAAGCAGTGGTTTCAGATGCCAGCGATGTTCGTTGCGAGCCAAGTCGGCCAAGTGATCCAGCAGCATCGGGTCGGATGGGGCCAAGCCGCTGGACCCGAAATCCTCTTCGGTCTCGACCAGGCCGCGACCGAACAGTTGAGCCCAAATGCGGTTGGCCCAAACACGTGCCGCCAACGGGTTGCCTTTGGAAACCAACCAGTTGGCGAAGTCCAACCGATTCTCGACGACCGCTGCAGCCTGTTGGTTCGGGGCCTTGGCGTCGTCGATCAGTGGGGCCGACTGGGTGAACACCGCCGGGATGCCCGGCGTTACCGCGTCGTCGCGTTCCATCCAATTGCCGCGAATGAAGGTTCGTGTGACTCGCGCCGCTTGACTGGGCCGCGATCGAACGATCGGCAACGACGCACCGGAGATCTCGTCGGCCTGTTTCTTCGCCTGGTCCAAAGCCGAAGTGAACTCGGATAGCTGCGGATTCGCCAACAATTCCGTCAACGCGGGATCGTCGGTGACGGACCAACGAAAGTCGCGTATCGGCGTCGCTAGGTTGCCCGTTGTCGATTGGCTCTGCTTCATCCGCAGTCGCAGGTTCTGATGATCGGCAAGCTTCACCGGTTCCTTGAAGATGAAACACGCCCAACGCCGGTCGTTCAGTTTCGGGTGCTCGCCCACGCCGCCGGAGTTGCCCTGCAGCGAATCGCGAGGATCCGTTGACTGAGTCAACGCATCGACAAACACGTCGGCGATCGCAATGTCCGTCGATTTTTCTTGGTCGCCTTGGTTGTCGACCACGGCCACGCGCAGGTGAGTCAGCAATGATCCCTGTCCCGGTGCATTGCCCGGGTCGGGGAAAATCTCTAGTCGGATTCCCGTGATCGTGTCGCCATCGATTGCCGATTCGGCGTTCTCGTCCGGCGATGTCGGTCCAGCCAAATCGATGGTGTACTCCACACCGACCGGGAAGGTTCCCGATGCGGTTTGGACGTGGTCATCGTTGATCTTTAGCTTTCCACCAGACGACGTGGCGTTGGTGGGGGTGGCGGGCGTCCACGGGGTGTCGCCGCAGCGCTGGCGACCGAAGTCGTTGCGTCGCTGGCGAGCGCTTTCATATTCGCGTTGGACCGTGAAAGCGTGTTCGATGTCGTCGGGGTTCGTCGGGACTTTGAACGTGGGGTAGTCGTCGGGAAGATCGGCGTCCAGCGAACTGTCGAACAACGCCATGCATCGGTAGTACTCGTCGTGTTCCAACGGATCGTAGGGGTGCGAATGACATTGGACGCATCCAAACGTGGTTGCCTGCCAGACGGTCCAGGTGGTGTTGACCCGGTCGATGATCGCGGCAACGCGGAACTCCTCGTCGTCGGTGCCGCCTTCCGTGTTGGTTTGGGTGTTGCGATGAAAGGCGGTGGCGATCAAATCGTCGGCGGTGGGGTCGGGCAGCAGATCGCCAGCGAGTTGTTTGATGGTGAATTCATCGTAGGGCATGTCGCGGTTGAATGACCGGATTAGCCAGTCGCGATAGGGCCACATGTCGCGGTGCGGATCTTTTTCGAAACCCATCGAATCGGCATACCGGGCCAGGTCCATCCACATCGATGCCCAGCGTTGGCCGTATTGGGGGCTGGCCAGCAGTCGATCGACTTCGGCGGCATAGATTTGGTCGCGGGCGGCTTCATTGGCGGCGGATTTGCACGCCGATTCGAACGCACCGATCTGTGCGGGCGTTGGCGGCAATCCCGTCAGGTCCAGCGACACGCGCCGCAGCCACTGGTTCGGCGGGGCCGGGGGCGATGGGGACAGCCCCTGTTGGGTTCGTTTGGTTTCGACGAACAGGTCCAGTTTCTTTTTGGCCCAGGAAGATTCGGCCACCGCAGATGGCGAATCGCCTGGCACCGCCGGCGCATCAAGTTTCAGTGGCGCCATCGACCACAGATCACCCCACTTTGCACCTTCGCTGATCCAACGCCGCAGCGTTTCGACGTCTTCGGCCGGCAGCGGTTCGGGGTGTTCGTCCGCCGGCGGCATCCGCATGTCGGCATCGTCGGTCGTGATCCGCTGGATCAAAATCGATTCATCGGGTTCACCCGGTTCGACGATCCATCCATCGGGCGGCAGGACGCGGTCGGCGTAGACGAACGAGACATCACCGGCCTGCTTCACACCGCCATGGCAAGACGTGCAGTATTGGATCAGGATCGGTCGGACGTCGCGATTGAAGTCAATCGGTTCGTGCTCGGCGGCCCCGGCATGGCTGGCAGGCGTCGAGACTGCGACAGCGATGATCAGGCCGAAAAAAGCTGCAATTCGCATGAGCGTCGATGAGTGGATGGTGGGGTGGGCGGCGAGGATCGCATTGTAACCGAATCCGGTCGCTTTCCGATGTTTTCCCTCAGCACCGAATTTTGCCGGGACCGCAGGGGGGGGGGCGGCAGCGCACGGGCGTTGCCAGGAAACGGATGGGAGGACAATCGCGCGAGACGATTCGATTCGAGACGATTCGATTCGATTCGAGGGGGACGGGCCTGACGCGTGGTCGATGCATGGCTGTCGACCGATCCAGCATTCGATACGATTGTTGCATGAACCAATTCTTTCAAGCACTCGACCCCGATTCGATCCAGACTCATGCCAAGGGCCCCAGTGGTTCGCTACCGCTTTCGGACGAAATCCTTCGTCAGTGGACTAGCGGCGACATCTTTGGGCTGACCCAAAGTGTGGGCATGGGCTTTGATCCACGCCGCGTTCTCGGTGACCAGTTCCTGATTCTTAGCACCCAGGGTGGCGTTCGGGCGCCCGATGGGACGCCGATCGCGCTGGGATACCACACCGGACACTGGGAAGTCGGTTTGTTGGTGCAGGCGGCCGCCGAACAGATCTGCAAACACGAAGGCGTCCCTTTTGCGGCCTTCGTCAGTGACCCCTGCGATGGCCGTTCCCAAGGCACCAAAGGGATGTTCGATTCACTGCCCTATCGCAACGATGCTGCGATGGTGATGCGGCGTTTGATTCGTTCCCTGCCACAGCGCAAGGGCGTTATCGGCGTGGCGACCTGCGACAAGGGGTTGCCAGCGATGATGATGGCGCTTGCCGGCACCGGGCACCTTGCCAATGTGATTGTTCCCGGCGGTGTCACGTTGCCGCCCTCAGTCGGGGAAGATTCGGGTAAGGTCCAGACGATCGGTGCGCGATACACTCGCGGCGAGATGAGTTTGGAAGAGGCGTCATTGGAAGGTTGCCGATCCTGTGGAACCCCCGGTGGTGGATGTCAGTTCCTGGGGACTGCGGCCACCAGCCAAGTGGTCGCCGAAGCGATGGGGATGACGGTGCCGCACGCGGCGCTTGCGCCCAGCGGTCAACCGATCTGGACTCAACTGGCACGCGATTCGGCGGACGCTTCGCACGGCATGGTCCAGCGTGGCGAAACGATGTCAGACATTTTGACGGACGACGCACTGTTCAATGCGATGTTGATTCATGCCGCGGTCGGTGGCAGCACGAACCTGCTGTTGCACATCCCCGCGATCGCACACGCCGCCGGTCTGAAACGCCCTGACGCGGCCGCGTTTCGCGAAATCAATCGGATGGTGCCACGGTTTGTCGACTGTTTGCCCAACGGACCGGTCGGCCATCCAACGGTGCGATTGTTCCTGGCCGGCGGCGTTCCCGAAGTCGCTTGGCACCTGCGAAATCTAGGGCTATTGAAGACTCAGGCCCGTACCGTCGCTGGGATGACCTGGGACGAAATCTTGGATCAATGGGAATCCTGCGAACGTCGCCAAGTTTGCCGCGACCGTTTACGCGATGCCGACGGGATCGATCCCGACGAAGTCATCATGACTCCCAAGGTTGCCAAAAGTCGTGGTTTGACCAGCACCGTGTGCTTCCCGTCGGGCAATCTGTGTCCCGAAGGTTCGGTGATCAAAGCGACGTCCATCGACCCTACCGTGATCGACGCCGATGGTGTGTACCGAAACCGTGGCCGGGCGCGAGTGTTCGTGTCCGAACGCGACGCGATCGCAGCGATCAAGGGCCAATCGGAACCCGCGATCCAAGCCGGGGACGTGATTGTGTTGATCGGCCGTGGACCGATCGGATGCGGGATGGAAGAGACTTACCAGATCACGTCAGCACTGAAATATCTGTCGTTTGGAAAACAAGTGGCGTTGGTGACGGACGCTCGGTTTTCGGGGGTCAGCACCGGTGCGTGCATCGGGCACGTCGGCCCCGAAGCGTTGGCGGGTGGTCCGATCGCCAAAGTTCGTGACGGCGACGTGATCGATATTCTGATCGATCGCAACGAACTGACCGGCCACGTGAATCTGGTCAGCTCGGACGATTCGATGACGGCCGAAGAAATATTGGCCAGCCGGACTGCGCACCCCGATTTGCAGGTGGAACCCGACATGCCCGAGGACACTCGGTTGTGGGCCGCCCTGCAACAGGCTGGCGGTGGGACCTGGGGCGGCTGCGTGTATGACGTCGACGAAATCGTCCGCCGGCTCACCAAGGATTCCTAGGCGTTCATCGACCGATTCAATCCAGCGCGAAGCTCCCGTGTCTCACTTCTAACGTCGTGGACTTTGCCAGACGTCCCCCCCTTTGTATCCCCAAGTTTCGGTCATTCAAACGGCTGATTCCGCGGGGAATTCGGCGAACTGAACCGCTCGCGATTCCGGCCCGTCCGTTCGTGGGGGGGCCTGGGGCCGGCTGCCGGCGGAATCTAACACGGCCCATCTGGCCCCACGAAGGCGGCTACGGTTGGGATCGGCCCGCTTAGGATTCCGCCCTTGCGGGTCGGCATTTTGGCGTGATAATCGACGCCTATCGAAAAACTAACCGCTTCCCGATTCATTACAGAACAGGTATCCGTCATGCCTTTGGTCCCACTTCGTGTTGTCCTCGATCACGCCGCCGAAAATAACTACGGCGTCGCTGCATTCAACGTCAACAACATGGAACAAATCCAGTCGATCATGGAAGCGGCTGAAGAAACCGATTCGCCGGTCATCATTCAGGCTTCCCGCGGTGCCCGCGCCTACTCGCAAGACGCTTACCTGCGTCACCTGATGATCGCAGCGACGGAACTGTACCCGCACATTCCAATCGTCATGCACCAGGACCACGGCAACAGCCCTGCGACCTGCCAGTCGGCGATCGACAACGGTTTCACCAGCGTCATGATGGACGGCTCGCTGAAGGAAGACGGCAAGACCCCAGCCGACTATGACTACAACGTGAAGGTCACGTTGGAAGTCGTCAAAGCGGCTCACGCCCAAGGCGTCAGCGTCGAAGGCGAACTCGGTTGCCTAGGATCGCTGGAATCCGGCGAAGGCGAACAAGAAGACGGTCACGGTGCTGTCGGCGAATTGACTCACGATCAACTGCTGACCGATCCCGACGAAGCACAACGTTTCGTCGAAGAAACCGGCGTGGATGCGTTGGCCGTCGCCATCGGCACCAGCCACGGTGCGTACAAGTTCACCAAGAAGCCAACCGGCGAAGTCTTGGCAATGGACCGAATCGAAGCGATTCACGCCAAACTGCCCAACACGCACTTGGTCATGCACGGATCCAGCAGCGTTCCGCAAGAACTGCAAGACATCATCAACCAGTTCGGCGGCAAGATGAAGCAAACCTACGGCGTGCCCGTCGAAGAAATTCAACGCGGTATCAAGAGCGGTGTTCGTAAGATCAACGTCGATACTGACTGCCGAATGGCCATCACCGGTGCGATCCGCAAGGTGTTGACCGAAGATCCAGGTGCATTCGACCCACGTGCTTATCTGAAACCAGCTCGCGTGGCCATGAAGAACGTCTGCGTCGCTCGCATGACCGCCTTCGGCCAAGCCGGTAACGCATCGAAGCTGCGTGCTTCGATGGGCACCACCGCTTAGTTCGGTACCGCTTATCAGGTCGGCGACTCTTTGATTCGCCGTTTGGACAGTCGCAGGTCATTGATTTCGTGATCCGCGACGCGTCAGCGGCCGGGAATCTTCCGCCCGCGAAAACGCCCAATACGAAGCCGCGTCGTTTCCGTCGACGCGGTTTTTTCATGCGCGGCCAGGTGCCCGTGCGTTGACTTATCAGTGGTTCCCGTTGATTTGGGTGACGCCAGAGAGGTTTGTGACGTTGAAGACCTTTTCCAAGCTGATCGATGCGTTGGACCATCAGGTTGCCATGCGTGGTGATGGTGATGCGGTGGTCGCATGGGACCGCGACGCAGGCCAATGGAAACGGGCGACATGGCAGCAGTTGGCCGATCAGGTCCAGGATCGGTCGCAGCAGTTCGAAGGTCAGTCGGCGATCGTCGTCCCGTCGGATCATTCGTACCAGCAGATCGTGGACGTCTTGGCTGTGATGCGGTCCGGCGGCTGCGAAATTTCGGTCGATGGAAGGCTGGCCCCCCAGGTTCAACAGGACCTGATCGCGCGTGCGATGCGTGCCCCGATCGAACCGGACGTCGCGTTGGTGTTGTTCACCAGCGGCACGACGGGCACGCCCAAGGGCGTGATGTTGACGGATGCCAATCTGGTCGGCAACGCGGCCGCCAAGCTACAGGCGGTGCCACAGCGTCCCTGGGAAAGCAGCCCCAGATGCCCCAGCGGCTCGGGCAGCGCGGGCAACTCGGTCGGCGCGGGCGGGGACGTGCGATTGACGATGTTGCCGATCTCGCACGCCTATGCGCGAACCTGCGATCTGGGCACGTGGCTGCTAAGCGGTTGCACATGGGCGGTCACGATGGGGTACGAAGGGCTGCGCCATTTGGCGCCCATCGTTCGTCCGACCCTGGTCAACACGGTGCCGGCGACCGCATATCGGATCTTGGACGAAGGTTTGGAGCCGCTGGGGCTGGACCGTTTACGGTTGCTCGGATGCGGTGGTGCTGCGATTTCAGTCGACGCATTCCAGCAATTTGGACAGCTTGGTGTGACCGTGATCCAAGGCTACGGTCTGACCGAAACGGGACCGGTGATCTGCAGTGCGACGCCCGACAATGCCCGGCCGGGAATGGTGGGCGATTTTGTCGATGGCTGGGAACATCAGATTCGCGGTGGCGAACTATTCGTGCGTGGGCCGCACGTCATGAAAGGCTACTGTGGTGACGCGGCGGCGACTGCACTGAAGATCGACAGCCAGGGATGGTTGCGAACCGGCGACTTGGTCCAGCATGATCAAGCAAGCGGCCAGCTGCGGATCCTGGGGCGATCCGACGATGTGATCGTGATGGACAACGGTCGAAAGATTTCACCCAGCTGGATCGAACGTGATGTCCAGCGAATCGCGGGAGTGCGAAACGCATTGCTGGTGTGGCGAGGTGCGTTGGAATTGTGGATCGATTGGGATCCACAGGCCAGCGGAGCGGCAGCCGATCCCAACGATCCGGTGCGTGCGGTGTTGCAGCAATACCCCGAGGCCAAGCGAGCCAGTATCCACCGATTCAACCCGCCGCTATCACGCGATGACGGAGAACTGACGGCCAAGGGAACGCACTGTCGACAGCGGGTCCTACAGAACCGATTGGGTCACGGCGGGTAGCCAGACGCTGCTGGTGCCATGCCGGCAATCGCAACCGCGATTTCTAGCCACGAAGTGGCGATAGCTGATTGCCGGTGGTCTTGACCACCGGTACCCGGGGTCGCCGACCTTCTCCCTTTTTCCCTCGCTCGGATCGCCGCCAAAGGCGGCGATCCGAGCGAGGGGAAAAAGAAAGTAAGGTTTATCGAACCATTCCGGTGGTCAAGACCACCGGCAAAGAGCTGTCGCTGCTCCGCAGTTGATGATCCCAGGTGCAACTCGAACTCGCGTTTAAACTCGAACGTCAAGCTCACGTGCCGACGATGCGCGTGTCATCGTCGGCGACGGACCGATCGTCCCGCAGGGACTAGGCCGGGTCGTAGGCGTCGCTCCCCAGGCCGCGGCCACGTGGGATCAGCATGCACATCAGGATCCCTAGCATGTACAGGAATACCAACGGGATCGCCAACGCTACCATGCTGGTCACGTCGGCTGGGGTGACGACCATGGCGATCACAAAGATCACCAGCACGGCGACTTTCCAGCTGTCGACGTAGGCCTGCGTTTCCAGGATTCCGATTCGCTGAACAAACAGCATCACCAGGGGCAGTTGGAACGCGATGCCAAACCCAAGCGGCAGCATCAGCACGAAGTTGACGTAGTACGAAAGCCGCGGCTCGATCGCCACTTCCATCGATCCATTGAATGCCAACAGAAAGGCAAGCACGTAGTGCAGCACCAAGAAAAACGCCAACACGACGCCTGATATAAACAGCACCACGCTTAGCGGAAGGTAGATGTACACGTACCGTCGTTCATGGTCGTGCAGTCCCGCGGCCACAAACGCCCAGATGTGATAGAAGATCATCGGGGATGCAAAGATGGCGCCGACGATCAGCCCCGCTTTGACCCAGATCATGAAGGGCTCTTCCATCTTCAGCGAACTGAGCCCCGTTTTGTTTTGCCGCAACTGTAGTCGTGGTTGCAGCTGGCTCGGATCGGGAAGCGACCCCAAAATGTCGGCCAGTTGTCGAGGTTCGACGGTGACCTGTTCCAGCGGGGCATCGAGGCCTGCGCTGGCGGCGTCACCGCTTTGCGCGGATGTCGTAGCGGACGGGATGATCAGCGAATCCATCGTCAGCTTTTGGAATTCCTCGGGGACGTCGTAGACAATTTCGGCGATCAGCGAACCGCCGGCCAGGAACGTACGCAGCGGTTGGACTTCGTCGGCATGCGGGTCGTATCCCATTTGGTGCAGGTCCCGGTCCGCCTGGAATTCGCGGATCGCGCTTTCCAGCGGCCGTTGGATGAACAGGATGACCGAGTCGGCAAAGAACAGCCCAATGATCAATCCGCCCGCCAGCCACAAGATGGCTTTCACCAAGCACTGACGCAGTTCATCCAGGTGTTCCCCGAATGTCATGGTCGAGTTATCAAACAGGTCGTCTTTGGGGCGAGCCAATCGGTCCACGTATCGTCTCTCACATCGGCCAAACTCGAAGATCTGGCGACAAAGAAGGTTGAGGTAGGTTTCTGGGCAATTTTGCGGGAAAAATCCGCGTTGGGGCCTCGCGAAAACGAGGTAGTCTCTCAATATAACAGCCCAAGTCGAAAACGCTCGTACTGCTGGGCTATCGAAAGAGTCTATTTCGCTGCTGTCACCGAAAAAATCATTTCAATGCAACCATATCCACTGTCGTTCCGGCCCGTTCTAAAACAGACCATCTGGGGTGGACGCCGTTTGGGGTCACTTTTGGGCAAACCCATCGGCAGCGACGAAAATTATGCCGAAAGCTGGGAAATCGTCGATCACGGCGATGATCAAAGCGTTGTCACCGACGGCGACTTGGCTGGTCAGACCCTGGCCCAAGTGATCGCCGGCCATCGCCAATGGCTGTTGGGGGATCAGGTGCCCCAGGGATCGTTCCCCCTGCTGCTGAAATATCTGGATTGCAACCGCGTGTTGTCCGTTCAGGTCCACCCGGATGATGCCTACGCCAAACAGATGCCTCAGCCCGATCTGGGGAAGACCGAAGCCTGGTACATCGTCGCGTCGGATCCCGGTAGCCAAATTTACGCCGGATTGAAGTCCGGCGTCGACCAATCGACGCTGCGGGAGGCGATCGCGGCGGGCCAGACCGAAGAAACGCTTCACACGTTTCATCCCGAGGTTGGCGATATCGTCTTTATCCCGGCCGGGACCGTGCACGCCTTGGGATCCGGGTTGGTGGTGGCCGAAATCCAACAGTCCAGCGACACCACGTTTCGATTGTTCGACTGGAACCGAGTCGACGATGCCGGAAATGGCCGGCCTCTGCACATCCAATCCAGTTTGGAAGTGACCGATTATCAGCGCGGACCAGTCGCGGCGGTCCGCTGTGATGCTCTGGCCACCGGCTGGCAAACGATGGTCAGCTGCGACAAATTTGTGCTGAACGTTCTGTTGGGGGGCACCGACACCATCGGCGGGGACGGTCGATTCCACCTGGTCACGGTCCCCCGCGGTCGGGCGACGCTGGTCGACGGAAACCGAAGATATCCGCTGGAAACCGGGGCGACCGTGATGCTGCCGGCGGCGATGGGAGCCTGCGGGATTTCGGTTTCGGCGCCCGATTCGACCGTGCTGGCGTCGCATTTGCCCGATTGAACCGAATGACCGCTACCGGGGAAAACGTTTTGAAGCTTTACGGCGACGTCCGCTAGCCCAGGCTGGGGCCTCTGTCCGATTGCTATCAAATAGACCTTGGTGTGTTTCTGTGGCTCGCTTTGGTCGGATCGCTCTTACGGCGGCTGGCGTTTGGTTCGTATGATCGCCAGTCGGGATCGCGAGATCGATGCCCTTCCCTCGCTTTCCTGTGGAACGTTTGCCATGACGAATGATCGGACTTCATTCCCGCTGGGCCTCGTATGGGCCATTTTGCTTGTCGGGCTGGTATCCGGTTGCCGTGGCGGATGGTTGCCGCCTGCGGGAACGATGAACCAGCAACAAGCCAACGCGATCGCACATGATCCATTCCCGCAGCAAGCGGTCGGGCCGAGTGATCTGGGGGCTCGCCCACCGGACTACCAACAGCCTCTGCCTGCCCCGGTCAGCAACCGATTGGTCCCGGATTCGATGCCCTGGCTGGGCCGCTAAGGATCCATCTCCACTGAACGTTCGGGCAAATGGCGTAGCGGAAGTCGTCAAGACTTTCGTGAATTACAGCGTCCAGATCGTCTCTTTACGAATTTCAGGCATGGAGAAAAGACCAAAAGAAGTTCGAGTTCGAGTTTAAGTTCGAGTTTAAGTTTTCGGGCCGTCATTTCTGCCTGCAACTTAAACTCGAACTCGAACTCGAACTTTCCTTCTCGGCGCAAGAATCCTGGCCTCGCCAGCGGGTGGTCTCTACACCCAATTGCTAATTCTCGGCTCCCACTTGCACTGATTTTCCTGCTAAATTGCCGAGCCACTACGTTCCGAGGCCAAGGTTTGGTAGGTTGGGTTGATTCCATCCGGTCCATTTCGCAAGTCAATCATGCCTCGCAAGAACGCTAAAAAACGTCCCGCCAAGTCCGCCAGTTCACCCACGGCCCAGCGGCTGCAGCGAGTTTTGGCCGGTGCGGGGTTCGGTTCACGCCGCCAATGCGAGGAACTGATCGAAGCTGGCCGCATCCACATCGATGGCGTGGTTGCCGACAAGTTGGGCACGACGGTCGATCCCGACGTCAGCAAAATCTTGGTCGATGGCGTCGCCCTACGCAAACAAAAGACCGTGTATTACGCGGTCAACAAGCCTGTCGGCGTGGTCACCACCAACCGTGACCCGCAGGGGCGACCGCGAGTGGTGGACCTGGTGCCGCCGGACGAACGCGTCTTTCCCGTCGGCCGATTGGACCTCAGCAGCGAGGGGCTGATCCTGCTGACCAACGATGGTGAACTGTCCCAAAAATTGACTCACCCCAGCATCGGTGTTCGTAAGGTTTATCGCGTTGTCGTGGCTGGCAAGGTCGAAAACGAAACGATGCGGAAGATGCGTCAGGGCATGTACATCGCCGAAGGTTTTGTACAGGTCGACGGAGCCAAGTTGGTGAAGGCCCGTTCGCGTGCGACGGAATTGGAAATCACGCTTAGCGAAGGCAAAAACCGCGAAATTCGCCGGATCCTGGCGCGGCTGGGACACAAGGTCCAACAGCTGAAACGGATCGCCGTTGGCCCGTTGCGACTCGGCGACGTACCACCGGGGGCTTACCGGGTGCTGCGACGCGAAGAGGTCGACAAACTGTGGTCGGCGGTCGAGGCGGCCGAAAAGGAATCCGCGTCCCGACCACCCAAGAAAAAGGCTCCCGCATCAGCGGCGAAGGGTCGCGCGGTCAAAAAGAAGTTCCCGACGAAGTCGGCGGGGCCATCAACCCGTGGCCCAGCGACCCGTGGCCCAGCAACCCGTGGCCCAGCAACCAAGAAGACGGGATCTCGGACCACTGCATCACGCAGTTCGGGAACCAAGCCGGACGGCATCCCAAAGGGCACCCGCAAGCCAACCCGAGCGGCTGCTGGCGAAGCGCCCAAGTCGTTCCAGTTGCCGGCCAAGGCGTCGACCGGCGGCATGGTCATTGGTGGGGATGCCAAGCCGATCGTCGACAAGACCAAGCAAAAAGAACATGTCGTCAAGCCGCGTCCCAAGGGCGCCAAGCGAAAAGAGGCGACCGGTGGCGATGCGGATAGCCGATCCGGTGCTGCAAAGTCGGGTGCTGGGAAGCGCAGAACCGGCCGAGGATTCAAAGGAAAGGCTGGCGGCGGTCGGCCCAACAACCAACGACGAACGAAGAAACGCTAAGCGATGTCAAAACTGCATGCTGACCACTATGCCGACGCGATGACACAGGTCGACGCGGCGATCATTGAAAACGAACTGGTCGGCGAACAAACTTACCGCGTCCGGTTGGCCGCGCCCGCGATCGCTGCGTCCGTGGTGCCCGGCCAATTTGTGATGATCCGGCTGAAGGGCCTGAATTCGCCGCTGATCGGTCGCGCCTTGGCTGTCTACGATGTGGTCTCGGATGCCTCGGGGGATCCACACTTCATCGATTTGGTGTATCTGAAAAAGGGCGTGCTGACGACGGCTTTGGCCGCATCCCAAGTCGGCACCGAAGTCACTCTTTGGGGCCCGCTTGGCAACGGTTTTTCGAACCGAACCTGCGACCGGTTGATCATGGCCGTCGGCGGGATCGGACAAACACCGATGCTGTTGTTGGGGCAGGAAGCGATCGGATCGCGGACCTTCGGACTCAATCGCGATAGCGGCTGGGCCACCAGTGCTGAATTGATCTACGGCGCCCGCCGATCCAGTTTATTGGCCGGCGTGGAAGATTTTCAGGCGGCTGGTTTCGATGTCACGTTGTGCACCGACGATGGTTCGGTGGGCCAGCAGCGATTGGTGCCAGATGTCTTGGCGGATCGGCTGCGTGATATCCCGCCGGGGACGTCGGTGCGAGTGGTGACCTGCGGCCCCGAGATCATGATGCAGAAGGTTTCCCAGGCCTGTGCAGCGGCCGGTGTCGATTGCCAGGTATCGATGGAAACGCCGATGGCGTGCGGCATCGGCATCTGTTTCTCCTGCGTCGCCCAAGTCCGCCAAGACAACGGAGAATGGGATTACAAACGGACCTGTGTCGAAGGCCCGATCTTTGACGCCGAAAAGATCTGCTGGGAATAACCGCCGAGTGGTCTGGGACACCTTGGCTTTAGGGGGCGGCACCGTTAGCCGTTTTGACGCCAGCGGGTTGTCGGTTTAGTAACCCGCTGCGTGAGCGAGGGATTCGATGGGATCCCTCGCTCACGCTTCGGGTTGTGATGGGATCCCTCGCTCACGCGTCGGGTTGTGATTTGCGCGCGAAGTTCAGGGAAACGACTAAATCAACAGGCTGCTAGCCACGGTTCTTACCGACAGCCCACAACCGCTTCACCCCGACATGAAAGCGGGGGTGAAGCAACGATGGCCAGCTAATTGTTACGGCTTGGGTGCTGCGGCTGCCATCACTTCTAGGTCGTCTCGGCTGACTCGGTTGCAGAAATCGCCGAACGATTCGCCGGCATCCCGATTCGCTTTGTAGGCCGCAAAGACCGCGACCATTTCGTCGACGATGATGTCGTCGGGCACTAGGTCCTTGTAGACGAAGGCCATTCGGTTTCCCAACCAACCGCCACCGACGAACAGCGTGTACTTGCCCTTGGCTTTGCCGACCAACGCCATGTCGGCGTTGTACGGTCGGGCGCAACCATTGGGGCAACCCGTCATGCGGATCGTGAAGCGTTCTTTTTCCAGGCCCAACTTGGCCAGCGGTTGTTCCAGTCCATCGATGATCGATGGCAGTCGTCGTTCGCTTTCGGTGATCGCAAGTCCGCAGGTGGGCAGTGCCACACAGGACATCGACCAGCGCCGGACCGTGCTGGTTTCTTCGGTCGTTGGGATGTGGTGTTCTTTGATCAGGCCGATCAGTTTGTCTTTGTCCGATTCGGCGATGTCCGTGAAGATCACGCTCTGGTGGCCCGTCATTCGAATTTCAGATTTGAATTCGTGACAGACCGCACGCAGTCCGGCCTTCAGTTGGTGTTTGTCGTCGTCATACAGGCGGCCGTTTTCGATGTTCAATCCATAGGACCATTTGCCATCGCCCTGGTCTTGCCAGCCCATGTGGTCGTCGACTTCGTGCACATCGTCTTCGGTGCAGTCGGCTAGTTTTTCGCCGTAGTACTTTTCGACTTCGGCGCGGAACTTCTCGACACCCCAATCGGCGATCACGTATTTCAGCCGAGCGATCTTGCGGTCGGCGCGGTTGCCATTGTCACGTTGAACTTTCAGCACGCACTGGCAAACCCCGATCACCTGTTCCGGGGTCGCAAACGCCATTCGCTTGGCCAATGCCGGGAACGTTTTGGCGGCCGACGGTGTGGTGCCCATGCCGCCACCGACTAAGACGTTGTATCCGATCACGTTTCCGTCACGGACGACGGCCAGCAATCCCAGGTCCTGGGTGTAAACGTCGATGCAGTTGTCGTCGGGAAGGGCGATACCGATCTTGAATTTACGAGGCAGGTATGTCGAACCGTACAGCGGTTCCACCGGGTCACCACTCAGTTCGCCATGGACGGCTGCGTCCGGATCGGGACCACCGCCTGCGAGCGACTTTTCGCCCGAATCGGTATCGGTGATCCAAAGTTCGTGATAGGCCTTGGTTTGTGGCGCCATCGCTGGCACCAGTTTGTCGGTCAGGGCTTGGATCTGTGCGTGCACGTTGCTGCTGTGCTTGGCCGGGCAGCACATGATGTTGCGGTTCACGTCGCCACAGGCGGCCAAGGTCGAAAGGGCCAGCTTGTTGATGCGGTCGATGGTTGGACGCAGGTCGTCTTTGACGATGCCGTGCAGCTGGATCGTTTGACGAGTGGTCACCTTCATCGTCGCATTGCCGAATTCTTCGCACAGATCCAGCATCGACAAGAATTGCTGAGACGTGATTCGTCCGCCGGGAATCCGCAGGCGAAGCATCATCGAATAAGCTTTCCCCCCACCCGACTTTTTGGCCGTCAGCCGCGCATCTCGGTCGTCCTGTTGGTACGAGCCGTGGAACTTCAACAACTGCAAATTGTCTTTGTTGAAGTGATCGATCGGTTCACTGATCTCTTCGCCGATCGTGCCTTTCAGGTAGGCGCTGGCCTCTTTGATTTTTTCGACGGGGCTTAATTTCGGTGTGTCGGTAGACATCGAGACACAAATCCTGTGTGATTTCGTTTTCGAGGGTAGGCCTGGCATGGCCGGGCGAGGCGATTGTCCGAACGTTGCTCGGATCCAAGGCGGATGCGTTAGAGTTTCCGCAGACCCTGCCTTCACCGCAACTATACAGGTCGCCGCCATTTCTCACTATGGCGATCATTTTCGACGCTTTTGATGGGTACCACTGATGACAGCCAAGCTATTGGACGGCAAACGCATTGCCGCCGAAATCCGTGATGAAGTGGCCGAGCAAGTGCGACAGTTTGTCCAGGCGGGCGGTCCGACGCCCTGTTTGGTCGCTGTCCTTGTTGGGGAAGACCCAGCTAGCCAGGTGTATGTTCGCAATAAATCTCGGGCTTGCGAGAAGTCAGGGATCGAGGGACGGACGATGCGGTTGCCCGCAAGCACCACTCAGGACGAACTGGTCGACGTCGTTCGCGGGCTCAACCAAGACGATTCGGTTCACGGGATTCTGGTCCAGTTGCCGCTGCCGGCCGACGGCAATGGCGGATCCGGATTCGACGAACGATCCATTTTAGACACCGTCGATCCTCGCAAAGATGTCGACGCATTTTCGCCGGTGAACGTGGGACTGCTGATGCAAGGTCGTCCCCGTTTTCTGCCCTGCACCCCACACGGGATTGTGCAGATGTTGCACCGCGAAAAAATCTCGGTCGCTGGCAAGCACGTGGTCGTGATCGGACGCAGCGACATCGTCGGCAAACCGATGGCGATGATGTTGGCCCAGCGGGACGGTTCGTGCGGGCGGGATGTCGCCAACGCAACCGTCACCATCGCTCATAGCCGGACGGCGAACCTTGCCCAGTTGTGCCGTGGGGCGGACGTCTTGATCGCTGCCGTCGGCGTGCCGGAAATGATCAGTGGCGACATGGTTGGCGACGGTGCGGTCGTGATCGACGTGGGGATCAACCGCGTCGAAGACGGCCAAGGCGGCTACAAGCTGGTCGGCGATGTCAACTTTGAACAGGCCCGCGGAAAGGCATCGGCGATCACGCCGGTACCCGGTGGTGTTGGCCCGCTGACGATCGCCATGTTGCTGCACAACACTTTGTTGGCGGCCAAGGGAATCCACGCCAAGGCATAGCCCGCGGCACCTGGTGAATGATGTCTGATGGAACGGGGCTTGGCGGAACGGGGCCTGCCGCCCAACGCCACCTACTTTACCGCTAGTCAGGTGGTTCCCCCAGCCGCGTGCGCGTTAGAGAACGTCCGGCTTGCAACAGCCTCGGAGAGGCGAAAGCATCATGCCGGTGGCCTCGGCCACCGGATTTGGCATCCCCCGAGAAGATCAAGATTGCATCCGTCATCGCTAACCGTGGGGCCCGCCCCACGGCAAAGAGCTGCCGCCGCTACGCGGCTAAGCTGAACGCTCTCTAACGCGCACGCGGCTGATCGCGGCGAATGCCTCTCTTAACTATCAAGTAGACGGCATTGGCCTGCCCGCCAGCGGGGGCCATGATCGCGGCCGTTACTTTTTCGTCGCGTAGCCTTGGGGATGGCTTTGGTGCCATCTCCAAGCGGTGTCGATGATCGATTTGACGTCCGTGTATCGGGCTTCCCATCCCAGCAGTTCTTTGGCCAGACGTGCATCGGCAACCAGTTCGGGTGGATCGCCCGCACGCCGCTGGCCCATCACTTCGGGAATCGCGTGACCGGTGACTTCGCGGCAGGCGTCGATGATTTCACGAACGCTGGTGCCCCGTCCGGTGCCCAGATTCACGCATAGGCCTTTGCCGGGTTCCAGTTTTTCCATCGCCTTCAGGTGAGCTTCGCCCAGGTCGTCGATGTGGATGTAGTCGCGGATGCAGGTCCCGTCCGGGGTGGGGTAGTCATCGCCGAACACGGTGATTTTTTCGCGTTGTCCAAGCGCGACTTGCAACACGATCGGGATCAGGTGCGATTCAGGATCATGGTCCTCGCCGATCGTCGCGTCGGGACGGGCACCGGCGGCGTTGAAGTAACGCAGTGCCGCATACGCAAACCCGTAGGCCGCCGCGTAGTCCGCTAGCGCCTGTTCGATGACCAGTTTCGTGAACCCGTAGGGATTGATCGGTTGTTGAGGTGTGGTTTCGGGGATCGGCACAATGTCGGGTTCGCCGTACGTCGCCGTGGTGCTGCTGAAGACGATCTTCTTGACGTCGGCTTCGCGCATCGCATCCAGCAATTCCAAGGCTGCGATGACATTGTTGCGGTAGTACAACGACGGGTCGTTGACCGATTCGTTGACCAACGCAAAGGCGGCGAAGTGCATCACGGCGTCGATCTTTTTCTCTCGCAGCGTCGAGACCACTTTTGCGCGGTCCGCCAGATCGCCCTGCACCAGCATCCCTGCGGGGACCGCCGCCGCATGCCCGCGTGACAGGTTGTCGTAGACCGTGACCGTGTGGCCGGCGTCGATCAACAGACGAACCGCGTGGGAACCGATATAGCCGGCGCCACCGACAACCAAAACATTCATGACAATACGACTGGTACGAGGATTCGGAAAAAGCGGAACCAAAAGCGACCGATTGGTGCTGGGGGGGCCGCGATGTCGAACAGGATAGATATTCGGGTAGGTTGCCGAAAGGCTGACCTGATTGCGACCGAAACACTCTACCAGTCTTCTCGATGGGACGGTTTCGATGGCAAAGCGGACTACGAAACTTCAACAGTTAGCACAGACCGGTCCGACGCCGCGTGCTGGCCGAGCCACGGAGACGCTCTGTGCTGACTTTCTTAATTATTTGCGTGGTGAGTGTCACCTGGCGGCCAATTCGATCGATGCTTACGGCCGCGACATGCGACGATTCGTTACCTGGGTCGGAAAGCGACGACTCGGCGATTTGAAGGTTGGCGATCTGTCGTCGTACATGGGCGAACTGCGGACCTTCGACTTGGCGCCCGCCTCGGTCGCCCGAAACATTGTTGCGGTACGAACGTTCTTTAAGTTCTTGCAGCTCGAAGGGATCGTCCAGGACAATCCAGCCGAACTGATCACAACCCAGAAAATGTGGCAGCGCATTCCCAGCGTGCTGACCATCCGCCAAGTCGACGCGTTCCTCCGCTCGCCCAAGAAGACGGACAAGTATTGGCAGCGAGATGTCGCGATGCTGGAAGTTCTGTACGCAACCGGATGCCGTGCATCGGAGGTCTGTACGTTGCGGGTGCGCGACCTGTCTTTGGCCGACCGTCATCTGCGGTGCGAAGGCAAAGGCGGCAAACAGCGGATGGTGCCGATCGGATCGGGAGCGATCAACGCGATCAACCGATACTGTGAAATGTTACGCGGTGAATTGGCGGCCAAGGTGCCGCATCCACCGGAGGAACTCTTCCTCTCGCGAAGCGGACGTGCACTCGATCGCGTCCAGCTTTGGCGGTTGGTCAAGATGTATGCGCAGCGCGTCGGAATCGATTCTAAGATCAGCCCTCACTCGCTGCGACACAGCTTCGCGACTCACCTTCTGGCCGGCGGTGCCGACCTTCGCCAAGTCCAAGAGATGTTGGGCCACGCCAGTATCCAGACCACTCAAATCTACACACACGTCGAGCATTCAAGATTGAAGAAGGTCCACCAGCAGTATCACCCGCGGGCATGAAGATCGATCACCCGTCGTGGACTTCGCCAGAAGTCCGTTTTGGGGATGAGGGCGAAGGGAATTCTGGTGAATCCCAATGCCTAGCGGGGGCTAATCGTTGCCGGTCCAATCGGGGTCGGCAATTTGACGGGTCATCGCAGCGAGTCGGCTTTGAGTGTCCAGCATGCGTTGCCAAGCGGATAGCTTCAATGCAACCTCTTGATTGGCCTCGTCGGTTCGCGCCGATTCGATCAATCGATGCAGACGCGATTGCAGGTAGTCCAGGATCTCGCAAAGCTGAGCCTTCTGGCCTGGCGATAGATCATCTGGGATCGCTGGCACCTCTTGGATCTGAATCACTTCGGCCGGGAACGGACTCTTCGATTCATGATTCAACTGGACAACGATCGAGCTTTCGGACGACGCCATTTCGCGACTAAGCGTTGGGTTGTCGGTTCCCATGGCGGCCAGGCGAGCCGCGATTTGCGACTCCGATCCGACCAGCATCAAACTGCGTCCCACCGCGATCAGGTCCCCGTGCCTCAGGATCTTCAATTGGCACTCGGTGCCGTTGACCTTGGTCCCGTTGGTGCTGTCCAAATCGGTCAGCACCAAGCGGTCGTTGTCCCGTTGGACTTTGAAGTGACAGCGACTGACCCGTTCGTCGTTCAGCTGGATATCGTTCCCTTCCTCGCGGCCCACGGTGAAGGGAGGTTCCAGCGTTTCGTAAACTTTGCCGCGGTCGGCGCCGTGGAGGATCTTGAGGGTTACGCCCGTCATGGGGCACTCCAGAGCAGGATGAAGGTCAGGATGAGCGTCGTTGGATTTCGCCAGTATAGACGCCCAAGAGTCGTCAGTCAGGTGTTTTTGCCGCTCGAGTGGGTACGTCTACCAAACTTGAGCGATCACGCATTTCAGGTAGTCGCTTTCGGGACACGAGATCGCGACAGGGTGATCCGGCGCCGGACCGCGATTTTCGAACATCACGATGTCGCGCCGTCTTCGTCGTCCGACGTCCAACAACATGTTCAAAAAGTCCGATCGGGATACTCGGCCGCTGCAACTGCAGGTGGCTAGGATACCGCCCGGTGGAAGGAGGTCGATTGCGGACGCGTTGAGCCGTCGGTAGGCTCGGATTGCGTTGTCGACTTGGTGCCGTGATCCCGCAAACCGAGGTGGGTCCAAAATCACCGCGTCAAACTGATCCCCGCGTTCGCCCATGGCTTTCAGTTCGTCAAAGCAGTCTCCGTTCTGAAACTGGATGTTTTCGATTTGGTTTTTATCCGCTGCGACTTGTGCCGCATCGAGCGCCGCTTGGCTGCTGTCCAGGCCCAAAACGGACTTGGCACCGTGCTTGGCAGCCACCAGTCCAAAACCGCCGTGATAGCAGCACACATCTAAGACGCGTCGACCGGCCAGATAACCCGCAGTCGCCAAATGATTCAATCGTTGGTCCAGATAACCGCCCGTTTTTTGGCCGCTCCGCAGGTCAACGGCTAGGTCCAGGCCGTTTTGGCGATAGTTGACCGGTTCGTCGATTCCCGTTTCGTTGTGCCAGTGTTCGATCGCCTCGATGCCCTCGTGTTTTGCTGTTTTGGGATCGACCCGAACCATGATCGCCCGGCATCCCGATGGGGAATCAGCCAGTCGGGACTTCAGATGGTCCAGGATTTCGTCCTTCCAACGCAGCAACCCCCCCGCGGTGAATTGCACGCCAACGCAATCGGCATAGCGGTCGATGATGACGCCGCTTAGCAGATCGGATTCGCTGAAACACAAACGTTCGGCTTCGTCCGGCCCGGCGGGAGAGGAAAGTTGCCGACGGGCGATGGCCGCATCCAGCCGGGATCGCCACAGATCACCATCGATCTGGGTGGCTTGGTCATAGGCGTACAAGCGAACTCGCAGCCGGCTGGCCGGGTTGCACAGTCCGCGAGCCACCCAGTTGCCGTCGTGATCGAGCAGGTCGACAACTTGTCCACAGGCCAGATCGCGTCCTTCTTCGGCCAATGCGTGTGCGTGAACCCAGGGGTGACGAGCCAGGAATGGGAACTGACGCGATGGTTTCAGGCGAAGAGGAATCGGTTCGGCGGAGTACGTCGGCGAAGCGGATAGGTCAGTGTCGGACACGAAAACGGGACCGTTGGGCGATGGATGGTGCGAACTTGGAAACGCGAGTCGGTGTCTACGATGACGGATTTCCCCTGTTTGAAGAATCCCCGTGGCGAATCTGTGGCGAAAAATAGACAGAATCGACGCACCATTTTCGCTTACCGGTGTCCCCCTGGGGCCACAAAACCTTTCCTAACCGTTAGAATTTATGATTGGTTGGCTTGCTTGCCGAAAACAGTTCAGTCGGCCGACCTACCAGACGATAAACCAATAAACCAACCGCTGATAAGAATCGCAGAGAAAGGTTCAAATTCATGACTCACGTCGTTGCTCAGCCCTGCTCGGGCTGCAAATACACCGATTGCGTGGTCGTTTGCCCCGTGGAATGTTTCTACGAAGGCGACCAAATGCTGTACATCCATCCGGAAGAATGCATCGACTGCGAAGCCTGCGTTCCCGAGTGCCCCGTCGAGGCGATTTTCCACGAAGATAACCTGCCTGACGAATGGAAGAGCTATCTGGAATTGAATGCCACCAAGTCGGAATCCGGCGAATGCGAAGTCATCACCGAAAAGAAAGAGCCGTTGGTCGACGAGTGATGTCCTAGGCATTCGGCGCGTGAAGCAGCCGGATTGCCGCCAACGATCAGCTCAACACGATCAGCTCAACACGAAAAGCCCGACACGAAAAGCCCGACACGAAAAGCCCGACGGTTCATCACCGCCGGGCTTTTTTTAGGGATCGATGGGATGCATCGGTTTCGAACCCGATCCGCGCTGTTCGGCGCCGATCTCAACAGGCCGCCGGCAGGAACGTTTTCCAGCATTCGTAGCGTGGGTCTTCGATCGATTCGACCAACAGCGGGTTGAAACGCGGTTTTGCCGGACGGGTTCGCAGGTTCATGTTCGCTTGCTTGGGCGTCCGACCTCCCTTGCGAGAGTTGCAGCGCAGGCAACAACAAACGATGTTTTCCCAGGTGGTGGGGCCACCGTGCGATCGTGGTACCACGTGATCCAGACTTAACTTGTTCGTCGGTTCGTTGCGGCCACAGTACTGGCAGGTGTGGTTGTCGCGGGCAAAAAGGTTCTTGCGGTTGAAGCGAACCGTTTGCACCGGCAACTTGTCGAAACGGATCAACCGAACGATCCGCGGCACCTGAAGTTCGAACCCGACAGCTTGGATATAGTCCTCGCCCGGTTGCTTTTCCATCGACGTCATTTGGCTGACTTCGCACCAGCTTTCGAAGTCATAACTAAGATAGCTGCCATCATCTTGGTCGATCACCTCGGCGCATTGACGGTACAGCAGCGTAAACGCCCGTCGGACGTTGACCACTCGGACCGCCATGTAAAAACGGTTCAAGACGAGAACATTGGTATCGAGCACACTCTGTGACATGGTTGCTTCGGTCCCTTGCGGTTTCTCGGGTTGCTGCGGTGAATCGTAAAGCGGAGGTTCTGAATGCTGGCGAAGGAAATCGGGCGAGATCGGTTTCGCCCATTCTACGGTCGACTACCGGATCAGTACAAAATATTGATGGATCGATGATTGCAGCGGATCGTGGCACCTGATTCGCTCAGTTCGACACCTCGGCACAGCCGCCAGGTTCGCTAGATTGCGGAATCATCTCGGGCCACAGGCCGACAACACCTCCATCATGATTCGATCACATGTGACTGTAACACCCTCACGCACCATCTGCCGGTGCTTCACACAATGTTCACCCCGTCTTGAAGGACCATGATGGATCTTGTTGCCAATGCCGCATTTTGGCTGATCGCCCAGACGGAATCGCCCGTTGCCGAGCCCCGTTGGTGGCAAACGCCGCTGGAATGGATGGCTCAGATGGGCCAATGGCTGGGCCCGACGGGGACGTTTTTGCTGGCTTTTTTGCTGATTTTGATGTGTTTGATCGCATGGGGGGCCAATCTGATTTCGTTGCCTGGAAATTGGATCGCGGTCGCAATGTTGGCGGCCTACGCCTGGTTGGGGCCAGAATCCGGGCGGTCGGCGATCGGGTATCCCGCCGTTGCTGCGGCCTTTGTGTTGGCTCTATTGGGCGAAGTTTTTGAGTTTGCCGCCGGTGCGGTGGGGGCTCAAAAGGCCGGTGCCAGTCGGCGTTCCACGATTTTCGCGATGATCGGTTCGATGGTCGGCGCTATCGGTGGTGCGGTGGTCGGAATCCCGGTCCCGGTGATCGGTCCGATCTTGGCCGCGATTTTGTTCGGTGGTTTGGGGGCGACCGCCGGTGCGATGTACGGCGAGTGGACCGATGGCCGCAATTGGCGAGAAAGTTGGACGATCGGTCACGCGGCATTCTGGGGACGTACCTTCGGCACGCTGGGGAAATTCATGGCTGGCTTGGCGATCGTCGTCATCGCTGTGGCAGGCGTGCTGTTCAAATAGACTTCGATTTGCAAGCTAGCAATCCAACCGGACTTCTTCGGCATTGCGAAACGATTTGCGTTTCCCCTTCGGCGAAACCGATTGACTCGCACGCGATTGGTTTCTTACTGTCGTCGCGATGACACCTAGTCGACGCACGACCGACCGTCGGCGGCGAGTCCTGTATTCGACTCACCAAGCCGACCAAACCAATTCGACGGCTGCCAGCCGCCGCCAGTTCGAACAGCTGCGCGAAGCGAGGCGGCCGACGGCAGCTTATGGTGCGCGGGTCCAGCGGCGGATCCGCGGTCGTTGGTTTTCACTGGTGCCGATCAAACGGCGCACTTCGTTGATCGTGGCCGGTGCGATGTCAGCGGCGACCTTGTTGTTTTGTCTGCTTCACTATGCGGCCGTTGCGTGGCCGACGTTGGTCTATCATCCCGAAGTGGCGCGGCCGTTTCGTTTGGACAGTCCGGACAGTTTCGGACGCTGGTACATGGTCGCGATGTTGACGGCATCGGCCGGCGTGTCGTTGATGATCTACCAGCTTCGTCGCTACCGATTGGACGACTATTTGGGCCGATACCGGCTGTGGCGATTGGTGCTGATCGTGATGGTGTTGGCTAGCGTCAACGCATTGGTCGGGCTGATTGATTGGACCGGTGCGCTATTGGATTTGACATTCGGAAAACGGGTCGCGCTATCCGGCGGCGACTGGTTGCGCGTGGTCGTCGGTCTCGGCGGCGCGGTGCTGGCACTTCGCGTGCTAGCCGACGTGCGACGATCGCGGTCGTCGTTGGTCGCCATGATCTTTGTGTGTGCTGTGTTGTTGTTGCCGCAAGCGGCTAGATGGAACGTGATGACCGTGGATTCGGTCGGCAAGTGGGTGTCCGTCACGTCGGCGCCTTTGGTGGCGACGACGGCGATCTTCATCGCGCTGGGCAGCTATCTACGGTTGCTGTACCGCGAGGTCCGAGAGATCGAGGACAGCATGACGCTGCGTGAACGTCTGGACCAATGGAAGTTGCGTGTCTTCACGCGACCTGAATCCGACGACGTCGAAGAAGTCGACTCGGATGCCGAACCGGCGCTGACGCGAGCCGAGAAGCGACGCTTGGCGAAGGAAGCTGCCGCCGAAAAAGCGGCTCAGCGGGCTGAGCGAGACGCCGAACGTCAGGCTCAGCGCAAAGCAAAACGCGATGCGGAATCCGACGCCGTCCCAAGTGAATCCGATGGTGATGATGCATCGGAACCACAGGAGCAAAAAGTCAAACGTGGCTGGTTCGCCGGACTGCGACGCAAACCCAAACCCGAATCCGCCGACTCTGATTCCGACGAATCGGACGATGCCGATGCGGCAGACCAGTCGACCAACGACGCAGCGCCCACGCGAGTCAAGCGAGATGCGGCGGTCCAAAGAGAAGTGGCAGCCGAACAAGACGATGCGGCCGAGCTAGACGATGCTGATGAATCGAAACCCAAACGTCGCTGGTTTGGGCTGCGTGCCGCGAAGGGACCCGTGGACGAAACCCAAGACGATGTCGATGCGGACACCAGCGAGACTAACGAAGTCAGTGACGATGATGCGGATGCCAAACCCGCCAAACGTCGTCGCTTTGGGCTGCGGCTGAAACCCAAGTCCGTCGCTGCCGACACTGATCCGGAAACCCCGTCGGCGGATACCGGCACCGAATCGGAATCCGAAGATGGCGAAGAAACGCCCAAACGTCGATCCGGTTTAGGCGGATGGTTTGGACGCAAAAAGGCAGCAGCCGAATCTGATGACGGAGCCGAAGGTGCCGATCCAGTCGACGAAGTCCAGAGCCGCTCGGATGCAAGTTCGGGTGACGACGAAGAATACATCGATCCCGATTCGATTGACTGGAACAGTTTGAACAAGTCCGAACGTCGCCGGCTGAAGAAACTGATCCGCCGCCAAGATCAAGCCGCCTAGCAACGAGCGATCGATTCGTACCGGAGGCGAACGGAGCCCAGGGCTCCGTTTTCGCCGCGTGTGCATCGCTGGAATTAGCGATTGTGATCGACCGGCGGCCGGCCCTTACGCTTTCGGGCGAGGGATCTTGCTGCCACGGATTCCCTTGCGACCTTTGCGGCCGCCTTTGCCACCGGAACGGGCGGGTTTCTCTTCTTCGATTTCCGACAGCGGTTTGCCGATGTTGTCTTTCAACTGCAGCACGCGATCACGCAGGCTGGCGGCCCGTTCGAATTCCAACCCCTCGGCGGCGGCAAGCATTTCTTGCTCCAACGCCTCGACGTACTCCAGCGTGATGTAGGCGCCGTCGGACTGGGCTTTGGCTTCCGCGGTCGCCTTGCGCCGCTTGCTGGCATCGGCTTCGATGCCTTGCCGGATGGCTTTACGAACGGTTTGCGGGGTGATGCCATGCTTTTCATTGTATGCCTGTTGGACCGATCGTCGGCGTTCGGTTTCGTCCATCGCCAACTTCATCGAACGGGTCACCTTGTCGGCATACAGGATGACTTTCGAGTTGGCGTTCCGGGCTGCCCGCCCGATCGTTTGGACCAGGCTGGTTTCGCTGCGCAGGAATCCCTCTTTGTCGGCGTCCAGAATGGCGACCAGCGATACCTCGGGAAGGTCCAAGCCCTCGCGAAGCAGGTTCACGCCGACCAAACAATCGAATTGACCGCCGCGCAGATCTTGCAACAGTTCGACTCGTTCAAACGCGTCCAGTTCGCTGTGTAGCCAGCGACAACGCACGTTCTGTTCTTGAAAGAAGGTCGCCAGGTCTTCGGCCAAACGTTTGGTCAAAGCGGTCACCAAGACGCGTTCGTCGATCGCTGCCCGTTTGCGGATTTCTTCCAACAGATGGTTCACCTGCCCGCGCGCCGAAACGACTTCGACGACCGGGTCCAACAGTCCGGTTGGGCGGATGATCTGTTCCACCACTTCGCCGCTGGTGCGTTCGAGTTCATAGTCGGCCGGTGTTGCGCTGACGAAACAGATCTGTCCGGTGCGGGCCTCCCATTCCTCGAACTTCAGCGGGCGGTTGTCCATCGCGCTGGGCAATCGGAACCCGTGCGACACCAACGTTTCTTTGCGGCTGCGGTCGCCGGCATACATCGCCCGGACCTGCGAAACGGTCACATGAGATTCGTCGACAAACGTGATGAAGTCGTCGGGGAAAAAGTCATACAGCGTGTCGGGAGTCGCACCGGGCGGTTTGCCCGATAGCGGTCGGCTGTAGTTTTCGATGCCCGGGCAGTGACCCACTTCGGCCATCATTTCCAGATCGAATCGCGTGCGGGCCGATAGTCGCTGGGCTTCCAACAGCTTTCCCTGCGATTGAAAGGTTTCCACCTGCTGGGCTAGTTCTTCCTTGATCACTCGCAAGGCAGCTTGGATACGGTTTTCGGGCATCACAAAGTGGCGTGCCGGATAGATGTAAAGGTTGTCCAGTACTTTGATGGTTTCACCGGACACGGGTTTGATCATCGAAATCTGTTCGATCTCGTCACCCCACATCTCGATCCGATAGGCGAATTCTTCGTAACTAGGCCACAGTTCGATCGAGTCGCCGCGGACGCGAAACCGGCCTCGTTCGAACGCGATGTCGTTGCGTTCGTAAAGGATGTCGACGAATTTCAACAGCAGGTGATCGCGGCGTGTTTTCTCGCCGCGGTGCAACGCCACAATTTGGGCTTTGTATTCTTTGGGCGAACCCAACCCGTAGATGCTGCTGACCGATGCAACGATGACAACGTCGCGGCGGGAAACCAACGAACTGGTCGTGGCCAGTCGCAGCCGATCGATTTCTTCGTTGATCGACGAATCTTTTTCGATATAGACGTCACGCTGAGGGATGTAGGCCTCGGGCTGATAGTAGTCGTAATAGCTGACGAAGTAGTGAACGGCGTTCTCGGGAAAGAACTCTTTGAACTCGCCGTAAAGCTGTGCCGCCAACGTCTTGTTATGACTTAGGATCAATGCCGGTCGGCCGACGTTGGCGATGACGTTCGCCATCGTGAACGTCTTGCCCGTCCCGGTGGCTCCCAACAAGACTTGTTCCTTGCGGCCAGCCTTGAAATTCCGCGTCAACTGTTCGATCGCTTGCGGTTGATCGCCGCCCGGCTTGAAGGGTTGGTGCAGGTGGAAATCCGCCAATGGCAGACCCTGGTCGTCCGGTTTGGCGGCGGCGGATCTTTTGGCGGCGGAGGTGGGCGAAGGTTTCGGCATCGTACTCGTTCGGGGCTAAGCAATGAGCGATCGACAAGAGTTCGGCGCTTCGTGGGCATCACACCGGCGGGAACGCCCCCCGGCGGGTGATGTTGCCAAACGTTTCTCGAACACACGATCCTAAGCGGTCGGTGATCCAATCTCTGGCCCAATGGTAACGCCCTGGACAACCCCGCCGAAGTGCCGGCATTCGGATCGCCGCCTATTCGCTGCTGGTCGCGATTCGCGGGGCCGCCGGTGGCGGGCGGATGAAACTGTTCTGACGCAGTGTTTCCAGCGTTTTCGGGCCAATTCCATGGACCCTTGCTAGGTCGTCGATGCTCTGGAAATCGCCGCGAAGCGAGCGGTCGCGAATGATCCGTTCTGCCAAAACGGGGCCGACACCTGGGATCAGCGATAGTTCGCGTGCGGCCGCCCGGTTCAAATCGACTTCCATTCCGATCCGGTCAATCGGCGGGAACTGGGGTGCCGGCGATCGTGTCCCGATCGCAGCAGCAATCAGCAGCGAAAACGCGACGGTTCCCGCAATGGTCCGCTGGACTCGCGTTCTGGCAAATGGCGACTCGACGCATTCCTGTCGCTCCGTCATGCTTCGGTGGCCCCGCGGTGTTGACGCGTATCAGACGCTGGCTACGTCCAAAGTGTCTGCCTACGCCGACTGTTTGTTCTGACGATATTATCAGGCATCATCACCGTTCCGACAACGCTTTGTTTCGCCGAAGGCCCGTGCAATGAAAAAAGACTATGACGTCGTCCAGCCCGATGCCGCGATGGAAAACGATGTGCGATCGCTGGTTCGGTTGTCGATCGCCGAGGACCTTCGCGATGCAGTCGACTGGACCACGGTGTGCTTGATCGACCCGGAACGGCGTGGCGGATGCCAAGTGGTGCCTCGCAAACCAGGCATCTGTGCCGGGCTGGCCACCCTGCCCTGGATCATTGACGAATTCGACGCAGACCTTCGCTGCGACATCCATTTCAAGGATGGTGATTCGTTTGAACCGATGCAGCCGCTGGCTAGCATCGAGGGCAATGTCCGCGACCTGTTGACCGCCGAACGCACCATCTTGAATGTGATGTGCCGTTTGTGTGGAATCGCCACGCTGACACGCACCTATGCGGATGCGATCGCAGGAACCAAGGCTCGGCTGTACGACACGCGAAAGACCACGCCGGGGTGGCGGCTGATCGAAAAGTACTCGGTCCGATGTGGCGGTGGAAACAATCACCGCACCGGTTTGTATGACGGTTTCCTGATCAAAGACAATCACTTGGCGCTGGCAGGCGATGGCGACAAGCCGATGTCCGCCAGCGACGCAGCCATGCGTGCGCTAAAGTGGCGTGGAAGCCAGGTCGATCGTTTGACGGCGCCGTCCATGGTCGAAATCGAAGTCGATTCGCTGGACCAGTTTCGTGACGTGTTGCCGGTTGGCCCCGACATCATCCTGTTGGATAACTTTTCGCTCTCGTCGCTCAGCCAGGCGGTGGCGATCCGTGACCAGGCGCAGTCGCCGGTGGAACTGGAAGCATCCGGGAACGTCAAAATTGATACGATCGCCGCGATTGCTGCGACCGGTGTGGACCGAATCAGCAGCGGTGCATTGACCCATCAAGCCACATCATTGGACCTCGGTTTCGACTGGTACGACGCAACTGCAAGCTAGGGTTTCAACGGAATCGGTGTTGACCTGTCCAGTCACTGGGCAGGATTCGACAACCGATTGGACGAACCGTAACCGCTGATGCTTGCTTTCCGACATGCAAAACCGTATGCCGATTACCACCCAACGACGTTGGTGGGACGTGCTGCAACCGACATTAGATGCCGCTGGGGTGATGGCATCGCTGGCCATCGTCAAATGGCTTGCGCGTGGTGGTGTGGACGAAAAATCTTTCGCGATGGGTTTGATTGCCATCGTGGTGTTTTTGCTGGTTTCGCAGCTGACCGGATTTCATCGCCGCACCGATTTGGGATCCCCGAATCGCGAACTGACGCGTCTTGTCGCCACCTGGGTGATCACGGTGATGGCTTTGGCTGTGTTGGCGTTCGCGACTCGCTACGGACAACATTTTTCGCGTTCGGTCATCCTGGCTTGGATCGTGCTGGCACCATCGCTGGTGGGTTTGGGGCGGATGTGTCAGCGCATTCTGCAGCAGGGATTGCTTCGCCGCGGCGTCGGTGTTCGCAGGGTGGCAATCGCAGGTTTCAATGATCTGGGATTCCAAACAGCCCGAAACATCAGTGGCGATCCATCTTTGGGGCTGCAGATGGTTGGGTATTACGACGATCGCATCGAGCAGCGCAGCAGTGACGAAGTCGATGACGATGGGGGCGATAGCGCCAGCATCATGCCTGTACCGATCGATCAGGTCCGTGGAAAACTTACCGACATGGTGGCATCTGCGCAGCGAGGCGAAATCGACACGGTGCTGATCACGCTACCGATGCGTGCCGAAGAAAGGATCCGGTTCCTGTTGGACCAGCTAAGTGATTCGACTGTTTCGGTTTACATCGTGCCCGATTTCTTTGTGTTCGAATTGCTGCATTCGCAGTGGACCAGCATCGGTGGCTTGCCCGCAGTCAGCGTTTTTGAAAATCCACTGTTCGGCGTCGATGGTGTTATCAAACGATTGGCGGATGTGGCGTTGGCGACCAGCGCATTGATCGCCGCAGCGATCCCGATGATGGCGATCGCAATCGCTGTCAAAATCACCTCATCCGGTCCCGTGTTCTTTCGACAACGCCGATATGGATTGGATGGCAAAGAAATCTTGGTCTGGAAATTCCGTTCGATGGCGACGTGCGACAACGGTGCCGTTGTGAAGCAGGCAACCAAGGGCGACGCCCGCATCACGAAGGTGGGTGCCATTCTGCGTCGAACCAGTCTGGATGAACTGCCACAGTTGTTCAACGTGATCGAGGGCACGATGTCATTGGTCGGACCGCGTCCGCATGCGTCGGCTCATAACGAACAGTACCGAAGCCTGATTCGCGGCTACATGCTGCGTCACAAGGTGAAGCCAGGCATCACTGGGCTGGCTCAGGTCAATGGTTGCCGCGGCGAGACCGAAACGTTGGACAAGATGCAGGCCCGCGTCGACTGGGACCATCGATACATCCGCAGCTGGACGCTGTGGCTGGATATCAAAATCATTGTCCGGACCGTGCTGGTCGTTTTGAAGCAAGACGAAGCCTACTAGAGAACCCCGTCATCGCGGGACCTTCGGACCGATCGCGGGTGCACGCCCGAAGTGGTCTTGTTTCGCAGCCCATTTAGGCTTCGATCCGCTGACCGTTTTCGTCGATCGAACGCTGAAACAAATCCAGGATCCGCTGGGTGTCGATGGCCTGTTGTTGGAACAATTCCAGTGGGCCGTCGCCGATCAAACGGGTGATCATCGATCGTTCTTGATGTCCATCGAACGATTCCGAGTCTACCTTTCCGGCCGCATCATGGATCCAGCATCGCGCGGGTTTGTCGGGCCATGGGCGAGTGAAGTCGTCGCAAATCAGTGACGAGTCGCTGCCAGCCACTTCGAACCATTTCCGAGTTGCCGTGTCATACCCGCAGGAAATCGTGGCGGTGATGCCGCCGGGGAACCACATCATCGCCGTCAACCGCTGGGACACACCGTCCACCATGACGGCGTCGGCTTGAACAGCGGTTGGCATCTGGCCAGCGGCGAAGCGGGCTAGTCCGCCGGCGTACCAACCCAAATCTAAGATGCAACCTCCGCCCAACGACGCATCCAATCGGTGGTCGCCCGACTGAAACGGTTGGTAGAAAGAAACCGATGCGCTGATGTGGCCAATCTTGCCAAAGCGTCCATCGTCGATCCAGCTTCGAAACGCATCGCTGCGCGGATGATGCAGCCATCCGGTCGCGTCGAGCCAACGCACGCCCGCTTTGCGGCACGCCGCTGTGACTTCGTCCGTCTCGGTTGGCGAAACGGTCAGTGGCTTTTCACACAACAGGTGCTTGCCAGCCTGGGCGGACGCGATCGACCACTCGGCATGCAGCGACGGGGGCAGCGAGATGTAGACCGCATCAATGTCATCTCGGCCAAGCAGTTCAGCATACCCTTCGACCGCTGTGCCGATGCCGTACTGGTCGCCGTACCAACGGGCCCGTTCCCCCGATCGGCTAGCGATCACCGTCACTTCGACTCCGTCGGTCGACTGTAGATCGGCAACCAATCGACGAGTGATCCGGCCGGTGCCGATGATGCCGAAACGAGTGGGCGATGGTTTCATGAGATCCAGATTGAAACGAAGAAAAGCGTGGATGGACAAACGGACGCGGTCGTCGCCAAGCAACACGATTCGATGGTTGCCGGCTACCAAACGGCAACCAAGCCAACCAGGGTGGCAGGCGTCGTCGGCGATAGATGACGGGTTGCACCAGCGAATTTGCCGTTCGGTGCGGTCGACCTGGGCTCAGTTTAGAACTGTGTCCAGACTGTCCACAGCCCGGTGACCAACATGGCGGCGGCAGATAGCCACAGCATGATGTCCCATAATGTGCCCGGTGTCAGTCCCTGCGGACACCGTTGGTATCGGAAATACAGAGCCGCGCCGGCCAGCATCGGCAACATGATCCCTTGGGCGATGCCGCTTAGCAGCACCAATTGCGCCGGTGCGGGGAACGCCAGATAGATCACCAAGCACAGAATAGGGAATGCGCCGCTGAGCCAACGGATCCATTTTTGGCGTGTGACGTCGTCATCATCGATCAGTCCGATCACGCGCATCGCATCAGAGAACGTGCGTGCGTGGCTGGCATTGGCAACGAAAAAGGTCGAATACAGCACCGCAAAGGCACCGAACAGAAAAATGGCCGATGCCCAGGTCGAAAATACGGGAACGAACATCACCGCAAGCGTCCGTACCAAGTTGTCTTTTTCGGGATTCAATTCGACGCGGTGCAGGATCGAAGCACCCAACAGATAGAACGCGATCGTCGCGAACGTATAGACCACCATCGCCCCCCACGCATCGACTCGCATCACACGCATCCAGCCAGCCGCGCGTGCTGTCCATTCAGGTGATCCGTCGTTGGTCCCCACGAACTTGCCGTAACCTTTTTCAAGGCACCAATACGGGTACACCACCAATTCGGCCGCGCCCACGCCGATGATCCCGAACGTGGCCAGCGCCGTGCCGATCGGCCGCGCGTCGCCCGATGCGGTTGGGAAACCGAACTTCAAACCACCGATGAATTCCGAGAATCGAACACGGAAATCAGGTTGGTCCTGCAGCATGAACAGGTTGACGATGGTCAATACCGTGAATGACGCGACCAGTACGGTCGAAAGTGACTGGATCATTCCGTAGCGTCCGTTCAGCAGAATGATGCTGGTGACGACCGCCATGATCGTCGCCCAAATCGCCGCGTCGTAGGTCTTCGCATCTTCGCCAAAGGTGGATCGGAAATCGTTCCATCGTGATTGAATTTCGGCGTCGTTGGTCGTCGGTGTCAATCTCGCGGATGCTTGGGGATCGTTTTGAATCTGGAGATCGCGATTGGCATAGGTTTCGAACCGCAGCAGAGTTTCGTCGTCCGCGATCTGGTTGTACTGCGAACCCGCTTCGGTGACCGGCATGCTGATCGCCAGTGCCTGACCCACACCGCCGACGATCCCGCCCAGTTGGCTGATGCTGCATAGCCACATCACCAACCAATACCAAACCAACCAGTTTCCGCGACCTTGGATGCGCGGGCCGGGGACTTCGTCCAACGCCCGCAGCGTGGTTTTGCCGCTGATGATCGCATAACGCCCGAATTCGATCTGAGCAAACACCTTGACGACGCACCCCAGGATGATCAGCCACAACAGGCTGAACCCGGCTTCGGCGCCGGTCTTCGTCGTCGCGATCAATTCACCGCTGCCGACGATCGAACCGGCAACGATCAATCCCGGGCCGACACAGCGAATGATTCGTAGCGGATCCGTGGGCGGTGCCACCGGGGAATCAGCATTTTCCGATGTCGAAGCGGTCATGGGCGTGGCAAAGGCAGGGGGGCAAAGCGGGATGATTTGCCGTTTTAGCAGGTTTCGTAGCGCGGCGTGGGATGAAAACGCTGGCCCCGCGTTGCAATCCAAGTGACTTGCCAACGATAATGGGTCCGGCGGATCGTTCGTCCATTTCGGCTCACTGAAATCACCTCACTCGTAATCAGCACGACCGCCGCATGGCCGCCTCTTACGCATTGGACACCACGATCGCGGTCGTCACGCCCGAGAACATCGCGTTCAACTATCAGCTTGCTGGGCCGTTTCGCCGTTTGCCGGCTTACCTGATCGACGTCGCCGTCCGCTGGATTTTGATCTTTGGCTTGGTGATCGGCATCTACCTGATCGGTGGGCTGATCGATTTTGCATTGCTAGGACCGTTCGCGATCGCTGCCGGTTTTCTGGTGTACTTTGGAATCAGTTGGTTCTACGGCACGCTGATGGAAACGTATTACAACGGACGCACGGTCGGGAAATGGGCGTTGGGAATTCGAGCGATTGATGTCGATGGTCGGCCGATCAGCGGCAAGCGAGCGTTTCTGCGCAACCTGCTTCGGATCGCCGATCTGGCCCCCATCGCTGCGGTCAGTACGTTTTCCGAGACGGTGCCCCCTGCCTTCATTATTCCCACCGGCATGGTCGGGCTGGCGACAATGTTGGTGACCCGCCGGATGCAAAGACTTGGCGACTTGGCGGCGGGAACGATGGTGATTGTGGATGAACGCAGTTGGCGATTGCCGATCGCGAAAGTGGGTGATCCGCGTGTTCCGGCATTGGCATCGTTTTTCCCCGGCGACTACCGCGTGTCACGAAGCATGGCCAGAACCCTAGCGGTGTATGCCGAACGCAGGCACTATTTGACGTCGGCCCGGCGCCGCGAAGTCGCTCGGCATTTGACCAATCCGCTGATCGAACGATTTGATTTTCGCAGCGATATCGATCCCGACCTGTTGATGTACGCTCTGTACTACAAAACGTTTCTGGCCGACAGTTCAGCGGAATTGCCCGATCTGGGGCCGTTGGCTGGCTATAGCCCGCTACGTCGCGATGCCAATAAACCGGTGCCCCACTTCGACGGAATTCCGACCGCCGAAGTGGTCACCGACACAGGGGCGTCGCAACCGATGACCGAGGCCGTTTTGCCGTCCGGCGGTTCGCTGCCATCCTCCACCGCGGCGCCATCCACCGCGGCGCCTCCATCACCTGAATCCCCATCGCCTGAATCCACGTCGCAGTCGCCTGCGCCAGGGAATGCATCGGAGTCGTCGTGAACGTAGCCACACTGCTGGAAAAACGCCGCGTCCAATGGTCGGAATTGGAAGCACTTTGTGACGCGATGGAAATGCGCGGACGTACCGACAAAGCGGGTGCCGCCCATCATCGCGGTGCCGAAGGTGTTTCGCGGTTTTCGGAACTGTATCGATCGGCCTGTGCCGACCTAGCACTGGCCGATGCCTACCAATTGCCGCCGGGCACGGTGACGTACCTGCACCGCCTGGTCGCTCGATCCCACAACCAACTGTACCGTGCAAACAAGTTCGAACCGACTCGCTGGGGCGATGTGATTTTTCGCGAGGCCCCGCAACAGATTTTTCGCGATCCCTGTGTGCGGATCGCCACGATCGTGTTCTTTGGATTGTTCGCGCTGTCGATGTACATCGGCCGCAACGAGACACTGTTTCCAGGATTTGCCGAAGCGATGGTGGGATCGGCCCAGTTGGAACAGATGGAAGAAATGTACGAAAAACCGCTCAACGGTTCGCTGGATCACTACGTTCCGATGGCCGGGTTTTACATCATGCACAACACCGGAATCGGTCTGCAGTGTTTTGCTTATGGGATTCTGATCATCCCCTGTTTGTTCATCCTGGCTTTCAATGCCGTGACTCTAGGGACCGTGTTTGGATACATGGGACGCGACGGTGCCGTTGGTGGCGATAACTTCTATCACTTTGTAACCGCGCACGGCCCCTTCGAATTGACGGCGATCGCGTTGTCCGCAGCGGCCGGATTGCGATTGGGGGTCGGTTTGTTCTACACGGCCGGCCTGACTCGAACGGACTCATTGCGTGTCAATGCGATGCGGTCGGTGCCGGTGATGGTTGCCTCCGCGGTGCTGTTCACTTTGGCGGCGTTTACCGAGGGGTTCTTGTCGCCCAGTCCCCTGCCCTACTTTGTGAAGGCTGGCTGGGCGATTTTGTCGTCCGGTTTGATCAGTTTCTACTTTGTGGTGCTCGGTTTTCCACGGGATGGTTTTCAGCTGAAACCCGCGCCGGAGGTGTCGTCGCCGTGGTCATTCCCGGATCCCGTGGACGAATCAATCGCACCGGAGCAACGGCATGCAACTTGATCAAACTCATGTCGTGATTCGACTACGAACGCTTTCCGAAATCGGTGATTTAGCGTTGGTGATGATCCGTCGTTATCCGGCCGCGTTGTTGGTGGGGTTCGTGCTCGGTGCCCTGCCCTGGGCGATCCTGAACGCGGCGATCCTCAGTTGGATTCCGATCGTCGAATCGGGCTATGGTTTGGACGACGAAGAGGCGATGTCGGAAATCATTCGCTATCTAGCCTGGATGGCGTTGTTGGTCGTCGCCCAAACTCCCGCCGCTGGTGTACTGACGACTGTGTATTTAGGCCAAGCCGTGTTCGAAAAACGACCCACATGGAGTGCCGTGTTTGCCGAGGCGAAACGTCAATTTGGTCGCTGGTTTTGGACTCTAGGTGTTGTTCGGATGGCGGTGCCGGCGATGGTGGTTTGCTTGATCCGTTGGGGGCAACCTGCGTCCGCGTTTTGGGACGTTTTGGTGCCCGTCAGTTTGCTGATCTGGATCGCAGTGGTTCGGTCCAGCCGTCCGTTTTTGCCAGAAATTCTGTTGTTGGAACAGTGTCCGATTCGTAGTCCCGATGAACTGGTCATTACCGCTCGGCGGCGTTCGACGTCGCTGCACGGACCGATGGGCGGCGACCTAAGCGGTCGGTTCATTGCGGTATCGTTGGTGCTGGGCGTGCTGTTGCTAAGTGTGCTCTATTCGTTGATGTGGGCGCGTGGGATCAGCATCGGAAATTGGGCGTTTTTGGATCTGTGGGTGCTGCTGTTGATCTATCCGGTCGCCTTGTGGACCGTGGCCGGGATCAGTGTGCTGGTCCGGTTGCTGAACTATTTGGATACGCGGATTCGTTTGGAAGGTTGGGAAGTCGAATTGGCTGTTCGGGCCGAAGCGATTCGTCAATTCGGAGACCCCGTCGACGCACCGGTAGTCGAGGTGACACAGTGATCGGCAGGTTCCCATTCGCGGCCTCGGTGGCCAGAAAACTCGTCTCTGGAAGATTCGGGATGAGCACTTCCGCATTGTTTCGCTGCACCTGCTTGGCCGCGATCTTGCTGGGCGGATCACCGGTGTCGGTCTCGGCTGCGGAAGTCGCCAATTCGCCGGTTGCCAATTCGCCAGTTGCCAGTTCGCCAGTTGCCAATTCGCCAGTTGCCAATTCGCCAGTTGACCGCGCGTCCGTCGATGGCGCGTCCGTGGATGCTGCGGGCGTGAGCGTCAAGGTCGACGATTCGGTATCCAGTTCGGTCTGGTACGACGCGGATCAACGCAGCGTGTTGCCCGTGGACGTCACCCCACAGGTCGACGACACGTTGCACCGAGACAGTCGCTGGTTGCCCAAGCCAGAGCGGGTGGTCAAACCAGACGCGCCGCAGGCGGCCCCAGGGACGACGTGGAATTCGAATGGCTTGTTCGGGTCTGGAATGTCACTGTCCAACTTGTTGGGATGGTTGGTTTTATTGACGTTGTTCGCACTGGGTATCGGACTTGTGATTTACGCGATGAGCAAAGCGGAAATCGACTTGATAACGAATGCTCGCTTGCGAGCGGTCGATGATCAGGGCGACGGAACCCCGGACGAACAGACGTTGCAGCGAATCAAGCATCTGCCTGCTGAATTGAGACGAACGGACGTCAATTTGCGCAGCGAGGCTCAACGGTTGATGGAAGCGGGCCAGTACGACCAAGCGATCATTTTGTTGTTCGGACACCAACTGTTGCTGTTGGATCGGGTCGGAATGATCCGGCTGAATCGTGGCAAAACGAATCGCAAGTATGTCCGCGAAACCCAGGCGACCGTTCCCGATCTTGCCCGGCGTTTGCAGGCGACGGTCGACGGATTCGAAAAGTCCTACTTTGGCCGGCATGCGGTCACGGCAAACGAATTTGCGATGTTGTGGGAATCCAACGAACGCATGGAAAACGTGCTTCAAACACGTGTTGGAGGAGCGATATGATGCGAAACACCATGGCCGCCGCGACGGTCCTTTGCTGCGCCATAACGCTGGTCGGTTGCAGCGAAATGGAAACCCAATACGGTCCGTCCAAAGGCACGACCGGTCGCAGCAGTTTGAACGGTTTCGGCGCGCTTCGCAGCGGATTCGAATCCAGCGGATATCGCAGTCGCGATGTTTCCCGATTGACCGACCGAGCGAGACGCACCGACGTCATCGTGTGGACTCCCGCGGCGTATCGCAGCATCGACGACAAGGTGACTCGTTGGTTCGACAAGTGGTTGCGAAGCGGCAACAAGACGCTGGTTTACGTCGTGCCGGATAGCGGCAGCGAAGCCGATTACTGGACCCAGGCGGGACCGCTTGCATCGCCCGAACTGCGGATGGAATTTCATAAAAGAGCGGCTCGCAGCATCAATGAACGGGCGCTGTGGCGTCTGAATCGTGAAAAGCTGACCAGCAACGGTTGGTTCGAAATTGAACCTTTGACGCACCGCAACGAAATCAATTCGATCTCCGGCCCTTGGGCGTCCGAGGCCGACGCAGGAGATGCCGAATCGGCGTTGCCGACCGAGTTCGTCGTTCGCGCTTTCGATCCTGATAACAACGTGCCAGCCACGGGCACTTCGGTCGGGTTCCGTTCCGCCGGGGCCACCGGGCCAGGTGCGACGGGAATCATGGCGTCGACTTCGACAAGTCCCACTCGCACCGAGCTGACCTTTCGCACACTGTTGGATGCGGGGGATGGTGAACCGATTGCTGCGGAAGTGCTCTCGGAGGATTGGCGGAATTCAAAGATCATTGTGATCGCCGGCGGATCGCTGCTGACCAACTTTGCCATGACGCATCCGCGGAATCAACGCTTGGCTGCCCGGATCATCGAAACCAGTCGTCCGGCGTCCGTCGACCAGCCGGTGGCAGGTTTCCTGACCAGCGATTGGATGGGAGTCCCGGTCAGTGAAACCAAACCCGGCGTGCCCATCGCGACGGGAATGGAACTGTTGACGGTTTGGCCGCTGTCGTTGGTGACCATGCATGGTGTGATGCTAGGGTTGGTGGTCTGTTTGATGCTGTGGCCGATCCTGGGACGTCCCCAGCGAGTTCACGCACCGGACCAAACCAGTTTTGGACATCACTTGGATGCGGTCGCCGGACTGATGAACCGAGCCGGCGGGGAAGCCTACGCGCGTGGCCGCATCAGCGAGTACTTTCGACGCATCCACGGTGAAACCTCCGGCCCATGGGTGATCGCTGATCCGGTGGATGATCGCCCCCAGGCTGCCCCGCTGCCGAAACTAGGGATCCGTCGGAAACCGGCTCAGCCCCCTGCTGCCGCAACCACCAGCGACGCAGCCACCAGCGACTCAGCCACCAGCGATTCAGCTACCAGCGACGCAGCTTTTGCTGACGAGGCTCAGCCATCGGCCAACCTGCCCAACGAAGATCCGTCCGGCGAAGATCCGTCCGGCGAAGATTCGTCCGACGACGCGCAGCCGGATCCACCTGCCACGATCGACGATCCGATCGTCGACCATGGGGCCACGACCCCACCTAAACCAGCCAACCCTGACACCCCGGACAAGGAAATCCTTTGAGCAGTCTTCCCCCCACCCCACCCGGACACGAAGAGCTTGGCCCCCACGGTTCGCCCGCCCAGAGGGAACCTGGATCATCGCTTGGCAACGCGCCGGCGGCACCGGTCATGTCACCCAAGTTTCAGCCCGTTCGTGAGCTGTACGACCAGATTGCCGCTCAGATTGGCAAGCTTTATGTCGGGCAAGACGAGTTGGTGCTAGGGACTTTGACCGCGTTGTTTTCCGGCGGTCATGTGTTGATCGAATCCGTTCCCGGTCTCGGCAAGACGTTGTTCGTGCGGGCCTTGGGGCAGACTTTAGGATGCGATTTTGGACGCATCCAGTTCACGGCCGACCTGATGCCATCGGATATCACCGGCGCGCCGGTCTATGACATGCAGAAGAGCGAGTTTCGGTTTCGTCCGGGACCCGTGTTCACTCAGTTTCTGTTGGCCGACGAAATCAACCGCTCACCGGCCAAGACGCACGCGGCACTGCTGGAAATCATGCAGGAGTACCGTGTCACCGTGGACGGCACCAGCCACCAAGTGCCGCGACCTTTTCTGGTGATGGCGACGCAGAACCCGCTTGAAAGTGAAGGCACCTACAACCTGCCCGAAGCCCAGTTGGATCGATTCATGTTCAAGCTTCGAGTCGACTATCCAACGGCCGACCAGGAAGCTGAAATCTTGAAACTGCACAGCCAGCAAATCGACTTGAACCAACGGCTGCGAAACGAAATCCAAACGGTGACCAGTCCCGAACAGATTTTGGAGGTGATGCAGTTGTGTGGGACCGTTCGTGTCGAAGACAGCTTGGTCGACTACATCAACAAGATCGTGCGGGCGACCCGTTCCTGGCCCGCGTTCCATATCGGCGCGTCACCGCGAGCCGGTTTGGCACTGATGCAGGCCGCACGTACTTTGGCGGCCTTCGGTGGTCGTGACTATGCCGTCCCAGACGACGTGGTCGAAATCGCGACCCCCGCGCTTCGGCACCGTGTCGAACTGACTGCCGAATCCGAAATCGAAGGCCGCACCGCCGACGAAGAACTCGGTTCCCTGATCCGCGGCATCGAAGTGCCGCGTGATTGAATTGCCGCGTGACTGATTCTCTGTGATGCCAGCCTATGGCCCGTCCGTTTCATCCCCACCCACTTTTTTGTTTTTGCTATGACGCAGCCGTCTGACCCTTTTTTTGAGCCCTATGACCGAGATGAAATCGCGTACGGGGATGCTCCCACGGCTGCCGTTGCTGCATTCCTAGATCAAGTCGGCGGCGGCGGTCGGGCGTTGGATTTGGGCGCCGGTGCCGGCCGCGACACCGTGGCGCTGGCGGCGGCCGGTTACGATGTCACCGCGGTGGACCTTAGCCGTCGCGGCCTGGACCGGATCCAGGAACGCGCCGCCGCGGTTGGGTTGGCTGATCGAGTGGTGACGAAACAAGGTGATGTGCGTGAACTGTCGCTGCCGGCTAAGACATACGATGCGATCGTGGCCACCACGGTGCTGGACCATATTCCGGCGGCCGACGCGAGTGTCTTGTGGGACAAAATGACTCGAGCGCTGACCGATCGTGGGATGTTGTTTGTCGAAGTGCATACCACGGAAGATCCTGGCAGTGATCAATCGCCCGGTCGGGAAAGCCAGGCTCCCGTCAGCGAGACCGCGGGGGCGGTCATCAACTATTTTAAACCCAACCAGTTGGCGTCTTGGGCGGTGCAATCCGAGTCGCAATTGCGCGTACTTCGATACGAAGAACGCCAGGAATGGGACTACACGCATGGCCCCGAACATTTGCACGGCAAAGCAATTCTATTGGCGGTCCACGCTGGTTCTTTCCCCGCATGGCACGGACAGCCCGCGGCGTTTCCACGCAGCGGGACCTAAGCGATGACGGACCATGAACAGGCTGCGGAATCACGCAAAGATGATCTGGCCCTGGTACGCACCGACCTGGCCAACGAGCGGACTCTGTTAGCCTATAGCCGGACCTCATTGATGATGGCCGCAACCGGTGTGACGCTGGTGAAGTTCTTTCCCGAGGTGCTGCGGATTCGATTGATCGGTTGGGCGCTGGTCGCGGTCGGAGTAACGATCGGTACAGTCGGCGTGACACGCTTTGTGAACCTGCACAGGCGTCTGCACCGGAGCGGGTGACGTTTGCGTGCGTGTGTTCCCCCTCACCCCAACCCTCTCCCCCATCGCTTTGAACCTCGTTCCTCGGATCAAAGCGACGGGGGAGAGGGGGCAGGAAGTTGGCGGTAACCGTGAGCCGCTGGCCGTGAGGCCACGGGCATTGCGGGGTGCCTGGCCTCTGCTGCTGCCTCCGCCTCTGCTCTGGCTCGCTTGGCTGGCGAGTCGTTAGTTGACGGAGTCGTAGGGGCGGGTGCTGATGACGCCTTCGGTGGGGCTGCTGGCGGTGCCGTAGAGTCGACGTGGGATGCAGCCGGCCAGGTAGGCGTCCCGGCCGGCGAGCGTGGCGTGCTTCATTTTCCGTGCCATAAAACAACCCCCGTCCCCTTTGATTTCGCCTGAGAACTGGAAAGAATGATTTCAGGTTTCAAATATTCGGTAGCCTTTTCTTCAAGGAGGAGTGAATGACGATCAGCTTCAAAGAAAGTAATTTGTATTCAAAGGCATTCAAGACCGAAGGATTGTCTGTAGACGCTAAGAAAGCTGCAAATCGTCTTGAATCGGTGCTCGATCGATTCCGAGAGACTGCTGCAGTTCTGGCAGAGGACGTCGCACGCTCAGTTCCACAGTTGACCGATCATAGCATCCACCATCTCGACGCACTGTGGACGACCGCCAGCCAGATCGCGGGTGAAGAGTGGGCGTTGAATCCTCTTGAAGCTTTTGTTCTGGGCGGGGCGTTCTTGATCCATGACCTTGGAAACGCAATTTGCGCATTTCCGAATCGGATCGAAGATTTGTATGGAGACAGGTGGAACGACTTGGTCGCGAAGAACCTGATCGAGAAGCATGGTCGTCGTCCAACGAAAAAGGAGGTTTCGAGCCCGCCGGACAAAATCAAAAATCTCATTGTACTTCAGCGACTTCGTCAAGAGCATGCAAATGCGTGTGTCGCTTTGGCAACGAAGGGCATCCACTTCAGCGATGGCCCCTACATTCCGCTTATTGAAGATCGCGAGATCTGTGGTCAGCTCGGACGCTTGATCGGAGAGATTGCTGCAAGTCATCACTGGCCAATCGAAAAGGTGGCGAGCAAGCTCAATCAATTCGCTGCTCTTTCGGGCGTGCCTCAAGACTGGCAGGTCGATGCTCTGCTAATTGCCTGCATACTGCGATGTGCGGACGCTTGCCAAGTCGATCGACGTCGAGCCCCACCACTGCGGCAGGCTGTCTTTCAACCAGAAGCCGCGAGTCGCAAGCACTGGATTGCACAACAGCGATTAAATCTCCCAACAGTTCGGCGAGGTTCTGGGGTTCTTGAATTCCGTTCAAACCAGCCCTTCGCCGTCGATGAGAGAGAATCATGGCAGATTGCTTTTGATTTGGTTGCGAAGAATGCCAGTAAGGAGTTAGAGCAAACCAGTGCGTTGCTCAAACGCGAGGGTCGCAGGGAGTTCGCTGTACGACGAATTGCGGGGGCAGAAAGCGTGGCTCAGTTCAGTAAGTACGTGGAGACCGAAGGGTGGCTTCCAGTCGATGTATCAATTCAGATCACGGATGTAGCAAATGTGGTTGATCGCTTTGGTGGACAGGCACTGTATGGCGAGAATACGTCAGCCCCCGTGCGAGAACTCATCGCCAACACCGCTGACGCAGTTCGTGCACGACGCAATGTTGTCACCGGTGGTCACGCACCTTCAGAGGGGAAGATAACGATCCGTCTTTTTGAAGATGAACATGGTTGGTGCTTGGAGGTCGTCGATGATGGGTTAGGAATGTCGCAGCAAGTCATGACGGGGCCGCTGCTTGATTTTGGAAGCTCTTTCTGGACTTCGGATCTCGCGTTGCAGGAACTTCCCGGCCTGCTTGCTTCCGAATTTAGTCCCACAGGAAAATTTGGTATTGGTTTCTTCTCGATCTTTATGATCGCCGACTCCGTTTCTGTGACGTCGCATCGCTTTGATCAAAGTCATTCAGAAGCAGTAACGATCGAACTTGAAAAGGGTCAGTTGACGCCATTGTTGCGAAAGTCAACGGCGAGCGAGATTTGTCCTCATGGTGGCACGCGAATCAAAGCTCGACTAAACAGAAGCCCCTGGACTGAGAAAGGCCTTGTCGGGAAGACGCCAATCTCATCCCGAGAGAATGCACTGGTTTCACGCATCGCATCAATCGCGCCGACAATCGACGTTAACATCGATGTGCAGGTCGATAGCCAAACGTCTGTCAGGACTGTGGTTGCAAATGACTGGCTCGATCTCTCATTTTCAAAGCTGTGGAATCGCCTCTGTGATGGGCGTGGGGATCGAATGCAGGCGACAATTCCTGAGACCGTGAGATTCGTTCGTCGAGATGAGTGCCTTGGGAGAATTGCATTTCATGAGCCGGACTACTCAACCAAGTGTGCAGTCACGGTGGGCGGGCTGAATGCAGGTTGGCTTGAAGGTGCTTGTGCTGGCGTTTTGCTCGGAAGAACGGATTTGATGTCTCGGAATAGTGCAACGCCTTTCGTTGATGGTCTAATGCTTGCGGATGAACTGAAAAGATTAAAGGACGCTGAGCCAAATCCTTACGATAAGCCTGCAGTGCATCTCACGGCGATGATGCGACATATCGGTGTTGTTCCATCGAAGCTCCCAATGTTCATGACGTATGAATCCGACGCCATGACAGGTGACTCTCTCTCCGATTGGGCGGCGAAATTTAAGCCAGGCGAGGAAGTGTTAGTGAACCTCACCGGCACGTTTGAACATGACGATGGCCTAGGGAATTCTGGGACATTGCGTCTGTATCGGAAAGATGTTGACTTCGATCTGAAGTCGAACGTTGTCCTAGCTCCCGAGCTGAATACCGTCAGCCTGCTCGCAAAATTAGAACTTGTGCCCAAGCTGGGGAAATCGGGGAAGCCCGTCAGCATGCTTACGGTTGTTCAAGAGATCTTCGCGAACGCGTGGAAGGTTGGCGTTGCCGACATCGAACCGAGCTGGATGGAGTTGGAAGTCGGCGACTACTATGCCCGAGAGTCACACGACATCACGCTTGAGGTTGCAGTCTTTGAGCGACCGAAACGTGTCTAAGTTGTCCCAAGGGTTTCCGAGTCCCAAAAAGGGGGTGGGGGTAGTTTCGAGCATCGAGGGATGCGAACGACCGGCGATAGCTCGTCACTCTTTTGCGAATCCAGGTTGTGCACCGGATCGAAGTCGTCAATTGGGGGGGGGGGCGGTGAGTGCTCCAACATCCGATGCACCGAGTGCAACGACACTGCCATAGGCCTCCGCAAGGTGCCCGTTCTCTTTGGCGTACTGAACGCCGCAATCCGCTTCAGTAAGCACCCAGGGCGATTGCGTTGCGCTGGGCATTCAGGGGAACTGAGCGAGGTTTTGTGTCGGGGCTGCTGAATCGCCTCGGCTGGAGGAAACCGTTCGCCATGGGACTTGGCCTCTGCTGCGCCTCCGGCTTACTTTGTCGGCAAGTCGTTAGTTGGCCGAGTCATAGGGGCGGGTAATGATGACGCCTTCGGTGGGGCTTCTGGCGTCGGCCTCGCTCCCTTTCCGAGCAAGTTGCGGAACTGGGCGTCAGCTAAACGCTAAAAGCCTACAAATCGACGCCTAAATCTCAAAAAACACCTTGCCAAACTGAATTGCGACTTATACTTATATTATATTTGGCCGATGGAAGATTTACAACCACCTGAGATTCCTCCCCGGCAGGAGGTCCGAATTTGTCTGTCTGCGTTTCGTGATGCGCACGTGATTTTGCCCCGGTTGTCCGGGCGAGCTCGGCTGCGACGGCAGGCACTGAAGTTGCAGTGGTGGGAGTCAAGTGATGGCCAAGTTTTAGATGTCGAGGTTCGCCGAATTGGCGAAACCGCGTTTTGGGAACTGCTTGTTGACGAAGGATACGCGGTGGCTGCTGGCTATCGTGTGATCTTCACCCAGGCCGAACCTACGCAAGCGATTTGGATTCTTTCAGTGATGACGCTGAACGAACCATTGACCGACTTTTTGATTGAAATCCTCCAGATGCGACTGAACGTTGTGTTGGAGCGGATGCACATTAGCCGCGCCAACCCGTTTGGATTGCCCAACTAAGACATAGATCATGAGCACGACAAAAACTATCGAAGCTCCACTTGAAAATACCAATACTTCGCTGATGCGGATGATTCTTTCGTTGCACGGAACTCAACAAAAAGCCTTCATCGCCGCGCTGACTGAATGCAGTGACCAGCTTCGCACCAATTCCGAACGTCTGATGGCGATCATCGACAACCCCGAGTCTCTTCCTGGCGACAAAGGCCGCGCGTGGCACACGCTGTTGGATCAGTTTCGTTTGCTGCCTGATACCGCGGGCCGCTATGGCATGGACCTCGCTCAATCTGAATCAGGTGCCGCAGAGAAGTTTCCTGCGTTGCAAAACGAAGTCGAAAAGATGGATTCGCAAGAGGCTCAGTTCGCTGGCCGCTTGCGACAAATCATGAAGAGCAAGCACATCACTCAGAAACAACTTGCCGAGCGAGTCGAATGTTCGCAGCCGGCGATCTCTCAAATGCTTAACCGTAAGTGCCGTCCTCAACGATCGACGCTCGAAAAGATCGCGGTCGCGCTGCAGGTGGATATTCGCGAGCTGTGGCCTGACATCGAAGTCGTTGATTACTTGGATTCGGTGGCTGCCTTTGAGCAGGACGGCCAAGAGATGAGCGAGGCGATGGCTAAGGCACTTCGCGACAACCCGCAACCACGATCAACCATCGAGGGTAAGCCGCTGCCGTCGTGGAAGGACAGCGTCCAATCGGATGAGTGAGTTCCAGCTCTATGCCGATGCATTCACCGAAGCCGACCGAGGCGACTTGGTCGGCTTTTCTTGTGGTGAATCGAAGTCCGGAAGTTTCTGCACCGAGTGGATCATGGGCTCAGGAGCCTTCGACTCGATGAACAAAGGATCGTCGGTGTGGCTGTACCGCTTGAAGACCGGCCAGGTCGTTGGTTACGGTTCAGTTGGCTTGGTCAATTGGCGATGGCCAATGCCTGGTGGAAAGTACACGCGATTGCTGTATATCCCCATGCTTGGAATCGACCAAAAGTCTCACGGCCAGCCTCCCGATCCCGATTGGCGTTACTCTCGCCAGATCATGCAGCACCTGGTTGCTGAAGCCATTCGAATAAATGGTGAACGGAAAAAGCCAGCGGAGTATTTGCTGCTGTTGGTTGACCCAACCAATGAGGCCGCGATACGTCTCTACCAACGCTTTGAATTTCATCTGATCCCTGACGTGACTTATGGCGCAGGCTTGAGCGTTATGAAGCACCGATTGGCGAGATGATTTGCTCGCAGTTCCAAAAACCGATAGCCACTAATAGTCGCCTCGTCATTGCACTTCTGGGGACTGGAGTTCAACTACAGAGGCACGGAAGGGCACGGAGGTTTTTTGGCTGGATATAAGAGATTTTGGCCACATCGTTCCTCTGTGTATCTGTGTCAATCCGTTTTGCAATCAGATTCACCCCCGTCTCCTTTTGAGTTCCGCGAACCATCGGCAAGCCATCGAACACACCTGCTACCACTTCGTCGCTGAACTTGTCGCGACGAAGTGGCACGGATGATCGATTGGACGCGACTACTGCGTGTCCGACGAGCGACTCGGCTCCTTCATGTTTTTCATCATCTTTCCCTTCATCATGCCTTCCATCTTCTTCTTGCACATGGGACACATCATGTCGGATTCGGCTTCGCCCATCTTCATGGATCTCATCATCGCGATCTCCATCATTGGCATTGCCTTGCCAGGCGTCTCGCCGAGCATCGAACGCTGGTCCGCCGTTAAAACTTCCGTCGCCTGACGCTGAGCTTGCTGGGCAATCGCTTTTAGTTGCTGTTGTTGTTCGTCCGTCAAATTCAACTCTTCCGCTCTAGCCATCAGCAACGGCGGACTGTCAGCGGTCAACTTGATTCCTTTTAGTCCAGTGATCATGGGGCATTCCATCGACATTTTCTTGCCGTTCTCGCCGCTCGCTTTCGAGTTCTCCTGTGCCCCTGCGGGGACTTGATACGAGAATGCTAGCAGTGAGAGGAGCGTTACTCCAACGCCTACACCGAGGCGAAATTGAAAAGTGGATCCGGTTTTCATCGCATCTATCCTGTTTCTTAAACGGTCAAAAAGTTCCCCGCAGCGACGCGGGAGTGAACGAGAAGCGATCGTCGTTCGATCCTTCTCTTTGATGTGATTGCAAATGGCATACCGTGCAGGGGTATTCGCCTCAAAGGATCAAAGGGGACGGGGGTGGTTTCGAGCTCGAGGGGCGCGAACGACGGGCGATAACTCGTCATTCTTTTTCGAAGCCATCGATTGCACCGGAGCGAAAAAGATCAAATGGGGCAAACCTCTTTGATGAGTGACCCGCGTCCCGGAGAACCTGTCTATCCGTTGGTCAAGCAAGAGAAATCGGCGAAGTGCGGAGTCAAGACCGAGCGGCTGAACGCCTGATGAGACGGCAGCTACATGGAAAAGCTGCTTTCAGTCAGTGAGTGACCGTGCCATCGCCCTGGGTGGTTGCCCCTCACCCCATCCCTCTCCCCCATCGATTTGAACCTCGTTCCTCGGATCAAATCGACGGGGGAGAGGGGGCAAACAAGGGGGAGATGGGCACGGAACCTTGGCGGTAACCGTGAGCCGCTGGCCGTGAGGCCACGGGCATTGCGGGGTGCCTGGCCTCTGCTGCTGCCTCCGCCTCTGCTCTGGCTCGCTTGGCTGGCGGCTCGCTTGGCTGGCGGAGTCGTTAGTTGACGGAGCCGTAGGGGCGGGTGCTGATGACGCCTTCGGTGGGGCTGCTGGCGGTGCCGTCGAGTCGGCGAGGGGTGCAGCCGGCCACGTGGTTGTCGCGGCCGGCAAGCGCGTGGCATGCTTCATCACGCGAACCGCACCCCGTCTCATTTGATTTTCCTCCGATCCCGAATGGGCCCCGGAATACCTAGCCACCTCCCCATTTTCCTACCGGCATCGCCACCGCTCGAGTTCTCACCGCTCGTGACCACATTGATTTCCGGCGGCCTCGGCAAACTGCTTCACTACTAGGATTTGGGTAACTTTGATCGCTTCGTTTCTTGCGATTTAGGCGCCGTGTCACATCGAATGCATCATCTCAGTCGTCATGCTGTGCTTCCGCAGCCCGAGTGAATTCTGCAGATTGCCAGGGCAGTTTTGCGGCCCCGGCCGAAATCTGACGATTCCAAATTTTGACAAGTCCGTCCTTGCCAATCGCTGCGATCTGTGTGCCGTTGGGAGAGAAGTCGACATCTGCGACCTGAGTTGATAGACCGTACAAGGCTAGTATCTCGTCGCCCTTGATGGCGTCATGAATCCGGACAGTTCCACTGGCGTCACCGCTGAGAAGTTCGTTTCCGTCGCTACTGAACTTCAGACAGCGGACGCTCTCCCAATGAGCGCGAAAGGCCGTTTTCAGCGTCCGCGTTGGCAAATCCCACACGCGAATCCAGCGATCGAGTCCACCGGTCGCCAGCAGTCGTCCGTCAGGGCTGGCCGCTAAGCAACTAATGCTCCCCGTCTGTGATGCGTCGATCTGAAACAGACGCTCATTCAACTTCCAGTCCCAAACGTCGATCCCACCGGCAAGGGCAGCAGTCGCCACAGCACTATCGCTGAGACAAAAAACAGCGAATGGCCGTTCGATATCGTCGTTGGACCACAACTCATCTCCCGTTGCATAGTCGAAGATGATGGCCCCCTTTCCAGGCCGGACTTTCGCGGACGCAACCTTGACGGTCAGCAGGAATTCTCCACCACGATTGAACTGCACGCTCGACGACTTGGACCTTCCAAAAGGTGGCAGTTCCTCGCCGGTGTCCGATAAGTGCGTGAACGTTGGCTTCATGTTCTCGCTCACCATGACGGTTCCGTCGTGGGGATGAACCGCCAAGTCGGAAAAGAGTTCTCCATTGGAGCGAGCGATCCACTCTTTGCGATTGGCCCCAACAGGCCAAGCTTCGACCACAGTGTTACGCAGTTTGTAAACGCGACTGCCATCAAGATCGAACGCGACTCTGCAATTAAGAAAACGCGAGGCTGAGTTGAGAACATCGCCCGTCGCTATTTCTGCAACTTCTTCTTCGAGGCGAGTTGACCAGAAATCGACGACGCCGTCGGCAGCCCCCCCACGAGCTGAAAGTAGCATCGCTCCGTCAGAGCTGAATTTGACTTTCCATGGCAACGGGGTCAGTCCATTAAGTGACCGTAGCAGCCGCCCCGATTTGGTATCCCACAGCCGGATGCGGTTAGCATTATTGGTTGCAACAACAGCTCCACTGGGACTTAATCGTCGCACCTCATCACCCATGAAGTGCAAAGCTCGTATTTTCACGCCTGATGTCGCATTCAAAATGATCAGCTCGTTGTCACCATAACACGATAGCCAGCCATTTTGCGTGAACTGCAATTGTGTAAGGCTCGGTTTGTCGGATTTCACTTCAAAGGTTTTCCAAACGCTTCCTTTCAATAATTCAATGATCTCGATCTTGAAGTCCAGGTTTTTCCGTTCAGTGACGACCGCTACGCTCCTGGAGTCAAGGCTGAAATCCGGAAGAACCCCATTCCATTTTTGGGTCCACAGCGGCTTGCCCGTACGTGTCTCAAAAGCCGTCAGTTGCCCCTTCATTGTGACCAACGTGACCCGGCCATCGGGACTCATCAATACGTTGCTCCACTGATACGTCTGACAGGGCCAACGGTGAAGAATCTTTCCCGTAAGCAGTTCTTGCACAATGATCTCGCTCTCAGATACGGGAAAGGCAATCTGCTCGCCGCCCTTACTTCCAGCGATGTCGCCGTAAATCGCATATCCCGGAATCGAATCGCCGACTTGCTTACCGTCGAGAGAGAAAACTCCCCCGACCCGCTGGTGCAGAACGGCTGCCAGATGATTGCTTTGGGGCGAAAAATCAAAGTGGCGGACGCTACCCTGCCCTCGGATAATTAACTGCCAAACAGAGTCGCTGGAATGATTTTTGAGGAAGTTCCAGTTGGAATCCCGGAACTGCTCCGGGGTGTCGTCAATAATTTTTTGTGCCTCCATGAACTTGCCTCGCTCGAATTCCTTTTCAGCGACTTCAAGCTGTGACTTGGCTAACGCTTTCTGAGCCGTGACGCGTTCGTCGATAGCAACAGCTTCGGCTCTCGTTGCGCGGCTTGCTTCGGCGGTTGTCCTAATATTCGCTTCGCTCAATCGAAGTGCCTGCGCCGTACTCAACACACTGGCCGCGATGAGGACAACTGCGATCGTTGCGATCGACGACGCGAGGCCGACATTGTTTTTCGCCCATAGCCAGATCCGCTCGGCCGAACCAACACGGCGGGCACGAATCGGACGACCGTCAAGGAAACGTTCTAAGTCGCTAGCCATCGCGTCGGCCGTTCGATAACGACGACGCGGCTCCTTTTCCATCGCCTTGTCGACAATGGTTTGCAGGTCACGCGGCACGCGATGATTCAGTGATCGCAGCGGGGGCGGATGCTTGTCCCGGATCGCGGCTAACAAACCAATACGGTCGTACGCGGAAAACGGCGACTGCAGCGCTAACATCTCATACAGTGTCACGCCTAGCGAATAGATATCGCTGCTCGCATCACAGATCCCCGTAAAACGCTCCGGTGACATGTAACGCAGCGTCCCCACGACGTCGCCGTCACGTGTCAGGTCGACATCATCGGTCTTGGCAAGGCCGAAGTCCGTGATCCATGCATCTCCCTTGGGATCCAGGATGATGTTGGACGGTTTGATATCGCGATGCACGATGCCGCGTTCGTGAGCGTGCTGGAGTCCGTCGGCAATTTGATGTCCGATTCGTGCGACGTTGCGAAAGTACGGTTTGGATTGCCTCGTCACCGTCAACGTCGAACTACCTTTGGCAATCGGCAACGTGTCATCGCTGTCGAGCATTTGTCGCGTCGGGGGTGTTTCCAGCAACGTGAAGTAGCAAGTTGTCTCGAGCTGCGAATCCAGCAAAACGTTGTTGTCGTTCTCCGCCTCACTGCTGTTGATCGCTAAACCTTGCGGTACTTGTTCCGGTAGACCGTGACGGGATTTGCACTGGTCGATGTCGCGGATCTCACGCAACCGGCGGATCACCGCGTCCAGCGAATGGCCTTCGATAAATTGCATCGCATAGTAGCAATGCCCGCCGTCGTCGCCGACCTCGAACACAGGCACAATGTTGGTATGGTGAAGCTGGGCCGCCGCGCGAGCTTCCTGTTTGAATCGTGCCATCGCGCTGGGGTTATCGGCCGTGTGACCCGGCAAGACTTTAAGCGCTACCTTGCGAGACAAGGGCACTTGAATCGCTTCGTAGACGACGCCCATTCCGCCTCGGCCCGCGACGCGAAGCAGCTGATAGTCTTCGATTTCGGGCCAGCCGGCATCTGGCGAGGATGTCGACTCAACATGTTCTTCATCCATGGACGATTCGCCACCGAGACCATGCAGAAGCCGAATGGTTTCCAGCATCCGCCGGAGCGACTTTTCGATGGCTGGGTTCGCAATCACGGCGGGATGCGAGCCGACGAAGTCATTCAAGCTTGGCGGGTCGCCGGTGCGACCAGCCGCCAGAAACTCTTCGGCGATCTGGCCAATCAGAACGTCGCTGTCCGCCAACGAATTTGGGTTGTCCTCGTTTGCGTCATCACAATTTGCGTCATCTGCGTTATGGTTCATCGGGGGCTTCTGAAGGATTCTGTTCTTCATCGATGCTGGCTTCGGCGAGCAATGCTTTCGCCTCCTTGTAGGTCAGCCGGTGGATCAAACGAACATCGTTGGCATCGTCGGTGAGAGGGTATAGCTTGCCATCGGGTAGGCGAGTCATTCTTGCCTCCGTTTCGGAGAAGATGGCAAGGGACTCCTTTTTCTTTCCATCCTGGAAAAGGCTCATCGCACGATAGAAACTCGCGGTGTCCTTGATCAGATCCCCGAGCCATCTGTTGGCGCCCTTGGTGCTCGGTACAGCGGCCAGGGTGGCGGCAGACTCGGTGTACAGACCGCCTCGGTACTCGGCCATGCCAAGCGACAGGCGAGCCCGATGCATTTCCGTTGATTTGAAGCCCGTTTTCATAGCTTGATGGGCTAGAGCCAGAACCGCTTCTCGCTGGGATGCGTCAGAGAGTGGGCGGATGCAGCTCAGTTTGGCGACGCGCTGAGCAAGTTGGCAGTCGGTGGTATCGCTTGCCTGATTCAGCATCCGTTGACGGGTGACCGAATAGTCGGCATCGAGTCCGAACCAAACCTGCAAGGCGGCGGCTCGAATCGCCAGTTGGCTATCATTAGGTGAACTGGCCGACTGTTCCACCAACCGGGCAAGCGACTGATGCGTTGGACCGTCGGCGTTCACTCGATCGGCGTTTCGGCCGCCACGTTGTGGGGAATCAACCTCTGCCACAGCCGTAGTCCAGGCACCGTCGATTTCTGCGCCCACCCTGATCGCCGCCGCTGGATCCAGACGCTTCACTTTCACTTTTGACACCACCCATTCGTTTGCGATCGAACGGAAAGAACCGAGAGCGAGGAATCCAGGATCGGTCATGGCCCAGCTCTTGTGCTGGCTGAGATCCGTTTGGGGCCCCTTCCAGCGGTACAGCGGTCGGGCGTCAAGCGTGGCGGTGATGATGGCGTTTGCGTCGTCGAGTCTCACGGTCACCTCGAGCTCGTGCTCCTGGGCGTCCGTCACCTGTTTGCCTTCAACAGCGCCTGGCAAACGATTACCAAACTGGCCTTTGACTTGGATCAGGCCGCTCCAAATGCCGATGCCGGGACGGCCTTCCAATTCGAATCCACACATCCGATCTGCAACCGGAAGGACGACGTGGAAGACACTCTTTGCATCGCGTTGCCGCAGCACGACACGGACTTGATAACTCGTGCCAGACAAATTAGCGGGCAATTGTATCGTCGCGTACTGCGCCACCGGACTGAAAAGTTTGCTGTCTTCAAGCTTCCACAGGGTACCGCTCGTTGCAACCTCTAACGGATCAAGAGGTGCGAGAAGTTCTTGCCAGCCGTCCGCGTCGGTGGCTACCAACGGCCCGTTCTCTTTCGGTTTCCAGGGCAGTCTCGCGTGTCGGATCGAAAGCTCACGATCCCATACTTTCGTTACTGCATCCATTGTGATGGCGGCGATAAGCTTGCCATCGGGACTGAAGTCCACGTCGATGACTGGCGTTGTGAGGCCGTAAAAGGAAAGCCTTTCTTCTCCACTGGCCGCATCGTGAATACGCACGGTACCAAGATCGCTGCCGCTTAGGATTTCGCGACCATCGGGACTGAACTTCAAACAGCTCACGCCCTCCCAGTGCGCGCGGAAGGCGGTTTGCAGCTGGCCCGTCGCCGCATCCCAGACACGGATCCAGCGGTCCGGTCCGCCGCTGGCTAGGCGTCCTCCGTCGGAGCTGGATGCGAGGCAACGGATGCTCCCGGTCTGCGCGGCATCGATCTGACGAATCAGCTTGCCCGCCTTCCAATCCCACACGTTGATCCCACCGACGCGGGCGGCCGTGGCGACGGCGGAATCGTCGAGACAGAAGGCGGCGAACGGCTGGTGCGATGAGATCCCATTGGAACCATTCCCGAACATAATGTCCTGCAGGATGTTGCCTGACGGATATTCCAAAACTGCAAATGACCAGGCACCTTTCGAATCATGAAAAGCGCCCTGTACGACGAGCAGCCGGTCGCCATTGCGGTTGAACCTCAGGCTCGCGCCGTGGTTGAATCCAAACGACTCCAGCGATTCTCCGGTCGGCGACAGATGGGTGAACGTTTTCTTAGTCCACTCGGACAGGATGATGGATCTGTCAACCGGATGAACCGCGAGGTCTTGGATTTCGCGGGTTGTCGTGAAGTCCCAAGTCTGCGAGTCACCTCGCGTTTGCCAAGCTCCGGCAGATCGGTCAGCGATTGCATAGAAGTTGGACGCATCGTGATCGAAAATGATAGAGCGGCACTTCGACTCTTTCGGAATGAGTTGCACAGAGGCGATCCCTTCTTCGAGCCGGGTCGGCCAGATATTCACCTCGGCATCATTCGATAACATTTGCGATGACAGCAGCATCTTGCCATCGGGACTAAAGAAGAATTCCCGAATTTCAGCAACGGCACCATTGAGAGACCTTAGCAATCGTCCGGTGGTTGATTCCCACAGACGGATGCGAGCACCGCTGAGAGTCGCGACCGAAGCCCCATCAGGACTTAGCCATTTCACCGTCTCGCCTGGGAAGTGTAGCCCTCGGTTTTTCTTGCCCGTCTGAGTGTTCCAGAGGATCACTTCGTCACCGCCTAGACACGCCAGCCGGTCGCCGGTCTGGTCGAATTGCAGAGTCGTCTTTTCGGGATTGTCCGCCGTCGTTTCGAGCGTTCCGCGCACGGCTCCCGTCAGCGTATCCAGGAGTTCGATTTTCAATTCCAAATCGGCATTGGCGACGAGATGCGCCACCGTTCGGCCATCGGGGCTGAAAGCGGGCGCAACGCCCTTGTAAGGCTGTGACCAGAGAGGCGAGTCCGTCTGAGTGGAATAGGCCGTGAGTTTTGTTCCGCCTGCTGCCAGCACAATTTCACCATCGGGGCTCAGCAACACGTGCCCGATTTTTCCAATGTTCAATTTCCACTTACGAATGTCCAGCCCGGTGCCGAGATCCGTCACCACGACCTCGTTTTGCGACCTCGCGAACGCCAGGCGGTTGCCGGCGCGATCGATGCCGAAACTGACACGTGGTGAGGTTGTCGGAATCCAGTCGCCGACTTGCTGACCCGAGACTGAAAAGATTCCGATGCGGTTATAGGCAAAACTGGCTGCGAAACGATCCCCGCGGGGCAGCAACTGCATTTGATACGCGAGGCCTACGGCGGGGATGGAAAGCTGCGCGTTAAAGTCGCGCGAGTGCGACTGTTGGAATCGCCAGTTCGAATCTCGAAAGCTCTCCGGAGTCTCGTCGAGAATCTTCTGCGCCTCGATAAACTTGCCGCGTTCAAATTCCTTTTCGGCGAGGTCCAGTTGCGACTTCGCGAGCGCCTGCCGCGTCGCTTCTTTCTCCTGCACAGCGATCGCTTCGGCTTTCGTTGCACGGTCTGCTTGCGCAATGGCCGTCTGCTCGTTCGCCTCCGATTTTTCTCGCAGCGTCGCTTGTACTTGCTCCGCCTGCGTCGCTCGAGCCGCTTCAACCGTCGCCAGTTTTTCCGCTTTCGTCGCCCGCACCGCCTGCCAAGTGCTCACCGCACTTCCCACCACAAGCACCGCTGCGATTGCAGCGATCGCAGCTGCCAACGCCACGTTGTTTTTGGACCACAACCAGAACCGCTCGACCGATCCGACGCGCCGAGCGCGGATCGGGCGACCATCCAGAAAGCGATCCAGATCGTCCGACATTGCGGCGGCCGTTTGATAACGACGTCGCGGATCTTTTTCCATCGCCTTTTCGACGATGGTTTGCAGATCGCTCGGGACACGATGGTTGATCGAACGCAGCAGAGGCGGCTGCGTGTCGCGGATCGCGGCGATCAAGCTGATGCGATCGTGGGCCGAAAAGGGAGACTGAAGCACCAGCATTTCGTAAAGCGTGACACCCAATGAATAGATATCACTGTATGCGCCACAGGTTCCCGTGAAACGTTCCGGTGACATGTAACGCAGGGTTCCTACGACGTCTCCGTCGCGGGTCAGATCGGTGTCATCGGTTTTCGCTAGTCCGAAGTCCGTGATCCAGGCGACACCTTCGGCGTCCAAGACGACGTTGGCCGGTTTGATGTCGCGGTGAATGACGCCTCGCTCGTGCGCGTGCTGCAATCCATCGGCAATCTGGCGTCCAATGTGTGCGACGTTTCGATAGTACGGTTTGGAATGTTGGGAAACCGAAAAAGAGGAACTACCAGGACGACGAACGACCGTGTCGATCTTGCCGGAGATTTTTGGCGTCTGCTGTGCTTCGAGCGGTATGTCCGAACAAATGGTCGAAACCAAAAAGTCCAGCGAAGCAGATTTGCTATTGGGAACCGTCCCTTCGGACTCGGTCGTCGATCCTCCCAGCATTTCCTTCGTTGAAACGTCTGGCAATTTTGCTGTGTCAATTTCGCCTCGCTCGCGCACCTGGCTAATCACCTCGTCCAACGAATAGCCTTCGATGAATTGCATCGCATAGAAACAATGCCCGCCATCGTTGCCTATCTCAAACACAGGCACGATGTTGGTATGGTGAAGTTGCGCGGCCGATCGAGCTTCCTGTTGGAATCGTGCCACAGCGCTGGGGTTGTTAAGCGTGTGATCGGGCAACACCTTGAGCGCGACTCTTCGAGACAACGATAATTGCGTCGCTTCGTAGACGACGCCCATCCCGCCGCGGCCCGCGACGCGAAGCAATTCGTAGTCCTCGAACTTCGGCCAATCGGCTGGCTGCTGAGTAAAAGTTTTGGCAGGCACAGCGGCAGCGGGAAGCGATTCGCCGCCCAGGCCATGCACGGCCTGGAGCGTTTCGAGCATCTGTCGCAGGGGTTGGCCGAGCGCGGGGTTTGCGAGCACCTTGGGATGCGAACTCACAAACGCATCAACGCTCGTTCGCTCTCCTGCCCGCACGGCGAATAGAAATTCTTCGGCGACTTCATCCACCAACAGATCCAAGTCATGCGACAGATTCGATTCACGATTCATCGGCGTTTCCTAACTCTTGCTAAACCACTGCGTCAGCCCAGGAATATCCTGCATCTTACTTCTCAATCGTTCAATCGCTCGGACGAACCGTTTGCTGGTTGTCTGTTTGGTTAACTGCAAAATCTCAGCGGCTTCGCCATTGGTGACGCCTTCGAAAATTCGCAGCGCGATGATCTCGCGGTCATCCGGATCCATTTGCTCAAGCAGTTCGTGCAGTTTTGCTTTTTGTTCCGAACGAATCAGCTTTCCCGATGCCGAGGATAGACGATCCATCAGCGCGGCAGCCAATGAAACCGATGTTGCACCAAATCCCATATCGCGGTCGATCGACACGTCGCGTCGGGCGTCACGCATTTGAGTGTCGACGTGTCGACGGTGCACGGCCATCAGTCGTTCCATCGTGACAAGCCGCATCCACACCAGTGGTGACATCTCTTGTTTCGTCTTGAAATCATCGAATCGCTTGGCAAGATCCAAAAACGATTCTTGAATCACATCCGACGGATCCACACGGCTGCGCAAATTGGGGTCCATCCGAAACGCGACCATCGATCTCAGTTGATCGCGATGCTGTTGGAACAAGTCTGCCAAAGAGGATTCATCGCCCGGTCGGGCGCGAGGGGGTAAGTCGTTGGTTTCCTCACACATTTTTGAAATCTGTTGGTCAAGATCGCGCTGGTGGACGGGCAGAACGTATCCGATGCGATGCGCTACGACGTTTATAGCGGGACAGCTCGGCATCCGTCGGCGGCGGCGAGATTTTTATAGCCCCGGCTGGCAGGACTAGGGTTCATACGACCACGTGAACGAACGCTTTTTGTCAATCTTTCCAAAATTGCTGAATCAGGAGACGACAACGGCCGGTGGCTCGCAGGTATACCTGCAGAGGGGGGATCCTGGTCCGCCCGCAAAAGGTGACTCATTCAAACGAGTCAACCTGCTGTGTCACAGGAAGTGACACCGTCAATCGATTCCAAAGCCGCCGAGAACATCGACACCAATCTCGCTGTGAAACGAGTGCTTTCCGGAGCACTCGCGATGCTTCGACCCCGTTTGGAATCCACCCAACAAGAGCCTCAGGACCGCCTTCACCTACCGATTTGCGGTGGATAGCCTCCAACAATGCATGTACGAAACGACACCATGAATCCAATCAGCAAGCGTGCCAAGTCCCGTGCCGTGAATTCCCGCCGCCGGGCTACCAGGGTGCAAAGACGGAGCTTGTTTGAGCAACTCGAGTCGCGTCAGCTGTTGGCGGCTGGTCTCAACCCGGTCGTCCTGATTCCCGGTTTTGCTGGGACGTTTGCCGACGTCGTTGGTGCCAACGGTGAATTGATCGCCGAGCCAGCCCGAACTGACCGGATCAATGAATGGTACACGCATCGCGGATTGAGTCCGGACAAGTTGGCGCTGGAGCCCAACGACCAGGTCTACCAAAATATTGTCAAAACGCTGGAGAACGTCGGGTACGTTCTGGGCGAGACACTGTTCGTGACGACTTGGGATTGGCGGGTGCCGATAGCACCTGTCGATGGATCGCTGGCGGCGACCTACGCCGAAATCACCGACAGCACGTTCGATACCGGCCTGGACTATCTGGCCCACACCATCGCGGAAGTCAAATCGCAAAATGACGGCGTGACCAAAGTCGACTTGGTTACGCACGGCAGCGGTGGTTTGATTGCACGAGCGTACGTGCAGAGTGCTGCCTACACGGATCGCGATAACAACGGTCTGCTTTCGGTCGGCAACTTGGTGATGGCAGGTGTGCCCAACCGTGGCGTTTCGGAAACGTGGAACCTGTCGCTGAACGACTGGTCCGCTTCCCCGGCGACCCGATCCGCGGCCTTGTTGGTTGATCACGCCTATGACTTGCTTCAAGACACGGCAAACTTTGGGACGATCTTTGGTCCCGATCCAAACTCGCCAGCCGACGACATCACCAGCCCGGCGATCGACAAACAAGCCTTCGTGCAGCAGTACGTCGGTGCGCTGCGAGGTCAGTTGCCCGAGTATCCGGTACTGGACACCAACAACAACGGAACACTGACTGCCATCGATTCGGCCAATACGCCAGAAGCGAATGCCGCCGGCGTCGATTTATACAATGATCTGTTGGTGGATCTGAACGCGGGTAGTGCCAACGCGTACCTGGACCGTGTTGTCAAAACATCGGTCATTTATAGCACCGAAGTCGATACCAACGATCGATTCATCCAGCGGACGGGCCCCGACGGAGCGTCGTTCCCTAAGAACGAATTGCTGCCCTTCGACAAATTCATCGGCGGCGTTCCTGGTGCGAACGAAGTCTGGTACCAGGATGTCAAAACCACCGCCGGTGGTGACGGTGTCGTGTCGACGTTTTCCTCGATCGACCCATTTCTTGGTGATGCGAGGATTGGAACGACACTGAATCTGATTCCCATCACTGCCGCAGCGGCGGGCACGGGTAACAAACCCGTGAACCACGCGGATCTGGTTGTCGATCCGTATGCGCAAGGCCAGATCTTGGACCAAATCGGCGCGACGTACGTTGCGGCCAATATCGAATCGGGATTGAAGCTCAGCAAAGCACAAACGGACTTGCGTGCTTTTCAAATGGGAATCGTTGATTTCGAGGAAGTGCCGTTGTCGGCCGAGGATGCCGCGGATTTCCTCCTTCAGTTGGGCACCAGTCTGCAATCATTGGCGGGTCAATTGGACGTGCCCGGCGGCATTCCGTTTGTTGACGATGCGATTTCCACGATCACCGGGTTTGCCGATCAGACTCAGTCGCTGGTCACCAAGATGTATTCCAACGCCACCGTGACGGGCGAGTCGGTCATCGCGGCAGCCGATGGCGTTGTCGGCGGGGATGCCGTGCTCGTCATTCGACTGGACGACAAAGATCCCGTCGTGGTGACCATTCCAGCGATCGATCCGGCCGGAAGTTCTGGTGACGGAACCAATGGCAACACGTCGATCGCTGATTTGTATGCTGACATCAACGCGGCCTTGGCTGGCGTGACGTTGGCGGGTGAGAGTTTAAATAATTCTGTGATCGCCGAAGCTCCGGTTGGCGGCAACACGGGCAAGTTTGCCTTGCGCACCATCGATGCGTCCAAGGCCACGAAGCTGGATGTCAGCACGTTGACGTTGACCGGTCCCAGTCCAGCGCCCAGTAGTGGACGTCTAGGAAAAGACGTCAACCTGACGTTCTCGTTGGGACTGAGCAGCACGACGAATCCGGCCCAGGAAATCGGTGGCGAAATCATTCGGCCGCTCGATAGGTTTGACGTTGATGTAACGATCCCCGCCGAATCAACGACGTCTAATACAAGGCTGGCTGATTTGGTGCGCGACATCAATGCAGCGATGGCCGTGGACATCGGTGACGGATCTCTGCTGAGCGATTTTGTGATGGCGACGGCGGCCGGGGCCAGCATTCGCTTTGTCGGGGTGGGATCGTCGACACAGTCGTTGCAGGTCAAACATGGAACCGATCTCGGATTGCTTGATCAGCAGTCCATCGACGCCAATCCGGCACGGGATGTTCTTGGTCTGGGCATGTCGCAAGGTGCCATCGCCGAATTGGTGATCCAGGACGTACGGGATCTGGTCGGCCTGCTCAATTCGGTCCTAACCAGCAAGACCACGCTGGGTTACGACGAAGTGAACCGCCGCGTGACGTTCCAGTTGAATCTGGAAGAGATCTACCAGCGATCCATTGACCTCAATTTTTCAGAAGCGATTGACCTAGGATTCGCTGACTTGAATCTGGCGGGCGGGGCTGAAGCTAGTTTCACGGTCACCGCTGGCGTCGAACTGGCATTGGGGCTGGATCTGAATCGACTGGGTGCTGGTGGAACCGTGGATGCCAACACGACACTTTCAGGTCCGATCGATCTCTCGATCTCCGTGGGCATGGTTGCCGCTGCGCCCGTGACGGCCGCTAGCGCGGTACCCGGGACGCTACAAATCACAGTTGACCGATTTGATGGGACCAGCGTCAACGTAGACGTCGTCATCTCGGCCGCCGATTTAAGCGATAACGATACGAATGTCGCCAGTAATGGTGCCAGTGACTTGGCGTTTGACATCACCGACCAATTGGCTAGCGAAGGCATCCGTGCGACAACGGATGATGATGGTCACTTGGTGTTGATCGCCGACGACAACACCATCAATCGATTGACCGTTCAAACCGGTGGCGGAGCGTTCGGATTTGCCGATAGCGACGTCAGTGATCAACCCGATTTGTCCATCAGGCTTGCCGATGGATCGACGCCTCGTCAAGTGGTTTTGGACGGAGCGAAGACGCTCGGTGACGTGAAGTCGCTGATCGAAGCCGCCGCACCGACGGTATCGGTGACCTTCGTCGGCGACCGAATCCTGCTGACCGATTCCACCTCGCCGGTGGGCAAAAATCGCTTGGTGATCGCTGCGGCTACGGGCGTGCTGGGTGCCTCGCCGGCGGGCGGCGCGTTGGGGATTCTGGCCCGTGCCGCTGATGACGATGATTCGGAAACCACGTTTGACGACTCGATGACGGTCGTCGGCCGGCACTTGATCCTGGGATCGGTGACCGACCAGTTTTACATTGACACCACCAACAGCCGGGTTTACGCCGACGCAGTCCTGAGCGCCGATGACATTGACTTGACGGCGTCACTGGGGCTGTTGGAGTTAGGGATCGGTGGTGATCAACCCGCCGATGGCGGAACGGCTGATTTCGTGATCGGTGCCTCGCTTGCGCTGAGCGATGCCGATGGACGATTGCGGTTGAGCGAGATCGGTGACGCCGGAATCGCCCCGTCGTTCACCTACAGCGGCAATGCGACGCTGCCCGTCCGTATTCCGCTGTTGGATGAAACGCAAGAGATCACGTTGACGCTGCAAAGCGACCCGGACGACATCTTACGTCCACAGTTTGATATTTCCGGCCCCAGCCTGGCTGACTTGAAGAACGTGATCGGTGATTTCAAAAACCTGTCGCTGTCCGACATTGCGGGTATGTTGCGGCAGGTCGTCGACCTGCTGCGAAACAGCAATATTAGCGGGCTGAATGAGACGATTCCCGTCGTCAATCAAACGCCGAATGATCTGCTGGGGTTCACCGACGGGCTGTTGGCCGCCGCTGATAAGCTGCTGGGCGGACCCGACCTGGAAGCTCTCAAAACGCTTCGCCAGCAACTGACTCAGCAAGCGCAGTTCGTCAGTGCGTCGCCGGATCAACTGCAATTGCTCGGCGATTCGATCGAGCGTGTCCGCGATGCGATTGCCCCGGTTCACACGTACAAGCTGCGGATCACCGATGGTGCAGCGGTTGACCATGAAACCGAAACGATCACCAGCACCGCGACGGCGATGGACGTGCAAGAGTCGCTGGAAACGGCGGTCGGCGCAGGTTTGGTCTCGGTGGCCGGAAAAACCGGCGGCCCATTCACGTTCACCTTTGACAAGTCGCTTGGCGATGTTGCGGTGACTGGATCCAGTGCCAGCGGGCTAACTGCTCAGTTTGAAACAACCGAGACGGGCGTCATGGGCACAACGGGTGCGGTGATCGAGGCCGAGTTGGTCACGACGGCTGGATTGTCTGCGGCACTGATCGAATTGGATCGGGCCCTGACGGAACTGTCCCATGCCGGCGTCGATGTCAGTTCGCTTTCAAGCATCGCGGATCAAATGAGCGGATCGGTCGCGTCGACAGCAAACCTCAGTCTGCTGTTGAGCAACCTGTTGAAGGCCGAATTGGGCATGTCGGCCACCGTCGTGGTCAGTTTCCTGGACGGCAACGACGACGCCAACGTCTACGAACCAGTGATCAAACTGGCGCTGGACTTAGATCCCGATTTTAAGACCGGCGTTCCGTTGGATCTCGAGCTGGGCGAATTTGGACCGATCTCCGTCGGAACCGGAGGAATGATCGAGGTCAAGCTCGGTGGGGATATCGATTTGGATGTCGGTTTCAATTTCAAGACGCTGACGCCGTATGTGTTTGCGTACTCCGACAACGGCACGCCCGCGGATACCGATGATGACACCGGAACTCGGTTCGCATTGACAGCAAGTATCGACGCGGGATTGGATGTGACGGCGACCCTGGGTGGATTCCAGGCCGGACTATCGGGAAACGCAACATTAAAGAATGCGGCCGGCACCGGTCCGGCAACGATCAGCGTCTCCGTTGATCAGCCTGCGGTGCCCAACAGCCTGAACAGCATTCCCATCGCGGATCTGTTCTCCGGAGGCCTCGCCAGCAATTTCACGTTTGGACTCGATGCAGCCGTCGACGTGTCACTAGATGCATCGTTGCCGATCGCCGGCAACATCGAAAACGCGATTCAGTTGACGGGATTCAATCCATTTCAAAATTCGACCCAGCTATCCGACGCGATCGATATCAGCGGTCTGACGGCGGGCGTGGAGAACTATTTAAGCAGTCTGACCGATTTGAGCAGCATGAGTCTGGATCAGCTGATCGAAGGCACCCGCACGGTGCTGACGACGATCGAATCCGGGTTGTCGTCGGACCTGCTGAAAAACTTGCCCTTGATCGATGGCGGTTTGGATCTGAGTTCCAGTTTCATCGGTAAGCTGCAATCGATGATCGATCAGTTTGAAACTCTGGTCAACGATTCCGAAGACAGCGTCGATGCGTTGCTTGGTGAGATCCAATTGCTGATCTTCAATTCGCTCGGTCCGGTGGGCGCGAATGTGTTGAAGTTGAAGCCGCTGTTTCATGACAACCCCTCGCAAGACAATGCGACCGAGAAAGCGGAGTACCGAGACGTCGAAGTCACGCTCAGCGATTTGTCATCGGCGGAGTCAGCGGCGGAGGTTGAATTCGCGATCAGTTTGAACCTGGCCGGCCGTGACGTGATCGACGCAGACTTTGACCTAGGTCTGGATGCCGTCGTCTTTGAATTTGAAACCCAAGGCGGAGTGGAACTGACGTTTGACTACGATTTTAACCTCGGATTCGGGATCAATCTGCGCGATGGATTCTTCTTTGAACTGAACAAGAACACGGTCTTCGAAACGGAAACCGGCTTCAGCGACGGAACCGGTGGCGCGCCCGAAATTCAGTTGAGTGCCGAGATCAACCTGAAACCGGGAACGCAGCTCAGCGGTGAACTGTTTTTCTTGAACTTGAATGCGTCTTCGAATCCGATCGAAGACTACAACGGCAACGGCGTTGGCGGCGAAACGCTTAACGAAGCGGCCGATGGGATCGACTACAACCGCGATGGCGACAAAAACGATGTGCTGATCGAATCCGACCTCAATGGCGACGGTCGTCTGTCGCGTGGCACCGGGCTGCGCGGCGAGATTTTCATTGACATCAACGATCCCTCCGGCGACGACGAAAAGTTGACGCTGGGCGATCTGCGAGGCGGTAAGTCGCTGGTCAGCGCCGGCGTTCGCGCCGAAGCCTACGTTGATCTGGGGCTGTCGGCCGATACCGACGCGGGCAGCAGTCTGCCCAAACTGTCGACGGATCTGACCATGGACTGGGGACTTAGCTACAGCACGCACGTTCCCGATGGCCAAATGCAGTCGGTTGGTTTTGTCAGCGGAACCCCCGAAGTGGCATTCCACGACGTATCGCTGGACCTGGGCAGTTTCTTCGAATCGATCGCGGGTCCCGCGTTTGAACTGTTCGAAAAGTACATCGAACCGGCCAGACCCGTGATCGATTTCCTCCGCAGTCCCGTCCCTGGTTTCAGCGAACTGTCCGAGTTTTTTGATGGTCCGGTGGTCACTTTCTTGGATCTGGGAGCCTATTCCAGCGGCAAGTTTGACGAAATCGCTAAGGCCAAAAAGGCCTTGGACGCAATCGATGGAATTTTGAAAGCGGTTGCAGAAATCAAAGGCTTTGCTGGTGCCGATGGGATGGTCATCAACTTTGGTGACTTCTATCTGACCGGTGGTAACCGCAACACGGTCACGGGCGAAATCATCGGCAGCAACCCTGCCAAGGACGCATCGCTGCCATTGGCAAACGCCGCCAAGGCTGGTTCCGTCAGCGTCCGAGCGGATGGCGTCCTGTTGGGGGCCAATCAGTACACGGTCATCCACAGCCAAAGCGGCGGTACGCCGACCACATCCATCCGATTCAGCGAACCGCAAACCGGTCAGATTAAGGTCAGCTATGAATACACGTCGGGAAAGATCGATGTCACCGACGCCACGACACAAGTCAGCGTGGCGGCCAGCACCACGCTGCCGACGACTCAAACCATTGATCAACAAGTCAACAATTCCAGTGGTTCTTCCGCCGACAAGGCCAGCACCAAATCCAAACTGAAGAAGCTGGCGAGATCGGCGACCGAGGGTGGGCACGGATTGTCGATCCCGATCCTTTCCAACCCGCTGAACGCATTCAAATTGCTGACCGGCGAAACCGTCGAACTGCTGGAATGGGACATTCCCACACTGGATCTGAGTCTGCCGTTCGGAACGAAGCTGGGACCGTTCGGCCGGATCGGCGGCAGCGTCGGCGCCAAGTTGGATTTCTCCCTGGGTTTCGATACCCGTGGAATTTCACAAACGGGCAACTTCCTGGATGGGTTGTACTTCGGTGACCTGGCTGACGTTTCCACCGGTGCCGACATCGACGAAGTCGAATTCAACCTCAGCGTGAAAGCCGGCATCGGCATCGATATCTTGATCGCCAGCGTCTATTTGACGGGCGGTGTTGAAGGCAAAATCGGTCTCAATTGGAACGACTTGGATGGTGACGGCAAACTTTACTTCGATGAATTGATCGGGCTGGCACAGTTAAAATCGACTCCCAATATCCCCGGCGTCTGTGTGTTCGACGCCCATGGTGAACTCAATGCCGTGCTGGACTTGGAATACTCATTTCTGTTCTACAGCGATGAGTATTCGATCATCGACCAGCAAATATTTAGTTTTGGTTATTCGTGTGGAAACGGCATCAATGTCGCCGATCTGAAAACCGGTGATCCGGTCTTTGATGATGGCACCCTGGTGCTGAACGCCGGTCCGTTTGCACAAAACCGCACCGCTGGATCCAACGGTAACGACGACGAAACCTTTGCGGTCAGCCAATTGCCCGACGGCTCCATCCAAGTCGCATATGATTGGGTGATCGACAGCGACACCACGGTCAAGCTGCGCCGAAATTACAGTGGCGTCAACCAAATCCATTTCGATGGCGGTGGTGGGAACGACAAATTGGTCGTTGATTCAAGCGTCAGTTCATCCATCCCGGTGACGATGATTGGCGGCGGCGGCAATGACACGTTGATCGGGCACAGCGGCAACAACACGTTCGTCGGCGGTTCCGGTAACGACACGCTTGCCGGCGGTGGCGGAAGCGATTTGTACCTGTTTGAAAACGGTTGGGGACAAGACACGATTTCGGATGTCGGTGGCGCGAGCGATCAATTTGATTTCAGTGCTGTGACGATCGACCTGAATGTGACGTTGGGCAGCATCAGTGTTTCCGACGGCACGTCTTCCAACACGGTGATAAACCCCGACGGTGAATTGGTCGAAGGGATCGAATCGATGGTGGGCGGCAGCGGCAACGACACCTTGAACCTGAGTCAGCCCGCGGGCACCACGCGGTTGTGGACTATCAACTCGATCGGCGGCGGACGCATTGATGACGATTTTCACTTCTCGCGTTTCGAGAATCTCAACGGCGGACCTCAAAATGATGTCTTTGCCTTCAGCGGCGGAAGCATCACAGGAACCATCAACGGCGGGGCTGGCACGGACACGCTGAACTACGCATCCGCACCCGCTGCGGTCGAAGTCAACCGACGAACGTCAACGGCAACATCGCTGGGCAGCTATGTCGGAATCGAGTCGGTGATCGGAAGTTCGGCCAGCGATACGCTGATCGGTGCCGATGCCAACGCGACCTGGAACATCACGGGTGCGAACCAGGGAAATATCAATGGTTCGTTCCAGTTCCAAGGCTTCGAAGACCTGACCGGTGGGGACAGCGACGATTCATTCGTGGTCGCTTCATCAGGCTCGATCAGTGGCCAGTTGCGTGGTACGACAACGCTCGGCCATGCAGATAGCGACAAGCTTGATCTGTCCGCCAAAACGTCTTCCCTCGTCGCCACGATCCAAGGTGAAAACCGGGGTTCGATCACGGATGTTCCCCACTTTGACCGGATCGAGAGTCTCACCGGCGGTTTGGCTGACGATCATTTCACGATCGAGTCGCTGGCCAAGTTGACGGGGACGACCGATGGCGGCGGCGGCAGCGCCGACCACTTGGATTATCGCCTTTGGAGCACCAAGGTCACCGTCAATCTCACGACCGGTGCAAACCAGACCGGCAGTGTCGCCGGAATTGAAAATGTGACCGGCGGATCCGCCGATGACTCCCTCACAGGCAACGCATCGGGCAACCGCATCATCGGACTCGGCGGTGCGGATGTGATCGATGGCAAGGGTGGCAACAATGTACTGATCGGCGACAACGCCACGATTACCTTGGCCGCGATTGCGACGATCATCTCAGCGGGCGATGGCAAGGACACGATTTCGGCGGGCGATGGCAACAACATCATTCTGGCGGGCAGCGGCGGCAGCATCGTCACGGCGGGCGACGGCAACAATCGAGTGATCGGTGACCAAGCGGTGGTGACTCTCTCGGGCGGCATCGCGATCGACCTGCAAAGCGGCCCGCCGGTGGCCGGTGACAAAGATGACATCACGCTCGGTGGTGGCAACAACTTGGTCATTGGCGGCGAAGGTTCCGACGTGATCACCGTGGGTTCGGCTGGGACGACCGGCAGCAACGTCATCATCGGCGATCGCGGCGTGATCGACCGACTCGGCCCTCTATTAACGTCGTCGGCGACGAGTGAGCCGACCGCTTCGGCGGGTTTGGATAAGATCAAAACCGGCGATGGAATGGACGTGATCATCGCTGGCGGTGAATCCGACGAAATCGAGGCCGGCGGCGGCAACAACTATGTGCTTGGCGATGACGGCTCGATCACGTTCGCGAACAATCTGCCGGTCAGCTCGACGCTGAATCCGATGGTCTTTGATGGCCATGACAAGATCACGACATTGGGCGGTCGCGACATCATCTATACCGGCAACGGCGACAACACCGTCCACGCCGGTGCGGGCAACGACGAAATCATCGCAGGCGTTGGCATCGACAAACTGTACGGCGAAGGGGGCAATGACTGGATGGTCGGCGGACTGGGCGACGATACGCTCAGCGGCGGTGCGGGCAACGATGTCATGTTCGGTGGCCTCGCGCGGGGAACCCGACTCGATTACGAGCTCGGCACAAACGACTTTGTTCTTCCGCCCGATTTCGCCGCCAATGAAGCGGCCTATCCCACCGGTTACCTACCGACGATCTTGATCACGCCTAAGATCGTCGTCGGACTGTCGATCGACGGGGATATCGGCGACGGTCGTGACGTTCTCGATGGCGGTGACGATAGCGATGTGATGTTCGGTGGCGCGGATGTCGACGAACTGCGTGGCGGTACTGGCGTTGATTACATCGACGCGGGCTCCGGTGCCGATTTAGTCGTCGAAGGCGGCGACGGCGACGACGTCGTGCGTGGTGGAGCGGGCGATGACACCGTCCGCGGCGGCGATGGCATTGACCAAGTCTACGGCGATGACGGCGACGACATACTGCGTGCCGATGCGGGCAACGGATCCAACCAAGCTGGCCAACGTGTGTACGGAGGCGCTGATCGCGACACGCTTTACGCATTCGCACCAACCAGCGATGTGGCAACCGAAAAGCTGCTCGTCGGCGATCAGCTCTTCGGCGGGGCCGGAGGCGACTTCCTTTACGGCAACCTCCGCCAGGAACTACTCTCCGGCGGCAGCGGCAACGACTACATCAGCGGCGATGAATTCGCCGGTCCGGCCTACGACACTCGAACGAATGCCGATGTCTCAGGTGCCGATGACACGCTGCTGGGCGGCAGCGGCGAAGACCAACTCTACGGCGGTGGAGGCGATGACATCATCTGGGGCGGTGCGGGCACCGACTTCATCGACGGCCAAGATGGTAGCGATACGCAGTACGGCGGCAGCGGCATTGACCTTTTCGTATTGTCCACATCACTCGGTGCATCAGGAAACTTTGATACTGGTACAGACACCATCGACGGCCATTATGGAAACGCCAGTCAAGACGATGTGCCGGATGACAACGCCACCGATATCTTGACGATCAACGGCACCTCGGGTAACGACACGATTCTGATTGGTCAGCAAGCGGGCCAAGCATCTGTTCGCTACAACGGCTTCGCGATCGCCGTCAACATGCTCGATTCGAGCGGCAACCTCCTGGTCGAACAATTCCGCATCGCTGGACTCGCCGGCGACGATACGATCGGTTTCTACACTGAATTGGCGGTTCAATCCGCTGCGATTTCTAAGATTTCCGGATTGGGCACGATTGACCTCTCGGCCCTGGCGGAGCGCAGCCAAGATTGGGTCGGTGTCTTTGACGGCAACAGCGGCAACGACACTCTGATTGGGTCCGACGGTCGCGATCGTCTGGACGGCGGCATCGGCAGCGACAACCTGTTCGGCTTTGGCGGTAGCGATCGACTGTGGGGAGATGGCGGCGGCGGATCGACCAGCGATCACGACGTGCTGTTTGCTGGTCAAGGAAATGACGATCTTGTCGGCGGTGAAGGCACCAACGAGCTGTACGCTTGGAGTTTTGATCCCGCCCGATCGCTCAACCAGCTTGGATTCGTAAGCGGGGATTCGTCATCGATTGGCGTCGCAACCATCGCTGCCACCGACAGCGTTCCTACCGACGGCAAATTGCTGTTGGACACCCTCTTTCAAGTGACGCTTGGAAGCCTCAACGCTAGCGGTGACTTCATTGCTTCCGCCATGCCCGTTCGAGTCCTTTTGCCCATCGAGGCGACCACCGCCAACGCATCGCCAGCGGACTTGGTCAGCGACTTACAAGCGGCGATTAACGCGGCGATCAACCCGGAGACCAACGCGCCCGGTTTGAGCGGCGTCACCGTTGGCTTGAATGCCGAAAACAAGCTGACGTTGACACACGCGACGAGCAGTTTGCGGATTGATCGCACCAGCTTCGGCGTCTACGTCGACGCCATGGGCAAACTGACCGTTGACGATTTCGACCTCAACGACAACGGGCTGCTCGATCTGGACGAGTCATCACCCACCGGCCCCTACCGTCTTGCCTACAACCAGGAAGTCACCGGGCTGAACCGGCTACTGGGCAGCCAGCAAGCGGATACGCTGTACGGCGGTACGACGCTGGACTTCATGTACGGCAACGGCGGTAGTGACACGCTGATCCGCTCCGATGGCACGACATTCGAGTCGATGGATGGCGGTTTGGCCGGCGATGAGTGGAAAGAGTACGCCAAGGAGTCCGACTTGGTGTGGTACATCGGCGGATCCAACGCGGCCGACCAAATCAACGTCGACTTTGTCACCGAACCTGGCTTATTGACTGATCATCACCTCGTCACACGGCTGACCAACAACAACGGCAACTTCAGCTTCAGCGCCCAAGTCCGCTTGGACTTCACTGGCAACGACGATAACGATTTGCGATTCCGCCTCGATCAACTGCTCAGCGAGACGGACACGGAATTGCGAGGCAACGCGCTCAGCGACATCGCCACCGCAGCGACTGCGATGAGCGATTCGGAACTGCTGGCCAGCCTCATCCCGCCCGAAGGTGATTTCCAAGTCATTCTCATTGATGCCCTGGGCGGCAACGACACAATCAACGTCGGTCCGACCGTGCAAAAATCCGTTTGGATCGATGCCGGAGCGGGTGATGACGTAGTCACGATCCGAAGCGGCAATGCAATCTTGGTCGACAAAGCGGAAAGTTCGCTTGGATCGACGGGGCGGCGAGCACGCAACGATATTCCTGCGCAAGCATTCGCATTGATTGCTCCCAGTGTTTCCGAAACCAGCGCCAACGAAGTCAACACAACGTTCAGCGGCAAGACGCTTGACCAGGGTGTGGTCACTTTCACCGGCCTTTCGATCGACAGTCCCACGGATGTCGATTGGTACCGCTTCTCACTCGCCGACGTGGCATCGGCGACCAGCGAGATCGAAATCGCCAGCGGATCACCAATCGATGGATTGCTAATCGAAGTTTGGAATGTCGCTGACGTCGATCCACAGACCGGTGCCCCGATCGTCGATGGCTCGAACCCAGGTACCCCGCGGACTCCGCTGACACTGGGAGGCTTCTCCACCAGCGGTGATTCTTCGACTCTCGCAAATCTAAGCTCACTTGCCGCCCATACGGACTACTACATCAAAGTCAGCAGTCCCAACATCGTCCCGACGCTCTACGACCTGCGGTTGAATCTCGTCGGTGTCGACGTCGCTACGCTTGCTAACCCGCTGGAGGTCAGCCTATCGCTCCGCGAAGACACCGATCGCCGCGACGTGATTCTGGGCGGGCCCGGCAACGACATCCTGCAAGGCGGTGCAGGCGAAGATTGGATCTTTGGCGGCTCTGGCAACGACGTGCTGACGGGAGGCAAAGATCGCGGCGCCAGCGATTTGCTGTTCGGCGGCGATGACGACGACACCTTCCAAATCATCCCCGATGCGTTGCCGTTATTGGGTAACGAACCCGGCACCAATTTCGACCCCGCTACTCAAACCTACATCCCCACGCAGAGTGACCAATTTATCGGTGGTGACGGTAACGACCGAGTGTTGTTCTTGGGCGGTGACCTCGACCGCCGCGGCCTGTTCGTGCCCGACAACGCAGCGATTCGCTACAACACCGGGCTGCATCGTTATGAATTCACCAGCCTGGTTTGGGACATCGGCACGCAAGAGTTCGTTACCAAAGCTGATTCACAAGGTCTTGCTGTTTATGAACAGCAATACCAGTTCTATCAAACTCGTGACGTCGAAAGCACGGAGTTCGACACCCGCAGCGGCGACGACGTCGTCCACGCCGACCCCGAATTTAAGTTCCCACCATTGGGGAAGATTGCCAATGACACGACCGCAAAGTTGCATTATTCATTTGCGAACGATGCGGTGCAGGACGTCAGCGGTCACGACAATCTCGGGACTTTGCAGGGTGGTGCTTCGATCTTATCTGACAACTCAGTCTTGAGCGATGTGCTGACACTCAATGGAACCGGGCAATATGTGTCGGCCACATCAGCGGATGTTCCGATTGGAAATTCGCCCTACACGATGGCGGCATGGATTAAACCCAACTCAATGAATGGTGGCATTATTAGCTGGGGGAACTACGGCCAGGATTCTCAAGTGAATGCATTGCGGCTGAATGGAAGTGGCCTCCTGAACTACTGGTGGAGTAACGATCTGGCAGTAACCACGGGTTCGCTTGTTGGTGCATGGCATCATGTTGCAGCTACCTATGATGGAACCACGCGGCAAATCTACGTTGATGGAGAACTGAAGGGAAGCGACACCCCTTCGGTAAATCATAATGTTCCGAGTTCAGCAAACTTCGCCGTCGGAAGAACAAATGCCAGCGAGTATTTCAACGGTCAAATCGATGATGTCCGAGTCTACGGATCTTCGTTGACGCTCGCAGAAATCCAAAAACTCGCGAACCTTCGCATCAGTGGTGCAGCAGCGACATCCAGCGATGAATGGGGTATCGATCTGGGCGACTATGAGCAGGGAGCCCGCGAAGCGGCATTGAAGATAGACCTTGGCCCCGGTAACGACTACGCCTTCGGCACCGTACTGGCCGACACGATTCTTGGCGGACCCGGAAACGACTATATCGCCGGCGGTCTAGGCAATGACGACATTGATGGTGGTACTGGAAACGACACGATCTACGGTGGCACCGAGGCGGTCTCGGCACCAACCGCGTTTCCGCACTTGCCAGCGCTACCTTCTGGATTCTTTCCTGGGTTGTTCGAATCGGAGTTGTACGAATACGGGCTGGCAACGCCTTCACTTCCGTTTGACCTGGCGCGGAGTGGTGTAGAACTGGATTCGTCACCGACGACGGTGGCTGCATTTGAGTCGTCGGCTCTGGGTGTTACCGGGGTATCCGATGGTGAACGACTCTCTGCATTGGCGCCAATCGGGGACTTCAACGGCGATTTCGAAGACGACTACATCGTCAGCGGTCGGGACTTCAGTTATGTCCTATTGGGTCCGGTCGAACTGACCGACCTCTCGACGGTTGAAAACGAAGCCAGTTTCATCATTGATCATCAAGCCATTGGATATCCCGCGCAGCAGCACGGCAACATCAACGGCGACCGATTCGGCGACCTGACGTTTGTCCGTCAGCAAACCAACTCGTTAAGCGGCAACCCGGAAACAGTGATCACCGTTGTCCTGGGCGCAGAATCTCCGGCAGCAACAACCCTGTGGCCTCGTTACTGGAATCAGCAATTCGTCGGTGACTTCCTAAATGCTACTAATAGTCGCACCATTCTCCTCAGTCAAACAGACCTCTTTACGGGAAGCCGTCCGAGTGTTGAGTTGCTCAACCATGACGGTGATGGCAAGGACGATGTTCTCGTCTTTGGTCAGCAAGTCTCCAGTGGTGGCAGCTATTCAGGGTACATCTTTGGTGGCGAACAGCTAACAGTTGGCGTCACGTCGGTTACTAACGCAATCCTTGCGGTCGACCCTGCGGTGATCGGGTTGTCCGGTAATGGCTACTCGGCAACCGTTGTCGGCGACATCAACGGTGACGACCTCGAAGACATCGTCTTTGCCGACGCCGATAGTGTCACCTTCAACACGACGCAACTCAGCGCTATGCACGGGCCCGCCCCATTCAAGATCGTTGGGCTCAGCGACCTCAACAACGACGGTTACGACGATGTGGCGATCCTTCGCAGCGACGTCCTCGAAATCTACTACGGCGGTTCAGACGTCAGCACATTACTGGATAGTGCCGACACCACGATCGTAGGCAACCACTTACTGCCAACTGTCGGTGACTTTAACGGCGACAAGCAAGCCGACTTGGCGATCGTTCAACCAACCAATAGTGATAATGATTTAGTATCCGTCTTTTATTCAATCTCCAGCTACTCGGGCAGCCTGCTGCTTGCCAATGCTGACGTTGTCCTGCCGTTCTCCGGCCAGCTAATTGCACTTCAAAGCTATCTGAAATTTGACGACGACGCATTGCGACTGCCGAACTCCGTTCTGAATGATAGATCGGAGTTGACAATCGGCATTGTCGCCCGTCCCCGCTTTGCAACCGGAAATACCACCTATTCGTTGATCAGTGGTGCCAATACAAACAACGCCAACGAATTCCTGCTTGACTTTATCAACCCCACGTCGGCCCGTTTGCAAGTTGACGGGGAAACGTTTACCTGGACCGTACCCGACACCAGTGATAAATTCCATCACTTTGCGATCACCGTCAGTGATTCTTCGAACAAAGTTTCGTTGTTCATCGACGGCAACTCGATGAATGACGTTAACGTTGCCGGCAACCCCACTCGCTACAATTACGCTGGTGGCCAGATCAACATTGATACTGGCGGATTGGTAATCGGACAGGACCAGGATGCAGTGGGTGGCGGATTCGATTCAAGCCAAGCGTTCGTTGGCGAACTTGCCGATTTGAGTATTTGGAATGTGGCACTCGATTCAAGCACGATAGCGAATCTTGCTACCACGGGCGTTGTTGGTTCCGAAGCGTCGCTTGCTAATTGGTATCGCTTCAATGAAACCTCGGGCAACACAATTCTGGACAGCAAGGGTGTCGCGGACGGCACTCTGGATAACGGACCGCGCCAACCGCAGCGTGACGCAGGGTTTGACGCTCTCGGGGGAGCATTCATTGCTGCAAGTCTCGATCTCAATTCGGATGAGGTCGACGATTTGGTGATTCCAGCCGGATTGTCTTCCAACGAAACAGGGGATCGCGAAGCCGGAACGGTCTATGTGATTTATGGCTCGCGTGGCCAGACCAAGATTCCCAGCACCTTCGATGTGCTCGAGAATTTCTCGGTCGCCGGTAGCGGGACCTTCGTGGTCGATCGTGGCACCGGCCGTCCCGAATTGTTTGACAATGGAGGCGACCCATTCATCCTGCAGAGTACGACTGAACGTTGGTTCCAATTCACGACCCTCGGCGATGGAAAGAGCGGCGAGGCGATCCGCTTTGACGGACAAGTTGCTGCTGACCTCCTCGATTCCACGGGGGCTGTGCTCGCAATCAAGCAACAAGCATTCGACCTGCGCGCCATCGAAGCCGGTACTTACTACTTACGTGTGTACACGCTCAATGTTGGTACTCCAACGCCCAATGTCTTTGGAGCGGCCGATGTGATTGTGGATACGTTGATCGACGAAAGCGATGGAGTCACTACGAGCGTGGGAGATTTGGTCGGAACGCCTGGCGGGACAGGAATCAGTCTTCGCGAAGCGATCGTTGCAACGAACAACACTCCAGGTGCCCAGGTCATCGGGTTCGCGCCGCGCTTGAATGGCTCGATTCAGCTCTCGTCGCTCCTAGGACAGCTATCGATCTCCGATGGTCTCACTATCGCGGGACCCGGCGCGTCGTTGCTTTCCATTGACGCCGGAAACAGTGGATTCCGGATCTTCAACATTGATGATGGGGACGGGAACATAGCCAGTGCAGTTGTCATTGATGCGTTGACACTTACGGGCGGCAACGTAACTGGCACTGGCGGCGCAATTCGAAATGTCGAGTCGCTGACGGTTTCTCATAGCGACGTCGTATCGAACCAGGCCTCAAATTCCGGTGGCGGAATTTTCAATGATCGCGGATCACTAATGATCCTTGCCAGCACTATCAGCGAAAACATATCTCGCACGACGGGCGGTGGCGTGCGCAGCGAGAATGGAGCATTGACTGTTTCAGAATCCACGTTCTCTTTCAACACTGCCACTTTCGGCGGTGGAGGGATCTTCAACATTGGAAACTCCCTTTCGATCGATAACAGTACGTTTTCGCAAAACGCGGCTGGCACCAACGGTGGTGGGATCTTTACCGACCAGAATACAGGACGAACGATCGAGATCCGTAACTCGACCATTACACGAAACCGCAGTGACAATACGGAGAACGGTACCGGACTTGGTGGTGGCATCCGTGTCTTTGATGCGAACTCGATCCTTCTGCAAAACTCGATCGTCGCCGGCAACACTCGTGGCGCGGCGAATTCGATCGACGATTTCTACGGTGCGGCAAGTGCTGCAAGTGCCTACAACTTGATTGGCGCTGATGTTGGGTTGACTGGAATCACACACGGTACCCAGGGCAACCAAATCGGGACCGTTGCACTTCCCATCGATGCGTACTTGGGTGGATTGTCGGACAACGGCGGCGCGACGCTCACACACGCTCCGACACCGCTTAGCCCAGCAATTGATCGCGGTGACACGACGGCCACGAAGGATCAACGTGGGCGGTCACGTCCTGTCGATGGCAATTTCGATGGTGTCGTCCAAGCGGACATCGGTGCTCTTGAAGTAGGTGAGGCATTCACGATCGAATTCGAGGCGCCGATCCGTGGACAGACGCACGAGTCGTCGTCGCTACCCGATCGCGATCGATTGATCGGTGGTCAAGGGCAGGACATTTTGGTCGGAGGCCCTGGCCTAGATCTGTTGATTGGTGACAGTGGCAATGATGTATTCGTCGGCGAGCCCATCGAAATCCTGGACGGTTTGATTACCGAGCCGCAGAGCAATCCCGCCGCTGCGGAACTGTCGTTTTCAGATGTACTGAATCCACTCGATCCCATCATTGATCAGATTTCTGACGTTGGCTTACTAGTTGCGATCCATCAGCAACTCGGACGCCCCGTCACAAACGGCGGGACGGTAGTCCACAGCCAGCTCCGGGCGTCGGACCTCGCCTCGCTAACGCAGCTTGACGCGTCCAACCGAGGCATCAAGGATTTGACGGGCATCGAAAAACTTGTCAATCTTCGCACGCTCGATCTTTCCGGAAACCAGCTTGGGCACGTTGCCCTCAACGCTCTGCAGCCACAACAGATTGCCGCCGGGATTCAAATTGGTGAAACGGTCGGACTATCACGCTTGCGATCGTTAGACATCAGTGACAATATCGACATTGAATTGTTTAGTGCTCTGGGAAGCCTGACTGATTTGCGCGAGCTGCACGCGTTGGGGACTCGGATCGATGCATTCGCACCAACGACGGTTGCAACTCTGAACTTGTTACCAAATCTAAGGACCTTAACGTTACCGGTACCATCCTTCGCTGGATTCGATCACTTTGAAACCGCACGACTCGGCACCGACGCACCGTCTGACTCCTGGACATTCTTTGACGACGGCCAAAGCACCGTCCGCATTGTCGCGAATGGAATTAACGGAAGCCAGTCGCTCGAGCTCCGCCCGGTGACATCGGCAACTATCACCAAGGCCGATGATTTTGAATCAGCAGCATTAGGCGATACCGCGCCAACTGATTGGGCATTTCTTTGGGATCAATTAACGAGTCCACGGATCATTCCTGACGGCGTCGGCAGAACGCAATCACTGCTACTTTCCCCCCCGATTGCTCTCGTACACGAGGATTTTAATTCTGCGGCGGTTGGCCCCACGGCACCGTTAGGCTGGGCGTTCTATGAAGAGGATTCTTTCGATCAGGTGGAGATTGTCAGTGGTGGATTGCTTGGCACGTCGTCTTTAAGACTCGGCAGCACTGCGATTGCCGAAAATTTTGAGACGGGCGGCAGCGAACCACCTACCGGATTCGAGTTTTACGGTTCTGAGGTTTTCGTTGCAGATGGGCAGCTTGCGTTTTCACGTTTAGGTGACGATCGGATTCATTCAGGCGATGCGACCTGGACCGTTGACTTGAGTGGGAAAGCCAATTCAACGCTAAGTTTTTCATTGCAGAGCACCGATAGTGGAACAATGGGGTCCGGGACGTTTACTGGCCATAGAAGTGGACGTGGAATCGCAGTCAGCGAGGATGGAGTTACATGGCATCCAATCTGGGATCTAATCAACACCAACGGTGAAAGCCAGACGATTGTTATTGACCTGACGTCTTTCGGACTTTCATTAGGATCCAATTTCCAGATTCGCTTCCATGGAGAGCACAATAATGATGAGTTTTCATTGTTCGATAACCTCCTCATTGAGGATGCTCCCGTCCTTGTGGAAGACTTTTCTGTCGGTAACTTCGCTCAGCTGAGTGGTTGGACGGAGCAAACGGGACTAAATAGTTCTGTTCAGATCAGCTCTGGTGAACTGGTGCTCGATCGAGGAGTTTCGTTTGGCGGAGCAACGGCGATCTGGTCGGTTGATCTCAGTGGCCTCGTGGAGCCAACCCTAAACTACGTGGTCACCAATGGCCCGGAACCTAGCATTGAGGTCAGGAACAATGGGACGCAGTGGTATCCCGTTCAGAGTTCGAACGGTAACGCTTCATTGACGACTGGCATTCCGATTCAACTCGATGCAACGGCCCAGATCAGGTTTTCACAAATCGGTACGTCCTTCGGCAGCTATCAAACGAGAATTGACAAGCTAGTAGTCTCAAATGGCAACAGTCGTCGCCATCATGAGGCTACATGGTCTGTCGATTTGAGCAACACAGTTCGTCCGGTCCTGAGTTTCCTGCAGCGTGATGACGGCATTGATGAAATTTCTGCGTTCACCGGTCCATTCACAGATCACGCCGATGCCGACGGTGTCTCCATTAGCATCGATGGCACAACTTGGTATCCGATTTGGAACGAATCGACTCCGAGCGGTACCACTCAGGTTGAGATTGACCTGACGACCGCCGATCTGCCGTTCGCTCTTGGATCAACTGTTCAGGTCAAGTTTCAATACTTTGGGAATGTCGGGAACAGACTCTACGATAATTTCCAAATTGTCGAACAGACGCCGCTCGATGTGGTACACGAGGATTTCAATTCTGCGGCGGTTGGCCCCACGGCACCGTTAGGCTGGGCGTTCTATGAAGAGGATTCTTTCGATCAGGTGGAGATTGTCAGTGGTGGATTGCTTGGCACGTCGTCTTTAAGACTCGGCAGCACTGCGATTGCCGAAAATTTTGAGGCGGGCGGCAGCGAACCACCTACCGGATTCGAGTTTTACGGTTCTGAGGTTTTCGTTGCAGATGGGCAGCTTGCGTTTTCACGTTTAGGTGACGATCGGATTCATTCAGGCGATGCGACCTGGACCGTTGACTTGAGCGGGAAAGCCAATTCAACGCTAAGTTTTTCATTGCAGAGCACCGATAGTGGAACAATGGGGTCCGGGACGTTTACTGGCCATAGAAGTGGACGTGGAATCGCAGTCAGCGAGGATGGAGTTACATGGCATCCAATCTGGGATCTAATCAACACCAACGGTGAAAGCCAGACGATTGTTATTGACCTGACGTCTTTCGGACTTTCATTAGGATCCAATTTCCAGATTCGCTTCCATGGAGAGCACAATAATGATGAGTTTTCATTGTTCGATAACCTCCTCATTGAGGATGCTCCCGTCCTTGTGGAAGACTTTTCTGTCGGTAACTTCGCTCAGCTGAGTGGTTGGACGGAGCAAACGGGACTAAATAGTTCTGTTCAGATCAGCTCTGGTGAACTGGTGCTCGATCGAGGAGTTTCGTTTGGCGGAGCAACGGCGATCTGGTCGGTTGATCTCAGTGGCCTCGTGGAGCCAACCCTAAACTACGTGGTCACCAATGGCCCGGAACCTAGCATTGAGGTCAGGAACAATGGGACGCAGTGGTATCCCGTTCAGAGTTCGAACGGTAACGCTTCATTGACGACTGGCATTCCGATTCAACTCGATGCAACGGCCCAGATCAGGTTTTCACAAATCGGTACGTCCTTCGGCAGCTATCAAACGAGAATTGACAAGCTAGTAGTCTCAAATGGCAACAGTCGTCGCCATCATGAGGCTACATGGTCTGTCGATTTGAGCAACACAGTTCGTCCGGTCCTGAGTTTCCTGCAGCGTGATGACGGCATTGATGAAATTTCTGCGTTCACCGGTCCATTCACAGATCACGCCGATGCCGACGGTGTCTCCATTAGCATCGATGGCACAACTTGGTATCCGATTTGGAACGAATCGACTCCGAGCGGTACCACTCAGGTTGAGATTGACCTGACGACCGCCGATCTGCCGTTCGCTCTTGGATCAACTGTTCAGGTCAAGTTTCAATACTTTGGGAATGTCGGGAACAGACTCTACGATAATTTCCAAATTGTCGAACAGACGCCGCTCGATGTGGTACACGAGGATTTCAATTCTGCGGCGGTTGGCCCCACGGCACCGTTAGGCTGGGCGTTCTATGAAGAGGATTCTTTCGATCAGGTGGAGATTGTCAGTGGTGGATTGCTTGGCACGTCGTCTTTAAGACTCGGCAGCACTGCGATTGCCGAAAATTTTGAGACGGGCGGCAGCGAACCACCTACCGGATTCGAGTTTTACGGTTCTGAGGTTTTCGTTGCAGATGGGCAGCTTGCGTTTTCACGTTTAGGTGACGATCGGATTCATTCAGGCGATGCGACCTGGACCGTTGACTTGAGTGGGAAAGCCAATTCAACGCTAAGTTTTTCATTGCAGAGCACCGATAGTGGAACAATGGGGTCCGGGACGTTTACTGGCCATAGAAGTGGACGTGGAATCGCAGTCAGCGAGGATGGAGTTACATGGCATCCAATCTGGGATCTAATCAACACCAACGGTGAAAGCCAGACGATTGTTATTGACCTGACGTCTTTCGGACTTTCATTAGGATCCAATTTCCAGATTCGCTTCCATGGAGAGCACAATAATGATGAGTTTTCATTGTTCGATAACCTCCTCATTGAGGATGCTCCCGTCCTTGTGGAAGACTTTTCTGTCGGTAACTTCGCTCAGCTGAGTGGTTGGACGGAGCAAACGGGACTAAATAGTTCTGTTCAGATCAGCTCTGGTGAACTGGTGCTCGATCGAGGAGTTTCGTTTGGCGGAGCAACGGCGATCTGGTCGGTTGATCTCAGTGGCCTCGTGGAGCCAACCCTAAACTACGTGGTCACCAATGGCCCGGAACCTAGCATTGAGGTCAGGAACAATGGGACGCAGTGGTATCCCGTTCAGAGTTCGAACGGTAACGCTTCATTGACGACTGGCATTCCGATTCAACTCGATGCAACGGCCCAGATCAGGTTTTCACAAATCGGTACGTCCTTCGGCAGCTATCAAACGAGAATTGACAAGCTAGTAGTCTCAAATGGCAACAGTCGTCGCCATCATGAGGCTACATGGTCTGTCGATTTGAGCAACACAGTTCGTCCGGTCCTGAGTTTCCTGCAGCGTGATGACGGCATTGATGAAATTTCTGCGTTCACCGGTCCATTCACAGATCACGCCGATGCCGACGGTGTCTCCATTAGCATCGATGGCACAACTTGGTATCCGATTTGGAACGAATCGACTCCGAGCGGTACCACTCAGGTTGAGATTGACCTGACGACCGCCGATCTGCCGTTCGCTCTTGGATCAACTGTTCAGGTCAAGTTTCAATACTTTGGGAATGTCGGGAACAGACTCTACGATAATTTCCAAATTGTCGAACAGACGCCGAGGGGGCTTTCCGAAGCAAGCTGGAACGTAGACCTAAGTACGTCAAGTCACCCCGTGCTTGAGTTCTCGTACAGAGACGTCGGCGTTCATGCTGAAACGCCGTTTGCCGGAACGTTCGGCAATAGCTTCAATGCCGATGGAGTGGCCGTTAGCAACGATGGCACGAACTGGTATCCAGTTTGGGATGCGGTGTCCACGACTGGAACCGATACGGTATCGATCGATTTGACGACCATGAATCTGCCATTCCTGCCGGGGAGTGGCTTTCAGGTTCGGTTCCAAAACTACGGCTTCGAAGGCTCTCGCGTCTTTGACGATATCTCTGTGACGGATATATCGCCGTCCGGAACGGGGCAAGCGGATTGGGCGGTTGATCTGAGCAATGCGATCAAGCCGATTCTGAGCTTCACTCATACGGCGACGACTCCGGAATGGACGTTTAATGGGAACTTCACCGGTAACCTTGATGCCAATGGCAGCGTCGAAGTCAGCAACGATGGAGCCACCTGGTACACCGCCCAAACGCTGACCGCCAACAGTGGTGTCCAGTCGATCAATATCGATTTGAGCACGCTGCCGATTACACCCGCTGCCAATTTCCGTATGCGGTTCCGTCACTTCGGGCATGACGGTTCGTTCCGGATGTTCGACGATCTGCGGATTCTCGATATCGCCGCCGAACTTGACGTCGTCAACCAGAATCTCGTCTTCGACGAACAAGCGTTGATCAACATCAACATCGCGGCGACGCAGACTTGGGAAGTCGTGAATCCTAGCGGCGTTGCGGTCAGTTCGGGCACTGGCCAAGTTGTCAGTTTCGCGGGTACCGACAGCGGTACCTACATGGTCCGCAAGCTACGTGTCGACAACTCGATCTACGACGATTGGTTCCCCGTAGCCGTCGGAAATGTCGCACCAACCATTACGCAAGTGCCTGATTTCTCGCTGGCTAATGCCGGCCAAGGAGTCAACGAGGGGCAAGCGATCTCGCTGGGCGTTCGCGTCAACACGGGCGCGACGGTTGAGTTTCCTGTACTGATCGACGGTGACGAAGTGGATCGGCTGATCATCGCGGATCCAGGGGTCGACGATCTACCCGATCTCGACGTGTACATCCAAATTTTGGACTCCAGCGGTCACGCTACCGACCTCAGCCAATCCGCGTTGGACTTCAATGACAACGTCCTGAAGCTGAATTCGCAGATTCTCGATCAGCAAGATAGTCTGACAACTACTTTCTGGATCAAAACGGCGATGACGACGCCACAGACCATTCTGAGTGCTGCAAAATCGGCGAGCGAAACCAGCGAGTTTGAAATCACGCTCACCGACGCGACGACGCTGACGGTTTCTAACGAAGGGCTAGCGACAAACTTCACGGTTTCGTCGCTAACGGACGATCAATTCCATCACGTCGCGGTCGTTCGCGATGTGGCCAGCAAATCGATACGCGTCTATGTCGACGGCAACGAATCGATCAATAGCTATTCCGGGACGCTGCTGTCGCTGGCCGTCGAGTCGGACGGTCTGTTGATCGGGCAAAAGGCAGGTGCTATCGGCACAGCCAGCTTCAACGGGACGTTGGATGAGCTGACGGTCTGGGATCGAGCGCTCACGATCAGCGAAATTGAGTCGATCCAAACGAATGACTTTAACGACCGCGATTCGAATCTGATCGGCTACTGGCCCATGAATTCGGGTGGTGGCGACGTCGTTCGCGACCGCAGTCCACAGGGTCGCGATGCGTTACTGGAAACCGTGTTCTTCCCAGCCGCGATCACACACGACTATTCACTCCAATCGACCTATGCAGACGCACAAGGTGGACCGAGCCTTGTTCCCGCCGGCGGAACGCTGACCGCAAACGGATATGCCTTTGCGGCAGGCCAAGGACCAAGCCTCATTGGCGTCGTTGACCCGAACACCTATTCGATCGAAATTGAGTTTCAGATCGACAGTGTTGTCGGGTACAAGAAACTCGTTGACTTTAAGGACCGAACGATTGACCAAGGTCTCTACAGCCACAATGGTGCAGTTCTGTTTTATGCGCTCGGATCCAGTCAAACCGGTCAGGCCGGTGCGATCACCGCTGGGACGACACACAAACTAACGATCGATCGAGACGGTGCCAGCAAGCAGGTTTCCGTTTCCGTTGACGGCACGTTGCAGCTATCGTTTATCGATAGCGATAATCGGGCTGCTTTGAGTGGCCCTAGCGGTATCATCCATCTGCTTCGTGACGATCTCCAGTACACGGGCGAAGACCCGAGTGGAATCTTACGATCTGTCCGCACCATAGGCTCCGAAACGACGACAGAATCACCCACCTGGACACAGACGGTCCCAGCTGTCTTCAAAGCCAATGTCAAGTTAATCGACAACGATTCCTACGTGTTTAGCGTGATCGTCCGAGACGATGACGGTGGTTTTGATTCGGCGATCGTAGCGCTGCCGGTCAATAATGTCGGGCCGGTCATTGGTGGTGGTTTTAACGCGTTAGCCGCGCTTATGATCGATGGGGGTGACTTCGTCGGTGAAACGTTCTCGTACAGTGTCGATGACGTCGGCGCGGCGGTCACGGACGTTGGGATCGAGGATGCCTTGATCTATCTGTGGGAGGTCACCACCAACAACGGGCAAGCGATCTTCACGTCTAGCGACGAGGATTTTGAATTCGTTCCACGATATGCGGGCCAGTACAGCGTTTCGCTGACCGCGATGGACTCCGATGGCGGCGTCTCCGACCCGTTCATCCGTAGCTTGACCATCCAACCCGTCGTGGCGATCAGCGCTCCCAGCCCCTCGGTTACCGCTGGCGGCGTGGTGTCGCTAGAATCTGGCCAGTCGAGTCCCGCGGTACCAGCCGGTTTGCTGCGTGGAACTGGCCAATCGGCAAGCCGTAGTTACCTGTGGTCCGTGCTTCGCAATGGAACTCCGCTTCCTTTGGCACCGGCGACGTTGACCAACCCAGACCTGAAGTTCTTGCCCGTTGATCCCGGCACTTACACGGTCAGCCTGACGATCGTTGAGTCCTTCTCGACTGGGGCAGATATTCAAAGCACTGCCACGACGGATGCGTTCACCGTCACGGCGGCGAATCCGATTTCGCTGACCGCATCCCAGAGTCTGGCGATCGAAGGCGACGCGGTCACGTTCTCGATCGAAGATCTACCACCGCTCGATGAAGACGCCACCAGGACCTACGCGTGGACCGTCACACCAGCGATTGGATCGAGTCAATACGACGGAACCGCGGCGGTGGATGCCGCGACTTACACGTTGAACGCTTCCTCGGATGATAGCTACAACGTCGTGGTGACCGTGACCGATACGTTGATGGGAATCGACTTCCCTCGCACAACCAGTGCGTCAATGGTCTTCGAGAATGCTGCGCCAACGATCGTCGCCAGTGCAGTCCAGGACGACGAAGGTTCGGAAGTCACGCTGACGGCGACGGTCCTGGATGCCGATGCCAGCGACATCGACGCACACACCTACACGATCAGCTGGGGCGACGGTACGGCGGATAGCACTGGCACGGTCGCGGACAGGGCGATCGGCGAGATGCATACCTACGCTCAAGACAGTCTGGGCCAGCCCAACGGCAAGTATCAGGCGACCATCACTGTCAATGGGGGTGGTCTCACCGCTCCGGTCACTTTCAACGTCGATGTCGTGATTGCCAACGTGGTGCCGACTGCCCGCGGCGAAACCGATAGTACCGACCAGAATAGCCTCATAAGTATATTGAGCTTGGTCAGCAACGACACCGATCCAGGTGCCGACACGCTGTCGGTGTTGAGTATCGATACGCTGTCGTCGATGGGAGCGACGGTGTCGATCGACCCCAATGGCACTGTCACTTACGATCCGACTCATTCGTCGGCGCTGATTGCACTTGCCGATGGCGTGGAGGCAGAGGACACCTTCAGCTATGTCGTGACCGACGAAGCGGGCGGACAGAGTTCGGCACAAGTGACGGTGACAGTCACTGGCGTCAACGATGCACCGGTCGTGTTCGCGGATCGAAAAACGGGCAGCGAGGATGTGTCCATTTCCGGCAATGTCTTGGCCAATGATAGCGATGCGGATCGCGACAGCGGCGACGCCAGCGTCATTGATGCGGGCACTGTGATGATCGTCGAAAGCGTCAGGTGGCAAACAGACGAAGCGCCAATGGCCGAACCGCAAACGGACGACTCGATCGACATCAGCGGCAAGTATGGTGTTTTGAATTGGAACACCGACGGCACCTACACCTACACTCCTGGCGCAGCGGCCCAAGCTCTGGCGGCTGGCGAAACCGCCCAAGAGACTTTCGCGTTTGTGATTTCGGATTCGTTGGTCGATCGTTCGTCGACTTTGGCGATCACGATCGAGGGACGCAATGATGCTCCCGTGGCCGTCGCCGACCACGGCGGGGTCGATTTGCGTCTGGAGAATACGACCAGCGGTTTACTCTGGGCCAAGGACTCCAACCTCAATGACTTCGACGTCGATGGGGCCTTCACCGTTTCGGCTGTCGCTGGTTTGCCAGCCAACGTGAACACCGAGTTCACACTCCCCTCGGGCGCAAGGCTGCGAGTCAAAGCGGATGGCCAATACGATTACCGACCGGGCGCGGCCTTTCGTGATTTGGCCGCCGGCGAGACTCGACCGGACACGTTCCAGTACACCATCAGCGACGCCTTCGGTGCGTCATCGACGGCCATCGTCACGATCACGGTGGTGGGCAAGAACGATGCTCCCACCGGCATTGCTTTCTCGGCGAACAGGGTGACTACTGCAGCCCCCGTCAACACGGTGGTGGGAACGTTAAGCACCAGCGATCCCGATATCAGCGATCCCGACATCGTTGACGCGCATAACTACATGATTGTTGCCGATCCCACGAGTGCGTTCGGCATCAATCCGGGTGACAACAGGTTGATCGTTATCAATTCGGCCAACTTGACCGCTGGCAAGCACATCGTCGTGATTCGTTCCACCGATTTGCAATCGGCAACCATCGATCAAGCGTTTACGATCAATATCGTCGCGGTCCCCAGGAGCACGATAGAGCCATTGCCAGCAGTGGCCTATGACTTGATCATTCCCATTCGAGTCAGCGGCAACACAAATGAATTGAACATCGGTGAGTTTCGGTTGTTTGTCTCGGAAGACGCTGGTCCGTTTGCGCTTTACTCATCGCAAGCAGCCGATCCTGATGGCAGCCCGGTCGAATTTGAGTTTTTGGCCACCAGCAACCACAACTATTTCTTCCGTAGCATTGCCGTCGACAGAGATGGCAAAACGGAAATCAAGACAACAACCGACGCACAGATCATTGTTCGGGACTTTGATAGTCCTGAAACTCAAGTCACTTCGGCAGACGCGTCTTCTTCTGGCTTGTTTGATGTCGTTGTGTCGGGCACAGACTCCGGCGGCGGAACACTGATTTTCTTCGATGTTTACGTCTCTGTCGACGGCGGAGTGGCCCAATTGGCTGGAACCGCCGGCGCTGGCACAGCGGATGGTCAGGGGAAGTATTCGTCTTCCATCTCATATCAGGGCCGGACCGACGGTGTTCCTCACAGCTATCGGTTCTTCAGTATCGGTCGCGATTCGGCCAGCAACATCGAATCGGCTCCACGACGCAGCCAGGATGTCTTGGTCTCGAGAACATTCTTTGATGCGGGGCTGCAAGCGACGGGAATCGATGTTCAGCTCGGAGCGTCTCAGCGATCCTATATTCGAAATTTGGATGTTCTTTTCAGCCAGGAAGCTGGATTAAGCGAGTTGTTGGGTGCCGGACGAATTAAGGTGGAACGGTTCGCCTTGAATGCGACGGACGTTACGCCGGAGACTGGATTCGCATTGCTTCAAGGAACGGACTTTACCGTGGATAAGGTGGGCGATCGACTGAGATTGGACTTCGGGGCCGACGGCATCACCGATGCTCCAACGACCAATGCGGGCGACGGGTTCTATCGCGTGTTGGTCGACGTAGACGGGAATGGTGATTTTGCGGACGTCAGCGATGGATCGTTCGAATTCCACCGAATTCTTGGTGACACCGATGGAAACGCTGTCGTTGACAGCGTCGACCTAGACGTGGTGCTAGATCAGTTGTTCCAGGTTGGCGAAAATCTGGCAGGCGATGCTGACGGAAATCAAATTGTCGATTTCGATGATTTTGACACTGTCAGCAATCAAACGTCGCGAAATCTTCGCCTCGATCTTCGAGATAAGTTGGATGACTAGATAGCAAACTTCAGCGAAGAAACACACACGCTTTAACCCACGCTCTTGGTTAGAGCAAACTCGAATCAACTTAGACATTTTAAAACTGAACTCTTTATGCAAAACCGAATCCTAGCAACTGCCGCCCTATTCACATTGGCAATTTCAAACCTCTGTTCCGGTGCGTTAGTTGTTGAGTTTGAAGACCACGCCTTCTTTCCGGGCACCATCGCCTCGATTGACGTTTACATCAGGAGCGATGGGACTAGTGTCGACAACCTCTCGTCGTATTCCGCGGCATTCGAGATCGAACAAATCAGCGGAACAGGTATACTTGAGTTTCTGCCGAGTAACTTTCCGCTGCCAGCCGGGGAGCATCAAAGTGACTCAGAACGAACGGTCGCAAAACCGAATGCCTACGTCTTCTTGAATGCGCTCGACACAAGTTCAGCCGCGTTTCTGTCGTTGCGTGATAGGGGCAGCAGCCAAGAACTGAATCAGCGTGACAAGGCACTTTCTGACATGACAATCGGCACAGATCGATTATTGCTCGCCAGGTTGGAAGTGAAGCATATCACCACTGACGTTGACGCAGATGCGAAATACCGGATCAAATTGAACCAAAGCATCCCCACAGTTTTTCGAGACAGCGCCAACAGCTTGGCTGCGTTTAACGTGGGCGATTCCAATGCCAATTTCGGCACCATTTCATTCACCACCACGGCTGTTCCTGAGCCATCAAGTATTCTATTGCTTTCGGTTGCAGCAGGACTCGTTTGCGTGCGTCGGAAAAAATGCCGGCCGATGAGTTCCATCTGATCCGCGACGGGGTCGAGCTGTTGGAAGCTGCCGGCATCGACAAGACGATGGACGAGCGAGTCGTCCACGTTCATGCGTTGGGTCCGATTAGAGGTGGGCCGATTGAAGGGACGGAGGTAATTTCGAATGTCACGAATGATGGGCGATAGCTCTTTTTCGAAGCTAGCCAATGCACCGGAACGAATGAATTTCATGGAGTAAGCCTCTTCGGAGGCTTCGATGGTTTGTGTTTCCCCCTCACCCCAGCCCTCTCCCCCATCGTTTTGAACCTCGTTCCTCGGGTCAAAGCGACGGGGGAGAGGGGGCAAAAAAGGTGGAGAGGGGGCACGGAACCTTGGCGGTAACCGTGAGCCGCTGGCCGTGAGGCCACGGGCATTACGAAGGATCAAAGGGGACGGGAGGGCTTTCGAGCTCGAGGGGCTCGAACGACACGAATCTGAAACGCTGTCTAGCCTTACTTATTCATGTCATTTGTGTGATTCGTGGTTCGCTCGTATTCGCCTGGACAGCTTTCGCTGCTGCTCTGCTGAGACAATCGGTTTTCTATCGGACCGATTCGAAGCTGCGTTGACGGGCGTCGGCTTCGAGGCGTTGTTCCAGAGCCGGATCGCCATCGATACTGATCGAGATGACATCGGTTCCCGAGCCGCCGGCGATGCGTCCCGACGCCAACCAGATATTGCGTAGGGTGACGATGTCGTTGCCGCGACCACCCTCTACTCGCAAGAAGTTGTTGATCGTTCCCGAAACAATGATTCGGTCTCCGCCGCGGCTACCGTACAACCACATGTCACGCGAAGTGACATCCGTTGCCATGATGGTGTCGTCGCCCGTTCCGCCATCGACGAAAACGTCATCGGCTGCCGCGACATTGATCAGGGACAACTGGTCATCGCCAGAGTTGCCGACCACAACCACGTCATCCGCGGTTACATTGCTGAGATTGACGACGTCGTTATCGCTGCCTGTATCGATATTGATGTTGTCGCCAACGTCGACATTGAACATGCCGATGTTATCGATTCCGCGAGCCGTCGATACGTACAGGTCATCACCCACGCTGCCCCCATTGATCTGCAGGTCGTCGTTGCCTCGACTTGTGTAGACTCGTAAATCTTGTCCCACCTCGACATCGTTCAATGTCATGTCGTTATCACCGGCCCAGGAAACCGTTGAATCCAAAGTGAAGTGATCGCGAACGAATACGTCGGTCGCTTCGAATCGGTTGTCGCCGCGGCCCAGGTTGACGTGAAGATCTTTGGTTTGGTCTGGATTCAGGAATTGAGAACTTCGCAGAACGGGTAACTGGGAAGATCCGATTTGGATGTCTCGCATGACCACACTGTCAGAGCCATCGCCCATCTCGATCATGATGTCGTCAAGCGTAGTCCTGTCTAACCGCACCAGTTCAATGGTGGCCGGGGCGGTTCCGCCGTTGATCCCCGTTTGGTTCAAGCCGCGAACTTCTAGCCGGTTTCCAACTTCAGCGACTTCGATTGAGTTGTCCTCTGCGTCACCAGTGATGACCACATCAAACCCGAAATTGCCGTCGGCGACAAACTCGACGGTGACATCGCCGGCCATCATCTGGCGGTTTTCAAGCATTTCGCTACTGAGGCGGCGGCGATTCAGACGAGTGGAACGAAGAGGCGTTTTCTTGCCGAAAATCATAGTCTTGGTCATTGGTTGTAGGTAAGTAAGGCGGGAAACCTTCTGCCCGCCAACCCACCAAGCGGAGCGTCTATCGAACTGTTACCGACTTTCCCAAGAATGACTCTCGGCAACCGAGGCGTGAACCGAACCACCAGCAATGAATCAGAATGTAATTCTCGGATTATCGATTTATTCCGGATTTGTTTGTAACACCAGCGATCGCTTTCCGCTTCGGACTTAGCTTGCCGAATTCGGCGTGAAGCTAGACTTCAACCGATCTTTGTCGGCGATTGGCATGTCGTTGGCCGAGCAACTGACTCGGCCACGCCAGCTTTTTGTGAACTCATTTCCAAAATCCGGAAGACCACTGCATGACCTGTCCGAACCGCGTCATCGCCCTGATGATTTGCATCGTTTCCAGTTCCGTTTGCTTGGCGCAAGATGTGATTGAACCCACGGGGATCGAGCAGCTACTCGCGCAGTCAGACCATGACCTGGCGCTGCAAGCGTGTTTGATTGGAATTCAACAACACCCTGACGAAACGGAGTACTGGCGACTTCAAGCCCAGGCTCTGCGGGGGCTTGGCCGGATCGGTGACATCCCGGCAGCGGTCTCGCCGGCGATCGAATTACATCCTCGCGACAGTGGCCTGATTCTGCAGCGAGCGATTGCCTATAAAAATTTGGGGAAGATTGACGAGATGACCTCCGATGCCCAGTCGATGGTTCGGTTGGGCGATGGTCTGGGGTACGTGCTGCTAGCTCAATTAGCTCAGTCCAATGGTGACCGCCTGACGGAAATCCGCTGTTACACGCGTCTGATGGAAACGTATCCCGACAGTCCGGATCTTGCCGAATGGCAATTCTCGCGTGCTCAACAACTCGCGGCGATTCATCTTCTCGATTGGGCATTCGCGGATGTCACCGCCAGCAATCAGGCCAGTCCGGCGCCGTTGAAGGTATTGTTGTTGGGGGAACTTCATGCTCGCGCGGAACATTGGGAGAAAGCCGAAGCGATGCTCGCCGAGTTCAACACGATGACCGACAAGCACTACGTCGGCGAAGTACGCCGGTTAAGCGTTTTGATGGACATGAACGAAGTCGACAAGGTAACGATGCTGCTGCAGCAGTACCAGCAAAAATACGCTGGCAGCGACCAGGCGGCTCACGTTGCGGACGTCCAGGAATGGCTAGATGAACGAAACGCATTGAAGGAACAGCTGCGAACTGCCGGAAAAGCCAACCACCGACCCGACGGGTTTGAAACGGCGGAAGAAATGACCGCTGGCGAAAAGCGAATGCAGGAACTCGCTCGCGCCACGGATCCCGCCGAACGCCAGGAACTGAAAGAACGGTTGATCCATCACGCTCAGCTGGGGATGGTTCTGTCAAATGCTGAATACGCTGATGTGATGCTTAAGACGCTAGGGAATCTGCAAGCGAAGTTTGTGATGACCTCACAAGACCGAGCACGCGAAGCAACCGTCAAGGCATGGTTGCAAATGCAATCGGACGACTATGTTGCGGCGGCGGCAACCGCAAAAGATGCGATTCGGTTGGATGCGAACTCAGCCGATGCGTATCGGGTGGCCGCCTCCATTGATTTCATGACAGACGATATGCAAGACGCTCTGGCAGCAGCGGAAATGTCGGTGCAACTTGACCCTCTGAACTCGCTGAATTACGGATACCTCGGATTGATCCAGACGGATCTTGGCAATCCCGCAGCGGCGCTGAAAGCACTTAATCAAGCGCATCACTTGGACCCATCCAATGAATGGATCGCGGCTTTGATGGTCAGGTTTGCCGATTCGGTCGGACTGCACGAGGCGGCGATTCTTTACCACGGTTCGTTACGCAAGGGCATCTATGTCGAGTCGATGCTAGAACGCTGCGAGATGCTGTTGTCGGCGGGGCTACCGCAATTGGCGACACCGGATGCGATTGAATATGCCGAGGCGACCGAAGACCACGACGAAGCAGAAGTTGCATCGGTCGTGGCGCGGGGGATGCACGCTTGGTATGAACAAACAATCGCATTTGGGACCGGCGGGCCAAACATGTCGAACGTCTTGAAAGCTCTCGAAAGGGCGGTCGGGACGAACCCCGACAATGCGAGACTTCTGATGCTGCAAAGCGATGCACTTCGCCGTGATGGCCAGTACGCCGAATCACTGGCAATTGCCGAGCAATTGTTGTCGCGCGGAGCCGACTTTGCCGTGCTGTTTCAACACATCGCCAATCTGCAACTTGCGTTGGGGGACCTGGCCGGCGCGGTCGCCACCAATGAAGCGATTCAACAGATCACCTACGAAGACGACGAATCAGTTTCAATTCAAAAGGAGATTGCGACGGTGGTTGCCTTGGCAAGCGAATTGGTGCAGACGCTAACGGAGGTGGAATTCACGAGCGATACGGGCACCGCGATGGGAAATTTGCTGGCGTCCCCTGACGACACGCCCCAAGCCTTCAAAGCTGACTACGCGGTCAAGCTAAGCGAGTTCTATGAAGGGATCCGGCCGGAAACAAAAGGCGTCACATTGAAACCAGAACAAACCGATTTGCGAATTGAGGTGACGACGACGCAAGAACTTCGTGAACAAGACCCGGTCATTTTTAACTTTGACCACCAGTTGGCCCAAGTCGCCAACGAACTACAGGATGGGCTCTATTGGTTCACGGTGCGTTGCAAGAATCCGGAAACCGATTCGGGACCAAGCTTTGGTTACTTTGTGAAAACTGAAAACGGATGGCGACTGTTCCCCGAACCATGGGCGATTCGCGAGTAGAGCAAATTGAACGTCCACCGATCAGGTGTCTCGTTTGCTCAAACGGCTTGTTGATTTGGTAACCCGATGTGTGAGCGAGGTATTCGATATGATCTCTCGCTCACGCTTCGGGTTGTGAGTCGCACGCAAGGTTCAGGGAAACGACTACATCAACAAGCCGTGACGAGCCGTTTCGCTTTCACGACTTGGCGGGTCCTGATTCCCCGGCCCAAATGGACTTGTCACCGAGTTGATAGACGTTGATTGTCTGACCGGGTTCGGGACGTTCGTTTTCAGCGACTGGGAAGTAGGATTTGGTCGGGTGTTTTCCTTTGACTTGCCAATGCAAGTGTTTGCTAAAACCGTCTGGTATTTGGCGTTTACGCGGTTCCGAGACGATCGCGGTGATGGACTGTCCCCGGTCGCGAGCGACATCGATTGAATTGCTAAGGCTTTTGTAGTGGGATTCGCCAGAATTCCCGGCTGGAAGGGAATTCTGGCGAATCCCACCACGTCAGTTATTGAAGCGACCTCAACAAGCGAGCCAACGCCATCAAACCGTTGGGACAATGGTTCTACAATAAGCGGCTTCGCCACTCAAATGTGCGAAAGTCGAACTTAGTTGGCGGAGCCGTAGGGGCGGGTGCTGATGACGCCTTCGGTGGGGCTGCTGGCGGTGCCGTAGAGTCGGCGTGGGATGCGGCCGGCCAGGTAGGCGTCGCGGCCGGCTAGCGTGGCGTGCTTCATCGCGCGTGCCATGCGGATCGGGTCTCGTGCGTGCGCGATGGCCGTGTTCAGTAGGACTCCGTCGGCGCCCAGTTCGAACGCTTCGCTGACGTCGCTGGCGGTGCCGACGCCGGCGTCGATGATCACCGGATAGTTCGGGTCATCCTCTTTCAAGTATTCCAGGATGATCTTCAAGTTGTTGATGTTCAACAGTCCTTGGCCGCTGCCGATCGGGCTGCCGGCGGGCATCACGCTGGCGGCACCGGCGGCTTTTAGTTTCTGGGCGGTGACAGGACAGTCGCTGGTGTAGCACAGGACTTGGAACCCGTCGGCCGCCAGCTCGCGACAGGCCGCTAGCGTTTCCGTCGGGTCGGGTAACAGCGTTTTGCTGTCACCTAGCACCTCTAGTTTGACCCAGTCGGCACCGGGGTTGCCCAATGTCAGTAGGATTTCACGGCCCAATTTGGCGGCGCGAATCGCGTCGGCCGCGGTATAGCAGCCCGCGGTGTTGGGCAGCAGGATGTATCGATCCAGGTCCAGGAAATCCAGGATGTTCTGGCCTGACTTGTCGTACAGTCGTTCCCGCCGGACCGCGACGGTGACGCAGTCCGCCCCGGACGCATCGAGCGAGTCGCGCATCTGCGGCATCGAATCGTATCGCCCCGTGCCGACGATCATGCGGCTGGCCAACGTGTGGCCACCGACGATCAAAGGAGTGTCGTCGGCGAAGGTCGGATCGATGGAGTTGCGTGACGTCACGGGTTAAAATTCGGGAACGAGAAGGTAGACGAAACAGACGGATGCAGCCGGACGTCGACTAGCCGCCACCGACCAACGTGACGACTTCGATGTCGTCACCGGCGGCTACCATCGTCGCTTCGTACTGCTGGCGAGGCACGACGTCCCCGTTGATTTCGACGGCCAAATAATTGGGCGGCACATCGACCGTGTCCAGCATCTGTTGAACGGACATGGTCGACTCGATTTCGACGGTTTCGCCGTTGACTGTGATGGTGATCAAATCAGTCGTTCGCTTCGTCAAAGGCGGCATCGAAGGCCCGATTGCTGGGCGAAAAATCAAGCTTCTTGGTGAATTCGCAGGCTTCGCGAGCTCCGAAGGATCGTTCCATGCCGCAGTCTTCCCATTCGATCGACAGAGGGCCTTCGTAGCCGATGTCGTTGAGGGCGCGGATGATTTCTTCGAAGTTCACTCCGCCACGTCCAGGGCTGCGGAAATCCCAGCCGCGTCGGTAATCGCCAAAGTTCAGGTGGCTGGCCAGGATACTGCCGCTGCCATCCAACTTGACGATCGCGTCCTTGATGTGAACGTGATAGATGCGGTCGGCGAAGGTGCGGATGAACTGAACCGGGTCGATGCCCTGCCAAATCAGATGGCTGGGGTCAAAGTTGAACCCGAACTCGGGACGGTGGTCGAGTGCTTCGAGGGCTCGCTGAGCGGTGTAGATGTCGAACGCGATTTCCGTCGGGTGAACTTCCAACGCGAATCGAACCCCGCATTCACCGAATACGTCCAAAATCGGATTGAATCGCTCGGCCAGCAAATCAAAGCCAGCGTCGATCATGGCTGGCGATACCGGCGGGAAGGAATAAAGTAGGTGCCAGATGCTGCTGCCGGTGAATCCGTTGACGACATCGACGCCGAACTTCTGAGCCGCACGGGCAGAGTTCTTCAGTTCCTCGGCAGCTCGCTCGTTGACTCCGGCTGGGTCGCCATCGCCCCAGACGTAGTCCGGCAGAATCGCTTTGTGCCGTTCATCGATGATGTCCAGCACGGCTTGGCCGGCCAGGTGAGCACTGATCGCGTGGCATTGCAGGCCGGCGTCGTCGAGCAGTTTGCGTTTCTTGTCACAGTAGTCGTCCTCGGCGATCGCACGATCCACTTCGAAGTGATCGCCCCAGCACGCCAATTCAATGCCGTCATAACCGAATCCGGCGGTCATGCGTGCCATTTCTTCGATTGGCAGGTCGGCCCATTGGCCGGTAAACAGGGTCACAGGGCGAGGCATCGAGGGTCTCCGAGAATAGGCCTGAGGCGTAAATACAGTCGTGAAGCACGTTGGGCCATTTTGTCGCTCGCGGGCACATCCTGCAACAACCCGCAATTGGGCGGCTTGGACGATCGCGGTGCCGGAGTGCCCCCGAAGAGGCGGCAATGATGGTCCGATGGACCGCTTGGAATTGCGATCTAGCCGCCAAATGCCATGCGGCGGGCCTGTGCATTGATTTCCGACCGAATTCGGTCGATGGCCCGCTGTTGTTCGGATAATTCGGCAGCAGCGTCCTGCTGCAGCAGCCGAAATTGGCGTTCGCGGTGGTCCTGCAGCGAATCGCGGACGTTCAATTGAGCCTCGCGGGCGTCCAGATCGGCGGACCAGGTCTGCAGTCGGTCGATCAGGTCGCTGGCGTGAAGTCGCAGCCACCGCTGGTGCAAGGATGCCGGTTCGCAGTCGCCCCGGGACGAATCGCAACGGCTTTCGTCCACTTGGGACGCATCCACGTGGGATTCGGTGTCCTGATCCGCGGCATCTGGATCCGCCGGCGTCGCTGGGCAGTCGCTCGGGTCGGCTGGGTGTCGACGATCGATGCGGACGATTCGGCCGCCGGAAATTTCGCCGCCGTGGCTTGCAGGTGACGTATTTTCGATCGATTGCGTTGCTGGGGATACCGCCCAACCGGCTCTGCGTAATCCGACCGGGACCGCAACCGGTGCGGCCGAATCAATGCGGTATGGAGGTTGGTTGGACATTTGGAACCGACAGGAATCGGCGTCGACCCAGCGTGCTGAGACGGGAATTCGGACCGAATTGGAGCCGGGAAACGCAAAAATCCCCGCCTATCGTTCCATCGGCCCGATCCGGGGGGCCACTGCATCCCAGCCGACGCAGTGGATAAGATTGACTGCGAGTCGAAAGTGCTGGCAACGAGGGAACGGATTTTGCGGTCTGGGGAAGTTTGCCCGAGTCCGTTGCCCCGGGTGCCGCTGCGTCGACGCTGGGAATCCGCTGGGAAATTTTGATCCGATCCGGATTTTCGCAATCGAAGTCGTTGGCTCACCACACCTTTCCCGCCTCATGGAATCCCATTGATGCCAGTCCAATCTTTCCGTCTTGCCGCTGTTCTCCTGTTCGTTTCCGGTGGTGTCCTGTTGGCGACACCTGGCTTTGCCCAGGATGCAGCAACGGATGTGGCTGGCTCTGACGCGGCTGGATCCGTCGCTGCACCGACGAAATCCGAGATCGAATCAGCCGCGAATCGCGGAATTGAGTTTTTGAAGAATCGTGGTCAGGCCTTGGACGGATCGTTCAGCAGCGAAACGGGGGCTGCGGTGACCGGGTTGTGCGTTCGGGCGATCTTGGAACATCGGCCATCGGCTGTCGACGATCCAACCGTCAAGAAAGCTTTGGAATACATCGAAGGCAATTTTCAAGGCGATGGCGGTGTCTACGCGACGGGATCGCTGTACCGCAACTACGAGACATCGGTCGCTGTGGGGGCTCTTGTGAAAGCCAACCGGGACGGCAAGTACGACAGCGTGCTGGCCCGTGCGAAGGTGTTTTTGAAAGAGATCCAGTGGGACGAAGGTGACGGGGTCGAATCGTCTGACACTGCATACGGCGGGGCCGGGTACGGCAAACACGCTCGCCCCGATCTGTCGAACACTTCGTTTTTGATCGATGCCCTACGAGAATTGGGGGACGATCCGGATGACGAAGCGATCCAAAAGGCGCTGCGATTTGTGCTTCGAACTCAGAACTTGGCCGGCCAAGGCAACGACACCAAGTACGCCGAAACGGTCGGTGACGGTGGCTTTTACTACACCCCGGCCGCGGGCGGTCAAAGTCAGGCTGGCGAAACCGATGGTGGTGGGCTGCGAAGCTATGGTTCGATGACCTATGCCGGACTGAAAAGCATGATTTACGCCGGATTGACCAAAGACGACCCTCGCGTGGCCGCCGCGATGGATTTCATCCGGAAAAACTACTCCTTGGATTCCAACCCGGGGATGGATCAAGCTGGCCTGTTCTACTATTACCACACCTTTGCCAAGGCTCTGGAAGCGGCCGAAATCAACACGATCGATGACGATTCGGGCAACGCGCACGTATGGCGTGACGAGTTGGCCGCCCATTTGATCCGCCGTCAACAGAAGGATGGATCTTGGGTGAACGACCAAAACGATCGCTGGATGGAAGGCGATCGCAACCTCGTCACCGCCTACGCGCTGTTGGCTTTGGCTTACGCCGGACGTTAGTAGATTGTCGGTTTCGTCCAGTTTCCATTTTAGTGTTAGCCGTTTGGACACGATCGCCCTGTTGATTTCATCACCCGCTGCGTAAGCGAGGGATTCGACGTGATCCCTCGCTCGCGCTTCGGGCGATGGTTTGCACGTTAAGTTCAGGGAAACGACTTAATCAGCAGGCCGCATGCCCCGGCTTCGCGGGAGACGAATCCCAGGCTAGCGGGCTGTTGATTTAGTAACCCGCTGCGTGAGCGAGGGATTCGACGTGATCCCTCGCTCACGCTTCGGGTTATGATTTGCACGTTAAGTTCAGGGAAACGACTTAATCAGCAGGCCGCAAGCCTCGGCTTCTCGGGAGACGAATCCCAGGCTAGCGGGCTGTTGATTTAGTAACCCGCTGCGTGAGCGAGGGATTCGATGTGATCCCTCGCTCACGCTTCGGGTTATGATTTGCACGTTAAGTTCAGGGAAACGACTTAATCAGCAGGCCGCAAGCCTCGGCTTCTCGGGAGACGAATCCCAGGCTAGCGGGCTGTTGATTTAGTAACCCGCTGCTTGAGCGAGGGATTCGACGTGATCCCTCGCTCACGCTTCGGGCGATGGTTTGCACGTTAAGTTCAGGGAAACGACTTAATCAGCAGGCCGCAAGCCCCGGCTTCTCGGGAGACGAATCCCAGGCTAGCGGGCTGTTGGTTTAATAACCCGCTGCGTCAGCGAGGGATTCGACGTGATCCCTCGCTCACGCTTCGGGCGATGGTTTGCACGTTAAGTTCAGGGAAACGACTTAATCAGCAGGCCGCAAGCCTCGGCTTCTCGGGAGACGAATCCCAGGCTAGCGGGCTGTTGATTTAGTAACCCGCTGCGTCAGCGAGGGATTCGACGTGATCCCTCGCTCGCGCTTCGGGCGATGGTTTGCACGTTAAGTTCAGGGAAACGACTTAATCAGCAGGCCGCTAGCGTTTAAACGGCGAAGGAAATCGACAAGCCGCTAGTCAACGCTGCGTTGACTGATCCCAATCCCAACGGGATATGGTCTTCCGCAGGCAGTCAGGTAAGTCAGGCAATGGGCTACCGGGGACCGTCCGTTCGTTGCCCTCGCGTCCTGGACTGGGCATACTGACAGTGCGCGTACCGCGCGGGCGACCGGCGTGTCGCAGATTAGTTCATTTTCATCGGCAGCCGATCATCGGTTGCCGGTTTCGATATCAGCAAGTTGGAACGATTTCCATGAGTCTAGCATCGCGTTTGATCACCACCGTCCTATTGGCGTTGTTCTTGGCCGCGTCGCCCACCCAAGGCGAAAACGCGACTTCGGTTACCGAAGGCGGTTCATTGTGGGTCACGTCGATGGCCAAACGTGGCGGCGATGGAAAATTCGTCGGATCGACTGCCACCGGGTTGTTGCTGCGACCTGCGGACGTGATTGCGTTCGACGCGGCGGATCCATCGAATGTCACCACCCTGTACTCGCACCCGGCCGCCGTTTGGCGCGTTGTGGCAACCGACGATGGCAAGACCGTTGCCAGTGTCGATTATCGCGGCAACCTGATGACGCAGTCCGAAGGCGACCAGGAAGCGAGTCTTCACGAAGGTGCGTTTGACCGATGGTGCCAGTCGCTGGCGATCAGCGCCGATCAATCCTCGGTCATCGCCGGGAACGAAGCCGGTAAGGTGATGGTTTGGGATCTGGCCCAAGCCAAAGTCGTTCACTCGGTCGAACTCGATGGCCACGCGGTCACCGGGTTGGCCGTGTCAGCCGATGGAAAGACGATCGCCGCTTGCGACGGCGGTGGGCATGTGCATTTGTTGTCGTGGCCCAAGCTGGAAAGTGCTGGCAAGATTGAAGTCAGCAGCGAAACAGCATGGTGCATCGCGTACGTCGAAGGTGGCAAACGAATCGCCGTGGGCAGTGGTGACCGCAACCTATATCTGTGCGATGCCGTTGACGCTGCGAAGGCCGAAGTGGTTGCCAAAGGTTCCGACTGGATCACTCAGATTGCCGTCTCGCCGGGCGGTCAGATCGCCGCCAGCGAAGTGGGCGGACGTCTGCATTTTGCCGCTAGCGATTCTGATGAAATGACCGCACCTAGCGGAGTCTGGTCACTGGCCTGGAACGGGGATGGGCAACTGTTGGTGGGGACTCGCAAGAGCGGCATCGTCACCGCCGGGCGTTCGTGGAATTGGACCGAGGCAAAGCCCGTCGTGGCAGAGCCGGCCCCAGCCCAACCAGCGGCGACCGAGCCAGCGGCCGAAGAGCCGGCTGCCGAAAAGCCAGCTGCTGAAAAGCCAGCTGCTGAGAAGCCAGCCGCTGAAAAGCCAGCCGCCGAAAAGCCAGCTGCTGAGAAGCCAGCCGCCGAAAAATCCAAGGGCGACGGTGCATCGGATGAGTGAGTCTGACGCGGCGCTGGATTCGGTGGCTGGGGCCGCCGATGCGGCCGAGTACGTGGTTCGATGCGGTTCCATGCGGACGCTTGGAGTGATGAAGGCCAAGCGAGCGTTTCGATACGGTGACGAGGTGATCGTTCGAACCGATCGAGGAACCGAGATTGGGACGGTCCTGTGCGAGGCCACGCCGACGGCGCTCGATTCGATGACCGAACCGACTCAGGGCCGTATCGTTCGACCGGTGTCGGACGACGATCGGTCGCAGTGGCGTCATTTCGAAGACAAGACCGCCGGTGATCTGAAGATCTGCCAACGCTGTGTCGATGCGCTGCGATTGAAGATGGAATTGGTCGACGTCGAACGGATTCTGGGCGGCGAGCGGATGGTGGTCTATTTCCTGGCGGACGAACGCGTTGATTTCCGCCAACTGGTACGGAATCTGGCCAAAGAATTTCAGACTCGGATCGAAATGCGCCAGATCGGCGTCCGCGATGAAGCGAAATTGCTAGCAGATTACGGAGATTGCGGGCAACCGATCTGTTGCGCCACGTTCCTCAGCAAGATGCCGCCGGTGTCGATGAAAATGGCCAAACTTCAAAAGGCCACTTTGGATCCATCCAAGATTTCGGGACGTTGCGGTCGATTGAAATGCTGCTTACGTTACGAGTTCGATACCTACGAAGCATTGGCCAAAGAATTGCCGCCACCGGGCAGCATTGTGCTGACCCGCGACGGTAACGTGACGGTGATCGCTCAGGATATATTGTCCGGGCAACTGACTGTCAAAACGGACGATCACCGACGGATCATGATTCATTCGGACGATGTCATCAGCATCATTCAGCGTGGTGAAGAACTAGGCAAACCTAGACGCGGTCGAAGTCGCAAACCCAAGTCCGAAACGACGGCGGAAACCGAATCCGAGCCAAACGCGAAATCGGCATCCGTCGCTCGAACAGAATCCAAGCCAGGGACTGACCGAAAAGCGAAAGCAAAACCGAAACCACCGAGCGAACCGTTGGGGTAACCCCTGTTTCATGTTCAAGTCCAATCGAAGCCCTATTCCCATCGACACCCACCCGCCAGACGACGAGTTCGATATGAAGTCTCCATTGCAGGCGATGCGAGATCTGTTGGTCGAGGACAAACGATTCAAGATCGAAGCGTACCAGTTCATTCGCGAATCGCTCCAATACGCTCACGAACACTTGTCGGAAACGGCGCCTTCGCCGCGCGAGGGCGAAGAGTTCAGTGACGAGTCCGACCCGAATCACGTGACCGGACAACAGCTGTGCGAGGCGTGTCGCCAATACGCGCTGCAACAGTACGGTTACTTGGCCAAAATGGTGCTGGCCAATTGGGGAGTCCACCAAACCAGCGACTTTGGTGAGTTGGTCTATAATCTGATTCGCATCGAACAGATGCGGAAAAGCGATTCCGACCGCCGCGAGGACTTCCACGATGTTTACTGTTTCGATAATGCGTTCGAGCCCGAATTTGAATTCGTGGCCAAGGACGACGATTAAGGGGTTTTGGCTGGTATTGGCGGTCTGTGCCCTGCCCTGCCCGTGTTTGGCACAATCGAAAAAGCCTGTCGAGGAATCTCGCACAGAGTATCTAGGCCGGACGCTGGCCAAACCGATGTCGCACCTGGGCGCATCATGGCTGATTCGGCCCGAACGCGACGAAGAGGAAAGCACGTCCGAATCCTTTGTGCAGCTGAAACTGGGCAAGGGAATGACGGTGTGTGATCTGGGGTGTGGCAACGGATACTGGACGCTTCCGATGGCCCGTGCGGTCGGCAGTGATGGCAAAGTCTTGGCGGTCGACATTCAACGCGAAATGCTGCACAAGCTTCGCGAACGATCGGGGCGATTGAAATTGCCGCAAATTCAGCCCGTGCTGGGCCAGATCGATGATCCCAAGCTGCCCGCCGGCGAAGTCGATCTGTTGTTGATGGTCGACGTTTACCACGAATTTTCGCATCCCCAATCGATGCTGTGGGGGATCCGGCGGTCGCTGAAACCACAGGGCGTGGTGGCGCTTTTGGAATACCGCGAAGAGGACCCATCGGTGCCGATCAAGCCGCTGCACAAAATGTCTAAGGATCAAATCATCACCGAGTACGAAGCGAACGGGATGAAGTTGGTTCGCGAGTACAACGGGTTGCCTTGGCAGCACCTGATGTTCTTTGCGCGTGACGACAGTCCGCTGGAAAAAATCGATCCGATGCCGACGGAACAAGTGCTACAGAAACTACGCTAGACTGGTCGCCTGTAGCAAAATGACTTTGCGGCATGTCCCGTAGCCTCGATCCAAAGCACCCCTCGCCCATGAATCCCGTCGTCCGAGTCCAGCTCTCGATCATGATGTTTCTCCAGTTCTTTGTCTGGGGAGCGTGGTATGTCACCGCACCGAACTTTTTGCAGACGATTGGGTTTGATGCCAGCGACTTGGGGAACACTTATTCGGTCGGCCCGATCGCGGGGTTGATCACGCCGCTGTTGGTGGGGCTGATCGCTGACCGTTTCTTCAGTGCTCAGAAAGTGTTGGCGATTTTGCACCTGTTGGGCGGTGGGATCCTGTTCGCCGCCGTGGCGGTCATGAAGGGCGAATCCCCGTCGCCATCGGTCCTGAACTGGGGATTCTTTATGGGTTACATGCTGACCTATTACCCCACACTGGCGCTGACCAACACGATCGCGATGAAGAACATGTCGAACCCGGAAACAGAGTTTCCAGGGATTCGAGTGTTGGGCACGATCGGTTGGATCGCGGCCGGCTTTGCATTGACGTTCACCGGGTTCGAAACCAACGCGGGAATGTTCTACATGGCGGCCGGTGCTGCGATCGCGCTGGGCGTCTTCAGCTTCTTTTTGCCCGATACTCCGCCCGTCCAGTCAGACGAAAAAATCAGTGTCCGCCAATTGTTCGGCTTGGATGCATTGGCCCTGTTGAAAGATCGCTCGTACGCGGTGTTCTTGATTTCATCGATGCTGATCTGCATCCCCTTGGCGTTCTATTACCAGATCGCCAGTCGCGTGGTGGAGCTGTCGCGATTGCCGATCGGCACGACCATGTCGTACGGCCAGATCTCCGAGATCGTGTTCATGCTGATCATGCCGTTCTTTTTCAAACGCTTGGGCGTCAAATGGATGTTGGCCATCGGGATGTTGGCTTGGGTGATCCGTTATGCCCTGTTCGCGGTCGGTGCGACGGACCAAATCCGTTGGATGATCATCGGCGGCATCATTCTGCACGGTATCTGTTACGACTTCTTCTTCGTGACCGGCCAGATCTATACGGATAAAAAAGCTCCGCCAGCGATGCGAGCTCAGGCACAAGGGTTGTTGGTCATGTTGACCTTGGGTCTAGGGATGATGATCGGTGCTCAGGTTGCTGGCCAGATCGAAGGGGAACACACCACCGACGAAGCCAAAGCGTTCAACGCCCAAGTGGTCGAAAAGACGCAAGCGATCACCGATGCCAACCTGCAGGGTGTACCGGAAGAAACCGTCGCGGCGCTCGTGGCCGAAAAGGACGAACTTCGCCATCAAGAACTCGCGGCGATCGAGTGGAAACAGTTGTGGATGAAGCCTGCGATCTTTGCTCTGATCGTCTTGGTTGGTTTTGTGCTGTTGTTCCATGATCGAATCAAACCATCGGATGCTGCCGAAGCGGTCTGACGGTTGCACGTTTTGCGTTACCAGCAGAAACAAGCTCTGCTGGAACATGATTGCCTGATCCTTACCCGATGGATAAAAGATGTTCCGACCGATCACTGCCTTGTGCATCGCTTGTTCCCTGCTTGCAGTCGTCGCAAAGTCGGAAAGTCCAACCAGTGCGGGCAATTGGCCTGCATGGCGCGGACCCCAGGGTGATGGAACGGTGGAAAGCACCGATGCACCGACCAAGTGGTCCGAAAGCGAACACGTTCGTTGGCAGGTAGCGATCCCCGGACGTGGGCATGGATCGCCGATGGTATTTGGCGACCGTGTTTACGTGCCAACTGCGATTGCGGATCCACAGCAGCAATGCGTGCTGTGTTTCGACCGCCAAACCGGAAAACCGGTCTGGACTGCGATCGTTCATGAAGGCGGATTCGCCAATCGCAGCAAGCGTTCCGCCAATGAAAAAGCTTCCTTGGCCTCGTCGACGGTCACCACGGATGGCCAGCGTTTGTTCATCAATTTCTTGAACGACAGCGCGGTTCGCACAACGGCGTTGTCGATGGACGGCGATATCCTGTGGCAAACACCCGTGTCGGATTATGAACTGCACCAAGGGTATGGTTCGTCCCCGTTGGTCCACGGATCGCTTGTACTTGTGGCGGCCGACAACAAGGCCGGCGGCGCAGTGGTCGGGCTAGACCGAGAAACCGGACGCATCGTTTGGAAACATGATCGCCCCAAGAAACCCAACTATTCGTCACCGGTCGTGGTGCGAATTGGTGATCAGGATCAGTTGATCATGACCGGCTGTGACTTGGTCGAAAGTCTGGATCCGGCGACCGGCAAAGTGATCTGGTCCGTCGAAGGGGCAACCACGGAATGTGTCACCAGCACGCCAAGTGATGGTCGTCTGGTCTTCAGTTCCGGTGGCTACCCCAAGAACCACATCGCGGCCTACGCGGCAGATGACAACGGATCGTTGGTATGGGAGAACGCAATGCGTTCTTACGTCCCATCGCTACTGTTGCACGATGGGCACCTGTTCGCAGTGCTAGACGAAGGCATCGCCGTTTGTCTGGCCGCGGCCGACGGTGACGTGATTTGGCGGAAACGCCTCGGCGGCACCTTCACCAGTTCGCCGGTATTGGTCGGTGATCGAATCTATGCAACCGACGAAGATGGCAAGACGCATATCTACCTAGCGTCGGCCGACGGTTTCCAACGAATCGCTGAAAACGAAATCGGCACCAGCGTATTCGCGACCCCGGCGATCAGTGGTGATCTGATCTTTCTGCGATTCGCCAAATACGTGGACGACCAGCGTCAAGAATTCTTGGCTTGTATCGAAAACTAAGGCTTCGCCGCCGAGACGATTCGGGGCGGTCGTTGGCCCGAGCCGATCGTCCACTTCGCAACGAGCGATCAATCAGTGTCGTTTCTTTCTTTCCCCTCTCTCTAACTCTCTCCCCCGCAAACCGCTGCGCGGCGGGGGAGCGGTGACTTTCATCGCGACACTGATTGATCGCTCGTTGCTCAGTCGCCGGGGGGCGCTGGCCAGATCATTCACCTCGCTGATGCTTGGGGGGGCGTTCGTGGGTGCATTCGCCGGTCCTTCGGCGTATCTGCTTTCGCCCGGTCGCGTGCTGCTAGGCCTGCAGATACCGCTGCGGAATGGGAAAATCCGATCAATCCGGATTCAGCGACTTTGCGGTTTAAAACGGCTTTGTTGTTGAATGGGCGGTGCAGGCTACCTATTTTGGGGGCTTGTCCTTTGTGATTTGCCTCCGGAGAGTTCGATGTCGCTACGAAAACTTGTTTCCCGATCCTCACGGGAATCCAGACGTCAGCGACTCGGTTGGAGCCTTGCGGCGCTGGAACCGCGAATTCTGTTGGCTGCCGACGCGGGCGTGGCGGTGGAAGCCGTTGGATCGGATAGTGGGCAGATGGTGGCCGCGACGTCAGGTCAAATGGCGGCAGGTGATGGCCAGACCGATGTCGATGGGGTGGCGACGACCGCAACCCAATTGGTGTTCATCGATTCCAGTGTTCAGGATCTGGAACAGTTGGCCGGCGGTTTGTTGGACCATCACGAACTGATCTTGCTGGATGCCGACCGCGGCGGGATTGACCAAATCAGCGAAGCACTAGCAGGTCGCGATCACGTCCAGGGCATCCACATCGTGTCGCATGGTCGTGCGGGCCAGATCCAATTGGGCAATCAAACGGTGGACCGGTCCGTGCTGTTGCAGATGCGCGACCAGATTGCCGGTTGGTCGGATTCGCTTTCGGCTGGCGCAGACATTTTGTTGTACGGATGCGACACCGGGGCCGGCATCGATGGTCTGGAATTTGTCACCGAGTGGTCGCGTTTGGCTGGCGCCGATGTGGCGGCTTCGGTTGATCGGACGGGAAATCGACAAAGCAACGCCGACTGGGATCTGGAACGCCATGTTGGAATGATCGAGTCATCGTTGGCATTCAGCACTGACACCCTGTCGTCCTATTCGTCGACTTTGCCGATTTCGATTCGCGCTGCCGGCCAGCGTGGTGAAGAGCAAATGTCGCTTCAGATCGATGGCACCACTGTTGCGACCTGGGACAACGTGGGTGGCAACGTCGACAACGATGAATTTCTGACGTTCACCTACGACGCCGACGGGATCGACGCCGATCAGATCCGAGTCTCGTTCACCAATGATTGGTATCAGCCCGAAAACGGTATCGATCGAAATCTTCGTGTCGACAGCATCACGGTCGATGGTGTGACGTACCAGAGCGAATCGAGCGAAGTGTTTTCGACGGGGACGTGGAAATCGGCTGATGGAATCACGCCCGGTTTCCGGGAAAGTGAAATGCTGCACAGCAACGGTTATTTCCAGTACGCCGGCAGCAGCGATCCGGTGGATCCTGTCGATGGTGCCTTCGCAATCATCAACGAAATTCATTACAACCCGGGACCCGATGGCGAAGTCGATGGGGACGCCGAGTTCTTGGAACTGTACAACCCCGGCAATGAAGACTACGACCTTTCGGGTATGTCATTCACCGGCTTTGATTTGACGTTTGCCGATGGCACGATTTTGGCGGCTGGTCAGTACGCGATCGTGGCACCATCCACCTCGCTTGCCGAAGCCCAGTGGGGCGTGACACCGATCGCCGAATTCGCCGATGGTGGTTTGTCCGGCGGCGGTGAAACGATTCAGTTGATCGCTGCCGATGGCGTCACGGTGGTGGACGAAGTGAGCTACGACGATAATTCGCCGTGGCCGGGCAGTCCCGACGGCAACGGCCCATCACTGGAATTGGTCAACCCTTCGTTTGACAATAGTGACCCGGTGAATTGGCGTGGTTCCACCGATGCGCCAACGCCGGCGGCTAGGAACTCTGTCTATTCGGAAGTTGCGGTCGGCAAAATCACGGACATTGTGGTGACACCGGGGCAACCGCTGCCCGACCAAGCGTTCACGGTTTCTGCGACCATTCCCGATGCAACGTTCGCAACACTGACCTTCAAAGTGATGTTCGGATCCGACCAGACGGTCGGAATGACGAATGTCGGCGGCGATGTTTGGGAAGCAACCGTGCCCGGCCAGGAAGCCGGCACTTTGGTCCGCTATCGGATCGATTCCGATGTCGCGATCGCTCCCTTCGAAGGTGACACGATCAACTATTTGGGAGTCGTGGTTTCGCCGACGGACATCGTTGGCAACACGCTTCCGGTCTTTCAATTCTTTGTCGATCAAGACGAATTCAACGAACTGACAACGACCGAACTTGCTTTGACCAATAACAAGATTAGTGCCGTTGTCGCCTATGGTGGCGAGGTCTATGACAACGCAACCGTTCGTGTACGAGGTGGCGACTACTCACGAACTTATTTCGACAAGAAGAGCCTGAAGTTTGAACTGCCCGACGGGTACACGATCGACATCGGCGACGAAGGTAGCTACGGCATCGACGAGTTCGGGATCAATGCCGACTTTGGTGACTGGACCGTTGTCACTCCGGACCTTTCGTGGGATGTCTTCAACGCGGAAACCGATTCGTTCACCAGTTCGTTCTTCACTCGCGTTGAAATGAACAGTGGTTTCCATGGCTTGTTCCGATTTCAAGAACTGTATGACGGTCAGTGGCGAGCCGCCAACGGGCTAGCCGAAGCCGAGTTCTATAAGGCAGGCGATGGCGGGTTTGGAAGTTACCCCAAGTTCGACAAGAAGAACCCCGATGACGGCGATTACAGTTCGATCTTGACGATCAACGATGTCTTGATCTCGTCGCCATCGGCCGCCAAAACCGCTTGGTTGTACGAGAACGTTGACGTCTCCAACGCGATCAACCATATGGCGATCTCGTCATTGATGCGGCATGACGATCAGAAGAGCCAGAATTTTTACATGGCACTGGATCCCGAAACACAACGTTGGTCGATTGTGGAATGGGATGTCGATCGAACATGGCGTGAACTGGGTGATGAAACCACGGGACCGTTTACGACGCCCGAGCCGATCGGACACGAGTTGATGGATTCGATGTGGGATGTACCCGAGTTCCAGGATATGTATTGGCGACGCATCCAAACGTTGGCCGATCGCTATCTGGGCACCGACCAATTGATCGACCGACGCGCCGAAGTGATTCAGCAGATTGGTGCCACCAATTCGACGTTGGAGTTCCAGAAGTGGGGCCGTTCGGACATCTACAGCAGCCAGTATTGGGTGGATGATTGGCAGACGTCCATCGACACCCGGCGGGCTAACTTCGCCGCCGAATCTCGTATGCCGGGATCCGCCACTGGCACCGCGAACGTGGTGATCAACGAACTGCACTACAACCCGGCCGACGATGATGCCGAGTTCATCGAACTGTTCAACGATTCGTCCGAGTCCGTCGATTTGTCGGGTTGGTCGATCGATGGCATCGATTTGACGATCGACTTTGGAACCGTTTTGTTGCCCAACCAATACGTTGTCTTCACGGATAACTATCTGCAGTTCCAGGACCAGTACGGCGGCAACACCTTTGTCGCTGGCCAGTACTCCGGTGGACTCTCGGGCGGTGGCGAAACGATCACATTGTTGGACAGCGTTGGCAACGTGATCGATCTGGTGACCTATGACGACGCAGCACCATGGCCGACCGAGCCCGACGGAGACGGCATGTCGCTGTCGCTTGTCGATCCGGCACTGGACAATTCGATTGCGGAAAACTGGTTTGCAAGCGCCGAGTCGGGCGGGACACCGGGGGTCGCCAACGATGGCGTTGTCGCCGGCGAAACGACCAATATTTCGATCTTCGCGGCCGGCGAATCGACCAACGAAATCATCGAACTGGAAATCGCGGGTGTCGTGGTTGCAACCTACGACATTGGGCTGCAGGGTGGCAGCATCGGAGACTATCAATCTCGCAACTTCATCGAACTGACCTACGAAGCAGCCGGCGCAGTCGCTGCGGCCGATATCCGGATCAACTTCGTCAACGACCGCTACGAACCCGAAAACGGCATCGATTACAACGTCCGGATCGATCGAATCCAAGTGAACTCGGTCAACTACCAAACCGAAAGCGCGAATGTCTATTCGACGGGAACTTGGTTGGCAGCCGACGGCATCGTTCCGGGATTCCGGCTAAGTGAGACGCTGCACAGCAACGGGTACTTCCAGTTCGATGCTCTGGCCGGGCTTGCCTAGTTCCTGATCGGTGCTGGGGATAGCGGCCTGCTGATTAAGTGAGCCGTGATCGCGTGAGCGGCCGGGAAATGCCCGTGGCCTCACGGCCAATGCCACCTACTTTACCGCTAGTCGGGTGGTTTTATTAGCCGCGTGCGCGCAGGGCCGTCCGGTCCCGAAACACAGTAAAACGCGGGAGAACCGGACGCTAGCGAGAGCGCCCAGTTTAGCCGCGGAGCGGCGGCAGCTCTTTGCCGTGGGGCCCGCCCCACGGTTAGCGATGACTGATGAAATCTTGATCTTCTCGGCCGGGCCGCCTGCGGGCGGCCCGGCCGAGAAGATCATGGGAGGCTGCCAAATCCGGTGGCCGAGGCCACCGGCAGGATGCTTTCGCCTCTCCGAGGCTGTTGTAAGCTGGACGCTCGCTAGCGCGCCCGCGGCTGATCGAGGCGAATACCTCTCGTGGTTACGAAAGTAGGTGGCATTGGCCTTTCGGCCAGCGGCTCACCATGGCCGTTGAAGGTTCGATTAAATCAGCAGCCAGCTAGTTTTAGCCGCGCCGTGGCGACAGCTATTTGCCGTCGGCCTTGGCCGACGGTACCTGCGTCGACTTTGTCTTTGTCGTAGTGGACTTCGCCAGAAGTCCTTTTCAACGCCGGCAGGGAATACTAGCGAATCCCACTACCGTTGCTTCTGCTATTTCATCGCGACGATCGCCATGGATGGCGATCGCGCTGCCAATTGATCGGCGAATGGTGCAGGACAATTCATTGCCTTGAATCGGCTTTGCCAGCGGTCGATCGCCGCGCGGATCGCCGGACTTCCCAGGGTGTCAAAGTACTGCAGCCAGGGGCGGTCGGACTGAAATCCCAATCCGCCTCGCATGGCGGTGTCCAACGATTCGGTTTGCGTCACGGTTCCTTCGCCAACGGTGATGGCGGCTTCGATCAGCATGGGGATCGATAGCAGTTGCTGCAACTGAGTATCGCTGACCGCACCGATAGGACGAAAATAGGTGTCGGCAAGCGCCAGCGTCTCGGCCGCTAGTCCCAGCGAACGTTGATCGTCGGTGTAGTCGTAAAAACCTTGGCCCACCGATCGGCCCAGACGCTTGGATTTGATCATTTTCCCCAGGATTGGCGCTGGATCGATTCGTTGGGGAAACGATTGCCAATAGACGCGGCCTGAATCAAAGGTGGTTCGTGCGCCGATCATGTCGACCAATTCCAAGGGCGACATTGGCATCCCGTAGGCAAGTGCTGCCGCTTCGATCCGGTCGGCCGGTATGCCGCCGCATAGCAGCAGCATGGCCTGGTTCAGGTACGGAGAAAGCAGGCGATTGACAATGAAACCCGGGCTGTCGGCGACCACCAATGGTTCTTTGCCAAGCCGGCCGACATGACGGGTGCATTGATGGATCGTATCGTCCGAGGTCGATTCGCCGCGGATCACTTCGACCGCCGGGCGTCGATCAACCGGCATGAAAAAGTGCATGCCCGCCATTCGCGATGGATCGCGTAATTGGGCCGCGATGTCGGTGATCCTTAGCGTCGACGTGTTGCTGCACAGGATCGCGTCATCACCGAACAACCGTTCGGCTTCGCCAAAAAAACTGCGTTTCACATCCAAGCGTTCGGCGATCGATTCGATCACGATCGTGGGGGCGTCCACGTTGGTGCCATCGACGTGGCGAATCGAAATCCCCACCATCGAATCGCCCACGGGTCGGGACGGATCGATCGTCCATGATGGACCTAGGTCCAGTGATTGGATCGCACTGTCCACTCGATCCCCGTCCAGATCGGCCAACGTGACCGACTGATCGGATGCGACATGGGCGCGCAAGATCGCTTGGCCGACGACGCCGGCACCGACCAAAATGGTTCCCTTGGGAAAGTCGGTCATCGATGTCACTTCAGCAGGCCATCCGCGAAATCGAGGAACAGTTTCCAATCGGTATGTTTCAGCCCGTGACCACCGCTTCCGATGTGGTAACCGGTTTGGCCGACGACGAGTGGGGTGTCCAGTGCAGGCGGGTTCACGTGAGATCGAAGCGAAGGATCTTTCATCACGTCTTGGCCGATCGATTGTTTGCCCAGCACTGCGAACACGGGAGCCGATTCGACCAGCGACAGGTATTCGCCCCGCGGGTCGGCCCACAGGTCTTCGTCGGCACTGGCCACGTAGACTCCGCGTGGTGCGATCAATCCGATCAGTTCATGTTGGTCGACGGGTAGCTCGTTTTCGCGGCCCGCAAACTTGGCATAGTTGGGGGTGAACCAGTGAGGAAACGAGGATGTGATCCGAGCCACGGTTTCCCCGAACGCTCGTCGTGATAATGCCGCGCCGCCGCAACCGGAATGGTTGCTGTACCCGATCGCGAACCGAGGGTCTTCGGCGGCCGCCCAAAGTGATGTTTTGCCGCCGCGTGAATGCCCGACGACCGCAACCTTGGTCGCGTCCACAGTGTCCAACGTTTCCAGATGGTCAAGAACTTTGCTGGCTGCGAATCCCCATGCCGAAAGACTTCGCCAAGCATCGTCGGTCGGTGGCTGTCCATTGGCAAAGAAACTGCGAATGCCTTCGGCGTAGCCGTCCGCACGATCCGGATCAACATCGGATGTGAAAAACGATGCGACCGCATAGCCACGGTCAATCAAGTCTTTCACTGGAATGAACGAATCGTATTCCTCGGTTACCTTTTTGACGGGGGTAAAGTATCGGTTGTTGATCAGCACCACGGCCGGGACTGGATGGTCGACCCCGGTTGGGATGAAGACGACGAACGGGAACGAAAAAGTGCGATCGTCAATCTTGATGGTTGCTTTAAGTTCGCGGCCGATCGCGGTCCCGCCAAGCACCTCGGTCTGCGATACCTGCGTGAATTCGACGGAGTAATCGGTTGTCGGCCGATGTCCGTAGACGTGATGGCGGAACAAGTCCATCAGTTCAGGCCGTCTGGTGTTGGTCCAGGTCGCGGCGTCGGAAACCGTCCGGCCGTCGTTCATCGTCAGCGGATCGGGCAGCTGGAACGTCGGTACCTTGGATTCGTCATAATTGAATTCGCCGCGTTTCGCCGCAAGCTTCTGGACCACTTGCGGGTTCGCTTTCCAAGATGGTCGCATGTTGTTATCCGGCCCAACCTGGGCCCAAGCAGAGGAGGCAAGCAACAGGGACGAGGCGATGATCGATCGGGAAACGAAAGGCATCGCAATCCTGCGAACGCGGGGCGCTGATTCAGTCATGGTGGTTGATTCTGGGGAAGTCGGGCTGGGGCGTAACGCCAGTAAGGTGGGACGCGAATCCTGGCGGATTGGACTTCTCATTGTAGGGTCCGCGATGAACTGGCGTGCTAGACGGCCTGCCAAGATAGCGGCCATCGATCCAAGTCAGTTTAGTTGGACGAAGTCCGATTGCCCGTCGCCTGGGCGGGGATCCGAATTCGGTCGCGTGCAGTGATTGGCCAGATCTGGCCATTCGGTCTGCCCGCGTCGATGACGACGGCGCCGACGTGCAATGCGACGGTCGGGCAAATGTGGGTGGGCAATCCGATCAGTGGTTGGCCGACCGACCAAGCATCCGATTGATCCGATTCGATCACCAGGTGTTCTTCGCTGTGGCTGACCAATCGGGCCTCTGGCAGTTGTGGGAAACGCACTCGATTGGCAAGTGGCATTTCCGATGCAACCGATTTGTAGCCAAGGTCCAGGCACAGCCGACCAGGGCCTGGTTTGCTGATCACTCGCGTCAGAAGCGCGGCCGCAATCTTGAACTTCAAATCCGGATAGTTCCCCCCATATCCGTCGTCCCAAAGCAGGGGCGTACCGGGGCTGCATTGGAAGTCCGTTTCGGCGGCCCAGATGGGAAACGTGGGTGATCCACCGCCGACGATTTCAGGCGATGGCAGACGATCATTGTAGCTAGACGCCATGGCGATGATCTGGCCGGCACATTCGCGGCGTTGGTCCAGCGAAGGCTGGTGCAACTGACCGTCATAGAGGTGCAGTCCCGCGTAGCACAGGTGGGCCGATGATTCGATTTCTTGTCGCAGTTGATCCAGTCCCGGTCCGAACGGGATCCCGGTGCGGTGCATCCCGCTGTCCACATCGATGAAGACGTCCAGCGAGTTCGGGTTTGCAGCGGCCGCCGATGCCAAGACGCGGCAGTTTTCGACATTGTCAGCGACCACGGCGAAACGAGTCTGGTTTTGATCGTTGCGCAGCCGGATCAAACGATCGATATTGGGGCCGACCATTGGATAGGCGATCAACACATCGGTCGCACCGGCCCGGGATGCCATCTCGGCTTCCGCCAACGTGGCGGCTTTGAAGCGTCGGATGCCGGCGGCGACCTGAAGCCGCACGACATCGGGCATCTTATGCGTCTTGATATGCGGGCGAAGACGATCGATATGTTTGTCGCCGCCGACGATTTCAATCATCTGCTGGATGTTCGTCGCGATGGTCGCTGGATGAATCAGCAACCCAGGGGATTCGACGTCACCGAGGGTGTCGATCGAAATCCAATCCGGAATCAAGGTCATGTGGGGTCGGTCCATCAAGGAGGAATCAAAACGAAAAAAGCCAGCCTGAGTTTATCAGGCTGGCCTTTCATCGTTTGTCGTAGTCGAGTTAGCCAACGGGCGGGAACGAACGTCCGCTTGCAGTCTCGCTCGAGGTCGCTTCGCCGCGGGTGCGGCTTACAGGTTCGGAGTCGTGTACGGTTCGACGTCGCCAACCATGTGGAAGTGGTTGTGGTCAATGTACACCACTTCGATTGCATCGCGGTCATGCAGGGTGTGTGGGACGGGATAACCGACGGTGGTTTTCTCGTCAAAGTAGACCGTGCACTTGTAGTGAGCGTGGTGCAGTTGGGCTGGTCCGATCAAAGGATAGAATCGCGGTGGATCGATGTAGTCAGCGATCTTTTCTTTGATGATGCGAACGTTGTTGCGTTGCTTTTCATAGATCAACGGAATGCCGCCTTGAACCGGACGAGCGGTTTCCAGTGCGTGCATGACTTCGTCATCGCTTGGTGGATCCAAGGCTTTGACGGTACCGCCCGAAGTGGTGGGTCCTAGGATCGGCACGCGTTCGTAACGCTCGTGCTTCCAGAACTTCTCTTCTTGCTTGTGTTGATAGTAGGGGCTTACTGGGATCGGTAGACCCATGAAGCCCAGGTTGTAGCCGCCGCCGACTCCCAGACAGCCGGTGGTCGAGATGGCCATCACGGCCATGGTCGCCAGCGTGATCTGTTGGATCAGGCGTTGGGATTGCCCGCCGCGGATGCGGATTGGCAAAGGAGTACTGTGGGCCGCGTTTTGAGTTTCGTCAGTGCGACGGCAAGTCGAGCTGGTCATCCGAGTAACCTTCCGTGGTTCGTTCCGTAAGCATGAGTTCCCTCGGTGGGACTCAGGAATCTGTCTGGTAATAGATTCGGCACCTCGTGCGTACAGGTGTTATCGTGTGAACTTATGCCGATCTTGCGGGTAATTCCGAAGAATCACCTGATTTGCCACCCGAATGCGATCTCTGCGGCAGCGGCGGCGGGCAAAAGAGTTCACATATCTCTGTTTTTATCGCCAAAGATCGCTGCCATTCGGTTTCGGCGTGTGGGGAACGCCCGTCCCGCGATGCGTCGTCTCCGTTTTCGTCGTCTTTGTTTTCGTCGTTTTTGTTTTCGTCGGCTTTGTTGACCGGCTGGTCAGCGACCGACGAATCAGCAGCGGGTTAGTAGAGAGAGCCGCGACGCGTCAGAGAACGTCCGGCTTATGGCAGTCTCGGAAGAGGCGAAAGCATCCTGCCGCGTGGGCGGGCCCCACGGATTCAGCGTTACCACTGCCCCCTCACCCCAGCCCTCTCCCCCTGGATTATCGAAGCTCCACTTCGATAATCCAGGGGGAGAGGGGGCAAAAGAAAACCAACCAACCGCAGTGTCTCCCCCCACCTCCTTTTGCGTCCTCTCTCCCGCGTTGCCCCCTCTCCCCCGCACGTTGCCCCCCTCTCCCCCGCGTTGCGCCCTCTCCCCCACGTTTCGCCCTCTCCCCCCACGCTGCCCCCTCTCCCCCGCGTTGCGTCCTCTCTCCCGCGTTGCCCCCTCTCCCCCCCGCGTTGCCCCCTCTCCCCCGCGTTGAACGCGAGTTCCGCTCGCGTTCGACGTGGGGGAGAGGGTTGGGGTGAGGGGGTGCGACCTGTGCCTCTCCGAGGCTGTCGTAAGCCGGACGTTCTGGTCAGCGGCCGGGAATCCTTTCTTTGCCGCTGGCGATCGCCTGATCAGGCCGACAAGTTGTCTCTCGATCGTTCGGACGCGCCCAACCAGCTAGCTAAGCTGGTGAAACATGCCCGATGGGTTGCCCTGGGATGTCGATTTTAGCGGGAGACGTTTAGGACTTTTCCAGAAGTCCTTGCCCAGCACGAAATTTGGCGAATCCCCCTATCGAAAGCCTCGGTCAATCGCACCACGTCCCTTGGACTCACCTGACGGACCGCGACCGTGTTTCACGATTGGGCGCAACGAAAAAAGCCCGCCAACAACTTTCGTCGCTGGCGGGCTTTTTGAATGACTTTCCAGTCTGGACATCCCACTTGATGGTGGACTGCGACCGATCAAGCGGACGCGTTGCTGAGGTTCATCCGAAGGGTGGATGATTCACTCAGCTGTGCCGACTAGCGGTCGGTGAAATCCAAGAACCACCAGCCGTCGTCCCATTCCAGGCTGACCTTACGCCATCCCAATGGGACTTGTGGGTAAGGATAGAACGGGCCGATGTATGGCCATGCCGAAGGACTGTATTGCTGCGGATAAGTCACCGCGGCGTAGTTCGGTGCAGCCGCATAGCCAGGCCAAGCGTAGTTTGGCAAGTTGGGCGAGTCATAGCGAGGTGCACCGGCGGGGGCACTTGGTCCCATTGGAACCGGTTGGCCCATCATCGGATTGCCACGGTGTTGCATATGCATTCCGGACGCTTGAGCCTGCATAGGCATCTGGCCTTGTTGCATACGGTAAGGCGCGGTCATCGCTTGTGGAGCCTGATTCATGGGCGCCGAAGCGTACTGGGCAGGAACTCCGCCCATGGGAGCGGCGGCGTGCATCTGCGGTGCAACGTTTGACAAGGCAGGTGCCTGTGGCAAACGGGCTAGGCCGCTAGGAGCAGGTGAGCCGACCGTGATCGCTTCGCGGATTCCCGATACGCCGGGAACCGATTCGGCGATGCCAAGGATGGCGGTGCGTTGTTCTTCGCTGGATGCACGTCCAGTCAATTGCAATACACCGTTGTTGCTTTTAACGTCAACGCCGAAACCTTTCAGTTGGCCAGCGTCTTTGGCACGTCCCAAAGCAGCGACCACGGCATTCACGACCGCGTCATCGCTGACCGGTTCCAATGCCGATGCAGGACGAACTTCGCCCGGCATACCATTCATTGGCTCGATCGCACGAGCTTGAGCAGCCAGAGCGTTTCGGAACGAGAAGTCCGAAGCCGATTCCACGGTGGTCGGTGTCAACTCGCTTTGACCGACGGTCGAAACGGCTGCTTGTGGCTTCAAAACGGTGGCTTCCGGGGCCGCGGTGGCAACCGGCTGTGCGTTGGACACGCGGACTTCGTCCACGATGTTGGCGATTCCTTCGATGCCAGCGGCGGCGCCCAGGACCAAGTCCTTTTGAGCCGATTCGCTTACATTGCCTTTGAATACAACCACACCATCATCGACTTTCATGTCGAGGGTGAAGTCCTTCAAGGCTCCGGAATCACGACTGGTTTTCAATCGCTGGATAATTTGTTCGGCGATTTCTCGGTCACCACCCCAGGCCTGCATTGGCCCGAGGGTAGCGAGCGCGGCAATCGCCAATCCGAAATACTTACGTCGCATTGTTATATGCCTCCCTGCAGTCCTAAATCCATCTGGGCCATTCCACTTGAAGGGTCCGCCGACACGATGACGACGGGGAAGTCACCCTTTCGATGGGGACTCGGTGGATCAAACGGTGTTACCAGATTGGTGTTGTTGGTACTTTCGGCAAACTCGGGTGGAGACAGGTAGGTTTTTTCCGGATTTGTCGCTGATTCGGTTTGAAACGCCGGAAAAGTTTACCAGACCGGATCCTTTGACCGCGCAGCACCCGGCCCCGATGGATCTTTCTGGAAACGCAGGTTGATTCCCACTCGGCGGGCTATTTCAGACCGCGGATGAACACCGTCAGCGCGGCGATCGTCCCAATCGCTGGCACGACCACAAGAATCAACTGTGGCCGCACGGCCATCACCGCCAACCCGATCACGCCGGCCATGGCGATCCCCGGTGGCAACCAACGGGCCGGCTTTTTCAGCGATGGCCAGGCCAGCCATAGGGCGCCCATCAACAGACCGACTCGCCCCGTCGCGGCCGACAAAAATCGGGCTGACCCCTCGCTGCCGAATTTCCAGGTCACCACGGCGCAGGCCACCAGCAATCCGATCGAAATCACCAGCAGCATGGTGCGGCGAGGGTCGGTGGGCGATTTGTCCGTGCCCGCTCGATTGGCGTCGGATGGGCGGCGTTTGGAAGGCGTGAGGTTCATGGTGACCAACGATAGCGTTTTTGGCCGCCGAGTTGGTAGACGACTGGTCGCGATCGCCAACGCTATGAAACATTCGTCCCCACGTACTGGTCGGTTTCTCGTAGCGGAACTCGCCAAGAGTTTCGGCTGGGCGGTTCCTCGTAGCGGAACTCGCCAAGAGTTTCGGCCTAAGGTATGTGGAAACGCCGAAAGTCTTGGCGACTTCCGCTACAAGAGGTTTCACCGCATATCCCCTGTCCCTCCCAACCAAGAGTTTCGGCTGGGCGGTTTTTCGTAGCGAAACTCGCCAAGAGTTTCGGCCTAAGGTATGTGGAAACGCCGAAAGTCTTGGCGACTTCCGCTACAAGAGGTTTCACCGCATATCCCCTGTCCCTCCCAACCAAGAGTTTCGGCTGGGCGGTTTTTCGTAGCGAAACTCGCCAAGAGTTTCGGCCTAAGGTATGTGGAAACGCCGAAAGTCTTGGCGACTTCCGCTACAAGATGTTTCACCGCATATCCCCTGCCCCTCCCAACCAAGAGTTTCGGCTAGCCGATTTCTCGTAGCGGAACTCGCCAAGAGTTTCGGCCTAAGATAGGTGGAAACGCCGAAAGTCTTGGCGACTTCCGCTACAAAATGCTTCAGCGCATTTCCCCTGCCCCCCCAACGATCGTGATTCCCCATGAACGTCCGCGACTGTGACGAACCGTCGACTCACCGATCGTTGTTACAGCGGGCGGCCGACGGCAACGACGACGGATGGCGAATGATGGTCCAGGTCTACGGTCCGCTGGTTTACGGATGGATTCGCCGCTGCGGCGTCCAATCGGCCGACGCCGCGGACGTGATGCAGGAAACTTTCTTGGCCGTATCGAAATCGCTGGCACGCTTTGACGCCGATACGGCGGGATCCAGTTTTCGGGGGTGGCTATGGACGATCGCGAAACACAAACTTCGTGATCGCCAACGGGCCATCGCCCGCTCGGCCGCCGGCGATTCGCCCAGCTTCCTGTGGGAAACGCTGGAAAGTCCAGAACCGCCTAGCGAATTTGGCGACGATGTTCGATCGGTGCGGATTCGGATGTTGGAAGTGCTGCGTTCGTCGATCGACCCACGTTCGTGGCAGATGTTTTGGCGAACGGCGGTCGATGGATGTGACCCGGGGGACGTCGCCGAAGAGATGAACGTTACCCGGTGGGCCGTCTACAAGGCGCGGGCGCGAGTGCTACAGCGACTGAAAACAGAAATGCAAGATTTTGGAAACTAGCCTGTCCAATCGTTTCGTTGTGTAGTCAGAAACCTCTGATACTCTGACGGAGTCCCTGGAATGATTGCGATGAAAACTCAGTGCCTGACCGACGAACAACTCAAGCGGTTCTTAGGTGGGAACATGAACGATCAAGCCTTTGGGGTGGTCCACGATCACGTCGACGGCTGTGAAAGTTGCCAATCCCGTGCCAGCGATTTGGATGCGGGATCCGTCGGCGATCTTGGTGCCTGGGATGATGTTGGGGCCGACGAGAGTCCGGGAAATTCCAGTCCAATGGGCCCCATCGATCCGATCGAAGCCGAATCGGCGTGCCAGTTCGCAGTCCATCGATTGTTGGATCGTAGGACGATCCAGGATTTGTCGGGCGTGGATCCGTCTGGGACGAACTTGTCTGGGACGAAATTGGCGTCGTCTGCGATCGATCAACTTGGCCCGTACCGGATTCTGGGTGAAATTGGCCGCGGCGGCATGGGCACCGTCTGTTTGGCCCAGCATCAGCGGTTGAAACGTCGCTGTGCGATCAAACTGTTGCCGCCGACGCGCGTGGCCCAGCCCGGTTGGTTGGATCGATTCGAACGCGAAATGGCGGCCGTTGCATCGCTGGAACATCCAGGGATCGTGCGGGCCAGCGACGCGGGGACCGAATCTGGGTGGCATTACTTGGTGATGGAGTATCTGGATGGGCTGGACCTAGCCCGCGTGGCCAGTCGGGTCGGACCGCTGTCGATCGCCGATGCGTGCGAGGTCGTTCGGCAAGCGTCGATGGCGCTGTCGCATGTGCACGGCAATGGCTTGGTGCATCGCGATGTGAAACCGTCGAATCTGATGCTGACTCGCAGCGGCGTTGTCAAACTACTGGACTTGGGATTGGTGTTGGCCGGTGACGACCCCCTGTCGTTCGATGATCGTTTGACCACGGTCGGCCATTTGATGGGGACGTTGCCAGCGATGTCCCCGGAACAGTTGATGGACAGTCGCGGTGTGGATGCCGCCGCCGATGTGTATTCGCTGGGCGCGACGTTGTACCGGCTGATCGTTGACCGGTGGCCATTCCCATCCGGTGGTGGCATCGCCGCTCGCGTGCTGGCCATCACGACCCAGTCGCCGGTGCCGCTTGCGAAAGTCCGCAGCGAAGTGGATTCGGACTTGTCGAATTTGGTCGCTCGAATGCTGGATCGCGATCCGGCCAAACGTCCCAGCGCCGATCGGGTCGCCCAGCAGCTACAGCAGTGGACGGGGGATGCGAATCTGAAAAAACTGATCCGTCGTGCCGAAGCTGCCCCCGATGCGTTCTCGGAAACCGGCCCCGCGATGCTTTCCGCTGCGGCTGTGGATGCACCACCTCCGGGCCGTGGCAGGAGGCGTTTGATCGCCGGCGGCTTTCGCTCGCTGGGTTGGTTGGCAGCGGGCGTGATTGCTGCAACCGTCGTGATCCAAATTCGCGCCGAACGTGGGGATATCGTCGTGACCACCGATGGCCAGGACACGCAGATCGCTGTCCTGCCGGATAATGGCGTCGACTCTGCGGCGCGCAATGCCGATCCGGTTTCCCCGATGGAATCTCCGGTGCAAACGGAAGACACGGATTCGGAAGCTGCTGTCGATCCGCTGTACCTGGGCCAGGACTTTGATCATTGGATCAGCGTGTTGAAACGAGAGCAGCAGATCGAAGCGATTGGCGAGGCGATGCGAGCGATTGAATTGCTTTCGCGTGAACAGCCCGCCCGCCGGAAAGAGGCCGCGAGGCAAACGATGCTGCTGACCAACCAGTACGGGAGCGTCTCTTACGATCACAATCCCGGTTGGAACTCGGGGATCGGGAATCGAGATCTTGATTCCTCGCGATTCATGGGGTACCTGTTGCAAGTGGCGCCGAAGTACGGTCCCGAGCCGCTGCTGGGCACGCTTCAGGAAATGTTGAAAGTCGGAAATCGTCACGCAAAAATTGCGGTGGTGATGACACTGCAGCATTACGTCGACGGTTGGGGAAGTTGGACTGGATCGCCCGAGTCTCGAAACGCGTCCCGCCAATACTTTGCCGCGATGGGCCAGAGTGCAGAGGGGAAAGAAGAGCTGACGCAGCTACTAGCGGGACTCGGGGAAATAGCCCGTTGGTCAACGGCGGCCCAACCGGTTGATAGAAAGGGTGATGGCGAAGCAGAGTTCATGACCGTGTCCCAGTCCGAAAACACTTATTTAAGGCAAAAAGCATGGGGCATCGCAAGAACCTTGGTCGTCGCTGCCGATGGGACGATCGATCAGCCCGCCTGGATGATCGATTACGTGCAAGACCAGATTGACCGTGCCGTCACCGCCTATCAAAATCGATCTGCCGAATCCGATTTGCAGGCCGGTGCTCGCTCTGCCATCAGTCCAGGCGGAATGACGGGGACAGGAATGATGGGAGGATTTCCGCAACCGGTGTGGGTGATCGATGGCGACCTGCTGCTGGCCGCTTTGGAAATGCAGCGTGATGGCCTCGTCACCATCCCAACGGATTACGCGGTTGCCGTCATGACTGCTCCCTTTTTTGCATACTTCTCGGACCCCGCGGATCCACAAATTGCGGTCGACACGCTGATTCAGGCCGATGCCAATGCGAAGCAGTTGATCGCAGAGAGCATCGATCAACAGCTGATGCTATGCGAGGTGATCTACGATCAAAATCAGGATGTGCAACCGTTCGCAAGCCTGGTGGGGCATTCGATGTTCCAATTGACCGGACCAATCTTTGCCGCCAACGTCACTGCCACCGCGCCCTTGGTTGAACGAATTTCGAAACTGATCCTGGCCACCCAAAACGCGAATGACCAAGCGGCCAACTTGACGACGATCACCCAAACGCTCGCCACACTACGGCAGCGGATCGAAGAGAAGTGACGCGATGCTATCGAACGCATCGAAACCCCTACGAGGAAATATGAGACTGTGAAGATACTTTGCTTTAGCGATTTGCACCGTGATGTGGACGCGGCGGCCACACTGGTGGCGATGGCTGCCGACGTGGACGCCGTGATCGGTGCCGGCGATTTTGCCAACCAACACCAAGGCTTGGCCGACACGCTGGATATTTTGGCCGCGATCGACAAGCCCACGGTCTTGGTGCCGGGCAACGGCGAGACGGCGACGGAGCTGCGGGCGGCGACCGCCGCCTGGTCTGCGGCCACGGTCTTGCACGGTGACGGTTGCCAGGTCAACGGTGTCGATTTTTGGGGCGTCGGCGGGGGGATCCCGATGACTCCCTTTGGCACTTGGAGCTACGACTTTGACGAAGACCAAGCGACCGATTTGTTGGCCGATTGCCCGGCGGGCGGCGTCTTGGTGGTCCACTCACCACCGATCGACACGGTCGATCACGATAGCAGCGGCCGAATCCGAGGCAGTCGAGCGATTCGCGAAACCATCGTCGCCAAACAGCCTCGTTTGGTCGTCTGCGGTCACATCCACAGCGACTGGGGCAAACAAGTTCGTTTGGGCGAATCGCAAATCCTAAACGCGGGACCCGCCGGGATCGTCGTCGAACTTGCTGACTGACAAGGCGGCGATAGGAACTTCGGGACGCCGGGCTAGTCGTTCGAGGGTAAGTGGACAGCACTTGGTTTGAGGTTTGTTCGTTGCGGCGGTCCAGCGGATTCCGGCTGAAGCCGGTACTACGAACGGTGGGGACATTGTTTGGGGAGTTTCGCTTTGGTGATCGAAGCCATTGGGCTTAAGCCTCTTCGTCGTAGATCGGTTGGCCGCCGAGCCAAACCCGGAATCGGCGGATCCGCAAAGCCGGGCCAAAATTGATTTCGATTCGCAGCGGTCGTTGGTCGGGATCGACCTGGGGCGGCAGCCGGATCTCAATTTCGCGATCGATTCGAAGCCAGCTGACTTTTCGCCACACCGGTTGGTTGTTGATCCGGATTCGCTGCACGAACCACCACCCTGAATAGGTCAGTTGCCTCATTCCGGCGGCGGGAATGGCAGGCATGGATGAGAGCGACTCAAGTTCCCGAAATTGGATGTCCCGGTCCAGGAAAACGGCCCGGTTCAAATGGGCGTTTCCCCACACGCCTCGCCGGGGTGAAAGCTCGGATAACGGTGCGAACGGATTTAACGGCTTCAACGATTGGGTGATTTGGGGGCGTTTGCTTCCCATATGCGGTGCTTCGTTCAGGTGCGTGGCGATTGTTCACTGTCCAAGGGGGGGCGTCGTATCTGCGGCAATGATCGGTGATCAGGCCGGTTGGACGCTAAAACATCATAAAACACGGGAACTTTCTTCATCGAATTACGTCCGAATATTCAACGATTATCAGGAGAGAACCGGTTGCGACGCTCGCAGTGTTCACCTACGATTACCGTTGCTACTTGCCTATTTTTACACCTGTGAATACCCCCCCGCCGGGTCGACCCGGACGTCCGAACCGCAATCGAGGTAACACCATGAAGCGTATGCTGGCCATCTTTTCTTTGATCGCTGCGGGAATTCTTCCCGTCGCAACCGTGGACGCGCAAGAAGTGACGTCTGACACCCAAATTGTCAACCATTTGACGATGAATCAATGGGTTCGTGCCACCGAAAACGGTGAGCTGTCGGGACGTGTTTACTTGCCGGGCGTTAACGGCGAAGCAAAGGCGCTCGCGAACGTGACCGTGGCGATGAAGTCGCGTGACGGTGAAGTCCTGCGTGCGACGACCGATTCGAAGGGTGTTTTCTCTGTCAAAAACGTCCCCAGCGGCGTCTACGCACTGACCGCTCGCGGCGACAATGTCTTCGCGTGCTGTGCAATGCACGTTGTCGACGCATCGGTATCGTCGGACGTCGAATTGCCGACCGAAGCTGAAGTCGCCGTTGCAAACGTCGATTTCACCGTCGTCAACACCGCGGTCATCCGATACATGCCGACCAGCGTCCGCAGCTTCGATTCGTCGTTGGCCGACGCGAAGTTGGACAGCTTGAAGGATCGTATCCGTAGCCAAGACGTTTTCCGCGTCGTGCAAACCGATGGCGGCATGAAGGGACGTATCCACCTGGCTGGCGTTCAACGCGACGCCTTGGGCGACGCTGAAATGACCAACGTCTTCTTGTTCAAAGAAGGCATGGAAATCGCACGAACGCTGACTGGCGAAAACGGCACGTTCTCGTTCGCCAACATCGCAACTGGCAACTACTCGGTCATGGCGATCGGCCCAGATGGAATCGGATTGATCGGTTTCGAACTGGTCGATTCGTCGCTAGAACCAGCAACGGCATCGAATGTCGCCGCGGACGGAACCCAATTGGTTGGCTTTGGTCATCACCGACGTCACAACCAATGCTGCTGTGAAGAGTTCGCGATCCAAGTTGCACCATGCCCCGAAGTGGTCACCTGCGTCGAAGAAGTCATTATCACGGAAACCGTGATCGACGAAGGCTGTGGCTGTGGCGTTCCAGGAGAAATCCTTGAAGGCGAAGTCGTCATGGACGGATTCGGCAACCCAATGGCCGGTGGCGGATACGCTCCTGGTGGCGGTGGCGGATTCAGTGGCGGCGGTGGCGGTGGCGGCGGATTTGGTGGTGGCGGATTGGCTGCATTGGCCGGTTTGGGTGCCATCGGTGCGATCATCGCAACAACCTCGGACGACGATAACAACGCGATCACTGTGCCTGTTGTTGCTAGCCCAGCAGTACCAGCCAACTGATCCCGATCGGAAGGAACGGATGCTCGAACCGGGCCATGACGTTCCCTGATTCAAATCACGTGAAAAGCCGTCGCCCTTGGGTGGCGGCTTTTTTCGTTGGCGGACTGGCATGCGGTACCCGCCATTTCAATCTTGGGGTCAGCCCGCCGCGTGACCGCGCCGGATCGGGATCAGATCGGGATCGGATCGGGATCGGATCGCCAACCGCGATCAACACTGATCAACATCGGGGGGGCAAACCGGGGGAGCGATCGCGAGAATGGTCGATATCCCGTCAACCTTCGTCGGCCCGGCCCACTTTACTAAGACGCATAATGCAACGTTGGCATCGCCGAAGCGTCTGAAACGGCAAAATCCTACTGCGCCGCTCGAGCGCCGTGACGAAACACTTTCTTGATATGATGGTCGGCAAGGACATCGCCAACCAAAACGAATTGATCTCGAGGACCTGAATGAATACTGCGGATACTTCCATCAGTGACGAAGTCGCCAAGTTGGCGGCCGAAGCAAAAGATCGTCTGAATGAGCATACGTTGAAGACCGTCCATTGGCATTTCAGCGAAGACACGGGCAGCCCGTTCTGGTTGGGCAAGAAAGCAGAGCTGAACTTCGATCCGTTGACGGATGTGAAGAGTTTCGAGGATCTGAAGAAGTTTCCCTTGTTCGAAGATGAATGGCTGCGTGGTGGCCCGCTGGCCCGTTGGGTGCCCAAGGGACACGCTGGCAAACCGACCTTCGTATTCGAAACGGGCGGCACGACGGGGATTCCCAAGAGTCGCGTCGTGATCGAAGACCATTGGAAGGATTACGAGTTGTTCAGCGATACGCTGCCCGACAAGTACTTTCCCCGTGGTGCCAATTGGCTGATGTTGGGCCCCAGCGGCCCACGACGGCTGCGTTTGGCTGTCGAACACTTGGCCCAACACCGCGGCGGAACCTGTTTCTGTATCGACTTGGATCCGCGTTGGGTCGTCAAGTTGATCAAGAAAGGATGGATGGAACATCTGGAAGAGTACAAGAAGCACTGCGTCGACCAAGCGGTCACCGTGCTGACGGCCGGACACGATGTGCAGTGCATGTTCGCCACCCCGAAGCTGCTGGAATCGCTGGGCGAAGCATTGGAAGAACGCGGCACTTCGCTTCAGGAAGTTGGCATCAAGGGAATCTTTTCGGGTGGAACCGAGTTCACTCCGCAGTGGACTCGTTTCTGTGTCGAGGAAATGTTGGGCGGACCTGCCGAAGAAGGCGGTGTTTACATGACGCCGACCTACGGCAACACCTTGATGGGGTTGGCATGCAGCAAGCCGATCACGGCGGCCGACGGATACAAGATTTCCTATTACGCACCCCAACCACGTGCCGTGACCGAAGTGGTTTCGTTTGACGATTACAACCAACCGGTTGGAATCGGCGAGACAGGTCGGGTCAAACTGTACACGTTGACCGACGAATTCTTTGTGCCCGGTTTCATGGAACGCGACGAAGGCGAACGCGAAGCACCGTTCGAAATGTACCCATGGGATGGGGTCAGCGGCGTTCGCCCATTCCACGAATTGGCCAGTGCCACCACGGTTGGCGTTTATTAGGCCCGCGTCAGTTGGAGCGCGTCAGTTGGAACGCGTCAGTCAGCGCGGGCGGCCGTCTTCGGCGTCCAGCTTTCAGTTCAAGATTCTTTCCCGATATTCTGTTCGATAAGCCATGATCACTCTTAGTCCGCTCCGCTGGGGCAAACCTTACGAGTCTCTCGATTTTACCGATGTTGTTCACTTCGATACCGGCGAACCGATCGCGCGGATCGGAAACGTGGGCGGCGGTATCGTAGGACGCGACATGCGTCAGGCTCATAAGGCTCGTGAAGCCCTGCTGCAATTTTCGACAGACGATTTGCTTGAAAAATGCAAGCGTGCGGCAGTGTTGTTCGAATCGGCGGATCTGCAGGTCGGCGATTCGACACAGTCGGTTGACCAGTTTGTGCATCAGCAGTCGGCCAGCACGGGGCTTCCCGAGCACATGTGCCGATCGAACCTGGCGAAGAACAGTTTCGTGTTGGCCAACATGGAACAGATCTTGGATTGTTTGACGCGTGGTTTAGATCTGTCGATCCTGTCGCGCGGCTATGGCGAAGAAGGTCGCGGGGTGGTGGTCAGCTATCAAGCACAAACTCCCATCTTGGGCGCTGTCTTGCCGAACAATTCGCCCGGTGTTCATACGCTGTGGTTGCCGGCCATTCCACTGCAGATCGGGTTGGCGCTAAAACCAGGTTCGCAAGAACCTTGGACTCCTTACCGAATGGTATCGGCGTTCATCGAAGCCGGTGTCCCGGCCGAAGCGTTTGGGCTGTATCCGGGCGGCCACGATTCCGGTGGCGCGATCATGACCAAGGCTCCCCGCAGCATGATCTTCGGCAGCGCGCAAACCGTTGCTCAGCATTCCGGCAATCCTAAAGTCCAGGCTCACGGGCCAGGATTTTCGAAGATCCTGATCGGCGACGATGTGGTCGATGATTGGGAAAACTATCTGGACATGATGGTGGAAAGTGTGCTCAGCAATTCCGGGCGCAGTTGCATCAATTGCAGCGGCATTTGGGCCAGCCGACACACCAAGGAAATCGCAGCTGCGATCGCCAAGCGAATTGGCCCTGTCGACGCATTGCCACCGTCCGATCCCAATTCCCAGTTGGCCGCGTTCACGGTGCCCGCGATGGCGACGGGGACCTACGCGATGGTTCAACAGGATCTGGCCGAATCGGGCGTCACCGATGTGACGGCCGAGTTTGGCGAGAAGCTGATCGAGCGTGACCACTGTGCCTATCTGCGGCCGATGGTGGTTCACGCGGATTCGCCTGATCGTGGTGTCGTGTCCAAGGAATACATGTTCCCCTTCGTCAGTGTGGTGCAGTGCCCACAGGCGGAAATGTTGCGACGGATTGGGCCGACCTTGGTGGGCACCGTTTTGACGGCTGACCAGGCACTGATCTCGGCTGCCGGTTCCAGCGTGGACATCGACCGGGTCAACATCGGTCCGATTCCAACGAACCGATTGAACTGGTTGCAGCCGCACGAAGGCAACATCATCGATTTCTTGTTCCGATCTCGGGCTTACCAGACGGCGGATCTGCCGGTCGCTGCGGCCAGTACCTCGTAGCCGCTGCGGCACCGGCCGTGATCCCCCCAAGAATCTGCATCCTGTCCCCCATCGGAGTCGTCCGGTGGGGGACTTTTGCATGGGGGATTCAGGCCCCGAAGGTTCCTGCGAGCTATAGTCGATAGTTCCTAGAACTCTTTCGTGGCCAGCAATACCGACATGACCGATTCCACTGTTACGACCGGTGCTGGGCAAGCACCATTGGCGATGCCAATGGTCCCTGCGCGCGCTGGCGATCGGTGGAAAGAGCCTCCGCCACCGGACCCGCAGGAAAAAAAATCCGATCCCGGCGAACATGCCAAGTCGTCCCGATCATCGTCGCCGCTTGTGCCGTTCCTGGTTAGCACGATCGTGCACACACTGCTGCTGATCCTGTTGGCCCTGGTGACCTATCAATCCACTCGCGGGCACGGAAAGTCATTGGTGGCCAGGCAGGGGCGCGAAGCGGTAGAGATTCCATTGGATTCGTTGACGATGCCGGATGTCAGTGAAATCATTCACGACGGTCAACGGGCCGACCAGCCGATCTCGATCCGATTTCAGCCCAGCGAACCATCGTCCACGATGTCGCCGATCGTCTCGGATGTCGCGGCCAGCGATTTACCCAACGAAGATGTCCCCGATGCGCTCTCTGCGATCGGCGGCGGGCAGCCCACCGCGCTGACACGATTGCCTGTGGTGCATGCATCGCGTGGCGGACTTTCCGGGCGATCCGCCGAACAGCGGAAACGTCTAGGGGAAAAGTACGGGGCCAGCGGAGCCAGCGAGGACGCCGTAGAGAACGCACTGGTCTACTTGGCCGCGCACCAGCGAAACGATGGCAGTTGGTCGTTCAACCTGAAACTGGATCCGTGCAATGGGCGTTGTACCCACAGCACCAAGGGGGGCGAAAGCCCGGCACCATCGACCGGTGCGACCGGATTGGCTCTATTGGCATTCTTAGGCGCCGGGCACACGCACACCGGCAATGGGCCGTATGCCGAGACGGTGCGGAAAGGCATCTATTACCTGCGCAGCAAAGCGGCGGAAACCGAAGCCGGATATGACTGGCAGCAAGGCAGCATGTACGGCCACGGCATCGCGTTGATGGCTTTGGGCGAAGCGTTAGCGATGACGACCGACGAAGGCAACGAACGGGATTCCGACCTGTACGAATTGGTTCAGCGCGGGGCCCAGTTCACCTGCATCGCGCAGCACCATGGTGGTTCGTGGGGATACTATCCCAAGAGCCCCGGTGATACCACGGTCACGGGATGGCAAGTGCTCTCGCTGATCGCGGCTCGTCGCAGCGGCGTCGAACTGCAGACCCACACCCTGGCACAAGCCAAAGAGTTTCTGTTTTCAACCTGCACCGATCGCGACTATTGGTTTGGCTATCAGGCACCGCCCGGCGAACCGACGACGACCGCAATCGGTTTGGCGATCATGTTGTACTTGGGCGAACGACCTGACTACACCATGTTTCAAATGGCGTTGACCGACATGGCCCAGCGGGGACCGACGCTGACGAACATCTATCACGACTACTACGCGACGCTGGCACTGCATCACGCTAGACATCCCCTGTGGGGCGATTGGAACGTGCGGTTGCGCGATCATCTGGTGGCCACGCAGGTGAAGTCGGGCCATGAAAAAGGCAGCTGGCACTTCAAAGATAAATGGGGCGATGTGGGCGGGCGAATCTATACCACCGCGATGTGCGCGTTGACGCTGGAAATCTATTACCGGTACCTCCCGATCCATGATCAGTTGGAAGAGTTTCCGCTGTAGCGACATTCAGCGACGATGGGCGATTCCGCCGCTGTGGCGGCGACCGTTGGCCCCCGTCATCGATGGGATCCGTGTTGTGGCAGTTGAATCTGAAGCGTCGCGCCGCCACCTGATGTTGGGCGGTGTGTCACGGTTCCTCCCAACGCGGTTGCGATCTGCTTGACCAACGACAGTCCCAGTCCCACGCCCGATGCTGTTTCGGCTGCGACGTCGGACGACTTGGTAAAGGGTTGGAACAATGTCCCGGTCAACGCGTGGGGGATGCCCGGGCCATGATCCGCCACGGTCAACACGAACGTTCCCGCACGTCGCTTCGCCGAAAAGTGTACCCGCCGATCGTCCGCGTCCGCGGCATACTTGGCGGCATTGTCGACCAGATTGAACACTGCTTGTTCGATTGCTTGGTCGTCCATGCGAACCTGACTGCCGCTGTCAAATTCGGTCACCAGGGTCAACTGGACCTCGGCCAAACGGCTGGCTAGTCTTGGCGTGATTCTGGAAATCCAGGTATCCACGTCGACCAATTGGGTGCAGGCATGCGGCGCGGTGTGCTGAAGTTTGGAGTATCGCAGTACATTGTCGACCAGGTGCGACAGCCGGTCAGCTTCCCGGCACAGCGTTTGTAAATAGTCGCGGCGCTGATCCGGATCGGAAACGATATCGCGAGCCAGCAGGTCGCTATAGAGCCGGAACGTCGTCAGCGGTGTTCGCAGTTCGTGCGTGACGGCGGATACGAACGCAGCACGCCGTTCGCTGATGGCAATCAGCCGCCCCAGAGCCAGGGCGGCGATCAGGATCGTGACCGCCCATGCCGACCAAGCAAAGCACAGCGAAGTGTCGGTGGGCGACCATGACGTTGACGTATCGGCAGGCAACGGAACCGAAATCTGTGCCGGAATCGCTGCCAGTGCAAACTCAGGATCAGCCGTCTGGGGCGTCGGCAAAGGTGCAAACGTCGCCTGCGGGATCAGGTCGGCAATGTCGTCCATCATCGAATTGCGTAGCCGCGGCCAGTCCAGCCACGCCCCTTCGATTTGGCCGTCCAATCGAGTGCGAAGTACAAATAGTTCTGCATCGATCCAGATGGGCCGAATTGAAATTTGATTTTCGGTCTGTGGGACTGGCCCGGCGACGTTCTGCTGGGCTGCTTGCGCGAATTGGTTCAATGCGAACTGCTGTTGTACCAGTGAATTGCGATTTTGAAGTTCCAACTGATTCGAGTCGGCGCTGGGCTGGGCGACCAGTGACGCGATCTCGTTCGGCATCCACTGCTGGGCTGCCTGCATCATCTGGGGCGCAGGCACTCGGGCGCGTAGTTCAGCGAAGGCCTCGCCGCGATTGAGCTCCGGATCGAGGCGTCCGTCCGGGGCGGTGATCGCGTCGCGAGACTGGTATCGCGGTACCGAGGCGGATGACTTTCCTTTGGCACCGGACGATCGGCCGGGTTGCGCCGTTGGACCTGCGATTGCCACCGCGTTGGCAATCAGAAAACGGCAACGGATGTAGGTCGGGTCGTGGTCCGCCATCAGCGGTGGTCGATGGTCGTTCGCCGTCGCGATGAACGGACCCAAGCGTGAATCGAGTCGCCACAGCGCGACGCGAACGTTCTGTTGCAATTCTTTGCTGGCTTCTGCGATTTGTCTGACCCGACTCAGGTGCATCGCGTGGTAGGAAAGTAGCCCCAGCCCCAGCGATGCCAGCAGCGTGACCGCCACGAAGATCGACCATAGCATCCACGGGCGAGCCAGCGTTTGGCTGATGGACCACCACCAAGAACGCATCATGTCGCATCCACCCATCGTTGGTCGAATACGTATCCGCGGCCCCGTACCGTCTTGATGATCGGAATGTCGCCGCACACCCTGCGAAGTTTCTCTCGCAATCGGGCGACGTGCACGTCCATCGTTCGTGTCGTGATTCCCTTGGCTTCCAACTGCCAGACACCTCGCAGCAGTTCGTTTCGGTCGATCACCCTGCCCGACCGGCGTGCGAGGTATTCCAGCAAGGCGGATTCACGGTCCGACAATACTTCGCAGGTTCCCTCGTCGGATGTCAATTCCTTGGTCGACCAGTCGATCGACGCCGATGGAATGTTCAACCGGATCGTTTGCGCCGATCGAGCCGGTGAACGGCGCAGCACGGCTTCCACACGGGCAAGCAATTCGTCGACGCTGAACGGTTTGACCACGTAGTCGTCCGCGCCCAAGCGTAGACCGCGGACACGGTCGATCGACTCACCACGGGCTGTCAGGATGATGACCGGCAGCGTCGGTTTGTCGCGGCGGATGTGGGCCAGCACATCCAATCCATCGCCGCCCGGCATGACCAAGTCCAACAGCACCAGATCGCAGGGTTTGTCCATCGCCATGGTGACGGCTTCGTCGAACCGAGCGGCTTGCCAAACCACGTACCCCGATGCCTGCAGCGCAGCGACGATGCCACGCCGAATGGCGGCGTCGTCTTCGATGGTCAGAATTTGGTAGGCCGTCATGGGAAACGATCGCGGGAATGGATACGCGGGGTCGTTCTATTGGACCGTATCAGGTTCGATTCGCCCACCGTTTCGAAGCGCGACGATGCGGGGCGGTAGAGAAAGCCCCAGCCAGGGATCGTCCAGCGGCATCAGAAAGACGTCCGCGTAAATCCATGACGTCAGTTGCGGGACATCTAGAATGTCCTTGGCGGTTGAAAAGTGGTCGTCGATGCATGTCTGTAAAACAAACAGGTTCAGCACCGTGTCTCGCGCCGTCAGCGGGTTTTCTGCTGGGATCGCCCTTAGTAAGGGAGCTTCGGCCACCGCCTTGCCGACGGTTGTGATCATGGCGGCTTCGGCAAGTGGTTGGACCGCGGCCGTTGAAGTCGATTGTTCCGCTTCGGTCTTGGCGAATTGGATCCAACGTGGGTCCAGTGGGTTGATGTCGCGAACCGGTTGTCCGGGCCGAATCGCCAGCGGGCACTCCGATCGACGTTGGGCTGCACGTCGACGGTGGAAGGCCGCGATTTTCGCTACCGCTTGGTGATCGGTGGATCCATCGACTTGATCGGCTAAGTCGATCGCTGACCGCAGCCATTGGGTGAATCGATCGGCGGATACCAGACCCGGCATGACATCCAGTGGGCGTCCGGTCGAATCCAGGACCAGGTGAGCACTGTTGCCGGTGATCGGTTGAACCAGTTTTCGGCCCTGCCCCAAGTCGATGGTCACCATGGGGACGTCGCGGACGGATTGCCAATGCAGCACGAAACCTTGCTTCATCAGGTCGCTAACCCAAGGGTTGGGATACAACGAACTGCGAAAGAATCGACTGTTCGCACAAGTCTGTTCTTGGTTCAGTTTGCCAAGCAGTCGCAGGCTCAGAATCGGTCGTCCGGTTCGCTGAGATTCCGACAACGCACTGTCCAGCGATGTGTGCCAGAACAGGCCCGATTGGGCTGCGTTGAACTGTGCGGCGACTTGATCGATCAGTTCGTCGTAGTGGTCTCGTGTCGCGTCGGTGGCAATCACAGGCGTTTGTGGACGCGTTCGAATCATCCACGTGACGGCATCTTGTCCCGTGTCGCGCAGGTCTCGGATCGACTGCTGTACCGCCGCCGATTGCAGATCGAAGTCGTCGGCCGCCGCCGCCAGGAACAGATCCCGGCAAACATTGGAATGATCGAACGATGCGGAGAAACTATTTGGGTGGTGACGCGTTGCCTTTGCGGGAGGTTCGACGGCGAACGTGGTGGATGCAGCCCAACCGGCAATGATGATCCCCAAGCAGCTGATTCGATACCACATGATTGTGACTCCTGGTCGAAACGGAAACGGTAGAACCATCGACGCCTGCGGAGGGTTGATTGGTTTTCCAGCCGGGAATTCTGGCGAATCCCACTGCGTCGGAAATGAAATCAACGGCTCGTGGCATCGACTGATTAGGATCCTATTCGTTTCGACGTCGCTTGGACGTAACAGGTTTGTAACAACCGGCCGGATGTGATCTGTGCGGGGTCACTGCTGCGGCGGTCCCGATTCGACCAGCGTGTCGGCGGTTTGGATGTCGACGCCCAGGTTCATCACGGTGTCGGAACGGCCAGCCAGGCTTTTGGTCGGCTGCGTGCCCAACAATCGATCACCGCCCAGCATGGTCAGGCCGTACCAAAAATTCTCGTTCTGGAAATGGTGTAGGCGGTGGTTCCGCCATAGTCGGCGATAGAGTCGACCCTTGGGAACATACGAGGTGTGGATCAGGTAATGGATCCATTCATAGTTCAAGATCAACAGGAACGTGATCAGATTTCCGGACATCACCGCGCCCAATGGCAGCCAACCGATTTGGTAGGGAATCGACCACAGCAGCGGGACGCAGCCCAAGAACCCGATCACAAAGTAGGTCGTCGTCAGTCCGTACTTAGGGTCCCAGGGATTTCGGTGATGGGCGCGATGGGTCTTGGTGATCAGCAGTTCCATTTTGCGATTGCCGATTTGGATCGGCGGGCGATGTTCCAACCAAGCATGGATCAACCATTCTTGGATCGGCCACATTACGATCACGCTGGCAACGACGGCTAGGTCTTGCCATCCGCTTTGGCCGACGACGATTCGAGCGATCAGGCTGATGGCGCAGGTGACGACCAATACCCTCGGACCCCAGAAGCGAAACATGCCTTTGGCTGCGGCGGCCAAGCTGATTTTGGATCCAAATCCTGGCTGCTTGTCCGCTGGCGGCATCGCCTCGGCTTCGGTCCATGTTCGAGACCGAGTCCATAGGAACAGTCCGGCCACGGCCGTGAAGTACAAGCCATAGCCGATTGCCACCATATCGTCGCTCCGTTCGCGTTGCCGAATCTTCGGGCCAAAGCAATCGCGGGATGCGTTTGCAAGAGGCGCAATTTAACGTCGGTTGCAGAACCTGAACAGATCGACCCTCGAACGGGCGATTGCCAAGCCCCGAATTCAAACTTGTGGGTTTGAATTCGGGAGCTTGGCAAGTCATCCCGGTCGGTATGGTCGGACGAAATTGTTCGCCCGCTGGTTTACTGCGTCAGCGGCAATCCCGATGGGATCGCATCGATCGTGACCGGTTGGCTGTTGGGGAACGTCGATGGATCACCCTCGAGGGTTGGCATCGGGTTGTCGTCCAACGGATCCACGTTCATCAGCACTGCTTCGTCGGCTTCGAACACTTGTTCCAGATCCACATTTCCTTCGGAATCGACTGGCGACAGGGCCGAAGTTTGCAGGAAGTTCTTGAACGTTGGTTCCGGTGGAAGTCGGTCGTAGGGCAAGCAGCAGGTGTTGCATTGGCCATCGATCATTCCGCCGGCCGTCACGCCCGGCAGCGACAATAGATACTCCGGTGACAGTTCGCCCGGTTCGATCCATAGTCCTTCGGGGGTGATTTCCATCGTGCCAAGATCGAAGTCCAGCCCGCGTCGAACGACTTCGTAGTTGACGAAGATGTTCAGCAGACCGTTCTGGGCATCCAACAAGTCGGTCAACGCACTGATCGCGTCACGAGCGGCTGTTGGGCCAGCCGGACGTCCGTCGGCTTCATTGATTGCTCGGATGTCCGTGTTCAATTCAATCTGGGCCGCAGCGATGCGAACCGATTGGCGTCCCAGTTCGAAGGTCAACCGGTTGGCTTGCAGTTGCCGTACTTCGGCACGCAGTACCTGCCAAATGCTGTCTTCCAAACCGTAGTAATCACGTTTGGCTTGTTCATATCGAATCAGGCTGGTTCGGTAAGCATTGCGTTCCAGCAGTCGTGTGATGGGAGCATCCCATTGCAGTCCGACTCGCAACCGTCCGGTGTTGCTGCGAAGATCCAGCGGGTTGTTGCCCGTATTCTGAACGTCTCCGCTGAACACCACGTCCAGGGTACTTTCCAGGTCGTCGGCGGATACTTCGATGGCACGCCATGTGTCGACCAAGGAAGCACGAGCGTTGGCCAAGTCACGTCGGTTGCGTCGAGCGATCTCGAACGCGTTTTCCGGTGCGATGTCGACGGTCGGCAAGACTACCTTTTCCGTTCGTGCACGTGCTTGGATCAGTTGCAGTGCCAACACATCGTCACCCAAATCGGACAACAAGTTTTGGGATGCCAGGATCAAATCGTCACGCAGTATCTGGTTCAGTTCCAGCGGGGTGCGGTCGCCGCCATCGTTGTCCAGGATGTCCTGCAAGGTGGTTTGAAGCTTGTCGATCTTCGCGGTGTAGGAATGGAATCGCTTTGACAGTGTGTCCTGTTGCGTTTTCAACAGCGGGCCCAAGGTGACCAGTTCTTCGATGTCAAAGATCGACTCGTCGACTTCCGACACGTTCAACAGACCACAGATGCTTTGCTGTTCGGTGCGATAGACCTTCAACAGTTCCTTATTTTGCTTTTGACGCAGTGCCAACGATTCATTGAACGTTTCCACGTCTTTGGCAACCGCGATCAAGTCTTCACCGATCAGGGTGCGATTGAACTCGGCCAACGGTTCAAGTTCCTCTCGCAGCTGTTCCAGCATTTCGGCTAGATCGTCGCTCCACTGGATACTGGAAACCGGAAGCTCGGTATCCGCTTCGATGTTGAATTCTTGTTTGCCCAGGATTGCGACATTCAGGATACCGACCTGTGATCGCAGGATGCTGAGTTCTTCGCGACGAGTGAGCAGCGTGCGATCGATCAATTCAAACTGTTCCAAAATTGGATCGTTCAGCTTGGCACAGATGTAGGGAGGCAATCCCAAGGTTCGCAGGAACGAATCGACGGTCCGTTGGTAATTGGCTTGTTGGTTGACCAATTGGCTTTGGGAACGCAGCAGGCTCGAACGGGCCTGGGCGACCTGCAAGGTTTGTCGGGCGATGGAGTCGCGGGAATCCGGGATGGTGGTTTTCAACTCGATCAGGCTGTCTTCCAGCACGAGCAGAAATTCCGTTTGCCGGGCGATGTTTTCTTCCAAGTTGCGGATCTGCAATTGGGTTTGCAGCAGCCCCAGGTATCCGCCCGCGTTGCCCAAGCTGCCGGCTCCCACACTGGCGATATTGTTGCCCAGTCCGCTGGCGGAAAAGCCGCCACCGCGAAGGGTGCTTTCGGTCGAACGACCGACGGTGATGTTCAGATAGAAACTGCGGCGGTAACGTTCGAAGGCACGGACGTTGGCTAGCAGGGCACGTTCGGCGAAGGTCAGGTCTTCGAGGACTTTGTCACGACCGGCGTTTCGTAGCAGCGGTTGCAGCAAGGTGAAGTCCAGGACAGTCGTGGCGCTCTGCGAGTTTGGGCCGCTCAATTCCCAAACGATGCTGTTGGCGACACCCGCGATCAATTCGCCACCAGTGGCAAATTTGCGTTGCAGGGCTAGGTCGCGTCGGCCGTTGCTGTTGGGGCCGATTTCAAACTGGGTGCTGCTGTTGCCACCTGCACCGCGTCGCCCGGGGCCGTCGGCGGTCAGCGATGTTTGTGCACCGCCAAAGAATTGGGTGTCGAACTGGAAACGTTCGGCACTGACCTGCAAAGCCGACAAATACAGCTGTTCCACCTGTTGTTGGTAATCCGGTGAATGCAACAGTGCGATCTGGACAGCATTCTCCAGATTCAACACCAACACACCGTCATCATCCAACGGCAGGAACTGCCACCAATCGGGGCTTTCGGTCGTATTGGTCAATCCAGCGGCCTCCCACATCGGATACCCGCGGCGTCCGTCGACGCACTGCATGTATCGATACGACGCCGGATCATCCAGCGGCATCGGCTGGAAGTCCAAGTCAAAGGGGTTGAACATCCGGCTGCGGCGATCGACTTCGATCCGCACCGCTTCGTTCGGGGGGCGAGCCACGTGAGACGATTTCTCGGCGATCAGAAGATGGGCCTCATTGTCGGCTTGCTGACGGTAGAACTGTCGGTGACAGCCTGCTAGAGCAGGAAGCAGCAAAGTAACCAATCCGATAGTCCGTATCGCAGAGCGAGCGATCCGAGTTCGAAAGAGTGTCATAGGGCGGGCCAATCGTTGAAATCCGGGAAACCGTTTTGTCGGGGCAAATCGGCAAAAGCCGAATGATCATTCCCCGTAGTACGGTTTCGGTGGTTCTGGCCGTCCAATTCAGCGCTAAGCGGGAGGGATATACCTGTTTTGACTGCGCGGGGTGATGGTGGTAACGGTTGGCGCGACTATGCGGGCTCGGCCCGAAATTTCAGGTTTTCGCGGCTCAGACCGGTCAAATCGGCACCAATTCGGACAATGCTCTCATCCGTGCCGAGAAATCCTTGACGCTACAAATTGCCCAACTTAGTATTCGATGAGGCATTTTTTGCTGCTCTTCTGTCAATTTTTGTGTTCGCCATCGCTCGGCACCGGATCCACTAGCGACCAACGGGCATGGCAGCCGATATCCATCAATGCGATATCGGACAGGCAGGAGCTTCCCCATTCACGTGACCCGATGGTGATCTCGAAACGACTATGAAGTTTGTCATCCTCGGTCTGCTGCTGATTCTGTTGATCGGCTTTTTCGTCATGGTCTGGAAGGCTGCCATCAACTGGCGCTGGTACCAGATCGTCCCTGTCTGCATCACGATGCTGTTGGGCGTTCTATTCTTGTTCCCCACCGCTGGCGTGCTAAAGAGCCGGTCGGAATGGCACAAGGTCCGCGAAAAGCTGTCCAAGCAGGCTGCACAGGTCCACAGCGAAAACCGGCTGATCAAATATGGTGATCCCACGGATCCGTCAGCCGGCGAAGGCGTCGTGGCGCTTTCCCAGCGACTTTCCAAGCTAAGTATCGAAGCCGGACGACGATGGCGCAATCTTCAGATGCAGCCGGTCAATGGCAACGAAGTCCGATTGATCCAGCCGGCTAGCCCGAATCAAGCCGTCGACGGTATCCCAGGACAAGAACCCGAAGCGGCCGCGGTACCCGCACAGCCGCTGATTCCTGTTGATTTGGTTGTCTATGGGTTTGGCGAATCCGCCAACCAGAAACTGCAGACGTTGATCCCAACGTTCTATCTGGGCGAATTCCGAGTCACCGCTAGCACGCCCAATCAGGTCACCCTGGTGCCGACCGGCCCCTTGGAACCCGCACAGTTGCAAGCGATCAACAGTGGCCAAGCGAAAAGTTGGTCCGTCTATGAACTGCTGCCCCTGGACAGCCACGAGCCCTTCATCGCCGAAGGCAGTGTCCCCGACGACAACAACTACTTGGGCCGCGTCGACGACGAGCTGGTCAAGTCGTTGATGGGCAAAACCGTTTCGCCCGAGACTTTGCAAGATTATCTGCGTGACGGAGCCCGTTCGACCCAAGATGACCCGCCTCTTAGCCGCTGGGTCAAAGTCGAATTCTTGAAGAACTACGAGATCGAAGTCGACAGCAAGGAAGAACGCGGCGCGCTCGAAGGTGGCTTCTTTGACGGTACCGGACGTGCCGTCGATGGGCGACTGAAACGCGGCGACGAAGGCAAAGTTAAATTCAAAAAGGGTGATCAGCTTCTGATCAAAGAACCCGAAGATGGCGTTCATCCCTTGATCGACGAGAATGTCGTCAAGCCGATCGTCAGCTATTACCTGCGTCCGCTGAATGATTACCGCTTCATTCTGCGTCACATCCGACTGCGATTGGCCGAACTGGAAAATCGTAAAGCGGAACTGAACACGGCTCGCACCGTGTTGGCGGAAGCCATCGAAAAGAGCAACGCGATGCTGGTCGCCAACCAAGCGATCAAGGTCAAATTGGAACAGGATTTCCAACAGTTCCGGACCGAAAAAGAAGCCATCTCGGATCACACCGACAAGCTACGAAAGCAAGTCGAAGAAACTCGCATCGAAATGGCTCGTCTGCACCGATCGAATCTGGAACTGGAACAGCGTCTGGAACAGATTCATCGCAAGATCGAACAACGCATCAACGCACTGACATTGGCTCAGTAGCGTTGGCGTGGCCTCGGCCGGCAGGGGATCCAGACTGATGCGGATTGAGTTGTCGTTGACTATCAAACGGTTGGCTAGAAGCCGCCTATCTTGGATATGCCGAGGGATCTTCCCCGGACTCGGCTGCAATCGTTTCTCGGATTGCGATACAATGGACGTTTGATAAGGATCGTGCGAGAAAGAAAGTGTCCGCCCCCTTCTGCCGGGAACCCGCTCTGGGGCTGCTTGGTACAAACGAAGGCGACACTTCTTTTCCACTCAGTCCTGGACGAAGCGTTCACTCGTTAGGAAAGACGGCACCATGACGGGCCAGTGGGTTGAAGTTGAATTCGATTGCATGCCGCTGCGTAGTGTCAGTCGATTGGACGTGCCAGTGGACGCGTCGCCCGCGTACGAACAGTTCGTGCTGCGAGTCAAAGACGCGATGTCCACGCACGGTACCCACAACACGTACTATCTGCATCGTGGCAGCTGCACCTATCACCTGACCAATGATCCCCAACGCGGGCAAATCGTGTTCGCGTTCGAAGGGACGGTCATGACCGGCGAAAAGGATCTGCAAACCAAAGCGGTGGACGTGAAGATCCGGTTGAAGGCCGAAACCTGCGCTTGGTTGAGCGAACCGATGGTCGAATTTTTGACCGAGAGCGTCAAACACGCATTGTTGGTGGAATTCGATCGCTATATCGAAGCCGGCGATTTGCAAAAGACCGAAGATCGGATCAAAGCGATTCAAGCCGAAAGTGACTCGGCAGACGGTTTCATGGGCATGTACCTGTAATCTTTAGTCGTCGTATTGCAGGTCTTTGCCCAGCGCGTAGCGAAGAAACGATTCCAGGTCGGTGAACCGGAATCGGTAACCAGCGGATTCTAACTTCGTCGGTTTCACTCGCGCACTGGCCAACAGCAGCGCGTCCGCCATTTCCCCCAGTGCCAATCGCAGTGCGAATGCCGGAGCCGGAAATAGTGCGGGGCGACCGAGCACCCGGCCCAGTGTCTTGGCAAAGTCGACGTTGCGAATCGGATGCGGCGATACCACGTTTACCGCTCCGTTGATTTCAGGATCGGTGATCGCGTGATAGATCGAACCGACGGCGTCATCCAACGCGATCCATGACCACCATTGTTGGCCGCTGCCGAGCGATCCCCCAGCAAACTTCGCCGGCAACAGAGACTTCGCTAGGGCGCCGCCCTGCGGGGAAAGGATGATCCCAAAGCGAACATGCACGACGCGGATCCCTGCATCCACCGCAGCCTGGCAGGCCTGTTCCCATTGCTTTGCCACGTCGGCAAGAAAGCTTGTGTCGGGGGCCGACGATTCAGTCAGCACGTCGTCGCCTCGATCCCCATAAATGCCGGTTGCCGATGCGCAGATCAGCACCTTGGGTTTGTTTTTCAGTCCGGCCAACGACTGGCACAATTGGCGTGTCTTGATCACGCGGCTGTCGCGGATCTGTTGTTTGACGGAATCGGTCCAACGACAGTCGGCGATCGGTTTGCCAGCCAAGTGGACGACGGCATCGACGCCGTCTAGTTTTTGAACCTCGCTATCACCCGACCAGGCGGCGATCTGGTCTTCGGATCCGTCGGCCGATCGGACGATCGCTCGCGTTCGGTGACCCAGCACTCCCAACAACGCCGAAAGCTGGGATCCGACCATGCCTGTGCTGCCCGAAATGGCGACCGTCATCGCGGGGGCTGGGCGATCGGCCTGCAATTGAAGATCGTCGTGCGTCAGTCGGTGTCGGTAGGCGAACATCCGTTGGATTTTCTTCCGCACCAAACCGCTGGTCATCAGCCGGCCCACGGATCCGGCCGGGATGCGATACGAAATCGAATCTCGCAGAATGCTTTGGTCACCGCTGGCGGTGAATTGATGGCTGTGGTCCCAGGCCGCGAAGGGGCCCGAAAGCTGAGTGTCGGCGAACTGCCGCGGCGGATCGTACAGCGTGTGCTGGGCATGCCAGCGAAGTGGAATTCCCGCGAACTTGGTCGTCAGCGTGACGCGGCTGCCGACCGCCAACGAATCATCACTGTGTTCCAGTTCGACCGATTCCCAGGGGGGAATCAGCCGTGCCAACGCGCCGGGGCGATCGTGATACGCAAAGGCATCCTCCACCGCGCATGGCAACGAAACCTGTGCGACAAATTCTTGGGTGCTGCTCATGATGTCCTGGCAAAGTGTCTGGAAGGGCCAAAGGGGCTCACGAGTCACTCTAGGCGGACATCAATGCCAAAAGTTCGCGGCAGAAATCTGGCAGGTCATCGGGGCGACGACTGGTGACGTGGTGCCCGTCGACCACAACCGACGCGTCCTCGTAGATGGCTCCGGCGTTGACCAAGTCGTCGCGAATGCCGGGGGAACCGGTAACACGAACGTCCTTGTAGACTCCCGCCGAAATCGGGATCCAACCGCCGTGGCAAATCGCAGCGATCGGTTTCTTGGCCGCATCAAAGGCCCGGACCAGATCCAGGACCGCCTTGTCGCGTCGCAGTTTGTCGGGCATGAAGCCGCCCGGGACGACCAACGCATCAAAGTCATCAGCCCGCATGTCCGCAATGGCTGTATCGCTGGTGCACGGGTAGCCGTGTTTGCCGTTGTAGTGGGTATTGGCATCGGGGCCCGCCAGGACGACTTTGCCGCCGGCCTCTTCCAGCCGCAGCTTGGGATACCACAGTTCCAGGTCTTCGTAGATTTCGCCCGTCAAAATCAATACCGATTGACCCTGGATGGGCAATTCATTGTGGGTCATATCGCTTCGTTTCCTGTTTCACCGGTTCGGATGCGGATGCAGTCGTCCATGGGCAGCACAAAGATCTTGCCGTCGCCGATTTCGCCATCACCATCGGACCGTCCGCCTTCGATGATCGCATCGACCGTTGGCTGAACGAATTCGTCGTTGACGGCAATTTGCAATTGAGTTTTACGCAACAGGTTGACGCTGGAGTCGCGACCAACGTGTGCACCTGTCTTGCCGCGTTGGCGGCCGAATCCTTGACATTCAAGCACCGTCAATCGAACGACCTCCACTTTGCTGAGCGAGGCTTTGATCGATTCCAGTTTGCCCGGTTGGACGATAGCGATGACGAACTTCACAAGAAGCTTTCAGCGAGAGAAAGGCAAGGGAGCGTGATCCGTCCAATGCGGTGACGGTGATCAGCGAGGTCGAAGGGTGCCGCACGCCATGATTCTAAACCGCCAAGCTCGGCTCGCATACGACGGGCAACCAGGCGGCGCTGCCGGGATCGAAGGCGTCGCGGATGCGAGGATCAGCGTCGCATCGAATGGACGGAACCGCGGGGCCATCGTGTACCCCATGACGTCCATGGTCCAAAAAACAAGCCGACTCCCTCAGCGAGGGAATCGGCTCGAATGGAAAGACTGATTCGCCAGCCTGGTTCAAAAATCCCAGATCCGGGCGAACGAGGCGGACGCCCGCCCGGACTGGGTGCTTCTGGCCCAGGCAAGAGCCAAGAAGTCTTTCGCATCTGCTTGTTTTGCTCGGTTGCCATCCAATCCACCGTTGCCCCGCCAAAGATGCTTCAAGAAACTTCGATGGCGGGGCGGTGGTGGGTAGATGATTAAGTGATCGATCCGCCAGCGATGGCATCCGAAGGGTAGGCGTGCATGCCGTGCTCCGAGATGTCCAAACCAGCTTGTTCTTCGACTGCCGATACTCGCAGCATTCCCATTGCCTTCAGGGCCAAGAACACAGCTCCCATCGTCACGAATGCCCAAGCACAGATCGACGCGGTTCCGATCAGTTGAATTGCGAAGCTAGTAGCACCGCTTTCCAAGTGAGTGTTCGGCAGGATGCCTAGGGACATGCATCCCCAAACACCGCACAGTCCGTGCACAGGCCAAGCACCCACTGGATCGTCGATCTTTGCCTTGTCCAGGATGATCACGCCCAGGACGACCAAGCCGCCGGCCACGCCGCCGACAACCATCGACCAACCGTTGGTGAATGCGTCACAGCAAGCCGTGATGCCAACCAATCCGCCAAGTGCCCCGTTCAGGCTCATCGTCAGGTCAGGCTTGCTGAACATGACCCAGCTAAGCATGGTGGCGACAACCGCACCGGCAGCTGCTGCCAAAGTTGTGTTGACCGCGATGAACACGGTAGCGTCAATGTCGCCAGTGCCTTGGAAAGCCAGTTGGCTACCAGGGTTGAATCCATACCATCCCACCCACAGGATGAACACGCCAAGTGCCGCAAAGGCGATGTTGTGACCCGGTAGGGGAACGCTCTTGCCGTCGGCGGTGAAGCGACCCAATCGTGGGCCCAAGATCATCGCACCGGCAAGGCCAGCGAATCCGCCGACCGCGTGAACCACTGCTGAACCAGCAAAGTCTTGAAATGCCATGGTGTATTCACCGTCGACCAGTTCACCGAACTGCATCAACCAGCCGCCGCCCCACTTCCAGTAGCCGCTGATCGGATAGATCAGACCGGTCAGCAAGGCGCTGTAGACCATGTAAGCACTGAACTTCATTCGGCCGGCAACCGCACCCGAGACGATCGTCGCGGCGGTTGCTGCGAAGACCGCTTGGAACAACCAGTCGACTTGTGGCGAGAACGTGCGTTCCAGGCTAGCGTCTTCATAGATTCCGGTTCCACCGAAACTGAAGTAGGCGTTGCTGACTTCGCCGTACGAACCCGGGTACATCAACCCGAACCCGACAAAGAAGAACAGCAGTGCACCGACCGCCAAATCCATCACGTTTTTGGATAGAATGTTGACAGTGTTTTTGGCTGAATTGAGTCCGACTTCGACCATCGCGAATCCGGCTTGCATGAACAGCACCAAGACCGCACAGAAGAACAACATCACGTTGTCGAGTGCATAGCCGACGCCCAAATCTGTCTCGTCAGCCGCACCCTCTTCGGCTGCGACTTCATCGGCGACCACATCGTCGGCAACGACTGTCTCAACCGCTACTTCGTCTTGTGCGTACGCTTGTGTGCCAGTCGCCAGACTGACGCCCATGATCCCCCCTAGGACCAAACATGTGAGCATGGAAGCTCGAACCCATTGAGTCATTCTAAAATCGCCTTCTGCAGGAACGTGAAAAACCTTCTCATCAGCGGCTCGACCACCCGGTCGAGCACCCACTGATCACGGCGAATGCCATTCGGTCTTCCACTCATCTCCTGCCCGGGCCATCTTCAAAGACGCTCGTGAGCTGATTGGGTGACGAATTTTGTGCATTCGCTCGCAACACGGGACGGTTTAAGCAAGGGGCGGGCCAAAGCCGTTTGCTAGGTCCTGGTTCGTGCTTGTAAGTCCTTTGCCAGTAACGCGTTAAAAGAAATGTTTTTTTCTTGGTTCTGACGGGTGTTCCGGTTTTGCTGAATTGGTGTGCCTGGCCTTTGGGCATCTGGATAGCAGCTGCCTAAGCGGCGGGCACTTTTAGATTCCCCGGTGTCGGCCCGGGCCCCCGTAGAAGAGGGGGGGGGGCGGCCCAGCGTTGGTCAGGTCCTGCAAGCTGGGGCGGTGGGGGCCCAATCAGTGCGGATTCGCGGGGACCGCGGACGCGGGTGGGGGGGGAGGCCCGGTTTCCTCGCACCGTTCGATCGCGCGCCGATCAGTGGCACGCAGCAAGACGGGCCGCAGCAGGGGGGAAGCACTGGGGGCGATCTGGCAACGAAAAAAGCCTGGCCTCGAACAAGTCGAGGTCAGGCTTTCGGTGAACTGCGGTGCGGCCGAAACTCCTGGCGAGTCTGGCTACCCGATGATTCGGTTCGCTCGATGCACTAGTAAGTGAAGATCGTGTCGACGCCGAAGGTCGTTTGTCGTTCGGCATCATTTTCCAGGATGTCCATGTCGGCGACCGCAAGTCGATCGGTACCGCCATCGACCCAATCCCAGCGGATTTCAGGTCGAATGGTGACGTTGGAATGAGGTTTGACGTTCATGCCAAGCGTCAGAGCAAAGATGTCGAAGTCGCCGGGGGCGATCGCACCAAGTCCGGCCGGGGCGGCTGGACCGTAATAGCCTTGGCTGTCGGCTTGGACGTTCCACCATTCGAATCGGGAACCAATCTGGATTCGGTCGTTGATCGAACGAATCAGGTATTGGTTGATGCCAAACGTTTCGCGGACCGTTTCGCCAGCGGCGTTTTCGGTATCCAGAAGGTCGGCTTGGAAGATGTACGACAGCTTCTCGGTCATCTGCATCGAAGCGACGGTGGACGACATGTAGCCGCGTTCATCAGCTCCGCCCTTGTCATTCAAACGGCCGACGGTGAACGTCGAAGTGACGTTGATGTCGTCGGTCAGTTGAACCGAGCTACCGCCGATGTAGGCGTCGCCGTTGTCTTCGAATCCGCTATCCCAACCCAACACATAGCCACCGTAGAAAGCCATGTCTTCGGTCATGTCATAGGTGAACAATGCACCGCTGTGGGTGAACGGTTCGCTGTTGTACATGGTGTACGCGTGGCTGTAGAAGAAGTTGCCGGTTGCGGCGACCACTTCGTAGCCGATGATCGTGTAGAAGTGGCCTACTTTGACCGAAAGGTCGCCGTAGCCGGCTTCTAGATAGGCTTGCGGGATCGCGTGCCCATAGTCGGGACCGTTGTCCCATTGGTTGTCCCAGTGGTTGTTCGGGATGCCGAACGCTTGGGTATCAGGACCATCGGTACCGTAAAGGTAGTCGACTCGTCCACCGACGCCAAAGCCATTGGACGTGTCCAATTCTTTCTCGGCGTAGACCCAAGCCTGCTGGAGTTGCAGTTCGTCTCTGCGGCTGTTGAACAGCGACAAGTTCTTGTTGTGGTATCCCAATTGGACCCATCCGCCCATGGTGAAGCCGCAGCATTCGCCAAGCAGGTTGTAGGGATCGCCAAGTTCCGAGTCGCTGAGGAAACCGTTGTCAAACAGTCCTCCACCGCAACCGGTGTCGCAGGCGGCCAAGTCACCGCAGCCCGCGTCGATCCAATCGTTGCCGCCACAGTCACGAAGGCCACAGCCGCCGTCACAGTTGCCTTCGCAACCGCCATCACATCCGAGTGCCGGCATCGCTGCGTCGCAGCCGCAATCCGACAGGCCACAATCGCAGTGGCTCACTTGCGAGACGCCTGATTGCGAGATCCCCGAACCGACCGAACGTTGGCCCGGCATTTGGCCCCAGGACGTCGAGGCGGACGTGCCGCTGCTGATCACGGCGCCGCCACACAAGGCGGCGAGGAATGCCAATTTGCTAAGTCTCATTCGTCCTGGACTCCCATCCATGTTTCTTCGGCCGGTGCTGTTTCACAAGTTGCACCAGGTTGCTTAGGAGTCCTATCGGCAGGCATTTCCCTTAAAATCCAACCTTCCCTCAGAAGCCAGACAATCGAAACGACCCATTTCGGCCCAGATTGGTAAGGTTTGACGGTTGGGGGAAGGCTGACGGAGGTATGCATCCCCGCACTGCGATCCGGGGCCCACGATCCATCACCGAAACGCATCGCCAGGGAAACGGGTTTCACACCCCGTCACGACTCGGGACCGCGATGGACGACCGCATTCAGGTTTGATTCGGCGCATAAAAAAACCGGCCGTTCCCCGATTGGGAACGGCCGGTCTGATTTTTAGCTAGAAGTTCGCACCACCTGGGTGAATCGAACGTCGGGGAGAGTCGTTGAAAACCCTTTGCGAACCTCGCACTGTTTTCAAGCTTAGAACGTCAGGATGGTATCGACGCCGAAGGTGGTTTGGCGAGTTCCATCTTCCAGTCCGATGAACTGATCGTCATCCCAATCCCAGCGGATTTCAGGACGCACGGTCACGTTGGCGTGCGGCTTGTAGTTGGCACCTAGGGTCAAAGCGTACAGGTCGCTTTCGCCAACACCATTGGCTCCGAATCCAGCACCTTCAGCATTCCACCATTCGAAGCGAGCACCGACGGCCCAGCAATCGTTCAGTGTCTTGACCAAGTACTGGTTGATTCCGAAGCTTTCGCGAGCCAGGGCTCCGGCAGCATCTTCGGTGCTCAGGATGTCGTTCTGGATGATGTACTGCAAGCTGTCGGTGACGGCGTAGTCAGCGACGATCGAGTGCATGTATCCAGTTTCAACACCGTTGAAACGGTTTTCGCCGAAACGACCAGCGGTCGCAGCGTAGGTCAACTGCAGCTTGTCGGTCAGACCCAGCGAGATCCCGCCCAAGTAGGCGTCGCCGTTGTCGTCGAAACCGCTGTCCCAACCCATGCTGTATCCACCCCAGACCGTAACGTCATCGTTGACGTTGTAAGTCGCCAACGCACCGGTGTGCGTAAACGGCTCGCTGAAGTTGAACGTGTAGGCGTGGCTGTAGAAGAAGTTTCCGGTTGCACCGACCACTTCATAACCAATGATGGTGTAGAAGTGACCCAGTTTCACCGACAGGTCACCGTAGCCAGCTTCGGCGTACAGTTGTGGCAACGCGTGTCCGTATTGGCCGCCGTTGTCCCAGCTGTTGTCCCAACCGCGTGGGTCAGTGCCGAAGGCCTGAGTGTTCGGGCCGTCGGTTCCATACAGGTAATCGATGCGACCACCGATATCGAAACCGTTGCTGGTGTCGATCGACTTTTCAGCGAACAACCAAGCTTGTTGCAGCTGAAGGTGATCGGGGTAGGTGTTGAAAGCTGGCAGAGCTTTGTTGCTGTATCCCAATTGGACCCAGCCTCCGGCCGACCATCCACAATGTTCGCCGAACAAAGTGTAGGGGTCGCCCAAGCAGCAATCGTCGCAGTCCAGCAGTCCGCCCAAGGCGTTGCCGATTCCACATCCGGAATCGCAACCACAGGCTCCGTCGCAACCGCCGTCGCATCCATCGCTGCAACCGAGGTCACAGGAAGGAATCGCAGCTTCGCAGCCGCATGCTGGTTCGCCGCAATCACATGCAGCGTGACGGTGCGAGACGAGTTGAATTTCGTTGGTCTGATCGGCGAACACGTTGCCTGCGTAAGTTCCACAAGCAAGTGCGGCGACCAGCGCTAATTTACTAAGCTTCATTGCTTTTAATCCCCAGAGATCCGTTTTGGGTGGCCGTCATGGCACATTGGCGTGGATCCTTGCAATCGATCGATTGCAAGGGGTTGAGAGAACGCTCTCTCAGCCGGGTGATCGAATCCGCTGTCTTCCGCCCGAAGTGGCGTTCGACAATCCGAACCACGCGTTGTCTTCGAAAGTAGTCATCGGAACGCGATTGGGGTTTCGCCGCCGGAACCTCTAGAACAATTCACAGATGGCCGCTGCCCAGTGCAGCTCGTATCTGTCGTGACCATCATGCGGTTTGCTCCGTGCGCTCGGTTTGGGCAACGCGATCGCCTGGCGAAGAATCTGCGTGTTAGTCAAACTGTTCGGGTTAGCTGGTCGGGCAATGGCAGTGGGCCGATGCCCAAACGCCTATTCCCCGTGCCCCAGCGTTTTTTTGCTCGAATCAACAGCCCTACCCGGCGGACACGGCATCCGTCAAACTGGGCGTTGCAGGCGATTGCCGATCGAGGCCGCCGCGGATCCACCTTCCGACCGATGTGACTGAAGCTCATGGCGTTTTGGCGTTCCAAGAAATCAGAGACCACCCCGCCGCAGGATAACCCGGCCCCCAGTTCAGATGGCGCAGGCACTTCGGCGGTAGAACCAACCGCTTCGCAGCCCAGCGCGGCTGGTGCCGATGCCCCCGCCGGAGGCGTGTTCTCCCAAGTGCGAAAGGCGCTGACGAAAACTCGGCAAGCGCTCAATACCGATATCCGTGACCTGTTCAAGAGCGAAGGCCGATTGGTCGACGACGAGTTCTTGCAGGAATTGTTTGCTCGGCTGATCCGCACCGACATGGGCGTCACCTCTGCCGAAGCGGTGCGGGATGACATCGGCAAACGATTTCGCGCTCGTGTGGTCCACCTCGATGACATCTTGGAATCGATCACTCAACAGACTCAGCAGATGCTGTCGCAGGAATCGACCGAGATTCAGTTTGCGGAATCGGGACCCACGGTGATTTTGGTCGTGGGAGTCAACGGCAGCGGCAAGACAACCTCGATCGGCAAACTGGCCTACCATCTGCATTCGGCCGGACACAAAGTCGTGCTAGGGGCCGGCGATACGTTCCGCGCCGCCGCGGTCCAGCAGTTAACGGTCTGGGCAGGACGCATCGGATGCGAAATCGTCACCGGTAAACACGAAGCCGATCCCGCTAGTGTGGCCTTTCAAACGGTCGAAAAGGCGGTCGAAATCGGCGCGGACGTCGCCATCATCGATACCGCGGGTCGGTTGCAAACGCAAACCAACCTGATGCAACAGTTGGATAAGATCCGACGTGTGATCGGCAAGAAGATCGAATCGGCGCCGCACGAAGTGTTGTTGGTCCTGGACGCCACGGCCGGCCAGAACGCGATCAGCCAAGCGCGCGGATTCAGCGACGCGGCCGGTTGCACAGGAATCGTGCTGGCCAAGCTAGATGGTTCGGCCAAGGGCGGCGTGATCGTGCCGATTCGTGAACAGTTCCAGTTGCCCGTCAAGTTCGTCGGTCTCGGCGAAGGCATCGAAGACATCGCTACCTTCGATTCGGCTTCGTTCGCAAAAGCACTGTTCCAGTAACCGATTCGAATCATCGAGGAAGAACTCGAGCACTTCGAAATGGTCTGGGATCTGTTGGATCGACGCGGCATCGAATTCCGCCGGATTGCACCAGGCCCCTATGGCAAATCGTTGAGCGGGTTGATTCGTGTCCAAGAACCTGATCGCGCGGTCGACCGGCTGTTGGTTGCGTCATTGATCGAAGCCCGCAGCTGCGAGCGATTTCGATTGTTGTCCGAACATGTTGCCCAGTCGGATCCCGAATTGTCTGCTTTCTATGGCGGGCTGTTCGAAAGCGAAGCCCGGCATCACACGACGTACGTGAAGTTGGCCGAAGATTTCGCACCGCGGGATGTGGTTCGCGATCGATTGGCCCAACTGTCCAAAGACGAGGCGGCGATCATTGCCGAAGGATCCCCTTTGCCTCGGATGCACAGCTAGCTGCTGCGTTTCACGCTTGGATACCCCGCTGGCGGACTCGCGGGGCAAAGTTTCACATTCGTCCCGGCAGCGCCCAGCGGTGGACGTGATCGCGCCGGACTCTGGTCACCCACCGCCGATTGGCGATTGCCGCGGTGGTTGGCATCGCTAGATTTCAAATGTCCGGCAGACGTTTGGATGTGTCCGGCGGGAACGGCAAGGTGCCCTCCCCCGCCCCGATCATCCAAACACTCCGGAACCTTTCCACGACGGAAGCGGCGACGTGGGGGTGTGGTCTTGGGGTGGCAGATTCCTTTGGGAACCCGCCCAGACGATGTCTCACACCTGCGTCACTGATCGGATGATCCGATCTGCCAATTTGGTTTGTGTCTGACACCGCGCTGCAATCGATGGTCGATTTGGATCCTTCGGGTGCACCGCTATCGGAAGTTCCGGGAAAGGATGATGGTTTCGATGTCGCAACCACTGAAGATTGCAATCGCTGTTTTGGTTTCTGTGGCCGCACTGCCCGCTGGTTCCCACGCAGGTGATCAAATCCAGTTTGACCTGCCATCGGTGGTCGCCGCCGGACCGGCGGAAACTTCGCCCGACGATCCAAGTTTGGTAACCGTCCAATTGCGATTGTCGTCGATGATCGTCAGTCCGACGGCACCAACGATTGATCAGTGGTTGGTCCGCTGCCAGCCTCGCGACGGCAATGTATCAATCGCCGACTATGCGCCGCGCACCGAAACGGCCAGCGATGTTGCTTCACCGATCCAAATCAAACAGGTCAAAGAGAAAACGTCGTCCTTGGGGATCGGCCCAAACGGAAGCTATGGACACGCCGTGACCGGAAACGTCGGATCCGACTTGGGCGCCAAAGACATCAACACGATCGAGTTCCAACGACAGGCACCGGTTCAAGCCGTCACGGCCGCCGGCACGATCAATCGCGGACGCGGCGTGTATTTCAAACTGCGTTGGACGTCCCAGCAGATTTTGGAAGGCGAAAAAGTCTTTCGCATCACCTTTGCTGTTCCGCCGTCTTGGCGAGGCAGTTTGATCGACGTGTCCGTCATCGCGCAAACCGAAAAGAAAACGTTCGGTGGACTGGATCACGAGATCCGCACGATCGGTGCAGCCAAGTTTGTCGTGGCCGCCTATCGGGCCGGAGACGAGGTCGCCGCGCATCATGCTTCGGAGATGGCGGCTGCTGAATTTCGACTCAAAGCGACTGCCCATGAATTGGTGCAACCGACCAGTTCAACCCGATCGTTGTCATCGATGTTGCGGCAGGTGGCGGTCAAGTTGGACCTGGACTCTAAGCGGCCCGACCATCGTTGGATGTCACGATTGTTGGTGGGGGCTGCGGATCCCCATCTGGATCGCGAGATCACTAAGTTGCCGATGGACGTTCGTTTGGCAGCGCTCGACTATGTCGAAACGCGAGACCGGTTCCTGCAGATGGGCTGGACCCATGGACGCACGGAAAATGTGGCTCGCGTGTCCGCATCGAAGCCCGCCATGCAGTGAACGCGATCGAGTGAACGATTGGCTTTGAAAATGTCGATCAGTTCGCCGCCAGCCATGGTCCCCACGTTCAGCCGGGGCTATCGGCCTGCTGATTTAGTAACCCGACGCGTCAGCGAGGGATCCGATTCCGCGACGCGCTAGTGACTGCAACGCTGTTTTCTCGACAACGACTAAGTCGGCTGGCCGCTATCGCCCAAACGGATGACGGTTGTTTCCCAAACCTAACAGCCTAGTTATTGCTGAAACCTAGGGTCAGCATGGCGTCGCGGCCCAACGGGTTCTTCAAGAACTGATGATGGCATTCGGCGCACAGGTCGTAACGACCTTCATGGCTCAACTGCGAATCAACAAGATCGCTGACGTCTTCGACCGATTCGTCGTGCAGGTTTTCCAGAAAGTCATTCAGTTCGTTCAGTTGGTCGATGTCATCATCGATTTCAATGCTAGGGCCATCGATGGCGGACTGAATTTCAATGTGGACGATAAACCGATTCTGCTCGTCGGTGTCGATCTGGCGCTTACAACGATCACAAGTGTAGTGGATCATCTGGCATGGGTTCCGACTGCGAGGATGACTCGCGACGCGATCGGCACGGTGCCCGATCGGATGAAAAGCGAATGTGTGGCGTCGTGAGTCACCTTCATGTTAGTGACGTGCGCGATGCACTGGCAAGGCAAATACCAATCAGTTTTTTGCGGGATCCCGAAAACGATTGACATCGCAGACGCCATCGCGCAGACGAAATAGCGGGAATGATCGCAGCGTGGCAGCTATCCCCGGCAACCGCGAAGGCCCCTGCCCTGCGACCTTCACGGTGTCTCGGGTTCGGTCGAATCCGCAGGCGGTGAGGCCGTCGTGGCGCGTCCAGTTCCCGTCAACAACGACAAAGGCGGCTTGATTTCAATCAACATGCCCGGCAGAAAATCGTTGGGCAGCGTATCGAGTTCCCGATCGTCTAGAATCTTGACGGCGAACCCACGCGCCGCAGCTTGTTCCTGCAGCCGTTGGATCGCCGGCACATAGCCGTAAGCCAGTAAACACCGGCCGCCCGGTTTTAGGTGTTTGGGCAATCCATCCAACAGCGAATCCATCAATGCGAAGCTCGGGTCGTAGAACGCATGGTCGACCGGCTGCGTGACCTGGCCGTCTTCCCAAGGTGGATTGGACAGGATCAGGTCAAACTTTTCGTCGTCTTGGATCACAGAGAACGCGCCCGGCGAATCGGGGGGGACCTGCCGAACATCCAATTGGGATGTTGCCAAAAACGTTTCGGCCAACATCGCGACGTTGTATTTCGCGCAAGCCACGGCGGCCGGGTTGATGTCGGTGGCGACAACGCTGGCAGCATCGTTCTGCAAACAGATGATCGAAATCAGTCCGGTACCAGTGCCGATTTCCAGAACATCACGACCCGAGGCAATCGAGTCGTCGATCAGCAGCCTGCGTAAGGAAACCGTATCGTCGGGTTCCCAGAAGACCGATTCGAACTGGACAATTTCGCCCGCCGCAAGGTCTTCCAGCGGCCAGGTCTGCAGGACGTTGTAAGAATAGTCCAGGTCTTCGCGATACTTGGTTCGGCAACCAAGTGAAACCATGACCAGAAACGCAATGCAGACCATTCGCATCGATACACTCGCTTTTCACATGAACGTTCAACCAGGGGATCCCCCGGACCAGCGAAGCGGCGTGACCGCTTCAGCCCTGGTAGTCTAGCTGACAGTTTAGCGAGTGGTTTAGCGAGCGGTTTAGCGAACCTTGCAATCGAAACGCACGGTGACACTTTCGCCGACGCGAAGCTTGCCGTTCAGCTTCCAGATCAGTTGCATCGAAGCAGCCGAGTTGGCAACGGCAGAGAATTCAGCGTCGCCGCTGCAGGTTTGGCTGTCGACAACGTATTCCAAGCGAGTGGTCAGGTTGTCGGTCAACGTGACCTGTTCGACCGGCGAATCACCCACGTTGTCCACGCGGATCGCAAAGGACACCGTTTCGCCTGGTTTGGCGTCCGAGCGGTCCGCCAGTTTGACGATCTGCAAACGTCCAGCGTCGGGGAAATCGTAGACGGTCAGGCCTTCGACGGTTTGGTCGCGGGTCAGCGTTGGTGCCTTCAAGTCTTCGATCGCAACTTCGACCGATTCATCGATCGTCCAGGCGATAGCGGCTGCGGCATAACGTTCAAGAACAGCCTTCTGTTCGTCACGCAATTGTCCCAGTTGGTTCCATTTGACACCCGCCAAGATTGCCAACACGTCCACGTTCTGAACCGGCTGCATCACGCTTTCCACGGGCACCAAACGACTGCGGTCTCGCATCGCATCGATGCGGCGCGAAACGTCGGCATGACCAAGTTCGGTGGTTTCACCGATCACGACACCGCCTTCGTTGATCGCAATGCGACCTGCGCCGACGGGGCGATCGACCGTCGCCAGACCGATCGAATGGCCGCCTGCGACGGCCCCGGTGATCTTTCGCACCGATGCGAATCGTGGTGCATAAACACAGACACGATTGCTGGCGTTGGTTTCGATGTCACCGGCTTCGGTGGTGTAATGAACTACGGTGTCTTCGGCTTGCAGTCCACCAAAGGTATCGTCGCGACGGACAAACACGTCTCCGTGGGCGTCGCCGCCATCACATAGATACTCTTGTGGGTCAAAACCGGGCGGGCAAGGAAACGCGGGCATCCCGCAGCTTTGCGATCCGTCGATTTGCGCCGTTGGTCCGCAGGCTTGGCATCCGCAACCCATCGAACCGGCGACGCCCACGTTGTTGGGGGCGGTACAGGTGGCGCATGAATCGGCGGCGATGTCACCGATAAAGCCCACTTGGCTGACCATCGGTGCGGCGTTTGGTCCGCCCGAAATCGGCGGCGCGGCGTTGGCTGGCGCTGTGTTGGCAGGCATCGCAGTGGCTGTGACGGACGTCGCTTGGATCGGCATCCGATACGGTGGTGATGCGGCACTGGGGTACGAAGCGACTTGATTTCCCGACGGCAGCGAGCCGCAGCCGGTCATCACGATGGATGCGGTCATCCCCAGGATCGTCTTGGCCATTTTCATGGTGTGGCTGTGGGAGATTCGTTTCATTGCCGGTTCACCGTTTCGGGAAAATCGTTCAACGTTTCCGAGGTCGCGTTGACTGTTTCGGGAGCGTAGATGGGAGCCCAAGCCGGGTAGCCAAAGAAGAACTGATGCAACAGTTCGGGTTGGCGTGGCGGGGCGACCGAGCCGATCCGGACGATCGCCAATGGGCGACCGAAGCGATCAGCGACTTCCAGTGCGTCTTGGAATTCGGAAACGTCGATCGGACGATTCGTGTTTCGTGTTTGTTCCATCGGCGTGGCCGATTGTGGATCTTCGAGGTAGATCACGCGGGTGACCATTTGTCCGCGCAGGGCCGCCAACAGATCCTCTTGATCAATCTGGACCAAGATCGGGTGACGGGTTGCTAGGCCGGGTGGCGGATAGGTCCGGTCGATCAATTCGATCGTGGGGTACAGTTCGGCGCCCTCGTGGCCCGGGATGCGGCTGACCTGGAACCGATAGACTCCGCCGACCAGCAAACCGGCCTGCAGATTCGGGGTCGGTTCCAAGAACGCGCCGCTTTGTGCCAGCGAGATCTGACTGCCGTCGGGGCCGATGATCGAAACCGGCTGCATGTAGCCAGGGCACAGCGTGCGACCGGCATTGCGAGCGGCACCGACGTAGCCGGGCGGCATGTCGGCCGACAGGATTCGGTGACCACCGCTGGGTGGCAAAAATTGCGATGGGTCGGCTGCGGCAGCGCTGCGGCCGAGACACAACGTGGTGGCGACGCAAACCGCGATGGCAATGACCGGAATACCGACGACCCCCAGGCCGTGGTGTTGGGGGCGCCGCGGTGGTAGCCGGACGATGGATGAATCGGCCGCTGGCCAACCGGCGTCTGGCAAGCTGGCGTCTGACAAACTGGCGTCTGACAAACTGGCCGCTGGCGAACCGGTGTCTGGCGAACCGGCGTTGGCAGGCATCGGGCGTCTTGGTTGCATCAGTTGTTGGTCGTGGGTGTGCATCGGACCGACCTGCTTCGCCATGAAAAATGTAGAGTTACCGAAGAAACGCGGCGAGCCGCTGGGTGCAAACTCGCCGCGTTTCGTTTTTCCGTGTGTCAACCGAACGCGGGGTTCGGCTGACGCTTTCAAGCACTCGGCGATCGATTAGTAATTACTGTTCGAATCGACGGCTTGGCTTTGGTGCTGATACAGTCCGCGACCGTTCGGGACACCCGGGTTGATGTTCTGTTCGGTGATGCGAACTCGGCTAACCGGGTTGGGATAGCTGTATCCGGGCTGCATGCGAACGTTCATCTTGACCTTTTCCACAGGACGCGGAATGTTCATCGGCGTGTGATTCTTGATCACGTGCTTCTTCAAGCCAGCCGGATGTCCCAATGGAATATGGGGTGGTCCGGGCAACCCGATGGGCGTGCCGGTGATTGGCATTCCGTATTGGGGAGCGTTGTATCCAGCGACCATGCCGGGCAATCCGACGGGCGTGGACGATCCACCTGCACATCCGCAACCGTCGGTCATCGCCGGAGCGAATGGTGCCGGCAGTCCTGCGATTGGAGGTGCAAACATGGCACCGCCCCCGATGCCTCCGCTAATTCCACCGGCTCCCGACATTTCGATGTCCTTGTCCCCTAGGCGAATGATCGCCAGGATCGAACCACGACGGTCGGCTTCGACGATCGGGTCGATGCCCGGATCGAGTCGAGTGCTAACCAGGGTGTCGATCCCTGCCAACGCGGGCCCTTGGAAATCAGGATCCGGTAGGTAGATGACTTTGGTGACGAAGTTACCGGTCAAGACTTGGTCGAAGTCTTCTTCGGTGAACTGCAATGGCACCGAGTTGTGAGCCAAGTAGGCTCCGGTGCGAGGATTCGAGTACGCCAATTCAACGGTTGGGTACAGTTCGACGCCTTCACGAGCCGGAATGTTGGTCAGTTTCAACCGATACAGTCCACCCTGAGGGAAGTTCTGTCGGGCTGGAACCACCAATGGCTCGCTGTCGAACATGCCGGAACCGGTCGCATCGTAGCGAACGTGCATTCCGTCGGGCTGACCCAAGGTGACCTGAACGGTCGATGGGATCGCCGCTGCCATGCTGTTCATGGCATAGCCGCCGCCAGCCGGAATCATGGCTCCTTCGCCAATTTGTCCGCCGCCCAGGCATCCGCCTGGTCCGCCGCCACAGTTGCATCCCGAAGTGCCACAGGCGTAGTTGACCAAGCCAACTTCGCCCGCTGCACCTTTCATCGATGCGTTCATGGCCGAGGTGCCCATCATCGGTCCGCCTTGAAGCGGAACGCTGCGCATCACATCGGGGCCGGCTTGGCCGATCGCACCGGGAGGCATTGGACCACCAGGTCCGCCCATCATCGGTCCGCCCATTGGTCCGCCCATCATTCCACCGGCTCCCATCATTGGGCCCCCGCCCATGCCGCCGTATGGCGGAGCGCCGAGGACGCCGGGGCCAGGGCCGCCGACGCCGGGACCCGGCTCGAGCATTCGTTGTTCGGGTGGCAGGTTGTGGCGAACCGGCACACACCCGGTGGCGATCATCGCCGTGGCCGCCATTAGCGACATATGAGTGACGATTCGTTTCATCGTTTCCCCCGTTCCTTGGGTATTCTTGCACGTGGTTGCTGGAGTGACGGTCTCGGTAAGACAGTCGTTGCTGGTTTCTGGCTGGACTTACCGAGTGGTCGGAACCTACGATCCGCCGATAGCCATCTGCCCTGATATGAAGTGCGGTCGTACCGGCTTCGTAATTGGTCATCGGCTCGTTACAGGCCGTATCTTTGAGAAAACCATCACAACCGGCCCATGAAGATCAATCATTACAACCAATACCGGTGTTTCACGGCCATGAAACGTATTTTCAGACGTTTGAGTGCATTGTCGGCTTTGCTTGCAATTGCATCGGTGGCGATCGGACCGCTGGCGACCATCCTGTTCCCTGCGTCCCCTATCCTGCCCGAAGTGATCGCCCAGGATGTGTCGTTTCCTAAGACGGGATTCCCCGACACACCTTCTCCCGGAACGTTGGCCTTGGCTGCCGATTCGCCCAGCCAGGATCCCGCTGCCCATCGTGCGACCGAACCGATCGCCCTGGCAGGGACCGAACAAGCCGCAACCGACCCGCTGGTTTCCCAGACGTCTCAGCCGCAGGCCGTTGCGATGTTGGACCAGGTCGTCCAATACCTGGTCAACGGACCCGCCTTCGATGCAAAGGTGCGTGAGACCGTGTGGACCGCCGGCCGCGAAATCGTCGGTGTCGGCACGTACGAACAATCCGGCGGTGCCAGCGGACGGTACAACTTGCACATGACGATGTTGGATGGTGACGGCAAACACCGATTTCAACAGATCAGCGACGGACGACTGGCTTGGACCCGAACCGAAATCGCGGGGGAAGTCTCGCTCCGCCGCGTGGATGTGGGCCGGTTGGACGAGTGGTTGCACGATGATGTTGCCGATTCTTCGGTTTCACCTCGGCTGCGGGTCGGCGCGTGGGCCGAAATGTTGACCACGATCCAACGCGATCATGTTCTGCGGGCGGCCAGCTACAAATTGAAGGGGCGTGCCGTTTGGGTGGTCACAGGAACGCTGCGGCAAGAACGTCGCCAAGCGATCCTGGCTCAATCGGGACTACAAGAATGGCCCGAGCTGTATCCCACGCGAGTTCGGATTGCGATCGCTGCCACCAATGATCCCGAAACCGGGTTCGGCCAATGGCTGCCCATCCATATTGAATTCCGTAGCGACCCCACCGCCCAAACCGTTGCGTCCCCGGAAGGCCCCACCCCACCCAGCAAGGGGCGGCTGATCACATTGATCGAACTGTATTCATTGCGGCCGATCCAACCGCCGCCGATGGAACAGTTCCGATTCGAAAACCAGGACGCGGAGGTCAACTTCGTCAACGAAACCGATCGCTACTTGCAATTGTATGGTGTCCAGCTGACCGATCGCGAACGGCGGCAACTGCGCCGCTGATCGATCGGGGCCGGCCGCTCCGCTGTGCGGCCGGGGCCCGTCGTCAATGAATCGGCTGGTGTCGATGCCAATGCATCCGCCCTGGGGGGATGCCGCTGGGTTGCGTTACAATGATCGCGTTCTGGGAATATCGCTACTCATAAACGCTGATCGACATCTTGGCCGCTTCGAACACCTCATCGCCGAATTCGGCTCTGTACGACTGGGCCCAACTGGTTCGGTTGCCCAATGTCTTTACTGTCCTAGCCGATGTGGGCGCCGCGTTCCTATTGGTCGCTGGCGGACCCCAGCCGGTCGCCCGGTTGGTCGCTGTGATCCTGGCGGGTGTCTGCTTGTATTGGGCGGGGATGATCTTGAACGATGTCTTTGACGTCGAAAAGGACAAAGCCGAACGATCCAGTCGTCCGTTGGCTGCGGGGCGGATCGGGCTCGGGAAAGCTCGAATGGCAGGTTGGGCGTTGCTGTTGTTGGGGATCATCATCGCCGCGGTCAGCGGATATCTGCCGGCCCAGGACCGGCCGACGACTTGGGTTCCGGGCGTGATCGCGATCGCACTGGCCGGGATGATCGTCGCCTATGACGGCCCGCTGAAGAAAACACCTGCCGCGCCGGCAGCGATGGGCGGATGCCGAGTGCTTAGTTTCTTGTTGGGGGCGTCTCCATGCATGGTGATGGCCGCCGACGAACCATTGTTCCCCAAGTATGTGCTGGGTGCCGCGTGCGGCTTTGGTGTCTATATCATGGGGATCACCACGATGGGCCGGCGCGAAGCGGTGGGCGGGCCATCGCATCACTTGCCGACCGGTTTCTTGGTGACCTGTTTCGGTTTCATCCTGTTGGCGACCGCGCCGTGGTTGGCGCCGCCGGAGGACCAGGTCGTTTTATTGGACTGGGATCCGGCCGTGGTGCGGATGTTTCCGCTGTTGATTGCGATGATTGCGTTCCCCGTGGTGATTCGTGCGTTTCGTGCCGTCCGGTCCCCATCGCCGGCTCACATTCAGATGGCGATCCGGGTGGGCATCTTGTCGATGATCCCTTTGGCTGCGGCCTACGCCTATCTAGGGGCTGGGCAGGTTTGGGCGATGGTGATCTTTGCACTGGTCGTGCCGTCGTTGCTGCTGGCCGCTCGATTTCGAGTGACCTGATGCGACCTGGATACCATTTGTCCGGATTGCTGCTGCACGACCCGATGATCCGGCGGGGCCCATCGCTGGTTTCCGCCGACGAGTCCCAGTGGGACGATGCCCGCCAGTGGATTCTGCGCTGGTTGCCCGTTGCCCAAGAGATAGGTTGCCCGTCGCCCAAGAGATAGGGGCGGACTTGGTGACGTTTTCCACCGGTCCACTCGATGCGTTGTCGTCGGATTCGGATGAAGAGAATCTGGACCGATTCGCTGGGCGTCTGTCCCAGTTGATGGATGCCGATCGGTCAGGGCGAAGTTGCACTGTCGCGGATCACTGATTCGCTGATCCGTGGTGGGTTCCGTGGTCCGGGGATCATCCGGATCGACGGGCACAGCCAGCTTGGCTTGGCACCGGTCCACCGGGCGATCACTGCTTTTGGCGGTTCCTAAGCATCCGCGCCGGCGCCGATCGGGGTGTCTCTGCGTCGTTTTGGCGAACTATCGCGTGTTTTGCCTTTTTGCAAGGGCGTGAAACGCCAAAAGGGCTGTGAAACACGAAAAAGTCGACTTCGTGCAACGAAAATGCTGGACCATCCTTACTGGACACTCCTATCATTCGGTTGTCGCAGGGGAACGAACAGTGGGTCGTTCAGCCAGCGTGGACCGTAGCGGGACGAAGACAGAAGTCGCCGCGATGGAGTTCGGATCGGAATGAGGGTTATGCCAGATCTTTTCACTTCGCCTGTAGTGCAAGCTGCAACTGCCGTAGTGGTCCTGTGCATCCTGATATCGGGCGGATTTTATCTCGTGGCAAGCTATCGGGACTATGTCGCTGACGACCGGGAGATCACCCCAGAAGCCCTCGCAAACTTGCTAGAAATGCACCGCAAAGGTGACATCAGCGACCAAGAAATCCGAACAATACAAGCTAGAACCCAGCAACATTTCGCCGGACCAATTGCAAACGACGTTTCGACCGACTCGGACGAATCGTCACCGAACACTCCAAGTTGACACTTCCCTTTCGTCAGCAAGGACTCCCAATGTTCGGATCCTTTGAGTGATTGAGTCCCCAGCGGGATGCGTGAAGGACAACCCCTCCCTCTGTTTGCCCTCCCAATTCCATGTGGGCAATCATTTGGAAACTATAGATCGTTTTTGAATTTGAACCACGATAGGCTCGAGCTTTCGAGGATACGGATGACCCATCCCGCATTTGGGGCGGACTCCAAGCGGCAGACTTCGGTTTGTCGATCGGAAAGTCGCCGTGATGCGGGAAAGCATTCGAGCCGTGGCCCGAAACCGTTTGACGCGTGACTATTGACGCGTCGGCCGGCGGATGAAGAAGAGAATCACCCGAGCGAATAGCTCATGAAGTTGGTGACCTCTTTCAAAACCCGCCGTTCGACTCGTTCGTCGCACCAACAGGAGTCGTGTATGCCCTCGAAAGATACCCCTAGTACTACTACTAATACCCCGTCCCGCCGCGGAACGTCGACCAACAAAAAGAACGCTTTCTGTTCTTTCTGTCGCAAGAGTTACCGAGACGTGGGACCACTCGTCGAAGGTCCAGGTGATGTTTACATCTGTTCCGAGTGTATCGAGCTGTGCCAATCGATTTTGGACCAGGAACAACGTCGACGCGGGCCTAGCAAGTCGCTGTTCAACGAAATTCCTTCGCCACGAAACATTGTTGAACACCTCGATCAATACGTGATCGGACAGGGATCGGCCAAGCGTGTCTTGGCGGTCGCCGTCCATAACCACTACAAGCGTCTGACCAGTGAATGGGAAGGCGGCTCGGAAGTGGAGATTGAAAAGAGCAACATTCTGCTTGCCGGTCCGACCGGTAGCGGAAAAACGTTGCTCGCCCGTTCTTTGGCTCGAATGCTGAACGTTCCTTTTGCCATCGGCGACGCCACGACGTTGACCGAAGCTGGGTACGTCGGCGAAGACGTCGAGAACTTGTTGTTGAAACTGTTGCATGCGGCTGACTTCGACGTCGAAGCAGCCCAACGCGGTATCCTTTACATCGATGAAGTCGACAAGATTGGCAAAACGAGTGCCAACGTGTCGATCACTCGCGACGTATCCGGTGAAGGCGTGCAGCAGAGCTTGTTGAAGATGCTGGAAGGCACCGTTGCCAACGTTCCACCGCAAGGCGGACGTAAGCATCCCGAACAGCAGTACATCCAGATGGACACCAGTAACATCTTGTTCATCGTCGGCGGTACTTTTGTCGGAATCGAAGACATCATTCGCAAACGACTCGGGCACAAGACGCTCGGGTTCGGTGGTGGTGACAGTGTTCGCAACGAGCAAACGACTTCAGAGTTGTTGGCTCAGGTGCAAACCGAAGACATCCTGCAATTTGGTCTGATCCCCGAATTGGTTGGACGTTTGCCCGTGGTCAGCTATCTGCAGCCGCTGGACGAAGAAGGTTTGGTTCAAGTCATGACTGAACCAAAGAACTCGTTGATCAAGCAGTACGAAGCACTTTTCGCCATGGAAAATTGCGAACTGAAGTTCACCGAGGGCGCGCTGCAATTCGTCGCTAGACGGGCCTTGGATAAGGGCGTCGGTGCCCGTGGCCTGCGAGGCATCTTGGAAGAGGTCATGTTGGACATCATGTACGACTTGCCCGAACAACCCGAAGGCACGCTCTACACCATTGATGAAGACGTCGTCTCGGGCAAGAATAAACTGTTCCAGATGCCAACGACCAAAAGTGCCTAGTCACCCCATCTGACTAGCACCCAAGTCATCTAGCGAAGAACGACTAAACGTCGGAGTCCCCCCGTGGGCTCCGGCGTTTTTTTCGTTTTCCAGCGCTCCCTCCCTCCCCGCCCTTTCCGTCCATCCTTCATGTCGTGGGATTCGCCTGAATTCCCTTCTCTCGCGCCGCCTGGCCGGCGAAATGTGAAGCATTCCGCGACGGCAGATCGCCAGCCCAAGTGCCATTGATCTGCGTTCCATTCTTCCCATGGCCCGGTGCTGGCCCGTCGCGTCGCTCGACCACGAAAAGAGGTCGCCGTGGCAGACGCGAAAATCTTTTTCTGCTTTTCGTTAAGGGGTTCGGGCGGGTATCCCGCAAGTGTTGGTGAGGCGGATGAGTCGCCTTCATCAAAACGAACGTAAAACACTCCCCCCCAAAATCGGAACGAAAGCACAGCCATGTCCATTCACAAGATCATCTTCGCCATCACCGTCGCCGTCTCGGTCCTCCGCATCGCCGACACCGCTTCCGCCCAAGGCTACTACAACCCCGAAATTTACGACTCGGGCCGCCGCATCACCGATGCCCGCTACGATCCGTTCACCGGAAAGATCATCGTTCGAACCGACAAGACGAAGGTTCGCGAAAGCTACTTGGATCCCAACCGGTCCCAAATCGATCCGGGTTCCTACCGCAACGTCAACCGATACGAAACCGATCTCAGCGGTGTCCGCTGGCACGTGACGGGAACTCAGTGGACCACCAACGGCGTCCCACACGGAAATCTGTCGCGTCGCCGAATGGGCGGCAATAGCGGCCCCGGCGGGATCGTCGAAGACCGAAACGAACATGTCGCCTTTGGTGCGAAGGTCAACGGGAACGCCCCCAAGCCAAAGACGAAACCATCCACGTCACGAAAGCCTGTCGTCAATCACGGCTCGCGTCCCTGGGCAGGCCGCAGCGGCAACCGCTCGTATAGCCCTTTCTAGAGAATCCGATCCATCGAAATCTTTTTCCATCCAACGCCGGCTCATGGAGTCGGCGTTGTTTCGTGGGAACTTAGGGGAATCCGAATGGGGTGGATCCTCTGATCCCTAGCCAATAGCACTCGCATCGATGCGTAGATCACGAAGCCGTTGATCAGGTGCCATAGGAAATGTGTTCCCAAGGGCATCATCGCACAGACGGCGATATCGATCGTTCGGAAGATTAACGCGATCGTTAGACCGGCCAGCGTTCCAAACATCCATCGGCCCGCCGGTCGATCGTGCCAATGATGCAGCAGTGTTAGCCCGGCCAGCGACAGGTACGCGGGCACGTACATCAGCGATCCATTGATGAACTGGGGAAACATGGCCGCAAGCAAAGTGGTCACGATCAACAGGCTGCATGCGGCAAAGCAGCGTTGCCAGCACAGACCTGCGACGTTTCGCAGGTACAGCCATAGAAACCCGATTTGGAACGCAAAGATCGGCAACACGTCCAGTGCCTGTGCCCATCGGGTGGCAAAGGTATGGAAGAGTGCGCTGCCGATCGCGATCGCACCTGCCAAACCGATCATGATCCGGATCGATCGATCTAGCTGGGCGTGGCGACGTGCGTAACGATAGGCCAACCAGGCCGCGATCAGGAACGATACGTTGCTGATCGCGTTGATCGGTTCGGCCCAGACACCGTCGCTACACCGTTCGCAGTACAAGTCCAACGTTTCGTTCATGCCGCCGTATCCCAAGTGTCATCCCAAACCGATGGGGATCACTGTGATGGATCGCGTTGCACATGAACATCCAGGATCAGTGGTTTTTCGATCGCGATTGTTTGCTCACCGACGCTGACGACGCCGCGTGCCTGGATTTTTACCAATTCGACCGACCGGCTGCCCAAAACATACTGGGTGACCGCTTTTTCCAGTTGGCTGCTGAACGTGGCAATCTGCGAATCGGCCAGTTCGTACTGCGACTTGTCTGGATTGGCGGTCAACGCCAACGCAAAGGCTTTGGGGGCCCCCGATGCGATGGCTAGGCCAAGCGGCGTATCGGTCATCAGCTGTACGGAAACGGTGGCGCCGTCGGCAACCTGATCTTTGGATGGCATTTGGATGGCCAGCTTGCCGCCCGACCCACCGCCGACGAATGCCAAGTTGCCAACCTTGGGCGTCGTGCTGACCTTCGATACCTGATAGGCCAATGGGATGACCGCGGGATTCCAGTTTGGCTGTGCGGTCACCGCCGGCTTCGGCTCGGGTTCGTTCAGCGGGATCAGCAGATGGCTGCTGACACCATAGGGGGTGGCAACATGAACATCGACCAATCGTTCGCCTTCCCCCCGCCCCAGCTTTTGCACGCCGGCGGGAACGACGACTTTCATGATCTGTCGCGACATCAATTCGAATTCGGCCGTACGACCACCAACGATCACTTGCGTTTCATGAACGCTAAACCCGTCACCGACCAGGAACAGCACGGTGGGATGTTTGGGATCGATGCCGGGGGCGCCGTACCAACTGGTCAATTCGACGGATAGATTGTTCATCCCACCGGAAATCAATTCAAACCCGCCCAGCGAATTTTCGTACGGGATTCCCACCACCGCGGACTGCAGCGGCAATCGGCTGGACAGTTGCCGGGCGGTGTTGGACAGATGGGCCACATCGGCGGGGCGATAGCAGTCGCAATCGGGCACGCATTGGGCAAACCGGTGCACGGCCTCGCTAGCGCGACTCAGCTGCATCGAATCGGTCAGCGTCAATTCGCGGTCCGACGGATGGGTCAGGCGGAACCAACTGGTTCGGCTATGCAGATGGACGTAGGGCACAAACGATGGCATCACGATCACCGCAGTGCATTCGCGTTGTCCCGGTTCCAGCCGCCGGGCACTCAAGAGACGGTCGCGTGATGGGCCGCCAAACAGCGTTTGTCCGAACGACTGCAGAGTGCTGGCAGTATCGGGCGATTGCAGTCGGGGGTAGAACCGCCAGCCAAAATTTTCGGCACCGTGCGCGAACGCAACCTCGGTCGCGTTCACTTCGATCGTATCGATATCGATTTCCAGTTGTCGTGCAAAAGCACCCGCGGCGCGGACCGATGCGTTGCCGGTGGAAATGGCCACGGCGGCTGCCAACTGCAGTTCACGGCGCAGATTGAACGAATCCGCGATGTTCTGTTCCTGGGCGGTCGGATCGAGTGCAAAGACTTGGATCGGCCAACGACACTGGACGTACTGGTTGAACGCTTGGCGAGCTTCGGCAGATGGGTTGGCGCCACAAAACTGGGGCTCGGCCATCGGATCGGTACCCCAGCCACATCCGCATCCCTTTTCGGATTCCAGGCGGCGCATCGCGGCGACCAATTCGCGATTCAGCAGGCTGGATTCGATCATGATCGACCAAGCCAGGGCCGATGTCGGGCTGTACCGAACGCCGACGCCCAATTCGCTCAGGAACTGTTCCCGGATCTGACGCACCATGCGAAAGTTACGCGTCGTCACGGCTTCGGCTAGCTGCGGACCCGCGGTCGCCCAAAGGTGCATTTGACTGGGCTGCGATAGCATGTCGTAGGTGTGGGCAAGTTCCTCCTTCAGGATCGACCGGACATCGCTGACCAGGACAAAGTTGCCATCGTTCGGTGGCGTCGTCAGCAACGCCTGGGCAACGGATTCGGTCAGATTGCCAAAGGATTCATATCCGACCACCGGCAAGTATTGGCTAGGTGCCAGCGGACGGCGGATGCGGCGGGCTTGAATCGGCGAGGTCGAACCGAACGTGAACGTACTAGCGTCGATCCGGTCCCGCAGAACTTCTTCGGTCGAATGGAGCGAGACGGAACCGATGCTGTTGAATGATTCGGCCGCATTGAACAGTGAAGAAATGCTTGACGATCCTGCCTGCAGGGCTTCGGCAAACGTCGATAATATCTCGCTCGGGAAAACGGAAGAAACTTTGCTGTTCGTTTTAGCAGTCCATGGAATGGCGGCGTTGGTTTTGTCGTCCCCACATTCACCGGGTGGAGTGCTTGCTTTGAAGGTGCAGAGGCGAGGTGCGAACTGGGGCAAAGACCCAAGGCGATCGTCAAGCGTTTGCTGACGTTGTTCGATCGTGGTGGTGTCGATGTTGGCTTCCTTAAGAATCGGCAGTAGCCACTTTGGGTAGACCACGATGTACGGCAGTCGACGGCGCTGGATGCCTCGCGAAAAGTCTTCGATCGCGCCCAGGGACACGGGAATGGTTTTCTGGGTTTGACCAGGCGCCGTCAGCACCAGATCCAAGGACTGGATTGTCGCTTGATGAATCAGCAGATCTTCGACCGACTTCAGGATCTGTTCGGCGCTCAGTTTGGCTTCGACTTGATACTTCTGGCCGTCGAAGACAATTTCACCCGACAAGACAGGCAGGTTGCGGTCTTGTTTTCCTTTGTGCGCATCGGACAGCGCATCGTAGGACAGCGTTTGAAATCGCTGTTGCAGGTATTCGCGGTCGTCTTCGGCGTACGCGATGCCTCGTGCCAATGCATCGTCGAACGGAACCTGTTGACGCAGTTCGTTCAACCGCTGGTCGACCAAAGCGATCAGTTTTTCAGCGCGGCGTTCGGCAGAAACCAGGATCCCCAATTTGCTGACTGAATCGACCAAGTCATCTGACAAAAATCGAGTCACCGGCAACGCGTGCATATCCACGACATCGTTGATCACAAGGCTGCGAAACGTATTGGGTAACAAGTCGTCGCCCAGGATGGGCTCGGCCGTGAAGCTGACTTCGCAGCCATACCCGGTCCGCGTTCGGCTCCCGGGCAGCACGCTGATCGGCAATCGAACCAGGTTCATCGCATATCCGGTTCCGTCGGCGGTGTCGTCGCCTTCGTTGATCCGCCGCAGTTCGTTCAGCGCGTTCAGATACCGAAACAGCTGCGCGTTGTACTTCACCGGTTCGATCGCCAGTCCCTGTCCAGCGAACCGATTGGCATCGATGGATGTGAAATCCCTCCTTCCCTGCGATTCGATCAGCGCGGGGAGTGCGACTTGGCCTTGGACCGGGCTGGCGGACGCCGGTGAAACGGCCTGCTGGGCTTGCAAGGCCAGTGCTAGTGCGGATTGATCGCTGCGACGGATCGCACCCTGCAGTGTGGGGCCAAATTCTTTCAGCCGTGTCCCCAACTGTTCTTCGATGTCATGGCGATGGGACGTCATCCTGGCCTCGCCCCAAACATCGGGTTGCTTGGGGACCACCGACCCGTAGCAATCGATATGGTGTTCCAGCCAATCCAATTGGCCGGCCAATTCCTCGACGCTCTGGTGCGTGCAGGAATCTGGACGGTGCCGTTCGATGGCCGCTTCCTTCCCACCGCGTGCGATCCGCGAAACGGCCTTGAAGATTCCACCCAGTGGTTCGCCCGCGGCCGTGATACCCGGCGGAAACACCATCACCAAAGTGCAGACCGCGGTGGCGAGGTGTCCAATGCGAACCAGTGTTTGGCGGGAACGGATCATGGGGAACGACCAATTAGAAGGAACAGGACCAGGCCCGTGGTGCGCTCGTCGATGATCTCACCGATTGAAGGGAACGCAACGGATATTCCTATTGTCGCCCCCTAGATGGCGGTTCATGAGTAGGCCGTTGGCGATCGCTAAGCTTCAGATAATCGGCAAGCTTTGCGCGAATCCGCAAAGCGATGGTCGCATGTTCCCCCGCAATCCAAGAACAGGATGAGGCTAGAGAACAGGATGAGGCTAGTGGATTTGCACGCCTGGTCATCAAGCCGGCCATCGGTGCCCGCGACGATCTGATTGCTTGCTACAAGTCTTTCAGGTCAGGAATCTTGCCCTGGCCTTTCTCGTAGAACTTGGTGATGTCGATTCCGCCTCGGCGTTCTTCTTCCATCAATTTGATGCGTGATTCCAGACGCTCGACTCGCCGCATCAGGGCCGGGATCAGTTCCGGTGTTTGGTCGCGTGGTTTCAATCGCGGGACAGTCGGGTATCCCAAGTGCCGCTGCATCGCGGCGAACAGGAACAGCGGATCTTTGCGACGGTTGCCCAGTGCGATCAGTCCTTCGCGGCGACCGAACAGGAATGGGCCTTTGCCTTCGGTCGGCTGGCCGGCTTCGACCAAACGATGCTGGTACTCTTCGCTGGCCAGGAACAGCAGATCGGCGATGTCCACCAACCCGATTTGGGCCCTCAGCATCAGGATCCACTTGGCCCAGTTGGCGTCAAAGATCGGATCGCTGCTGATCGCGGTCAGACCCTTGTCGTAGTTCAAACGGTTTCGACAAAGGACTTCGAATTGATAGAAGAACAGACCTTCGGGCGTGGGCTGGGCAGATCGATACTTCGCTTCCGCCTCCATGATCTGCAGCGCCGTGCTGATCATGAATCGACCGGTATCGGTTTCCGACTGCGACACCAAATAGGTTTGGAAACCGGTGAAGTAGTGGCCCAGTTTCAGCATCGCCGGCGCCATCAACCCCGAATGCTTTAGCTCGGTCAGCAGGTAGTCGATCGCCATCGGCAACTTGGTCGTCGCCAGCAGTTCCCAGCGAGCCTGTTCCAGCAATTCCTGCATCGGCATGTCGTCGGCCAACCGCTCGCGCAGCAGTTGGAACAGGAAGCCTTGTTCGATGTACTCGGTCGGATCCAGAGCGGCGTTGGGCATGGAAAACAGGCTCCGAGAGAATCGGGACGAAGCGTGGACGATGACGACCACGCGGGATCCTCGCCTCGCTTCAGTTCGACCCAACTTTGAAAAGGAGGGTGAAATAGAACAGCACGGCCGCTGCGCAGCGAGAGTGAATTTCGTCGATCTGCTGTTTTTAGCCAGGCCCCGAATCTATCCGCTGTACTTGCCGAACACGACACAGGCATTGTGTCCACCGAACCCGAAACTGTTGCTCATTGCGATTTTGACTTCCGCAGTCTTGGCAACGTTGGGCGTGTAATTCAGGTCACAGTCCGGATCAGGCGTGTCCAGGTTGATCGTAGGTGCGATCGTAGACGTTTCGATGGTCTTGCAAAGAATCACCGCTTCGATGCCACCACTGGCCCCTAGCGAGTGCCCTAGCGAGCTCTTGGTGCTGCTGATCGAAGTCTTGTAGGCGTGATCGCCAAAGACGTTCTTGATCGCTCGTGTCTCGGCTTTGTCGCCCAGCGGAGTGCTGGTTCCGTGCGCATTGATATAGTCGATCTGTCCGGTTTCAACACCGGCGTCGTCGATCGCCGCCTGCATCGCTGCAGCGGCACCCTTGCCCTCGGGATCCGGTGCGGTGATATGACCGGCGTCGCTGGTGGTGCCATAACCGAGGACTTCGGCGTAGATCTTGGCACCGCGTGCTTTGGCGTGTTCAAGTTCTTCGAAGATCAGGATCCCGCCGCCTTCGCCCATCACGAACCCATCGCGATCAGCGTCAAAGGGACGGCTGGCAGCGGCCGGAGCATCGTTTCGCGACGACAGTGCTTTCATGTTTTGGAATGCGGCCAATCCCATGCGTGTGATCGCAGCCTCGGTGCCACCGGTGACGACGAGGTTGGTTTCGCCCAAACGGATGCTGCGAAGCGCGTCGCCCATGGCGTTGGTGGCGCTGGCACAAGCCGTTGCGACGGCATAGTTGGGGCCTTTCAGGCCGTGGGCGATCGAGATCGTCCCGCCGGCGGCGTTGACCATCATCTTGGGGATCGTGAAGGGGCTGACGCGGTCAGGGCCCTTGGACAGCATGCGTTCGATTTGGGTTTCGATCTCGCCGAGTCCGCCGATACCGGACCCCAGAATCACGCCGCACTTGGTGCAGTCGATTTGGGTGAAGTCCAGACCAGCGTCGCGGATCGCTTGAGTGCCGGCATGGACGGCAAACTGAGTGAATCGATCCAGTCGTTTGGCTTCGCGAGCACCAACGACATCTTCCACATCAAAATCGGGGATGTCGCCGCCGATGTGGATCTTGTACTGCGAAGTGTCCAGCGTTGTCAGTTCGTGAACGCCACTTTCGCCTGCGATCAGTCGATCCCAGAACGTCGAGACATCATTCCCCAGCGGGGTCACGATGCCGATACCGGTAACCACAATGCGTCGTTGGGATTGGTTTTGCATCGGGTTTACCTTTTGCCGGTACTTTCGAGGTCAGTTTCAAGGAAGCGAGAAAGAATTCAACGGAACAAGGTGCCCGGGCAATGGCCGGGGCGACCGGCTGGCGTCGGTGGAACCATCGCCAGTGAAAAACAAATGCCGCCCTCTTCCTTACTAGCCGACCGAGGTCGACTGGCATTTCAGGGGCGGCAACGTTGTTCGTCGTCATACCGCTGGGACGAAAACGCCCCAGCCAGTAGCCGACTTAGGCATCGTCGCCTTTGGCTGCTTCGATAAAGTCGACAGCTTCGCCGACCTTTTGAATCTTCTCTGCCGATTCGTCAGGAATGCTGATGTCGAACTCTTCTTCGAGTTCCATCACCAATTCGACGGTATCGAGCGAGTCAGCGCCGAGGTCGTTCACGAACGATGTTTCGCGAGTGATCTTGTCTTTGTCGACACCGAGTTGTTCGGAAACGATATCGATCACACGTTCTTCAATGGTAGCCATGGGCAATACTTTAAAAGGATGGTCAGCAAGCTGAGGGTGGTTCGGGGAAGCGGCCCCGGCAATTCGGAATCCGCTCGTCAGGACCGTTCAAAGGGTAAGTGCCCATCGTCGGCGGTCTCATTCGCCGAAAAGATAGGTCAAACAAGCAAAACGCGTCAATACGCAGCTATGCGTTTGTTTCTAACCGATCATTCCGCCGTCGACGACTAGGGTTTGTCCAGAGATGTACCCGGCGTCCTTGGATGCGAGGAAAAGGACCGCTGCGGCCACATCTTCGGGGGTTCCGACGCGTTTGGCAGGAATTCGCTTTTTGACTTCTTCCAGGACAACGTCGCCAAGTTCTTGCGTCATTTCGCTAGCGATAAAGCCTGGGGCGACCGCGTTGCAGGTCACGCCACGGCTGATCAATTCTTTGCTGATCGTTCGCGTCATCCCAATCATACCAGCCTTGCTGGCCGAGTAGTTGGCTTGGCCGGGGTTGCCGATCATGCCCGAGATGCTGGCCATGTTGATGATGCGCCCATACTTTTTGCGACGCATGATGCCCGCTGCGGTTCGGCAACAAACAAAGCAACTGGTCAGGTTGGTGGCGATCACGTCGTCCCATTCTTCGTCCGACATGCCACGCATCAGCTTGTCGCGGGTGATGCCTGCGTTGTTGATCAAAATATCCAACCGGCCATGCTTTTCGTTGGCGCCTTCGATCGCCGCAGCGGCCGCCTTGCGGTCGGTCACGTCACAGGCGACGGCTTCGGCTTTCCCGCCGGCAGCTTCGATCTCGGCTACCGTAGCAGCCAACTTGTCGGCGTTTCGAGCCAAACAAACGACGGTCGCGCCATTCATTCCCAATGCGATCGCGACGGCCTTGCCGAGTCCCTGCGATGCACCGGTAACAACGGCGACTTGACCTTTTAGGTCGGTGGTCAGTGAGAGTTCCATGAAACTTTCTGGGTTGGAAGAAGGGCTCGTCATCGATGGTTGGGCTGGGGCCGAGGTGGCGGCCAACCGGCTTGGGCGATGGAGGCGTCTGGAGAAAAGCTTGTGCCGACGATTTCAGGGGACGATTCGTAGCGAATCGACCGGCTGGGGTCAGCGTGAAGCGGACGAGTGCGTGGTCAGTGTTTACGTTTCGGTTGATGCGGTAGCGAAAGTCGCCAAGATGCTGGGTGAATCACGTTGCGATCGAAACTTCCGTCTCGGTTCGCGGCAACGTCACGTGGGCACCGCTTATTCGTCGCCGAAGCCGTCGGTCGGCGTTTTGCGGTTGATTCGCTTCAGCGTGCCTCGCAGGATTCGCCCGGTACCGACTTCATCGAAGCTTTCGATTCCATCGTCCATCATGCGACGGATCGACGATTCCCACAGCACCGGTCCAACCACTTGGCGGCTCAGCAGGTCGCGAATTTCATCGGCCTTGGTGTGCGGGGCAGCATCGACGTTGCTGTAGACCGGCATGTCGGTGTCGGTGATCGGCATTTCGTCCAACGCAGCCTTCAGCTTGTCGACGGCCGGTGCCATCAGCGAAGTGTGGAATGCGCCGGCGACCGATAATGGGATCACCTTCATCGCGCCCGCTTCGGTCGCCATCGGGATCAATCGCTCGATCGCCGTGATGTGGCCGGACACCGCGATGTTGCCGGGGCACAGCAGGTTAGCGGGTTGCAGAACCTCGCCTTCTTGTCGGCAATCGTCGCAAAGTTTCTGGACGGCATCCAGATCCAGCCCCAAAACGCTGGCCATCCCGCTGGGGACCACGTCGGCTGCTGATTGCATCGCTTCGCCGCGACGTTGAACCAATTTCAGCGCATTGGCAAAGGACAGACCGCCTGCAAAGCAGACCGCGGTGTATTCGCCCAAGCTAAGTCCGGCTGCGGCTTTGACCGCTGCGATCCGTTCGGGTTGTTCTTCACGCAGCACGTTGGCCGCAGCGATCCCGACGGTGAACAACGCAGGCTGGCTGAATTCGGTCGCATTCAGTTTTTCTGCGGGGCCATCGCTGCATAGCGAGTGCAGGTCATATCCCAGCACGTCGGCCGCTTCGTCGAACAAACGTCGCGCAAGCGGGTAGGTATTGCAGAGCCAAACGCCCATACCGGGTGCCTGAGCGCCCTGGCCGGGAAAGAGAATGCCGACTGATTTCATGGTGCTTTACGTAGACGTCATCATCGAGCCGACGCGTGCGGACCCATTTTCATGGAACCGGCGGCCCGACGACAAACTAGGCGTCTTCATGTTCCACAACGGTTCGCCCTTGGTAATAACCACATTTGGGGCAAATCGAGTGGGTGGGAACGGCGGTGCTGCACTGCGGGCAGTAAGCGATTTGGCGTTTTTTGACGCGATCGTGTGCGCGGCGGCTGCCGGTTCGGGCGTTGGAGTGTTTTCGTTTAGGGACAGCCATTGCTGTTTGTCCGAGTTTCGGGGTTCAATTACGGGTACGAATCGAGCCGCGTAGCTTAGAAACAAAACGGCGATTTCGTCAACGCAGCCAGGGTGACTTTTCCAGCAAATCGCCGCTTTTCCTCTGCGAAATTGCCGGTGGCGGGGGATTTTGCCGCAAATTTCAGTCCGAAAGTTCCAATTTGGTTCCCACCGCCATCCCCATGTTGATGTCGCTGGCGGCCAAAAATGTGAATTGGATCCGTTGCAATTCGGCATCCTGCATGTCGGCCTGGGCCTCTTCCAGCGATCGAAGTCGTCCGCCGCGAGTCCCCAAGTCCAGCCGCAGGGCCTCGATGCACTCGGTCAAATTCGGTTTGGTAGGGCCTCGGAAAACATCGATCACGACCACACGGCCGCCTGGTTTCGCCGCCCTGGTGGCTTTGGCCAACAGTTTCTGGCCCGCTTTGCCGTCCAAACACGAAATTCGCTGGGCCACCAGTACGAGATCGAATTCGTCCGCAGGCAGCTCCACCGTCAACGGATCGCCAGGGATCGTGGTGAACCGATCAGTCAATTCGATCGAATCAGCGGTGCTCTGGGCGGCTTCCAGTGCCGCCGGTGTGTCCGCAGCGGTGACCGACGACTCAGGATCACGGTGGGCGATCGCACAGCTCCAGACGGCCGATCCGCACCCCAGGTCCAAAATCTTCAGCCCGCTGTACTGGCCGCCTTCGCCAATGTCTAGGATCTCTGCCGCTTGCATCGCCGACGACGTGTGCGACCACTGGGTAGCCGCCACATACGCAAATCGCTCGGCATCGTCATGTTCGCTGCGTTGATCGTCACCCCGAACGACGGACGCCAGTTTTTGCCAGGCCGCATCCCCCAAGTCATCGTCATACTGGCACAGCAAATGGCCGGCTCGCGACAATGCATAGTCTTCACCGTACTGTTCGATGATGCCGATCGAAATCAGCCCGTCGATCAAAAGGGCGGCCGAATGGTGAGCCCATTGCAGTGAATCGGCCAACTGTTCGGCCGTTTGCTGACCACTTCGTAGCGCGGCGATCAACCCGACTTCACGTGCGACTCGCAACAGGTGGGCCGATGCGTTGACCCGCATCAGACCGTGGTATTGGGCCAGGGTGCGCTCTTGGGCGGTCGACATCAGGCGGGGTTCCATGCAGGTGGCAGAAGCGAACGCCAAAACCAAAATCTAGCGTCCGTGCCCAATTGTCACCCCATTGCCGCCGATTGAAAAGCCGCGTGCTGCTAACCTTTTGCCCACTTGGCCCAGGCGTCGACGAACGCTTCCTTGGTCACACCGAACGATTCGGAAAATGCCTGGTCGAACGATTTGCCTTGGTCTAGCAGACGCAAGCAGCGATCAAAGTTTCTGCGGTGGGTTCGGTCCAACAGGCTGGCGGCGATCGCGGCCCCGATCCGATCACTCTGTTCCGGGGTCAGTTTGCCGTCCAGGAATTTCTTGGAATTGTCCATCGCCGCGATCGCTTGGGAGATTTCGTATTCCATCTGTTGTCGTTGGGCGCGGTCGGCACCGCGTTTCCGCGCGGCGGTCGCAACGCCCACTCCCTCGGCCAACCAACGGGGCACATCGCCGCCGCGTGTCGAAACGGCCAGACTGGTCAACGGCGACAGCAACCGGCTGGTGATCTGTTCTTCTTCGTCTCGGTCGGTCGCCACGATCGCGGCGTAGGCATCGATGCCGTCGAACTGCCAATGGCTATCCCAGTCGCTGGGGATGCTGCGGGATTCGACCATTTTGGCGAACTCGCTGTAGTCGTAACGGCGGGGGAATACGAGCAAAGTGGCTCGGCCGTGAAAGAATGCTTCGCCTGCCGATCCCTTGGTGACCGACTGAACCGTCTTCATCTGTTCTTCGGCCAGCTTGGCAACCAAGTCCAGAGTCGGCTGGGACGCGGTCCCCAGGACATAGAAGTGGTCGGTCACTTTCTCGGATACCGGTGCACCCGATGCGTTGACCAATTTCATGTGGTCAGCCGCCATCGCTTTGCGTCTCTCGCTGACTTCCTGGGCGGTTGCCGATGCGACCCACGCCAACTGGCTCATCACCGACAGGGGTTGGCGATCGCTGGCACCATCCAATGTGGCTCCTTCGTCGATCCATGTTGAAATCAGTTGAATCGATGCTTCGGGAAGTGCTGGGCGTCCACCGGCCGGCATCCGTGCACCGACCATGCCGCGAAGTTTCTGGACCAGCAAACTATCGGCACCCTTGCCGGGTTGGACGATGGCTCCGCTGTCACCGCCACGCAGCAGTTGTGCGAAGGTGTCCATTCGCAATCCGCCGCGGGCCTGCATCGCACCGATGTGACAGCCTTTGCAGTTTTCGACCAACAGCGGCGCGATGTCCTTGGCAAAACTGACGGTTTCTTTGCCGGTCGCCATTCGCAATTCGGGGGCGACCATGCTTGCCGCCCCGGTCGCCGGTGTTGGCGTGCCGCTGGTGATCGGTGCTGATGGATCGGCACCATCAAACTTGGCGCCCGCCATGATCCACTGCTTCAGTGTGTTCAGTTCTTCAGCCGTGACCTTGCCGCCGCCGCGAGGCATGTCGCCGGTTTCGATCGTTTCGATCAACCGGCTGCCGACCGTGTCGCCAGCGAAGATCACGACGCCTTCGGCTGGTCCCTTCATCAGTTCTGCGAAGGTCGCCAAACTGAATCCGCCCTTGCTGCCCCTGACGTGACAGTTGCCACATCGGTTGGCCAGGATCGGTGCAACGGAGCTCGTGAAACTGATCCCGCCGTCGGGCGAACCAGTCGCGGGGGCCGCGGGCGGGGTGGTGGTGGCTGGCGCGGCCGGCTTCATGGCGGGTGCGGGCTTGGCCGCCGGTTCAGACGCTGCGGCTGGGGGGGCTGCCTCGGGACGCGGAGGGATCCGAAACGGTGGCAGCGAAATGCCTTCGAACTGCAGCATGGTGTGCGCCTTGCTGATCCGCTGGATCGACGGCAGCAACGCGTCGTAGACTTCCGGGGATGCATCCTTGGCGGCCGTCTTGACGTGTCCCATCGCTTCGCGAATGTGGACGCCCGCGGCATCGTAGTCGCCTGCCGCAAACCGGCTTCCGGCCTGCTGAACCGCAGCATTGGCGGATTGAATGGCTTTACGCTGGCCCAAGCTGATGCCCGCTGCGGTCGCCGGTCGGTCGCCTACAAAACTAGCCCCGATCAACATGCCCAGAACTAGTATCAATCCACGCATCGACAAATTACCACCCAAAGACAGATCCAATGAACGCCATCCCAAACCGCCAATACGAACCCACGATTCGGCCACGATTTCGCATCGTTTCACGCCCCGTCGTGGTCTCCGACACGGGCGTCACGCAATCTGGGAACGCATGATCCAAGTATAAAGTACCCACCGGCGATTTCCGAAGTTTAAAGCGGGCTTTCGACCCGTCCTTGCCGTCTTTTCAGCGAATCCCCGTAAGCAAGATTCGGCCACCGTTCGTGTTGTGTTCGTTGTGCGGTTTATGCGGGTCACGATTCTCGTGGGTGACTTTCGCCTGCCCGTGCGTTCGCTGATTCCGTCGTTCGCCGACTTCACTCCACGCGTGGCGACCAAGCCGTGGCGGATTTCAACGCAGCCGAATCCAGCCTTGATCCGCCCACGGATTGGCGGCATCCGCGAGTGTCCAGCCCGCGACAGGCTCGGAGAGGCGAACGCATCATGCCGGTTGCCTCGGCCGCAGGATTGGGCATCCCCCAATGATCTTCTGGGCCATCGCTAGCCGTGGGGCCCGATCCGCGGCAAAGATCTGCTGTCGCCCCGCGGCGAAGCTGGACGCTCTCATCACCCGCGCTGCTATTCAACGTCGATTTTGGGGTGGACTTCTAGGATAAAGGCGGATTAGAAGCGAGCAGCGAGCTTCCACTCACCTGTCCCGCTGCGATTGCTGAATCCTGAGGGAGCGATGCGTTTGGCGTTCGAACTCTACTTGCGTCCCACCGCTCGATTGCCCGTCATGTCGCATCCCTTCCCATCGACCCCGTTGCCGGGACATTGGCGTTGTGTCGTCGGCTTGGGATGGATGCTGGCGTTGATCGTACAGTCGCCTGGTGTGATCGCTGGTGATTCGTTCGGCGAGATGCGTTTCGATCAGCTGATTGATTCCGGCGAAGGGACACAAACTTCGTACCAAGATGCTCAGTCCTCCATCCCTGTTGGCCAGTACGCCATCGAGCCCGAGATTTTCCAGGCCGATACTCGGCAGCCTGATACCTTCCAGGCCGCCACGCCGCTTTCCTGGACCGTGTCGGGGCAGTTTCTGACGCTGGATCGAAATGATTCTCTGAACCTGGCTTGGGCGGGCGGACAAAATCGATCCACCAAGGTCCAGTCGGGAATGAACTCGGGCGTGCGAGTTGCGTTGGAACGACGTGTTGGATCGCCGTCGGCCGATGGCGGAAGCCTGGTGTCATGGTCGTTCCTGGCTACCGAAGGCGACGATGCTTTTGGGGTACGCAGTGACGAAATGATGGCTTCCAGCGAACTGTACAGCTTCGCCGGGCATGCGGGAGTGTTCGAGCGAACTCTGGACGGCGATATCTCGGCTGCCTTTGGCATCCGCTATCTGCAAATGATGGATCGGTACGATGTTCGCTATTCAAGCGGATTTGTCTACAACGATTTCACGGCGACAGAGAATCACGTGTTGGTCGCCGAAGGAAAGTATGGCGGTCAGTGGCAGTGGAATCCGTGGCTGTCCTTCGATGCTGGGTTGGCTGGCGGAGTAGGTGGTGCGTACAGTCGACGAGAAGGTTTTTGGAGCCACGGTCCCGCGGCCCGCTATGACGTATCGGAGACCGGGTTCGTGATCACGTCCGAGTTCGCTGCCAATGTCCGCTTGGACTTCCGCCCCCGCACTTCCTTTCAGTTCGGTTTTTACGGATTGACCATCAGCGACATTGCGACGGCCCGTCGATCGTACGCCAAGCCGGGTGATACGGAATCGGCCCGCTATGCAGGTCTTTCGTTCGGGCTGAGGCATCAGTTTTAGAATGGGCAATTCAGTGAAATCGATCATCCCGCATTGGATGTTTGGACAGCCGATGATTGAAATCGAATCGGCGCGGAATCGGAGATGCAAATCAGGTGTGAAAACAGCTGGTGTGAAAGGACTGTTCGGCGCGATCGGTTTGGCCGTGTTGCTGGCCTGCACGGGGTGTCACGTTCTCTCCCCCAAACCGATCCCATCATCGCCGCTCTATCTGCCACCACCATTGGTCGCGGATGCGGATTCGCAGATCGAGGTCGGTCGACCGGTGAAATGGTTGGACGTGGCCGGTTGGGTTTGGGGGATCCCGAGCAAGGTGCTGCTATGGGACAGCCGCATCGATCGTCACCGATTCACCGAACCGACAATCGAAACGACCGCCGAATACTTGCAAGCCAATCAATTGGCTCACATCAAAGTTCGGATGAACCAGTACGCGCCGTTGGAAGACTTTCGTCGCCTGCGAAAGAATACAACCGTGGCTTGGCCGTACCGTTACACGTTGGGGTTGTTGTCCGTCGGTGGCGAGGCGATTTTGCCGGGCCGTTTGATCGGTGGCGATCACTTCAATCCCTTCACGCAGACGGTGCACCTTTACAGCGACGTGCCGGCGATCGCGTTGCACGAACTCGGGCACGCCAAAGACTTTGCACGACGCAAGTATCAGGGCACCTACGCGCTGGCGTACCTGGTGACACCGCTATGGCATGAAACCGTGGCCTCACGCGACGCGCTGTCGTATCTGTACCAGCGGCATGATCGGGCGGGGATTGTCGAAGCCAACCGCGTTCTGTACCCCGCCTACGGCACCTATGTCGGCAACGCTCTGGGACCCTTCTCGCTGGGCCACTCACTGCCCACCTACTATGGCGCCGTCATCGCAGGCCATCTCAACGGACGGATGCTGTCACGCCGAATCGACGAAGACCTTCGCCGCTATGACCAAATGTTCGCGTCCCGTCCGGTGCATCAACCGGTCCTTCCCACCGTCACACCCGTCGCCTGGACCGAGCAAACCGAGATCCCCGATTTCGAGGTCGACCTCGGTGACGAATCCCCTGCCCCGCCAACCGACACAGACGCATCATCCAAGTCTTCCTGCCTTGACGATGTAGCTCGGCCGCCTATCTAAAACCGACCGATCCGACTCATTGCTTTCGAACCTATCAAGGACATCGCCTTGAATAGGTTCCCCTTTTCCACTCGTTGAATGCCGAATGCTACGTGGGACGTTGTTGTAGAATCCGTTTCGAAATACGCCCCAATGAAAAGTTCGGTGGCCGAGGTCAGCGGGCCATCGTTTGCAGCCAATGTCGCCGACTGCCAAAATCGGTACGGAGGCGCAAGCTACTGGAAACGGAAATTTTCGGATTTCTTCAGCAATCCAATATCTCAAAGAAGAACATCAGGCGTCTGTTTGGGTTGGAATCTGACGCGATCTCCGAAGTGGCCGATCTTGCGTCGCTCGTGAAACGAATCGCGTTGGTGAAACCTGGCCGACGACGACGCTGGAAATGGATCTGGCGGCATGAACCGGAACTCCTGCGCGAGTCCGTTGGCGCCGGACTGATCGACCCTCTCTCTATTGGCGATCAAGCACCCAGGGACGACGACGAGTTCGAGGGCGACGAGTTCCAGTGGACGTCCCATCATGACTTTCGGGAAGTTGATTTCGAAGGTGTTTGGATCGCACCAAGCCCGCATGAGTATGAACCCGCGTCGGATGAAATCCATCGGGCGCTGGGTAAGTGATGCAGAACACCATCGTTAAACCGCGTGCCCAACGGGCCGCGCGTCGTTAGGACGCTAGCCCCACCGTTCGTAGTACCGGCTTCAGCCGGAATCCCCCACCTCCCCAACCTCAACACCCACACCCAATTCCGCCGGACCAGAACGTCCAGCTTACAACAGCCTCGCAGAGGCGAAAGCGTCATGCCGGTGGCCTCGGCCACCCCCAATGATCTTCTGCGGGCGGGCCGCCCGCAGGCGGCCCGCCAGAGAAGATCATGATTGCATCAGTCATCGCAAACCGCGGCCCCGCTCCGCGGCTAAGCCGGACGCGCGCGGAAGCCAGTACTACAAACAAAACCGCCGCCGCTAGCCCCACCGTTCGTAGTACCGGCTTCAGCCGGAATCCCCTACCACCCCAACCTCAACACCCACACCCAATTCCGCCGGACCAGGACGTCTAGCTTACAACAGCCTCGCAGAGGCGAAAGCATCATGCCGGTGGCCTCGGCCACCGGCATTTGGCCACCCCCAATGATCTTCTGCGGGCGGTCGGCCTGCAGGCCGACCGCCCGCAGAAGATCATGATTGCATCAGTCATCGCAAACCGCGGCCCCCGTCCGCGGCTAAGCCGGACGCGCGCGGAAGCCAGTGCAACCAACAAAGCCACCGCCGCCTGTCCGCCGCCTTCCCCACCGTTCGTAGTACCGGCTTCAGCCGGAATCCCCTACCCCCCCAACCCCAACACCCACACCCAATTCCGCCTAAAGGCGGTACTACAAACTTCCCAACGCTGCCTCGCCAACCTTCACGCCGCCATCCTCTGCGCCGCGCCGCTGAGTGACCTCTTGCAATCGATCCAGCGGACTAACCACCACGACCCCCGGCCGGTTCATGACGTGCGTGTAGATCATCGTGGTTTTCACGTCGCTGTGCCCGAGCAGTTCTTGAACCACGCGAATGTCCGTGCCGGACCACAGCAAATGGGTTGCGAAGCAATGTCGAAAAGTGTGGCTGGTGACATGCTTGTGGATGCCCGCCGCATCGACCGCGACTTTCAAATGTCGTGGGAATGTTTCGCAGTGCAAATGGTGCCCCGTGAAAAGCGGTGTTCTGAGTCGACGCGGCGACATTGCCATCGACGGCCAGGTCCGTCAAGTGAGCTTCCACGTCAGACGGGCCGATCGATTGAAAGTCGGCCAAGCACGTCAGTCCACGATCGGCCATGAACGCTTTCACTTTGCCGACGTAAGACCGCTCGGTCTGCATTCGCATCCCGTCCTTGCGAAGCGCACGGCGAAACTGCCCGATGGCATCGGGTTCTTTCGAGTCAATCACGTGATCGGGCGAAAAGTCCCAATCGGCCTGTTTGTGGCGCTGATGAAATCCGGCAAACTGCTTGAACCAGATCTTCGCCCATTTCAGGTCTTGCTCGGCCTGAGTTGGCTTGGAGAACATATCCACTGGCGACACTCCCATCTCGCGTAGATTCGATCGAAGTGACCGCAGGTCGCGATCACTCCCCCCCCCCTCAGCAATGGTCTGTCCGCGGCACCGGCACCAGGTCGCGGGCCTGTGCGCAAGCGCGCACTATCCAGTGGCGGTCGTGCAACCGTGTAGCCAGCAGAGAATGCGGAGAAGGCACGGAAACGACCGACTCATCGAATGCTGTCGTTTCATGATTGCATCCCCCGTCTGGACCGGTGACAATAAGGTCCCGGCCGTGAAGCCCATCGGCACCAACCGGTGATAATAAGCTTGGTCGCCACCCGGCCTACCGAAGGTCCAACCGGTGATAACAAGTCAAAAACTCCTATCATCACCCACCGTAAAGGGTGAGAAACAAGTTATCCGATCGGCGTTAGCGTATTCGATGGAACGTGTGAACAATTTGCCTGCGCCGAATTTCACATCTCGCATTTCAGTTCGAGACATTCTTGTTTTCGTGACGCTTTCTGCGGTTACAACTGCGCTGTTCATTTCGCATTCCCGTTGGGCAACAGTTGCATTGCTCGTGACGATCTACATTTGTGGTTGGCGCCTGCTCAATGTGAACGTCAATCCTATCGGCAAGATCATGATGCTGCTTGTCGCAACCGCATTGCTTTCACCGCTGCTGTTGTGGTCTTCGTCGCCCGAAAGTCGCGAATTTAACCAACGAATCGGATACGGTTGGGGCGGATCATATCTGTATCCGTACTTTGCTATTCTTCCAGTTCCAATCCTGGCTTTCGCATGGAAGTGCTTTCGTCCCAATCAGACCCTGCTACGATATGCGTTAGAATCTACGTGCGAGTGCTTTGTGCTTATTCCGCTGTACGCATTGTTCATCGTTGGAATTTGACGCTTATGTCCAGCGTGAGCGAGTTGGGCGGATAACAAAGCCGTGCACACGGAGCACGGCTTGCAAGTTTTTACAAATGGAACGTTGTCACTCCGTGCCCGGTGACGGCTGACGTTCTGTCACTGAATCACTGAAGCCGCCTCATGAAATCTAGCCGTTTCGGTCTCGGTGCAATCTTGCTGGCAACCCTGACAGTTGGTGGCTGCCTCTATGTCGGTTCGATCGCAATCCGGAGCCTGGATCCATTCCCAGTCCTTGAGTTCGTCAACAAGCCTGGTCCCGCCGGGTCTCGCAAAATGTACTCGTGGGACTTCACGGTTGATCCGGCTGCCATTCGCGGTATTTCTATGAAAGCGGCCTCGAGCATCGACTCCTATTCAACATGGTCTAAATTTGAATTATCTCAATCTGACGCTAAGAGGCTCGCTGCTGAATTGCATTCGCGGATGGCAACAATTGACGCCTACCTCCAACGTACAAAGGAATGTGAACAGGCAACACGAACGATTGCTTCGATCCCTGTCCGTTCGCCGACGTCCGATACACCTGATTGGTGGTCGCCTCCAACTGGCACTGGAGACGCGACGGAGAACATGCTGTGGTATCCCGATGCAACCTATGGCGTCGCACAGGGATGCTATACTATTTTTGATGCATCAAATGAAACTCTCTGGGTTTACGAATACGCTGCCCAGCACGACTCACATTGGAAACGCGGTACACGTCCGCCCTATGGAAACTCTACCACCCCTGATCCACAAGAATGACAGAACCATGGGATGCAACGGAGCGGCGGTGGTGCGGTTTTTGGTGAGATCAATGTCAACTCCCGCCGCCCGCTGATCCCGAACGTTCTGCTATCGAACCTTGACGTCACACGCTTGCGGAATGCCTTGGTAGGACCACAGCAGTTCCCGGTCGCCCTTCGCTATTGGGTGGTGAGCGTGGAGTGGAGGTGCATTTGAAGGCTGGTCGAGTTGTCGTGGCCTGCTGCGATGGTGATTTCGTGCCTTCGGAACTGACGTCCCACGCTCGTGGGGCGTCCCTAACGACAAATCGGAGTGAGAGTGCTCGGCTGGGCGCGTGCGTCACCAGTGCTGAGGCCAAAATCGACGTTTTAGACCGCTGAGGTTACGCTACTTCTGGCCGATCTTATCCACGAGGCGGCGGAACACCCATCGCCGATCCACTGAGCATCGCTTGCCAAAGTTCGGCAAACGATTCAAACACGAAGTGATTCACATGGCTGCGAAGCTTTTCCCACAACGCTCGGCGACTCTTGAACTTCTCCTGCACCGAGGCAAACAGCGGACAGCATGCTTGCTGTACTTGGTCAACCATGAACGCTAAAAACATCAGCAGCATCAGTACCGTTGATAGGTTTTGCTTTCCATGACCGTAGTTGTGTTCAAAGTGATAGCCTTGATTCTTGAGCGTATTAAACGTCTCATTCTCAATCCGCCAGCGACTACGACCTCCCGCGGTGAATTTCGATAGCAGCGAACGATCTAACGTGACGTTCGTCACCCAACTGAATCGCTTGCTCACTTCGCCGCTATCGTTGTCGTATTCAAAGTGCTGCAGAAAATTCACTCGCAGAGATTGATTCGACGCATTGAGCGCCAGGTCACTGACGTACTGGGTCTCGCTTTGGATGACGCGGTTACCGATCGGGTCAACCCGTGTGAGTGTTTCGATTCGGTCTTCGTCGCCCGCAGCAATCACTTGATCGAACAAGTGAGCGTGGTCACCCGGTTTTGCACCGAGCAAGTAACTCATCTTCAGATCTTTCAGGTCGGCGATGTGCGGAGCGTTGCTGGCCAGTCCGTCTTCGACCACGATCAGCTTGATCTTCGGATAGAGCAAGCGAATTCGCCTCAATAGGCGTCGTGTCGCATTGCGTTCGCAATCGTTTTTGGTTTCTCCGTCTTGTTTGACGATGGGTTCGATTGCCAGTGGGATGACGACTTTCTGGTCGGGATGAACGAGCACCGCGGCAACCGCTTGATGCACATACTGAATCTTGCCACCACTGGTTTTACGTTCCAAGCACTCGGGGCAATGGATCTTTGAGGAACAGAAGTATCCAGTGCCATCGATCGCTAGCAGGTAATGATTGTTGTGGAACGCGAACTCTCGCAGGACGTTCCCGCGTTGAAGTTCGTGGAAGATGTCTGCAAAGGCTTCGTTGAGATGACTTGTATCGATACCATCAAGGATCTCTCGCATGGACGTATCGCTGGGAATAGCGTCGATCCCGAAGAGTCGTTTGATGGCAGGTTCGCCGGACCGTTCTTCAAAAGCTAACAGTGATGGGTCTTTGAGTGAGAACATCGCAAACGCAGCCAAGAGAGTATCCACCATTGGATAAACCGTCCCGGATTGTTCCCGCGCGTCGGGGACCGATTGAAATCTCCGGCGTAACGTATCGATGAGTGCATCAGCGCAAAGGAATCGCCGCAACTTGGGGAACGGGGGCGCCGGACGGGTCATGATCGATCGCCTTGGACGAGAGCGAAAGCCGTCCATTGGAGCGTCAACCCCCGGCTCCAATCAAGGCTTCATCCAATCGCGACACGCTAGCAAATCACCACACCGTATTTTACGGGATTTAGCCAACCGCCGGGAACTGCTGGTAGGACCATGACTTCGGAACTGCCTTCGCGCGAGAATTTCAATGAATTTTGGACTCGACCGAATCGATTAACGTTTTCGATCGCGTGACTGACGTTGTACTTCGGTGGACTCGTCGCATACGCGGTTTTAGCGCCAGCATTGCTTGTATCCTTGTTGCCTGAGGCAGCGATTATAGGTGTCGCAATTGTCATTGTGATCGGAATACCGATTGTGTATTGGCAGTGGTTTTGGAAGCACTATGACAGGTTTTTACGATGTCCAAATTGCCGTGACTGGGTGGGTAGAGACATTTCTGGTAGTCTGCATGGTCCGTCCCCGAAATGGCGTACCGTGTTAGAGACTTCCAAATGCGTTCGTTGCGGACAACAAATGCTTAGCGACGAACCGATGGAAGAGCAGAACCAATAAGGATTTGACATCGCGAGCTTGCGAGCCGGTGTTCAAGTCGTTTGTTCAAGAAGCCCGGAGGTTAGCGCCGGTGGTTACTTGGGTTTTGCTTCCGGTTGCGTCTGCGCGTCGAGTGCCCAGGTCGGCACTTGCGAGATTGCTGGGCCAGTTTCTTGTTCGTCTTCCGCTGCTGTTGACGATACTGGCAGCAGTTCAGTGCTCCTGAGCGTCGCTGGTGCTGGGTTTTCTCGATCGTTATTGACGTTGCCGCGCACCTTCAGCCCCCGCCCTCCCGGTGACGCTTCGAATGATTCATGACGCTGCTTTGAAGTTCTCATTTATCCACTGTCGAAATATGTCAGCGAATGTTCGGGGATGATCCCGTCGGATTGCAGCGACTCGTAGGTCACCTCCACCACCCGCAACTGGCCGCCACAGACGGCACACCGAAGCGGCGCCGTCAGTGGTTTCTCTTGCGGTGCGTGACTTTCTTGCCCAGGTTCATCGTTCCGGTGATCTTGGAGATGGCTTCCTGAACGGTCGTTTCAGACATCGGGTTCTTGGCCGTGCTGATCTCGTGCTTGGCCAGTGAGTGCCCGCGTCGATTGCCGGGGAACAGCAACGACGGATGCCGGTGCGTGCACCAATAGCTTCGCAACAACTTCAGCGTTGAAGGTGGCAGCGGCAGTAAGCGATCTTTGGCTCCTTTCCCGCGATGGATGTGAGCGAACCCGCGAGCGGCATCGATGTCACCAACCTGCAAGCTCAACGCTTCGTTGAGCCGCAGTCCCATGGTGTAAACCGTCCAAAATTGTCACGGGGCGCTCGAAAAGGGACCACCTGTGGGCGCCTAAAACGCCCCCACCCAAATGGATAACGCAAGCCAATTCGTTTTTTGGATTTACAGCCCGTTACCCCGTCCTCGGGGCTTTAAATCCGAAGAACGAATTTGCGGACACACCTCAAATTGGTGGGGGCACGAAAAGCGCCCATTGCTGGTCCCATCGAGGCGCCCCGTGACACCAAAAAAGAAGAGCAATGCTGCCAGAGCTTGGTTTTGCGTCCCCGCAGTAACTTCACCGACGACTGCTAGCTCGGTTAGGAATTGCCCAATTTCGGGCTCGCCATATTTGTCCACATTTTCGTCGTCCAAGTGGCGAATGAAACGAACGAGCCATCCGACGTAGGCCTGTTCGGTGGACTTTGGGTGATGGAGCACCCGCATTCTCGCTCGCATTTTGCGTACAGCTGCGGGTTCATTCGGATCGATCAGTCCTGGCAAGCCTTCGCCAGGCATACCGCCTCCATTCTCGACTGCCACCCTGGCGCGCTTTTCAAGTTCAGCGAGCTCACCAAGCTTCTGTTTGAAATGAACGAAATCCACCTCGTCATTGCGTAAGACAAGCGCTTGGTACCACTCGACCGCTCGGGCCGCCTGCAATCGCTGCCAGGCTGGCACGCCCCGATCGCGGAGAGAACGGAGGAACGCGAGCACCCGGGACGTCTCAACCTTCAGAGGCTCACCGTCATCTTGCTGTAGTCTTGCGTATTCATCGAACCATTGCGGCATCCATGCCAAATCATTGGGATGCAGCTGGGCACGGCTCAATCGTTGACGAAACAGCTCAACAGACATTGGAACATCCTCAGCGAAAGGCACCTCCCATCAGTGAACGTGTGCTCTACCCCCCCCCCCCCGCGGCGGGGGAAGGCAAGCAAAAAGTGCTTTGAATCAGAAAAGTTCAATCGAGATTCGGTTCTCTCTTCCCCCTCGCTCGGGCTAAGCGTATTATGCACGGGTCAGCCGGGCATAAAACCCTTTATCCTCGCCTGACCCAGTCTGTAAAATGTTTAGACCCCGTGTGAGGCGGGGATAATTAATCGTTCTGTCACTCGGAGACTACAACCTTCACTGACGACACCGAACCTCGCAGCGTACGCCCCTCGATTGAAACGCGACTTTTGCGTCGCCTGCTCGATTGGCAGGTCGAACCAAACGCAACGGTTGATGGCGGACGCACTCTCTTTCAAGAGATCTGCGGCCTACTGGAATTCTATATTTGCGGATGTATCCCGTACGGTCCCGACAATGTCGGTGGGTGGTGGTCTGACGGCGTCATTCATCTTGAAATCGCAAATCCCACCCTCAATCGGTTCACACTGCTGGGTGTGACGTGGATCGACTCACTTGGCATCGCGCCCTTTGAGATTGATTTCGACATCACACGAGACGATGACACTTACTTTACCAAGACCATCTTTCGGATCGGGATTCTCGACGACTACGGAAACCCGACTGTTTGCGATCGTAGTCTTGCTACGTCGCGTGTTCTCGACGCTCGTCCACGGTACAATCGAGATTGGGCGATGACCGTCGAGTTGACGCCTCCAAACGAAGACAGGACAGAACAATGAAATGCACGGGAGGACGGGAGTCGCGTTTCTTGGTCTGCTTGCACGTCTTTCGCCCGTCCCCCGTGATTTCTAACGTTATCTGGCTCGAAATTACTTCACATGTGGCCGTTTCAGAACAGAGAGTCCAAGAAGAGAACACCATGTGTCTCAATTGGTGACATCGTTGCCACTTGGGGGCAAGACGGTTGGTCCTTCTCGGACGGCACGATTGATTTCACGATGTACGAGAATGATATTTTCGATACTTCGATCTTGCACAAACTGCCAGACTTAAGGACATGGATTTCAAACCTACAAACTGAAATTGACGCCATCATCAACGAGCATGTTGCTGACTGGGGTTTGGAACGCGATGACCGTGAAATCGTTGCAATTGACGTTTCACGTTTGGCGACGGAGAATCAGGTTGACGTCGCATATGGTTGCGAACAATGGGCTGACTACGGCGTCAATATCGTCATCACCAATGGAAGGATTACTGAGTCGTACGGCGGTGATTAAGCTGCTAATTGAGCTACAAACACGACAATCGCCAGATAACCATGCCGTGAACCGAAGCGGCGAAGTCGGCGTTTTTTGAAATTGATAATCCCCTGTCGCCGCTCGGTTACGGCCGACGTTCGTTGCAATAATAGATTCAGAGTGGAGTTACGTTGGCTATTCCAATCTCATCTTTTCAGGCAGCTCTGCTCGGTCACGGTGCGATTGTGGAGGGATACGCCAAGCGTCCACCCGGATTTCGTAAACGCGTTGTCCCTAAGGATCTGCGGTCGTCGTACGAAAACATTCTTACTGCGATTCTTCTGTACGACGGCGGTGCGACCGTTGCGCCGAATATTGCATACTCACATCTCACAGATTTAGCTGATGCACACGAACTGATTGCACCAATTGATGTTGCCGGTTCTCGTGACTTCGAAACCCGCATTGCGCACGCGTATGAACTTGGCTTCATGTCGTTCCGCCGACGCGAAAATCGTGTCGCCGAAGTAGCGCCAAGAATCACGCATACTGGACTGAAGTTTCCGGATCATTCTCTCGATGATCAGCTCGCTGACATAGATGATGACGAGCATATGGCTCAATCAGTGGAACTCGTGACCGACATTGCAGATTCAATTTACGGAATCTGGCAATTGACTCACGGTGACGAATTCGAGCGATCTTGGATAAACCATACAAGCGCCTTTTCTGACTACCTGGGCCACCACGAGTCAGTTATCGAAAGTGACGAGGATGCCGAAGAATCGCTGCGCGACGTAATGTCTGACGTGCTGAATAGGCTCCCCTATCACATGGGGCTCTATTTTGACAATGATCGAGTTTCGCAGGAGATAATTGGCGAACCTGCATTTTTCAATTTTGATCCAGAAGAAATGCGTGACGTTTTTCAAACTGAAGACATGCTGTCTTCCTCAAAGGGAGTTTTTACGAATCATCTTCAGCAAGGTCTCGCGCTCGGAATGCGACCGTCGCCGGCCAAATTCCTCGCTTGTCACTCCCTTTGGAGAACTGTATTCGAGTTTTCTCGAATGCTTGATTTCGCAACTGATAATAAGACGGAACTCTTAACATCGATTTCCCGGCTAGGAAAACAGTCTGACGCACGCACCGTCGCTACATCCGATGAACAAGTGGGTGCGTACCAGTTACTCAGTGACACTTTACCCACCGTTCCTCGTGTTGCGAGCATTTCGGAACTCCTGCGGCTGAGGGATGACAGGCATCTCCCGGCACTTAGATCATGCGTAAAAGAATGGGCAAGCGCGATGGCGCTTGGTGACGGCGTCGCCTGCGCCAGGATTGCCAAAGATGTTACAAATGCTGGGAAGGCGATTGACCGCGCTAAGCAACTGAAAACTGCGTCTCAAACGGTCAATTACATAACGATTCCCGTTGCGGTCGCGGAGGCTCTTGTCGGAACTTGCTTCGGCTTACTCCTTCTGCCGGTCGGGCCATGTTTGGATTTGGCCGCGTCGCGGTTGCTCAGCAAAAATTCCTGGATTCAATTTGGCGGACCAATCGACTAAGAAAGCAACGAACAATTGCGTGAACCGGAGCGGCGAATCTGGCGGAATTTGAAATCAACGCGTAACTTCGCCGCCCGGTTACGCTGAACGTTCGCCGACTGAAATCGTGTCTGACCTGATTATGGACCTCGTCAACACCTCCGATGATTAATGCGTGATCCTGTCTTCACCGCCACGGAACGCCGGACTTGGGGCGATACTGCTGTGCATGCTCGACCAGGTCGCCTTGCTGTGGCTGCACTGCTCGCTGCTGGTGTCCTTACACTAGCGCTTGTCGGGTTTGCTACAACCGGAAATCTGAATTCGTTTCCACGCATCCTGAAGCCTTTGCTGATTCCCGGAATCTTCGGCCTATTCATTGTTGGCTCAGTAACCGGATCAATGCTCTTCGCGTATGTTGCATACGCTGCCTGTATGATTGTCGTTTACGGGGCCATTGGTACAATCGCCGACCTCGCGACTCGCGTCTGGCTTAACCGGCGTTTGTCTGACGTCAGCCAGTTCCCAGAAACGGCGGCGAACCATCCGATGCAACCGAGCGGCGAAGTCGGGCGTTTTGAAATGGATGATCAACCGTCGCCGCCGGCTGATCGGTAGCGTTGAACTTAATCGACTCATGATCGGTGCGCTTGATTGTTGCCGAGTTGGCTCGATGCCGCCGCGGCGTTGGCGACGCACGATGACCGGACTCTCCTCGCGTCAGCGTTTTGTTGGCGATCTCCATTTGCTTCGGCATTGAGCCCGTTGCGGCGTGACGTTGGTCACGACCGTCTATTGCGCACGGTTGTTTCGACGACTGGGGCCGGATAGCTAAAGTCGTTGCCCGGATAACTCTTCAAAGCGAATGAGCCTGCGCGCTCACGCAAATACTCTTGGTAGTTTTCACTTCGCTCGCCGTGCATGGCCAGCGTGGTGACTCCTCGACTGTTTGTGGTTCGGATCGTTATGAGTGTCCTTGCAAGTCCGCTGGCTGCGGCGATTGCCAGCCCTGTCCTCGCTGGGGTGAAGAAGCCCAGCGAAGCGATCCAGCCGTCCAAGGATTTGACGGTTGCGGCGCTGCTCAAGCGGTACACGTCGCAGTACGTCAAGGCGAATGCCTCCGCGGCGGCCCCACAAGTGCAAAGCACGTTGGCAAAACTGGCGCTGTGTCGCACGCGTGCGTTGGGTGGTCATGTCTATCTCTGTGAAGGATGCCAATCCGAAACGCCCGTCTACAACTCTTGCGGCGATCGTCACTGCCCCCAGTGCAGTGGTGCGCGACGTGCCGATTGGTTGGATTCGACTTGCGAGTTGCTGGTTCCTGGCGCGACCTATTTTCAAGTGGTCTTTACGTTGCCTGAGGAGCTCTCGGCCCTGGCGTTGGGAAACCGTCGTGAAGTCTACAACCTTCTGTTTCGTTCCGCTTGGGAAGCGCTGCGAGGACTGATCGCCGACGAGCAAGGATTCGAGGCTGCTGCGGCGATGGTGCTGCATACTTGGAATCAGAAACTTGACGCTCATGCACATGTGCACGCGTTGGTGCCAGGCGGCGGCCCGTCGCTGGATCCTTCGCGTCCCGGTTGGATCCATAGTCGCAAGCAGAACGGGAAGCCCTCCTCAGCACCCTACTTGGTTGATGCCAAAGAACTTCGCAAGCGGTATCGCGAGGCTGTCTTGAAAGGGCTACGTCGATTGCGAGAGAAGGGCAAGCTCAAGTTGCAAGGTCAGTTCCAGGCGTTGCAGGATCAAGCAGGCTGGGACGAGTGGCTCGGTCGCTTCGAGCACAAGACTTGGGTCTCGTTCATTCAAGGCCCACCGAATGAGCATTGCCGTCCCGAGCATGTTGCGAAGTACTTAGCACGTTACATGACGGGTGGTCCGATCAGTGATCGTCGCCTGATTTCGCACGAGGATGGGAAGGTCCAGTTTTGGGCGCGAGTGGGGAATCAGACCGGCGGAGGTGATGGACGTGCTGCGCCGTACACGTTGAGCGGCGTGGAGTTCGTTCGTCGTTGGTCGATGCACATCCTTCCTAAGGGTTTTACGAAGTCACGCCGCTACGGTGGTTACAGCAACCACCATCGCGATCGCTATATGAAAGAATGCATCGCGTTGCTGCCAGTGGAGACGCCCCCCAACGCCCACCGTCGATGAGGAGGCGGGGCCAGAGGAGGCGGCTGAGGAGTTGACACCGCAGTGCGTCCATTGCGGTGAGCCGATGGAGTTGGTGCAGTCGAGCTTCAAGCCAAGTTGGAGTGAAGTGATGTTCAGCAAGTATCGACCAAGATGGTATGCAGATGATTAGCAACCAGCGTCGCTTGCACCCATCACCATCAGAGGGCCGCGATTTCCGTTCAGAAAAACCGGAGGTTGATTGCTGCGCAAAGATCGAAAATCGCAGCCAAAGCCGAGCGGTCAGGCCCCAACACGGTTCTCGCGTGGTGGGACAACTTGCGATCAGCGTCGTGCCTGGAGTAAACTGGCAGTGCAGCGGGAGCAACCAATTTGATTGATTCCGCATAGGTTTCCCCCAGGTCGGCGATCATGAGTCGACAAAGTTCAACGCACGATCTATCCATCAGCCAGGCGGTAACCCCAACATGCAGCATTGGGGTCTTTCACGCCTGGCCGAAGGATAGATCGCAATTCGTTATCCGACTGAATGTATGACTGAAGTCAACCCATACACATCACCGAATGAGGCAACCTCAATTTGCTCGCCTGCCACGGTTCGGAGGCCCTGTCCTGTCTGCCAGCATTCCTTGGCACTTTACACCGTTCTGTTACCACTGCCGCGCTGCCCTGAATGCAAGAACCGCATCCGCCTTCGCGGAACATCGACAACCCGGTCGCTTGCGTTTTACACAATGCTCGCTTGCATCTTTGCGTGCCCTTCTATTCCCGGTAATCCGATGGTGAAACTGTTGACATCGGTCGGGATATTCCTGGTCCTCACGACTTTCTGGTTTCACTATTTCGGGACTCCAAAGCTTCCGTCTGGCTGGTTTGGGTTTCAGTCTGCTGATGTCGTCGCGAGCGAACGTGATTCCTATCTACGAATCGTCGGCCGCGGTAGAATGCAAAGCGGATAACCAATAAGGATTTGACATCGCGAGCTTGCGAGCCGATGTTCAAGTCGTTTGTTCAAGAAGCCCGGAGGTTAGCGCCGGTGGTTACTTGGGTTTTGCTTCCGGTTGCGTCTGCGCGTCGAGTGCCCAGGTCGGCACTTGCGAGATTGCTGTGCCAGTTTCTGGTTCGTCGCCCACTGCTGTTGACGTTACTGACCGCAGCTCAGTGCTCCTGAGCGTCGTTGATGCTGGATTTTCTCGATCGTTGTTGACGTTGCCGCGCACCTTCAGCCCCCGCCCTCCCGGTGACGCTTCGAATGATTCATGACGCTGCTTTGAAGTTCTCATTTATCCACTGTCGAAATATGTCAGCGAATGTTCGGGGATGATCCGGGCCGATTGCAGCGACTCGTAGGTCACCTCCACCACCCGCAACTGGCCGCCACAGACGGCACACCGAAGCGGCGCCGTCAGTGGTTTCTCTTGCGGTGCGTGGCCGCTGCCCAGCCAGAAAGTCCAGCCCAAGAACAGCCACACCAACCACTTCACCTCCTCGATGGCCAGTTTGCTGTTCGAGCTCATCCAGCCGTAGTGCCGGATCTTGTGGAAGCCCGGTGGCAGAACGTGCTGTAAGAAGCTCGCGACGAACGTTTCGCCGGCGACACGCTTGGTTTCCATTCGCTTCGGCTTGCTGCGGCGAATCGTATAAATCACTTCCGCTTCATCGACCGACACGATGCGACTGTTGTTGATCGCCACGCGGTGCACGTACGGTGCCAAGTACTTCAGCGTCGGCACGCCGTGTCCGACCGGTTGGATGTCGACGACGAAGTTTTTGTCCCAAGCTTGCTTGGGAACACAGTCATAGAGGCCCGCCGTCCGGAGTTCGTCGGCGAGCTTGGCCTTGTAGACTCGTATCAACGTCGCATGATGGAACAGGAAGTTCTTCGGTGTGCTCTGCCACGAGACCGCATTGCCGCTCTCATCCAACTTCACTCCGCCGCCGGGAACGACATAGTGAATGTGCGGATGATAGACGGCAGGGTCACGCCCCCAAGTATGCAGCACACCGAAGAACCCCAGCACGCAACCGCGCAGGGCCTTGGTCGCCGCGCCGACGTCGCGGATGCTCTGGCTACTGGCATCGAATAGACAGCGGTATCCGTCTTGCTGATGAGCGCGCAGCACCAAGCCCAGTTCACGAGGGACCGTGAAAGTGACGAGGAAGTGATGCACTGGCATTAACTTGGCGGACTGCGTTTCAATCCACAGCTGCGTTTTCTCGTGACCACAGTTCGGGCAGTGCCGATTGCCACACGAACGCCCGACCCAGTGTTCTCGCCCGTATCCGTCGCATTGATAGTGAACGCCACCAAGCGCGCCGGTACGGCAACGCGTGATCACGCCAAGAACTTTCTGCTGGATGACTGAGACGGAGCCGGGATTCTGTTTCAAGTAAGCCGGTGCGAACTGCCGTAAGGCATCGCTGACGCTGGGCATCTTGCTGATGCAGAGGCTACTTCAACTTAGCTTTCGCACCGGCATCGTTGCCGTCGTCTTCTCCGGGCGATTTGCCGAACATCATGTTAATGACCTCGCGCGAGTTGGCCTCGGCGGTGTCGGTCAAGTGCAGGTAGATCATGGTGGACTGTAGCGAAGAGTGCCCCATCAGTTTCTGGAGGGCCTTCAATCCGACGCCCGCTTCGAGTAGGTGCGTCGCGTAACAATGCCGGAGCGTGTGCAGCGTGACTTTCTTGCCCAGGTTCATCGTTCCGGTGATCTTGGCGATGGCTTCCTGAACGGTCTTTTCAGACATCGGGTTCTTGGCCGTGCTGATCCCGTGCTTGGCCAGTGAGTGCCCGCGTCGATTGCCGGGGAACAGCAACGACGGATGCTGGTGCGTGCACCAATAGCTTCGCAACAACTTCAGCGTTGAAGGTGGCAGCGGCAGTAAGCGATCTTTGGCTCCTTTCCCGCGATGGATGTGAGCGAACCCGCGAGCGGCATCGATGTCACCAACCTGCAAGCTCAAGGCTTCGTTGAGCCGCAGTCCCATGGTGTAAACGGTCCAAAAGAAGACAAGCAGGCGTTGAGTCTTGGTGATCTGCATGATGCGGTGGACCTGCTCGATGGTCAGTACGACTGGCAGCGTTTTGGCGTTCTGCAGCTTGAGCATCGCGAAGATCTCCCAGTCGCGTTTGCAGGTGAAGGTGAAGAAGAACTTCACGCCCGAGAGTGCGACCCGAAGCGACCCATTGGCGAACTCGCGATCATTCTTGAGGTGTAGAAAGAACTGGCGGAGTTGCGTTTCGGTGACCTTGTCGGGACTGCACTTCGCAAAGTCGGACAGTTGCCGGACGGCACGGATGTAGCCATCGTGAGTGCGTTTCGCCTTTCCGGTAAGATGCAGGTCCTCGGAAAGACGCTGGCGAAGTTCGGCAGGAAAGTAACGACCGCGTGGATTTGCAGGAGTCTGGGGGTTAGACTTGGGCATGGATGTGTTCCTGTAGCAGGAGGAGTTGATGGGCTGTTCACAGCGAACAGCTCCTCCTGCCAGGATGCTTCAGCGAAACCTCAACTCCCTCATCAATTCCACCTCACCAAAATCCCGCCGCGATAGCGGCTTACTTGAACAAAGCCATGCACCTGAGTGGCGGTGGTTCGGTGTTTTCGAAATCACGCCTTCTCCCGCCACCAGGTGATGGCAAACGTTCCCCGACTGAATGCCAATGATCGCACTCGGCTACATGGCGAAACGAATCGTCGAGCGTCCCGGTTGGCTGGACGTGCCATCGGTCCGCGACGTCTACGCCGTGTCCGACTGTATTTCGCCGGACTTCGCGAACTACATCACTTTTTGGACGCACAACGGCTTCTGGTTCTTCGACAGGCCTTCCTACATTGCCCGGCTTTGTACCCAGCACGGCATCTCACTGGATGGCCTTACATTCGTCTACTACGAAGCCCATCCGCAGCAGTTCGACAACGACGATCACACGTGGAGGGACTTCGGGCCTGACCCGGATACCAAGACCGATGTTTTTGCAGCAACCGCATCTACTCTGCTCGGATACGACATCGTCTGCTACTCAATGCAAAACTCGCCCGAATGCTCGCCGTTGTCCTGCAACCACGTTGCGACTGACGTTCAAGTTAATTCGCACTGTCTGATTGATTCACTTGACTACGCTGTCCAATGTCTCGAAACTGGCATCTTCGACAACGCCGAACCCGGCCCGATGCGAATTGTTGCCGTTCACTCGCTTCGAACAGGAGCGGACGGGGAACAATGACATGCACGGGAGCACGGCTTGCGGCTTTTCTTGCAATGGATGCCCAACTCTCCGTGCCCCGTGATGTCCGCCGTTCGCCGACTAAAACTTTTTCGATCGGAGATTGGATCGGTGCGACGCCCCTTAAGCATCTTTGACTTGCTGCTCTTCACTCTCATTGCTGGCGTGCATCTTGCGCACCTTCCGCTCGCTGTTGACTTCTCGAATTCGCCTTTGACCCTCCTCATTCCGCTTGTTCCGACACTCGCCGCGGTATGGATTCAACTGCGATTTCGCCTGCGAACACTGCAGGCTACCCTCACACACTACACCGTATGTGTTGTCTGGGCTTTTCTGTATGGATACGGATACTGCCTTACGCTGAACGGACGACAAGCGTCCACGCCAACGCACGGCCGAATATTTGACCCATTCTCCTGGGCCTTGGACGACATGCGAGAAATGGCTGTTTTTGCACTCCTTACGTCCGCAATGTACGCTGGAGTATCGCGGTTCGTATTGCGAAGAGCTAACCGGAAGATTGCTCCAATGACCGAAGCCCGAATCACGGCGAACCATGACATGCACGGGAGCACGGCTTGCGACGTTTCTCGCAATGGACAGTCAACTCTCCGTGCCCCGTGATGTCCGACGTTGAACTTAATCGAGTGGGCTCCGGTGCAGTGGGGAGTCGCGGCGTATTTGTTGGCGGTGGTTGACGTGGTTGCACGCATCCATGCGTGAAGGTGCGTTGGCGTCCATGCCAACTTGACTCAGCTGGGTGATCGTCGCGTTTTCTTGCCGCACGTGTGTCGTGCCCGCTGCCATCTGGTCTCGGTGGCGTCCTGCGGACGCTGTCGGTCGGCGGCCGTGCCGGAAGGTTGCCTGCTGAGTCTCTTGTTGGTCGCGGGCGGTGTTTCTGGTCCGTCCGGAAGCCTTCGGGCACGGGTTCGGTTGTGGCGAACGTTACGGTTAAATGGGGCTTGCGCTTTTGGGATCCGTAAGCACTGTGGAACGCTTCCGCACTCCGATTTCTCGGCGTGCAGCGTTCCAATCCTGCTTTCAGGCATACGCCATGACTCCGTATCAAAAACATCCCTGCGAACTCACTCGGCGAATGGCCGAGGACATGATCATTCGCAACTTAGCCCAGTCCACGATCGACGCCTACACCTATCACGCTCGACGCTTCGCTGCCTTCATCGCCAAGCCGCTGGGCCGAGCAACCGTCGAAGACGTTAGAACCTTCCAGCTTTACCTGATCCAACAAAAGAAGGTCGCCTACAGCACCTTCAACCAAGCGGTCTGCACGCTACGGTTTCTCTACCAAGATCGTTGCCGCGAGCAGCTGGAGGCAGTGGAGGGATGGCGACTTGAAGAACCATCAGCTGACTCGTCCAAGGAAGCGTTCGCCCAGTCGCCAGACCAAGTGTGCGAGCACTGCGGCAGCGACCGGATAGAACTGGTCCAAGATACGCCGAAGCCTTCATGGGCAGAGATCTTCTGGCGAGAGGACGATCGCTGCCCGGGGTGGTACGCCGACCGGCAACGGGAGTCGCATCGTCGTCTCTGGACGGCCAGCTACGGTACCGATTTTTACGATTGGTACGTGGAAACCCAGGTAGAAAGTGCAGAGGGAATCGAGCGGGAGCCAATCGCCATGGTTCAGTTGCCGCTGGCAGGATTTACGGGCGATTTCGGCTACCCCCAGTCGTATCTGGTAGACTCATTCTGACGGGCCGGTCGTCTCGGCCTACGTCCGCTGTGCTGCCCCTAGTGCGGCGACAAAGTTCAACGCACGATCTATCCGTCAGCCAGGCGGCAACCCCAACATGCAACACTGGGGTCTTTCACGCCTGGCCGAAGGATAGATCGCAATTCGTTATCCGACTGAAGCTGCAGGCTCCTCTATGACGCTTCCAGAAACAACCGTGGTCTATCGATCGCGTGACTTCCAAGATGCAGAGGCATTTGCTGCTCATCTGGTTCAGGCTGGCATCAACGCGCGACTGGTCTCTCCACGGCAGGTTGGGCACGTTGGCGAGGGTCCGGTGTTCGATACGCTTCATGATGTACTCGCTTCGGACTGCACCGAACCCCAAGTTCGTGAATTGCTTTCTGACTGGCGATCACGCGAAAATAACGATGCAAATACACTCTCACCGTTCTGCTACCATTGTGGCTTTGACCTCGAGGCGGTCTCACCAACCTGCCCTGATTGCGGAAAAACTCTCGACTTCGGTGGCGATTAGAATACGGCGGATCTCCAGGAACACCACCTGCTCACCCCGCATCAGACGGGTGATTGTTTGCGGGTTTTGAGCGCAGCCTCTTTGCTTGAGACGCATTTCGGAGACTCCGGTGCAGTGTCAAGCCTCGTTTCGAATCGATTTCCAAGATCTGGCGCGTACCGGTAGCGCAGTGATCTGTGTTGACTTGCCCTGAGGACTCTCTAAACCGCCAGGTTCGGCTGCAGGTCGTAGCCTAATTCAATGGCTCGGCGACGCAGGCTTGCCACCAGTTTGTCCTGAAATCGACTATTGTAAGCCTCCGCTCCGACGTCTTTATACGGCCTGCCTGTCTGGATCATCGTGTAGACAATGATTGCCAATTTGCGAGCGATAGCTGTGATTGCACTGGCTGCGCCGTCGCGACCGCGCAGTCGCCGGCCGAAGGCGCCTAACGCGCACTTCGATTGAATCAAGGTCTGTGCACAAACGCGAAATGTTTGCGCGACTCGATTGCTACTGCGATGGGTCGGGCTTTTGCCTTTCTTCTGCTTCTTGCCACCTGACTTGTTGGCTTCTGGGCAAAGACTCAGCCAACTAACGAAATGCTTCTCCGTCGGGAACGCATTCACATCAGTCCCAATCTCCGAAACGATCTGAAGAGCCGAATGAGCGCCAATGCCATCGATGCTGGTCAGGTCGACACCCAGCATTTGGTAAAGGATCGTGCGAGTGTCAAACTTCGGTTCGTTCGTTGTCTTGCTACGCTGTTTGGCGCGAGGCGGTTTGGCCAATGGTTGCCCGTCCGAATGGTCATCGAATTGTCGCATGTACGCTTCGATTTCAAGATCGACTTCGACGATCTTCTTGTGATAGTAACGATACAAGTCCACGGCTTGGCGTAATGAGAAGAGGTGCTCGTCTCGCCAGTTGCCCTGCAGCGCCAAGGCAATCGTCGCTTCGTCGTTCTTGCATCTTTCGTTTCGCAGTTTGGCAAGCTGATGCGGATCACGTTCGCCTGCCAGAATGGCGTCGATAATCGCTGTACCCGTCGCACCGAGAATGTCGCTAATCACTTCGGTGAGCTTCAAGTTCATCTGTTCCATTGCTTTCTGCATATGCTGGATGTGCTGAGCGGAACTCTTGACGAGCATCTCACGTTGCCGCATGTAGCTGCGCAGGACGATGATACGATCTGCGGGCCGAAACGATCCAGTGAGCAGTCCGAACGTGTGCAACGTTTGAATCCATTGGCTATCCAGAACGTCGGTCTTGCGACGAAACTTCTTGACTTGACTCGGCTCGACCAAGATCACTTCAAATCCGCGCCGCTCGAGGACTTCGAACAGCGGGATCCAGTAGACGCCGGTGGATTCCATCGCGACTGTTTCGATTCGACAGTCGGCAAGCCAATCGGCAATCGCATCGAGATCCGCGGTGAAAGCTCCAAAGCTGCGGACCGGATTCTCCGAGTCACGATCTTTGGGTACGGCAACGAAGTGGACATTCGCTGCGATGTCGATACCCGCCGCATTCACGTTGACTTGCTTGAGCGATTCAATCGGCGGTGGCGCGTTGTCGACAGGCAGGCCAACACGTCGACTAGATCGCGGTTTTGCTGTCGTTCCGCGAAGCTGGAGAGGCTTCTTGTTGCCGCTGACACCTTGCTTGTTTTTGCGTTTCTTGCGTGACATAATGGAATCTCCTGAGCGCCAAACGTAAAGAAACTTGGGAAGAAGGCACGGACCGGGCGTACTCGACATATTGCTGTTTAGGTTCTCCAACGAGGTCGTGTTGAGATGCGTAAGCAAATCAAACTGCCATCAATGCCAACGTCAAGAGTCGAGCAGGGCCAAGATAACCAGCGGGCTAAACGCACCAATCCGCAGACGGCCTCCACGACCCGGTCCGTGCACTTTGATTTTCGCGAAACGAAACATCACTTGCAACTAAAAACCCAAACGCTGTTCCTCCAGAGCCACCCCGAAGCGCAGCGTTGCAAGTTTGATAACCACGCGATGATGACGGAGCGGCGGTGGTGACTTTGGTCGAAGTGGTTGATCAACTCCCGCCGCCCGCATATCGCAAACGTTCGCCGACTGACATAGTCTTGCTCTTCTTTAAACATTTCGAGGTGTTCACGATGAAATCAACTGTTAGCGTTATTGCGATCGTCCTCGCGGTTTGCGTCCTCGTCGTTTCTGTTGGTGGTGCGTCTGCCGATAGCGCGACGGTAAACACCGAACAAGTGACTGATCAAACGGCGAATGCTCACAATCCAACTGGTCGTTTTCAAATCTCCTCGTTTGCCACGGAGAAGAGTGGTTCCGGCGTCGGGTACTACGTCATCGACTCAACCACCGGTGAGATCTGGATGAACTACGGCGACAACAAACCAAGCAAGGTTTCTGAATCGCTGTTAAAATAGCTCGGGGGCCACGCGTGTGGTCTCGAAATGCGGCGAACCATGGGTTGCAACGGCGGCCGCGAATTGACGTTTTTGAAGTGGTGAGTCGTTCGCGCGGCCCCGCTGAACCCTGCCGTTCGCCGACTGATGTGCCAAGCCATTGCCGTCTATGAAACGCTTTTCGTTACGAACACTTTTGATCACAACGGCCGTAATTGCGGTGCTCCTGGCACTGCCGACCCGCCGTGCCATTTTCCAGAAACGCGGACGCGCATGGGTGGCCTCTCAAAACGGCCATGTGAGTTTTTCGTACAAATACAATGCTCTGACAGATCAATGGGATCACAACGCTGCGCTTCCTGCACCTGAATGGCTCATCAATACCCTCGGCATCGACTTCTTTGATACAGTGGATACGGTGGTGCTTGACAATATGACGGTAAAGGACCTGTCTCCGATTACGAATCTGCAAAACCTTCGGCAACTTGCTGTCTATATCGACATCGACGACAGCCTTGACTTCTCGCCGCTAGCTGAACTACCGAAATTAGAGCTTGTATACCTCGACTACACCGGAATACGCGCCGCTCGACTCGCTAAACTACGCGAACTTCTTCCGGACGTCCGTGTCGACGCAACGAACCATCCACCGCCAGACTAAAGCGGCGAACCATCCGATGCACGTGCGGACTGGCAAGGTCTGATTGACTAGCGGGTGGGAATCCCGTCTGGGTAAGCGTTAGCCGCGCGCCCAGTATCGAGTGTTGCAGGCTTCGTATAGGCACCATGAGCTGAAGTCGAAGTTTGAAGCGTACACAGAAAGGTAATGAGGATGAAGCGCTCGTAGGTGGCCCTGCGACGTTGAATGGATTTTAGCCCCGAAATTTGGTAACTGTTGGATCCTGCCCAAGGTTTGTGCATCCCTGAAGGCAACATCGCTTGCAGCGTCATTCGGCGAGCAGCAAGCGGAGACCCGGGGTCGGCGGCCCATTCGCATTACACATCAAGCCAATCAGGCAACCAGTGAGACCCTGAAGTTCTTGATCGAACCCAAGCATTCCAACTTGGCCGATCGAGTATGTCCTAGAAGTGGAATAAGCGACGAAGACAAATGAGATTCAGGGAGTCGGATGACCGAATAGTACCGCAGAAGCTTGAAGTCCAATCAGGTGGAATGAAGCCGGGTAATGCTGGCGAAGGGAAGGCGGTCAGGCCAACACGCGTCCAAGACGCCGAATCGCCCACACTCAGTGGCGGGAGTACGGTTCTGGATCGTCTTGAACGCATCACCGAAAGAGCGAAAACGCACCCCGAAGAGGTTTTTAGTAATCTCTTTTCGCTGCTCAATTACGAGCTGCTGTGGTATGCGTTTCGCCGACTGAAGCGAGGGAAAGTGCCGGGGGTCGATGGCGTGACGGTGGAAGATTACGAGGAGGATCTGGAGGGCAACCTTCGTGGCCTGCTCGATCGACTTCATCGTGGCAGCTATCGCCCGAACCCAAGCTTGCGAAAGAACATCCCGAAAGGGAATGGGAAAACGCGACCTCTGGGGATCGCTTGCGTGGAAGACAAACTCGTCCAACGGGCGATGGTGATGGTCCTCGAGCGGATCTACGAAGTCGACTTTTACGACTTCTCGTATGGGTTCCGTCCGCAGCGATCATGCCACCAAGCGTTGTCGGCACTCGGTCAAAGCATCGCGACCGAGAAAGTGAACTGGATCAGTGACGCAGACATCGAAGGTTTCTTCGACAACGTGTGTCACGAGAGCCTCTTGGAACTGTTGCAAGTTCGCATCAGCGATCCCAAGCTGCTCGCTCTGGTAAAACGGTTTCTCAAAGCAGGTGTGATGATCGAAGGCAAACTGGAAGCAACCGAGGAGGGCGTTCCACAAGGTTCGAGCCTCTCTCCGCTGCTTGCGAACGTGTACCTGCATCACGTGTTGGACGATTGGTTCGAACGTGAAGTGAAGCCACGACTGCAAGGACAAGCGACTCTGATTCGGTATGCGGATGACTTCATCTGCTGTTTTGGATTGGAATCGGATGCGCGGAGATACCAAGCGGTCCTGCCGAAACGACTTGCCCGGTATTCGCTGTCAGTCGCCCAGGAGAAGACAAAGTTGCTCCGATTCGGTCGTTTTGCCCAGCGTGATTCCAAACGCTGGGGCGAAGGTCCTCCGGGAACTTTTGACTTCCTGGGATTCACTCATTACTGCGGGCGCAGCCGCGCTGGAAAGTTCAAGCTGAAACGGAAGACGTCGGGGAAGAAGTATCGGCAGAAGGTCGTGGAACTGCGTCGCTGGTTCAAGAGTCAGTTGGACGTTCCGATCGGCGAGATGTGGCAGATCCTTAACGCGAAGCTTCGCGGTCACTACCAGTACTACGGTATCAATGACAATTGGCCGATGCTGATGGCGTACCGCAACAAGGCCCGCGTGCTGGTCAAGCGTCACCTCAGTCGTCGGAGCCAGAACAGCTACGTGAACTGGACGCACCTGGATCGTCTGTGCGAGCGACATCCCTTGTCGAATCCGCGGAAGCTCACGGACCTGATCGCGATGTCTCGTGCGTCGGTGAGTGCTGTGTGAGAGGTGTTGGTTGGGAGCCGGATGCTAGAAAGTGGCACGTCCGGATCTGAGAGGGGCCGAGGGTCAATGCGGCATGGTTAGAATATTGTGACACCACCACAGGAAACCGGTGGCAAACAGGGAACACAAACCCTAACCTAAACCAAAGAGACCTCGGTCTACTCGCCCCGAGTCGCCGAGCCGGGCGTTTTAACAATGGAAGATCTCTCGCGGCGACCGGGTGATCGGTAACGTTGAACTTAATCGAGTGGGCTCCGGTGCAGTGGGGAGTAGCGTCGTGTTTGTTGGCGGTGGTTGACGTGGTGGCACGCATCCATGCGTGAAGGTGAGTTGGCATCCATGCCAACTTGATTCAGCTGTGTGATCGTCGCGTTTTCTTGGCGCACGTGTGTCGTGCCCGCTGCCATCTGGTCTCGGTGGCGTCCTGCGGACGCTGTCGGTCGGCGGCCGTGCCGGAAGGTTGCCTGCTGATTCTCTTGTTGGTCGCGGGCGGTGTTTCTGGTCGATCGAGAAGTCTTCGGGCACAGGTTCGGTTGTGGCGAACGTTACGGTTGAATGGGGCTTGCGCTTTTGGGATCTGCAAGCACTGTGGAACGCTTCCGCACTCCGATTTCTCGGCGTGCAACGTTCCAATCCTGCTTTCAGGCATGCACCATGACTCCCCACCAAAAGCATCCCTGCGAACTCACTCGGCGGATGGCCGAGGACATGATCATTCGCAACTTGGCCCAGTCCACGATCGACGCCTACACCTATCACGCTCGACGCTTCGCTGCTTTCATCGCCAACCGCTGGGCCGAGCAGCCGTCGAAGACGTTAGAACCTTCCAGCTTTACCTGATCCAACAAAAGAAGGTCGCCTACAGCACCTTCAACCAAGCGGTCTGCACGCTACGGTTTCTCTACCAAGATCGTTGCCGCGAGCAGCTGGAGGCAGTGGAGGGATGGCGACTTGAAGAACCATCAGCTGACTCGTCCAAGGAAGCGTTCGCCCAGTCGCCAGACCAAGTGTGCGAGCACTGCGGCAGCGACCGGATAGAACTGATCCAAGATACGCCGAAGCCTTCATGGGCAGAGATCTTTTGGCGAGAGGACGATCGCTGCCCGGGGTGGTACGCCGACCGGCAACGGGAGTCGCATCGTCGTCTCTGGACGGCCAGCTACGGTACCGATTTTTACGATTGGTACGTGGAAACCCAGGTAGAAAGTGCAGAGGGAATCGAGCGGGAGCCAATCGCCATGGTTCAGTTGCCGCTGGCAGGATTTACGGGCGATTTCGGCTACCCCCAGTCGTATCTGGTAGACTCATTCTGACAGACCGGTCGTCTCGGCCTGCGTCCGCTGTGCTGCCACCAGTGCGGCGACAAAGTTCAACGCACGATCTATCCGTCAGCCAGGCGGCAACCCCAACATGCAACACTGGGGTCTTTCACGCCTGGCCGAAGGATAGATCGCAATTCGTTCTGCTACTGAATGGAGTCGACTTTGCGATACATCGCCATTGCGTTGTTGGTTCTGCCTTTTGCCAGTTGCCGTTCGATTTCGCAGTCGCGGCTTCGTGCCGACAATCAGGATGAGATGCTGACGGCCGTACGTACCGTGGTTCCGATTGGCACTTCAATTGGCGCTGCTAGAGCGCAAATGGAGCATTCTGGGTTTGACTGCAAAGTCATAGAGAACGGATCGTTTTCCGAAGACCCGGGATTCATTGGAAGTGATCGTGAATATCGCAACGTCGACAATGCGAACTTTCTTGAGTGTCGACGCAATGAAAGTGCCGGTCTATTGGTTAGTCACCTTTGGACTGTCGCGATCGTATACGATGATGACGATACTGTTTCTGATGTGCTGGTGCTGCACCGCATGGAAGGTCCGTAAGTAACGCACACGAAGCAGAACAATGTCGTGCAACGGAGCACGGCATAGGGCGTTTACAAATGGAGACCACATTGGCCGTGCCTGCTGACGTCCAGCGTTCGCCGACTGAAGTAGTTCGTCGGCTTCGGTATTCACGCGATTGCCGCGAATCTGGACCGATCCTCTGCGTTGAAGTAAAATGGTCAGTTCCTACCGCCACAGGTGACATATGACTGTCGAACAAGCCATTTCTGATATTGCATCCCTCTCATTGGAGGAGCAACTGCTGGTCGTGCAAGCAATTTGGGACCGCATGCCGCAAGACGCCGGTACATCACTGACTGACCAGCAACGCGCTGAACTCGACCGACGCTTAGCGAGCTACCAGGCAAATCCCGATTCCGCGCTGACCGAATCGCAACTACGTAAGCAAATCCGTGATTCCCGATCGTGATGGATGTCCGTTACGCTAAGGAAGTTCGCGACGATTTGCTCGTTTCGATGGCTTGGCTGGATGAACGTTGCGTTGGACTGGGCGACGAATTGGAAACGGAATTCTATGCTGCAGTATCGGTCGTCCAGGAACGACCATACTCGTTCGCTTCGGATCATACTGGATATCGACCCAGCCGACTTCGTCGATTCACCGCCGTCCTCTACTATCGAATTGAATCTGACATCATTGTCGTGATGGGATTGTTCGTCGGTGGTCGTGATGTGTCTCGACTTCAAGATCGCGGGGAACCATGAAATCGCTTTACACTTGCTTGTCAAGCGTCAGTGACAATCGGCGGCAAGCGACGCAGCCTCATCCGGCGTAGAAGATGACAAGGTGTTTTGCGACCAAACTGTCGCCGGTTACTATTCTTGGTTTTCGCGAATCAATTCAATGAGTCGCTTCGGATGCGGGAGTTGCTTGGCGACAACTTCTAGATCGTCTTGCCCCGAGCTTGATATGCCAATGTCACCCACATTCAACAATCGTTGTATGAATGTTTGGTCAAGCTGAATATTCCGTACGTCGTCATGCTGAACTTCCGATGTTTCGCGGGAAATGATGCCTCGCTGGAAAATCGTGCGATCATCGGTAACCGTCAATGTTGTGAATCGACTCATCAGCATCCAATAGCCGATGAATCCCGCAGCAACCACCAGAGTCACCGCACACGCCCAGGTCAGTATGGATGCGGGACCGAGCATCTTGGTGTCATCGAACGAATAGCCGGCAATGGCCATGCCAGTGACTGATAGCACCATGAAAACCACCGCGGCCAAAAAGGCGAGACCCAGGACGAGCGACGACAGGATTCGCGTGCGAAATACAGCCGGATGGACTTTGGCGAGTATGCGTTCTTCGGGTTCGGCCGCTAAAGGTTGTCTGTCGGCGGTCGTCTCGCCGATCTCCTGAACCGAAGTGACGACTGCGGTTGGCATTTCCATCTCGAACGGCTTCATGCACTTCGGGCATACGACCGGACCATCGAGATGTTCAATCGAGCTGTCAACTGATTGCTTGCAGTAGGGACATGTGGTGGTCAGGACTTGCATGCGCTGGTTTCCCCGATGTGGAAGATAGATTTTTCGCCTTATGGCGTCACCCGTCAGTCGCTGTCCGAGCGGCGGGCCAGTGACCTCTGGTACCACGCACTTGCCGTGCCACCCGCCCGACTGTTGGGCACGGCAACCGCAATCCGCTAATTTGCGTCGACACGTCGGTCGGACCCGGCAAAGCGTTTTTTTTAAGCCTTGCGAGCGGCACCGGGTTTGCAATGATCCGGACGGTCCAGCGGATTCCGCAACTCCCCCAATCAACCTGAGGAAGAGTTCAGCAACACGTCCCGTCGAATATCGCGACGTTCCCGAATGGGTGCTCTGCCGGGCATCCCTGACAGCGCTGGTATGGGTTGCTTGGACGTCGCAGGCCTGGCCGTTTGACGGGACAACTATTTTGCGGCGGCTTTCACCGCGTCGATTATCTCTGCTGGTTCGGCTCGTTTCTTGTAATCCGCATCCAGAAAGGCGTACGTGATTACGCCGGATTTGTCGATCACGTACGTCGCCGCAAGCGGCAGTTCCATTGCGTCGGTGCCATTGAATTCGGGCAACTTTAACTTGTCGCGATACGCAGGAATGATTTCTTCTGCCAATTGAAAGACGATGCCGTACTTTCGCGCGACCATGTTGTTTTTGTCATGCAGCGCGACCATGTCCAAATCATTCGCATCTGCCGTTTCTTTTGCCTTCTCAGGCAACTCTGGAGTCAATGCGACCAATTTTGCTCCGGCGCTCTTGATCTTCTCCAGGCTCTGCTGCATGGCACGAAGCTGAATGTTGCAGTAAGGACACCAGCCTCCCCGGTACCACATCAGCACGATGGGCCCGTCCTGCCAAAGTTCGCTCAGTTTGACGCTCTCGCCATCCCAGCCCGATAGCTGGGCGTCGACTGCGGCATCGCCGACCTGTTTCGCAGACTTCTCGATGCCGGTTGCCCGGGCCTTTTCGATGCCTGCGGCGTATGCTTTGTTCACTTCATCCGAAGACTTTGCCGCGTTGGCTGCAGCCCGATCGTCCAGCGATTGGGATAGCGTTGGGTTTGCACTCGGTCGTGTTTGCGTTTGATTGGTCATTGTTGCATTCTTCATGAGTTCGGAAAGGTTGTTGACGACATGATCTGGTCGAGCGACGTTCGGATACATCGACTCGCTGGGACGTTTGGCACCGATGCGACGACACCGAGGCATCGCGCCAGCGATCTAGGAATTGGCATCCATTCAAGCTGTTCCAACCGTTCGCGTATTGCGATTGGCATGTGTCTGTGTGTTCAGAAATTCGAGAATCGCATTCCCGTATTCCTCGGGCGCGTCCTGCGGCACCCAATGAGAACAATTCTTGATCGCGTGCAATTTTGCGTTGGGCATGTCTTCGACTAACCGTTCGGCGGTTGAGACGGGTTGCCAACGATCATCGACGCCCCACAGCAACAGTGTCGGTTGCGACATCCCGCTCAGCCGTGCTGTCAACGGCGTCGTGTGATTGGTATTCAGACTTGCCGAATTACGCACCATGCTGACGATCCCCTCGGGTTCGAGATAAGGTTTCATGATTCCTTCTCGGAATTCGTCCGTCAGTCTTTCGGGGCGAGACAAACCGAACTCAAAACTCTTCTCAAGTAGTTGCCTCATTTCCTCGGGCTTCATCTTCGCGTTGCGAGGATGTCCCAGAGCGAGCATCTCATCGACCGGCCAACTGTCGTATGCGACGCTATTGGAAAGCACCATCGACCGGACGAGTTCCGGCGAGCGATCGGCTACGATCATTGCCACGCCGCCGCCGATGTCATGGGCGACAAAGTGAGCGCTGGGGATGTCAAGCTTTGCAAGAAGACGCTCGACGACATCCGCTTGCATTTCGATGGAACGATCAAAGCGGTCACGGCGATCGGAGTATCCGTAGCCGATCATGTCCGGCGCAATGACTCGATAGTGCTCCGACAGTGGGCCGATGATCTCGTGAAAGAGATACGACCACGTGGGAATGCCATGCAGTAGCAACAAAGGCTCGCCTTCGCCAACGTCGGTGTAGGCGACGGTGAGCTCATCGTCGATGATTCCATCAATTTGAATTGTCTGTTGACGATCGCAAAAGGTTTGAGCGTCCATGGTTATCTCCAGTAAAATATGGGGTCAGTGTCATCGCGAAAGTCGCAGGAACTTTCGGAAGCTGCGGCCTTGTTCCAGGCCGCTATGAATCGTGTGTGATTTGCGGCAAGCTTGGTTCGCGGCCGAGTCGCCAGTGATCGACAGAGCAGATCGTGTCACATTCTCTTAATCGCCATAGTGTCAGACAGGCCGCCAACATTGGGGCAACCGCAACGAACAGCAGATTGGGGCTATCCACGGTTCGCTATGTTTCGCAAACGAAGTGAAAGGTGTTCAATCGAGCTGTCAACTTCTTGGTTGCAGTGGGGGCATGTGGTGGTCAGGACTTGCATGGGTTCGTTTCCTTGATGAGGAAGTCAGATGATTCGCTCGGTGGCGTCACCCGTCCGTCGCTGTTCGATCAGCGGGCCAGTGACATCTGATACCACGCACTTGGCGTGCCACCGGCCATCTGTTGGGCACGGCAACCGCCATCCGCCAATTTAGGTCGGTGCGTCGGTCGGATCCGGCGTAGCGTTTGCTCGGCTTTGCGAGCGGCATCAGGTTTGCAATAAGATTGATCGGTCCAATTGATTCCGCAGTATCCCCAGTCAACCTGATGAAGAGTTCATTCGCGAGTCACGCTGCAGCGGCGTATTCGTCGCGTTTCCACGCCGCAGCACAACAAGCTTTTTGCGTAACCGTCGGCAATCGTCAACACGATGGCGGCACTCGGTTGGAAATAGGTCAAATGATCGACCAACCTGAGCGTTGGTCGACCAACGGGTGCGGCCGACAGTGGGATGTCGGCCGCAAGTGCAGAAGCTTTGGATGCTGGTCGCTGGCGGACTGGCATGCCATCCCACCGAATTGGATTTGCGATGTGGTCAACGAAGATCGCAATCTCGAATATCGCGTCGATACCGGACTAGGCTTCCTGAAGCAATCTAGCGACTATTGAAAACCTTGCCATCAAAACGAATTGCAAATTGCCCGATCGTCCTCCCTGCTTGATGCTTCCATGCCCAGCCATTCATCGCGACCTACCAATTCAGTCCCACAATCGACCCATCACTGGGTCATGGCTGGGATCGTTTCCTCGGCGTCACGTTTCATTCCAATTCCATTCGTCGACGATGTGATTCGTGACCGATGTCAGCGATATGTGGTTGCCAAAACGCTGGTGGCTCACGGTGCCGAAGGTCATTGGGATCAAGTTCGGCCGTACATCGATGCGGACGCCGGTTGTTTGGCGGGTTGCCTAGCGCAGGTCGCAAAGGCTCCCTTGAAGTTGCTGATGTTTCCGATTCGGAAAGTCGTCAGCGTCCTGACCTCGGTCCGAGGGGTGCCGCTGGAAATCACGCGAATGGTCCTGCTTGGTCGGACGCTGGACCGTCGGTTGAAGAACGATGGGGTCCCATCTGCAGCGGAGGCCGCGCAAATGCGAGTTGCTTTCGACGCCGCGTTCGCTCGAATGGATCTGCATGCGATCAAAGCTGTGATCAACGATGCGTTGAACCAGATCGGCGATTGGAAGGGCGCGGCGATTGACGCATCTCGCGAGGTGCTCGGTTCTCCGGACGACTCGAAGGTGCCGGACTTGTCGACCGATGCCATCGCGAACTTGCCCAAGGTGGAAGCCGATGCGATCCACGTCGATCAAGCACTGCACAGCCCTGATGTGTTGCAACTGTTCGCGGAATTCGATGCCCGATTCGATTCGGAACTCGCAAACTTATAACACACGCGGTCGGCCCGTTGAGAACCCTGTTGTCCAAGACCGCTCGTTGCAAAGCCAAATCGGATGGGTTGGTATCGACGATTCAATATTGGCAAATGAAGCAGCATCACATCCGCGCCTATGCCGTTCACTGCTTGACCGCGTCCGGGATCGTTCCCGCGGCCTTCGCGGTGATGGAGATTGCCAGTTTGGACTGCGATCCCCGAATCGTTTTCATTTGGCTATTGCTTGCGACGTTGATCGATGCCATCGACGGCCCGTTGGCGCGACGCTTTCACGTCAAGCGATATGCTTCCAGCATCGACGGGCGGACGATCGACGACTTGCTGGATTATCTGACATTCGCCTTCATCCCGTTGTTGCTGGTTTGGCGGATGGGCTGGATGCCGATTGGTTTCGGATGGACGGTGGTGTTCGCAATGGCAGCCAGTTTATTCGGTTTTGCCCACGTGGATGCAAAGGATGAAGCGAATGGGTTTTTTCGTGGCTTTCCGTCCTTCTGGAACGCCTACGCGGTCTACGCCGGAATCTTCTCGACACTAGTTTCGCCATGGTTGACCGCGATCACCCTGTGGACCTTGGCGGGGTTGACCGTTGCACCGATATGGATGATCTACCCGAACTTGGCGCCCAACAAGTGGAAACGCGTTGTCATGGGGGGAGCCGTTCTGTGGACCCTGTCAATGTTGGCGTTGCTGTGGGATTTTCCCCACCCGCCTATTCCCCTGTTGGTGCTTTCGATGACCTACCCCACCTTTTATGCAGTGTTGTCATGGCATCTGCGACGATCGTCCGTTTAGAACGTCATCGATGGCGGCGAATCGGTCTTTTCGATGGCGGTGTACGGCGATGTTACTTCGGTCGCACCTATTTCGGCGATCGCTTCTTTGCCGCGTACTGATAGATCGGTGATGAACATGAATTGGTCACGCATGTCGAATGGGTACGCCTTGACCTTGTAATGGGATCCCCATGGTTCCTCGCTCATGACCACCAATACTGGCTTGTCGTACTCCAGGTACGCGCTGGTCATCACGACATCTCGTAGCGCACCACGCAAGGCGGCAGCATCGTGATCCGGATGAACGTAGAAGTCGGCGATGCACATCAGCGTGCGCGCACCGTCGTTGCTGTTCGATACATTGTTTTGCCACATGTACAAATGAGGCACCGTCACGATGTCGTCCGCAGGTGTCCGTATCGTGATCGCTCGAAGCCCGACGGACTGCACTTCGCCATAGTCGCCATGGATCCGGACCCAATCACCCGGGCGGTAAGGTCGCTCGAACACTGCCACCAAACCCGCGATCAGACTGCTAACGTAATCTTTGAACGCAAAGCCGATCGCGACACTCGCTCCGCCCGCGATCACCAGGAAGTTCTGAAATGTGACGTTGAAGACAATGGGAATGATCCAGACCACCGCCAACGTCATTAACAGCAGCCGAATGATTGGCACCGCAGCCAGCAAGTACAGCCGTAGTTGGCTGGGACCACGCTCGGCAAGAAACGGTAGCAAGCGACGGATGATCGCGATCGTAACCAGGACACCAACGACAATCACCGCGATCTGCAACAAACTGATGTCTTGCCAATCGTTGATCAGTTGTACCGCTTCGTCGGATGCCTTCGAGGAAGATTTGCCGGATTGGTTGGCTGCGGCGGTGGCGGCATCTTTCGCAACATCATTCGCTGCACCGACGACATTGGCCCCGTCGGCGACAGTGTTCGTCGCCATAGCGGTTGCTTGTTGCGTGTCGATCGCTTCGGAAGATTCGTTTTGCATTTGTTTCAAAGGCGATCAAGAGGGAAGCCGGCGTCGGCCAGTGCTTGTCGAATGGTGGGGTAAGCAGTCGGTGAACAATAGAAAGCATCGCCATCGCGTTCGACAAATTCAGCGGCCACCAAAGCCACCAATAAATTGGATTCGTCCACGCTGGGCAAAACAATGCTCAATTCGTCTGCCGTCAGGGAGTTGTGAAGCAGCAGTGCATGAAGCGCCAAAAGAGCATTGGACACATGATTCTTTGGCAGGTGAAAGTCATCCAGTTGCGCTACCCATAGAGCCTCTTCGTCGGGGAATTGCTTGGCGATCTTCTGATTGTCTTTCGGAGCCACTCGCAGACTGCTTCGCCAAAGATGCCAGGCAACCCACGGAACACCCAAGCTGCGAGCTGCCAACGTTGTCAGGAACTCCGAGTTCGCGGATTCGCCGTCGCTGTGGCGTGCAAAGATGTCTTCGCCGGTTGTCGTCAGACGGAAAATTTTTCCTTCGGCAACCCCAGACTCCACAAGCTCGGTGAACCACGCAAAGAGTCGATCAGCATCGAATGCCTGGAGGGTCACACCGACGGGCAACACCAAGTCAGCCCCGACGATTTTTTCCAGATAACCCCATGCCCAACTGTTGCAACCAATCACGCAATGTCGTTCCAGCATTGCCAGTCGGTCGAGCAATCGGCGTAGCAGTCGTAAACCGTTGCGATGCCGAATGAACCAGTCTTCCAGTCGCGGAATCACAACGACGCCATCGCCTTCGATCTCGGGTAGCGATATATCCTCGCTGCCGTTCAGGATGACTGCACGCTCGGGTGCCTCGACGATCGTATGCCCCGCCTGTTTCGCCCAGGTGCTCACAATGTGATTGTGGTCGCAAGGCGGCAGCACGACCAGTTGCATCCAGTGAATCGGCTCTGGGTCTCGCGACCATTGGTCAAACGTTGCGTGCATTTCGGCTAACAACGGGCCACATGCGGGCGGCGGAACGATTCGATTCAGCTTTCGTTTGGTGGCGACACGCAGTGAATCGTCCGAAATGAAAGGATCTTCGGTCTCGCGACGTAACGTCCGCCATAGATCGCCGGCAAAGCGACGGATTGTTTCGTCTGCCGGCGTCGGAGGCAGGGTGAACTGACCGAGTGGCTGAAAAGTTTTCACTTCGGATGATTCACTCATGCTACCGATTGGCTTGGAAGGCTCTCGAAGGGATGTTTGGGATGGAAAGACGAGTGGTTCCGCCCCCTGACGGGAACATAGCTCATGCTTTGGCCGCGGCGTACGAAAAGGCTGATTTTAATTAGCGGTGACCGGCTTTGCGGAATCACTGCAAAAATCAACTGCCTGCCGCTCGCTTGTGCAGTTCATCGCGGACCAGCACCCAGACGTTCGGCTGAAAAAGAACCGAATTGTGCGAGGCAACGACGAAACGCTGGTCGTCGGCCACTTGCTGGCGTACCAACAAATCTCCCTTGGCGTGAATGACCGTGCGGCGAATGTCTAGGCTATTGGGCAACGAAACCTCCGCAGAGGCGGCTTGCGACATGATGCGGAGTTCAGGGGTGATGTACTGGGAAAGCGGACTGGTCAGCGTGACGATCGGAACGTTGGTTGTCACCGGGCATAGCGAGATAAGCCGGATCTGACGCGGTGATTGGATTCGTTGCAACGCCGATCTCGTAAGCCAGTCGCCGAAGCTGTGAGTCACGATCGCAATCTGTGGGCTGTCGAGGGCGGAAAGCTGGTCCGCTAGCGACGTTACGCTTACTTCTAGATCGACGAAGATACGGGGGTAGTCCCAGCGGACTACCCGATGAAAGGATCCTTGTAAGTACTTTGCCATGGGCCACATCATCCATGCCGGCGACATGAAACCGGGCACCAATACAACCGGCATTGATAAAGACTTGTCGGTCATGGTTTTAGCGGACTTGCCGATCGTTGCTCGTCTCGGCGTGTAGCAGCCTCGACGATCGGAAGCTGATCCGGATCCAGCAATCCTAGGTCGACGCAGTGCCGAGCAGCTTCCACGCTGTCTTTGATCGCGAACATCGGAACGCCAATGTTCTTGCATTTTCGGATGTGCCGATCCACCTTCTGATCGTGTTCGCTGTCGCCCATGGGATCGATGTCGCGGATGAAAATCGCTTTGATTCGTGATCCAAACTCTTCCGCGGCAGTCGCGTACAACCTTGCGTCTTCCTGGCCGGAATCGCCCGACAACACGAACGGCAAGTCTGGATACGCATTCATCAGTCGGCGAGCTTTTTCTAGTTTGTGATCGTGGCCACTCTTCAGAAATTTGTTGGCGTCAAATCCTAGATCCCGCAGCAAAATGGGGCCATCTGGAATCGCATTGATTTCAATGAAATCGTCCAACAGGTCGTAAAGGTTCCAGGGAGAGCTGCTAACGTAAAAGATTGGATTGTTCGGATCGTTGTCCACGGCAAACTGGCTGCTCGGTGGATCCAACGCTGCTCGCATCGTCTGCGGCGGCGATCGCTGCATCGCTTCGTACCAGCCGGCGATGCCGGGAAGCGGCGCCCTGGTCCTCGCATTACTAAAAAATGTCAGCTTGGCCATCGTGCCGATGCTGGTCGCTCCGGTGCGAAGGATCGTGTCGTCTACGTCACTGATCAAGACAAACTTCGCGTTGTCCGGCACCGCCATGACTTTGCTGGTCGTCGCCGATTCGATCGCGGATGTCTTGGGGTGGTCGACGATCGCCAATGCCGCATCACTCCAAAACGGCAGCTCGCATCCGCAGTCGATGCGCTGCATCGTCAAGTGAAAGTAACCCTCGTGGTCGCTAACAGCCCTGCCCGACGCGGATCCCAAACTTGCCTGGACCGTGACGCCAGGGATTTCGTCGCTGGCAAAACGCTGAACGGTGTTGGCGAGATTATGCCACCAACGGTCGTCGTTGAAATTCGGATCCAGCGGTGGATTGGTAAGGACGCGTCCATGCAAATGGATCGTGTCTGCGGTTGCGTATCCCGTGTAAGCTTGAATTTTCGGAATCCCGGACCGGCCAATCCGCTTCCGCAGTCGCCGTATTCGGACATCGGCGAAATCATCAGCCGAAGCGGCCGAGCGAGTGGCGATTTTAAGCAACTCATTTCGCCACGTTGTACTGCCTGCCTTCTTCATTTTGCGTCCGCTGGGCTAGATGATTCAATGGTGGGTGGGGACGCGACTTGAAACCCGGTGGCAAGGATCCAGCTTCAAGGGTCCAGCCTCAAGGATCCGGCAAAGTGCGTCGACGGTTTACAAGATCGGCATCGTTAAGATACTTGCGTTTGGTCCCCCGAGTCGTATCGAAGTGGAGTTCGAGGCCCCCAAACAACACCCCCGCGACATGAATCACAACGTGCAATCCTTCCGTCGATACAGCCGACGACGCCCGCAATCGACGTGCCAAGACGCGGATTAAGCGACGAGCGATCCATAAGTGTCGCGATTCAAGTCATCTCGCCCCCGCCGCGCAGCGGTTTGCGGGGGCGAGAGTTACAGTGAGAGGGGAAAGAAAGAAACGACAGTTATGGATCGCTCGTTGCGAAACGGGTGTGGTTTCCGAATCGCAACTTCAATTCTGCGATGATCGTCTCGAACGGGGTGCGGTCTCACCGTTCATGTTGGTCTCTGCGCGATCAAGGGCAGCAAGTGTTCGGTCAAGTGTCTGGGAATTGCTCCGTACCACCACAAGTCGCTCCAGACTGGATGGAATTGATGCCCCGGTTCGGCATGAGGATTGCTTAGCTGTGGCGGAAGATCTGCGAAGCTTGCACTTCTCTGTCGTAGAGAAACTGCTTCGGCTTCGATGTCTCTCGAATCTTCCCCCCCGCCTCATACGATATCGCCCCACACGGACATCCGGTTCATGAACCATGCAATCAACGCGGAACCGTTCGATCCGGTTCGCCGCACCTCGTTTCTGCGTCGTACTTGGTTCGTGCTAAACGCCTGGGTCAAAGACCCACTGCATGTCGCTACGATCTGCCCGAGTTCTCCATTTCTGACACATCACTTGGCAAATCGGGATTGTGTTCGAAACGCGGAGCGAATCATCGAGCTCGGGCCAGGTGCAGGTGGGACCACGCAGGCGTTGCTGGAGAACATGCGGTTCGACGCGGAACTTCTTGCGGTGGAGAAAACCCAGGCCTTCTCGGAAGCTCTCGCATCTATCAGCGATCCACGACTGAATGTTTCCATCGCCGACGCAATTGACCTGGTCGATATCGTGTTGGATCGAAAACTCGGGCTGGCTGACGTCGTTGTATCGGGTATACCATTCAGTAGCATCCCGGAGTCAGTCGCCAAGAAGATTACTCGTTCGATCTATGAAGTGTTGCGTCCAGGCGGTGTGTTCATTGCGTATCAGCTGAGGTCCAATGTCAATGATTACGCTCGACCTTACTTTGGTCGCGCTAAGACCGAGTCAATTCCAATCAACCTGCCCCCATTGACTGCGTTCGTCTGGACGAAGGTCGGCGGGGCCACCACAGGAGAATGCGATGGCGACGACTACGACGGACCGCAACAAGACCAAAGCGTGGACCCAGGATCGCGGTGGCGTGCAGGCGACGATGGAATCAACGATCGGCATGCGTGATGGCGTAGCTGTTCTTCGGTTTAGCTTTCCGCATGACGATCGACATGACGAATTATCGACAGCGTCGCGGGAGTCCGTTTTCGCCAAGTTCGACGAGGCAAAGGTCGCGTTGTTGCGTAAGGACCAGACCTCCGTCGGCGAGTTGAGTCGATTCCATCAGTTCGTAAGCCACTAGAATGACCATGGCGTTCATCGTGACGGTCTTGCTGCTTGCAGGACTGATTTTTCTCACATTCGGTACATTGCTTAACCTGAGCAGCAATCCGCATTGGTTCGTTCGCGGCTGGGATTTTCCACGCGTTCAGATCGTAGTGATCGTTTGGTTGTTGGTGGCAGCCTATGGTGTGGTGCGATGGAGCGTTCCAGAATCCAAAGTGTTGCCCGCATGGCCATTCATCACGCTGGCGGTCATCGAAACATGCTGGCATGGTTTCTTGATCATGCCGTATACGCCGTTGATGAAGAAGCAAGCCGCTGACACAACGCCGGAACGATTGGCTGACCACCGCCAAGACGATGCAACTGTCCGAATGGTGATGAGCAATGTAGAAATGGAAAACGATCAATATGAACGCTGGATGAAGGTGATGCGGCGGGCGTCGCCCGATTTGCTATTCGTCGTAGAGATTGATCAAAAGTGGATCGAAGGTGTCGCGGATTTAATCGACGAGTACCCTCACCGCATCATCGAGCCTCAGGACAACTGGTACGGGATGATGCTGCTATCTCGAATGCCTATCGAAGATTTCGAATTGCGTCACTTGGTGCAAGAAGATGTTCCTTCGATCGACGCCCAGGTTCGCATGGATGACAACACATTGATTCGGTTCATCGGCGTCCATCCACGGCCTCCTGAACCGATCCGCGATACCGACGCGACCGCGCGGGATGCGGAACTGACGCTGTGGGGAGAAGAATTGGCCAAGGAAAATGGTCCGGCCATCATCGGCGGCGATTTGAACGATGTCGCTTGGTCCCAGACTACGCGTCTATTCCTTCGCGTCAGTGGGATGCTTGACCCGCGCCGTGGACGTGGCTTTTTCAACTCGTTCCATGCAGGCCATTGGTATCTGAGGTTTCCTCTCGATCACATCTTTCATTCGCCGCATTTCACGATCAGTCGAATCGAGCGGCTGGAGAATGTTGGGTCAGACCATTTTCCAATCATGATCGACCTGTGCTACGCGCCGCAGGAAAAGTCGCGGCATGAAAGACTCGATCGAAAAGAGTCAGATGGCGAGGAAGTCGATACGCGATTGGATAGGGCTTCCGAAGACCAAGACTTGCAAGGCGAAGCCGTCGATGGCGACCCAGGCAACGGGGAGCGAGAAGTGAACAGCAGTTCCGCATCGTGACGAATTTGGTCAAGAGTTCTGGCCCACCGGTTCCGCAGTGGCATCCTAAGAATTCCGACGTCAGACCTTCTATCGAAATTCGGGCTCAGAACCGCGTCCAGCTTCGGACCGGGCATTGCAACGATATCAACGTTTCGCCACGTGGATAAATTCGGCCGAAACGCATCTCGCTACTGCCACGCTGCGGATGGTGGCAAACACCCGATCCTCGAATCAAGGTAGCGGCGAAGGCCGGAGGTGACTACGACGACTTCACTCCGGGTAAACTCCCAAGATGACCTGTCACCGGATGCCGGTTGGTGACGTTTGCCGACGTCTCTGGCCATGGACCGACTGCTTCCGTGATCATGGCGATGGTTCATTGTCATCGTGTTCAGCATGCTTACGATGGATCACATCCGCATCCAAGTGATGTGCTGGCCTGCATCCATCAGCAGCTGTGCGTCAATGATCGAGAGCATTCTGTCACTGGCATGAGGGATTCAGGCGAGCATTGACTGCCTGCGATGGATGGATCATCCGATTCGCTTCGTAACAGCGACCAGGCGTTGGCCATCCACCGTGGCTCGGAAGACCAGTCGGTCGAGAAAACTGTGATCGTTTTTTCGACGCGATCGTGCGAAAAGAACTGTTAACCAGAGGTTCGGAGTGATTTTCAACAGCAGCCGCCATCACGCCACATCGCGTGGATGTTCGCGATTCGATCGATGTCTGCTCCGCCTACCGTCGCTCGGCGACGATCTCAAATGGAGGACTCCCAAACCGGCGTCGCAGCCAATTCAAAGTACGCAGCACCGTCGGGATCGAAACTAGGTATTTCTGTACTCTAAACTTGCCAGGAAAGTTCATCAAAGAGAGCCCCACCAGAATCGTTATTAATCCTTGCCCTGGCAGGACCAACATTCCGATTCCTAGGACCAGGAAGGTCGCACCGAGAAGGTTCTTGGCAACTAAGATCGCTACATAGATCGTCCACCGAATCGTGTCTTCAGGCGCAGCAGATCTTCGTTTGGCAGAACAGAAATAGTCATGCGGTAACCGCACCGCGATCCAGGGAATCGCCACGAGTGTGAATAGGAACGTCACAGCGGAGACCGAAACGAGCCACCATAGAATCGGATGATAGGCGAAAATTTTAGCACCTCGTCGAAGAACTTTTCTGACCTTTCCTACGCAGCTTTCCGCTTGTGCATGAGCAACCCGCGTGCCGCAGTCGCTGGAATGGCACGGAAGTCGCGTAGCCTGTCTTTTCCCACGAAGCACCGATTGTGTTTCGAAATTCAAACCACCAGAGCAATTCCTATGCTGCCGAAGGATGACGTCACGCCGTCACGCTGGTCGTTCTTATGGCGAGCGGTACACTGGCCGGGTGAAATTCGCGATTGGATTTTGCACGCCCTGCTATTTCCATTTTGGTTCTTGTGCCGAAAAAATGAACGAATCCGGCGATTCGCGGCGTGGCTTCGTTTCCGGCGCCGGCGGCTAACTGCGGTATTTCTTCTGGTTGCGCATTTGCTGGGCGCAGCCGCATCGCTGAACGTGTTGACGGAACAGCGGACCCCCCAGGGTGCGATTGCCTGGATCGTCTCGCTCAATACGTTTCCATATCTAGCCGTGCCGATGTATTGGCTGGTGGGTGAAACTGACTATGGCGAGCATGCGATCGCTTATCGCGCAAGTACCTCGAAGGGGCAGCCAATCGTGGCCAGGCTCTACCGGGATCTCCAGAAGGCGAACCTTATCGTTCCGGACAGAACGGACACACATCGTCTGGTGACCCGCCTCGTCAAACTTCCCGTCACCCGAGGCAACGAAGCGAAGCTGCTGATCGACGGGCCGGCCACTTTTGACGCAATGATGAATTCCATCGAGTCAGCTAAATCGTATGTGTTGGTCGAGTTTTACATCGTTCGTGATGATCAGATAGGTCGCAGTCTTCAAGAGCTGTTGATCAAAAAATCCAAGCAAGGCGTCCGAGTCTCGATGCTGTACGACGAATATGGCAGTCGTGACTTGCCGAATCGTTACGTGGAAGAACTGCGAGCGGCGGGCGTTCAGGTCCGCGGTTTCAATTCGCCAATGTCTGACGGATCCACTACACGCCTGAATTTTCGAAATCACCGGAAATTGGTGATCGTGGATGGCGAGACGGCGTTCGTGGGTGGGCACAATGTTGGCGATGAATATCGCTACGGCGTCGGTGAGCTAGGACTCTATCGAGACACCCATGTGCAAGTCGATGGCCCACTCGTTCAATGTTGTCAGGTCGTGTTTGCCGAAGACTGGCACGCGGTAACGGATGAATTACTCACGCACCTCCATTGGCAACCAACCGTAACCGCTGAACCGGGTGTCGAGGCAGTTTGCGTTCCCACGGGGCCCGCCGACGAGTTCGAGACGGCATCAATGTTTTTCATGCAGCTCATTCATTCAGCAAAAGAACGCGTTTGGATCGCGACTCCCTATTTCGTTCCTGACGAACAAATGGTGACCACCTTAAAGCTGGCAGCACTTCGGGGCGTGGATGTTCGGATTCTGATTCCCGAGAAATCGGATGCCACACTCGTATGGCTGTCCTCGTTTTCATATCTCGAAGAACTTGATGCTGCGGGCGTCCGTGTCTACCGATATCAAGACCGCTTCATGCACCAGAAGGTCATGTTGGTCGACGACTCAGTGGCTGTCATTGGCACCGCCAATTTTGACAACCGATCATTTCGACTGAACTTCGAACTGATGCTCGCCTTTTTTGACGAGAAATTCGTCAAGGAAGTCGCACGCATGCTGGAGTCGGATCTCCGTGATTGCAAGCTCGCCGATAGCCAAGAGCTTGCCGAGAGCACGTACGCTTTTCAAACGCTCGTGCGGGCATCACGCCTCTTGGCGCCGATTCAGTAGCGCACCGCCGCCTTCGTAGGACGGCCTTTCCAGGCCGTCAGTTCTGTACTCAACGACGGCCAAGAAAGGCAATCCTACGGGGATTCTTGGAATGACTTTGTGCTTCAGTTCCGCTCGCAGCCCGTTGGACAGGTCCACCCGGGGAAAACTTGATGGTTACGAAACTTAGCGAGCACATCCGAGGCGGACTTCGGGCTGCAGACGATCGACGGTGGGCGTGATCTGCTATCGAGCCGCCACTGTATCGTCAGCGAGCAGGACGATCGCCGACGGATTGGTTCGATCTGCCATGGGGCGTTTCAGGATGGGGGCACACTTCGGGAAGCGGACGGCCACGCAATTGTTCTGCGTCTCGTTGGCTTAGCCGCATTCGGAGAACTGGAACGGCATGTTGGCGTCAAGCTACAGTATGGTTGTGTCGAACGATCCGACTGTCCCAACCTCGTCGCAATCTTTTGGATTGGCAACTCGACAAACGATCACAGAGATGTTGTCGTTGCCCCCTGCTCGATTCGCTTCGTCAATCAATTGCCGACTCGACTGCTCGCTATTACCGGCCGACGAGGTGATATTCCGAATCGTCTCATCATCCACCATGCCTGTCAGCCCGTCGCTGCACAAAATTAGGATGTCGTCCGACTGCAGTCGACACCGCAATGCCTCGGGACGCACCTGTTGATTGCCACCACCGACGCAATTCCAGAGCACGTGCCGCCAGCGTTTGAGGGCATCATCGTCGGGCGACATGCCGCTCGATTCGATCATTTGTTGAGCAACCGTGTGGTCCGTTGTCAGTTGCTTCAATTCGCCATCTCGAAGTAGGTAGCAGCGACTGTCGCCTGCATGAACGACGAACACTCGCGGCCACAGCAAATATGCCATCGTCACGGTTGTTCCCATGCGGCGATCGCCCGGCCCGGCCACCGACCACAATTCTTCTTGTACCGACGTCAAGCAATTGGAGAGCTCGTTTTCGAAGTCCTGCTCATCGTCGGACGACAGTTTCAAGAACCACTGCATCATGTCCAGCACGTATTTTGCCGACGCCTCCACTGCTGTGCGGCTCGCCTGCTCGCCGCCCTGATGGCCGCCCATTCCATCGGCAACAACCAGCAAGCTGCCTTCCTGACAACCAAATAATTCCTCGTTCTGCCTTTTCGGAATGTCCGTTTGTCGAACGGTTAGATATCGTCGCAGATCGGCAACTAGGAAATGATCTTGGTTCTCATTGCGTTTCTTGCCGACGTCACTGGCACCAAAGATGTCGAAACAGCTCATGCTCATTGGATATTTCCTGCTCGCGAACGTTAACTTCGGTTGTTTCAGTGAACTTCAAAGGTTTGCCAAAGGGGCGATCCAGAAGGAGAATAGCTGTACCCGCTAAGATGAGCTGCGAGCCGAAAATTCGGGCCGACACGAACCCGTCCATTCTCGGAACTTCTACAGCGGCCCGGTAAGAACTGGTCCGTGCGCTTCGATGGCGAAGTTGAAGGTGGGGCTGCGACGGCGCATCAAAAAACGGACTCGCAAATCAATGATTTCAGTTTGCCGAAGCGAACAAAGCAACGTTCCTCGGATCGCATGCAGACGGTAACTGTGACGCGAACGGCTGCTAGTCTTGTTTGCACTTTGCATCACGCAACCGCTAGAACCGTCGCCCTATCGAGCCGCATCGATCGATTGGAAACCGCTTGCGCCCGCTCGCAAAATTCTTTTAGATGTTTTGAACTGGAGGGGCGGTCACCTTGTCGAGTGGTTGGCCGCAACATTCAAGCTTTGTCGTACAGTTCTTGCAGTCGCATCCGCCGGTGACATGGACTTCGAATGAGCACTTGGTGCAACGATACATGTCACCGGTCTTGGGTGCTTCCAAATTGTTAGCCATCGGAAAACCTTCGAGAGAGAGGATGTTTGGTTCTCCTGGAAGGCATAGCAAATCGCGTTCCCCTTGCCCTGCTCTGGCACTCCGATCACTTCGTCTACGCTTTGCTTTTGGAACCGCGAAGGTGGTCGGCAAAGTCAGGCGGGGCGTCGAACGAAGGCACCATCATGCCTGCGCTGCTGACGAGGGCGTCCAGTCTGCCGAGTTGTTCGACCATTTTGTCGACGCATGCCTTGGCAGTTTCGGGCGATGAGAGATCAAGCTGCTCGATAATGCACCGCTGACCAGTCGCTTCCGCCGCTTCGGCATTTTTTTGTGCTTCGGCTGCTTTGTGGGCGAATGTGATGGTGACGTCATGACCCGATTTGGCCAAAGCAATGGCAGTACCTCGCCCAATTCCAGTGCTGCCGCCAGCGACGATTGCCCTTCGTGACATTTCTTTTTTATGTGCGTTTCGGGACTCGCCAATGCTCGTATAGCGAAAGTTCTGGCGACTAGCGCCAGTATTTCGATGCAATGAGTGCGCCGGTTGGCCTAGATATTGCTATTCCGTTGGTTCGATTCCTACGTTTCGTTACCCACCGCTGAATCCAATCGGAACCGAACGTGTCAAAGCCCCGAACAGACACGGCACCGCTTAGACGGGAGCTCACCCCGAAATGAGGCGAAGGTGGGATTCGCTAGCCCCGACGCAGTTCCTGACGATTCTGGCAATGTTCTGATGACGATGGAAATTCTCTTCAGTCTCAACCGAGTGCGTCTATTCGACAGTCCACATTCTCGAAGCAGTCCAATGATTCGTTCAGGTCCGTCAGTCGGTTTGCTAGTCCTGCATTTCAGCGGGTGCTTTATATTTAGCCCTTGGCTGGCGATCGCCGAGGACCGAATGGAGCTCGGTCAGATCGTGCGTGATGCAGCGGATGAACTTAACCCAGATGCGCTGCCGACACGCGTCGAATGTGCCACCGAATTTGCTGCATCCGTCACGGAGGCGACGGATTTCGTGAGCTCGCCGAGTTTCGAGGCCAGCGGCGCAGGCTGGCTCGACTACCTTCAGCTCGCGGCAATGGCCGATGCGGTCGAGTCCGAAGTTGGTGTGCATCAGCAGATCGAGCTTGCGAGTGAGCTGCGTCGACGTTTGATCGGTCCTATTCCGGGTGTTGAACTTTCGCCGCTCGTGAAGCTTCGTGAGCAGGCAGAGTGTTATCGGCTGGCACTCGCATGCAGCGACCGCGAACCGTTTATCCGTCACCTGCGGACGCAGTTGATTGAAGTCGCAGAGCAGCTGGAAGCCAGCCGCAGTGTCGGTCTCAGTGCTGATCCGAGTACCGATCCCAGTGTGGGCACACCGAAGCTAACCGCAAAGGAAATTCGGTTGGTGTCACAAGTCATAGCGAGGCTTTCCGCCTTCCATCAATCAGGCGCCAACATCGACCGTATCCGCCGCATCTTTTCGCACCCAAATTGCGTGCTCACTTTCTCCGAAGGGTTCGTGCAACAAGCGATTGCTCGCTCGATTGTCGAGACACGACCAATTAACGACTGCATTCTGGGAACTCGGATTGTGGGGCAAGCGAACGTTCACGCGACCGTCTCGGTCGACCTGCAACCTTCGGACTCGGGTTCTCGATTGACGCTCCACTTAGACAGTCAAATGACCAATCGGAGTCGCGGCTACCACGGACCAGTAGCGATGAACATGGTCGGCGGAGGTAGCGCGACTGCATCACGAACACTGTTGTTGAGCGATCATGGTGTGGCATTTCAGCAGGTTCAAGTCCAAGCAAACTTGACAAATCAGATCCAATCAGTGGACCATCCGTTGCCAATTGTTCGGCGAATTGCCAAACAGCGCGCCGCCAAGCAGAAACCGCAATCCGACCGGATCGCAAAATCAAGAGTGGAAGCCCAGATTCGCGACCAGTTCACAAAGCAAACCGACTCTGCTGGCACCATGCGACCCGACGACTTGTTGGAGCCCCTGCGACCTTGGCTGCGTCGATTCGCCGTCAGTGAGCCTGACAGAACTTGGGGGTCGACAGACCAATCCCTGTTCATTCAAGGACGCTTGTTGCACGATGACCAGCTGGCCAGTCCGGTTGCACCGCCAGCATGTTCGGCGGATTACGACGTTGCAATTCAAGTCCACGAAACATGCGCCAACAATGTTCTGAAAACCTACATGTCCGGCAAAACGTTTTCGGAGGAAAACATTGACTTGTTGGCTTGGTTGAATGGTCGTGGACCGCTGGTTCAGCTGCCCATCGAAATCGAAGTGAAGGCGGCGGATCACGTTGCAATCGAAGTGCATCCCATCACGCCAAAGTTCCAGATCAAGTTGGCGGTCGAAAGTCCGGTGTTCTTCGAGGCGAGAGAAGGACGCGTCGTCATGGGGGCTCACCTGGCACACATCGTTGAAGACGGTACGGCACCAATCCACGATATCGAGCTGCGTGCAACCTACCGCCCGCAACGGCAATCCGATGGCCATTACCATTTGGCGCGAGAACACGAAATCAATGTGGATGGGCCAGGAACTGGGGGACTGAACGAAAAGCAAAAAACGCTGCTTGCCGAGGTGCGCGATGCGGTGCAACGGGCGCTGCCGCTACAGATCGCCGACCAATATTTCATGCTGCCGTCCCAAGTTCCCGTAGCTGCGTTCAAAGACCGGCACTTTCGTCCCAGCGTGATGGAAGCCCAAGACGGATGGCTAACGATCGCCGTGCGATAGGCCTTGCCTGCGGTTCGGTTTCGCAACGGAAAGGACTGCGGGCGAGTTTCGCTACGGTCGTAGCAAGGCAGCGATGGCACGAAACATGCAAAGCTCAGAGGTGAAATTAACCAAACTCATCCCTCATCAATCAAGCGTAAACATGGCAAACAAATCGAAGCAACGCGGCAAGTCGGACGACAACCAACAAAGGCCCAAGCAAGAACAGGCGAAGCAGCCTGGTGAACAATCTGAGATGACTCCCGCGCCGATCACCGTCCGCGAAGACTACGTAGGTAGCAGCAGGTTGAAGGGCAAGGCTGCTTTGATCACTGGCGGCGATAGTGGTATCGGACGCAGTATCGCGGTCATGTTCGCTCGGGAAGGTGCGGACGTTGCGCTCGTGTACTTCGACGAGGATTCCGACGCGGAGGAAACAAAACAATTAGTCGAAGACGAAGGACGCCGGTGTTCGATTCTTTCGGGCGACATCGGTGATCAGGCTTTCTGCGAAATCGCAGTGCAGAAATGCGTCGACGAATTTGGGCGGTTAGATGTTTTGGTCAACAACGCGGCCGAGCAGCATCCGCAAGAGGACATTCAGAAGATCACCGAGGGGCAGCTCGTCAAAACGTTCCGCACGAATATCTTCTCGATGTTCTATCTTTGCCAAGCCGCAGTGCCGCACCTGAAGAAGCAGGCCGGCAGTTCGATCATCAACACAACCTCCGTAACCGCGTATCGAGGCAGTCCCGGTCTGCTTGATTATTCAGCGACCAAAGGAGCGATTGTCAGCTTCACTCGATCGCTTTCGCAGAACCTCGTCGACGACGGTATTCGTGTCAACGCGGTCGCTCCCGGTCCAATTTGGACGCCATTGATTCCCGCGACATTTCCAGCCGACAAGGTTGCCAAATTCGGTAGCGATGCCCCGATGGGACGGGCAGGTCAACCTGCCGAATGTGGGGGCTGCTACGTTTTTCTGGCCAGTGATGATGCATCGTACATGACCGGGCAGGTGCTGCATCCCAACGGTGGCGAAGTCATCAACGGATAAGACAGGGCCGCCGATCGTTGAAGTCCCTAGCTGATGCATTTTACGACGAGTTGCGAGACGCACTCAGCGCCGAAAAACAACTGGTCAAAGCGTTGCCGAAGATGATGAAGAAGGCGTCGTGCGAAGAGCTAACTGCGGCCATTGAGGCTCATCTCACAGAAACGGAAAAGCATGTCGAGCGAGTCGAGCAAGCCTTTGAAGAGACTGGCAAAGCGGCCCGTGCGAAGACCTGTGAAGCGATGAAGGGGTTGATCAAGGAAGCCGAAGGCATGCTCCAAGAAGATGCTGAGCCCGCCGTGAAAGACGCCGTCATCATCGCGTGCGCCCAGAAGGTAGAACACTACGAGATCGCCACCTACGGCACACTCTGCACGTGGGCCGAGGCCCTCGGCTACGACAAAGCCCTGAAGTTGCTCAAGCAGAACATCGACGAAGAAGAAACCGCGGACAAGAAGCTCAGCGAGATTGCAAAGACAATCAACAAAGACGCCCTGATGGCCGGCTAGCTCTTGTGATCCACCCGCCGTGGCCGATCTCGGCCACGGCCATTTTTCCATCTGGTTTGTGCTCAGCAGCTCCCAGTAGCCGCGTGCGAATGGGTGGTGAGTGTGGGGTGGTGGTGCATTTGAAGGTTGGTCGGGTTGCCGTGGCCTACTGCGATGGTGATTCGTGCCTTCGAAACTGACGTCCCACGCTCGCGGGGCGCCCCAAACGACAAATCGGAGTGCGAGTGCTCGGCTGGACGTGTGCGTCACCAGCGCTGAGTCCGAAATCGACGTTTTAGATCGCTGGGGCTACGCCAAGTCTGGTCGATCTTATCCACGAGGCGGCGGAGCACCCATCGCCGATCCACTGAGCATCGCCTGCCAAAGTACGGCAAACGATTCAAACACGAAGTGACTCACATGGCTGCGAAGTTTTTCCCGCAATGCTTGGCGACTCTTGAACTTCTCCTACACCGAAGCAAACAGCGGGCGGCATGCTTTCTGTACCTAGTCAACCATGAACGCCAAAAACATCAACAGCATCAGTACCGTTGATAGGTCTTGCTTTCCATGACCGTAGTTGTGTTCAAAGGGGTAACCTCGATTCTTGAGCGTATTAAACGTCTCATTCTCAATCCGCCAGCGACTACGACCTCGTGCGGCGAATTTCGATAGCAGCGAAGGATCTAACGCGACGTTCGTCAACCAACTGAATCGCTTGCTCACTTCGCCGCTATGACCGTTGTATTCAAAATGCAGCAAAAAGTTCACTCGCAGAGATTGATTCGACGCATTGAACGCCAGGTCACTGACGGACTGAGTCTCGCTTTGGATGACGCGGTTATCCACCATGGGATAAACCGTCCCGGATTGTTCTCGCCTGTTCGGGGGACCGATTGAAATCTCCGGCGCAACGTGTCGATGAGTGCATCAGCGCAAAGGAATCGCCGTAACTTGGGAAGCGGGTGCGCCGGATGGGGCGTGATCGATCGCCTTCGACGAGAGCGAAAGCCGTCCATTGCAGCGTCAACCCCCGGCTCCAATCAAGGCTTCATCGAATCGCGACACTTATTGATCGCTCGTTGCTTAGCCAACCGCCGGGAACTGCCGGCTATCTACCAAGCCTCTCGCTCCTCATCGTGGAGCTGACACCCTGCTTCAGGCTGGCGTGTGATCGCAATTCACAGGTCGTCCTTTTACTGGAACTTTCCATGGAAGAAAACGACTGCCGAGCTTCGTGCAACGGTCGACAAGCCCAGGCAAAACGCGTCTGCGTTTGACAAAAATTTCGGCAAGGATTGACAACTTGATGGATAGCTGTGTTGTGCAGCTATGGGGGTTGCACTCCCATGGCTGCGTGTTCTTTTCTCTCGCTTCAGATGAACGAGCCTGCAACTTCAACTCGGTGACTATGCCTCCCATTAAAAACCGCAGCGTTCGACTTGCTCGTTTCGCCTTGGTTACGCGGATACTCTTCGGACTCTTCCTTGTTGGCACGGGAATCATGACGATGGGCTTTGGGATCAATGGTTACCCCGTTGGCGATCCGCTGGGTGACGTTGGTCCATTCATGCTCGCGTTAGAAGAAGTGGGCTACCTGACTTTGGGGGTTGGCTTGCTCAAGGCCGTCGCTGGCGACTTGATGTTCTGCCGGCGGACAACACCACTGGCGATCCTTATGACGCTATCCTATGCGTTCAATATGCTGCTCTATGTGATTTTCTTTGCTCATCAATACTTCGTAATCGGTCTTTTGGGTTTTGGGGCGTGTGCCTTGCTGATCTACTGCCAATTCGATTGGTATCGTCCGTTCTTTGCTGGACCGACGACCGTTTCGATTCCGGGATCGAGGGAGGGTGAAGATGCAGTTTGACTCCGAGTCTTCGCCCGGATTTGCAATCGGACGCGTTGCTTATCTGATTCGTTCTGGAATGGCAGCGGTACTGAAGAGTGCTGGCTGGCCGTCTTCACCAGAGGAAACGCAGGCAATGATATGTTTATTGGATGCCGGCGAACCGCTCAGTATGAACGAACTGGCAGTGCTGATGATTCGTGATCCGACGACGGTGAAACGTCAGTTGGACCGGTTCGTTGAACAAAAGTTTGTTGAGCGGAGCATGTCCAGTAAAGACGCGCGCATCGTGATGATCGGATTGACTCGTCGGGGCGAGCAGAAACTCGCGAACGTTCTCCCCTTGTTGGACGACTTGCGTAAGACGACGTTGAAGGGCATCTCAAAGTCAGAGATTGATTCAACACAAAACGTTCTGCTGAAGATGCAGAAGAACTTATCGAAACACATTTCAAAGGAATAGTCTCATGCGAACCACCGCCCTTTTACTCGCGCTTTTGTTAGTCAATGCACATTCAAGCCTGGCTCAGGAAGCGAGCACCGCGACGGCGCGGCTCACCAAGCAAAATGATCAGTTCGCGGAGGAAATCGTCAACGTTGCTGAGAATGTTTACACAGCGGTTGGCTACAGTGTCTCCAACGTTTCAATGATTGTTGGCGATCACGGCGTCGTGATTGTCGATACGGGAATGACAGTTGATGACGCCGATCGCATCGTGACCGAGTTTCGCAAGATCACCGACAAACCGGTCAAGGCGATCATCTTTACGCACTCACATGGCGACCATACCGGAGGCGTGACCTCGTTTCTTGGTGCAGAGCGACCGCAAATATGGGCTCACAAAAACTTCGGCAGCGAATACCGTCCATTGACGGATGCTGGTGTTACGTTTCAATCGGTGCGAGCAGCAAGGCAGGCTGGATTCAAGTTGCCGCCGGAGCAACGGATCAACAACGGCGTCGCCCCGGTTCGATATCCCAAAGCAGGCGGCCATGCGTTTGCATCCAGCGCCGCGTCGAAACCATCGCAATTTCTGGAAGGTGAACGGCAAACGATCAACGTGGCTGGAGTTGAGCTTGAACTTGTCTCAGCACCCGGTGAAACAAACGACGAACTGTTCGTCTGGCATCCGGATAGCAAGGTACTTTTCTCCGGCGACAATTTCTACCGATCGTTTCCGAATTTGTATGCGATTCGAGGAACTCCCAACCGTAGCGTTCGCCTGTGGGCAGACAGCCTCAATAAAATGTCTGCCAACAATGCGGTTGCCTTGGTCGGCGGCCACACCAAGCCGATTATTGGTGCAGGCGAAGTCAAACAAGTCCTCGGCGATTACCGCGACGCTGTGCAGTTCATCCACGACAAAACCGTCGAGGGAATGAACAAGGGAATGACGCCCGACGAATTGGTCGAGTACGTGAGGCTTCCTGAACATCTTGCCAGCAAAGACTATTTGCAACCGTTCTACGGGCATCCCGAATGGGGAGTGCGGACTGTCTTCAGCCAGTACTTTGGTTGGTTCGACGGCAACCCATCCAATCTGTTTCGCCTAACGTTGAAGTCGGAGGCTGAGCGTATTGCCAAGTTGGCGGGTGGAAAAGAGAAGCTGCTCTCAGCGGCTAAAGACGCGCTCGCTAACGATGACAACCAATGGGCCGCGCAACTTGCCGACCATCTGTTGGCGATCGATAAAGACGACGCGGCCGCGAAGGAAATCAAAGCAGATGCTTTGACGAAGTTGGCTCGCAACATGGTCAACGCAACCGCCAGAAACTATTGCCTCACCGTCGCTCGCGAACTCCGCGAAGGGAAGTGAAACCCTTCGGCATCGTTACGGCGTCCGACGTGCAGAGCATTCAGTGAATCCTTCCGTCCCCAGTAGACGCCGATGATGTGCGGGTACTCGCCGGGCGTGACGTCGTCGCTCGGCCTGCGATGGGGGCCTCGTGAAAATTGACCCATTCAATCACAAAGGGCGACTATGAAGCGACCCAACCCGCGCCTCTTGACGGTGCTCCGCAAGAACAAAGTCACCGCGCATCTCTTGCGTCTCACCTTCGGTGGCGAATCAATGGCGACGTTTCCCTCTGGACAGGAAGGATCGTACATAAAGCTCATGTTTCCCGGTGATGAGAAACGCCACATTCTCCGAACCTACACGGTTCGCAAACAGCGCGACGGCGAAATCGACGTCGACTTTGCTCTCCATGGGGACGGAGGTCTCGCTGCGACGTGGGCGCAGGAGTGTCCGCTAGGGGAATCCATTCTTGTTGGTGGCCCTGGTCCCGGCTCGCTGGTCAATCCAGCGGCGAATTGGTTCCTTCTGGCCGGAGACATCGCAGCTTTACCCGCATTGAGCGTCAACCTGGAGACGATGCCCCGCGATGCGCGGGGTGCCGCGTTTATCGAAGTCCCCTCCGAAGAAGACAAACAAGTTCTGGATGCTCCGCGAGACATTCAAATTTATTGGCTCATCAATCCGCATCCGGGCAAACGCCCCGAACTGCTCCGACAGGCTATTGAAGACTTCGAGTGGGAGAAAGGGCGGCCCTTCGTGTGGGCCGCAAGCGAGTTTGGCACGATGCAGGGGCTTCGCACGTATCTGAGGGGGACGCGCGGACTTGGAAAAGAGCAGCTTTACCTGTCAAGCTATTGGAAGCTCGGGATCACCGAAGAGGAACACAAGGAGACCAAACGCGCCGATGCCCAAAAACATTCGGATCCCTAATCTGTTTCCGGTCGACACGGCTCCGAGGGCTTGTCGCTAATTTGAGTATTGGAAAACGTAGTGCAGGCTGCCGGTCTGCTCTATGAAGAATGCTGTGCACAGCAAGATGCCAGCGACAAGAAAACCAATTTTGCATTTTGCCCGCAAGAATTTTGTGTGGACGATGCGCTTTCTACGGCGATAACGGAGCAGATACAGCATGAACGATGTGCAAACCAGAACCGCAATCGTGACCGGTTCATCACGCGGGATCGGCGCGGCCGTCGCGCAGCGTCTTGCCAGAGATGGATTCAACATGATTGTCAATTATTCTGGCAGCAAGGATGCCGCGACGGAAGTCGTGAGCAAGATCGAAATCGAGGGAGGCCGCGCTATCGAGGTCCAGGCGGACGTTTCCGATTCCGCCGCCGTCAAGCGAATGTTCGACAGCGCCGAGGCTGCTTTCGGTGGCGTCGATGTGCTGGTGAACAACGCGGGCATCATGAAACTGGCATCGATCGCGAACTGCGACGATGCAATCTTTGATGCCCAGGTCGCTGTAAACTTTAGGGGCACATTCAACGCCTTGCGTGAGGCGGGACGTCGACTGCGCGATGGCGGGCGAATCGTGAATTTCTCCACCACCGTCGTCGGGATGAAGTTTGAGACGTACGGCGTATATGCGGGTATCAAAGCCGCGATCGAAACGATGACTGCAATCATGGCGAAGGAGATGCGCGGTCGAAACATCACGGTCAATGCGGTAGCTCCTGGACCGACAGCAACCGCATTGTTTCTCGATGGCAAGTCCGCCGAACTGGTCGAAGAATTGTCGAAGAGGTCGCCGCTAGAACGACTGGGAACGCCGGAAGATATTGCCAATGTGGTGGCATTTCTCGCCGGGCCAGATGGAGCTTGGGTCAACGGGCAGACCCTGCGTGCCAACGGAGGCATGGTCTGAGATTCTGCTCCAGACGTATGCTTCTGATCTGAATTGATCCGTCCAAAAATGACTCTAGACAATGATCTCACCCCGGCCTTATGCCATTTCCACCCACCGATTCGACGGAAGAACCTTCTTTTTTAGCTATCAGGATTGCTGCCCAGTCCCATCAGCAGTCAACGTATTCGATAGGCGCATAGCTAAACCTTATTGGTTTCGTTGATGCACAGTCACTGCACCCTTCAGATATCATGATCTAGAAAGCCATGGATGCTACATCTGTCGCGTTGGTGTCAGTTTGCGCTCAAACAGTACCAGTGATTGGCGCCTCAAACGGTACCAGTTGATCCCGCACCCCGATCCCTTGTCCGATGGTGGGTTTTCACATCCGAAAACTCAGCGGCGAGGGCCACATGGCGAATCAACTGGCGATGGACAAGTCCCTTGCAATCAACAACTTACGCGACGCGGGCTACTCTCAGCGGCGGATCGCAAAGACCCTCGGCGTCTCTCGTGGGGCCGTTCGGCGGCACTTGGCTGACGAAAGTTCAAACAGGACCAAGGCGCCAACGGGTCCGAGCGATCTGGCGCCAACCGGGTCTGGTGATTCAAACAGTACCACAGCGCCAACCGGGTCCGGCCCGCCTGAGGCGCCCGAGTTGTCGGCCGGAGGCAACAGCCAGTGTGAGCCGTTTCGCGAAATCATCGTCGAGAAATGCCGCGCCGGCTTGTCCGCTCGCCGCATCCATCAAGACCTCGTCGCCGATCACGGATCGGATGCCAGTTACTGGTCGGTCAACCGGTTCGTCAGAGCACTCGGTGGAACCACCGAACTTCCGTTTCGGCGGATGGAAGTACTTCCCGGCGAAGAGTTGCAAGTCGACTTCGGCACCGGTGCGAAGATCCGAAACCCCGATGGAACTCACAGGCGGACGCACGTCTTCCGTGCCGTCCTGAGCCACTCGCGAAAGGGCTACAGCGAAGCCGTCTTTCGGCAAGACACTGAGAGTTTCATTCGGGCTTTGGAGAATTGCTTTTGGGCGATCGGCGGCGTGCCTCAAAGAGTCGTTTTCGATAACGCAAAGTGCGCCGTCAAAACTCCCGATTGGCATGACCCCGAACTCAATTCCAAGCTGGTCGACTTCTGCAAGCACTATGGGTGTGCATTCGTGCCAACGCGAGTGCGAACACCACGGCACAAAGGCAAAGTCGAACGCGGCGTCGACTACGTCCAAGAGAACGCGCTGCGTGGGCGTGAGTTCGAGTCGCTCGCGGCGCAGAACGAGCATCTTGGGCAGTGGGAAAGATCGGTTGCCGACACGCGCATCCACGGCACTACGAGGAAGCAAGTTCTGGCCTGTTTCCAGGACATCGAAAAGCCATCTCTTGGCAAGCTTCCATCAACCCGATTCAAGTTCTATCACGAAGCCAAGCGAAAGGTTTCTCGCGATGGACACATATCGGTCAACCGATCGTTTTACAGCGTGCCGCCGGAGTATCTAGGGCGCGACGTGTGGGTTCGTCACGACAGTCACTTGGTAAGAATCTTTGACGAAAGCCTTCGACACATTGCAACGCATGTGATCATCGAGCGGGGACGATTCCAAACTGATGCCAAACACATCGCCTCGGAAAAGATCAGTCCGATCGAACGGGGAATCGACCATATACACAGCAAAATGCGGCTCATCGGGCCATCAGCGACCCAGTGGGCTGACGCCGTGGTCGCGGGTCGAGGTGTCGAAGCTGCCCGGGTGCTTCAAGGTGTTCTTGCCATGAGCCGCAAGCACAGCGGCGACTCGATCGAATCGGCATGTGGCATCGCGGTCCGCAGCGGGGCGATCAACTGCCGGATCATTCGCACGCTGCTGAAGCGACAGCCCGACGCGACGCAAACGACCATGGAGTTCATGGAAGATCACCCGATCATCCGTCCGATCGGTGAGTACGCAAAGTTCATTCACAACAAAGTCCAAGAAGAAATTTATCAATGAATAAGATCATCACACCGATGCTCACAAAGCTGCGTCTGAGCGGTATGAACGAGTCGCTGGCGGTTCGTCTTCACGAGGCGTCGTCGACGGGGCTGACCCATCTCGAGTTCTTCGAGCTGATGCTTCAAGACGAGATCAACATCCGCGACGATCGTCAAATCTCGCGGCGGGTCAAGAAGGCGGACTTCCGGGACATTCGCAAGTTGGAAGACTTCGACTTCAGTTTCAACCCGACAATCAAGAAGAGCATGGTGTTCGAACTGGCCACGGGGCGGTTCGTCCGCGAGCGTCGTGACGTCCTGTGGCTGGGGCCTCCAGGGACGGGCAAAAGTCACTTGGCTCAAGCGATTGGGCTGTCGCTGATTCGCGCCGGGATGACGGTGTATTACCGGAGCATTTTTGACGTCGTTCGCGACTTCCTTCACGACGAGGCACTTGATGGTCACGAGCGGATCTTGAAGCGTTATCTCGAACCCGACTTGTTGATCATCGACGACATGGGGATGAAGCAGCTTCCGAAGCGAAGCGGTGAGTACCTGTTCGAGGTGATCATGCGTCGACACGACGTTCGCAGCACGATGATGACGAGCAACCGACCGCTGGAGGAATGGGGGAAGTTGATCGGCGACGTGCCCAGTGCGACGGCGATCCTGGATCGCTTCCTGCACCACAGCGACGTGATGCAGATAACGGGCCGGAGCTACCGGATGGGAAATCAGCCAAAAAGTTCAAACAGTACCAAAGCGCCAACCGGGTCGGCGACCGAAGAAGCTTAAGTCAAACAGTACCACCAGGCCGCTTCGCGGCCCGGCCTCACCAACTGGTACCGTTTGAAGCGCCAATGAGTGGTACTGTTTCAGACGCAAATTGACACATCTGCTTCGCGATGCCGCGGCGGTCAGCGAGAAACATGGTGATCATCCCGAGTGGAAATCGTTCTCGCGTCGCTTGGTTGGCGTGTACCGGGACGCGAAGAAGCTGCGAACTCAAAGGCCATCGATCTGCGAGGCGGACTACGATTCGGCGGTGGGTCGTCTGGAACAGCGACTGGCAAAGCTCGGCAGTGAATCATGGGATCACGCCGATGCGAACCGACTCTCCAAACGGATGGCGAAGTATGGATCCGAACTATTGACGTTTCTGTGGTACGACGACGTTCCCTCGGACAACAACGCGGGCGAACGAGCGATCCGTCCGGCGGTGATGATTCGCAAGAACAGCTACTGCAATCACAGCGACCGCGGCGCGTTGACCCAGTCGGTCTTGATGAGCGTTCTTCGCACGCTCCGAGTCCGAGGCCACCAGCCGCTCGATACAATATTGGGAGCCTTGGCAAGCTACGCCAAAACCGGCGTCATGCCGCCGCTTCCGCAGAAGGCTGAATAGTTACATCCGAAGAACGAATTTGCGGACACACCTCAAATTGGTGGGGGCACGAAAAGCGCCCATTGCTGGTCCCATCGAGGCGCCCCGTGACAACGCGGTTCCACATTCACCCAAATGAGAAGTCGATCTGCTGTTCTTCGTGTGGGAGCAGCAACGTGATCCGGCGAGGCGTCAAGCAGCGAAACTTCCGAGCTTCGCCGATCGGCTTGAAACGAACCGTCATCGTTGCCACCTTGCCTCGTGTGCAGTGTCGCGATTGTGGAGTCGTTCGCCAGATCAAAGTCGGCTTCGCAGATGTCCGTCGAAGCTACACCAAAGCTTGGGCCAAACACGCTTTGCAACTCACTCGCAGCATGACGATCAAGGACGTCGCCGATCTTCTTGGTGTCACTTGGGACGTGATCAAAGAAATCAAAAAGGATGACCTCAGGCGACGCTTCGCCAATCCGTCCTTGAAGGGCGTTCGGCGAATCGCCATCGACGAGATCTGCATCGGCAAAGGGCATCGCTACGTGACGTTGGTGATGAACCTGGACACCGGTGCAATTATCTACGTGGGAGACGGGAAATCGGCCGAATCGCTGGTCCCCTTCTGGAAACGACTGGGGCGTCGGCGGCACGCAATCGAAGCGGTGGCGATGGACATGTCCTCGGCTTACATCTCCGCGGTGCGTGGTAATCTCCCCAAGGCCGATATCGTTTTCGATCGCTTTCATGTGGTGAAGTTGATGAACGAAAAGTTGACCACGCTGCGTCGGCAACTGTACCGCGAGACGACGGTCGATGACAAAGCGGTGCTCAAGGGGAGCCGTTGGTTGCTGCTGAAGAACCCCGATAACTTGAGCGAGGAGCGGGACGAGGAAGCACACTTAGCCGCGGCGCTCGCGCTCAACGAACCACTGGCCAAGGGATACTATCTCAAAGAGGAGTTGCGTTTGTTTTGGGAGGAGACGTTTCGATGGCCAGCGCAGTTGTTCTTGAGGTCGTGGTGTAGGCGAGCGATCGCAACGGGACTGTCGCCGTTGAAGACAATGGCCAAAACCCTGACGCGACTTGAGGACGGGCTCTTGAGTTACTTCGATCACCGGATTTCGTCAGGGCCGATGGAAGGCACTAACAACAAAATAAAAACGGTCCAACGACAATCCTACGGCATTCGTGATCGCGAATACTTCGAACTGCTTCTCTACTCGCTCCATCAAGCAAAGTACGCTTTAGTCGGATGAGCCAAAAAGATCACGTCTGAAGTCCGATCGAGTATTCAGATCACGATCCTACGAGAAATTTGACAGCACAAATCTTCGGTTGAGCGGCTGCGGCAGTCGAGCGGGTTCGGCCGCGCAGCGGATCAGCTTGTTGATCTCTTTTCGAGGCAGCTTCAACGGTTCTTTGAAAACGACCCAACTTACGATTTCGTCATACTCGGGCGTCGTCAGGGAACCCTCGTAGCGATAGTAGTGCTCGATGTTTGTGGGAAGCCACTCGTGAGGATTCGTTTTGAACTCCATGCATTCGCATGTGTCGTCTTTCGACATCGCTTCCATCAGTTCGATCAAACTCGGTGCAGTCTTTGCCGAATTATCGGATTCGATCATGATGCCAAGCACCGCCAGCTTGCCATCATTCGGATCGCAATTCTGATGAACGATGTGCAGTTCCATTGGGAACTGCTTGCCCTCGATCCAGTGTTCGCTCTTGTGATGGAAATGAAACTGCAGGATTTGAAAGTCACGTCCATCAAACGAAATTCGCTCGTTCTTATCGCCACTGAATGCGACCTGCACTTTCCCATGATGTGGCGTGAGTGTGCCATCAAGGTGCTTGGACCATCGAATTTTCAGCTGCTTGGCGTACTTCGTAACGACCGGTGACTGGATGTGAATCGGTGATTGCTGTTGGTTGCTCATGGTGCTTGTCGATGATTGGATGCAGTGTTAGCCCGTCAGACTACCGGGCAAATAGAAGATGCTATGGATCTGCAGTGTCTAGCCGAGGATAATTTCTTCTAGTGAACGGAGCGGGTGTGCGCCAAACTTTCTGAACGCCTCACGTCCATCCCTTGTGTCGCTTAAGGGGCCGAAATCCAGATCGGTTAGCTCTTCGATCTTGGCGATTGTGGTTTGAAACAAGTCTCGCTCGCGAAAGTCAAACGCTTCTTCGCCCATGCGTTCGATGCGAGGGTCGTCGTCGAGCATTTGTTTTTGGCTCAGCAAGAACGCCGCAGACTGCAAGTCATCACCCTCGTCGACCCACGCGATGACTTTCCAATACTGAGTCGGTATGCGAACCCCGTTGTCACGGAAATCGGGATCGGAATCACGGAATACGGGACCGGTGAAGACGCTGATTTTCAAGTCATGTTTTTCCGCGTTATCGAGAGCGAAGTTCTCCAGCCCCAGCCACAATCCGTTGGCAACATTGCCGCGATCATCTGCTTGGTTGAAGGCGTCGTATTGGGGCGCACAGTTCACGTAGTGATACGTGTCAACGATGCCGCGAGCCGAATCACGTAGCGCCGCGCCCCAGCCTGGGTCGAGTCGCCGGACCAAGTGCCCACGATCCAGCTTATTGTCACGGCCACGATAATGATCATTGTTCGTTTGCTCGTGAGCACCAATGCGTCGGTCTTCGCTCCACGGTGCCTTTCCGCCGTCGTCTCTGCTGCGAATGCGAATCAGTTTTTCGCCGTCAATATTGACCGCAGTGAAATACGCCAAACGTCGCAGACCATTCATCACGACGCTGTAATTGTGAAACCGCAACACGTAGGGCAAGTCACCGTCGATTGGATCGCGATTGACCGCTGCCGACGCAATCTGATCATCTGACAAACCGGGTAGGTAAAGAGTCTGGCCAAGGAAATCCGTGTCGAAACCATTGCGATTGGAGTAATCCCGATCAATCCCAAACCGTTCAAGTAAACGGCTGACCGAGTCGGCATCGGAATCATGACTCGTCAGATCACCATCAACAGATTCGCCGATCCTAAAGGTGATCTCCACAGGAACAGTAACGCGAACAGTGCCACCGCCCTGTGCAACGTGAACCAGTCCATTCGCGGCGGGGCGTTGAGGTAGATCGCCGTCATCAAGCTTCGGCCCCGACACGCTGCCAGGTGAATCGAACTTAACGATCGACTCATCATCTAAATCGGATTCCTCTAGCACACCATCCACCAAACGCTGAGCCGATCCACGAAAGGTCGTGTCATCCAAAAGCTCAACCAACGCCGAACTTTGGATTGCCTCATTTGCGATCCATGCGATTTGGTGGTCCGGTGTCGCATTGGTTGCCACGTTTCCGAAGATGTCCAACCAATTCCCGTCGTCATCTTTGTCGGGCACACCCGAGTGATGAAGCCCTACCAATTGCCATTCATCGTTGAAGACAGGCGAGCCGCTGGATCCCCGCTTTGTGTCGGCGCGATAGTGCAGGAATGTCTCATCAGGAATCGCGATTACAGTGTTGTCACGTAGTGCGACTTGTTTTGGTTCACCTGCTGGATGTTGGACAACATTGAGTCGTTCCCCCGTGATGACAACACCCGTATCCGGCACCAAACGCATGATGGGAAGTTCACCCAAATTGATGTTTCCGCTTTCACGAGAACCGATGGCGACAATTGCAACGTCCAAGTCCTCGTCGGCAAAGAACAGTTGACTCGCATCAAAATTGAACTTTGTTGGCGTGCTCAAGTTACCGTCGCGATCAAGTTCATGAAAACCAAATTCGATCTGAACACCCCGCGTTTCGGCTGCACTTCCGAAGACATGATGATTCGTCATCACCACGCCGGGACCGACCAAGAAACCCGTCGCGAAACCTCGCCCGCTAAAATTGATCCTTCCGACCGAGGCGATACGTGACGCTCCTTTGAGCAAGAATCGAACATCAACCAAATCGTTCCCATTAAGGATCCTCTCAAACGCCGCCGTGTCCGAGATTGTAGCCCGTGACATCGACTCACGATCTAGCGAGCGATTCGCTGCACCCGCTTGCGACGCTCGCTTGGCAAGCCTTGGATCTACACCCGCCCGTTCAAGACGATTTTGAATGACTGAAGGTTCATTCTGAGCAAGTAGCTCACGCTGCGATTTCTTCAGCGGCGAATCAAACTTTCGTTGCATGCTGCGAAAACGTTTCTCGGTCGCGCGAATGACATCATCCGGAATGACGGAGTGTTCAAAATCCTGAGGCACTGGTAGCTCCGATAAATACAGGAAGGTCCTATTTTGATGAAGTAATTAGACATGATGCGACACGCTACTGGTACGGAAGCCAATAGGATCGCGATGGGAAAGGAAACTACTTCGGCCCGCGAAGACGGGCCGAATACCTGAATGTTTATGCGATGCTAGAGAGAACCGGCCATCAACCTGAGTGCATCAATGGATGGACAAAAGAAGTAGCCACCCCCCGTCGTGATGATCCAGTCTTTCTTTGTTGCAATCGTGGCTTCTGAGCCGGAAGTGTCTTTGAAAACGCAAAATCGCTCGCGGTCGGCGGACGCTCCGCTCTGGCCGAGGATCATGTCGTGACCTTCGTTGTTTCCTGGTTCGGGATTCACTGTTGAATTGACCCAGCGAATCATCAACTGCTCAAATTGGTCGCGAATACTGGTTTGGTAACAAAGAAACAAGAGCCCGCGATCCGTTTCGTCTGGAGCATCGTCAAACGCTGGTCCGAAGGGGATTCCACGCCGCAAGATTCGCATTTTCATCGTGTTCGTTTCAGCTCCAAGGTCCGTTGACCGGTCGCGTGGATTGACCTTGCGGATGTGTGCATGGAAAGGACAAACGACGCCATCGGGATCTGCCGCCGTCCCCTGCACGGTTCGGCCATCCGCTAACTCAATCGGCGGTGTGTCACTCCCGAAGCCGAAATAGTTAATACGGTCGTCTGATACCGCTTGTGCTGGCGACCCATCGGGAGACTGTTGCACGGGAGTTCCGTCCGGCCATCGGCCAACGATGCTTGCCCGTAGAAGTTCCTTGTCGAAATGCGAGAACTCCGTATGTGCCGCCAAGTCGGATGCCATCCTTGCCGTTTCTTTGCGAAACAGCGGAACATCTTGTTTGAGTCTTCGGAAAACAAGGAACGAGCCGTTCTTTAGAATGTCATCGGTGTCGGCGATCGAAGACGGATCGCGAAAGTGGTTTGAACTTTGGCGTGGATAGCCAAACACGAACTCGCCTGGCCAAACAAGCGGCGAACCGGGTGACGCCCATTCCGGCCCAGTAGGCGAGTTTTGAACTCGACGTTTGGCAAGGAAGTCGTGGGTGCCAGCCGACACTCGACCACGCATCGCGGGTTGAGAGACACCGTCGCGAAATCCGAAGTGCTCTTCGTCGTTGCCTAGCCGAGTTCCCCGTTCTTCGTAGATAACTTCGTGCGATCCGTGCTGGACCGTTTCAACCAGAGACTCGACACCCCCATCCAACGTGGCGTCGTTGGATGACCCAACGATCAAGAATAGATCTGCGGCATTGTCCGGGCCGCCAACGAGCCAGTTGCTTTTGTGTCCCTCATTCGACGGATCACGATGATCGCCGAGAGTAAAACTACGACGGTGAAGGCCCAGGCGAAACGAACGGTCTGCATTATCTGCCGCGTTCCCAATCAGATCATTGAGTAATTCGTTTCCGAAGGCGACGTTGACCCACACGGGATGCGATTCAAGAGCACGAAAGCTGGAGATTCCAAAATTGTAACTTTCTCTGGCGCGTTCCAAACGACTCTCGTGGAACCCCAACGCTTGGTCCATCGTCGTGATTCGGGGAAGCAATTCACCAATCAAACGCCGAGCTTCATCAACTCCGGCAGTTTTGATCGCAATGAAATGTTGAAAAGGAAAGCGGAAACCTGGTGAGATGTTCGCTTGAATCTGATCCGTGGCAAGTTGCGGTTCAACCATAACAATTCCATTTCGAGATGTGATCCTGGGCGTTACCGAGTGTACGGATCCTTGACGTTCTTTAAGTTCGGTAGCGGCTCTTGGCGAACATCAAGTTCTCTCGCCGCGGCGATGCCAACTGTGCCTCCCGGCGGTGGACATTGATCGTTGATGTTAGTGATCCTTTGCAAGTCCAGCAGCGTCGGATGTGTACAGCAATGCGCGACGCATGGCATCGGATCAGGATTTGCAGCCGCATCAAAAACTCTGCCAAAGATGACAATCGAAATGAACTCGGCAATTTGCGAGCCGAATCGAAGTGGCTCTCCGCCAACAATAATATCACTCAGCGAACCGCCATCAGGAAGCGAAAACTCGGCACGTAGAATCTGCTTCTTGTCTTGATCGCCACGGATGACTTTCCAGCAGTCATCGAACGAGACACCTGGAGGAAATTCAAATGGTGCTGCGTCCAGACTGTGAATATACAGTCCGACTGGATCGTCGATCGTGACAAACTTGTTCTGTCGCACCAGTCCGTTGATCGCGGATCCAATTGTCGGGTCGCTAGAGCGATCAGGACCACCGTATCCAGCGCAACAGATCAACTCGCCCGGTGCCACGACGGGTCCGTTGCCATTTTCTCGCAACACGCTCGCATCGGCAGCTAGGAACACTTCCGCGGACAGTGAATTGGCAGGATGCGTCAGGTGAATCGCACCTTCGGTCGTGTTCCATTTGTTGTATGGATTGTATTGCCCGTTTTGATTCACCGGATTACGGTTCGCGTCCGCGATAAAGATATCTTCGTCGAAAAATAGATCCCCCATCTCAACCTGCTCACCCGTCAAGTCTTGGTAGAGCTTCAACAAAAGATCGGGGTCATTGTCGGCAATAAATCCCCAGTACTCTGGGTTTTCACAAGTAAAGACAACCTTGCGTAGTTCGTTATCAGCATCGCGGGACGAATGCCACTCGCAATACTCGTCTTGATCCCGAAAAACAATGTCCTCGGCTGGATCGAATCCGCCAGGGACTTGGCGGTAGTAGCCCGCACGTCTTCCCGTAAGGTCCGCGTTTACAGTTTCTTCGACGACTCGCCAACGATCTTCCACATTCTGCACAACCTGTGCGTACTTTCGAGGAAAACCGCTCCACGGAATTTCCGCCACGCTGCCGCCAGCACCTTGGGGCGAGTCAATCAGATTAAAGATCCGAACGTCAGCCATCGAAACACCGGTGTCTTGCAACAATCGCGTCTCTGCAGAGCGAAACCACTGATGAACCACCCCACTCCACTGCGTCTTCTGCGCTGCCGTTAGATCTTCGATGTTCGCTGGTGGTGCGTACTGAAATGTCCCGTTCGTACTGTCAAGCGAATCAATCCAGTTTTCAACGTATTGAATATCGTCACTACTAAGCGGCGGTTGGTTCAGCGGCATTTGCGGAATGCCGGCAAGCGTTCCCTTGAGTACTTTGACGAGAGCCGACCGTGCTCCACGATATGGCCCTGGATCGGCGATTAACGCGTGGCCGTAAATCGGTGGTAACGCTATGAACTGGTCCTCGGGAAGTAGCCAAAATCGTGCATGTCCATCGTGATGTGGGAAACTAACCCCAGAGGCCGACTCAAGAATTTGTTGTACTCCCGCATAATTCACCGCAGGCACTGCTCCGGCAGCGGCGAATGCGCGCCGCGACGGTGATCGAATCGCGTCGAACGCCTCCGGCGCTGGCGCAAGAAAGCGGTGTTTCGCAAACGCCCAATCAAGTTGCTCAAACGTAAGCGTCATCCACGTGTCGCGCAGCAAGTCCAATCGACTCGCCGGCAACCCAGGATTGTTCTGAGCGTCGTTTTCTGGATCGGCTTCCGTTTGAATCGCCCAAGAGAGTGCCATACAGCGATCGACGTGCAACCAACGATCCGCGGAGTCACCCAGCAAACTTGCGGCACGAATGAACCCATGCCAACGCTGCCAACCAACCCAGTTATCCGGCGTCCCGTCCATCATGTGAACGCGCCGCCCAGGCGGTCGCGGCGCACGATCGTCAAACAAGACACCTTGCCCAAAATCTTCAAACGCACTGCGAATCGAATCATCGTCCTTCAAGTGACGATCAATGATTTGCAATTGAATTGCCGCCAGATCCAGCAACCCACGTCTGCCCGCTTCGACTGTTGTGACAAACGGACCAGGATGATTCGGATCAGAAAACGAGGTCCGCAAAAAGTCGGGTAGTGAGTCCAAGCCCCAGCTTTGAGCAAAATAACCTCGCTGAAACGCATCCGCGATCACCCGCGTCCTCTGCCACAGCGTCTGATTATCAAAGTCGAACCAAAACTCACGACCGATGGCTTTTGTGTACATTTGCTTGCCTTTGAATTAGCTGTATCGCATTTCTGCAAAAACGTCGTCCATGAAATTCAGCCATCCTGGCTGGTCTTCCACCCCATTCAATTCCAGATAGCGTGCCCTGTTAACGGTGAACGAAAAAAGCGTCGATGGAAACCAAATGGAGAGTCCGTTCGCATTCGCGAGTTTTCTCGAGCGACGTAGCACTCGATTCTTGATGACTGCCTTGTTCAGTGATTCGATCAGTCGCCGTGAGTATTTGCCAACGACCTTGCATTCGATCGCCTTGGAGAGATTTTCGGCAAAATGCACAGCGTCTACATACTCTGCGTTGGCAAAGGATTGCGATGACGCGCGTGCCATATCAATGGTGCGTATTGATTCTCTTTTCGTGCTGGCGTCCTGTGAGTCCAAATGGCTGGCGACTGCTTTTCCAAGTAGCGATAGAGATTTCATCGCTTCTCCTGTTCGTGTCAGTCGGATAGCTGACTGAGTAACATTCGTCATCCCGTGAAGCACGTAATGGTTGACGTATGAATCCACGATGTCGGAAGCGACATCGCAGACTTTTGGCTCATGCTTGAGATGCTCAAGCACTTTGTCGTATGGCCATCCCTCGCCAGGTTCAATCTGCTGTGATGCTACCAAGTAGTCAGCGAACTTAGAAAAGTGGTTGGCAATCTCAAGCATTCCCATCAAGCACGCATCAAAACCCAGTATCGCAATCTTTTTTTTGTGAAAGCCCACTCGCTCGAACACGTATTCGACTTCAGGCATATCGAGGGCTCCACCGAACTCGTCGATTGCGATCGCACGACGGCGTGATCGGAAACCATCACCGTGTCCGCCGATGACCACTACCCGCTGGTCTGCTGGATAGCGATCGGTTCCCCAGGTCAAAAACTTCAGTAACGATTCCGGCTTTCCAGTGTCGGCCTCAGGCAACCGCTCAATCACATTTCTGTATGCAATTCCTTCCTCTTCTGGCTCCGTGATTTCGTACCGGATGGAGCCTGTGTGCTCACCTCTGGTGTCGATTTCGACGCCTACATAAACATCTGCTGATGCGCCAACTTTGCACAACTCAGCGATGTCACGAATCCCAGCATCACTTAGATCGTTATCGCCAGCCATGAAAAGCAGAAGCGAATACCTCCGCTTTGCGCGTTTCTGTTTTGTGCGACTAGCCACCGACTACCTCATTTCCGCGATCGTTTCGTCAATCCAATCGCTGACGGAATCGACGCGAACATAGATGCCTCCGTCGCCGCAATTGTCGTTCGCTTCATCAGTCGCCCTTGATGTCGCCCCAGCAAGTTTTCGCTGACTGTCCACATGCACATATGCTGGACCTCCGCTGTCGCCGTTGCACGAGTCTTGCCCAGAACCCTTTCGACCCGCCACGAATTCTGTCATCGAATTGAAGCCAAGGGTTGATTCAGCGGCCGACAAGTTTTCCTGTGGAGTCTTTCTGACAACATTCATCGGCACGTTGACTTGTCGTTTGATTCCGAACCCCATTGAGCCCGCTGGGTTGTCGTTTCCGAATCCAACTAGTTCGATCCGACTCGCATTGGCGACTTCATCTGAAGTCGCCCTTGCAATCGGAGCCACCGTGGGCGCAGTTTGAAGAATCAGCAGCGCAATGTCTTCCGTCGGATGCTGCTTGATTCGCGAAATTCGCACAATGTTGGCTGGCTGCACATTGGATTCTTGCTCGACGCCAATTCCAATCGAATTTGGGTCAAACCGACTGAAGATACAGTGGTCGGCTGTAATAACGAGTCGGGGATGAATGAGAGTACCAGTGCAGAACCACTCATTTAGAAACCCGCCAGCCGACGAGTTGCCAATGAGACAACATTCTGGAAATGCGCCAGGATCGACAGGGCGACCGCCAACTATTCGCTCAAGCTGATCTGCCATTCGACTTGCGCGACTCCGAGAGTCGTTGTCCGATGGGTCAGCGCGAAGGTGGTCGGAGAGTTGTTCAGACAGAAATCGAATTCGCTTGCTTAGCAATTCAATTTGTTCTCCTACATCGTGGCCTGTTGCACTGCGACCGCCGCAGTTGCAAGCACTCTTTTGATTCTTACGCACGGGAATACCTCCTGAGATTAGTGATTGTTTAGGATTATTCAGAGACGTGTTTAGTTGCCTTTTTGCACCGGGGGATCAGGCTGAACGTCTGGAGTTGGCACAGGATTCGGCACTGGCGTTGGAACGGGATTCCCTGGTGCGCCATAGAGTGCTCGCGCCCCCGCGATATCAAGCGGACTGAGGTCTCCATTGTTGTTGTACAGTGGGTTACAGTAGTTCATAATCGAATCAGGATCGTAGACAGTTATGAACCAATCTCCGTCACTGCCTTGTCGCTCTCGCTGACACCAAAGAGGTGCATCACTCCGATTTTGCTCGTGAGCAAAACTGATGGCATGGCCAAATTCATGCACCGCGATGCTCTCGATCGAAGAACGTCGATTCGCTCCACCGCATGCTGGACACCAATTGCCGAAAGTAAAATTCAGCACCATCCCATTTCGCATACCATCGAGACCTCTGCCCAACGCCTTTACATGAGGTCCATCATCAGCGATGAGAATCCGAATTCCCGTTGAGCTTGCCTGCGATTGTCCCCAGCCAGTGAACTTGAGTCCCGACTCAGCTTGCCATGTCCGCGTGATCGCATCCTGAACCCATTGGCGTTCCTGAGCATTCGCGGGTGAAGGATTCTCCCATGTCACTGGGATGGTCGCACTGGGCCAAATCGCACGGCGGAGCGGAAACGCACGGTCTTGTGCCCGATTGGAACCTGGGTCTCGAATTCGCTCAACGAGTGAGATTTGGAGTCGCTGCATAGCGATCTTGAGACGCAAATTTTCCAGCTCTAGTTTTCTTGCTTTCGCAACGGCATCCGCGACAGCCGATTCTGCTGCCAGTCGTTCGATGGCAGGGTTATCGACTTGAGAATCGGAGCCATACGGAAGCGACCTGTCAGGTAGAGTTGCCTCCTGTGCGAACAATGGCACTCCCACTAGGCAGATCAAAACAAACAAACACCATTTTCGTGTATCGAGCATGTGGAGACTCCCAAATGCATTTGAGGAAGGGACTACGGAATCGAAATATCGTGTGTTGCACCAAAGAACACTTCTGTTGCCGATTGCTCGGGTCGCAGCCCAGGCTGAGCAACTGCCCGCGATTCACCTCGAGTTGCACGATCCGTCGGCGGAAACAGTAACCGGACAACCTGTTTCATCGTGTCGACATCGAAACCTTGTTGTGGCTTAGCCCACGGCTGGTCGTGCTCGACCCAGTTTTCGCTTTGAAACCACGGCAGGCCACCGATATCAACTTGCCGAACTTCGCCAGGGTGAGCTGCTTCGTGAGCCGCGAACCAATCTTCGATCCGGTCATCGACCCAGCCGTGCAGACGCCAGAAAACGGGATTCACGTGCGATGAGTAAAAGTCGCCAAGGTAATCGTTACTCGGATCAGCCCATCGGCTGTCGATATCGCCAATGCCACGACCAAGCGGAACCTTGGTTCCATCAGGCAGTCGTGGAACGGACGCCCATCGCATGTGCATGTCATTGTGAATGGAGAATTCGACCAACGCGCCGAGTTGTCCCAGAGTGAGCTTTGCAAGTCGTTCGGGATTCTTGAATTCACGATCCCACCACTGCATGCGCGACCAGTAGTATTCATCGCTTTTGAGTGCGTGAATGCGACGCTCAAGGTTGACGACGCCGGGCCAGTGCCAAGCTGGCGGAACGACGAATCCGTCGGGATTGCCGGGCGCAGGATGCGACGGATTGCATTCTGCGAAATCTGGTTCAGCACGCACAGACCCCGGCTGTGGAGGGCTGGACCAATGTTGAATCGGATCTAACCCTGCGTGATGCATCATGTGCCTAACGTGTGAGATCATCTCCCGGTGCATGTACAGAAAGTCGATTCCTGAGCCGTTGTTGACGGCAATCTTCCCTGACTCCGTTCCTAGTCGCGGCGGTTCCCAATTCAGATCCCGAATCTGCTGGCGCGTTTCATCCGAAACGTCAGGCGAGAGCCAAAACTGTCGTAGCGAATGCCACAGCAAATGATGCAACCGGTGCTTTTCACCCGCCAGCATTCGGATCACCGAGTCGGGCAGCGGGATGACTTCTCTGGGCTCTGGAAATTCCTGGGCTACAGCAACGAACGATCCAACCACACCCGCTGGTGCTTTACCATGCGGAATACTGCGGATGACCGTTCCGACAATCGCGGGAACCTGGTTAACTCCATCGGGCCATTCCGGCGCAAAATATCCTATGTAATCGTAGACCCAACCCTCAGCACTCGTGCCAGCGACCCCCGTTCCGCGGAGGCGAATCCGATGGGGTGTCCCGTGTTCGATTCTTCCAACCATCTCTAGCCGAGCATCATCGACATTCGGCGGATCACTGCGGAACGCCAGTTGCCCCAGAACATCATCGTGCCCGACCACTGGATCGAAAATCAATACGCCTTGTCCAAACAACAAGCGATCTTCAAGCGGCAACTTTGGGTCAACCTGTTCCTGCACGTTGTGAAAACTGCGGTAGATCCAGGTTCCCGTCAAAATGCTGCTCATTGCTTACATTCCTCTGTGTTTCAAACGAAGATCTTTATTCAACCTTGGCGAGTTCGGCACTGCTACGGAAGTCGATGGGAACTCAATGGGAACAGAACCCGCGAAATAATCAGTAGCCAGCACCGATGTCGAGTTCCGATGGCAAGAGACGTAGCGTGTTGTAGTTTTCGATTTCGTCGGAAGTGAATTCTGCTTCGAGGGCTTCGAGTTGCGATTTCATTCGATCGTGGGCGTCTCGGTACTTTTGATTGACTTCGGGGTCTTTAAGATCCTCGAAGACGTTTTTGTAGTCAGTGGCTAGTAGCGTGTAACGAACTCGCGAAGTCGCCATCGCGACGCAAGCGAGTGAACGCCATTCGTCGACGCCGTAGGTGCCACCATCTTTGGGGACTTGTACTTTGTTGATGCGTGGATCGAGCGCTAAGCGGACGCCGGATGTTCCGTAGACTTCGTGGCGGATGATCAGATGATGCATCATGTCGGCAATGAACCTTGCTAGACCTGATCGTGTTTTTAGTTGGTCGAAACGATTGGGAAGCGGCTGAGCGTAAGTTGCTGCCAGATTGGCAAACAACACTTGCACGCACTCGTCGGATGCGACATTCGCATCGCTGGTGTAGACCGCTTCGACCAAGCTGGTCGCGTATTCCAGCCAGATCGCAGCGTATTGCTTTTCCCAAACCAGGCTTGATCTGGGTAGAACGTTCTCCAGGGCTTGGCCGTCGCGTCCTGCTAGCAGTACTTTCTCGCGGCGCTCGAAGTCTTCGTCTTCTGCCAGCTCGTATTCGCCAAATCGGTCGTTTAAGTGCCGCATCAATGATGCGTTGGTCGTCGCGAATATCTGCGGAAAGACGGCGTTGTCTTCCAACAGGTTTTGGGTCGTTAGTTCTTCGGCTAGCTCATGGGCGAACAAATGCGGGTAAAGAGCGAGTCGGACGGGATGAAACCACTGCCGTTTGGCGTCGAACGAGTTGAACAACGCGACTTCGATCAGATTCAAGCCCATGTGGATTTCGACGAGATGCTTTCCGCTGACGACATAGAAGTAGACGGTGGCCAGAATCATGTCCTCGGCATGGCGGAACCTCGCGTCAGTCGGATCAACAGACAATTCAATATCGGATTTCGGAGCCTGAACGTGAGTCAGTTTCAGGCAGTGATTGGCGTCGTCGATCTCGAAGTACGCGACTCCGCCATAAGACTCGTAGTCGGCTTTCGTCTCGTACTTTTCAAAGAACGACAGGTCCATCACAAAGGCTTGCTTACCATCTCGGATGATCGGCTGGATGAACGTGCCAGCGGTGCCGTATTCGACCAGGAAGGCTAAGAGCTGGCCTTGACTGTAAGCTTCGAGTACGGTTGGCGGCGTGGGCTGGAAACCTGGGCCGCGAACACCTGACTCAATTGAAAACCAGCCGAGTGTCGGGAGGTAGATGCGCTGAAGAAACTGCTTCGGCCAGTAGTTGCTACCGTCGCTCCACGGTTCCATTCTCGGTTTCAATCGCAGTGGCACGTCGATGTTCGCGATTGGGAAGACACGATTGACCATGCTGGCCGCACCGAAAGCGAACTTCACTAACCTCGTGATCATTCCGAAGGCATGAACCTTCAACGTCAGTGCTTCATCCAGGCAAGGAACGCTGACTGGATGGGTCAAGTTGCGCGGATGGGCAATGTAGTAGGGGAGCAGCCCCAGCGGCTGAAGTTCGCTCTCACGTCCCGCGTATAGTTCGCCCAGACGCTCGGGTCTTGGAACACGCATCCCGCCTGCTATGAACAAATAGAAGTACGGCCAAGTCGCTCCGGAGATCATCGAACGGAACATGGCCCAGGTTTGCGGAAGTAGATAGAAAGCCAGGGCCATCCCAGCCGGAATCGAGACGAGCAACCGCAGTCCAATTCCTATGATTCCCTGATGAGCCTCGGCGGATGCATCAAACTCAGTCCGTAAACCGAAGTACAGCAAGGCAACGACAACCGTCGCAACGAGATGAAAGACCGTGCTTCGGCGTGGCGTTTGCGAACCGATGAAGGTTGTCGCGTAGAGCCCAATTGCTGCGACAGCGAGTGCAGTTCGCCCCCATACTCCTCCCTGCAATCCGCTGGACGCGAACATGAGTATCAGCAACGCGATCAATCCGACCGTCAGGGTTGCTGCGCCGATTTCTTGCGGACCTCGAAAGAGAAACAGAATAAGCAAAAAACCAGTGACGGTGCCAACCAAAGCCGTCACCCATCCTGAATGACCAAACGCACCGAGCGTCACCAGTCCGTAAGCCAGATAGACCGAGCCGAACACAAACGCAATGTTGCCGAGCCGAATGGTTTGAATGAAACGCCCCATGGCGGTTCCCAGCAATTGATAAGGTGCATTTCGGATCAGCAACCAAGTTTCGTAGAGGAACCCAATGCCACTTCCAAACGCGGTGAACCAAAACGGGGCGCCCACCCACAACGGCAAGTCAGGCAGATTGATGATCGCCAAAAGCGAAGCGACAAAGAACACCAGCAAGCTTCCAGCGGAAAACCAAGCGTCCTTCGTGTTGAAAGTCGGCGGCACCGGTAGCGTGAATTTTTCCGGCCCCGGCGGCGTGATATGGGTATTGGCTTGCACGACAGGCGATCCAAGGTGCTAAAGGTTCGCTTCAAAGAATTGAATCGTTTCGCGAAGCGATTGATCCCTGGCAGTGCTATTTCCCGAATCGCTGCCCAAGAATCCGTGGACGGCCCCTGGGTGCTTCGTCATGGAAACAGTCGCCCGCTCGCGTACGAGCTGTGATTGAATCGGATTAGCGTTTTGCATGAGAGGAACAAGGGAATCACTTTCACCGTGGTGAATGTGAACTTTGAGCAGCCTGTTTGCATTGGTCCCAATGCCATCAACCTCAGGAAAAGTGAACGGTGAAAAATACTCCACGAGCACGTCGACCGAGTCTCGTATGCGCAGACTCAAGAAACCACCTAGTGAAAATCCAAGAAGCCCGACTTTGGAAGAGTCAATGCCCGGAAGAGTCTTGCAGGCATCGACTGCGTCTCGCAGAACGATCGCCCACGATCCATGACGCAGCGGGATTTGAGGAAAGACAGTGAGCGACGAGTCGTGAGAAGTAGACGGAGACTTTTGAAAGTAGTCCGGCGTCAGTGCAAGGATTCCAACAGCGGCGAGTGCCTTCGCATGACGCTCGATTTCTGGCTTCCATTTTGGAGCAAGTCCATCACTGCCATAGGCAATGATCACGGCGCTGTCATACGTGGTTGCGGGTTCTTCAGCCGTCCAAGAGATATTCTCGGTTACTGTGCCTGTGCCAGTCGGAAAGGTCGTGGGGATCATGCTATGCCATTTTCAAAGGAGGACTTGATGGAGTGAAGATTTCTGCAATTTTTTGGCTCGGAATCAACGCTCGTCCGCCGTTGCCAAAAGACTTGATCCTCCCAGCGAGTTTCCCGCTGGTGTGTCAACCGACTTTGTTCGGTAGATTCGCGAGCGAGGCTGTGAATCAAGTCTCCAAAAAAACGACTTGTCGCGAAATCACTGCGTTCTGATACGACGCTTTCCGCCGCAGCTATTCCCGTTTTGAGCGCGCGGATGATTCCGTTGCCAGAAAGAGGATCGAGCGAGATGGCAGCGTCGCCAATCGCTATCCACCCCTCTCCAGAACTTTCATCAAGCCAACTCGTGTTCGCATTCACAAGACGCAGGGGTTCCAGCAATGATGTTGCTTCGATGCGTTGGGATGTGTGTGGCAAACGGCGAACCAAGTGTCTCCACCAATCTGTTCGTTCGTTGACATGACGGGGAATCAAATCCGCGTCCGTTAAATACGCAACGACCAATTGATCGTTTGGAAGCCCCGCGGAGTACCACCAACCGCTCGGCGCTGACTCGATCAATAGTCGCGGGTCGTCGAGGTCACTTGTTCGCATATAGCCAACCAGCGCCATCAAACGATTTCCAGGAACTCGCGTCGCACCCAGCCGTGTCGCGATCGACGCCGACCGTCCCGTTGCATCAACGAGAATGTCCGCTTGATAGGATTTCGATCCAATTTGAACATTCCAAACAGTCCCAGATTTTGATACTCGCATCGGACCAGCGGGGCGATCGACGTGGCAGCCTCGACCGGCACATTCGCACAGCAGCATTCGATCGAAATGGGCGCGATCGAGATTCCAACCCTGTGAGAACGGTTGGAAAAGGAAACTTGATACTGCGGTTTTGTCGCTGCCCCATGCGGATACGATTCCAGACGTCGGTTCAAAGTCCTCACGCTTGAATTGATCCCACACGTCAAGTGTTTTCAGTAGCCCTTCGGCTTCTGGCAACAACGCTTCGCCCACGCGACTCGTGCTGAATGAGCTTCTTTCAAGAATTGTGGGTGTGCATCCGTTTTGCATCAGTCGCAGCGCCATCGCACAGCCCGCTGGACCGCCTCCCACAATCAATACGTCCGTCGGATCTCTCACACTTGTTTCGCCCACGCTTCTTAAACCAAGAACATTCCATCTGGGTTACGTTCAGTCTCGATGTACTCTCCGTTGGACTGGGCCACGACGCCTAGTTCGTGCCATCGTTCAACCATGTCCTTATGGTTTGCGATCTTGTCCCGATCCCATTCCAATTGCGGCCCACCGGAAGCAACCAGAACTTCATCGGGTCGCTGAGCGGGCCACCAGCCGTTGCGGCACTTCAAGAAGTCTGCCTGCCAAGGCATGGCGTTGTCCTGAGTCAGGTAGCCCGCCGGACGATCATCGTTCGCGGATTCAGGACGCAGGCGAATCTCTACCGCGACGTTGCTGCTGTCCGCTTGATAGATGTCCGGACGAGTGGCAACGATGCGATTGACTTCGATGCCAGGGAAAAACGAACCGCCCGTGCAGTGTTCCAACGCGGCCTGGTCAAGTCCCCACGCCGTTACGTTGGAACTCAATGCAGGGATTCCGCTCCAATCTCCAACAAACAACCCGTCCTTCCACTGCTTCATCAGGAAGTACTGCAAGGGACGAAGTGTAAGCCCGACTGGATTCACTTCGCCGTCTCCATTGAGCCTCGGCATGTTCCCGGTTGTGTTCGGATTGTCGGGGTCGCGAAGCTTGTGAAAGATCAGCTCCCGCAACGACTGGTGTGGGTCATTTCCAGGCGTTGGTACAAACGACAAGTCATTGAAGGCTCGCAGCATCACATTGGCGTGCCCCATGTTCGCAACACGACTCACCCAACCTTGCTGCGAGACGCGATGGAGGATCGGATAGATTTCGTTTGTGAACGATGGGCGGTAGGTGGAATCAAACGCTCCGCCCGAAAATAGGTTCGGGGCAAACGAGAATTGACGAACCACCAAATCGAGCATCAGTTCATACAGCGTGACGATATTGCCCACACCGGGTGCGTAATCAGGCGGGCCAACGATAATCCATGCCTGCTCCGCTTGAACGGTTGTGCCATCGCTCAGCTGGATCGTTGCATTGATTGAACCGTCAGAAGTGTCGTCGTACCAAAAGCGATTGTTCGCAAAGTTCAATCCACCGCCAGCAGAGTAGCCGCCTTGCTCTCCGGGCTTGACGACGAAATTCGACGTGCCGAAACCGCCCGCCACAACGAGGTTGCCGCTACTTTCGGTCGAGGCGTGACCAAGCGGAACGACTTTACCGCGAAACTTCCCATCGTCGAACGCAACCGATTGCCCCGGCGCGCTGAGCGTCTTGGCCGACGGAGCGATGACGAGTTCGCTTTCCGAGATACCTGGATTGCGAGGCGTGTTACCGCCACTGAGAATCACGTTGCCAGCCGCCTTGCGATTGGCGAGCTTCACCGTCCAAGAAATATTCTCAACTTCACTGTGCGACGTTGTGACTTCAAGCGGCTCGGCAGTCGGGTTGTCTGAGTCGTACTCAAACACTCGAAATCGAGCAGCCTGTCGTTTCAATCGCCCGTCGGCCTTGAACGCACCGCCGATGGGCGCTGGCTCGGTGCCGGGAATTTCAGGGCCAATGAACGTTTCCATGCTATTGCCAACACGAGCGACTCCAATAGCCGGATGAATGCGATAGGACTTCGCCATGAGTCTGAATCCGTGGAAGGTTAAACCTGTTGAACGCGGAAAATGTCGCCGCCGATTGAGACGAGATAAAGTTCGCCTTGTGCGTCTTCCCCAAAAGAGACGATCGAGTTGATCGCAGAATTGGCGTTTAATTCAGCCGTTCGTTCAACGTGATTGGAAACGCTAGAGCCGTCGTAGCGGAGGGACCAAATCCGATTGGAAAGAAAGTCTGCATAGAAGTAGGTGCCTTGCAGTCCCGCGATTGCCTCGCCGCGATAGACGTATCCGCCAACGATCGAGCGCCCGTCACTGCGACCGTATTCGTGAATGGGATCGACGAGATTCGGCTGATCGGGATCAAGTCCCGTCAGGTTTGTGCCTTCGCGAATACGCCAACCGTAATTCTCGCCGCCACGGCTATTCGCGTTCTGGAAATTGAGTTCTTCGCGGGCTGACTGACCAACATCACCCATCCAAAGATCGGCGGACAAACGGTCAAAGCTGCAACGCCATGGGTTACGCAAACCAAGTGACCAAATCTCTGCCCGTCCAGCACCACTTGCCGCAAATGGATTCGTGGGCGGTATGCCGTAGTTCATATCGGCGGCGGCCGGAAGATCGTCACGGTCAACGTCGACACGAAGCATCTTACCAAGCAATACGTTTGTTTCCTGAGCGTTGCCCATCGGATCGTTTGACGAACCTCCATCACCCATCGCGATGTATAGCAAGCCGTCGGCCGGACCGAACCCGATCCAACCTCCGTTGTGATTGGTGAACGGTTGGTCGACGACCATTACGTTGTGCCGACTATTGGTGTCCGCAAGACCGCTGGACGCGGTGTATCGACGAATCGTTGTTCTGCCAACCGCGTCTGTACAGTTCACAAAGAAGTGGCCGTTATCTTCATACTGTGGGTGAAACGCCAAGCCCAGCAAGCCTCGTTCTCCGTTGGTGCTCAGATCGTCAACTTGAATGAAGGTCTGAACAAGCTGTCCATTGGAAGCGTCTAGCACTTGAATCGCACCCGTCTTTTCGACGATATAAAGTCGATCGGGTTTACCAGGGGCGAAGGTGACGAACAACGGCTGCGTCAATCCAGTTGCAAAACGATTTGCGACGATTCCAGCGGCACTGGGAACCACAGCGCCAGCTCGTGCGACTGCTGCCGGACGAGCCGCCGCTACGATTGCTGGGGCATTGCCGCCGACAGCGCCGGACGCAGCCAAGCTACGTATCCAACGATCAACGACTTGAATCTCGTCGTCCGAAAAATTCCCTGACATCACGCCCGTGGTGATTTGGATATAAAAACCACTTTGGCTCGGGCTTCCGGGGACTACCAACGGCTTGCCCACCGCAGGAGGACGTTTGGCATTGGTCGAAGTCAGGAAACTGACGATGGCATCATAGTTCTCAGCCGAGAACAGCTCGTTCAGGCTGCCGCCAGCCGGAATTTGCACACCGCTGTGCATGAATTGAGCGATCCCTTGTTTCGATTTCAAAAGTTCCAAGAAGTCCGCCTTTGCCTTGGTGCCATCGCCGGGAGCTGGCGGTGGATCACTCGGATCATCGGGCGTCTGCGGTGGTGTAACCGTTTCGGAAAACTCAAGGGCGGATTCACGAATGGTATTTACAAAGTCTTCCAGGTTCGTTTGAAACGGAGGCACGCTGGTCGTTTGCGCAAGCAGATTATTGATAGCGTCGACGATTTCCACGTAGGTTCGCCACTGAGCGGACTGCGAATGCGGGAGCGCCAACGTGTAAGGCATTGCAAACGGTGGCCCAGCCTTTCGTTCTCTGCCTTGCGTATCGGCCTGGGGAGGATCGTGTTGCGGTCGAGTCTGTAGAAATCCAATGACCTCACGCAGACCAGGGAATTGCATCATGCCAAATGCCCAACCAATGACCGTCGTACGCGCCGTCGTTCCCTGTTCCAGAACCAGCGAATGTGCGATTCCGTGGAGCAGCAACCGATATTGCAAATCGGCAATGTGCGCCCAGCGGCGACTCTCCGCATCGGTGATTCGTCCAGCTTCCATGTCCAAATCCTGGTGAGGCTGCTCGGACGTATTGGGATTGGTCGGCATCGGACGACTTGGATTCCAAGTCGTTGTGGCCTCAAGTTCCTCGTAGATCGTACGGAATTTTTGGTAGTGCGATGTGACAGCCGTGTCGCCACCTTCGCCCTGCTCAGCGATCTCATTGGCCAGCGCCCTGGCCTCGCTTAGACTTGAGACGGGTCGGACAATTCGCTCACTGAAGCCTCTCCATTCAATCGCGGTCGCTTGAAACGTGGTAGCGGATTCCGGATAGATATCGTCTTCCGTCAACGTAACCAGCAATGCATCAATTTTTTCAAAGAGGGATCCAACGCGGTTGATCGGCATCCCTCCTTGAGCCCCCGTCGCGCGGTCAATGATCGCCTGCAGCGGTGCATCTGCAACGATGTCAGGCATCTCAGCCACGACATACTTTGCCAACGAGTCGAGTGAGATCGGTTCGAGTTTGAAGTGAAACGGATAGAATAGGTCGCGAAACGGAAAGTCTTCACGTTCCAAATTCACAGGACCACCAAGCAGCAACAAAAGATTTTGCATCGAGATCAGGTGAGCCATCTCTTCGATCGCGATTTCAACGATCGCTCTCCGCCAGCCGCCCGCTTTCGCTTGTTCGGTCGGACTCGGCCCCGCAGTCGCATCAATCGAATAGGCGGCATAGAGATACTGCACGAGCAACGACTGTTCAATTTCGGCAGCGGTTTGCAGAAGAAAGATTGCTTCGTCTCTGGCAGTCAGCTCGCCGTCAACGACAAGGTCTTCCGTCGCATGCGTAACGGGAGTCACACCGTCAGCAGCAGCTCTTGCGACCGCCCGACCTCTTCGTTTGCGGAACGAAATGCGTGGACCTTTAAGCATCAATCTCTGCCAGTCGTGAAGGGGGAATTTTGTTCACTTGGTCGTTCAGCGTCAAACGACGGTCGATAGCGCCTTTGCGATGTCACACTCCGAGGCCTCAAGACACCGACCGCGTTTCAGCTCTGGCAGGTTCAGTTTCTTGCCGGCGAACTTGACTTGCCCTGAGTGAATTTCGATCGGCTTGCCGCCGAAACTGTTGAACTCGATGCAGTATTCCTCGGTGTAGGTCGCGCTCTTGCGATACAGCATGTCGATGGCGACCCGCTGACCAAGCAAGACGCTTTGCGTGTAATCGCTGCGCCAATGGACGCCGGCCATGTTGCGACCGGTTGCGATGTTCGCGGCAAGTTTGTTCAGCTCAAGTTCGACGGTCATCTTGCCGCTGTGCGCGTCCATGCCTTGATACGGTACAAGGTGCCCGCCGTCGGCAGTTGATTCGACCGGTCCGATGAACTGAACGCTGCCATCGAAGAAGGATTTCAGCACGGTCACGCACGCACCGGCGACTGTTGCGTGCCCGGCTCCGTAGGATGGATGAGTCGGCGATCCTTCGGGATAAGCCATCGGCAGCAACGCATTTGGCTCAGGACGATGACCACGACCGCGGCGTTTTCCGCGAGAAGAAGTGAGCCGATCCAGCGCGCTACTGGCTCGCAGAATTCGCTCGACTTCGATGTCGAAATCTTCGTAAGGCACTGGCACTTCATCGACAATCGAGCGATGGACCAAAGCGGCATAAGCTTCGGGACGCAGTCGTAGATGGGTCCATTTTTGTCGCCACACGGCTTTCAATGCCCGAGTCGCAACCTCGGTGACCTGAGAGAGAACCTGAGGACCGCCGAATGTGCCAAAACCGTCTTGATCTGGGTATTTTGGTGCCCCGCGATTCGCTGACTTTAGGTATTCCTCGTGTTCGTGCGGCCGCTGATCCTGCCCGGTTCCCATCACGCTGCATCCGGGCCCGTAAGGATTGCCTGGATTACTCGGGTATCCACCGCCCAGCAAAATTAGAGCCGCATTGAGATAGGCCTCGTAGAGAGCGTCATAATGCACGTAGGTTGCCAGATCTCGCATCGTCGATAGATATCGTCGTTGAGACGGATCGTGTTGGCCCACCAAGTTTTGATTCGGATTTCTTCTTTCGCCGTCTTGGACGTGAAGCCATTCCGACCAATCCGTCATGTAGTCGACACCTGCTGCGGCATGAATGCATCGCTGTGGAATTCGCAACGTGCCATAAGGGATTTCGTGAAGTAAAAACTGCGAAAGATAAGGGCCGACGTTCTCCGAAATTCCGGCATTTTTGTCAGCAAATCGCGCCAATTCGCCGCCACGGAATAGACTCTTCGATGTAACAGAAAGCGTCTCGAAGCCAGATGTCGTTGGATCTCCGTTAGGATCGTCACGGTTGACAAACAAAGGCAGAGTGCTGATCTCACCCGCGGCCGCGGCGACCATCGGATGATCGTCCCACTGCGCGAACGGCACATCACGCAGTATCGCCATCCAGTACAGTTCGATCATCTCAGCCGCCTCTTCCTGGCTGTTCAAATCCGGCGGCGCGGGGATTTCGTAACAGCATGGATCGGTAACTTCGGTATCAAGTGACCAACCTGATTGCGGATTCACGAAACGGCGCAGCGAGTCACAAGTCTTGTTACGCAGTTGAAATTTACGCTTCGCGGCTTGTCCAGGATCCGCGTTCAGCTTCTTGAGCTGATCTACCAGATTCTGAAACTGCGATGCATTCACTTCGCCAGTGGTCGGATCATGGTCAAGGCCCTTCGAGAATCTCGCTGTTGGGCTTTCCGCCGCAACAGTCAGTCTCGCGCCAAAAACGCTACGGCAGTCTTTCGCGGCAGTGGCAGTCTTTCGCTGCGTCGTTTTGGTCTTTCGTTTCGTCGATGCTTTCGGTTTTTGTGTTGACTTTCGCGCTGTCTTTTTCTTCGACATGACTAATTCCGCTGATTTGATTGCTCGACTTTGATTGCTCGACGTCAAAGATGAAGTGAGTTTCAAGGAGATTGTGACTCAGTCGTCTCGCCAATCTACGGAAGCAGATAGGAACGACTAGAACGGGTTTTCTTAGTCTGCCGCGGCAACAACAGATGGCCGAGACAACTCCGTCGCATCCAGCCATTCTTCCGAGAATAGGCACCAGAAATCGCGAGCGAGATAGTTACAAACGAAGCTGGCAGGAAGCCATCCATACCCATTGTCTCCCCATTGCTTTCCCCATGAGCTGCGAATCAAGATCGCGTCTTGATCCGCACCAACGCGATTCAATTGGTATCCAACTGCGACAACAGATTGACCACCGCGCGGTGCGTCATGGGCTTTGCGAAAAAGAATGTCGGGACCATCAGCCAATGACGAAGGCACAGAGAACCCGAACAAGACTGGAAAACCGGCCGCAAGGAAGGATTTCAACGCACGCCATGTCTCTTGACCACTACATCCATCATCGACAATACGAAAATACCGAAGGGCCTTCGGGGCCGTTGCCAGCGAAAGCAGAAACGAGCTAGGTTCGGATCGAAAAGCTTCGATACTGTATGGCCAGTATTCTTCCGGCGGGACGCCAACCTGAGCAAGTACTTTCAAGGTGGTCCTCAAATCCGCGCCTGAATCAGCAATATCTCGCCCTGCTTTCGCAATTCTGTGTCGTGTAGCTTGATAAAGAAACAGGCGTGAGCCATCGTAGGTCCGTCCGGCAACACGCCGCTCAAAATACTCAACCGCAGACAAGACCGCGAACGCAGATGAAGCATTCAATGTTCGTTGGTCATCTACTGCCGTGAAATACTCTGTGTCGCAATCGCAGCGTAGATCAACTAGGTCGGGTTGTTCGGAGTCCAGCATCTCCGGCAGGTCTAGAAGTAGACGCTGAACCTCAGGGTGTCGAAACGTGAAGTCGCGTCCATCGGGAAGGTCAGGTTGCCAACCCAATCCTCGCGGCACAAATTTAGCCATAGCGATCTCGTGATTGAATGCACATCGAGGCATAAAACGCTTCTCTAAACGTCTATTCAATCGCTAGGACAGAAATTGGCTACGGAATAGAATGGGAACGCTCCGCGAGTAACGCGATTTTCACATGAAGGACTCCACGCAACTGAGTTAGAACAATGCATCATTCAGTGATCTTACTCGGCTAAGTCGACAATCTCCCAGATGACTCCTTCCCCGGTCCCGTCTCCCCGGAAATGAATGACCGCATAACGCTGTTTCCGGTTTAGGCACTTGATCGTGTCGGCTAGTCGTCGCTTGGAGTCCTGCTCCGCGTTCGGCGGTAGTGGATCGTCGATTCGCGGTGGCCATCCGTCCTCTTCAAAAGCATCAAGAATCGCTTGTTGATTGACGGCCACCCATTTGAAGTGCTTCACGACTGCCCCATCGAATCGCAGTTCGCGACGTTCCGCTTCCCAGATAGGTACCGCGGCTTGTGACAGGCCTTGGTTCTTGGCGACACCATTCCGCGAGACTTGCTGATCACCAGGCTTGTAATCGACTTGCAACGAGACATTGGTGGCTGGGTATAACTTTTTGGCAAGTTGTACGCCGCAATCGGTCAGGAAGAAGCATGATCGCTCGCAATAGGTCAGGTCACCCTCAGGCTGAAAGTGCCGACCGTTCTCTCCCTCCAACGTCACCTCTCGCTGGTGCGTCACCAATCCGCTCCGTACGAGCCATCGAAGGTCGTTCGGAGTAAGTCCCAACGTCACAAGTTGGCCAATTTCAACGGCGAACTCCCAAGGCTCGCTAGTCACCTGCTGTGCATATTGAGATGCCAGCAACAACGGCGCCATTGCGGCAGCGACGTGACTTGGCAAGTTTGTCTCGGTTGATGTGAACCTCTTACTCGTCATCCCCGTACCCCTACGATTGCATCTTTCGAACGCTGCTACATCGAATCCGCGTCTCCACCAAAGGGAGGGTGGGCGGGCCCCTCATGTGGTTCTGGGATCATAAGGGATTCTGGCTCGTCATGCGCCACTCTGCCTCGGAATTGCGGCGATAAGCAACCTATTCCCAGAATCGGGCCGTTACATCGGTTGTTCAGGGCCTCGATCGCCTATTTTAACTACCTGTCTAACGGGCGAACGCGTTCGTTATCTGCCGGCCGATGCCGAACGGTGCGAGAAGAAAGCCTTGAGGCGTCCGTCGAGTGGGGCACAACTCGACGGGCCAATGGTTGAGCGGGGTGCGATCAACACCCCAAGGCGAGCAGATTGATACCTCAGCTGTGATCAAACTGTCAACTGCGCCGCAAATGATATGCGGATTCCAAGCTGCCAATCTCTGTCCTGCTCAATAGTATTCGCGATTTTGCCGCATCCGGCAAAAGAAGGAGCAGTGCCTGTCGTTCACATTGGATTAGAAGCAGGTCGACGGGTATTTCTTGAAAGCCAAATCAACTATTCGCACGCGCCCGCAGATGCGGGCGCTAACGAATCCTTGATACCGTGTTCACGTGTTTTCCGGGGTGAAATGGCCCTGCCAGCGTCCGTTTGCCTCCCGAATCGGCTTTGCTAGCTAAATTGAAGCCCAAAACGCGTCATATAACATGAGCGCTGTCTTAGCCATCGTTCAGCGTCCATGCCCGCCAATCGAACATCTAAATTGGGAGCAAAAATGCGGCATATAATGTGAGTCCGATACGCTTAGCTAACACCTCAAGTCGATCGATGGTCGGATTCTTGAATCCTAGCTGAATTTTGACCGATATTGCGTCAAGATACTTGAGCACCCCGCCTATCCATCGTGCCAACCTCTGCGAGCCAATGGCCTCATCCAAAATCAGTTAGTCCCACCATGATACGGCAACGACCATCATTTCACCTCAGTTCGCTTTCGGTAGAAATGCGTTGGGAATCGACCCGACGCCATCCGCTCTACATACAGCTTTGGAAAATACTGGAAACGATGCGTCAAGTCGACAACGATGCAGAGGCAAGTCGGATGTTTCTGACCGATCCCCTGATCCTTCGAACCATGCTGGGACTGGGTGTCAACGGATTACCTGTCGACCCAGCAACGGACTTCACCGACTTGATTGGGGATAGAGATCAGCGTCAATGGCTTCGTGGGGCGATTCAGCCAATAACCGTTCGATCGATTGCCGGGTTGTTGATTGCCTATTTGGGTGAAGAGACGCTCAGCGAGGTAGGTGCGGCGTTCCAACTGGCATCGAAAGGGGATCGAAATTCTGATGATCGCAAGAAAGCCGTTCTGCAGGTCAAACAGTGTCAGCTCGATGAACTTGACCAATTTCTCGACGCTCCGTTTTACTCGTTGAGCCCAGTAGCCCCGCGCGACCAAATGATTTCAGATCTCGCTCGCATTCAAGCTGAATGGCGCGAGCGCCACAATCTACCAACGACGCGGAGCCGCGAACCAGAACTCAAAAATTATCTGAGGGCTTGGGACTTGCGAGAAGGATGGGAAAACGGGGAGTACCGACGCGGGGCGATTCGTTTGTTGAAGGACGTGGCAGACACGTTGGGCAAAAACAAATCCACAACTAATAATTGGTACCGCTCTGCCTTCCATCTGATTACGGGGCACGACTTCAGTTCGGCCAATTGGCAGGAACTGATGTCCGCAATGCACCTCACAGGTCTTATCGAAGAATCGGTTAATCCGATCTCAGTCGATCGTCTAAAACGCGCGCCGTCGCCTCGCCCGGTCGACGATACGACCATTTCGGAGGGGCGAAACCGTTCGGGAGGTGGGCTGGTAGAAGGATTGGCAGTGAGCGGCAGTTTATTCGATCCTGAGCAATGTATCACTGAAATTTTGCGTCTCATTGATGAGGGGCAAACCGACGATCAGATCATCGACGAAATCGGACTTGGCGAACAGGTTTCCAAAGGCATCGCTTTCCTTAGGGAAAATCGAGAACTCGACTCGAAACCTCTCGCTTCAAAATAGCCTTCGCCTTATTTGGCTTCCGGAAGGAGGCGGAAGCATGTCGTTGCTTCTGTTATCAGCCGCAGCTCGAGCGGCTATCGAATCGAAATGATCCGAACCTATGTCATCGGCCAGCCGATCTGGGGCACCAGGGGAATATGTGTTGCCACAGCAGTTCGCCGCACAGGCGGGAATCTCGTTGTCGACCGTCCACCGCTATCTAGCGAGCGGACGTCTTACCAAAATTCAGAGGGGCGGCAAAAACAGCCGTGTCTGGATTCCCGTGCAAGAACTCTCGTCTCTCGATGAGAGCAGCGTTGGCGTTGCAAGCGTCGTGGACGCGATTGCTGAAATGCCAGCTCGCAAGCGAACGTCACTGCCTGGGCGCACCCCCGAGTGGAAGATCGGTTTGCCTTCCTAATTGTTGGAGCAAACCATGCCGAAAAAATCACAACCAGAACAGTTTACTTGCCAGTTTTTCTGCTGGCCAATCTATCAACGACCCAACGGTGTTTGGTACGCCGACGGTCGTTCCAATGGAGCCGCGATCAAACGAACGTCGCTCGGCAGCAAAGACCGAGAAGAAGCGATCGCGGCGCTTCATGTGTTGGATCGAGTCCAAGCCGAACGGGTTGGGCTCACACCTCGATCCACGGTTGCAGATTCAAGCAAGCGATTGCCGCTTGCGTTGGGTCGGAAACTGTTTGACGGTCACACGTCGCGACCAAGACTGGTCGGTGGAACGAAAGCCAACACGCAGAAACGCTACAGGGCGATCTTCGACAAGTTCTTGCCATTCCTCGAAACCAAACGGATCGTGGACTGGCACCAAATCACGGAGCAAACGTTGGCATCCTACGCTGAGTATCTCAACGAACGAGAGTACGCTTACAAAACCGTTTTCGGAGAACTGAACACGATCAAGACTGCCTTTAAGTGGCTTTGCACCGAGAAGCATCTTGCGCGAGAACCGCTGGTGCTTCGGCTTCGCAAGGCGGACTGCGAGCGGGCTTACTGCTACTCCAAAGTTGAGGTCGCTGCGATGATCAAACACTGCAGCGAGTTGTCGGACCTCAACTGGCTTCGCGATGTCATTATCGCACTGTCCTGTACCGGACTGCGGATCAGCGAATTGGCATCGCTGAAACAGGCGGACGTCAAGACAAAAAGCCGATCACTGGTCATCGCGGACGAAAGCGGCTTTGCCAACGGCCAAGCCGATCGTCGGTCCACTAAAAGCAGCCGAACTCGGCACATTCCAATTCACTCCGACCTGCAGTCGGTGCTTGAATCGTTGCGTCACCGCAAAGGAAATGTATTTCTCGGACCAAGGGGCGGAACGCTAAAACCGGACACCGTCCGCAACATTCTTGTACGCGAAGCAATCGAACCGTTAACGCCTCGCTTCCCGAAACGATTTGAGGGACAGCGAAGTTTTGAAGACGGGCGGCTCCACAGTTTTCGTCATTACTTCTGCAGTACCTGCGCGAACAACTCGATCCCTGAACGGATCGTGATGAGTTGGCTTGGGCACTCCGACAGCGAGATGGTACGACACTACTACCACTTGAGCGACGAGGAAGCTCTTCGCCAAATGGAGAACCTAGATCTTGTTGGAAAAGACGCCGGACGTTCCGGTGTTGAGGAAGTTCGTTAACCAGACTCGATCGTTAGATTTGGCCCTGCCACCGGCGGGCCTGCTATGGTTTGAACACGATTTTTGGCACACTTTTGGCACACCGCAGTGTGCCAATGAAAAAGACCCCGTAAAACACGAGGTTTTACGAGGTCTTTTTGTTAAAGCGGAGGACACGGGACTCGAACCCGCAACCGATAAATCGGCAACTGATTTCGAATCAGTCTGCTAGCCAATTCGCATATCCTCCTGGCACAGGCGGTATATTCCCCTGCGTCGGGCTGTTCGTCAAGTCGATAGACCAAGGTCCCGGCGAGCTGGTCGATTTTAGTTGGTCAATCAGGCCGGTTATTTCGGGATCAGCGGCCAAGGCGGCTTCGATTTCTGCGGCATTTGGGTGGTCACCGACCAGGATCTGCCCGTCAGATTGGACCCGGATTTCGTCCGGAAGGTTCGATGTCATGCCCATCGACGAGAGCCGATCGCGAATCGCAGCGGTCAATTCGCCGATCGGATCTTCGGCCGACACCGGATCTTCGGCCGACGCCGGATCGGTACCTGCGCCGAGGACCTCGTCAAAGCTGATCGCTTTTCCCAATTGCTGGCCGGCCTGTTTGGCGATCTGGGCCACCGCGCCGATCGCATGGGACCCCAGAGCCAGGGCTCCTACCGAAGCAGCAGCACCTTGGATCGGAAAACTCAATGTTTGTGCTCGGTCGTGAACCCGTATTCCTTCAGCCACTTTTCCCATTTGTGGGCTTCGTCGTGGCTGTCTAGCTTCAGTTCACGCCAATCGGGACAACGATATTTGACGTCGATGTGGCCGTTGTGTTGGTCTTGTTTGAGCTCGCAGCCCAGCTTTTTCAGGGTCGCCGAAATTGTGTCGGCTTTCTTTGCGTCGTGGATATGCTTGGCTTTCCATTCTTTGCATTGATAGCGAACCATCTCGCCAGCCAGTGCAAACGTAGGCACAGCCATCAGGGCTGCCATCAAGGCAAAACGTCGAAACATGGATTCTTCCTGAAAAAGTCTTCGGGGGGAGAGAAAGATGGAAGGAATGTGTCGAAATAGTGAATGCAGACCCGGAAGGTCAAGAGCTTTGCTGGAAAACCTTGCCGGACTCGCTTTCGGTTCACAGCGAAACCCAGCCCGGCCGGCTCGGTCGCGATCCACGGCGGCGGTGGGCCGATATCAGATTGGGCATCCACAGTGTTTGATCGACCACGGCAATCAGCGAGTTCGGGTCGATCGGCTTGAACAAGCAACGAGTCGCCTGAGCCATCGCTTCGGCCTTTTTCTCTAAACCCGCCCATTTCGAGTCCGCGATCAAGACCGCAGGCAGGTCCTGGTAGCCTTCTACCGACCGCATTTCGTGCAGCGTTTCTAAGGTGGCAGCAGCATCCTGGCCAACGTCGGCCACCAGCAGGTCTTGCGGGCCCATCGCCAGAGCGTCGACTGCGGATTTGCCTTGGCGAGCACAGATGCACACGTATCCGTGGTGGTCCAATACGCCGGCCAGCGTCAGCAGCGATATCGGGCTGGGATCCAGCACAATGATCGATGCACGCTTGGTGCGGGGGGGCTCAACATGGGGGGGGTGACCGGGGTCGATGTGACGCATGGCTACAGTGTTCCACCTGAGTGACGGGTGCGGATCCCTGCAAAGGCGAAACCACGTTGTGACGTTTAATCGGCGTTGGCCCATCGATGCAAGAGCGTTGTCGGGGGCGGAGCGAAGTAGCGGTTCGGCGTCTCTTGCGGTGTTTGGATGCCGGATCTGTGTCGCTTCGCTCCTTGATCCGGCCTACGGACCGTTGGGGGCGTTTTGCGACAGTCGCTCGGCGATCCTTTGGAACCTTGCTGCGGTTTCGGCGTCGACGTAGCTGTAGATTTTGGCCAGCGAGGCATAGGGTTTGGCATACGCGGCGTCCAAATCCAGCGATCGCTGCAACGCCTCTTCGGCATCGCTGATCCGACGCTGGTTGGCGTAACAGATCGCTAGGTTGTACCAATCGCGTGCGTCGCGGCGGATCCGTGTCAGTTCTTCGTACAACGGGATCGCTTGGTCATACGACTGGTCAAAAATCATCTTGTCGGCCAACGTTTCTAGGGCGAGCTGCCGCGTCTTCGTCGGCTTCGTTTCCTGCCTCAATGTTTTGACGGCGAAGTAGTGTGCCAGGTCGTAGGACTGTTGGATCTGTTTCTGGACGGTGTCGTCATCTGCAGCCTCGTCATCCGTCGCCCCGTCGTCAGACTTTTGCAGGATCATTGCCTTGGCCCGTTGCCGTGATGTTTCGGCCAACAGAGCCAACGAATCGATTTCGTCCGCCGACGGCAGTGCCCTGATGGCAGCATCGTCCGACGCCAGGATCGGATCGACTTGTCCGTTGATCGCCTGCAGTACCGACCAAGACGCTTCGGCCATGACGTCGCGGCGATGAAGTTCTTCCGGCGACAGCAGGTCAACCGACTGACTGACCCGGCGCATGGGTGGGCTGGTGGGCCGTGTGACTCCACGCGGTTTCCCGTCCTGGTAAACGGCGATCAGGTGGTTGGTGATGCTGGCGTGCGGGATGTCGCTGCCGGCACGAGGCATGTGGCAGGCGGCGCACGCATTCTGGTTCTCTGTTTCTCGCTGTGGCAACGGGACCGCACATCCCTGATCGACGTGACAACTTTGGCAAACGTTTCGAAACGCATCGATCTTGTCCGATGCCAGATCGGAAGCATGGGGATCGTGCGGGTCGTGACAGGTCACGCAGGTCATCGTGTCGGATTGCAAATAGCACTGACTCTGCCACATCTGGTCAAAGTGGTTCGAGAACGTTTTGACCGATTCTCGCTCGGCCGTCGACTTGTACGCCAATCGATTCTGGATCAGGTCTTCGCCAGGTTGATAATCCCAAACGGTTTCTCCGGACGCCATCACGGTCACGTCGGCATCCAGGTGACACTGGGCGCAGATTGATTCGGCAGCGTGTCGATCCAAGCTGGATGGATTGACGATCTTGGTGTCCGCGATGATTTCGTCTTGCTGCAACTGTTGCAGGTCGGGATTCATGCGATCCCGATACAGTGCCGTGTGATCCGCACCGGCGCCGTGGCATCGTTCACAGCCGATCGAAAGTTCGTGCAGGATCAACCTGTTCGGGTTTTCGTCCGCGGTCGAAACGATCCCCGCGTGGCAGTAAACGCAACTGTCTTCGATGACCCGGCCAAACCCAGCTTGGTTGGCGGTGTCGTAGCCCGGTGCGATGGCATAAGCCTGGGGCGACGTGTACCAGGTGATCGGTGACTGCAGCAGGTAATCGCCGTCGCGAACCAAGTATCCCTTGGCGAACGCGCCGCTGCCCATCACGTATTCCACCGGCAACTGGGCGATCGGCAACTGGGCGATCGGCATCCGGTCGTCGGTGTCGGGCGAATCGCCAAAGTAGCGTTCGTCTTCGTGCACCCAAGTAGACCCCGATTTTCGGACGGTATAGGTGCGGTGGCTGGCAGGGTGATGGAACGCCAACCCGGTCGGAAGATCGGCCGCGGTCGGTCGACGAAGGGATCGGCTGTGGTGAGTTTTCTGATAGCTGGCGTACCGATCGGCGTGGCACTTGGCGCAAGCCGCGGTACCGACGAAACCGCCGGGAAAGTCAGCGGCCGATTCGGATGCGGAATTGCCCAGGTCGCCGATTTTTCGCTCGCCGATTTCTCGGTCGCCAATCTCTGGATCAACCATTTCTCGGTTGCGGGGGGATGTCGACTCTGGCGGGGCGGCCTGGGATGCAGGGAAACCGGAACCATCGGTTGGACGCGCTGGTGGCTTTTCGGTGGGGGCGGCTGACGTCGACGGTGCCTTGGCCGCGTCGGCTGGCGCGATCGGGGGCTCGGGTCGGGAACAACCGCTTGCGACCGCAATCATCAGCGCAAACAGCCCCCCGATTTGCGGCAGCCTGGCATCGATCATGTGGCGGGACCGAATGGGTGACATGTTGCGAATGGCGAGCTGGGAGAATCGGGAAAGGCGATGGCGATCGAGATGATGAAGAATGGTGGACGAATAGGATACAGTCTGCGGCTTGCGAAATCCTGCGATCAAAACGACAATCCTCGGCAAACCACCCTGTCCGGCGCGCCGCTTTCGCCGCGCCGATCGAACTGTTCCGTTAAGCCAATACCATGAACCAAGCTGCCGCTCCCGCCCCTGGTGACGACTCTCAAGCCAAGGGTGCCGCCAAGCCCGCCGACGTGACCGATCCGCGAGTCGCCCGCCGCGAGAAACTGCGTCAGATCGTCGAACGTGGCGTCGACCCGTTTGGCAGCCGATTCGATGATCGCGATATGATCGGTTGCTGCCATGATCGGGCCAGCGAAGTGAAGTGGACCAAGGAAGACGGGACCGACGTGCCGCTGCCGGATTTTTCGGACGAAACTCTGGAATATCGCCAATGGAAGTCGGACAACGGCCCGGGCGAAGAAACCGGGCCAACGGTGCGTGTGTCGGGCCGAATCATGCTGATGCGCGGCCAGGGCAAACTGATCTTTTTGACGATGAAGGACTGGACCGGCCAACTGCAGATCTTCATCGGCAAGAACCAAGTCGGCGAGGAAGGCTTTGATCTGGCCAAGCTGTTTGACCTGGGCGACCTGGTCGGTGCCGAAGGTCGGCTGGGCCGCACCAACACCGGCGAATTGACCGTTTTTGCCGAAAAACTGTACTTCCACACCAAAATGTTGGAAGTCCCACCGGAAAAGCACGCCGGTTTGACCAACCCCGAAATGCGCCAGCGGATGCGTTACGCCGACTTGGCTTTCAATGACGGCGTGATCGACACGTTCATGGACCGCACTCGGATCATCAAATCGATTCGCGAAACGCTCGACGGCGAAGGTTTCTGTGAAGTCGAAGGGCCGACCCTGCACACGATCGCCGGTGGTGCAGCCGCACGTCCGTTCGAAACTCATCACAACACGTTGGACATGCCGCTGACGATGCGGATCGCGCTGGAACTGCACCTGAAACGGTTGATGGTCGGCGGGATGGAACGGGTCTACGAAATGGGACGCGTCTATCGCAATGAAGGGATCAGCCCGCGGCACAATCCCGAATTCACGATGATCGAACTGTATCAAGCCTATGGCGATTATCGATCGATGATGGACCTGACAGAGAAGTTGATTGTCAACGCGATCGACAAGATCGGGGGCGGTTACGTTCGACCGTTCGGTGACAAAATGGTCGACTTCACCCCGCCATTCAAACGAGCCACCTACGCCGAATTGTTCCAGCAAGCCACCGGCATCGATCCGACCGACGACGCGTCGGTGATGGAACTGGCCAGGAAGTTGCATTTGGAAACCGAAGGCAAACACCCGGATGTGATTCGCAACGAAATCTTCGAAGAAAAGGTCGAAGATTCGCTCGACGGCCCCATCTTTGTCATCGACTACCCGGCCAGCATCTGTCCGCTGACGAAGCGAAAACGCGACCAGCCCGAGATCGCCGAACGGTTCGAGCTGTTCATCCTGGGGATGGAATTGGCCAACGCCTATACCGAACTGAACGATCCCGATTTGCAGGAAGAGTTGTTCAAAACTCAACTGGAAGGTCAGGACGACGAAGATTCGATGGCCAAAATGGACCACGATTTCGTGCGAGCCCTGCGGTATGCGATGCCTCCGGCGGGCGGCTTGGGGATCGGGATCGATCGCTTGGTGATGCTGCTGGCGAACAAAAAGTCGATCCGCGACGTGATCCTGTTCCCGCTGCTAAGGCCAGAGTGAGTGGTTTTGCTAGCGGTGCAGCACGTTTCCACCAGTGAAACGTGACCGGGGAAATCCTGTCACGAAAACCCGGATGACGGCGATTCTTCGCTTTACCCGGCCGGCGGATCTGTCCTAGACTCCGCCCCGGTGCCGTCAACGGATGATGGTCAAGATTTTTTCGCCGAAGGAACGGCAAATGTATCGCTGGCTACTTTGTTTTCGCTATTTGCGTACCCGTTACATCGCGCTCGCTTCGATCATCAGCGTGACTCTAGGGGTGGCGACATTGATCGTCGTCAACAGCGTCATGGCGGGATTTTCGGCCGAAATGCATGATCGGCTGCATGGGTTGGCGTCTGATATCTTGATCGAATGCCATACCAGCGGCGGGATGCCTGATCCCGATGCACGTCTGGCCGAGATCAAAGAAGTTTGTGGCGATCAAATTGCCGGTGCTTCGGTCAGCGTCCATGTTCCAGCCATGCTGGGCATCGATTTCAACGGGCAACTGGTCACTCGGCACGTCAACTTGGTGGGTGTCGAACCTGAAACCTATGACACGGTCAGCCACTTCGGCCGGTACCTGTTGCACCCTGAAAACAAAGAACACGTCACTTTCGATCTGCGAAATGACGGATACGCACCCGACCGTGATTCGTTCCCACCGTCTGGTTGGGCTTACCGAACCGCTCGCGTCGCCTACGACAACGCCCTGGAAGCCGAACGCAACCGATTCAATTCTGCTCGTGGTTTGACCGATCCTGAAGCTGCCAGTGCCGGCCCGATCGAAGCGGATTCGTTGGCCGATGCGCCCAAGATGACTTTCGCTGCACCCGGCGAATTCCTGACGGAACCCACCGACGGTGGTCCCGCCGCACGCACTTTTGATCCTGCGGTCGATCAGTTTCCGGGATTGATACTAGGCATTTCGACATCCAGCGTCCGTTACCGAGATGAAAACAACAACGTTGCCGACCGGTTTTATTGCCGACCTGGCGACGACGTCCGCATGATGTTCCCCAACGCGGCGGACAACACCAAGGTCGTCAACCAGAAGTTCACCGTCGTCGACATGTACGAGTCGGGGATGAGCGAGTACGACAGCACGTTCGCGTTTTGTCGTTTGGACCAGCTGCAAGATTTCCGCGGGATGATCGATCCACAATCCGGGACTCGCAGCATCACGACGATCCAATTGAAACTGGTCGAGGGCGCCAGTTTGAACGAAGTGCGTGATGCACTGCGTCGCCGGTTCCCGCCGCACCAGTTCGCCTACGACATCCAAACTTGGCGTGACATGCAGGGCCCACTTTTGGCTGCGGTCCGCTTGGAAACGACGATCTTGAACATCCTGTTGTTCCTGATCATTGCGGTTGCCGGGTTCGGCATTCTGGCAACGTTCTTCATGATCGTGGTCGAAAAGACTCGCGACATCGGCACCCTGAAAGCATTGGGAGCGTCCGGCGCGGGGGTGATGAGCATCTTCCTGAGCTACGGTTTGCTGCTAGGGTTTGTCGGCAGCGGTGCCGGTCTAATTGGCGGCCTGTTGTTTGTCCGACACATCAATTCCGTGGCCGGCGTGATTGAAAAGTTCACCGGTCAAGAAGTCTTTGACCCGACGGTGTATTACTTCACCGAGATTCCCACGATCATTTACCCGTTCACTTTGGTGTGGGTCATGGTGGGGGCCGTCGCGATCGCAGCGATGGCTAGTGTGTTGCCGGCATTGCGGGCGGCACGTATGCATCCCGTTCGCGCCCTGCGATTTGAATAAGCCGATTTGAGGCATTGGTTGTGAGGGCGACGGCGTTGGCGCCGATCGCCCCGTCGACTGGCCATGCGTCCCACCCGTTTTCATTCTTACGGTCGATCAATCCATGAATCAACCCACTGTTTTGTCCGCTCGCGGCATCTACAAGAGCTATCACAAAGACAAAATCGAAGTGCCGGTACTGCGTGGCGTCGATGTCGAAATGACCGCTGGCTTGGTGACCGCTTTGGTCGGTCGCAGCGGTAGCGGCAAGAGCACCTTGATGCACTTGATGGCGACTTTGGATCAACCCGACAAAGGCGAAGTGTATTTCAACGGCCAGCGGATCGACAACGCGCCGCGTGCCCGCCGCGATGCCTATCGCAATCAAGACATCGGCATCATCTTTCAGTTCTATCACTTGTTGCCCGAATTGTCGGCACTGGAAAACGTGCTGGCGCCGACCATGATCAGCCGCAGTGTGTGGAACTATTTCACGCATCGCAAAGAGGTCCGGTTGCGAGCCGAGGCGATGTTGGATCGCGTTGGGCTGTTGCATCGTGCGAAACACAAACCGTCGGAAATGAGTGGCGGAGAGATGCAGCGGACGGCGATCGCGCGAGCTCTGATGACAGACCCGTCGTTGTTGCTGGCCGACGAACCGACCGGCAACCTGGATACCGAGACCGGTCAGGATATCTTGAAACTGTTGGCGCAGCTGAACCGAGATGATGGGCTAACCATTGTCATGATCACTCACGACGATTCCATCGCCGCAGACGCTGACATCTGTCACCGCATGCAGGATGGAATGCTGGAAACAACGCCCCCAAAGCTACAAGCGGCGTAATCTAGGACGCCGCTGATCAACCTCTGGACCCCACTCGATCGAGCGAATAGGGGCGAGGCTGTCGATGTCTCATCCCCGCAAGCACTGCGTTTGAACAGCCGCCGACGAAGAGACGAGGGGATCGTTTGAACCACGAATCACACGAATTCCAGCACTGGTTTTATTCGTGTCATTGGTGTGATTCGTGGTTGAATTTCTTCGCCCAACCTACGCAGGCGTTCGCTCGGATCAGCGTGCGAAGCGTTCTAGACAGGCAGCGCACTGAAACTGCCGCCCATACCTTCGTGGAACTTGGTCACCGCATCTTGCTGGTACCACAGTGAAGAATCAACCACGAATCACACGAATGACACGAATTCCAGCACCCGTTTTCATTCGTGTGATTGGTGTGATTCGTGGTTGGATTTCTTCGTCCAACCTACGCAGACGCTCGCTCGGATCAGCGTGCGAAGCGTTCTCGGCAGGCGGCGCACTGAAACTGCCGTTCATACTTTCGTGGACCTCGGTCATCACATCTTGCTGGTGCCAGAGTGAAGAACTAACCACGAATCACACGAATGACACGAATTCCAGCACCCGTTTTCATTCGTGTGATTGGTGTGATTCGTGGTTAAATTTCTTCGTCCAACCTACGCAGGCGCTCGCTCGGATCAGCTTGCGAAGCGTTCTCGGTAGGTGGCGCACTGAAACTGCCGCCCATACCTTCGTGGAACTTGGTCACCGCATCTTGCTGGTACCACAGTGAAGAATCAACCACGAATCACACGAATGACACGAATTCCAGCACCCGTTTTTATTCGTGTGATTGGTGTGATTCGTGGTTGAATTTCTTCGTCCAACCTACGCAGGCGTTCGCTCGGATCAGCGTGCGAAGCGTTCTCGGCAGGCGGCGCACTGAAACTGCCGTTCATACTTTCGTGGACCTCGGTCATCATATCTTGCTGGTGCCAGAGTGAAGAACTAACCACGAATGACACGAATTCCAGCACCCGTTTTTATTCGTGTCATTGGTGTGATTCGTGGTTGAATGTCTTCGTCCAACCTACGTAGGCGTTCGCTCGGATCAGCTTGCGAAGCGTTCTCGGTAGGTGGGCTCACGGAATCAGCCTCCCGTGCCTTCGTGGATCTGGCTCATCCCATCTTGCTGGTGCCAGAGTGAAGAACCAACCACGAATCACACGAATTCCAGCACTGGTTTTATTCGTGTGATTGGTATGATTCGTGGTTGAATTTCTTCGTCCAACCTACGCAGGCGTTCACTCGTATCAGCGGACGATGCGTTCGTATTGCAGTTTGGGATAGTGTCCGAAGTTGGCGATGATGCCGAGGCGATAGCCGGTCGCTTTCAAGTAGTTGTGGACCTGAGCACGGTGTTCATCTGTGATTTCTTTGACGGCTTTCAGTTCCAGGATGATTTGGTCATAGCAAATCGCGTCTGGGGTGTACTTAGCCTGAAGCGTGTGCTGCTTGTAGCGAAGTTTAAGTTGGACCTGGGGAACGAACGGGATGCTCTGATCGGTCATTTCAAACTCCGTGCATTCTTGGTAGACCGGTTCCACGAATCCGCAGCCCATTTCGTTGTACACCTCGAAACATGCTCCGACGATTTTGTAACTCTCGTTTTTGAAAAGGACCTCAGCCATTTCATCTTCCTTCGACGGGGCGGGAGTGGACCACGAGGTGCACGAATGACAACGCCCGGATTCTTGTTCGTGCGAGTGGTGGTCTTCGTGGTTGGGGAATTGTTTGCAGCTAGAAAGCAGATCAAACGAACTATCGGTGCTCAACACGCGGGTGCCGGACTGGCTTTTGGGAAACCTGGGCAGTTTCTTGCGAACCCGCCTGGTCGAGCGACTCTCTGGTCTTTGCGACGGTGAAGTGCATGGCACTCCATTGAACCGTCGCTCTGCAAATTCGCCCTGCGAAGCTCTGCACCCGCAGCACTCGGTAGCCCAAAGATTGAAACGATGACTTTGAATTTTGGAACAAAACGGCATCCGTCCAGGTCCCCGATCGTATCGGTGATCCCTGGTTTGTTTCCGATTCGAGGTCATTCATGGTTAAGAAAGCAAAGTCCGCTGGTGTAGCGGCCCCTTCTGAGAAGCTGCAATCGCATTTGCGCAGTTTGGGATTCACGACGGTATCGCAGTACCTTGTTTGGTGCGAGCAGCACGGATTTGGTCGCGGCTTGAACAAGCCGAACCAGATGTTGGCGCGCGAGCGAAGGCACCGCGCCGATACGGTCGCTGCCCTGCGCCAGCAGCAGGTCCAGCAGAAGAAGCGTTCGCCCAAGGACACTCTGCTGTGCTTGGCCAAAGGCGACTTGCCCGTCACCCAGGTCCCCAATCAAGGGTACCGCTGCTTTGGCGAACTGTTGTGTTGGCATCGCCGCCGCGTTGCCGAAACGGGGTTCCGCCAACGCGACTTGATCGATTTGGTCGAACATCTTTGCGCGGTCCGTTCCAAGATCATCGATCCATCGCTGCATAACGTCAGCCTGGTCGATGGCGGCATCCCGCTGGTTGCTTCCTTGGTGTTGTTGGCGGCGGAGCGGAAGCGTTGGATTCGCCCGCTGGATCAGTGGCGACCGCGGACGCGGAATCCCAGGCGGCAACTGCGATCCTTGCTTCGCCACCTGTTGGATCGCTATGACGAAGTGCCACGGTTCATGGATCAGGCCTGGACGATTGGGTTGGATGCGTCCGGCACGATCGACCGGACGGGCCAGGCGTACCGGCACTGGTATCGACACCTGGGGCTGGGGCACAGCGTTCGCAAATTGGAACTTCCCATCGCGTTGAATCGGACGATGGCGGTTTGGTTCAAACAGGCGCCCGACGAACTTAGCATTCCACAGGCACTCCGCTGGGCCCAGATGATGGGGATCAGTGGCAACGGATCGCTGGCTGCGGCCGTGATGGTGTCGCGTCTATCGGACAGTTTTGATCACGAGCCGTTTTGGGCCACGGTGATGCAGTGGTTGGCCGGCCAGCCGATGTTGGATACCAATCAGGTTGGCCCCATCGTTGACTATCTGCACCATCGACGCTTTGTTGCGGAAATCGCGGGCCGTGGGGCCGGCGACGATTGTCCGCCCTGCCCTGCGGAGCCGAACTTGACGATGAAGGGGCGGACGGCACAGTCCGTGCTGCGGCAAGTCGATGCATGGCACCGTCGGCTGGCCAGCGACAATCGGCTGCAGGTCGCCGCGTGGCGGCCATCAGGATTCGCTGGATTCGAATTCAGCGAGGGCACCTTGGCGGGCGGCAATCTAAAGATTTGGACGATCCGCGAACTGCTGAGTTCCAGGTCGTTAGCGATCGAGGGCCGCAAACTGAAGCACTGTGTGGCCAGCTATGCCAACAGTTGTGCACGCGGCGCGACATCGATCTGGACGATGGAAGTCGAAACATTCAGCGGGCTGACGAAATGCCTGACGATCGAGGTTCGTCCGGGCAACCGCCAGATCGTGCAGATCCGCGGTCGATTCAATCGCCGGATGACCGAAAAAGAACAGTCCGTCATCCAGCGTTGGTGCACGACGGCCGGGCTGACCATCGGCAAGTACGTCTAGCGGCGGCTCTATTTAGCGTCGGCGGGTGACTTTTCGGTGCATCGGGTTGAGCACCTTGCGAAGTGGTTTTTCTTCGACTTTGACCACTTCGACGGGCATTTCGACCGTTTCGAAGCCGTCCATCGTGTCACGTTTCAGTTCTTTGTTGATCCGTTGTTCGATGCTGGTCAGCACATCGCCTTCGCCGGGGACGACGAAGGTATAGGCCACGCCGTCGCGGCCCATTCGGCCGGTACGTCCGACACGGTGCACATAGTCGTCACAGTCTTGAGGGACGTCGTAGTTGATGATGTGCGAAATCGTGCTGATGTCGATTCCTCGTCCCACCACGTCGGTCGCGACCAGAACTTTCAGTTTTCGGTCCCGCAGCGACTGCAGCACGCGGTCACGTTCACGCTGTTGCATGTCGCCGTGCATCGATCCGCAATTGTCGAACGAACGGGCCAGTTGGCGGTAGAGCCGGTCGGTGCCGCGTTTGGTGCGACAGAAAACGATCGCCTGTTCGGGTTTTTCCCGTTCTAGCAGTCGTTCTAGCAGTTCGCCTTTTTTATTCTGGGCGACGGTGAAGTATCGCTGTTCGATCGTTTCGACGGACATTTCGTCCTTGCAGCAATCGATCACCTCGGGATGATGCATGTACGATTCGGCCAAACGGCGGACCGTTGGCGGCAGCGTGGCCGACAACAGCAGCGTTTGCCGATCTCGCGGGCATTTCCGCAGGATCCGTTCGATTTGTGGGCGGAAACCGATATCCAGCATGCGGTCGGCTTCGTCCAAGACCACGCACCAGACTTTGTTGGTTCGCAGCGAACCACGTTGCAGGTGGTCGTGCAGTCGTCCGGGGGTCCCGACAACGATTTGGACGCCGTTTTCCAGCTGCCGCAATTGGCGGGTGATGTTCTTGCCACCGGCTAGCACGGCAATCTCGGTCGGTTCGCCCCAAGCTAGGCGTTCGGCTTCGCGTCCGACTTGGTCCGCCAGTTCGCGGGTCGGCACGACGATGATCGCTTGCGGATCGCGGCATTCTTCCAGCGGATCAAGCTGTTCCAGGATCGGAATCGAAAATGCGGCAGTTTTACCGGTACCGGTGCGAGCCTGGCCGATCACATCGAGGCCGTCGAGGGCCAACGGGATCAAGGCGGACTGGATGGGCGACGGGGCTTCAAAACCGGCTTTTTTCAACGCCCGACGCATCACGGGCGAGAGATCTAGGTCGTCAAAGGATGCGTCGGCTGGCGATAAGGATGGATTCATCCCGCCAGTGTAACGCGATTTGGCCGTTTGGACTATGCGTTTCGATTGGAAGCCTGTTGGGCCAGTCGGCGCCGCGACGCGTACCGCTTGACCGCTTCGTCGGCAATCACACCGCCCAGGATCACGGCACCGATCACGGCATACTCGATATTCGTCGGAATCCAATCCACCAACGTGATGGTGTTCTTCAAAACCTGCATCACAGCGGCCCCGATCACCACGCCGATAATCGTGCCCTCGCCGCCCCGCAGGCTGCAGCCGCCCAGAACCGCGCCGGCGATCGCATAAAGTTCATAAAAGTTTCCAAAGTCGACCGGCTGGGCACTGCCCACATCCAGCACGAACAACAGGCCGCCCAGCCCGCTTAAGGCACCGCAGATCACATACGCCAAGATCGTGATCCGGTCGGTGTTGATGCCGCTGAACCGGGTCGCGGTTTCGTTCCGCCCCAGCGCCAGCATGTACCGGCCATAGACCGTGTAGTTCAAAAATACGATCGCCAGTGCCGCGACGATCACCAGGATTAAACACGGCATCGGGATGCCGAATTCGGTTCCGGGCAATGGGATTTGCCCCTGAGAAAGTTCCCTCAGCATCTTGTATTCGCCGCGAAACCCCTGGGTCTGGTCGGCCACCAGACCGCGAGTGAACCCGCGATAGAACAACAAACCACATAGCGTGACGACAAACGGTTGAAGTTTTAGTTTGGTGATCAACAGCCCGTGCGTCACGCCGATCAGCAGCGATATCCCCACCACCACCCCCAGCGCCACCGGCACCGATATCCCCTGTTCGACCAACATCCACGGCAACAGGCATCCGATCAAACAAACGACTGATCCGATCGACAGGTCGATGCCAGCGGTGATGATCACAAACGCCGCACCGATCGACAAAATGCCGAACAGGGCACTGCGACGGAGCAGGTTTTCGATGTTGTACAGCGTCAGGAAACGATCGCTCATCAACGCCGTCATGACGCAAATGAAAACCAACAGTCCTAGAATGCCAAGGATCTTTTTCATCAGTTCGTTGCTTTTCCAATAAGCCTGTCGTTCGGATGTCCGGTCGCTAACTGCATGATCGCTTCTTCCGAGAAATCTTGTCGGTCCAGTTCGCCCGTCACCTGGCCTTCATGCAGCACGATGATCCGGTCGGACATCGAAAGCACTTCTTCCATTTCGCTGCTGACAAACAGAATCGCCACGCCGCGTTCGGCCAATTCTTCCATCAGTCGATAGATTTCCTGCTTGGCACCGATGTCGACCCCGCGAGTCGGTTCGTCCATCAGCAGGACCTTGGGATGCATCGACAACCATTTGCCGATCACCACTTTTTGTTGGTTTCCGCCAGAGAGGAACTGCACCGGTTGCCGATCCGAAGGCGTCTTGATGTTCATCTCGGCGATCATTTGTTCCGAATCAGCGATCTCTTGTTTCCGATTCAGGAATCCACCGGCCTTCTGGTTTCGTCCCAGTCCGGGCAATCCGATATTGGATCGAATGCCGATTTCTAGGATCAGGCCTTCCTCTTTGCGGTCCTCGGGGACCAATGCCATCCCCGCGTCGATCGCCGCTCGGCAAGTCAGCGGGGCGATGCGTTTTCCGTCGATGGCGACGGTGCCGGCGATCGGTGGATCGATCCCGAAGATCGCCCGCAGAATTTCGGTTCGCCCGGCGCCGACCAATCCGGCCAGCCCCACCATTTCGCCCTGGCGAACCTGCAGCGTCGCGGCGTGATCGGGCCACATTTGCGTCTGCAAACCTTCGATCGACAAAACGACGTCGCCGATGCAATGGTCCTCGCGAGCGTAGAACTGCGAAATGTCACGGCCGACCATCCGGGTGACCATCGCATCGTGAGTGATTTCGTCGCCCGAGAGTCCGCCCGCATTCTGGCCATCGCGTAGCACGCTGACCCGGTCGGCCAACGTTTCAATCTCGCGCAAACGGTGCGAGATGTAGATGACCGTGACGCCGCGATTTCGCAGGTCTTCGATCACCGTGAACAGTTTCTCGGTTTCGTGCTGGGACAGGCTGCTGGTCGGTTCGTCCATGATCAGGACACGGGCATCGACCGACAAGGCTTTGGCAATTTCGACCAATTGCTGAAGCCCGATCGTCAGGTCTTTGACCAAGGTTTTGGGTTCGATATCCAGCCCGACCATGGCAAGGAATTTGCGGGATTCCGATTCGATCCGCTTGAAATCGATCAGACCCAGACGCAGCGGTTCGCGGCCTAGAAAGATGTTGGCGCCGACATCCAGATTGTCGGCTAGGTTTAGTTCTTGGTGAATCAACGCGATGCCAAGGTCCAGGGCCGTTTCGACCGATGGAATCTTGACGGGGCGACCGTCCAGCAAGATTTGACCCTCGTCGGGCGGTTGGACGCCCGCCAAGATCTTCATCATCGTGCTTTTGCCAGCGCCGTTTTCGCCGATCACGGCATGGACTTCGCCATGGGCAAATTCCAACGACACGTCCGTCAGCGCTTTCACGCCAGCGAATCGTTTGTTGATGTTGCAGACCGATAACAAAGGTGGCAGGCGGTCAGGCGTCGCGATGGGTTCGTCCAAAACGCCGTTCACTCTTCACCCAGATTCTTTTTCAGCTCGTCCCAGTATTCGTCAATGTTGTCTCGGCGAATTTGCGATGCCGGGATGTTCAGGAAACCGTTTTCGGGGATCTCCAGTTCGGCAAGCGTTTGGCCACGCGTGAGGCCCGCCAAGATTCGCACCGACTGTCGACCGTACTCGAACGGGTTCTGGACGACGGTGCCGTGAACGTTCCCGTCGACGATCCCTTGCAAGGTTTCGTTGGCTTCGTCGAATGCGATGACCTTGATTTTGCCAAGCTTGTCGGCCTGGCCCAGAGCTTCCAAGATCAACGGTGGGTTGTAAGCGAAAAGTCCGACCATCCCGGCCAGATCGCTGTGCCGCGACATCGCATCTTCGGCATTCGCTTTGCCTTGGGCGCGGTCGAACTGGTCGGTGTAGGTGCCGACAATGTGCCATTTGCCTTCCTGGATATCGGCATCCGGCGGGTCGAAACGGGTCGGGTCTTCGCTGCGTCCTAGGATCGCATCGATCACGCCTTGTCGGCGTCGACGTGCGTTGTCTTGTTCCAGCCGCCCGATGAAAATCGCGACCTTTCCGCCGTCGGGAAGTGCCTCGGTCACCAAATCACCACACATCCGGCCGGCCAGATAGTTGTCCATGCCGATGTAGCACTGGCGATCCGAATCCGGGGCGTCGCTGTCTTGGGTGATAACGTGAGCCTGTTTGGCGGCTCGGTTGATCAATTCGTTTTGGTTGTCGGGATCGATGGGGCTGATCGCGATCCCGTCGGTGCCCTTGGTGATCAAGTCTTCGATGATGCGTTTCTGGTCGCTGATCCCTTCGGCCGGCATCAGCACGTCCACATTGGCGTCAAAGTCTTTGCCGCCCTGGTGGACCCCCGCCTCGGCAATCACCCAAAACGAAGCCACGCCGTTGGTGACATACGCGACCGAGGGGCGATCGTCATCGCCACCGGATTGCGAGGTCGACGACGAACTGCAGCCGACCATGGTCAGCGCCAGGATCGGGAACAGGAAAATGCTAGACGCCAAAGTTCGTTTCATGGTCGGCTTCGTGTGGAGGATGCGACCTGGGCGACCTCGGAAGGCCGACATTGGACGCTGAACGACAAGAGTTTAGGTGCGAGCGATGGCGGTCGCAAGCATTGCCGCTAGATCGGTCTTCATCTGCTTGTGGATCGCTCGGACACCACTAGGGATCGGTAATGTTCCCCAGCCACCCGATCCGAGGGGCAGAGTTTGCCGGAATTGCAGGACGAAAGGATTGTGGGTTCAGCATGGTTGCTGCGGTTTGGGTAGCGGTTGGGGATCGGTGCGGCCGTTGAATTTGTCGATACGACCGGACTATCACTCGTGGACCTACCTGCGGACGCGCCGCGGTGGCGTTCCGCCAGCATTTCACTGACCGCGACGGGCAGGTGTCACCGATGTGATAGCAATACGCAGCCCTGCGTTTTCATTTTTGTAGGAGGATCGTGACCTTGGCTCTTTCAAACTCAACAGCTCCGAAACACTCTCGTCGGACCACCGGCGCGGTATCCTCTCCGCAGTCCGATGTCATTCAGCAGGCGTTGGCTAGCGAAGCTGCCGCGGCGCGAGTGATGAGCGAGACGGCTCACGATCTTCGTTCGCCCCTGACCGCCGTCCGCGAAGCGATTCGCTTGGTGCACGACGGCGACTTGGGCGCGATATCCATCGACCAACGGGGCTGTTTGGCCGCCGCCATCGATCAGTGCAACTGTATCGACCAGATGGTCGGCGAAATGGTTCAACTAGAACGGCTTCGGTCCGGGATGCCGCGCGCCAACCGAAGCTGGATCGATGTCGCCGAAGTGCGTCGCGTCGTCGACGATACGCTGCAGCCATGGGCCGTGCCACGGAACATCGACGTCCTGTGGGACGCCGCCGAAAATGCCGGTGCGATCGTGTTTGCCGATGCCAGCATCCTGCGACGATTGATCGTCAATTTGGTGACCAACGCGATCCGTGCTAGCCGAGACGGCAGTACGGTCCTGATCCGGCTGCAGCGAAGCCGTGGCGACGAAATGTTGCTGTGGTCGGTTGTCGATCAGGGCGCCGGGATCAGCGAACGTGACATCCGTCAAATCGCCGATCGACAGGTCTCCCTCAGCGGTGGCGAAGGGCTCGGGCTAACGATCTGTCGTCAGTTGGCCGCCGTTCACTTTTCGTCTTTGAAACTAAGGTCGCGGCTTGGCTACGGTACCGAAGTCAGCTTCCAAACACCGGCATTGGGCCCCCGTTCGGTTGCCGGGGCATGGGCGCGATGGCGAGTGGAAGCACGCGGCGAACTTCACCAACCATCGCAACACCATCATCGTGCCGATGGGATGCAGGCTGACGACGCCGTTGAACGCGTCCGATTGGACCCGCCATCGGTCGCTGTCGAAATCTCACAGACCACTGCCCATCCGCGCTGCGAAGATCGGATGGCGGCCGGAACCGTCACCCTAGGGGCTGCGGTGTCGCGCCAAGCAGCCGATGCGTTTGATCAATGTTTGCAATCGCAGTTGCAGTTGTTCGAACTCGTCTATCGCGTCGATTCTCGCCGCTGGGTGTGGGTGTTTGACACCGATGCCCACAGCGTGGATGCCAGGATCGCCCTGGTGTCGGACCACGCAAAGTCGCAAGTCGACGGCATTCGGATGGCATGGTCGGCGCCTCAGATGATTCCCGTGGATGCGAGGCGTACGGAAGCCAGGCTCAGCGATTTGATGGTGCGAGAAACGTTGGCAGCGTCCGCTTCGGCACGCGGAGTGGACCAGAACGATGTGCGTCTGGGCGCCGCTCCGATCGTCCATAGTGAAGCGGCCGCCGCCCGGTTGGACGCGGAACTACGGCGGTTGAGCGACCAGATGCGTGGGCAAACGCTGCGTCTTCGCCAGCAAGCTCGCAATCTACGCCCCATCAATTAATTGGTTCGCAACTAGTTGGTTAGCAATTGGTTGGTTAGCAATTAGTCGGTTAGCAATTAGTCGGTTGGCAACGACTGGAGCTGCAACGACTGGGAAGGCGGACCGCGGCAGTCCTAGGCCGGCCGCCCTGATTGCGGGATACGCATTGCGGTACGCTATCGGCAGCGACAAACCGCAGGCCCCATTACGAATGCTGAATCATGACCGCCGATCATTCTGACGCGGGGCGTCCTAGCGACGATCGCGATCGAAGCGCTGAAAATGATCGGGCAGCGAAAGACGGTCCGCCCGATGGTCTGACGGATGGGCCGCGGGTTCGCCCCGGGGAACGCGGCGCCGTGGTCTGGGCGACCGCTTGGTTCTTTTTCATCTTGCTGGGCTATTTGATCGTTCGCCCGGTCCGCGAAACGATGGGCAGCATCGGTGGGACGAAGCAGTTGCAAGGGCTGATGTTGGTCACCTTTGCGGTCATGCTGGTCGCTGTGCCAATCTATTCCGCACTGGTGGCTCGCTTGCCCCGCCGTTGGTTGGTCCGCGTCGTCTACCACTTTTTTGCCGCCTGCTTGCTGGCGTTCTTTCTGCTGATGCGGGTGGACAACGAATCGGTTCAGGTGGCCACCGCTCGCGTTTTCTTTGTTTGGGTGAACGTCTTTTCGCTGTTCGCGACCAGCGTTTTCTGGAGCGTGTTGGCGGATTTGTTCAGCAGTTCGCAAGGCAAACGTTTGTTCGGAATGGTCGCCGCCGGAGGGACCGCGGGGGCCATCACGGGATCGCTGCTGACCAGCCAATTGGCCAGCGTTTTGTCGACCAGTTGGCTGCTGTTGATCCCGGTCGTGATGATCGAAATCGGACTGATGTGCGCCTGGCGACTGGAGACGACGGTCGCGAAAAATGGGGTTGGTTCGGAGCGAGGCTTGTCGGGTGGGGCAGCGGCCGATGACGCGAAAGCCGGCGACGCCGATTCCGACAAACCGACCGGTGGCGGGTTGCTAAGCGGGATCACGCACGTTGCGTCGTCGCCGTACCTGATGATGATCTGTTTGTTCTTGTTCTTTGTTCAAGCGTGCGGGACCCAGTTGTACTTTGAACAGGCCGAAATCGTTGCTGACCAGATCGAAACGAAACAGCAGCGGACGGAGTTGTTTGCCTATCTGGATCTGGGGACGCAGGTGCTGACGTTGTTGGTGCAGTGGTTGCTTTCCGGCGTGATCCTACGGCGGCTGGGCGTGGCCGTTTCGTTGGTGATTTTGCCATGCGTTTACGCGGCGGGCTTCGCGTCGCTGGCCGTTGCCCCGGTGCTGCTGACGCTGTGTGTGGTCGTGGTTATTTCCCGAGCGATCGGTTACGGGATCACGGTGCCTGCGCGAGAAGTGTTGTTCACCGTTGTCAGTCGCGAAGAGAAATACAAATCGAAAAGCTTCATCGACACGGTCGTGCTGCGCGGTGGCGACGCGATCTCCGGGCAGATCTTCGGGTCGCTGCGATCCTGGGGACTGAGTCTGTCGGTGCTGAACCTGTGGGCGATCCCGCTGACAGGTTTGTGGGCCGTGGTGGCATGGCGATTGGGGCGAAAGCAACAGCAGCGGTCTGTCAGGATTCCCAACACGCATCGCCCAGGCAAAAAACCGACTCCGTAGCGCAAGTCGCCAACACTTTCGGCCCCCCCCCTCCTAGCCGCCCCCGTAGCGCAAGTCGCCAAGACTTTCGGCCCCCCCCTCCTAGCCGCCCCCGTAGCGCAAGTCGCCAAGACTTTCGGCCCCCCCCCTCCCTAGCCGCCCCCGTAGCGCAAGTCGCCAAGACTTTCGGCCCCCACTCCTCCCTAGCCGCCCCGTAGCGCAAGTCGCCAAGACTTTCGGCCCCCCCTCCCTAGCCGCCCCCGTAGCGCAAGTCGCCAAGACTTTCGGCCACCCCCGCCCTAGCCGCCCCCGTAGCGCAAGTCGCCAAGACTTTCGGCCCCCCCCTCCCTAGCCGCCCCCGTAGCGCAAGTCGCCAAGACTTTCGGCCACCCCTCCCTAGCCGCCCCCGTAGCGCAAGTCGCCAAGACTTTCGGCCACCCCTAGCGGTGCCGGTTCCAGTAGGCCGACAACGGCAGCATCAGGATTCCGCCCAGCGGGATCAGGCAAGCGGTCATGGACACCCAGTGCCAGCTTTCGATGATCGCGAAGGGATTGATGAACGCTAGCGGGCCGCCGATCCCGATGGAAACGATCACCCACCCAATCCACACGGTGCAAATGGAACGCGGCCTAGCCAAGTCAAGCTTCCGTAGCTTGATGCTGATGCCGGTGGCCACGATCAGTTTCGTCACTAGCAATGCGATGATGGCCGGGCGGATAAAACGACTCAGCGCGACCAGCGAAGCGCGTGCCGATTCCCAATCGCTTTGGTGTGCCAACCATAGGCTGATAATGCCAATCGGCACCAGGAAACCGATTCCGCATGCAAAGGCAAGCGGAATCGCAACCCAGTCGCGACCGGTGCTGCCGGCCCACGACAAGCCGCCTGCGAAACTGGCCGCCACCGTCGTGAATCCGATCACAATCATCAACGAGATTGCCAAGCCGATGTTGATCGCCTGCGCCGGTGCGTCCAGTTGTCTGGCAATCTCCTGGGACCACTGGATCCAGATCTCACGATTCGATGGCCAGATAGCCCAGCCTGCGAATGCCAGCAGGATGAACGCGAACATGCAGGCCGCCATCGACATCGAAACTGCGGCCCGTGTCCAAGCGATGGCGGCATCACTGACTGGTGAACGAACTAGGATCGGGGGCAATTTCGCCGATGGTGATTCGCCCGCAACGGAAACGCTGATACCCGCCAGGACAGCGAAACTGATCAACGCCATGGCGACCCAAGCTGCGTGAAACGGGGTGGCAAGTGTCAGGATCAAAACCAACGGCAACGTGCCGACCAGCAGAGTCCGCAACCAGTAATCCCGCGTCGAAGTAAGCTCGAACCACGCGATCGCCGCCACAGGACTTGCAAAGGTTCGAACCGGAACTTCGATTTGGCGTTCCGTGGTGATCGCCTGTTGAGTGCTGTTGGATAGGGCTGCGGTTCGATGGAAAATGCCTCGCTCGAACATCCCCGTCGAAGTGATCCCCTCGGCGGACGTGCGTGCCTTTTCGATCGACATCACCGCGGCCACCATGGCGACCCCCCAGTTGATAACGGCGAAAGCGGCGCTGGACCAGATTGCCAGCGGACGCCAGCCCACGGCCGGCATCGTCGGTGCAGCAAAGTACAGTAGCAAGAATGCATACGATACGACGGCGGCCAACGCGATCCAGATGAAGCGAGTCCATGCAAATTTGAACGGGCGCCAAGCGATCGCCATCAACCACATGGCCACTGCCGAAAACGCAAAGCAGGGAATCACGATGGGTGGGGTAGCCCCGACGAAGTGTCTGACCAAACCGGATCCTAGGCACCACACCATGCTGATCCAAGCGGTTTTTAGCAGCAGCGGAACGACAGCGATCTTCCAAGACCGGATCGGCATCCGCAGCACAAAGTGACTGCAGTTGCTTTCGGGCAAATTGACACTGTTGCCGCTGGAGAAATCAAACAGCACCAAGCTGGCAATCCCAGCGGGTAGGAAGGTCCACGCGATGATGACGGCGGAATATCGAGCCAGGTCTTCGGCTTCGGTCGTGGGGGCCAATGTCTGGTGTATCGCCAGGACGATGCTGCAGCCGATCACGATGATCCCCAGCAGCACGATCGCCGCGGTTCGACTGCGTGAGATTGCCAGTCGCGTCAGTGCCATTGTTTCAGGCATGCCCAATGCGTCAAACATGCCCCGTGAATTAAACATGATTGGGGGCCTCGGAATCTTTGGCGACACTGTTCGGCGCCGATGGGGACGGATGGGACGTTCCATCACCGCCGCGGCCCACGCGAGCGGCGAACCAGCGTTCCAGCGACATCGGCCGGGTCTGGATCAAGCCGATTTCGCTGGATATTTCTGGCGATTCTAAGCGGTCGCGTTGGGCGGCGGCCGACCATTCCTGGCCGCTGGACTGCCAGCCCCACACGCCCTGGATCGATGGCGGCGATGACCACGCCGATTTCGGGCGGCAAATGATTTCCGCGTAGTCGGTCGCGATCGATTCGGTGGTCGTGGTCTCGATGATCCGGCCGTCGTGCATCACCGCGATGTGGTCGCAAACACGGTCCACTTCGTCCAGCAAATGGCTCGAAAACAGCACCGTCCGGCCGTCGTCGCTGACGGTACGGATGATCGCTTCCAGGATGTCGCGTCTGGCGATCGGGTCCAGCCCGCTGGACGGTTCGTCCAGGATCAACAGTTCGGGTCGGTGAGCGATCGCGACCAGTAGGCCCGCGCGAGCACGTTGACCCTTGGACAGCGAACGTAGCTTGGTGGACCGGGCCAGACTGAACAGATCGCATAGCTCGGTCGCGTAGGCGTTGTCCCAGGTCGGGTACAGCGCACGCGTGAAATCGATCAACTCACCCACTCGCATCCACTTCGGCAGCGAATCTTCCTCGGTCAGATAGCCGATCCGCTTTAGCACGCCTTCCGGGTCGGCCACCGGGTCATGCCCCAACACACGGACTTTGCCTTGGTGTGCTTTCAGCGAACCGATCAGGTGCCGAATCAGTGTCGTTTTGCCAGCGCCGTTGAGCCCAACGAGTCCAAAGATGGAGCCTTGGGGAACCGACAGGTCGACGCCCGCCAAGGCGACCGTGCCACGAAAGCTGCGCTCGAGTCCCTGGACGTCAACGGCAGGCGGTTGTCCGGCGGTCGGGGGTTGGGCGGGTGGGGGAATAGTCTGTGGTGACTTCATGATCCGCTTGCCTTTTCCGAAGGGTTTTCGCCAGATAGCTTCTCGTCCCGTGTCATCAGCAGCCCCACCACGTCGTCGATGGTGAACCCGAGATGGCGGGACTGGATGATCAGATTGTCCAAGTGAGGTTCCAGCGATCGCCGCCGCTGGGCCACCGATCGCTGTTGGGTGGTCTCTGCCACAAACGTTCCCGTCGTGCGGCGTTTTTCGACCAGCCCGTCGTTTTCGAGCTCGCGATAAGCACGGGCGACCGTGTTCGGGTTGACCCGCAAGCTTTCCGCCAACGTGCGGATCGCGGGCAATTCATCGCCCGTGTTCAGCCCGCCCGAGAAGATTCGGGTTCGAATTTGGTCCACGATCTGTTGGTAGATCGGGACGCCGTCGGATGAGATATGGATTCGCATGATTGACCTGTTGTGTTAATTCATTAATACAGAATCGCGAGCCCGTGTCAAGTTTTTTTCAGGGCATCCTTGCCGCAAGCCCGGCGGTCGGCATCGGCCGCGGATGCTTTTCACTGCGGTGGGGTGGGTTTCACGCGTGCAACAGGATGAAATGGCGAAATTTTAGAAATGGGCTTGCCAAAACAGCGTCAATCTTGCGATAGCCCTCAGGAAGGACCACTCAAAAACGGTCGTGGCGGCGCATGGGTGCCCCGCGGCAGAGGCTTTCACCGCGGATCGAAGAATCGCCGCAGGAGAATACATCCATGAAACCAAACACCTATTTGCTTACCGCCCAGCGGTTTTCGCCATCGCCGCTGCGTGCATTGATCGCGATCACGGCCATTGTCGGGCTATCGCTTTCCGCCTCGGCTCAGGACATGGCGCCTGAGTTGGGTGAGGAGCCTGCGTCGCCGATGGCGGGCATGTTCAGCGGGCTCAATCCAGCCAACTGGACGATGCCGAACTTCAAAGAAATGCTGCCCGGTCAGCAGGAAAAGGCTCGCATCGTCGAAAAGAAAGACGGGTTGTTCACCGAGGTGAAACAAACCGCCACGCGAAGCTGGACGAAGACCAAAGAGATCTTCAATCCACAGAAGTTGAACCCGGTCAATTATCTGCCGGCGTCTTCGAAGACTCCATCGAGTTCTACCGAGGAAACCAAGCCAGGTTTCTTCCGTTCGCTCTTCATGCCAGCCGAGCCGGTCGCCGAACCGACTCCTACGGTCCAGGATTTTCTAAAGCAGTCGCGCCCAAGCTAAGCAGGTAGCCAGACGTCTTTCGGTCGAAGAGCGATTCGCGCAAACCTGCACATCGCTGCGTAGCGGAAGTCGCCAAGACTTTCGGCAACTCTGCACAACGCTGCGTAGCGGAAGTCGTCAAGACTTTCGGCAAACCCTGCACAACGCTGCGTAGCGGAAGTCGCCAAGACTTTCGGCAACCCTGCACAACGCTGCGTAGCGGAAGTCGCCAAGACTTTCGGCAACCCTGCACAACGCTGCGTAGCGGAAGTCGTCAAGACTTTCGGCAACCCTGCACAGCGCTGCGTAGCGGAAGTCGCCAAGACTTTCGGCAACCCTGCACAACGCTGCGTAGCGGAAGTCGCCAAGACTTTCGGCAAACCCCAACCGCCGAAACACTCGGCAATTTGTATCTTGACTTTGCCGATTCGTCGCTCGCCTCGGTTTCGCCGCTCGCTTACCGGCCTGCTGATCTAGTAACCCGCTGCGTGAGCCAGGGGTTCAATAGGATCCCTCGCTCACGCGTCGGGTTGTGATTGCAAAGCTACTTTCTTGGCAGCGACTCAATCACAACGCCGCTCACGCGTCGGGTTGTGATTGCAAAGCTACTTTCTTGGCAGCGACTCAATCAGCAGGCTGCGATCGCCCAAGCGGCTCGCTGAACCAGCAGGCTGCTGGCCATCGTTCCCGCTTTCAGCCGGACGCTATCGCGTGGCGGCTGATGGGATGCTGCACCTGATATCCGCGCGTGGCGGATGCGGAATTAGACCGCCGTTGCTTCTTGCAATCCGAATGCGAACAGGGTTTCGCGTAGCGTTTCGCAGTCTTTGGCGTCCAGCGGTGTCATTGGCAATCGCAATTCGCCCGTGTCGCGTCCGACCATTTGCATGGCGGTTTTGACAGGGATCGGGTTGGTTGCCAGGCCCAGCATGGTGTTGCAGAGCGCGAACAAACGGTGGTGCAGTTTTCGAGCGGTTTCGAAGTCGCCCGCCGCCGCGGCTTGGACCAATTCGATCATTGGACCCGGTACCAAGTTGCCGACGACGGAGATCACGCCTTCGGCACCGACGCTCATCATCGGCAGAGTCAGCGAGTCATCGCCCGACAGCACGGTCAGATCGGTCGTGCCCAGGATGGCCGAACACTGGTCCAGTTTTCCGGTGGCTTCCTTGACCATCTTGATGCCGTCCAGGCTGGATAGCCGCTGGATCGTATCGACGTCGATCTCTTTGCCGGTTCGGCCTGGGATGTTGTAAACGCACACCGGGATATCGATGTCTTCGGCGATCGCTTTGAAGTGTTGGTAGAAGCCTTCCTGGGTCGGCTTGTTGTAATAGGGGGCGACCTGCAGCGTTGCGTCGGCGCCTTCGGCAGCCGCACGGCGGGTTAGCCGCAGCGCTTCGGCGGTGCTATTGCTTCCCGTACCGGCCATCACTTTGGCTCGCCCCGCAACGCACTGGATCACTTCGCTGATGACGCGTTCGTGTTCGTCGTGCGACAGGGTTGGCGATTCGCCGGTGGTGCCGACGGGAACGATGCATTTGGTGCCGGCAGCGATCTGGAACTCGACTTGTTCCCGAAGTCGAACAACGTCGACTTTGTCGTCGGAAAACGGCGTGATGATGGCGACGGACAGACCGGCAAACTCAGAACCCTTGCGTTGGGCCATGAAAACTCTCACTCGAAATGGACACGGTTGACTGCCTGGAAGTGTACCAGCCGAGTCGCTTTCCGCTAAAGGACTCAAAAGACGGGAATGTAGGAAAACAGGTTCACCGGTTCCGATGGCGACCCAGCCGATCGCCGCGGGTGAAAATCGCACGGTCGATGCGGGGGGGCGGACTCCATCGCGGCTGCCAGCCGATTCGCGGGGACCAAGCCGACCGGAGGTCCCGTCGCCGCCAGTCGGGCAGAAAAATCTTTCCGGTTGTACCGATTCAAAAGGTTTGGTGGACGTTCTAGGTGTGTCCACCGTTGTGTTTTCCGCTATCGCGGGCACATTCGGAGTCAGCGGTTAGCAAATCGCCTGTTTTCCCAAGCCGTCACAGTCGCTTTGGGCTTGCGTGAGCGGCTTCTTCCGCCATACTTACCCGCTTCGCGTGAAAATCTCGTGTGCAATCATCGCACCAAAAGGTTTAGCCTGCCAGGAAACGGTCGAAGAAATCGAACGCCGGCACTGCAAAACGCGGCCAAACAAAACAAACCACCCGATCAACATTGACAGTTTAAGGTAAAGCATCGATGGCAGACGTATTTGAAGTCGAAACTCGCGAGGAAGTCGGTTCTGCCGCGACTCGTCGTTTACGTCGCAAGGGTCTTGTTCCTGCAGTGCTTTACGGTCACGGCGAAGAGAACAAGCATCTTGCAGTCCCGGAAGCCCAGGTTCGCACCTTGTTGCGTCACCACGGCAAGATGGTCGAACTGAAGGGCGTATGCAAAGAAACCGCCTTGGTCAGCGATATCCACTGGGATCCTTTGGGCATCGACGTTTTGCACATGGACCTGATTCGGGTGAACCTGAAAGAAATGGTTGCTGTGAACGTGCCAATTCACGTCCGCGGCGAAGCTGTTGGAGTTCGTGAAGGCGGCATGCTGCTGGAAAACTCCCACGAAGTCGAAATCCGCTGCCCTGCCGGCGCGATTCCTGAAAACATTGATCTGGACGTCTCGGAACTAGCGTTGGGCGGGCACTTGTCCGCTGGCGATCTAGTGTTGCCCGAGGGTGTCGAACTGGTCACGCCTGCCGAAACGGTTGTTTGTCACGTCGAAGAGCCTCGCAAGGCCAGCGAAGAAGGTGACGAAGCCGTCGCCGTTGGTGGCGAGCCTGAGGTGATCTCCAAGGGTGGCGACAGCAGCGAAGGTGAGGACTGATGATCCTGGTTGGCAATGGTGGGCGTGAGTATTTTGTGACCGCCCGGGTTGTCAGTCGCGGAAAACGGTCAGGTTTTTGTGCCCTCGCAAGCTGGAACGCAAGGCTTTGAAGTTGATCGTTGGGCTCGGGAATCCCGGCCGAAAGTATGAGCAAACCCGGCATAATATCGGGTTTGTCGTAGTGGATAAAGTTGCCGCTTTGGTTTCTGCTAGTCCTTCGAAGGTTCAATTCGAAGCGATGGCGGCCGACGCGGTGGTTTCAGGCGAGCGGTTGATTCTGCTTTGGCCTCAGACGTACATGAACGCCAGCGGGCAAAGTGTTCGCAAGGCGATGGATTTTTATAAGTTGGCTGCCAGTGATGTTTTGGTCGTCTGTGACGATTTGAACTTAGCCAGCGGAAAGGTGCGGTTGCGAGCGTCGGGTTCAGCGGGAGGCCAGAAGGGCTTGGCTGATACGATCCGGCACCTGCAGAGCGACGAATTCGCCAGGCTGAAGATTGGCATCGGACGCCCGCCCGAAGGTTGGGAAGTAACAGACTACGTGCTCGGGAAATTCTCGGGTAACGAACAAGAGACGATGGAGACTGCCGCAACCGCTGCGGCTCGTGTCGCGATCAGCTGGGCCACCGATGGTGTCGCCGCGGCGATGAATCGGCATAATGGCGGCGATGACGGCGGAGCCAAAAAAGGAGCGTCCAAGAAGCAAAGGGACGTCTCCGGTAACGGCGGGAAGCCGGGGCGACCTTCTTGAAGGTTCGCTGGATTCGGCGGGCTGTGTCAGTCCGCCAGCGGGTAGAGAGCAGATAGACTGTCCAAAAACAACGACCAACGACCGAAACTGTTTTAGAGAGATTGACCGACTGTGGCTAAAAAGAACACTTACGAAACCCTGCTGATCCTCGATAGCAACCTGTACGCTCGCGATCCCGGTGGCGTCAGCAAGCAAGTCAGCGACATCATCACCGAAGCCGGTGGCGAAGTATTGGTCAGTCGATTGTGGATGGAGCAAAAGCTTGCTTATCCAATCGACAAGCACCAAAAGGGCACCTACTGGTTGACCTACTTCGAAATGGAAGGTCCTAGCCTGAACAAGCTGGATCGCGCTTTCCAGTTGTGCGAACCTGTTTTGCGTCAGATGACGTTGAAGCTGGAACCACGGTTGATCGAGCCGATCTTGGCAAACGCTCGTGGCGAATCGGTCCGCGTTTCAGCTTCGGCTGAATCCGCAGACGGTGAAGCTGAAGTCGTTGCCGAAAGCGACGACGCAGCCGTCGAAGCGTAGGTATTTCAAAGATTCGCTTGTGCTCCACTGCGTTTGATGAAAATGCAAATCGGTTGCAGGCGTTCGATGCAGGCAAGGGAAACCCATGGCAAGCTATAACCGAGTCATCTTGGTGGGCAATCTGACTCGAGATATCGAGCTGAGATACACGCCAGGTGGAACTGCGGTTTCGGACATCAGTATCGCGGTGAATGACCGACGCAAATCGGCCAGCGGCGAGTGGGTCGAAGAAACGACTTTTGTGGACGTCACCCTGTGGGGGCGAACGGCAGAAGTGGCCAGCGAATACCTTGGCAAAGGTTCGCCGATCTTGGTCGAAGGTCGGTTGAAACTGGATACCTGGGAAACCGACGGCCAGAAACGAAGTAAATTGCGAGTTGTTTGCGACCGAATGCAGATGCTAAGCGGTGGCGCGCCAGGAAGCGGTGGCGGCAGTGGCGGTGGATCGGCAAGCCGTCCAGCACCAGCCGCACGGCCTGCACCGGCAGCGCAATCGGCTTCGCGAAGTGACGAGTACAGCGAGTATGATTCGGGACGCGACAGTTCAGGCGATGGCGGTTCCGGTGGTCGCTCCGAAAGCGTCAAAGAATCCAACCAAGGACGGTCGGCTCAGCCCACCGGGGATGGTCCCGGTTACGACGAGCCAGATATTCCATTTTAGTAGGGCGATCTGCTATACATTTCGTTCTGGCAAGCCAACTGCGACCGTTGACGAGGCTGGTCGAATCCCAGCGATTCGTCACCTGTCCCCTGAAATTTAACATTCCATTCAACTGAATCACTGATTCGATCATTCAGAGTTTTGATATGACTACCTCCACTCCCCGTCGACGTACCCAGACCTTCAAGCGTTTGCCCAAAGGCGAGAACGGCGGCATTCAACTGCTGTTGATCCACAACGTCGAACATCTTGGTAAGCAGGGCGACATCATCGAGGTGAAGTCCGGTTACGCTCTGAATTTCCTGTTGCCACAGGGTCTGGCCACCGTCGCAACCGACCACCACAAGCGAATGGTCGAAAAGCACCGTGAAAAATTGCGTGCGATCGAACTCGAAAAGCTCAGCGAATTCCGCAAGCTGGCCGACGAATTGGGTCGTCAGTCGATCACGATCGAAGCCAACGCCAACGACGAAGGCCATCTGTACGGCAGCGTCGGAGCCCACGAAATCGTCGAATCGCTCAAGGGTGCCAGCTTCACCTTGGCTACCGACCAAATTCGTTTGGAAGGTCCGCTGAAGGAACTTGGCCTCTACACGGTCAAAGTTCACTTGCACAGCGAAGTGGACGCCAGCGTCAAGGTTTGGGTCGTTCCGACCGTTGCTGCTGACGCCGCTGGTAACTGATCGGATTTGCCGCGACAGACGCCTGTGGGTTCACCTGTGGGCGTTCGTTGGGGCAGCGGATGTGCGCTCGCCGATTGCTGGCCGAGCGACGGGGCGGACTTTGTCTGCAGGATTCGGCTGGTCGCACCGATATTGAATTTCAGATAGAGACCGATCCGGTCATGGACGTGGTTCGGATCGGCATCCAGAAGCCGAAGTCTGCGAGCTTCGGCGATGGCTACTGACCAGTGCAGCGGTCGCCGAGAAAGCCATGCGTTGGATGTCGCCGATTTTGGATGGTCGCGATGGCGATTCAGCCGGCGACGGTAGTATCGATCGGCTTGCCGAACGGTCTTACTTGGCAAACGTTCGTACTTGGCGGACGGTCGTGATCGACTGGCGACACTTTCGGCTGTTCGTCGATGGCTGTGTGCGAGTCATTTTTAGAATGGAATTCGATTTTTCGAGGTCATCACCTCTTGGAATCGATCGAAGCATCGTTAGACTCGGCGATGTGCAAGCGAATTCAAACCGGGGCTGTGGCGGAACTGGCAGACGCGCTAGATTTAGGATCTAGTTTCTTCGGAAGTGCAGGTTCGATTCCTGTCAGCCCTATTTTTTTGAATCGCAGGTCATCTCTTTGCCGGTCTTGGCCCTTCGCTGGGGGCTCTTTGCCGTGCCCTGTACCTGTTGAATTTGCCTGTTGTGCCGTGTTTTAACGGCGTCCTGGTTGGCCAGCCGATTGAATTTCTGGCGATCAATGATTTCGCTGGCGACGATTGCGGCGGATTGCCGAAGACAGATTCTTTGCAGCGAGAATAGGACGATCGCGTGGACTGGTCGTATTTGATAGGCTTTTCGGGCAGCTCGTCATTGACCATTCGTCAGCCCGCAAATACATTTAGCCGGAAAATTGACGTGTTTTCAGGCACAGATGGCGGTTGTTTAGCTTCCTGCGTCGGCTTCTCATCACCAATCGGCTCACCCCGACCCACCGGATGGTCCCTCTGCGATACGCATTTCGCAGGCGGACAAAGAATTTGCAGCACCCGTAGCGTCTGCGGATTCGGATGAATCGGGTCTCCGAGTCGACCGTGAAACCAGCGTTGTTGAATCGAGTATCGTTTCAGCTTTGCCGGAGAGATCGGATGCCCCCTGAGGCGGTTGTTTGCCCTGGCAATGGTTTTGCTGTGGGGACCGTCGTCCGGTGGCGACCGGGCACTCATACGCATCCATGAAAAATCACTGACTAACGGCTTCCCTAGAGAAAAACGATGGCCAAACAAGCAAAGATGGTTTACTACTTCGGTAAGACAAAGACCGAAGGCAAAGGTGTCAGCAAGAGCATTCTCGGCGGTAAAGGTGTCAACCTTGCTGAAATGACCCGCATCGGATTGCCGGTTCCTCCCGGATTCACGATCACCACCGAATGCTGTGACGCCTACTACAAGTCCAAGAAGAAGTTGCCATCCGGTTTGATGGCCGAAGTGAACTCGGCTGTCAAAATCCTGGAAAAGGAATTGGGCAAGAAGTTCGGCGATGATTCGAACCCATTGCTGGTCAGCGTTCGCAGTGGTGCAGCGGTCAGCATGCCGGGCATGATGAACACCATCTTGAACCTGGGCCTTAACGACGCGGCGACTCAAGGTTTGGCCAAGGCCACCAAGAACGAACGCTTTGCTTACGACGCCTACCGTCGTTTGATCAACATGTTCGGCGACGTTGTGATGGGCATGGACCACCACGCCTTCGAAACCGCTTTCGACAAGATCAAAAAGAAATACAAGGTTACCGAGGACACCGAGGTACCAGCCGAAGGTCTGAAGCAACTGTGCGAAGACTACAAGGCGCTGTACAAGAAGCAAAGCGGCGAAGATTTCCCACAGGACCCGATCAAGCAGTTGCAACTGTCGATCGAAGCTGTGTTCGGATCTTGGAACACCAGCCGAGCCGTTCGCTACCGTGAAATCGAAGGCATCCGTGGTTTGCTCGGAACCGCCGTCAACGTTCAGTCGATGGTCTATGGCAACATGGGCGACGACTCGGGAACCGGGGTCGCTTTCACGCGGAACCCCAACACCGGCGAGAACAAGTTCTTTGGCGAGTTCTTGATCAACGCTCAGGGCGAAGACGTGGTGGCCGGTATCCGGACTCCACAACCTGTTGCTGAAATGCCCAAATGGAATCGAGCCGTTCATAAAGAATTGCTAGAGATCAAGAAGACCTTGGAAGATCATTACAAGGAAATGCAGGACATCGAGTTCACGATCGAACGTGGCACGCTGTACATGCTGCAGACCCGAACCGGTAAACGCACCGGAGTCGCAGCGGTCAAGATCGCTTGCGACATGGTTAAGGAAAAGCTGATCGACGAAAAGGAAGCCGTGATGCGGGTTCCTGCCAACGACTTGACCCAGTTGTTGTTGCCTAGCTTCAAGCCGACCGCTCGTAACGCTGCCGACGTTCTTTGCCGTGGCTTGCCTGCTTCGCCAGGTGCTGCGGTTGGTAAGTTGGTCTTCAGTGCTCCCGAAGCTCGCGAAGCTGCCGAAGCCGGTTTGAAGGTCATCTTGGTTCGTAAAGAAACCAGTCCCGAAGACGTCGACGGTATGAACGCCGCCGCCGGAATCCTGACCAGCACCGGTGGGATGACCAGCCACGCTGCTGTGGTTGCTCGCGGTTGGGGCAAGTGTTGTGTCGCCGGAGCCGGCGAGATCGACATCGACGAAAAGGGCAAGAAGATCAAGGTCGGCGGACGTACGTTCAACGGCAAGGATATCATCAGCCTAGACGGCACGACCGGCGAAGTGATGGCTGGCGAAGTGGAAACACAAGAGCCGAAGTTGTCGGGCGATTTCGCCAAGCTGATGAAATGGGCCGATGGTTTCCGTACCTTGGACGTTCGTACCAACGCCGATTCGCCTGCCGATAGCAAGCGGGCTCGTGAGTTCGGTGCTCAAGGAATCGGCCTCTGCCGTACCGAACACATGTTCTTTGATGCCGATCGCATCATCCACATGCGTTCCATGATCTTGGCTGACAACGAAAAAGATCGTCGTGCGGCCCTGAAGAAACTGTTGCCTTTCCAACGCAAAGACTTCGAAGGCATTTTCAAAGCAATGGACGGTCTGCCAGTGACCGTTCGTCTGCTGGACCCACCTTTGCACGAGTTCTTGCCGCACGACGCGGACGCGCAAAAGGCAATGGCCAAAGAATTGGGCGTCAAGCCTGGCCAGATCGTCAAGCGAGCCGAAGCGCTGCACGAATCCAACCCGATGTTGGGTCACCGTGGTTGCCGTTTGAGCGTGACCTATCCGGAAATCCTTGAAATGCAAGTTCGGGCAATCGTCGAAGCGGCGATCAGTTGCTCGAAGAAAAAGATCAAGGCGATGCCGGAAATCATGATCCCGTTGGTCGGCACCGAAGCCGAACTTTCGATGCTGCGTGCCAAGGTCGAAGAAACGATCAAGGAAACCTGCGAAGCCAAGAAGTTCGAAGGCAAGCTGGACATTTCGATCGGTACCATGATCGAGATCCCACGTGCAGCGTTGACCGCCGACAAGATCGCCGAGCATGCTGACTTCTTTAGCTTCGGCACGAACGACTTGACCCAAATGACGTTCGGTTACAGCCGTGACGACATCAACACGTTCTTGCCCGACTACTTGTCGCAAGACATCCTGCACGTCGACCCGTTCCAATCGTTGGACCAGTCGGGTGTGGGCCAGTTGGTCGAAATGGGTGTCCAAAAGGGACGCAGCACCAAGAGCAAGTTGAAGATCGGTATCTGTGGCGAACATGGTGGCGACCCATCGTCGGTGGATTTCTGTCACCGCGTCGGTTTGGACTATGTCAGCTGTAGCCCGTTCCGCGTGCCAATCGCACGTCTAGCCGCCGCTCAGGCAGCACTCCGCAACAGCAAGAAGTAGTCGTTTGCGGGCGCACCTTCGGCAGGTCTGACTTGCCGAAACATTCCGAATGTGAAGGGGCCCAGTGGATCCAGTTCCATGGGCCCCTTTTTTTATACCCTCACGATTCCCAATCAAATCCAACGAAACGTACGCGGAAAATCTGATGAGTGATCCTTACGCAAAGTACAACGAAGTCGAAAAGCTAATCGACGCCGAGCAGTTCGACGAAGCGATCGCCGGCCTGAATGAGATCGTGGCCAAGGACGAAACCTTTGTGCTCGCTCACCTGGCGCTGTCGCGGGCCTATACCAAGACCGGCCAGCATGACTTGGCGATCGCCCACGGCGAGAAAGCTTGCGAATTGGAACCGACCGATTCGTTCAATTTCACCGCGCTCAGCGTGACCTACCAACGCGCCTGGGCTGGCACCCAAGAGCAGCAGTACATCACCAAGGCCGAAGACGCGATGGCCAAGGCACAGACGATCGCTCGCGGTTAAACGCCCCCACAGTCCTCGCAGGTCGCCATCACGCGATTGGGTGGATCGTGGGTGACGCCGGCGCGGCGGAACGCCTGGATTTTGCAGGTCTGGCAAATCCAGCGATGGGACAAGAGCGTCTTTGCCGGTCGTGATTTAGAAGCCCGCGTCAGAGGATTGCCGTTTTCGGCTTTTTCTGGCGTGGGGGCCCCACCGATGGGGCGATTTTCGCGGCCCGAAATGCTCTGTAGAGCGTGATTTGCGGGGGGCCGCAGCTTCTTGGTGCGATCTCCACCAGACTTTTACATGGCTGTTACAAACTTGGCCATCTTGGGCCGAGGAGGTTTACACAGTTTTCAGTACACTTTGGCCATCTTTTCAGCTGGGAAAGCTGAAGAGCCAACTCTGTACAGGAAATCAGCTATATGGCATCTGTTGTAGAAACCCCCAGCAAAAAGAAAGCACGTCCTAGCAGCAAACTGTTGGTCGACGTCGATCCACAGGCACCTGTTTGGGATCAACCCAATATTCAGCGGCCTGAATCCGAAACAAAGCCCAAGGTCAAGAAGCATGCTTCGCCGACGACCGCGGAACGGTCCAACGTTTCGAATCTGAGCTATTGGGCCATTGGCTGGCTGACGATCGCTCACCTGGTCGTGTTGGCCGCCCCGTTCTACTTCTCGTGGACCGGTTTGGCCGTGATGGTCGTTCTGCACTGGATGACCGGCAGCCTGGGCATTTGCCTGGGGTATCACCGCATGCTGACGCACACCGGCATGAAGTGCCGTCCGTGGGTTCGGTACACCTTCGCGACCATCGGCACCTTGGCCGGGGAAGGTTCGGCTTTGGACTGGGTCGCCGATCACCGGAAACACCACGCATTCAGCGACCTCGAAGGGGACCCCCACTCGCCGCGTGATGGCAGCATCTGGAGTCACATTTTCTGGCTCGCGTTTCACACCCACAATGGTGACCGCAAAGCCTATCTGCAACGTTGGGTTCCCGATTTGTACAAGGAACGTGGAATGCGTTTCTTGGACATGATGTTCCTGCCTTTGCACATCATGACCGGGGCCGCCTTGTTCGCCATCGGTTATTTCGCCTTCGGTGGCAGCCTGTACATGGCCACGTCATTGTTGGTGTGGGGCATGTTCGTCCGCTTGGTCGGCGTCCTGCACTCGACTTGGTTGGTCAACAGTGCATCGCACATGTTCGGCTATCGCAACTATGAAACCACGGACGACAGCCGCAACAATTGGTTGGTTGCGATCCTGGCTTACGGCGAAGGCTGGCACAACAATCACCACGCTTACCCACGGATGGCCAAGCACGGTCACCAGTGGTGGGAATTTGACATCACCTGGCAAGCGATCCGTTTGCTAAAGGCGACCGGATTGGTCTGGGATGTTGTCGATTACAAGAATGCGGCTGACAAAAAAGCCAAAGAGAAAGCCGCCGCCGCTGCTGCTAGCTAAGCACATGCATGGCGGTGTTCGGTGAAACGAAGACGGCAATAGGCTTGGTCCGGCCTTCTTCACTTCAACCAAAACAAACCCTGGTGGCGATTGAATCGCTGCCAGGGTTTTTTCGTAGGATCGGTCGGGTGGATTGGGGATCGCAGCCCCATGGGCAATCGCCGCCGGTTAGCTGAACAGGCGGGTGACGGCGGCGCCTTTGACCAGTTCGCGTGGTTGGTTCAGGTGGTTGTAGACGATCGTTTCGGGATGGATGCCAAAGCTGTGGTAGATCGTGGCCAGCAATTCAGCCGGGTGGACGGGATCTTCCAGTGGCGCCGATGCGGTCTTGTCGCTCTTGCCGTGCACATAGCCGCGGCGTATTCCCGCACCCGCCATCACCGCGGTATAGCAGTATGGCCAGTGGTCGCGGCCGTCGTCGGAATTGTTGTTACCGCTGGTGCTGACGCCACGCTGCGGGCTGCGGCCGAATTCGCCCACGGCGACGACCAAGGTGTCGTCCAGCATGCCGCGTTGGTCCAGATCGGTGATCAACGCCGACAGCCCGCTGTCCAGCATCGGAGCCGATTGGTTTTTCATCCGTTTGCTGAGGTCTTTGTGATGGTCCCAGGAATGATTGTCGCTGTTGGCGACCTTGGGCCAAATGACTTCGACGACGCGTGTTCCCGCCTCGACCAAGCGACGGGCTAGCAGGCAGCTTTGCCCGAATGTGTTGCGGCCGTATTGGTCGCGGGTCGCATCGGTTTCCTCGGATAGCTCGAATGCATCGCGAGCACGCCCCGATACGATCAGCGATAGAGCCCGGTCATAGTACTCGTCCAATTCGAACGATTCGACGGCTTGGTTGATCGCTGGCATTTGTGCATTCAACAGGTCACGCAGCTTGGCACGGCGCTGGAGCCGCACGCTGAATACTTCCGGACGCAGTTTCAAGTCATCGATCTTGATCCGGTCCATCTTGTTCATGTCCAGATCGTCACCGCTGGGATACAGCGTGTAGGGATCGAACGATTTGCCTAGGAATCCAGCGGTCCCGCCCTTGCCGACAACATTGGATTCCTGCAGCGGCCGAGGCAGCATGACGAACGGCAGCATCGGTTCTTCCAGCGGCCGCATTTTGACGATGTTGCTGCCAAAGTTGGGGAAGTCCTTGGGGGATGGAGGTTCCAGTTGGCCTGACGGGCTGACTTTGTCCGTCGTGTAGCCGGTCATCATTTGGTAGATCGCCGCGGTGTGATTGAACAGACCGTTCGGCGTGTAGGACATCGACCGGATCATGGTGAACTGGTCGTTGATCTGAGCGAGTTTGGGCAGGTTTTCTGTGAACTTGACGCCGGGGATCTTGGTGCTGATGGGCTTGAAGATACTGGCGACATTGTCCGGCACGTTTTCTTTGGGGTCCCACAAATCCAGGTGGCTCGGGCCGCCCTGCAGGTACACCAAGATGATGCTTTTCGCTTTGCCCCACCCTGGCCCGCCGGTGGCTAGCGGGGATCCCACGGTGGATTCAGCGCCCGACGCAGATTGCAGCTTCAACAGGTCCGGCAGGGACAGCCCAAGCATCCCGCAACTGCCCACACGCAGAAACGATCGCCGCGACGCAACCAAGTGCGAGTCGCATAGGTCTTTGGCTGGAAAGCCTTTGAAAGAAAGCATGGCGATAGCTCCAGGGCAGGTCGTGAAAAAGGGGCGTGGTCGGATGGGCGTGGTCGGTTCACTGGGCGTGCTGCCCGATCAACGATTGAACAGGAACGCGGGACTGTTGATCAGCGCCCAGGTCAGGTCTTCGGCGGCTGTCAGCCGAAGATTGTCCAACTGCCCAGCGCTTTGGGCGACGTCCATTCGCTTTTGAATCAACGATGGAGTGTCAGGGGTAGCGACGGTTAAAGCAGCTTTGCGATTTTCCAGTGCGACCAACGCGTCGTCCGGTGGCACCGGTTTGCTTGCCTCGGCCAGGGCGGCTTTGGCTTCTTGAATCTCCGAATCGGATCGTGCCAGATAGTCGACCAGTTGCTGTTTGGCTTGGTCGGATCGATTCGAAGCCGGCGTCGCCAAAATCGCAGCAAACGCCTCGGGTTCGGATAGTCCGATGTCACCGTCGTCGGTGGTCACGCTGATGCGAAACCGGCCCAGACGGTGATCGGTGGCATTATGGAACTGGTGGAAATCGAAGCTCAGCAGCACGCCGTCGGGGTTCGCGATCGGTTTCGCAAACTGAAATGTCGCCCAGTGGGAAACGCCCAGTTGGTTCGACACGGCCCAGCCGCGTTGGTCGTTGGTTTTCCCGTCAAAGGTTTGCTCGATCGCAAAGCCACCTTGGGCGAAATCCGCGTGGGCGCTGGCGATGGTTTGCTGGATCGGTTTCTTGGGGGAATCCGGCGCCGTTGCAGAAACTTCGATTTCGGTCACCACAAAATTCCCGTTTTGTCCTAGTCCAGGGCCCGACGATGGCAGGCTGGCGTCGGCGATCGCTTCCAAGCGAAATCCAGTGATCTTGGGCAGGCTGGTTTGAAAGGCAACGTGATAGACACCTTTCCCCTTGGGGCCGGTGGCGATGATCGATCGGTCAGGTTGCGGCGTCAGGACAGCTTGGTTGGTCGTGCTAAAGGAAGTGGGCAATAGCGGATGCCACTGGGGCGATGATGCCAGGCGGTCTTGCCAGGCCTGGATCTTGCTATCGACGTTTTTCATCGTTTTGTCGGCGGCCTGCTGTGCCGTTTCGATCCGCTTGGCACGCTCGGATTCCAGTTTCTTGCGTTCCGGTTGGATGGCTGCCGAGCGGTGAGCGATTTGCTGGACCACGTCCGCCAATTTTGCTTCACGGGCCTTTTCCAGCTCGATTCGTTTCTTGCTCCACTCGTCTTCGGCGATCGCTAGCCGGGCAACCATGTCTCGGTGATCTTTTTGAATGGTCAGCGTGACTTGCTGGAAGGCACCGAATTCAGCATCGCTGGGCATGCGTCCGAGGGCACGCAGGAACAGTTCGTCGACCAAGCTGCGGTCGTCGGTGTGTTCTTTGACCAGACGTCCAAGTTCGTTCTTGGGGTCTGCGATCGCGGTGCCGATCGTTGGGCCGCTAATCAAGGCCATCACGGGGCCAAGCTGAAGCTCGCTGCTGCGTTCGCACTCGCATGCGCTTTCCCGGGTCGGCCGACCCAGGTTCTGCAGAAATCCGTCGGCAAGTTTGACGCCGGAATCAGACAGTTCGGCCGCCCGCGTGCCTGCGGGAACGCCGGGGATATGGGTCACCGATCCGGTCAACGTATGGACGGTGTCGTAGATCACTTCGGCCGGCAAGCGGCGTGGGAGCGCGTGCGAATAGTTTTGACGATCGTCTTCGTTCATCGGGTTCACGCCAATGTCCAACTGATATGTCCGGCTGTTGCAAATTTGGCGCAGCAGTGACGCGACATCAAAATTCGATTCCACAAACGAATTCGTCAGGTGGTCCAGCAACTCTGGATTGGTCGGTGGGTTGCCCGCGCGGATGTCGTCGATCGGTTCGATCAGCCCAACGCCCAACAGATAACCCCACAATCGGTTTGCGTAGCTGCGGGCAAAGTATGGATTGTCAGCATCGGTGATCCAATCGGCCAATCGTTGCCGACGCGTGGCATCGGGTGCCTCGTCGTGCGGGACGTCGTACGGAAAAGTTGGCACCACCGGTTTGCCGGTCCGCGGGTGCATCACGTCACCGGTGTCCTGGTCGACCACTTTTTCGAACAGTGGCGTGGCACCTTCGACGGCGGTGCCACCGATTTTGCGATCCCCGGATGCGGGATCACGTTGCAGACCCACCTGGGCAAAGAACGATGCCATCTCGTAATACTGGTCCTGGGTCCAGCGTTCGAATGGATGGTCGTGGCATTTGTTGCAGTTGAATCGGATGCCGAGGAATAAATGGGTGGTGTTTTCCATCGTGTCTTCGGGCGTCCGCAGCGTCTTGAAATACGATGCAGGTGGGTTTTCGTTGTTTGACCCGGCCGCCGTCAGTACCTTCTGGGCGAAATGGTCGTAGGGCATGTTGTTGGCCACGCAATCGCGAATCCACTGTCGAAATTGGGTGCTGCCCTCGACACCCAAAAACTTGCGATTGACAAGCAGCAGGTCGGACCACTTGTTGGTCCAGAATTCGATGTACGCTTCGCTGCCGATCAGGTCATCGATGACACGCCCTCGTTTGATGCGTGTTGATGTTTCGTCGGCAAGGAAGGCTCGTACCTGGTCGCTGGTCGGTGGCATGCCGGTCAGGTCCAGGTGGACGCGGCGCAGGAAGGTGGCGTCATCGCACAGCCCGCTTGGTTCGACTTTGACTCGGTGCCACTTTTGGGCCACCAGTTCATCGATCTGGCTCCACGTTTCCGGTTGAGATTCCTGGTATCCGCTGCGGTCGCCCATCACGGTCAAGGTTGTGGCTGCGTAGGCGCCTTCGAAACGGGCTAAGATCGGAGCTTCGCCACGGCGAATCGCGGACAGCAACCCTGTGTTGTCGGCGGTCGCAACTTCGGTATTGCCGCTCTCGATAAAGGCTTCTCGAGTAACATCACGCTGCGTGCCATCGGAATAATGGGCGACGACACGCACCTGTTGACGCGACTTGGTGCTTTGCACAATCGGGTTGATCGGGAACACTTCGATATGGCTAACGCCGGATGATTTTGAATCCAGTTGACTGCCATCGGCGATCCAACGCCGCAGGATGGCATGGTACGGATCTCCCGCCGTCATCAGCGTTCCGCCCTGGTGCGGCGTGGTGCCCAAGGGTTTTCGCAACATCAACGATTCCTCAGGGGCGGCCGCATTGATTCGTCGTGCGGACAGGTCATCCGTCAACGCTCGCAGGTCGAATTCAGGATCGTACCCACGCAGCGAAAGTCGGAATCCGTTCTTGCCCTTCTGTGCACCATGGCAAGTGCCCTGGTTGCATCCCAGTCGGCTCAACACCGGTGCGACGTCGCGGATGTAATCGACCGATCCAAGGTCAACGTCATCACCGCTGACTCCGGTGGCGGAAACGGGAATCGTTTGCGAAAGCGAACCGTAGTGAACCGTTAGGCTGCCCGCGCCGTCGCGAATCGGACGAATCAGCCCACGGTTGGTCAGCGTCATCCACGGGGGGGCATCCACCTGGCAGTGTGCAGTGATGTCGGTCGACGACCCGTCCTGGGCCACTGCCGTCACGATCAACTGGGTGTAATCGTAAAGCGATCCCAAACGAATCGACGATGGTGTGACGTTGATTGCGGTGGCCGAATCCAAAGCGTCTGCTTGAGTGTCAGGTTGCTTCGGCGGCAGCGATTGGATCCAGGTTTGAACATCGAACTGCTGTTTGTTGGACGAATCGTCGGCGGTGATCTGGACGGCTGGGAAGGTGTCGGTCGAGGTTCCGTCGATCGCGATGTGGCGAATGTTTCCATCGTTGGCGGCCGCTAATAGGCTGTTGTCGGGGGCGAATGTGATGGCATAGACGGCCGCATCGGCGACGGCCACGCGAGTGGTTTCTTGGGCATCGCGTTGGCGGTAGGCGTCGACTTTCTTCTTCTCTTCCGCATTTCGGTCGTTGACCCGCTTGCTGAGGATCGATCGCAGATCTTCGTCCATGTCGCCATCAAAGCTGTATTGCCAGACTCGAATCTCGCTGTGGCCATCGATGGTCGCGGCCGCTGCGATCCGCGTTGCATCTTGGCTAATCGCAACGCAACTGATGCGGCCGTCCAGTTTGGGCAGCGAACGAATCAGATTGGCATCGTCCCCGATCTTCCGTTCGGTTTCGCGAAACACGCGGTACACCTTTGCGATTCCATCGGCGCCACCGATAACGATCTCGTTGCGAACCGGGTGGACGGCAACGCTGTTGAGTCCACCGGAGAGCGCACCCGGAGTGATCGATGTGATGTTGTCAACAAAACGTTCGGTCTCGACCTCCGTCAATTTGCATGACATGTCGCGAGCCACCGAAATCAGGTGTTTGCCATCGGGGGTGAAACCGGTATCGCGAACCCAATCTTCGTGCGCTCCTTGGAAAAGGATCGGTTGGCCGGATTCCGAGTCGACGGCACGAACCACGTTGTCGTTGGCGCCGAATGCAATCTTGCTGCCATCGGGTGACCAGCTGGCCCCGCAAAGCGTGTCAAATGTCATTGGCAGGGACAGCCGTAGGTTGGCCGATTCGACATCCCAAACTTGCAATTCTCCTCGTTGGCCGGGGGTGCCGCCGGCAACCGCCAGCGACCGTCCGTCGGGTGAAAAGCGAACGGTGTTGATCCGTGGACTTAATCCGATCAATCGCGAATGGAGTGCGTGGCTGGTGGCGTCCAGCATGACGACCTCGTGGAATCCCGCGACGGCGATCAGATTTCCGTCGGGCGAAACATCGATCGAAGGCATCGCCGGCCCGGCGGCGTAGGTAGGCGGATGGTCGGCGCTGAATTGGTTGCCGGCGTCGGCCGGTGAATCATTGACTGCCCCTGCGGCTATCCAACGCGTGATGACATCGATTTCGATATCGCTAAGTGGCTTGAAGGGCTCGTCGGGCATTTCCGCGTGCCCGTCGATCGGCGTGATCTGCTGGATCAGAAAGCTGGCGTCCGGATTCCCCGGCACGATCGCGGTTTGTTCGGTCTCACCGCCGGCGACCAACGACGCAAAGTCGGTCATCGAATACGAACCGAGTTGCTTGGCGCCTTGATGGCATCCGTAGCAATGCCGCACGAAGATGGGCTTCACATCGTTGTGGAAGCTGACCGCGGACGTCGAATCACTGGCCGGCGATACCGGTTCGTCGGCCGCGGCTGTGATCGCGAAGCCACAGATCCATAGCATCAAGGAAGGTCGGCTGAACACGCGCATACGGGAACCCTCGGAAAGCATGTAGCCTTCGCAAGTGCGTTTGCTGTTCAGAAGAGGTTTACTTCGCGCTGTATGGTGACCGAATCGCTTATTCGGCCCAAACGAAGCTCCATTCTAAGCAACCGGCGCTTTCGAAGGAAACGGTTCGTTAGTAACAACGCCGGTCCAGTACCGATCGAGTGACCGAAACCAGTAGCCCGAGCAAGGGCAGGCGGGAGGCGACCAGAACCACGTTAGTGTGGGAATCTTTCGCCTTGCGGCCAGTCTAGTGGCGAGTGAGACGCTGGTCAATCGATTCGACCCGGTCCGTCGACGGGGATCGTGATGTGACTTATGCTTTTTTCGGTCACAGAACCGGTCGAAATGCCGATTCAACAGAACTAGGTCACCGATGTTCGGATTGGCTTGTCAGGAAACCAGTAGGCTCGTTCGCCCAGCTTGCGCAAAAACAGGGGCCCCCCGTGGTCGGAAATTGGATCGGACTACCCATCGAACTTCGCTACGTTTTGCTTGCGATGATAGGTTTGATCGGCGGTGCTCTGGCCAATCACGTGATCTACACCTTCGCCTACTTTTCGCCTCGCCCGATTTCACCCTGGGGCAAGGCGCCGCCGAAAGCCCAACCGCGTACCGCGTTGGATCGCGTCCCCGTCCTAGGATGGTTTCGGATGAACCGCGACTCGGAAATCCACGGTCGTGGGTTTTGGGTGCGCCCGCTGCTGATCGAAGTGGCGATGGCCATTTCGATACCGCTGTTGTATTGGTTCGAAACCCAGGTGGGCGGCTTGCTTCCGATCGCCGCTCGGATCCCGCGGTTTCTGGACGTTGTCGAGCCGTCGGCGACTTGGATGTTCTTTGCTCACATGATTTTGGTGACCCTAATGGTCGCCGCAACGTTCATCGATTTGGACGAACGAACCATCCCCGACATCATTACGATCCCCGGCACCCTGATTGGGCTGCTATTGGGGGCGATCACCATTCAGATCTTCATGCCGACGGTGCTGCCGGTCGGAGCTCCCTTCAACGTGTTGGGGTCGATGACCAAGTCCACGATGTTCAACTCGCCCTGGTATGAAGAGGCCAATCCGTGGCTAGGGATCAGTGGGCTTCGAGTGGGCTTAGCGATTTGGACTCTGTGGTGCTTCGCATTGGCAGATCGCCGCTGGAGCGGATTGTTGGCAAAACGTCGCGGGATCGCGCGAGCCATCCAGCACTTCTGTGCCGGATTGTTTCGCTACGGGTTTTGGAAACTGCTAGTGGCGATGTGGTGTGTGGGTGTCATCGCGATCAGTTGGGTTTGGAATGTCGGCGGTGACCACTGGTTGGGTTTGTTCTCGTCATTGGTTGGGTTGGCTGTGGGCGGCGGATCGGTCTGGGCGATTCGGATCGTTGCTTCGTGGGCGATGGATGTCGAAGCGATGGGGTTCGGCGACGTGACGTTGATGGCGATGATCGGTGCATTCATCGGCTGGCAAGGGGCGATTCTGGCGTTTTTTCTGGCCCCCTTTGCGGCCATCTTCATCGTCTTGATCCAGTATGTGATCACTCGGGATCCCCAGGTGCCCTTTGGCCCCTACCTGTGTGCCGGCACCGTGCTGACCATCGTGAACTGGGACCGCGTGTACAACGCGTGGTTGTCTTATAACCTTTTGACGATCGGCCCCATGCTGCTATGGATCTGTATCGCGATGCTGGGGTTGATGGCTGTGATGCTATTCGTGTGGCGGCATATCAAGATGCGGATTTTCGCGGATCACTAAGCGTCGTCTCTAGCAGTGATGCCAGTTGATCGGTGACGTGGTCAAAGGAATGATTCTCGACGAGGTACCGGTCGACCGGATCGGTTTGATGGCTGCGGACGCCAGAATGGAATTCTTGTAGAGCCCTCGCCGCATCGGCAATGTTGTCATCGCAAACGATCCCGGCGCCGGACTTTTCGAAGAATCGATCAAAGTCTTGAAGTGCCACGATCGGCGTCCCCGCGGCCGCGGCCTGCAACAGGACATTTGGGAAGCCCTCGGCCGCCGCAGAGCTGGTGGATAGAAACGCACGCGACTGGGCGTACTGCATTGGCATCTGGTCGAATGGAACGTAGTCCACCAATTCCACGTTCGCAGGCAAAGACGATCGGACCTTGGATTCGACATTCGGATCATCGGGGTTAACGATCATTCGGATGGGGACATCGGGACAGGCTTGAGCTATCTGGATCGCCAGATGAATTCGTTTGGCAAATTCTTCGTAGCGACCGATCCATAGGATGTGCCCGCGCGGATGTTTGCCACGCTGGTCTTTCCAGCGATCGATATCCAACGAATTTCGAATCAATGATCCTTGGCGGCCGAATAGTTTTTCCAATCGTTCCCGCTGGGCGTCTGTCTGGCAAACCACATGGTCGGCTCGTTCGATCGCGTATCGGCAGACATCCGATCGCTCGCCATAGGCCGATCGCGTGATGGCATCCTGAGCGTATCGTTCGTCCAAGTCGGCACCCGATTGAAGCATCAATACCGAGGGCCGATCTTGTGCCGCGGCCGTTGCGATCACGCCGGCCGATTCGCGGCCCACGCCCATCGTGACCCAAACATCGGGGGAAAGTTTCATCAGCCGATCGTCGATGGCCATCAGTTCAGGATCGCGACGGCGAAACGGCCACGTGGCGGCCAGCAAAGGAATTTGCCAAAACAGTTTTGCCGAGAAACGGTTCAGCCGTCGATTGCCGAAGTCCACTTTTGCAGAGACATCGCGTCGAATGTTTTCCCACCGGTCGATATCGGCGTGCAGCTGGACTCCCTCGACACAGTCGCGCGGGATCCGGCCGCAGGATCGAAAAACGAGCGTCGGCTGCCATGCTGTTCGGCTGGCCAGCCCCTTCGCAAATGTCCATGCCGCGGTTTCCAAACCGCCGACACCCTTGGCACCAGCACCGAACACGGCGGGCATCGATTGCCATGCGACGATCGCGACGCTGTGTGCTTTCGTCGAAACGGGAACGCGGTTCATGCTGGCCTGCTGGGAATGCAAAAGAGGACGCTGGAACGGGGGGCACGATGGACCGGGATAGAATCACGGGCTGTTCCCAGCTAGGCTAACCAGCAAACGTTCGCCTGCCCATGTGCTCTGTTCTTTGTCGGCACGACTGGATTTTATGGTCGCGATTCTAGGGATTTCTGCATTTTATCACGACTCGGCGGCAGCGTTGGTTGTCGATGGCAAGCTCGTGGCTGCAGCCAGCGAAGAACGTTTTACCCGCATCAAACATGACGCCAGTTTTCCGACCCAAGCGATTGCCTATTGCTTAGCCGAGGCGGGCATCGGTGAATCGGACATCGACCATGTCGGGTTCTATGAAAAGCCGCTGCTGAAATTTGACCGACTGATCGAAACCTATCTCAGCTATTCGCCGCTGGGATTTCGATCTTTTCTAAGAGCGATTCCGACTTGGGTTCAGCAGAAACTTCATCTAAGACGAGAAATTCGGGATGGATTGAATCGTCAATATCAGGGGCGATTGTGTTTCTGTGAACATCACCAATCGCATGCCGCGAGTGCGTTTTTCCCCTCTCCGTTTGACGAAGCTGCCATTTTGACGATGGACGGTGTCGGCGAATGGACGACGACCAGTTTGGGAATCGGTCGCGGGAACCGAGTCTCGTTGAGCGACGAAATTCGATTTCCACATTCGCTTGGGTTGCTGTATTCGGCGTTCACGTTCTATGCAGGGTTCCGAGTGAACTCTGGTGAATACAAGTTGATGGGACTGGCGCCCTATGGCAATCCTCAATACGTGGATCTGATTCGGACCCATTTGATTGATCTAAAGGCCGACGGATCCTTTCATTTGAACCTGGACTATTTCAACTATTGTCAGGGGCTGACGATGACGTCGGCTAAGTTTCATCGGTTGTTCGGGCGGCAACCTCGCAAAGCAGATACATCGATCGACCAGCTGGACATGGACTTGGCTGCATCGATCCAGGTAGTTACCGAAGACGTGATCCTGCGGACCGCAAACCATCTGCACGAAAAAACGGGAATGGATAACCTCTGCATGGCTGGCGGGGTCGCATTGAACTGCGTCGCCAACGGTCGGCTGCTGCGGGAAGGCCCATTCAAGAACGTTTGGGTACAGCCAGCCGCCGGAGATGCGGGAGGCGCCTTAGGCGTCGCTTCGCTGATCTGGTTTCAGCTTCTGGGAAACGATCGGCAACCGAGCGTCCCCGATGGTCAATCCGGAAGTTTGTTGGGCCCGTCCTACTGTACCGATAATATCGCCGGTCGCTTGGATCAGCTGGGTGCCGTCTATCAGGAAATTCCCGACGAAGGCCAACGGAATCGACAGGTCGCCCAGCTGTTGGCTTCCGGAAAGGTCGTCGGCCGATTCGCCGGACGGATGGAGTTCGGGCCTCGCGCTTTGGGCAATCGCAGTATCCTTGGCGATCCCCGATGCCGTGATATGCAATCGGTCATGAACTTGAAGATCAAGTTCCGCGAGTCGTTTCGCCCGTTCGCACCGGTCGTTTTAGCGGACCACGCGACCGACTATTTCGACATCGGCGAGGGTATCGAAAGCCCGTACATGTTGATGGTCTGTGACATCGCCGAACATCGGCAAATCGAACCGGATGGTAGCAGCGGCCCGGTGAGCCAAGGCGAATCGGGGCTTTCGCGAGTCAACGAAGTGCGCAGTGATCTGCCGGCCATCACCCACGTCGACTATTCGGCTCGCGTGCAAACCGTCGATCAGCATCGCAACCCAGAATTCGAGAGACTGCTTCGCGCATTTTACGAACAGACGGGCTGCCCCGTGTTGATCAACACCAGCTTCAACGTGCGGGGCGAGCCGATTGTTTGTACGCCGGAAGAAGCATTTCAGTGCTTCATGGCGACGGATATGGATGTGCTCGTTTTGGAAAACCTGTTGTTGATCAAGGAAGATCAGCAAGCGGTTACCCGTGTTTCCACCGACCAGTATCTTTCTAAGTTTGCACTCGACTGATGCCTGCTAACCTAATCCAACACAAAGATCTGACCGACCGCGGACTGCGATACTTTGGCTTGTCATTGGTGACGATGATCTTTGCCTTGTCGTGGCTGATGCATTGGCGATGGAATCAAACCACTGTGGCAGTCGGTGGGGTTGTCGTTGGCGTGCTTTTGGCCGTCGTCTTTTTTGCGTTCCCCGCTAGCCGGCGCGGGATTCATCGTCAGTTCATTCGTCTGACGTCGCCGATTCAGTGGGGGATGACCGTTTTGATTTTGGGTGGGTTTTTCTTCCTGGTGTTTTTTCCACTGGGCTTGGTCCTGCGGATGCTAGGAAAAAGCGTACGACAGAAAAATTCAAACGCCACCACCTACTGGTCGTCACGCCAGGACCCCACTGATTTGAAACGCTATTTCGACACTTATTAGGCGGGGCGGCGACAGGTGCTTGGTACAATTGAACCGACACAAGTGAGCCGTGATCGCGTGAGCGGCCGGGAATCCCCCCCCATGCCCATGCCCGTGGCGTCACGGCCAGCGGATCATCATGGCCGTTGAAAGTTCGATTCAATCAACAGGCCGTCAACGATCGGTCGGTTGAGCGAGCCGTTTAGGCGATAGCCTCGGTTTCGTCATCCTGGAACCGGGGCTATCGCCCAAGCGGCTCACGTTGGGGGCATCATTTCTGTCTGCCTACTTTACAGAGTGACAACGTCCGCTGCATAAGAAAATGTTTGATCGATAACCGACCCGCGGTTGGATTATCAATGGTGTCGACGCTGCTGCTGTTTTGCTGAAGTTCTGTTTCGAGAGAGTACTTTTTATGGCGAATTCGAACGTTCCCGCCGAAGACCAACCCTATCAAGATGGGAAGGTTGATCCGATCCATTCAGTCGATGCGCCGCACGGATCTGCAGTTGCAAATGAACTGCAGAAATTAGAGTTCGAAGATCCCGGTATCGTTCGCGAATTCGTTAGCTTTTTGCAGTACAACAAAAAGTGGTGGTTGGCACCGATCCTGATTGCTGTGGTCGCGTTGATCTGTGTCGTGTTCTTGGCCACTTCACCGGCGGCTCCATTCATCTATACCTTGTTTTGATCAGACGAATTCACCAAGTGGTCCGCGATCGCAGCGGCAGCCGGCGGTTTGCAAGCGACTGAAAGACAGAAGTCTTAAGTGCGGGCAATCGATGGGTTGTGTTGGGGTCATTGTCGCGGAATCCATTGCAATCGGATCAGTTGATCGGCCAACAGGCCGGCCAGACGTCTTTGTCCCGCGGCCGAAGTGTGGTCGTCGTTTTGTAGGAACCATTCATTCGCCTGCGCTGCGACCCCGTCGGTGCCAACCACCGCTTCGATATGGTTGGCTTGCAATGCATCAAGCACCATGTTGTGGCTCCAGCCTGGTTCCATCGGGCCTAGGTCGGCGGCCGCCTCGACTTGCCGCATGAAATTTTTGGCATAGCTTTGGTGTTGGTGTCCCTCGGGGGCCACGATCGCAATCAATTTCCAGTCGCGTTCTTGGGCGATGCGAGCGGCGCCGCGTAGGACGGCATCCGTTAATTCCTTCAGCTTGGCTCTGTGTGGTTCGAACGCCGGCATCTCTGGCCAATATCGCGATGCATAGACCAGTGGCTGTTCTTGGATCCGCTGCTCGTCATCGATCAAGTACTGTGCGGGACTGGTCGAATCGACCAATTGGATGACGCCGTCTTCGATCACTAGTGGATCAGGCGACGCCTGCGCCAAGCGGCTAAGTAGTTCGCTTCGTCGCCATCGCGGTTTGGGGCGAAGTCCGAATGTGTCATTCAGCGAGTCAAAGGTTTCGGAAAACAAGAATCCGGTATCGTTGGTGATCGAACCGATTGGTTGAAACTGCAATTCCGATTGGCTGACCACGGCGCTAGGTTTGGGAAAGTGGTAGTCGACCGCCATCGAAAGATTGACTAGATCGTTCAGTGGGTTGATCCAGATGACAAATACCGTTCCCGGGGTGGCCGTTTTCATCGAACGCATTCGCAACAGAAATTGGCCGAGCCCAAATCCGGGAACGCCCGCGTTGGCGACGTTTGCCGGCAGCCCTTCCCCGGCCAGCTTCATCGACAACTGGGAAGCCAGAGTTTCGTTGCTGGCGACACCCAAGCCAAACGCATGCGAATCACCAAGGATGATGACGTCGTAGTCACCTAGCGAACGGTCCGTCGGATCGGCGTCTGCGGTGCGAAAGCCGTAGGCGTCGATCGTTACATCGATGTCAAAGTCTTTTGCTTCGCTGACAATTCGATATTGTCGATTCGGTGTCAACGCGAAGCCAAGGGTTGGATCCGGTTGCTGATAGACGCTGGGCAAAGGGCGATCGGCGGGAAAGCGACTGGCAATCCACTCGGCCGCCAATAGTGGCAATCCAACTGCGATCATCGGTGGGACGAAAGCGAACAGGATGGTGCGAGAATATCGTCGCAATCGAGCCTGTTCGTCTTTGACCGCTTTGCGGTGCAGTGCGATTCCCAAAATGCCGGCTAGGATGCCGATGGCGGCGATCACGGATTGGCCCGTCCCCCATTGCGCGATGAAATCGCCGCCGCGGGTCACGTCTGCACCGATCGCCACTGCCAAACAGACAATGGATGGCGTCAGGCAGAGAACCAATCCGAAGAAGTGAATTCGAGCGAGCATAGATGAGGCGGTCGTAGAGTAGGAATGGTCGGGTATGATCGTATCCGATTTGCTAAGTCTTTAGTTTGCACCACCTCGGATCAGACGCCCCATCCCATTGTCGCCCAAGTCAAACATGCTGAGCAATCTATCGGAACGACTTCATCTGGACCGTTCGCTGGCACTGGTGTTAGCGACGAAGGTGTGGCAAGTGATGTCGGGACCGGTCACGATTGCGTTGATCATTGCGACCTTTTCGCTTCAGGAACAAGGCGTTTATTCGGGGATCATCGGGATCGTTGGGATTCAGTCGCTGTTTGAACTTGGTCTGTTGAATGTCTTGATCGGACAGGCTGGTCACGAAATGCCCCATCTGCGTAAGGGCCAGGAAAAGGGGAATGAAGATGAACAGGGCACGCCTGATGAACCGGTCCGCCGAATGGCCGAACTCGTCCGCGGGTCGCGCCGCTGGTTCGCGGTCGCAAGTTTGTTGTTTGCAGCGTTGGCACTGGTATTTGGTTGGGTGACGTTCCATGGCGGGGCTGCCGACGGGTGGCAGATGCCGTTGATGTTTGTGGTCCCCTTGTCCGCGATCGCCGTGTTTCTGTCTCCTTCGGTTGCCATCCTGGAAGGGGCGGGGTTTCGGGCCGATGTGTACCGAACCAGGCTGTTTCAGATGGTTACCGGCAGTCTGGTGGTTTGGGGGGGATTGGTTCTAGGTTGCAAACTTTGGGTGTTGGTCTTTTCAGCCGCCGCCCAGGCTGGATGGATGGCCTATCTGACCCATTGGCGGCACGCATCGTTTTTCCAGCAGTTCTTGGCCGTGGATCAGCGTCCCCAAGATTTTTCTTGGCGACGGGATGTGGTTCCGATTCAGTGGCGAAGTGCGATCGTCAGCATCGTGTTTTACGTCGCGACCGGGTTGTTCACTGTGATCGTGATCAATTTTCACTCGGCGACCGAAGCAGCCCCGTTGGGAATGACACTGACGATCGTCGCCGCGATCCAGATGTTGGCCCTTGCATGGATACAAACCAAGTACCCAGTGGTGGCAGCGCTTCACGGTGAAATGCGGCGGGAAGAAGCGGGCACGCTTTGGCGCCAGATCGCTATCACGTCGACCGCATTGTTGGTGGCCGGCCTGGGGGCGTTGATTGCGTTGATCGCAATGTTGCCGGTCTTAGAGACTTGGATTCAGGTCGCCTTGGTACCAAGGTTCCTGTCCGTCACACAGGCCGCGATGCTGGGCGCTGGCTGCGTTCTGAATCACGCGATTGCCATTCAGAGTTTTTACGTCCTGTCACGCAGGTCCAGCCCACTGCTAAACGCTAGCGTGATCGGCTATGGATCGGTCGCAATCGCCGTTTGGTTCGGCGGATACTGGGACGGCACCAACGGTCTGTTGATCGGATACATGACCGCGATGTTGTTGGTCGCGTTTCCGGTACACACCTTGGCCTACATGAAATTTCGATCCGCTGTGCGGGATCCGATTTCGGTTTAGACTTCGCGAGCGAAGGTTGGGTTCCAGCGGATGCGGTGTCCAGCTTCGGTCGCGTCGACGCCCGAATCGCTGTCTGCATCGCCGGATGTTTCTGGTCCGTTCAACGACGGTGCCGGCAGTGTGTCATGGTCCGAAGGCGAGTCCGTGTCGTCAGCGTCTTGGTCGAATTCGTCCGTTTCAGGAGCGATTCGTTCGACCTTTTGCAAACGCGACTTTGGTTGATCGCTGTACGTTCCCGGAGCTTCCAGGACCGAATCGCCCATCGATTCAGCCGGTTGGGTGACGATCGGTGATCCTTCGGTGATGATCCGGCTACTGCTGTAGGGGACCGCCGACACGGATGGCGAATTGAACGACGAGAACCCGCTGACGATCGCTGGGCTGAACGGGTCGTAGTACGAAATCGGCATCCGTTGGACGACTTGGCGAGGCACCATCACGGTTTCGTTGTAGGGAACGTAGACCTGTTTGGTGACTGGTTTGCGAACCGTTTGAACGATCGCTTCTTGTTCGTAGTACTGGACTTGAACGGGTTCTTTGCGTGTTTCGTAGACCACGCGAGTCGATTGGACAGGGACCTTGCGGACCTGTTCCTCGGTCACCCAACGTTGTTGTTGGACGGGGACTTTACGGGTCAGAGTTTCGGTGACCGGTCGTTGAACGACAAAGGGAACCTTGCGGACCTGGGTTGTCGCGACCATCCGGGTGGTTTGAACCGGGACGTTTTGAGTCACCGTTTCGGTTTGCATGCGAGTGGTCTGAACCGGAACTCGCTGGCTGACCACCTCTTGTTGCATCCGTTGGACTTGAACCGGCACTTGGACCTGTTGGGTCTGCGGCACGTACGAAGTCTGTGCGACTTGTTGGGTGATGTAGTTGGGGCGGTAGGCCATTTGCGTCTGTACCGTCGGCGGCGTCACTTGCGGGGCCACGGCATAGGCGCCGCGAACGCGAGCGAACAGGCCAAACGGGCCGGGCGTTGCATAGGCATTGGGAACGTACTGCAGTCCGTACTGAACGCTTCCTGGGGTCACGACGTTCTGGGCAACGTAGCCACCTGCATCGTAGGTCTGGTTCTGTACGGTCGTGACCGGACGCATCGATGTGTACTGTTGGGTCTGCATCTGGGTTTCGGTCACCGGACGCTGCACCACGTATTGTTGGTCGTAGTACTGGGTTTCAGTCACCGGACGCTGGACCGCGTACTGTTGTTGGTAGTACTGGGTTTCGGTGACCGGTCGGTACGTCGTGTATTGCTCTTCGCGTTCTTGCGTTTCGCTGACGTAACGTGTTTGCTGAATCGTTTCGTCCCGGTACGACGTTTCCACCACGGGTTTCCAAACGGTGAACCGTTCTTCGCGGAAACTGGTTTCGACGACGGGGCGGGCAACCTTGTATTCGCGTTCTTCGGTGCGCGTCTTCAGAACCGGTCGATAACTGGTGACCTGTTCTTCGACGTATTCGGTTTCCTGCGTCAGTCGGAATTTCTGGACCGTTTGCGGTTCCATCACGGTTTCGCACTGCAAACGATAGGACGGTTCAAAGCAGCAAGCGTCCTGGGCAGTCGCCAGCGAAGCTGTGGTCAAGACCACAGCCACGGTTGGGGCGACCGCGCTGGCCATGGTTGCGATGGCAGATCGATCAAAGGGAAAGAAACGGATCATGTTTGACTTGCGATAACGGTGTACGAAAAGTTCCGACAGCATCAGCGTCGCGGCCGATGGCAGGCACGGGTGGTGACGCAGTCCGCCGATCAGACGACGACCGCGCTCACCATTCCAAGGGTACGCAAGGCTTGAGCAAAATGTAGTGGAAACCCGATAAAAACGTCGTTTTTGCGTTTTGGGTGGCCGTCAGAATTAGCCAGATTCCCCCGTCTGTCCATTTGCCGGTGGAACTGTTGCATTTTCGCAACACTGGACAGTTTGGCTGATCCCTACAACCGGCATATTCCACCGGGGCGGTCAACGAGTCCGCCGTCAGGACTTGAAGAGAAGCCGCAGAGGCTTACGAGTAGCCGGTGATGCCTTAGAGAAGCCGGTGATGCCTCAGAGAAGCAGGAACGCGAATCCACCGATCGCAGCCAATTCGACCAGTGCGGCGTGGCTATCGATCGGGAACGGGTTCAACTGCAGCGGCAATGATTGACAGGTTTTGCAATCGGGACCCGATCGAACCAGGCAATCCGGCGGCGTTTGGGTCATGTGATACGGCAATAGCAGCGTGTTCCCCATCAACTGAAGTCCCGAGATCGCATTCTGGAGATAGCCGCAGCCATTTCCACAACGTTCCAGGTTGGGTTGTTGGAAGTACAGCGGTCCGTGGCAGAACGCGACCGGATAGCGATTGGGCAGCGGAATCGACGCTCCCGTGCTTGTCACCAGTTCCGCGGTCCCGTGGTATTCGGCGAACGCTTCCTCGGCGGCCTGATCCTGTGGGACGCGACCATGGCTTTCCGTCGACATCAGTCGGATTTGCGTCAGCGGTTTTTGCAGTTGCTTGATGAATCCGCTGGTCCGAACGTCATCCTTCGTTTCCGCCGTATCGTTGTCATCGTCCGCGCCCAGCGTGGATCGATCCAATGAATCGGAAATCGTTGCCGCTGCGCCGCCGCCCAGCAGGGCTTCGGTCGTTGGGCTTTCGATTTCGCGGGGTTGCTCGGTGGCAGGTAGCCGATCCAGGGAATTGCTTTCCTGACGAAGGATTTCGCCGAGCGATGTTGCTGGCGAATCCAGGCGCTGGATGCGAAGCGGTGGCGCCGAGTCGCGGTTTGCGTCACTGACCTGTCCCCACGCAACACTGCTGGTGCTGATCGCAAGTGCTGTCCCCCAGGCCAAAAAAGCCAGGCTGGAGGATTGAATTCGCCGAGATCTGGGTGATGCCGTTGCCATCGTCAGAGTGTCCAGCGGACGGGGATCGAAAGGACTGCCAAGCGTCTATCGCTGTTCGTCGACGTTTTTGTACCGGCCAGGCCAACAGAACCCGGATTCTGCAAATGATCGCTAGGACCGTCATATTTTGACGCGGGGATGCCCCATCGGGTGGGGGACGTACCAACGGATGGGCAAACTGGCGATGAAAAATACGCGTAAATCCCGTTTTTGACTACGATAAGGCCAGTCGATTGTGACTTCTCTGTCGCTCCTTTTCTGTCACCTGGCCATGTCTCGTTCGGCGTCCATCGCTTGGTTCTTTCGTCTGATCAGGTTACCGCTGCGCGGTGCCGGGCAGATGCCCCATCAGCAGGACGCGATCGGCCCACCCCGTCGGATCGGTTTGGCGCGACCGATGATCCGAACATTGGAACCGCGGTTGGTGCTGAATGCTTCGGCAGAGATCGGGTTGCTGGGCGATTTGATCGTCACGGGAACCGATGCCGCCGAAACCGTTCGTCTGGATGTGGACGTTGACGGCAATCTGCAACTTTATGACGGCAACAATGACATCATCCCGATCGCCAATCATCCGGGGGATTCGTTCGACCCGTTGGATCCCGATACGCTGACGGCTCGGTTGATTCGCTTTGATCTTGCCGGTGGCGACGACGAACTGCTGCTGGAACTGCCCGCGAACTTGGACATCAGCGTCGCCTCGGGCGATGGAATGGACAGCACTGCAATCACCGAAGTCCATGCTTCGGACGACCGCAATCGTTCGATTGACATTTCATCGGAAACGATCGACTTTGCGTCCGCGGTCCGTGTGTTTGATTTCACGGATGATCTTTTAACGCTGCAAGGCGATGTGTCGATCGGTCAGACCGGCCAACAAACCAGCTTGGACGTCGCTTCCCAAACGTTGCAGGTCGATGGACGCCTGATTGTCGCCGGCGACGTTTCGTTGTTGAGCAACGGTGCGATCGATTTCCAGAATGCAACCGTATCCGCTAGCGACACCGGTGCATCGCTTCGTTTCGTGTTGGGGAATGCGTCGTTGGATCTATCGGGATCAGACAACGCGGGCGGCCACCTCGTCGAAGATCTGGTGATTGCCGGTGGCAGTGACGTGCGACTGGGCGATGGGATCGATGCCGACACGTTGTCGATCGATGGCGATCTGGAGATCCGCGATGTGGCGGGTGACCTTCGCGTGGAAGCGGTCCTAAACGCCGACGATATCACGATCGCCGTCGATGGCGACGTCGATATATCGCAGTCCATGACGGCCAGCGGAGACATCGAGATCGTCGCAGGCGGCAGTCTTCGTGCCGAGGCTGATCTTCTGTCGTTGGACCCGATCGACGTTGGCAACATCACCTTGTCCGCGACTGACATCACGTTGGTCGATCTGGAAATTCGCACCGCCGGCGGCGAGATTCACGTGTCGGGGCCGACGGCGATCGACGGTGATGTTGGAATCGATTCGGGCAACCAATCCACCGTCGATAACGCGGGCCGAATTGAATTCTTGGACGGGATCACCGGATCCGATGGCCTGTCCAACACTCTTCGGATCGATGCCACCGGGCAAGTCGCGGGCGGCGCGGTTTTTCTACGCGGGGACGTCGGACAGACGGATCAGTCGCCGCTGCAGAAAGACCTGAATTCGATCGCGATCGACGCGGGCCAAGTGGAAACGCGGTCGGTGGGAATCCGTGGCGGTGACCTGCGTTTGACCGCTGATACGGTGCGACTGTTGGGCGACCAGTACGAAACGCGTGGAACCGGTGACATCGCGATCGATGGCAACCTGCGTTTGCCGTCCGGCGACAGTCGGCTGGTCAGTGCTGGTGACGTTGGATTGATCGGGCCGGTTATCGGACAGGCGGTTTCGGTAGGCCCCGGGGCGACGGGGACGTTTCGCGTTGTCGCAGAGGGGGACGTGACGCTTGCGGCTTCGCTGGTCGGTGTCGCCAATGCCATCGTGGATGCTGGTGATACGGTCACGATCGACGGCCCCGTATCGGTACGCGATGACATCCAGGTCAGCGGGGATATCGCCTACGTGAACGCAACTCTCGATGCCGCATCGGGCGATGTGCTGCTGACATCGCAAACGCTACTGTCGATCCAGCACCACGCGGTCGTCAGCGCCGGTGGTGGCAGCATTGTCGCGATCGGGGGCGGCGGACAGATCGATACGTCGGGTGGGACACTGCAAAGCGATCAGATCACATTGCGGCAAGCCAGCGACGTAACGCTAGGCGACGTGGATGCGTCCGGCGGAAGCTTGACGTTGGGGGTTGCCAACGATGTGACGGGCGATATTCGTCAGGCTGGTTCGACGATCATCGAAGCGGACCAATTATGGGTTCGCAACGGCGGTGTGGTGGATCTGTCCAATTCGGGGAACAACTTTACCCGAGTCGAAGAGGTTCGTTCGTCAGGCCCCGTCACCATTGTCGACTCGGTGGATGCGATCGAACTGGTCGATGTGGAATCGCTGAACCAGAACATCCAAGTCGTGGCCAGCGGCGATCTGTGGGTTGGCCGTATCGACGCAGGTTCGCTTGGCGATGTGGTTCTGATGTCGAACGATGACATTTTGGGGACCCCCGCAAACACACTGAATTGGGTCACGGCCAATCAATTGACTTTGGTCGCCACCAACGAACAATTCGATGGTGGTGGCGATGACGGAATCCGCTTGGCCACAAATGTCGATCAGGTTCAGGCCGTGGTGATGGGGAACCACCGGGGCGACATCGTGATCCACGAGTCGGATTCTATCCTGTTGGCTCGCACCGACAACTCCAATGGTGCGGCGATGCAAACGACGAATGGCCAGATTGTTGTGCATGCGATGGACGCGATCGAGATCACGGATTCGATGCCGGGTGACGATCCCGAATCTAGAAAAAATGACGCCGAGATTCGGGCTCGCGGGGAAGAATTTGGACGGATCGAATTGGTGGCGGGGCAACGATTCGAAATGGGCGATGACGTCCAGCTAAAGGCCGACAAGGTGACCGCTGCGGACCCTGTGCCGCAGACGCAAACGTCGGAAGATTCAGCGTTGTTGTCGAATCTTCCCGTTTCGGATCGGGCTGTCTACATTCGTGCGGATGAAGTCGTGCTTGGCCAACGAATTGAAATCGATACGGGACCTCAGCAGGGTGTCGCTCGCGTGTTCGCGCCGCGTCCAATCGACCCATCGGATTCCGACGCCGGTTTGATCGACGGTGGAATGCCCAGCCCGTTCGCGTTCTACGATCCGACGTCGATCGCGGTGAATGTTCTGGAACAGGCAGTGGTGAACGACGCGACAGGAATTTTGTCGCTGAACGTCGGTCAGGTTGGCGAACAGGGGCTGACCATTGACATCGATTGGGGGGCCGCGAACGATCGATTCCAACGAATCGATGGCCTTTCAAGCAACCAAGATGTGTTCGCCGGGGTGGACTCGGTCGGCAACGTGCTCCCCAACCCCGTCGCCGGTCCAGGTGCCGGTAACCTGACGATCGAACACTTCTATACCGAAGCGGACATCCTAGATAGTACGTTCAACGGACGGACCGCGGCCACCGAACCGTTGAATGTGAAGTTCGCAGTACGCCATCACGAATCGATTTGGATCGAAGGCGAAACGATTCGCCAGGATGGTTTTACCGATGGGACGGCGGATCGTTCGATGTTGATTTCGTCGACCGATGATCCCGCGACCGCTGCGTTGGAAAGTGGCCAAGTCTCGTTCATTATCCCCAGCTTGACGATTCCGGTCGCCTTCTTTCCCGTCCGCAATGTGATCCCCGAATTCGACGTTCCCGAGATCGTCGTTCGTAATGAAGTCTCCTTGGTCGTGGCACAAACGTCGGTGGAAACGGTCGAATCGACCACGGTTTCCAGCGTCAGTCGTGACGAGTACTTCCAATTGCGAGTGCTGTCGCCCGACCCCAACGGCGAGGACTTGGTTGAACCCAAAAAATTGCCTGACAATATTTTGGACGGTGACAAGATTCAGGAACTGTTCGCCCGGTTGCCAGACGGGGCGTACGAGATCGAGTACGTGCTGGGCGATGGAAACGAACGCACGATTTTGAAAGTCGATGTTCGCAACGGCGAAGCGACCATTCCCGAAGGCGATTTGGACGAAGGCGAACTGCGGTTGAAATTTCAACCGACCGGTGACGGTCAGATCGACGGGGACGGGCAACCGGATGGCGATCAAGACGCCGATGATCAAGCCCGGTGGGACGCGTCCCGTTCCGATGACCGGTGGGCGGCTGCGGTGAAGCACATTGCGGTGACGGAAGCGGATCACGCCGGCGGTGATGCCGAGTTCGAATCTTCGGCTGGCGTTGCACTTGCTGGGGGCGGAGCAACCGGGATGTTATTCAGACGTCGAATGATTCGGACATCCAACCAGACGCCAAATCGATTGGGGCGAGCGGCCCGTTTTTTGTCGTCTCGAGTTCAGTAAGTGAGTTTCGTGAGTGCTGGCTGCACTCGGTAAACGTTTCGTTTAGAAATTGAATGGCTAAGAAAAAGAAACCATCATCGCGAGCATCGTCACCCAATGACGAGACGGTTCGAATCGACGCGGAACAAGAATCCGTCGGCGATGCCGATCGGTCGTCAAAGCCTGACAGCGAATCGCCGGCCACCGGTGCGCATGGTGATCATCCGACCGTGGATAGTCCGACGGAAAAAACACCGACCGGTCACACGACGATTTTGCCCACGCGGCCGCCATCGCCACCGACTGATCTCGATGCCACGGTGACGCTGGATAGCACGTTGGTTTTTGACGATGCGGCGGACACGGATGCGTCGGTCCGAGATACGGCGGTGACGGAACCACAAGATGGGACCCAAGAAACGGTCGCGGTGGATCCCACGTTCCATCCCGAAACGGGTGGTCGGGCGCCGTTGGACAAAACGGTTGCCAATATCGATATCGACCAAACGGTCGAAATCACTGCCCAAGAATCGGCCGATAACCAAGCGTCGATTCGAAACGCGGGAACGGTCGTGTACCGGGGCACCGCCGACAGGGATGTCAAAGCCGACAACGCCGACAAGTCTGGGATTGAAGCGACCGTTGCTTCGTTGGATGCGACCGTCAAAATCGGTGGCACGATTCTGGGCAGTCAGGCGATCGGTGCAACGGTAAACCCGCGTGAACTGTCGCCCGAAGAAGCCAAGCAGTGGAGCAGCATCGTTGGTGGTGATGATCGCGCCAGTCGCAGCTACGACTCACCGGCGATCAACCGTTCGTTCTCGGATCTTCATCTGGAACGACTGCGTCGCAATCAGGTCGCCGAACCGCACAGTGACCCCAATCTGCCGTCGGATTACCGGCTGAATCGGAAATTGGGCCAGGGCGGAATGGGAGATGTCTATTTGGCGCGTCAGCGTTCGCTGGACCGTCTGCTGGCGTTGAAGGTAATCAAGCCGCTGGAGGAAAATCGAAGACGACAACTTCAGAAATCAGGTCGGCTGGACAAAGTCGAAGACGAACGGCGGATGCAGTTCTTGGCCGAGGCGATCATCACGGGTGATTTGGATCACCCCAATATCGTTCCCGTTCACGACGTAGCACTGACTGCCGACGGCGATCTGTTCTATTCGATGAAGCGAGTCGACGGGACTCCTTGGTCGGATCAACTGCCCCAGATGACGATGTCAGAGAACCTGCAGACGTTGTTGCGAGTTTGCGACGCGGTCGGGTTCGCGCACACACGCAACGTGGTTCACCGAGACATCAAGCCCGAAAATATCATGCTGGGCGACTTTGGCGTCGTCATGGTGATGGACTGGGGGTTGGCGTTGCCGACGGGCGATTACGACAAGGAAAAACAAGCGTCGATCCTGTCGACATCTGGACTGGGCGGAACCCCAGCATTCATGGCTCCTGAAATGGCGATCGGACCATTGGAAAATATCGGGGTGACCGCCGATATCTACTTGCTCGGTGCGACCCTGTTCATGATCGTGACGGGGAACGCCCCGCACCAAGCACGGAACGTTTCGGAATGTCTGAAGGTCGTTCGCAACAACGCGATTCGAGAAATCGAAGACAAGCATCGCGGCGAGTTGATGGACATCGCCATGAAAGCGATGGCGACATTACCGGCCGATCGTTACCAGAGCGTGGCAGAGTTCCAACAAGCGATTCAAGAGTTTCTGTCGCATGACCAAAGCAACGGTCAGGCGACGCGAGCCTTCGAACTGCTTCACCGCGGCAAACAGAATCGTTCGCTGGCCGATTTTCACCGCGCGGTGCAAGGGTTCGAGGAAGCAATCCAGTCCTGGGATGGGAACCAGCGGGCGCGCGACGGGTTGGCCGAAACCATCATCGCGCATTCTGAAACGGCTTATGAAACCGGTGAATTCGAATCCGGGATTGCGTTGCTGGATGCAGAGAACCCGGAACATGCCGAGTTGCTGGCCAAATTGATCCACGCCCGCGACGAACGCGACTCGCGCGTTGGCAGGTTGAAACTTTTGCGGCGTGTTACCGCCGCCATGTTGGTCTTCATTCTGGTCGGTGCCGTCGTTTCGGTCGGCTGGATCAACCAGGCACGCAACGAAGCAGAGAAGGCGGCAGTGGAGGCGAAGAAGGCAGAGAAGATAGCGAAATTGGAGACAAGTCGAGCCACAGAGGCCGGCGCCAAGGAAAAACTGGCTAAAGAGGAGGCGCAAAAGGCAACCCAGGAAGCCCACGCTGCAAAGGACAAAGAACGCGAAGCTAAGGACAACGAAAGTATTGCAAAAAATGACGCGATCGCTGCTAGGTTGGTCGCCGAAAAAAGTACAAGAGAAGCACTTGAAGCAAAGCAGGAAGCGGAAGAATCGAAAGAAAGAGAGTCGGAAGCTAGGCAGGCTGCTGTGCGGGGGCAGAAAGCCGCTCAGTACGAAGAATATGTGTCGAAGATTGGCTTGGCCAAGGCCCGGTTGGAAGCCAATGATGGCCAGGGCGCTCGCAAAATCCTGAAAGAAGTCGAACATCTGCCGCGGTCCAATGGCTGGGAGTGGCGTTGGCTGATGCAGCAAGCCAGCCAATCGACATCGGACATTCAAGTCGATGCACCGGTGATCGACAGCTCAATTTCGTCGGATGGTCGCCATGGCGTGATCGCGACCGAAGATGGCCGAGTCGTGACGGTAACCTTTGACGAAAATGGCAACCTCGCCGGTCATGCCGAAATCGACCCGCTGCGACTGGCGTCTGGATTGGCGACTTCGGTGGCCATCGCCGACGACCCAGGATTGATCGCAGTTGGTCTGGAATCCGGCGACATTTGGGTCCTGACGCCCTCGGGTGATCGCGTCCTGAATGGCCATCAAGGCCGGATCGCTGATTTGCAGTTCACCGTCGATCAAACCTTGGTTTCGGGCTCGGCTGACCGCACTGTTCGTGTCTGGGATGGGAACGATGGGGAACAGCTGACGGCTGCGAAAGCATGCTGGCACTTGTCACCTGTCCGGCAATTGGCCGTCGCCGGAGATCGGGCGGCACTGCGAGTCGCTGTGGCAACGTCAGATAATTCCGGTGGCCAGGTTTCGTATTGGAAATTCGCATCGGACGATGAATTTCGACCTGATTTGCTGGGCACGTTCAGCCAGCATTTGTCAGCCGTGTCGGCAATTACGCTATCGGACGATGGACGCTGGGCCGCATCGGGTGACCGCGATGGACACGTCTGGGTCTGGAAACCATCGGACTTGAAAACGTCTGACTATGCCCAGGCCATCGCATCGGCGCTGGACCAAGTGGATGACGTCGGCGGTGATGCTGCCGTCTCCCCTGCCCCGTCGTCGATTCGATCGACGGTTCGTTACGCCGCGCTCTCGGACCCTCGCTTTGACGATGACAAGCAATGGGTATCGACCGCAGATTCAAAACCAGTTGGCTCGACCGGGATCGCCCATCAGGATGTCGTTCGTTCGATCCGGTTTAGCCAAGATGGTCGATCCATCGTGACGGCATCCGACGATTACACATCGAAACGTTGGGGACTGGAACATCGCGACCTGGAAACCGTCATGCGTGGGCACGGTGGTTGGGTGGTCGGAGCTGACTTTTTAGACGCTGCAGGAAATCGAGTGGTGTCGGCGTCGAACGATGGTTCGGTGCGCACCTGGAATGCAGATCAATACCGCGGCGAATTTGTCAGTCAGGTGGCAGTCGACGGCGCTGGTGATGGTGGTACCCCCGATGGCAACGAAGTGCTGCGTGACGCCGAAGCTCATGCAAAGGAGATCTCATCCGCTCGCTTTTCGCTGGACGGGACTCGCGTCTTGACCGCCAGCCGTGACCATACGGCACGCGTGTTAGCGATCGATCCGGAAACCTTGGCATTCAAGACCGTCGTGACGCTGGATTCGAACGAGGATCGGTTTTCGGATGGAACGTCCTACGTCGCCATGTCGATGGCCACCGACGTAAATCAGGATCGGCTATGGATTGGCAATGCGGACGCGACCATCCGTGTGTGGGACATCGATCGTGGCGTTGAAGTGGATCGTGTCAACGGCACCGGATTGAACAGTTCGTTTGCCGTGTCGAGCGATGGAAGGTGGTTGTTGACGGGGGCAAGTTCCGTGGACGTCAAAGCCATCTTGTGGGAACTGGATCCCACCGGAAAACTTCCACCTCGCAACACGCACAGTCTGGGTGGACATGATCAGGCGGTGACGGCGTTTGCAATCTCCAGCGATGGATCGCAACTGTTCACCGGCGATCGCGATGGGTTTGGATTGCTTTGGGACGCAGCCACGGGCCGCCCGATCGGCGCTCCGATCGAAAACGTTCGCGGATTTCGAATCAATGCGGCGGCGTTTTCGCCGGATGGGCGGCATTTGTTGGTCGCGGCCGATGACGAACAACTGACCAAAATCGATTTGCAGACCCGGCAGCAGGTGGGGCGTTGGAACCACGATGGTTTTGTGACTCGGTTGTCGCTGTCCGACGATGCCCGCTGGGCTGTGACGGTTAGCGAACGGTCGTCGGAAACACGCTTGACAACAACAGCCACATGTTGGGACTTGTCGCTTGGGAAAGGCGTCGTCTTGGACCGGTTGACCCAGCGTTTGGACCCGACGGCCAGCGGCCGCACGCAGCGTCGCCGAATCACGTCTGCTGGATTTGGGGCGGGATCTAACCAGGCGGCGGTTTGTCGGTCCGCTTGGGGTGACAACGGGTCGATGGTCCAACTGTTCGATCTGGATTCGGTCGCGCCGGATGCCCTGTCGCGTGATCCCGAAGCGGCCGATTCCAAACCCTTGCCCGCGATCAGTCAGTTCCAGTTACCTGAACGATTGGGAACGTCCGAAGTAGTCCTGCCGCTGGCGGATCAAAAAATTCTAACGATGAACCAGAACGCTGCATTTCAGTGGGACTTGAGCTCCGGCGACTTAGTCAAAAGCTATCGAACGCACGTAGCATTGACCGAGGCGAGCCTGTCCAGCGATGCAAAGTGGGCGGCGACGGCAAGTCGTTCCATCAAAATTTGGGATGCCGAAACGGGGCTGGCGGTCGAAAAGATCGAATCACCGCATGCGGGACCGGTTCGCAGCGTCGCGTTCTCGATGAAGAGTGACGCGGACCAGCACTGGCTGGCGACCGGCGGCGACGACGGCTACGCCAAGTTGTGGACTTGGAATCCAAAATCCAAGGCACTGAAATTGTCCGCAACGCTTGGCGGTGAAAGTCATCGAACATCGATCCGTCGAGTTGGGTTTTCGAACGATGGGAATCGGTTGATGGCGGTCGGCGACCATGGACGATTGACGATCTGGAACGTCGGGCAAACGCAGCCCGTGTGGACATTCGGTTCCGACACCGTGGGCAACTTTACCTGCGGTCGCTTTTCGGAAGACGGCAAGACGATCGCCATCGGCAGTACCGATCACAAAGTTCGTGTTTGGACGCTCGACGATGCCGATGGCCCCTTGGGCCAGCCGATTGTGATGGATGGCCACGCCGATGCCGTGTTGGACGTCGCTGTGGTTGGTGCGGGGGAAACGATGCGGATCTTCACTGCATCGGCGGACGATTCGGCTAGAGTCTGGGATCCGCGTATCGGCACCCTGGACGAACAGCAAAAGCCAGTCGCGGGTCGAGAAATTATCTCGCTGCGACGACACGATGGGGATGTGACCACGGTGGATGCGACACGCGATGGGCGGCTGTTGATGAGCGCAGGCAACGATGGCAACGTCGTTCTATGGCCTGCCCAGCCCGTCCGCACGATTCAAGCGGAAAGCCTGTTCGACGTTCTGGACGAAGACTGATCGTCAATCAGAATGATTCGCCGGACCACCGGTTTAGGCGGGACCAGATGGACTTGGGTTCGACTTGGATTTGTCCCCAAGCGATCATTCGTACGGGCAGGCCGTGAACCTGTGGGTCGATCTGAACTCGCACCGGGTAGAACGGTGTGGCCTGCGAGTCGATGGTGGATGGGGTCAACAGTCCCGCTTGAATCAATGAATCGGGAAGCTGTTGTTCGGGTGACGATGCGATCTGGATTACTCGTCCTTTCACACTGCCACGCGGATGCCCCGACACTCTTAAAATCGCAGTCTGCCCGATTCGAACTTGGTCAATGTCTTGTTGCCTCAGGTAGAAGACCGCTTCGCGTCGTGTCCGATCACCAACGGTGCACGCTGTCGTTCCGTCGGATAGCAACGCACCTTGGTTGACAGGATCCAGGGGAGCTCCGGACCAGGTGGTCGTCGTGATCTGGTCTGACCTTCGCGAAATCGTCGTCGGCGGGGCGAAGACGACGCCGTCGATGTGGCTGCGTATCCGTAGCCGGTCGCTTTCCTGTTGCAGAACCGATAACTGTTTGACGGTTTCCTGCAAGCCGCGTTCTAAGGTGGGGATCGCCGAGGCGGATTGGTGATCGATGCTGCGACGATCGCGTATGGTCGCAAGGCGAGTTTCAATTTGATCTCGCTTGGTCTCCAAAGCCAATCTTTGATCGGCGGTTGGGTGGTCGATCAATTCTGCGACGACCTGACCCGAACGGACCGTTTCACCGTGACGAACGGATTCGTCCAAGAAGCCTGACTTGGAAACCACCATCGTTTCACTGTCGGCGGGTTCGGTGATCATGGGGGCGGTCACGCCGGACGGTAACGGAACCAAAAACGATGCGGCCAGAGCGATGCCGCAGCCCAAGCGGTAGACCGTCGATCGCCCGGTTCCGGCTTGGTTCTTCGTCCCCTGCGGACGTTGACGTTGTATCGCTGATTTGGCTGAACGTACGCCCCAGGTCGCCAACAGGATGAATCCCAGTGCCAGCACGGCATCCCCGAATCCCCGCTGGTCCGCCCAAGCGTAGAACAGCGACAGAATCGCCACATACAGGAACGTTCGATAGACGCCGCTGGCGACCGCATAGCCGACCAGAAACCGATTTTCGCGGTTCTGGGACGGAGAGTTTTCGTAGGCAAGCGAACCGGCCGCCGACGAATCTTGGGACCACCACCGGCGGATGACATGTCGAAGTTGTTCGCGAGCTCGTCCGCCCAAGTTCGGGATGCCAACAGCATCGCAAAGCAAATAATAGCCGTCGTATCGCAACAGCGGATTGCCATTGAACAAGATGGTTGATATCGAGCACACGGTCATGATGGTAACGCACAGATCGCGGATCGGGCCGTCGATCGTGGATACCCAAACCAAGGTGGCGATCGCCGCGATGACCCATTCGGCCATCATCCCGGCAGCCGATACCAACATTCGTTTCCAGGGTCGATCCATCAGCCAGGCATCGGACACGTCACAGTACAAACAAGGAACCCCGAACAGGATCATCAGACCCATTTCGCGGCACCGGCCTCCGAACCGTTGGCATGCCAATGCGTGCGCCAGTTCATGAATGACCTTGGTCGCGCCGATCACCGCCAGCAACATCCACCACTGGTCGAAACGGCTTGCCGCGGTGGCAATGTCGTCGGCGAACTCTCCGAAACGTGTCACGACAATCGTGGTCGCGATGATCGTCATGGCACCGGCGACGGCCAACGCAGGTCTAGAAAAGAGGACGCGTCCGAGTGGTTCCAATCTGGATAGCCAATCGCTTGGGTCGACACCTGGCAATCGAATGACCAGCGGTTTGATCCACCAAGGTTGTCGATCGATGGGGCGTTGCAGCTTTGCGGGCGTCGTGGCGAGTAGTCCTTTCGACTGGGCGTCCGCAAAAAAGTGGTCCACTTGTTGTGGCAAAAGCCGGGCTGGCAAGAACAGTTTTGCGGCGGCGTGATGGAGTTCACCGGGGTCTCGGATCCCATCGGCCAAGCTCAACATCGCATGTTCTTGCGGACTGAAATAGAAAAACGTTCCAGCGATCGGGTCTTTGATCACCCAGACCTGGCGACGGTTCGACCAGATGGGTCGATGGACTAGGTCGGCGCGCAGTCGAGGCTGTACCGGCTTGGCCGGCATGTGGCTCGATTGGCGTCGCCCACCATTGTCTGTGCCGCTGGTGATCAAGGTGTCAGTTCCAGGCTAAGTCGCATGCCGGGCAATACCACTAGATCGCTGTTGTCGAATTCAACCCAAAAACGAACCTGTTTGTTGACGGGGTCAATTTCGGGACTGACGAAGACGATCTTGCCGCTGCGTTGCACCACTGATTCTGCCGTTTGGATCCGCAGGTTGACTTGCGGCGATCGCTTCAGCGCCGACACGTCGTCCAGGTTTGCGAAACCTTCGGCACGCAATCGATTCAGTCGAATCACACGAACCATCGGTTCGCCCTCGGTCACCCAATCGCCCGGCCGCCGATGGATTTCGACAACAACACCGTCGATTGGCGAGACAACTTGATGACGCAGCACTTCTAGGTTTGCCAGTTCGGTTTGTTGGCGGGCCAGTTCTAGGTTCAGTTCGTTGATCTTCTCGTCGACTTCCGCTTGACGAAGTTCCAGTTTCGATTGCTGGACCAGCCACAGATGGCCGGCAGCCGCCTCTGTCTCGGCTTGAGCACTGAGTTCTTCGATTTCGTGCTCTGACTTGGCTTGCTGAGTTTCCAGGATCGACTTTTCGTAGGCTAAACGGAGTCCTTCGATCTCGGATGTCGAGATGCTTTGGGCGTATGCGCGGCGAGAGGCCAAAGCACGGTCGAGTTCGTTTTTGGCGACTTCAGACGCTTTTTCCGTTGCGGCGATGCGGACTAAGTTGGTTGCCTTTTTGTTGGCCACCCGCTTTAGCATCTCTTGTTCTTTGGCAGCTTGGCGTGTGGAACCTACAGCGGCTTCGGCCTGTTCGGTGGACAGACCGTCTTTGATTTTTCGCCGGGCAACGTCCAACTGAGTTGCGGCGATCGCTTGGCGGATACGAGCTTCGCGGTCGTCGGTCGTGGCGATCAATTTGCCAGTCGCTACCGAGTCACCTTCGCGAACGGTCATGGATGCGATCGATCCGGTTCGGCCCGCAGGAACATCGATCGATTCGATGACCGTGACAATCAAATCATCCATCGCGATCGTGTCATCCGCGACCGCAGAATGCGAAAGGACACATCCCAGCACCAGGCAAACGGTGCTGCGAACGACGGATTGGATGGCTCGTTTAGGAAGCATAGGATTCGTTAAAACCAAATTTGGCGACGGTACCATTGGATCAGACTGCGCAGATAGACGAAGCCGGCGGGAGAATTGCCGCAGTGAATTTTTGCGACCAAAGTGGCACCCGGTCGCAGGCGTTCTTGGTCGCCGGTGCGAATGGGCACACGGCCGCGGACGACGGACTTTGCCTCTGCGTTCAGGTCCGCGGTCAACGACAAGTCGGCGATGGTGCCTTGGTAGGTTTGCGTCGGATCGGAGCGCAGTTTGAACGTGCATTGCACGGGTTGGTCGACGTGCGATGGCAGGTACGCGATTGCTTGGTCGGGAATGTCCAGTTCGGCATTCCAACCCTCCGATTCGGCGATCACGCTTAGCAGGTACTGGCCATGGGTGACCGGCCGGGACGAAAGGGAATCGACCAGATTCCATTGATCAACGACACCATCGATGGGGCTGCGCAACGTCAATTGTTTCTGTTGATGATGGATGGCGTCGAGTTGGCGTTGCAGACCGATGATTTCGGATTCGATCACGCGAGCGTCGGCGGACGATTGCGTGTCGCGGGTGGTCGATCGCAGCGCCGACAACGATTCGCGTTTGGTTTGGGCGGTGTCCAAGGCAGCCAACAGGGATTGTTGCTTCAGGTCCAGATCAGGGCTGCGCATGACGACCAGTTCCTGGCCGCTGCGGACGGTTTCGCCGTCCGAAACCAAAACCTCGGATACAACGCCGGCGGCGGGCGAAAATAGTCGTGATTGCCGGACCGGGACCACGCGTCCTTCGACGGGAAGGTTAAACGGCACCGGAATTAGAGCGGCAGCGATCACGATTGCGGCAATGATCGCGATGCTGATTTTGCTTTGCCGCGATGCCCATTGGATTCCGCGGCCCGCCATCGTTGGTGTTTGCGAATCAGCACGAACGATGGCATCCTGGATCGCTCGCGTGATGGTCCAACGATGCGGCGTGTATCGATCAAGTGAAGCGGGTTGGTCGCTCGTGTTTGACCCGGTGGAATCAGCGTCCCGTTGAACGCCCCGGTCCGCCTTACGGTCGGTGTCACTTGCCGTGCCAAATCGTTCCAGCACCATGGCGGCGACCGGTCCCGTTGATTCCGTTGCCGCCGCAGGGAACGCCGCGCCGGTCCGATGGGACGAAGCGTTTTCTGCGATGCCACCGATGAATTCAATCCGAATGTCTCGGCAATCGGTTTGTTTGCGATAGGTTTGCCAAGCGTCGATTTTGTCACGGTCGGCGTCCCCGCGTGGTTCCACGTCGGCTGTGCCCGAAAATATGTCCGTGGTGGTCGCATAGGTATCCACCATTTGCTGCATCCATCGAACATGGTCCGCGCGGTGGTCGATGTGCGACGGAGTCGAAGTGGCGATCATTCGCGACCCGCCATGTTGGCCGTGGTCGCCGCCGATCCGCAAGATCGATACCCGGTCGACTTCCGTCATGCGTTGGACCGAAACCGCGATCGAAGTCCATGTTTCGGTTAAATTGGAACCGCGGTACAAGCTGGCGACGAAGGATTCGCGGTCATCCATCTGGCCCAAGTGGGACTGCAATCGAATGACTCGGCATCGCAGATATGCAGATGATGCGAGGTCCATCAACGCGGATGCCAGTTGCTCCGATGCGGCTCGCCGATCGACTGCGATGGGGGCCGCAAAGCGAGCTTCCCAGGTCAATTGAGTTGACGGAAGCAGCGGTAAACTGACTCGCAATCGTGCGCCGGTTGTGGATCCGTCGGATGACCAATGTGGGTGCCCGTCGGCTCCCGACGTGTCGACTTTGGCGTCAAACACAGCCAACCCGATCTGCGAAAGCGAATTCGGTTGACCATCTTCGACGGCGTAGAGATGCGTTGCTTGGGCGCCGGTGATGCTATGGAAACCGGCCAACAGATTTTCGAAATGGGTGGCGGATTCACCTCTGCGAAGCGCCGGACAGGTGCGTGCTTCGATTTCCATCTGTTCGATCAAGCGATGCGAATCAGCCCAGATTCGTGAACTGTCGCCGCTGGCATCGGATGCCGCCGGACGTGTCACCCCAGTCGAGCCGGGGCTCGCAGCGGGCGACTGATCCAGCGGGGGACGGCGGTCAGGCATGACAAAAAAGGCGTCGCAGCGACGCAGAGGAGCTAGGGGAACGAAAACGTTTCAGGCGATCCCATCACCGGACGCCAATGCAGACTTGGCGGATCGTGGTTCGCCGTGAGCCGCTTCTATTTTAGCTGCGACAGCAGGCATCGAGCGTGAAACACCGGGGTTTCATGACGATCTGACGCGGGCTGGGCGATTTCGTTCGGATTGATTGGACGGCAGCCCTTGGATTGTACGAATAAAGCGAATAGCGCCAGTTGTGCCGATCGGTGGGACATCCTGCGCAATCCCGTTCTAAACGGGGTCTGAATCCATCTCGACGAACTTGCTGCGCTTTCCGACTGCGGTCATGAATTCCCTACCATCGAAACGTGTTTTCCATGCGATCCGCTGCGGCGGACGCTGGCACTGCGCGCTGGCGGTCGGATTGGTCTTGGTATTGGGGTGCCGATCGTACCGCGACATTCCACAGACGATTGGAAACAACACCGATAGCATCGATTCGTTGATGCAACAGGTGGACGCTGGGCCGCCGCCGAGCGAACCGGTCGAATGGACCGCTCAGCCAATGACGCTGCGCAGCCCCGAGGATTTCGAAAACGCTCAATACCGTGAACTGTCGCTGCAGCAGGCGATCGAAACGGCCCTCGGTAACGCACAGGTGCTTCGTGATCTTGGTGCGACCGTGCTGCGGTCGCCCAGCCTTGTGACAACGACCGAGGCATTGGGGTTGGTACAGACCGACCCGCAGGCCAGTATCGAAGCCGCGTTGTCAGCTTACGATGCTCAGGTCTATGGATTTGGCAAATGGCAAAACAACGACCGACGTTTCAACAATCGTTTCTTTGGTGGCGGTTCAACCGCGTTCAAACAGGACACGCATGACTATGTCCTGCAGCTGTCCAAGCGAACCGCAACAGGTGCTCAATTTGCCCTTCGCAGTGTGACCGACTACGACGCCAACAACGCGACTGGCAACTTGTTCCCCAGTGCTTGGCAGAGCCAGTTGCATGCCGAGATGCGTCAGCCATTGATGCAGGGTGGCGGTCTAACATTCAACCGAATCGCTGGTCCTGCGGCTCAGCCCGGCGTTTACAACGGCATCCTGATCGCGAAAGTCAACAGCGACATCACGGCGGCCAAATTTCGATCGCAAACGCGTGATTTCGTCAGCAACGTCATCAATGCCTATTGGGATCTGTACTTTGCGTATCGCGACCTGGACGCCAAAGCGGCCGCGCTTGAACGCAGCCGCGAAACCTGGGAAAGCTACCAGGCACAGAAAACCAGCAGCCGAAAATCGGGGGCTGCCGAAGCTCTGGCTCGCGAACAGTACTATCGATTCAAATCCGAACTTCAGGATGCGATCGCTGGGAAGTTGACTCAGCGGACTCAGGTCAATCAATCCAGCACGGGCGGGACGTTTGCGGGAATTGGTGGCGTTCAGGCAGCCGAGCGGAGGCTGCGATTGCTGATTGGTTTCCCGCTTTCCGATGGCACCTTGATTCGCCCATCCGACGAACCCAACGAGGCGCCGTTGGTGTTTGACTGGGATTCGATTTCGGCCGAAGCGATCCAATTGCGAAGCGAGTTACAGCAACAGCGTTTGACCGTGAAGCGACGTGAAATGGAACTCTTGGCAGCCAAGAATTTCCTGATGCCGTCGCTGGACTTGGTGTCGATTTATCGTCTCCGCGGCTTGGACCAGAATTTGGCGGGCAACGATAGTGCGTTGGAAGAGGTCGGCACTTTCGACTATCAGGAATACGAAGCCAGTTTAGAATTGCGGCTGCCGGTCGGGTTTCGCCAAGGGCACGCAGCGGTCCGGCACGCTCGATTCCAGATTTCGCGAGAAAAAGCGATCTTGCAGGAACAGGAACGCCAAATATTGCACGACCTGATGTCGGTGGTCGCGGACGTTGATCGGGCCTACGCCCAAATGCAAACCAACATGAACCGCTATATCGCTGCGAGCGAGGCGCTCGAAGTGCTGCAGGCGAACCGGCATGCTGGGTTGCCGGTCAATCTGGAGCAGCTGTTGGATTCCCAGCGACGCATCAGCGAGGCCCAAAGTCGGTACTTTTTGTCACTGGCCGAGTACACGGTCGCCAGCAAAAATGTGCAGTTTGAAAAGGGAACTTTGCTGCAAATGGCTAATATGGTGATCGCCGATTTGCCTTGATTGTAGTCTAGGGGTGTACGGCAGCTCCTGACGATCGTCCAAATCCCGCAATGCTGAAGCATGAACAACGAAGCCCTGATTCGAAAATTTCACGACCACGCGGCGTTGTCTCCCGAGAACCCCGATGATCCGGATTCATTGATTGGGTTCTTTCAGACTTTTCGTCCCGATGGCAAGTCGCTGGGCCCGCTGTTGCATGATCTGGATTTTGGTGATCCGCAGATCGGGCCCGCGTTGGCTGGTCGGATCAGCGAACTGTTCCAATTGGCTGGTGATGATCGGCGTCCCCAAGGCGGCCGAGACGCCTATTTTGTCGTGCGAAATCCACAGCCGCTGGATCCGGAACTGGCCAGCCAATGGGCCACACAGTGGTTGACCAACGTCCGAGACTTGGCGATTTCGGTCGGCGATTCCGAAGTCGCGATGGCGTTGGACCCGCTGCCGTCGATTCGGGTCTTGATCGGAACGCCGCCAAAGCATCCCAAAGATGCCGCCGAAAAATCAAATTTGTTGACGATGATCCAGCAGAATGTGGCTGGGTTGGTGGAACAGTTGGACGCCGGACCGTTGCCGACAACGTTGCGGCCGGCTTACTACTTCATCGCCTGCGACGCGTTGCTGCGGGACTACTTGATGTGGCCCTTCTATGAAAAAGCATCGGGGCATCCGGACCCCTTCCAGCCCTATTTTGGACTTTGGCAGCACGGTGTGAAGTTTCGGATCTTCGGGGATGACCAAGTGGACCTGTATCTGCCACGCACCGACTGATCCGCCGTGGTGCGCATGAATGGGGGCCGGATCGGCGAACCCGCTTTGCCCTCGATGGCGTTTGATAGCAGGGCGATGTGCCTGCTGTGGCAGCACGGGGGGCAGAAATCTGAACCATTGTCCCGGTGCAGATCTTCCAGATTGAGTATGCTTTGCGCCGCGAGGCCCGTTTTGAAACGGTTTTTCCGCGACACGACGGACTCAACCTCTTGGATTAAGAATGGACAGCATGATCGGTTCGGTGACTTCACTTTTGGCTTCTACAGCAAGTGAGGTTGGCGGCCAGGAGTCCGAAGTCGCGACCAACGGCGACTTGTCGGTAACGCTGATCTACCTGGGCGCGGCCGTGTTGTTGATCATTCTGAACGGCTTCTTTGTGGCCGCCGAGTTCTCGTTGGTGAAGGTTCGGATCTCTCGGATTGAACAGTTGGCGCGAGACGGCAAGATGTTTGCCGGGACCGCCAAATGGCTGGCCAAACGCTTGGACGAATCGCTGTCGGCTTGCCAATTGGGCATCACGATGGCTTCGTTGGCCTTGGGTTGGGTGGGGGAGCCCGCCTTTGCGCGATTGGTCGAACCAGTGTTGGCGTGGGGCGGAGTCACGGATCCGCGCGTCATGCACGTGCTGGGATTCACGCTGGCGTTTTCGGTGATTACCGGTTTGCACCTGGTCGTCGGCGAACAGTTTCCCAAGATCTTTGCGATCCGGCGGCCCGAGCAGATGTTGCTGTGGTGTGCGGTGCCGCTGAAGTTTTTCTATGTGATCCTGTTCCCGTTCCTGACGGTATTGAACGTGGTCACATCGTTTCTGCTTCGGATGGTGGGGATTAAGGGAGCCGCTGATCACGATGGGGCCAACACCGAAGAAGAAATTCGAGCCTTGCTGCGCGAAGCACACGTGCACGGGAATCTGTCTCGCAACGAGCACTCGCTGATCAACAATGTGTTCGAGTTTGACGACATGATTGTCCGCCGCGTAATGTTGCCGCGTGGTGACGTCGTCTTTTTTGACATCAACGAACCGGTGGCCAACCTACGCGAGCTGGTGCGCCAGACCATGCACACTCGTTACCCGGTGTGTGATCGTTCGCTGGACAAAGTGATCGGGGTCATCCACATCAAGGACCTGTTGGTCATCCCCGCCGATGTCGAAGATTTTGATTTGCGATCGATCGTTCGTCCGCCTAAAAAGGTGCACGAAACGATGCCGATCAGCCATGTTCTGAGGCACTTTCAAGCGACGCACCAGTTGATGGCTTTTGTCATCGACGAATACGGAACGATCACCGGCATGGTGACTCTGGAGAATGTTCTGGAGAAAATCGTGGGTGAGGTTGATGACGAATTTGATAATGCCGATCCCAATGTCGTGCCGGCTGGTTCGGGCGAATACATCGTCAATGGTTTGACGGGGTTGGACGAAGTTCGTCGCAAGCTTTCGATTCCGCTAGACGAATCCGACGAAGCAGACACGGTCAGCGGTTTGTTGATGGACGTCAAACAGAAGATTTTGTCGCAGGGTGATCGAGTCAAGTTGGTCGGCGCCACCGTCGAAGTCTTGGAAATGAAGAATGATAGTGCGACCAAAGTGAAATTCAAAATAGACACGTCGTCGTCACCCTATCTGGGTTAGCGGGCCAAGTTGAGCCGCGCGGACGTTCGTTTATTTTTCATTGGCACCTTTGCCGAATTTGGCATCGGGTGCCGCACGGAAGTCAAAATTGTCAAACAAGATTTCTGATACCCAGGTCAGCGGACCTGCCAAGTTCGGAACGTTCGGTGGTGTGTTCACGCCATGCACGTTGACGATCCTGGGTGTCATCATGTTCCTGCGATTCGGCCAGGTGGTCGGGCAGTCGGGAATCATCAACGCGGTGCTGATCGTGTTGGCAGCCAAGGCGATCACGACCCTGACGACGTTGTCGTTGTCGGCGATTGCGACGAACACTCGGGTCAAGGGTGGTGGGGCGTATTACCTAATCAGCCGATCGTTGGGCGTCGAATTTGGCGGTGCGATCGGGATTCTTTTCTTCGCGGCCCAGGCGATCTCGGTCGCGATGTACATCATCGGGTTTACCGAGGCGTTTGCCGTCACGTTTCCTCAGTGGGCGGACGAATTCACTGCGATCGCCAGTCTGGTCAATGTCGGCGTGTTTCTGTGTGTTTACGTCGGTGCCGGTTGGACGATCAAGGTCCAGTATTTCATCCTGGCGATCTTGGTTGCCGCGATCGGTTCGTTTTATGTCGGTGCAATTCAGGACTTCAATCCGGACTACCTGCGAGCCAACCTTTCCCCCCATTACTTGGGTGGCGAAAATTGGTTCACGATGTTTGCGTTGTTCTTTCCTGCGGTGACAGGCATCATGGCAGGAGCCAATATGTCTGGTGACTTGGCCAATCCGTCGAAATCCATTCCGACCGGAACGTTGTTGGCGATCGCTGTGACAGCCGTGGTTTACCTGTCGCAAGTATTCCTGTTGGGAAGTGCCCGTTCGCCCGACGAATTGACCGCCAACAACATGGTGATTCGCGACATTGCGTTATGGCCGATTGCGATCACGGCCGGGGTTTTTGCGGCGACACTTTCGTCGGCGCTGGGCAGCATGATGGGCGCACCGCGAATTCTGCAGGCTTTCGCACGCGACGAAATCTTTCGCTCGCTAAGGTTCTTTGGCGCCGGCAGTGGGCTGACCAATGAACCCCGCCGCGCGACGGTGTTGACGTTTGCGATCGCCCAGGTCTGCATTGTGTTGGGAGATCTGAACGCGATCGCGCCGATCATCACCATGTTTTTCATGATCACCTACGGGTTGCTGAACCTGGCGACGTTTTACGAAGCGGTCACGAAAAACCCCAGCTATCGTCCGACCTTTCGCTACAGTCACTGGATGACATCACTGGCTGGCACCTTGGGGTGCTTGGGCGTGATGTTTTTGGTCAATTGGATTTGGGCTACCGTTTCGATCTTGTTCATTGCCGGTTTGCACTGGTTCATCCGGTCACGCGAGATCGAATCGCGTTGGGGGGATCTGCAAAGCGGGGTCATCTTTGAACGTGCTCGCAAAGCTCTGTTGAAATTAGAAGTCGAAGCCTACCACCCCAAAAATTGGCGGCCGATCATCATGGCGCTCAGCGGGACCGGCTGGACGCGTAGCCATATTCCGATCTACGGCCATTGGCTGACATCTGGGCACGGCATGTTGACGTTGGCCCAGGTGGTCAGTGGCGATATCGAAGACCATGCCGAACGCCGCGATCGGTATGAAAAGGTGCTGCGTAACTTCATCGCCAAAGAGCAACTCGAAGCGTTCCCGGCGGTGACCTGCAACGCGATTTTGTCCGACGGGATCGAAGCGTTGATCCAATGTTCTGGGATCGGTGGATTGCGGCCCAACACGGTTTTGATGGGATGGCCGCGAGACCAGTCCAGAGCCGAGGCGTTCGGCGCCAATATCCGTTTGATTGCACGCATGAACCGCAGCATCCTGGCCATGCGTTTTCTGTCGCACCGCGGCGACGATTCCGACGACCACAGCGACGTGGACGAACACTGGAAGGTGCCGGCGGGGACGATCGACGTTTGGTGGCGGGGAATGGAAAATGGCGCTTTGATGATGTTGCTTGCGCACCTTCTGCACCAAAACCCGGGATGGCGAGACAACCCGATTCGTCTGCTTCGTGTGGTCGAAAATGAAGAAGCCGAACAGGAGGTTCGAAAGCACTTGATCGAGCTCGGGGCTTCGTCGCGAATTACGATTGTGCCCGAGGTGATCGTGTCTAGTCGGTCGCCCGCCCAAGTGATCGCCGAAGCGTCCCGCTCGGCTGCGATCGTTTTGCTGGGGTTCCAGACTCCCGACGAAGGGAACGAAATGGAACTCTACCAACGCATGGAATGGATGGCCGGTGACCTGCCGCGTGTGTTGTTTGTCGACAGCGCCGGCGGGATGGCGTTGGAATCCTGATCGCGATTCCGCGGGCAGGTCGATTGGCAGCGGAATTGACTTGTTTGATCGCAGCGAAGACACTGGAAGGCGAGATTTTCCGGTTTTCCAGCTTTTCAATGGTGTGACGATGAACGTTCGTCGGCACCGCGTTTTCTGGACGCGTTTGATCAGTGGGAACGCCGCCCGCCTTCGCTATGGAACCGTCGATGATACGTTCTGGTATTTCCACCCTGTCGTTGGGCTTCGTCCAATTCAATCTGCCGACACTGCGAACCGCGTTCGCAACGATCTTGGCATTGGTTAGCGTGGCGGGGACCCGTGTCGCGTTTGCGCAAGACGACAGCGACGATGGTGATCAGCGGCCGAACATCGTGTTCATCTTTGCTGATGATCAGTGCTTTGAAACGATCGGCGGACTGAACAATCCTGAGGTTGAAACACCGAATTTGGATCGTCTGGTGCGTCGCGGCACCACGTTCACACACGCCTACAACATGGGATCGTGGAGCGGCGCGGTTTGTGTTGCCAGTCGGACGATGTTGAACTCTGGACGTTTTGTTTGGAGCGCGAATTCGATCTATGACCGTTCGGAACGCGAACGTACCGAGGGGCGGTGGTGGAGCGAATACTTGAAGTCGGCTGGCTACCGAACTTACATGACCGGCAAATGGCACTGCAAAGCCAATGCAGAGCGATCCTTCGATGTGGCCCGCGACATTCGTCCCGGAATGCCCAAGGATAACAAGGCCGGCTACAATCGTCCGCTGCCCGATGGCAGCGATCCGTGGTCGCCTTCGGATCCGAAGTTCGGTGGGTACTGGCAGGGCGGTACGCATTGGAGCGAAGTGGTCGCTAACCATGCTGACGAGTTCTTGGAAGATGCCAGCCAGAATCCCGATCCGTTCTTCATGTACTTGGCGTTCAATGCACCGCATGATCCGCGGCAATCGCCCCAGGAATACGTTGACAAGTATCCGGTCGACGACATCGCCGTTCCCGAGAATTTTCTGAGCAACTATCCGTACGCCGATGCGATTGGATGTGGGCCAGGTCTACGTGACGAACGACTCGCTCCGTTCCCTCGCACACCTGAGGCGGTCAAAGTTCATCGTCAAGAATATTACGCGATCATCACGCACATGGATGTCATGATCGGGCGAATCTTGGATGCGATTGAAAAGACTGGCAAAGCGGACAATACCTGGATCTTCTTTACCGCTGACCATGGATTGGCGGTCGGACAGCATGGTTTGATCGGCAAACAAAATCTTTACGATCACAGTGTCCGTGTGCCGCTGATGGTGGTTCGTCCGGGTGGCCAGCCCGGTCGCCAGATCGATCATCCGGTTTACCTGCAAGACATCATGCCAACGACATTGCAGTTGGCCAAAGTCGACAAGCCGGATCATGTCGACTTTCATAGTCTGATCCCAATGTTGGACCAGTCGGCACAGAGTCCCTACGAATCGATCTATGGTGCCTACCTTGATAAACAACGTAGTATTCGTACCGACCAATACAAATTGATTGCCTATCCCGATGCGGGTGTGTTGCGGCTGTACGATGTGCAAGCCGATCCAAAAGAAATGCATGATTTGGCGGACGATCCGCAGTCAAAGCCATTGGTCAAACAATTGTTTGCTGAACTGCAGCAGTTGCAAAGCAGCCTTGACGACCATTTGGACCTGACGCCGTTGGCTCCCTAACGAAGCGGCCCCCCCCTTCCCACCGGCAGCCTTGGTTGGCGGCAACGTCGATTGTCGTTTGGTGCGGCCTGTGTTGTCTCTCCTTCCCCCCCCCCCTCCCCTATTCGACCGGCTATCCATGCAGCCTTTTGACATTCAAAGCCGCACGCGTTTCATCTTCGGCGATGGAACGATATCGCGTCTGGGTGAACTGGCCGCCAGCTTCCGTCCTGGCTGTGTGTTAGTCGTTAGTGATCGAGGGATCATGGAGGCGGGGCACGACGCAGCCGCGATCGCCTCGCTGAAGTCAGCGGGGCTGCGGGTGGAGTCGTTTCACGATTTTGCTGAAAATCCCACGTCCGCAATGGTCGACGCAGGGGTTCGGCATGCGGCCAAAGTGAAGCCCGACTTGCTGGTTGGGCTGGGCGGCGGCAGCAGCATGGATTGTTGCAAGGGAATCAACTTCGTCTATTCGTGCGGTGGCACCATCCACGACTATCATGGTGTCGGCAAAGCGACGGGCGAATTGTTACCGATGATCGCAATCCCGACGACATCGGGAACTGGAAGCGAAGCTCAGTCATTTGCGTTGATCAGCGACGTCGATACGCATGTGAAAATGGCTTGCGGCGATCCCCGCGCCGCATGTCGGATCGCCATTCTGGATCCTGTGTTGACCCTGACTCAGCCCCAGCGTGTGACCGCGTTGACGGGAATCGATGCGATCTCGCACGCGATCGAAACCTACGTCACCAAGCGGCGCAATCCGATGTCGGTGACCTACAGTCGACGCGCATTTGGGATGTTGGCAGATGGGTTTTCTCGCGTGCTTGCCGATCCGTCTGATTTAGAGGCGCGTGGCCAGATGCAGCTGGGGGCCTGCTTTGCCGGGATGGCCATCGAAACATCAATGCTAGGTGCTGCCCATGCGACAGCGAACCCATTGACGGCACGGCACGCGGTGACGCACGGTCAAGCGGTCGGGATGATGTTGCCGGCTGTCATTCGAATGAATGGGGCTCAGCATGCCGATTGGTACGGCGAACTGATGCGTGAAGTGGAACCCAGCACCAGGGATGAAGACGCCCCCGAGCGTTTGGCGAATCTTGTCACCGGATGGTTGCGCGAAGCCGGACTGGCAACATCGCTAAGCGAGCTGTCGATTGCCGAGTCCGAGATCGACGTGTTGGCCGATGATTCGCTGAAACAATGGACCGGTACCTTCAATCCCGTTGCCTTGGATGCCGGACGAAGTCAGGGGTTGTATCGCGCGGTGGTCAACGCGGCCGGCTAGAGGCATCACGTGACGATCGCCCGGCTGTTGTCGAATCATGCGATGGTGGGTCTTCGATTACGGGTCTTCGATTACGGGTCTTCGATTACGGGTCTTCGATTACGGGCCTTCGTTCGCCGGGCCGCGAGTTTCGAGGCGCGGTCGTGCGGGGCGATGTCCACACTGCCAAACGGCTGCGTTTTGGATGGGGCGGAAACGGATGATGATTGTGTCGCGTGTTGCCATTGGTGTCCTGGTTGCCGAGGAATTTTGGCTCATCCGTCGGAAGGGTGCGCCGTACCCAGGGACGAGGTTTTCGGAGGAATTGCTCCGATGTCCGAAATTTGAGCCGACCATTTCGATGCGTTAGAATTGATTTGCCAAGTGAAGCGGAAGCGAGCTCTGCTGAGGAGCAACTTGCCAAGGAATAGCTTGGTCTCCGATGCGCCGAAGGTGCTTCGTGGCCCACCGGCATGCTCGCCATGCCGGTGGGGTGTTTTTAATAGGGACGCCATCCATCACTAAGCATTCGGACATCGGAGCATGCCTGCAAAAACCTCGGGCGCTCCCTTCCGACGGATGAGCCGGAATTTTCAAGCTTTGGCTGGCGCCAGTTTGCAAAATCGGTGGCGTGAAACCGTGCACGCGTTTGCGGCTTGGCCCGGCATGGTTCACAATAGGGATATGCCCCTTATCACCTTGTGAGCAGACAATCATGCCAACGCCCTCCGAGAATGGATCGGACACACATTTGAAGGCGGCATCTTCGGCTTCGTTTGATGGTCAATCGGGGCGATGGGAACTGGTCGAAGCGAGCGATCTGCCGCGAATTTCCTTGGACGAATCAGACGGTTCAGATGATCAGCTGGCGGGTGTGTCGGGTGATGAATCGATTCAAAGCGGCGGCGTTGGTCAAAACATCGCCAAGGACGCAGGTGCATCCGTCACGACCCATCCGTTGCAGCAAACGCTTGGCGAATCACCTACCACGTCGGTTCCGGACGGAACCGTTGCTTCGTTATCGATGTCCAGCCAACTTGCCGAACCCAATCCCGTTTCGGCCGGAACTTCCGCTGACCAGCCAAAGCCCAAGTTGCAGCTGCAGCGTCGTCAACAGCTTGAACATCATCTGAAGGCGAATCCTGCGGACTTGGATTCGTTCTTGGAACTGGCCCGTATTTATCGAGACGAGAACCATCCAATCGATGCTCGCCGAGTGCTGCAGCAAGCGCTGCAGATCTTTCCCGATGATGCCGATTTGCTGTGGGAATTCGAAGAGGCGACTTTGTCGCGGTCGTTGCAGCAGTTGCGTGAAGTCAGCGAACTGGCCAGCCGGTTGGACACCGCGGAAACCGATCGTGAACTCAGTCGGTGCCAGCAGGATTGGGCGATGCGGCGGATCGAGGTCTGTCAATCGCGGATCAATCGTGACCCAAGCTTGGTGCACCTTCGCGTCACGCTAGGGGAAGCGATGTACGAAGCCGAGCGGTTCGACGACGCGTTGGATGAACTGGATCCCGTGCTGCGTCACTGGGAACTGTCACCATCGGCGTACTTGATTCGGGGGAAGTGTTTGCTGGCGATGGGAAAGGACTTGGACGCGATGGTTGCCTTCCGAGCTTGCGCACTGCGGCGGGCGGTTGTTGCTCCGCTGCGAACACGGGTGTTCGCGCTGCGGTTGCTTTGCGAAACCGCGGATCGGCTAGGCATTGTGCTGACGCTAGCGCAGTACCGATCGGCACTCCAACAGGCCGAACAGGAACTTGCCAAACAAGCCGCGTTGGGCAAGTGAAAATGATGCTGACGTGAACGATTCCTGTCTGTTTTGATCTCTTCACCAATCGACACATCCCCAGAGTTTCTGATGAATCAAGCCGTTGTGGATCCGGACCAGCTTCGCCAATTTGCGTCTCAGCTGCATCGTTTCGCCGAAGAAATGAAACAGCGTTCGACAGGTTTGGCGACTCAGATGAACCAGTTAGAACAGACGTGGCGTGACGAACAGCAGCGAAAGTTTTCGGACGAATTCACCGCTCAGATGCGACAGATGGCGCGCCTGATCCAGACGACCGAAGAACACGTCCCCTACCTGATGCGGAAGGCCGAACAGATCGACGCCTATTTAGGACGCTAGTTTGATGGCCGCCAGCAACGTTCGCAGTATCGAAGCGCTCGAAGTCTTTCACGATGGCTTGATTGGATTGTCCGGCGATTGGGACAAGACATTGCAAGAGGTGCGGATGTTGGTCCATCGCGCGGAGGAATATTTTTCGCAAGACCGGCCCAAGTATTGGCGTCACCAAGTTCAGTTGGCCGAACGTTATTTGAACGAGGCCAAAGATCAATTGGCTCAGAAACGTTCTGCGGTGCGTGCGTCGGATCGTCCGGCGGCAACCGAGGCGGTCAAACGAGTCCAGGTGGCCGAGCGACGGCTGCGGCTGACCCAGGCCAAAGTCCGCGAAGCCAAAGCCTATTCGATTGAAGTTTCGCAGGCCTGCAACGCGGTGCTGGGACCCCTTGCCGATGTGGCTCAGCACTGCGAGGTTCTGTTGCCGACGGCAGCCTTGGAACTGCATGCTCTGATCAATCAATTGAAGGCCTACGCGGATCGGCAATAGATTTCGGCCAACGATCGGGTCCGACCCAGCTAAAGTGAACGAGGGTGCCGGTGAACGTTCCCTCGCTTGCGACTAAAAAAACTTGAATATGGAAGCTATGAATAAGCCTGCAGAGATCTTCGCTTCGCTTGCCCAGCATCGGTCCGAGCCCGCCGTGATGCTGGACCAGATGATTGAACACTTTCGCCAAGAACGCAGCGCGATGGAGCTGTTCGAAGCGATGAAGATGCGCGTTCGCCATCAGGTCGGATTGCCATTGGTTCCGTTTGGTGAGGAACCGGCGCGGTCCGAAGAAGTCGAACGCCAGTTGGAACTGGGGCTGTTGCAGGCTTGTCGTGAAGCCGGGACTATCTTGGTGCAGGACGGCCGCGTCGCCGAAGGATGGATGTATTTGCGGCCGACCGCCGATATGGAACTGGCGCGTGAATTGATCAGCAAGATCGAAATCACGGACGACAACTATGACGACATGATCCAGGTGCTTTTGCACGAAGGCGTGGATGTCGCGCGAGGCTTTCAGGCGGTCATCGACCATCAAGGGACCTGCAACAGTGTCACGCTGTACGAACAATCGATCGTGGCCCGCAGCATGCCGGACCGAAAGGCAGCGTCGACGTGCTTGCTGAACCATTTGTACGGTGAACTTTGTTCGTTGGTGCGATCGGATATCGCACAGAAGGACGGCGAGCCGCCGGCGGGTGAAGACGAATCTTTGGGGGATATGATCGAAAGCCGCCGCTGGATTCTAGAGGGCGGCGGGTATCACTTGGACACGACCCACTTGGCCGCGACGGTTCGTGTAGCGACGGTGTTGGATGATCCGGCCCTGCTGAAGAAGGCGTGGGAACTGACACAATACGGTCGTCGCCTTCATCACCAATTTCAGTATCCCGGGGACGAACCGTTTGTGGACTTCTATCCTGCCTATGGGGCCTTCTATTCGGTCCTGTTGGGGCAGAATGTCGACGCCGGGTTGAAGTTGTTTCAGCGCAAGGCAAGCACGGTCGATGTCGCCGAGCACGGTACCGGTGCGATTGAAACCTACGTCGATCTGTTGGACAGAATCGGGCGGCACGGTGAAGCGGTCACCGCAGCGATTGAACTGGTTCCGGCTGATGTGCCGGCGCAACGGATCGTTCCAATGCTGATCGAGATTGCTGGCCGAGCGAAAGATGCTGGCGACCCGACTGCCTTCGAATCGCTGCTGGCCTATTGCCAACAGCGAGAGGACGTTCTGGGTTACGCCGCGGCATTGCACGCGGCGTGATAGAGATCGGCTTGTGGGAGAAGGGCCGAGTTACTTCTTGGCCATCGCTTTGACGACGGCATCGCCCATGTCGGCAGGCGTCGGAGCGACGACGATACCGGCGTCTTCGAGTGCAGCGACCTTTTCTTCGGCGGTTCCCTTTCCGCCACTGATGATTGCACCAGCGTGGCCCATTCGTTTTCCGGGAGGCGCGGTGCGTCCGGCGATGAAGGCGGCCATTGGCTTGGTGACGTGCTCTTTCGCAAACGCAGCGGCTTCTTCTTCTGCCGATCCACCAATCTCGCCGATCATCAAGATCGCTTCGGTTTGGTCGTCTTCCTGGTACATCTTCAGCAGATCGATAAAGCTGGTGCCGACGATCGGGTCGCCACCAAGGCCAACACAGGTGCTTTGACCAAGGCCCAGGTTGCTGGTTTGCCAAACCGATTCGTAAGTCAGCGTACCACTGCGGCTCATCACGCCGATTTTACCGGGTTGGTGAATGTAACCAGGCATGATGCCGATCTTGCACTCACCGGGAGTGATCAGGCCGGGGCAGTTGGGACCGATCAAGATCGAATCGCTGGCTTTGACCTTTTCGTAGACGCGGACCATGTCCAGGACTGGTACGCCTTCGGTGATCGCCGCGATGACTTTGATGCCCGCGTCGACGGCTTCCAAGATGGCGTCGGCCGTGAACGGTGGCGGGACGAAGATCATGGTCGCGTCGGCGCCGGTTTGGTGCACGGCTTCTTCGACCGTATCGAAGACGGGGATGCCTTCGACGTTTTGGCCACCTTTACCCGGTGTAACGCCACCGACCATTTGGGTGCCGTAATCGCGGCAACCGAGCGAGTGGAAGGTACCCGCGTTGCCGGTGATGCCTTGGCAAATGACTTTTGTATTTTTGTTGACCAGGATGGACATGAGAGGACGGTTTTAGATTGTGGGAATTGTTTTTTAGAAAGACAGGGCAGGATTCAAAAGACGCCTGTCCCGCGGGACGAATCGCCGCAGAACGAGCATCCGTTGCCCTGTTTAACCCGCAGCCGCGACGATCTTTTTGGCGGCGTCGGTGATGTCCGTCGCGTTGATGATGTCAACGTCCGATTCGGCCAACATCTTGCGGCCTTCTTCCACTTCGGTCCCTTCCAAGCGGACGACCAACGGGACAGTGAACCCGACAATCTTGCTGGCTTCGATGATGGCCGATGCGATCGTGGTGCAGCGAGCGATACCACCAAAGATATTGACCAGCACACCCTTGCAGTTGGGATCCGACAGCAGGATCTGGAATGCCTCGGTGACCTGTTCGGTATTGGCACCACCACCGACATCCAAGAAATTGGCTGGCTTGCCGCCGTGGTACTTGATGATGTCCATGGTGGACATCGCCAACCCGGCTCCGTTGACCAAGCAACCGATGTTGCCTTCCAGTTTGACGTAGCTGAGGCCTGATTCGCTGGCCCGAACTTCGCTAGGTTCTTCCTCGGATAGGTCGCGGTATTCCAGCAGATTCTTGTGGCGGAACAGCGCATTGCCGTCGAAGTCAATTTTCGCGTCCAACGCGATCATTTGGTTGTCGCCGGTGATCACCAACGGGTTGATCTCTGCCATCGAACAGTCGTAGTCCACAAAGAACCGGCAGATTGCTGGCATGAACTTGAATGCGGCTTTGGCGGCAGCACCTTCGATCTTCAGCTTTTTGCAAAGCTTGCGGACCTGGAATGCTTCCAGCCCGACTGCAGGATCAAAGTGTTCCTTGAAGATCAGTTCAGGGGTGTGCTCGGCGACTTCTTCGATTTCCACACCGCCTTCGGTGCTAGCCATCAGGACCGGTTTCATCTTGGCGCGGTCGATGACGATGCCCAAGTAGAGTTCGCGAGCGATATCGCAGCCGGTTTCGACGAAGACCTGGTTGACGGTCTTGCCTTCGGGGCCGGTTTGGATCGTGACCAGCACTTTGCCCAGCAGGCCTTCGGCGGCCGCGCGAACTTCATCCGCACTCTTGCAAACGACAACGCCACGTTGGTCAGGATTGTCTTTGACGGTACCTTTGCCTCGCCCACCGGCGTGGATTTGCGATTTCACGACGGCAATCTTGCCGCCTAGCTTTTCGTAGGCTTTGACGGCTTCGTCGGCCGTTTTCGCAATGATGCCGTCCAGGACGGGGACGCCAGCTTGGCGAAACAACTCTTTGCCCTGATATTCGTGGATCTTCATCGGCTTTTGTTTGGCTTGGAGGCTGCCTTATCGTGGTTAGATTGTGGCAGCAGTTTCGTAAAGTACAGTGATCGAACACACCAACTGGAATATACGCGTCGGATCCGGCGCGAGGAACCATAGGACTTAAGCGATGGATGGCAAATATCAACGATTCGAACTCGATGCCGGTCTGATCCGACTCAATGCAATCGACTCGGTCGCAGTGGCGACCAAGGACCTTCGACGCGGCGATCAGGAGACGATCGATGGAAAAACGATTTGTCTGCGCCGCAACATTCCGTCAGGCCACAAGGTGGCGATCGTCGCGATCGACGCAGGGCAGCCAGTGTTGAAATATGGCCAACCGATCGGAATCGCCAGCCAGGCGATCGTGCCGGGCGACCATGTTCATTCGGACAATTTGGTCGACCACCACACCGTTTCGGGCGACCTGTCGGCGATCTCGCCTCCTCCGCCCCCGCCGGCAATCAGCCGTGTCTTTGAAGGTTTCCATCGACCCGATGGAAGGGTTGGCACGCGGAACTACGTTTGTCTGATGTCCACGGTCAATTGCAGTGCGACGGTTTGTCACCAAGTGGCCAAGCGTTTTACCGCGGACCGAATGAAACGTTGGCCCAACGTGGACGGCGTTTTTGCGGCAACGCATACGACCGGATGTGCCATGCAGTACAACGGCATCAAGCACCAGATGTTGGGGCGGGTGCTGGCCGGTTACGCCCGCCATCCGAATGTCGGTGGGACGTTGGTGATCGGTTTGGGGTGCGAACAAACGACGTCCGGATATCTGGCCGAACACCACGGTGTGGTTTCGTTGTACTCGCCCGATGGCACGCTTCTGACACGCGACGACGGGATGCCGATGTTGACGATGCAGACCGAAGGCGGGACCAGAGCCACGATCGAAAAAGCGGACGCGTTGCTAGAACAGGTGCTCGATCGAGCCAACCAATTCACGCGAAAGACCGCGGATGCATCCCATCTGAATTTGGCCGTTGAATGTGGCGGCAGCGACGGCTATTCCGGATTGACCGCGAATCCGGCGGTGGGGGTGGTTTCGGATCGTGTCGTCGCCTGCGGTGGGACCAGTGTGATTTCCGAAACAACCGAACTGTATGGAGCCGAGCACCTGTTGGTGGGGCGGAGCCGGTCGGCGGACGTCGCGCAGGCGCTGTTGGACCGCATCGAGTGGTGGAAGCAGCACGTCGCGACCTATGGCGGACAGATCGACAACAACCCGTCGGTCGGAAACAAAGCGGGCGGTCTAACGACGATCACCGAGAAATCGCTAGGTGCGGTCTCTAAGAGTGGTTCGACGGCGATCGAGGCGTTCTATCAGTACGCAGAACCCGTCACGTCCAAGGGAATGGTGGTCATGGATTCGCCGGGGTTTGATCCATCAAGCGTCACCGGCAAGGTGGCCGGAGGAGCGAATTTGGTGATGTTCACGACCGGTCGCGGCAGTTGTTTTGGATGCAAGCCAACGCCAGTGATCAAGATCGCAACCAATACGCCGATGTTCGAGTCGCTACAGGAGGACATGGACTTGGACGCTGGTCCGGTCTTGGCTGGGGAAGATTTGCAATCGGTCGGCGATCGATTCTTCGATTTTGCGTTGGAAGTGGCCAGCGGAAAGCTGACGCATAGCGAGGAATTGGGATTCGGAGACCACGAATTTGTACCCTGGACGGTTGGTCCCACGCTCTAGCGGGGCGGAAGCTGGAAGTGGACGCGCGGTGTGTCCGGCAGACGCGGCAGATTGCAAATTGCAAAATGAACATTTCAAATTGGATATTGGCCCCAGGCGGATGCCCGGCGGGCAACACGCCCCGAGTCGTCGATTCATCCGCCGCCGCATTCCCCTTCCCAGCCTCTTCTCTCCACCCCACCCTTCAATTTGCATTTTGAAATGTTCAATTTGCAATTTGCAATTCTCCCCCTCCTTCCCGTCGTTCGCCCACACAGCGGTGGCGGGGATGCGAGCGAACGCGAAACGTATTGTTCGGTGTATCCGTGGTTGGACCGCGGCAGATTGCAAATTGCAAAATGAACATTTCAAATTGGATATTGGCCCCAGGCGGATGACCGGCGGGCAACGCGCCCCGAGTGGTCGATCCATCCGCCGCCGCATTCCCCTTCCCAGCCTCTTCTCTCCACCCCACCCCTCAATTTGCATTTTGAAATGTTCAATTTGCAATTTGCAATTCTCCCCTCCTTCCCGTCGTTCGCCCACACAGCGGTGACGGGGATGCGAGCGAACGCGAAACGTATTGTTCGGTGTATCCGTGGCTGGAACGCGGCAGATTGCAAATTGCAAAATGAACATTTCAAATTGGATATTGGTCCCAAGCGGATGACCGGCGGGCAACACGCCCCGAGTCGTCGATTCATCCGCTGCCGCATTTCCCCTTCCCAGCCTCTTCTCTCCACCCCACCCCTCAATTTGCATTTTGAAATGTTCAATTTGCAATTTGCAATCTTCCCCCCCCTCCCCGTCGTTCGCCCACACAGCGGTGACGGGGATGCGAGCGAACGCGAAACGTATTGTTCGGTGTATCCGTGGTTGGACCGCGGCAGATTGCAAATTGCAAAATGAACATTTCAAATTGGATATTGGCCCCAGGCGGATGCCCGGCGGGCAACGCGACCCAAGTCGTCGATTCATCCGCTGCCGCATTCCCCTTCCCAGCCTCTTCTCTCCTCCCCACCCCTCAAATTGCATTTTGAAATGTTCCATTTGCAATTTGCAATTCTCCCCCCCCCCTCCCGTCGTTCACCCCAGGCAGCGGTGACGGGGATGCGGATGCGAGGGAGCGAACGCGAAGCGTGTGGCGCGGTGTATCCGTGGATGGAACGCGGCAGATTGCAAATTGCAAAATGAACATTTCAAATTGGATATTGGTCCCAAGCGGATGCCCGGCGGGCAACACGCCCCGAGTCGTCGATTCATCCGCTGCCGCATTTCCCCTTCCCAGCCTCTTCTCTCCACCCCACCCCCTCAATTTGCATTTTGAAATGTTCCATTTGCAATTTGCAATTCTCCCCCTCCTTCCCGTCGTTCGCCCACGCAGCGGTGACGGGGATGCGAGCGAACGCGAAACGTATTGTTCGGTGTATCCGTGGTTGGACCGCGGCAGATTGCAAATTGCAAAATGAACATTTCAAATTGGATATTGGCCCCAGGCGGATGACCGGCGGGCAACGCGACCCGAGTCGTCGATTCATCCGCTGCCGCATTTCCCCTTCCCAGCCTCTTCTCTCCTCCCCACCCCTCAATTTGCATTTTGAAATGTTCAATTTGCAATTTGCAATTCTCCCCCTCCTTCCCGTCGTTCGCCCACACAGCGGTGGCGGGGATGCGAGCGAACGCGAAACGTATTGTTCGGTGTATCCGTGGTTGGACCGCGGCAGATTGCAAATTGCAAAATGAACATTTCAAATTGGATATTGGCCCCAGGCGGATGACCGGCGGGCAACGCGCCCCGAGTGGTCGATCCATCCGCCGCCGCATTCCCCTTCCCAGCCTCTTCTCTCCACCCCACCCCTCAATTTGCATTTTGAAATGTTCAATTTGCAATTTGCAATTCTCCCCTCCTTCCCGTCGTTCGCCCACACAGCGGTGACGGGGATGCGAGCGAACGCGAAACGTATTGTTCGGTGTATCCGTGGCTGGAACGCGGCAGATTGCAAATTGCAAAATGAACATTTCAAATTGGATATTGGTCCCAAGCGGATGACCGGCGGGCAACACGCCCCGAGTCGTCGATTCATCCGCTGCCGCATTTCCCCTTCCCAGCCTCTTCTCTCCACCCCACCCCTCAATTTGCATTTTGAAATGTTCAATTTGCAATTTGCAATCTTCCCCCCCCTCCCCGTCGTTCGCCCACACAGCGGTGACGGGGATGCGAGCGAACGCGAAACGTATTGTTCGGTGTATCCGTGGTTGGACCGCGGCAGATTGCAAATTGCAAAATGAACATTTCAAATTGGATATTGGCCCCAGGCGGATGCCCGGCGGGCAACGCGACCCAAGTCGTCGATTCATCCGCTGCCGCATTCCCCTTCCCAGCCTCTTCTCTCCTCCCCACCCCTCAAATTGCATTTTGAAATGTTCCATTTGCAATTTGCAATTCTCCCCCCCCCCTCCCGTCGTTCACCCCAGGCAGCGGTGACGGGGATGCGGATGCGAGGGAGCGAACGCGAAGCGTGTGGCGCGGTGTATCCGTGGATGGAACGCGGCAGATTGCAAATTGCAAAATGAACATTTCAAATTGGATATTGGTCCCAAGCGGATGCCCGGCGGGCAACACGCCCCGAGTCGTCGATTCATCCGCTGCCGCATTTCCCCTTCCCAGCCTCTTCTCTCCACCCCACCCCCTCAATTTGCATTTTGAAATGTTCCATTTGCAATTTGCAATTCTCCCCTCCCCTCCCCGCGCTGGGTTGACGGAATTTCGCTGCCCTAATCGGAGGGGAGGAGAAAGCAGGGAATTTCGCGGGTGATTTGGGCGATCGGTTGATCTTTGGGGCCGCTTTCCGAATGCGTGTCGAGGCGACCAAATCGGTGTAGAATGATCGCCCTTCCCCATCCCTTTCCCGCCCCCGGATTTGCTACCCATGCGTTTTGCTGTTCGTTCGCTCGTCGTCCTCGTGATCTGCGTTTCTGCGTTTGCCGTTGCTGGCTTGAAAGTGGGGGATCCGCCAGGGATGCAGATGCAGTCCTTCGCTGAGGCTTTTGTTGCGTCGCTGGACAGCGACCAGAAGGCCAAAGCGATGTTGCCGTACGATTCGGACGCGCGAGTCGATTGGCACTTCATTCCCAAAAAGACTCGCAAGGGTTTGGTGTTGCGGGATATGGATGTTGCTCAGCGAACCGCAGCTTTGCGATTGGTTCGTGCGGCGCTCAGCGAAGCCGGTTACGACAAGACCAACAAAATCATGATCAACGAATCGGTGTTGTTCAAATTGGAAGGTGACAAGCGAAACTGGGACCGTGACCCCAACAAGTATTACATCACGCTGTTCGGCCAACCGTCCAACACCGGTGCTTGGGGACTCAGTTTCGAGGGCCACCACCTGTCGCTGAACTTCGTGTGCCGCGATGGCAAAATGGTTGACAGCACCCCTCAGTTTTTTGCCGCCAATCCAGCCACGATCATGGACGATGTTGATGGCCCGCTTGGCAAAGGGACGCGAATCCTGAAGCAAGAGGAAGACCTGGCTTTCCAATTGATCGGATCGTTATCCGGCGAAAAATTGGATGCCGCGGTGATCGCCGAGGATGCACCCAAGGAAATTCGATTCGCCGGTGAAGCACAGCCCGCCGTTGGCAATCCGGAAGGCATTCCGTTTGGCAAACTGGATCCGGCCCAACGCAAACTGCTTCGCGAATTGGTCAGTGTCTATGTGGACGCCGTGGCAGACGATATTGCAGAACAGCGTCGGGAATTGATCGAAGCTAGTGGGTGGGAGAATGTCTACTTTGCTTGGGCGGGCGCAAAGGAGCCGGGCATCGGTCACTACTATCGCGTTCGTGGCAATGACTTTCTGATCGAATTCGTGAACACTCAACCCGACGCATCCGGGAATCCCGCCAACCATATCCACGCCGTTTGGCGAGACCTGACTGGCGATTTCGACTTGCCGATCAAGTAAGATTGGGTATCGCCTTGTCGGTCGGTGATCTGCGCTGGGTCACCGACGACGAGGGAACCCTTCGGATCGCTGGTTGCTTGAAATGTTTTCGTTTCTGAAACACTTGCGTCAGCGCTGGGATGATTGGTGCGGCGACCGTGATATGGAGATGGCGATTCGTCGCCACCTGAACCAGAACGGGTTTTTTGGACAGTCGGCGAAACTGAAGAACGTTCGCTGTGTCGCGGTCCAGCGACCGGGTTGGCTACAGGTGTTCCGGTTCGAAGCCAGCGTGCGAATCCGGCTGGAATCGTCGGATGACCAGCCCGATCCACCGCCCCAGTATCGCGACCTGTTCGGGTTGGTGCGTGACGACATTCGTCGCCAAATCAACACCGTCCGTGTGTTCGACGATCCACAGCAGCGGCAAGAATTATTCGCCCGGTGGAGCGACGGTCTGATCTGTTTGCGCGGCGCCCACGGATTACAGCAGGGCGATGCTGTTTCCGAATGACACGGTTGGGATAGAATTCAGGTCGAACTGAATTCCCACCTGCTTTGGATCAAAAATGGTTTGCCGATTTGTTGTGCGTTGGATGTTGTGTGCTGTGGCAGCCTTGGCTGCTGTGGTATTCGTCGACGGACGTGCCGCCCAGGCCGAGTCCCCGGATGCCGCAAAGATTTCTGGAAATGAAACCCGATTGCTTTCGGGGACGCGGCAGATCACGTTCGAAGGCCGACGAGCCGGCGAAGGCTATTTCAGCGCCGATGGTCGCCGAATGGTTTTTCAAAGTGAACGCGATCCGGCCAACCCGTTCTATCAAATCTACGTTAGCGATTTGGAAACGGGCGACATCGAAAAGGTGTCGCCGGGATGGGGGAAGACAACCTGCGCTTGGATCCATCCGCAGGGCGATCGCATTCTGTTTGCCAGTACTCAGGACGATCCCGACGCTAAGAAGAAGCAAGCCGACGAACTGGAGATTCGAGCTAGCGGCCGCCAGCGACGGTATTCGTGGGACTACGACCCCAGTTATGAACTGTACTCCAAGGAACTGCAATCGAGTGATTCGGCAGACGGCCCCTATCAGCGATTGACCAACGCCAAGGGGTACGACGCCGAGGCCAGTTACAGTCCCGATGGATCGCTGATCGTGTTTGCGTCCAATCGATCGGCGTACGAACGCGAATTGACCGAGCGAGAGAAGCAGTTGTTCGAGATTGATCCGGCATCGATGATCGATCTGTATTTGATGAACGCAGACGGCAGCAACGTTCGTCGTTTGACGGATGTGGCCGGTTACGACGGCGGCCCGTTTTTCTCGCCCGATGGCCAACGGATCTGTTGGCGGCGGTTCAGCGAAGACGGTGTGACGGCGGAAGTCTACACCATGAAGATCGACGGCACGGACGTCCAACGGTTGACCGAAATCAACGCGATGAGCTGGGCGCCTTACTATCACCCCAGTGGCGAATATCTGATTTTTACGACCAACAAGCACGGGTTCGCCAATTTTGAACTCTACTTGGTGCGCAGCGATGGCCAGGGGGAACCCGTTCGGGTCACCGATACCGACGGGTTTGACGGGCTGCCTGTCTTTCTGCCCGATGGCAAGCGACTATCCTGGACTTCGAATCGAACGAAGGCCAAGCAATCGCAGATCTTTCTAGCGGATTGGAACGATCAAGAGGCTCGGAAACTGCTGGGGATGACGGATGATCATCAAGCCGATCGATCGGCAGCACTGGAGTCTGCTCAGCAGTCGACGCCGGACTTTTCGCCCACCGACGTGATGCGTCACGTCGACTATTTGACCCGGCCCGAATTGGGCGGCCGATTGACGGGGACGCCCGGGGAACGCCGAGCAACGGCCTACGTGGCGGCCTATTTGGAAAGTTTGGGGTACGAGCCTGCGGGGGAAAACGGGACGTTCTACCAATCGTTTGATTTCCCCGCCGGATCCTCGTTGGGCGATGCCAACGCGATGACCGTCGGTGATCGGGAATTGACCTTGGGGACCGATTGGCAACCACTTTCCTTTTCCGCCGATGGCGAAATTGGCAATGCCGATATCGTCTTCGCGGGCTATGGATTGCAAGTGCCGGGATCCGAAGAGATCGATGAATACGACAGTTACGTCCATTTGAACGTGGCCGGTCAGTGGGTATTGGTGTTTCGTGATCTGCCCCAGGAAATCACGGCCGAGCAGCGCCAACAGATGGCCCGCTTTAGTTCGCCGCGTCGCAAGGCCACGATCGCACGTGATCTTGGTGCCAAGGGAATCATTTTTGTCGCCGGTCCGACCAGCAAGGTTCGCAGTGAACTGATTCGGTTCGATACCGCAGCATCGCAGGCCGGCGTCAGCATCGGTGTCGTTTCGGTGACGAACGAGGTGGCTGCAAAGTGGCTTGCTGATGCGGGGGAGAATCTGCAAGAGATCCAAGCGGGATTGGATGACGGATCGCTCGCGATGGGCTTTGCGATCGAAGGGGCGACCGCGAACGCGACTGTCGAAATCCAGCGCAAACGCGGAGTCGGGCGAAATGTGATCGCTCGTTTGAAGGCGGGGGATTCTGCGAAGTCGGCTGAAACATCCTCGGCTGTCGCGCCGGTCGTGATCGTCGGCGCGCACGTTGATCACTTGGGTAAAGGCGGCAGCACGAACTCTCTAGCCAAGGACGATGAACGCGATGCGATTCATGTGGGTGCCGACGACAACGCATCCGGCGTGGCCGCGATGTTAGAGATCGCTCAGTACTTGGCAGCCGAAAAGAAGGCCGGGCGTTTGCATCCCAAGCGTGACTTGCTGATCGCCGGTTGGAGCGGCGAGGAATTGGGGCTGTTTGGATCGCAAGCGTTCGTTAGCCACTTTTTCGATCTGTATCCCGACGCGACCCGAATCGAGATCGACCCTGATCACGCGGCCGCTGCGTCAGCACACGGGATGACCACCGATGCGGAACCATTGACCGCCGCCGTTGCCGCCTATCTGAACTTGGATATGGTCGGTCGGTTGCGAGAAAAGTTAGTGGTCCAAGGGCTCGGGTCGTCACCGGGATTCGCCAGCGAGGTCCAACGCCGCAATGTGCCCGTTGGTTTGGAACTAACGTTGGACAAAACCAGTACGCGATTGCCCACCGATGCATCAGCGTTTGTCAGTCGGGATGTGCCGATTCTGTCGGCGTTCACGGGGGCACACGAGGACTATCACACGCCACGCGATACACCCGACAAGTTGAACTATGACGGGGCGGCCAAGATCAGCCAGCTGTTCGCTCTGATCGCTCGCGGAATGTTGTCCGCCGACCAGCCGCCGCTGTTCAAGTTGGAAGAAGGCGAAGCCGCCAATCAGGACGCGCCCCGAGTTCGTCTGACCGCTTATTTGGGGACGATTCCCGACTATGCGGCTGGCAAAATCAAGGGGCTGAAACTAAGCGGCGTCGCGGGGGAAGGCCCAGCCGCCAAGGCGGGAGCCCAAGGGGGCGACATCGTCATCGAACTGGCCGGACGGACGATCGAAGATATCCACGATTACACGTATGCAATCGAAGCTCTGAAAATCGGCGAAACCATCGAAATGGTGGTCCAGCGAGGGGACGAAACGGTCAAGCTTTCGGTGACTCCGACCGCCCGAGATTAGTCGGTCACGGGATTCGAGCGAATTCTGGCCCGCCAATTGCATCACTGTTGCCTATGGATGATCGCTGCCGTTTTGGCGGCGACTTTTTCACGAGTCTGACGAGAGTTTGAAATGCTGGGACTGTATTTCCTATTTGCGATTCCGCCGCTTTTGCTGGGCTTTTATGCGCAGTGGAAAGTGAAATCATCGTTTTCTGCGATGAGCAAGATCCCGGCCCGAATGTCAGGGGCCGAAGCGGCTCGTCGGATGCTAGACAACGGTGGTTTACAGTCGGTGGCGATCGAACAGGTCAGCGGCCACCTCAGTGATCACTATGACCCTCGCGCGAAAGTGCTGCGGCTTAGTCAGGATGTGTACGGAGGCCGTTCGATGGCCGCCCTAGGAGTCGCCTGTCACGAGGCAGGTCACGCATTCCAAGATGCGAAGGGCTATGCGCCGCTTGTGATTCGGAACGCTGCTGTGCCGGCCGCAAACTTTGGGTCGGGCACCGGAATGGTGCTGCTGATGATTGGCGGTCTGTTGTCGTTCAAGCCGCTAATCCTGATCGGCGTCGCTCTGTTCGCGTTGGTTGTGTTCTTCCAGTTGGTCAACTTGCCGGTCGAATTTGATGCCAGTGCGCGAGCCAAGCACGAGCTGGTGGCCCAAGGGATGATCGCCGGAAACGAAGAACAATATATCAGCAAAGTGCTGAATGCGGCCGCACTGACCTACGTTGCTGCGACGCTGCAGTCCGTGATGACATTGCTGTACTACCTGTATGTCATTTTCGGTGACCGCCGCTAATTGACACAATCCGTACAAACCGATCGGTCCAGCGATGGACCATCGGTTTTTACGACATCCGTTCGGTGCTGATGACGCTTGTTGGCGAAAGATTCAGATAGCCACCGCGTGGTGGCTGTTTTTTTCGCCAGCATCTTACGGGCTGATTTGCCATGTCTAGCATTCCCGCACCGGTCCGCCAGGTTCTTCAAGCTCAGCAGCAAGCGACTGCCCAGCAGGTCAATTTCGCGGTTGCTGGCAAGCAGTTGGACGCACAGAAGCAGACGGGCGACGCGATCAACGCGATGCTAGAGCAGGTTGTCGACGTGCAAAGCCAAATTGCCAAAGGCCATTTGGACGTCCGCGTTTAACCAACCGATCGCGACGTTCGGCGGTGAATTCTAGATACCGCCCGCGAATTTCTTTGCCCTGTCGCGCGACGGGCAATGCCTGCGTCTAGGTGACGCCAAGGGTCCGCATCCGACGTGACGTTCAGGTCACGCATCTAGCGATAGAACGATCCCGAGGTTGTCGGCGTTTCGCTGCCGGTCGGGTATCCCGTCGATCGACCGGTGCTGCCCGGCATGTACGAAGATGATTCTCCGCTGCTACTGCCTGGTGAATAGCTTGTTGGCGATTCGCTGGCGGCGCTGGTTGGCACGCTGGCTGTTTCAAAGGTCGGTGGTGCAGAAGGTGATTCTGGCAAGCTGAAGCTGGTCGGGCCTGAACTGGACGTGGTCGCCCCCGATGGTTTGGTGATCGCCGCCGACGCAGTGGCCGCAGTCGACGGTGCAATGCCCGGTGGCAGTGCATAGCCACCCGAACCGAGCGATGATCCGGCAGAACTTGGCGACGTTGCTAGCGATGCGCCCGCCGGTGCGGGTGCACTGTAGCTGGTCGACGGCGTTGTCAGCTTGGGCGTGGTGATGTTGGGTGATGCCGGTGTCGACCCAGGCAGTGCATAGCTGGAACTAGGGCTGCCGTACTTTTCCGAAGTCGTTGTCGACTTTGGGGTGAACGTGCTGTTGCCAAAGGAATATCCCGATGGCTTGGTGGCCGTGCTGGACGATGCCGGGGATGCGGCGGTGCCGCCGTTGGGTTTGGCATATGCGGCACTGCTATAGATGCCGTTTGCCTGCGCAGCCGACGGGTTGGTCATCCCGGTTTGGTTCGACGCAGTCTGGTTGGATGCAGGCGTCGCATAACCAGGCTGGGAATTAAATCCGGCAACCTGGGCGGTAACCGATTCGGGTGACTTGTTGGGCGATGGTGCCGACGTGCCACCGGCAATCGACGCGATCGCTTGTGGCGTCGCGGTGCTGCTGGGTGGTGCCGGATAGGTGGTGGTGGGCCCGGTGCCGGCCAACGCTTCGGCTGATGGTTCGCTGTTTCGGGCAAACATGTTCATGCCGGGCATGCTACGACAGCCGGTCGACATCAGCGTTGCCGCTGCGCAAGTCGTCAACAGGAGTCCGCGTGTTTTGTTGTTCTTCAGCATCCTTGCAAACCTTCGACGGTGCATAACTTCGGCATCGAGAGATCTTGGACATGCAAATCCTTTCACATGATTCAAGATCGTCTTCGGTTATCCCAGTAATCGGAAATTGTGACCTGAATTGCCAGGCTTTTTTACCGATTCCAGTGCGAACCTAGGACGCTCGTGGAAGCTGTGTCAATGTCAGCCGAGATTTTTTCGGCATCCGTTTTCCCAGCGGCAGAAGGGTTTCACGATGACAGTGTTTCACGCCGCTTTGTCGTTCGCCCGGATGGCATGCAAAAGCCGCGATCTGGATCCCAGACCGCGGCTAATGCGTTTCGATAGATGGACGAGCGATTAGACGCTCATTTCCATTGCTGTGCCCAGGGTTTGACCTGGTGCCGGCAGGTTGCTGCTGCCTTCTAGGAAGATATCGATCGCTCGTGCGGCACCGCGGCCTTCGTTGATCGCCCAAACGACCAAGCTTTGGCCTCGGCGACAGTCACCGGCTGCAAATACGCCGTCGATGTTGGTCGCATACTTGCCATGTTCCGCTTGGAAGTTGCTGCGTGGGTCCACTTCCAGTCCAAGGGACTCGGCGACGTACTGTTCCGGCCCTAGAAAGCCCATCGCCAACAGGATCAGTTGGGCTGGCCATACTTTTTCGCTGCCTGCGACTTCGGCCATCGACCATCCGCCGTCATCTTTCTTGGTCCATTCGACTTGGACGGACTTGATGCCGCTAAGGTTGCCCTGATCGTCTTTCAGGAACTCTTTGCTTAGCAACTGATAATGACGCGGGTCATGGCCGAACTTGGCCGACGCTTCTTCGTGTCCATAATCGACACGGAAGACACGAGGCCACTGTGGCCACGGGTTGTCGGGGGCACGGTCTTCGGGCGGCTTGGGTAGCAGTTCAAAGTTCACCAGGCTGCGGCAACCGTGACGCAGCGAGGTGCCGATGCAGTCGGTGCCGGTGTCACCGCCACCGATCACAATCACGTCCTTGCCTTCGGCACTGATGAAGTTGTCATCCAACGAATCGCCGTGCACCATTTGCATGGTGTTGGCGGTCAAGAAGTCCATCGCTGGATAGACACCCTTGGCATCGCGATTGGGGATTGGCAAATCGCGAGGCTTGGTCGCGCCGCAGGCTAGCAGGACGGCATCAAAGTCCTTTTGCAGATCCTTTGGCAGGATGTCTTTGCCGATGTCTACGCCGGTTTTGAAAACGATGCCTTCGGCGGTCATCTTATCGACACGCCGCTGAATCGCTTCTTTGGACAGTTTCATGTTCGGGATGCCGTACTGCAGCAGGCCGCCGATGCGGTTGGCTCGTTCGAACACCGTGACGGTGTGACCGGCTTTATTCAGCTGATCCGCAGCAGAGAGTCCAGCAGGGCCACTGCCCACGATCGCGACGGTCTTTCCGGTTCGCGTTTCGGGCGGCTCGGCAACGATCCAGCCTTCTTCCCAGGCGCGATCGACGATCGCATTTTCGATGTTCTTGATCGTCACCGGTGGGTTGGTGATGCCAAGCACGCACGAACCTTCGCAGGGCGCCGGGCACACACGACCGGTGAACTCGGGGAAATTGTTGGTCTTGTGCAGCCGCTCGATCGCTTCTTTCCAGCGATTGTTGTAGACCAGATCATTCCATTCGGGGATCAGGTTATCGATCGGGCAACCGGTATTGGACTGACAAAATGGGACCCCACAATCCATGCACCGGGCACCCTGCTCGCGAAGTTGGTCGAGCTTGGGTTCGGTATAGATTTCGTCGTAGTCGTTGATGCGGACCACTGGCAGACGCCATGGCACTTTTTTGCGGTCAAACTCTTTGAATCCGGTTGGCTTGCCCATGGGAATAGTCTCTTTTCAAGGGGAGTTGTGTCTGTCGTCCCGAAACGCTGCGGCGGACGGGGGAATGTTCGATGTTCAGTACGGTGGGTGGCGGGTTAAGCCATCACCTCTTCGACTTGCAGGCTTTGCAGCACCCGCTTGTAATCGACTGGCATGACCTTCACGCACTTGGATAGGAAGTCGTCCCAGTTTTCCAGTACGTCGGCAGCTACGTCGCTATGGGTGTACTGATGGTGCTTGGTGATGATCGCTTTGACTTCGGCTTCTTCTTCGGCCGTTTCAATCTTTTCCAGTTCAACCGTTGCCAGGTTGCAGTTCAGGTTGAACTTTCCATCGCGATCAAAGATGTAGGCAATGCCGCCCGACATGCCGGCCGCGAAGTTGCGGCCGGTCTCGCCGAGGCAGACCACGCGTCCACCGGTCATGTATTCGCAGCCATGGTCGCCGACGCCTTCGACGACGGTGATCGCACCACTGTTTCGAACACAGAATCGTTCGGCAGCCCGGCCACGCAGATAGGCTTCGCCACCGGTCGCGCCGTACAAGCAAACGTTCCCGACCAGAATGTTGTCAGCGGCCGTGAAGCTGCTTTCCCGCGGTGGGAAGACCACCACGCGTCCGCCGCTGAGCCCCTTGCCGACGTAGTCGTTGGCGTCGCCTTCCAATTCGATCGTGATCCCGTGTGCCAAGAACGCACCGAGGCTTTGCCCGGCTGAACCTGTCAGTTCGATTCGGATCGTGTCGTCTGGCAAACCGGCTTGACCGTATTTCTTAGCGACTTCATTGCTAAGGATCGTGCCAACGGTTCGGTTGATGTTGACGATCGGCGATTGGATGACGACAGGTTTGCCCGATTCGATCGCCGGTTTGGCGGCATCCAGCAGCACGGTCATGTCCAACGATTTTTCCAGCCCATGGTCCTGAGCCATCGTGCAAATCACGTCGACGTCTTCGTGCGGCTTGTTGGCTGGCATCAGGATGCTGGTCAAGTCCAGGCCGTCGGTCTTCCAGTGCTTGATCGCTTGGTCGGTCTTCAGCTTGTCGCTGCGACCAACCATTTCATCGATCGTGCGGAAGCCCAGTTTGGCCATCCAGCGGCGTGCATCTTCGGCCACCATGAACAGGTAGTTCACGACGTGCTCTGGTTTGCCAGTGAACATCTTTCGAAGTTCTGGGTCCTGGGTCGCGATGCCGACCGGGCAGGTATTCAGGTGACACTTACGCATCATGATGCACCCAAGAGTGATCAGGGGTGCGGTCGAGAAACCGAACTCTTCGGCACCCAGCAATGCCGCGATTGCGACGTCGCGTCCTGTCTTCAGACCACCATCGGTTTGCAAAACGACTCGACTTCGCAGGTTGTTAAGCACCAAGACTTGGTGAGTTTCGGCGATCCCCAATTCCCATGGCAATCCGGCATGCTTGATGCTGGTCAACGGCGATGCCCCGGTGCCGCCGGTGTCGCCGGCGATCAGAATGTGATCGGCGTGAGCCTTGGCGACACCCGATGCAATCACGCCCACGCCGACTTCGCTGACCAGTTTGACACTGATCCGTGCCTCGCGGTTGGCGTTTTTTAGGTCGTGGATCAGTTGCGCCAAATCCTCGATCGAATAGATGTCGTGGTGAGGCGGCGGGCTGATCAGTCCGACACCCGGTGTGCTGTAGCGGATACCAGCGATGTAGTTATCGACTTTCTTGCCCGGCAGTTCCCCGCCCTCGCCTGGCTTCGCACCTTGCGAAATCTTGATTTGGATCTCGTCGGCGTTCGACAGATATTCGATGGTTACACCGAAACGGCCCGAGGCGACTTGTTTGATCGCACTTCGCTTTGAATCGCCGTTTTCCATCGGCTGGAATCGAACTGGATCTTCCCCGCCTTCGCCGGTGTTGCTCTTGCCGCCAAGGCGGTTCATGGCCACGGCCAGCGTTTCATGCGATTCGGCGCTGATGCTGCCCAGCGACATCGCGCCGGTACAGAAACGTTTGACGATTTCTTTGGCCGGTTGGACTTCGTCTAGCGGGATGGATTCCGAATCGTTGACATGGAAATCGAACAGCCCACGCAACGTGCAACGGTTTCGGTTGTCTTCGTTGATCGTGTGTGCAAATCGCCAATATGCATCTTTGTCGTTCCCGCGTGCAGCGACCTGCAAGTCGGAAATCGACTGTGGCGACCAAGCATGCTTTTCGCCTTCGGCACGCCAGTGGTATTCGCCCAAGTTGGGAAGCGCTGTCAATCGGTCAGCCGACTTCGATGGGTAACCCAATTTGTGGCGACGCATGGTTTCTTCGGCCAGGATGTCGAACGAGACGCCCTGGATACGGCTGGCCGTGCCCACAAAGCATTTTTCGATGACTTCGTCGCGAAGTCCAAGTGCCTCGAAGATCTGAGCACCCTTGTAGCTTTGCAGCGTGCTGATGCCCATCTTGGCCATGACCTTCAACATGCCCTTGGCAACGCCCTTGCGATAGGCTGCGACGACTTTATCGTCGTCCAGTTTTGGATCCATCAGCCCGTCCAATCGAGCCTGCCATAGCGATTCGAACGCCAGGTATGGGTTGATGCCATCGGCACCGTATCCGATCAACAGGCAGTGGTGATGGACTTCCCGAGCTTCGCCCGATTCGACTACCAAACCGATTCGTGTCCGCTTGGCTTGGTTGACCAGGTGGTGGTGAACGGCACCGGTGGCCAAAAGAGCGCTGACAGGCACGCGGTCGTGCGAAACCCGGCGATCGCTTAGGACAACCAGTTGGATGCCTTTGTCGGCCGCGTCTTCGGCTTCGGCTGCGATCCGATCCAACGTCTTCTTCAGCCCGGCTTTGCCTTCGCTGCGATCGAACGTGATGTCGATCACCCGGCTGTGCCATCCTTCGTAATCGATGTGCTTCAGTGCAGCGATCTCTTCATTGGTCAAGATCGGGTGATCGACCAGCAATCGGTGACAATGTTCGGGAGTTGCATCCAGCAGGTTTTGCTCGGGGCCGATGTAGCACTCCAGCGACATGATGACTTCTTCGCGGATCGAATCGATCGACGGGTTGGTCACCTGAGCGAACAGTTGCTTGAAGTAGTCATAGATCATCCGTGGCTTGTCTGACAAACACGCTAGCGCACTGTCGTTGCCCATCGATCCGACGGGGTCACGCAGTTCCGATACCAGCGGTCGAAGCATGAATTTCATGGTTTCGGTGGTGTACCCAAACGCTTGCATCCGTGGCAGCAGCGTGTCGCCGTCGAAACCGTGAGGTTCGTTTTGTGGGTTCAGGTCGGACAGGCGAATGCGTTGCTCTTTCAACCAGTCGCCATACGGCATCCGGTGCGCAAATTCGCTCTTCAGTTCTTCGTCGGGAATCAAACGGCCTTGTTCGAAGTCCACCAAGAACATCTTGCCCGGTTGCAGGCGGCCCTTTTCTTTGACGATCGCAGGGTCGACCGGCAACACGCCGACTTCGCTGGCCATGATGACGCGATCATCGTGCGTGATGTAATAGCGGCTAGGACGTAGGCCGTTTCGGTCCAGTGTCGCACCGATGTAGTGTCCGTCGGTGAACGCGATCGATGCGGGGCCGTCCCAAGGTTCCATCATGCAGCTGAAATACTCATAGAACGCACGCTTTTCTTCGTCCATCGTTTCGTGCTTTTGCCACGCCTCGGGGACCATCATCATGATGGCCTCTTGCAGCGTACGGCCGTTCATCAGCATGAATTCCAGCACGTTGTCGAACGTGCCCGAGTCGCTGCCGTTGGGCTCGATGACAGGGAACAACTTCTGTAGTTCGTCGCCAAACAACTTGCTTTCAGCAGAGCCTTCGCGAGCTCGCATCCAGTTCTTGTTTCCACGCAGCGTGTTGATCTCGCCATTGTGGCTCATGAAACGCAGCGGTTGGGCACGGTCCCAGCTGGGGAACGTGTTGGTCGAAAAACGACTGTGCACCATCGCCAAGTGCGTTTCGAAATCTTCGTCACGTAGGTCGGGGAAATATGGCAACACTTGGGCGGGGGTTAGCATGCCCTTGTAGATGATGACCTTGGTGCTCAGCGAGCAGATGTAGAACATCAACGCCTGCTTCAGCTTGCTAGACGGTCCACGCAGTTGGTGGCTAGCCTGTTTGTGGATCATGTACAGTTTGCGATCGAACGCATCGTCCTTCAGTCCATCGGCTGCGCCGACGAATAGCTGTTCGATGAAGGGTTCGCTTTTGCGAGCGGTCGGTCCGACGTCGGCCAAGTCCGTCATCTGTGGAACGTCTCGCCAACCGATGAACTTCTGGCCCGACTCGGCGATCAATGTTTCGATCGTCGACTTGCAGGTCGCTCGTTCGGCTTCGTCGCGAGGTAGGAAAACCAGACCAGCGGCAAAGCTGCCGGGGGCAGGCAGGTCGACACCGAGATCGGCTTTGGCGACTTTGCGGAGGAACTTGTGAGGCAGGCCGCACATGATGCCCGAGCCGTCGCCGGTGTTGGTTTCGCAGCCACAAGCACCGCGGTGGTCCATGTTCTGCAGAATGGTGTCCGCGTCAATCACATTCTGGTGACTGGGGATTCCCTTGATGTGCGCGATGAAACCGACGCCACAGGCATCTTTTTCTTGCTCTGGGTCGTACAGGCCTTGCGCTGGCGGCAGGTGAAAGAGAGGAGTGTTGTCGCTATTTCCGTTGTTCATCATTTTCTATCTCTTGTTCCAGTCAAAGATTGTATTGCTGTCGACCGTAGGTCCTGTTGATCGAAGGATTCGGTCGCTTCCGAGGCGGGCACCGGGGGTGCGGCCGCGGATGCGGAATCTGGTTCGATCGCAACGATCGGGGGTCTCAAGCGACGATCGAAGTGCCGTTGCCGGCTTCGATCGAACCGCTTTCCGCAGCAGCCTTGCGGCTGCCGGATTTGCTCTTTATTTCCGATTCAATCGCTCGTCCAAGCAGTAATGAACCGAACTCGTTGGCGGCTCGGCTAAGACGTCCTGATCGACGGAAGATCATTCCAAGCGGACGCGTCATGCGCCACTCTCTGCAGGCCACTACGCGTAGCGAGCCATTGGCTGTTTCGCGGCGTACCGCCGCCTCGGGGATGATTCCCATGCCACGATTGGCTTGGATTGCCCGAATCATCGAATCCACGTTGTCAAACTCCATCCGGACGTTGACCGCAACGCCCGCGCGAGCCAAACAGCGATCGATTTCTTGTCGCAAAATCAACTCGCGGTCGAACCCGATCATGTCGGATCCGCGAAGCTGGTCCAGCGTCATCTGACGCTTTTCAGCCAGAGGATGCTCGGCTGAACAGACGATCCGCATCGGCTCTTGCTGCCAGGGAATGCACTGGATTCGCTTGGTGCTCTTGGGAAAGCTTACCAGTCCGAAGTCAACTTCGCCCTCGGTGGTCATTTCCACCACCCGATCGGCGGACCCGAACTCGGTCATCACGTCGACTTCGGGATGCAGTCTGGCGAACGCTTCGGTCGCCGCCGGCATGTAGCTCAAGCCCACCGAAACGATCGTTCCGATGGTGATTCGGCCACGAAGGGTGCAGCTGATACTGCGGACTTCTTCCTCTAGCCGCTGGTAACTGCGAAGCACGCCACGCAGACCGCTGAGGTAGGTTTGCCCTTCGGGCGTCAGAACCAGCGGTCGCTTGGAACGGTCGATCAACCGCACGCCGAGCGATTCTTCCAGGTGCCCGATCGCCTGGCTGGCGGCACTCTGGGTCAAATCGTGAGCCTCCGCAGCTTTCGAAAAGCTACGTTGCTCGGCAATCGTGCAGAAAAGTTCAAGCGTTCGTAGGTGCAAAGATCCGGGCTGCTAAAATATCTTGTATTAGTTTGTCTAATGTTGCGGGCCTCAGCATGAAACCCTTTGATCGCAAGTTAAATCGCAACCCTTTGTTCGTCAATAGCTGCGTCCACTTGGTTGCCCTGAATCCCTAGGCCGCAGAACCGCGCCAACGCTTCGGTAGTGTGAATGCGTACAGTACCGTGATGGCACCGCCGGACAGGAATGCCCAAGGCATCCACTCCTTGGGCCGCCAAACACTGACATTGCTTGTGGGGATGCCAGCGGGATTGATGAACGACGATGGCCGGGTATCGCCCGCTGCGTATAGATTGGCGCTGTCAATCAGCAGAAATTCGACGCCTAGGATGACGGCCATGATGCCCAGGGCGATGAAAATTGAACGTCGCATTCGATTGCTCTCTCGCAGGATCCAGAAGGCCGAAAACTCCTTCTTGAGTTATCGGCGTTTGGCTTGCTAGCAACGTAAAAAAGTCGGCCTGCCCGCATCGATGTCCCAGCCCTTAGGACCGCTATTGGTGGATCCAGCGGTGGCGGACCCGCCGAGATGGCGGGAACCTGGGATGGGGGGGCTGGGGGGGGGCTGGGAGGCTGCGGCGTATCCGTCGATGGCGTCCGGATTGGACGCCATCGGCTCTGCGGAATTGCAGCCGCCTAGTCCAGATATCGTTTGGTCAGGCCTTGGTAGGCGTCGATTCGGCGGTCTCGCAAAAACGGCCAGTGGGTTCGGACGACGTCGATTTCGCCGAGCTGGCAATCGGTGGTCACCAGCCCATCGTCAACACTGCCGGCCTGGGCCACCACCTCGCCGCGCGGAGATGCGATGAAGGATGATCCCCAGAATTCCAATCGGCCTTCGATTCCCACGCGATTGGGGGCGCCGAGCCAAAGTCCGTTGGCGATCGCGTGTGCTCGCATGGCGGTCCGCCAAGCGTCTTGTTGGCCTGCCCCGAATTCGTCTTTCTCTTCGTCAATCCAGCCGATCGCAGTGGGGTACAGCAGGATTTCGGCGCCAGCCAACGCGAACAATCGAGCCGCTTCGGGATACCATTGATCCCAGCAAATGCCCACGCCCAGTTTCGCATAGCGAGTCTGGATGGGGGTAAATCCTAGATCACCGGGCGTGAAGTAGAACTTTTCGTAGAACAACGGGTCATCGGGAATGTGCATCTTGCGATAGGTCCCGGCGACACTGCCGTCGGCGTCCAGAACGGCAACCGTGTTGTGGTACAGCCCAGGTGCCCGTCGTTCGAACAGCGGCGCGACGATCACAACCTCGCGTTTGGCCGCGATTTTGGCTAGCGTCTGAGTGGTTGGACCGGGGATCGCTTCGGCCAGATCAAACATCCGATGATCTTCGGCTTGGCACGGATATGGGCCGGTGAACAGTTCCTGCAGGCAAACGATCTGGGCTCCGTCATCGGCGGCCTTTTCGATCCAATGCACGGCTGCGTCAACGCAGGCCTGTGTCGAACCGGCGTCTCGCATTTGCACCAACGATAAGCGAACATTGCGTGTCACAAGCCAAACCTTCAGTGATCAATCGGAAATAGAGCCCAAACATGACGTCGCCCCATGGTACGCCGCCGACCTTGTTTTTTGCAGGCACCGACACCGATGTGGGGAAAACTTATGTCGCCTGCCTGGTGACCAAAGTCATCGCCGAGCGAGGGCGAGTGGTGGGTGTCTACAAACCGGTGGCCAGTGGGTGCCGGGAAGTCGACGGGGTGCGGATCGCCGACGATGCAGTCGCGCTGGCTGGGGCGGCTGGTTGTCCCGACGCGATGGACGTCGTTTGTCCGCAGCGGTTCTTAGCTCCTTTGGCACCTCCGGCGGCGGCGGCGGCGGAAGGCCGGGGCGTCGACAGCGATTTGCTTTTTCGCGGAGCGGATGCCTGGGCGGGCAATTGCGATGCGTTGATCATCGAGGGCGCCGGTGGTCTTTTCAGTCCGCTAGCCGATGGCGTGCTGAATATTGATCTAGCCCTGAAGTTTGACGGTTGCAAACTAATCATCGTGGCCGCCAATCGGTTGGGGGCAATCCACCAAACTTTGGCGACCATCGCGGCGGCGCGTCACCGTGGGTTGAATCCCGATGGAGTCATCCTCTGTGATCCAACTGGACAAACCGATGGATCCATCGATGGCAATGCGGATCAGATTGCTCGTTATACCGACGTGCCCATACTGGCCGTGGTGCCCTATCAGTCTTTGGACGCGGATTGTGTCGACGCCGGTTCGTTTGACGATGTTTTGGGCGGTCTGGCTTTCACAAATTTCATCGACGCACTGTTCATGCAGTAGCGTTTGCCGGTTGGTGGTGGACCGTCGTTGAAAACATGTCCAAGGTGGGCATTGCATCGCGAGCAATGAACTTCGGTACGGGAATAGAAGAAATAGTTGTCCGTCTTGTATCCCACGTGATCAGCTTTCAGCGGTGCATAGAAGCTGGGCCACCCGGTTCCCGATTTGAACTTGGTTTTGCTGTCGAACAGATCGCGGCCGCAGACAACGCATTCGTAGTGGCCATCGTCTTTGTTGTTCCAGTACTTGTTCCGAAAGGCAGGTTCGGTCGCTTCGTTTTGGGTCACGTCGAATTCGATTCGAGTCAACGATCGTCGCAGGCTAGATTCCGATTTCGGCACATAAGTGCTTTCGTCGTCGTCGGCGGCTTCGTCGGTATCTTCGGCGGACTTCAGTTGCGACTCGGGCGCCTTAGTGCTTTCGTCGGCTCGTGTTGTTAGGCTGCTCGATGCTATCAGGAGGACGATGATCGCGACGGCCGCTGATCCCGTTTTGAATCGGAACGATTCGGCGATGTGGCGGAGGGTAGATTTCATCAGGTGGGACTCCAGCTTAGGTGGGCGTTACCGAAAGCACGCCGCTTGAGATGCAAGACCGAAAGCGTCACGAAAACAGGCCCTCAGCCGCCTCTCGGATCTTGCGACTGATGGTTACAATGTCGGTACCGGGGCTGGGTCCGTCATGATTGCGCCAGCCGTCGTCTGGAAAGCCGCCGAAACGCTCGGATCGGCGATACAGACTGCCCCCCCATTCTAACTTGCCCTTTTCCATGTCCCAAGTCGAACTTCGCAATATCGAGTCGACGTTGGGGGGAAACGTAGTGTTAAGAGGCCTGGATTTCGTCATTCCGCCCGAAATACTCGCTCAAGCGCCGCAACCCTACGTCGTCTTTCTGGGTGCCAGCGGAAGCGGGAAATCGACCACGCTGAAAATCATCGCGGGTCTGCAGGCGGCGGATTCTGGAAACGTCATCATCGACGGACGTGACGTGGGCGGTGTGCCAGCACGCGATCGAGGGGTCGCGATGGTGTTCCAGCAGGATGCTTTGTACCCCCATCTGACGATCCGAGAAACGTTGGCGACGACGGTTCGATCGGTGGCTGATCGGTCGGTTCGGCAATCTCAACTGGATCAGGCAATCGAGTTGACGGGGATCGCCGCGATCGTTGATCGGTATCCGGATGGGCTCAGTGGGGGGGAGCTGCGTCGGGCTGCGATTGCAAAGGCGATCGCTCGAAATGCACCGGTGCGATTGTTGGACGAACCGCTTTCCGCCCTGGATGGCCCGATACGACATGCCTTGGCCGGCGACCTGAAACGCTGGCATTCGCAGCAGCCCGGTCTGACCATTCACGTCACGCATGACGGCGACGAAGCGATGCGGATGGCAGACGTCATTGCCGTGATCGATGGTGGAACCATCGTCCAGATCGCCAAGCCCGAAACGATTTACGATGCGCCCGCTAGCCTAGCGGTGGCCAATGCGATTGGTTCGCCGCCGATCAATCGGTTCCCGGCAATCATTCGTCGCGGCAAGATCGTTTCGCAAGACGAACGTGTTCAACTTGGAACGTTGAAGTGTCCGCAAGACGCCGCTACTGATCGTGCGGTGGTGTTGGCTGTTCGGCCCGATCGTTTTGTCATCGGAACATCGTTGGTTGGTGGTGTGGCCGCAGATGATTGGGGACTGTCTTGGTCGCCGCCATTAGCGGATCGTTCCTGGTGCCGCGTGAGCCAGGGTGTGCAGTTGACTGCGCCGGTAGGTCCCGATGCGACACCTGGCGCCGGGTATCAAGGCGGCGGATCGAATCGTGACGGGCTAGATCGCAATTGGGCGACAGCCGTCCTGTCGCCCGCACCCACTGTGCCCCTGGATGGCGAGCTTGTGTTGTCCGCGTCCGTGGGCGACGTTCATGTGTTCGACGCGTCAACGGGGATGCGGATCGAAGGTGTCCACGTTGATGGATGAATGGATTTCGTTGTTGCCGATCACGATGATCTTGTGCTTCGGTATTTTTGTTCAGTCGGCAGCTGGCTTCGCGGCCGGCTTGCTGATTGTTCCCGCATTACTTTGGTGTGGTTACACGATTCCAGCGGCCCAGGCTGCGATGTTGGTTGCGACGATCCCCCAGAACGTTTGGGGCGTTTGGTCCCTGCGTGATTCCATCTCGCCCCGGCGAGTGGTCTGGCCCGCATTGGCCCGCGTTCTTTTCTTGCCTGTCGGCGTGATGTTGCTGTATTCGATGGAGTCGCTGCCGACCGATAGCATCCGACAGATTGTCGGTGGGGTCGTGCTGGCCGCGACGCTGGCGATCATGTGGTTCAACCCAGTGCCCCGAAGTTCGCTGCATCCGATTTGGGCGTGGCTCGCGTTTCCCGTTTCGGGATTTTTGCAGGGAGTGGTGGGAATGGGAGGGCCTGTGATGGTGTTCTGGGTCCAGGCTCACGATTGGGATTCCAAGCAGACGCGAGGATTCCTGTTCACGATGTATCTGATCAGCATCATTCCTGCGCTGGCGATTCTGTACATCGCTTTCGGCGACCGGATTGTTGCACCGGCGGTGTCAGCCGCGGCATCGATTCCGGTGTTATGGTTGAGCGCCATCATGGGGCTGCGTTTCGGCACATGGTTGGGGACCGAGCGGCTGCGTCGATTGACATTGGTGCTGCTATTGCTGCTGGGCGTCTCCGGCGTGACAGCACCGTGGTGGCGATGATGGCGCAGTGTGGTGGCGATGATGACGCACCGTGGTGGCGATGATGGCGCAGTGTGGTGGCGATGATGGCGCAGTGTGGTGTGATCAGGCCGGTGGATTGTCCGGTGCTGATTCGATCTCGGATTGGCTTGGGGCAGTCGCGCGGTGACGGCTGCTGCGTTTGATTCGGTGCAGGTCTTCGGTTTTGGTCAGGATGCCCCAGTCCAGCGATTGGTCTTGGGAGTACTGTTTGCCGAGGGTCAGCGCGATGGATGCTTTGGCCATCTCGTATCCAAGATAGAACGCGTGTCCGGCATCCACGTTGTCCGAAACGCTCTCGTTCATCAGCCGATCAAACAATCGAAAAGGGTCTGAATCGTTAAGGTGCAGTCCAGCGGATAGCAAGTGGATTTGATCGTCCTGTGCAAACAAACGGTAGTTGTTGTCCTTGATCGACTCCGCAAGTCCCGTTAACCCGGCCGATGGAAAGGGGCGTAGTTTGGCATCGCGAAGCATGACCAGCCCGTCCGACAAACGCTTGGGCGGAACCCCATGCCTGATGCTGTAGTGAGTCAGGCGTCTGGCTAAGTCACATTCGCGAACGGATGAACGTGCCCAGTTGATGACTTGGGTCGTTAGCACGCTGTGAATTTTCAGTTCTTGGCAGATGGCCAACAACATGAAGTTGATTCCTGCCGAATCGACATCCGTTAGTTCGGTCAGGTTGCCGATGCCCATCATCATCGCAGCGTCGGGATAGTCACGTCGCACTTTCGCGTAACGCACCAAGCTTTCGGTAAAGCTGCCACCGATGGGTTCCAAAATCGGGTCCAAGCGAAACGGAACGTTGTTGTCGGACAAAAAGTCGATGGTTTTTTGGAAACTTTTTTCGTCGCCTGGTACGTCTGGAATGGCGACGACTTCGCATCCCCAATCGACCGCAGCAAGGCGGTTGGTTGAGTTGACGGAAAGCACCAGCGAAGCGCCCCGCTTTGTTGCCGCGGCGGCTTCCCAAGGATCAAAGGTATCGATCGATACTCGCAGTCCTTGGTCCACTAATGCAGCAACGTAATCTCCCACCGCATTGCATCGCGTCGATGGGTCGCAGCCAAAGTCGATCACATCGGCGCCCTCGGCGCGGAGCTGATGTCCGATGCGAATGACTTCGTCGATGGACCTTCGTGGTGCGTGATTGATCTCGGCGATGATGTCGATGTCGTGCTGTCCGAAGTCCGCTTGTCTTTTTTTGCCGCCGAACAGTTCCGGGATAGCTCTGCAATCGTTTGGTCCGCAAATGACGGGGATTTGGATCGATTCCGTCAGTTCTTCGATGCCGTTCTGGCAATAGCCAGGCAGGATGACATGCGTTGCTTGGGCTGGGATCTGCAGGTGTCGTTTTAGCCATTTGGGCGTCATCAAAGCCGCGACCGTGATGGGCATGACACCGATCGAAAAGGACAACGAATGTTGTTCGGCAAGCTCTTCGACAACCGCGCGCACGGCGGCCTCTGCCAATCGTCCAGTGACGAAGTGGTAGTGGTCGTTGGGTGCGACGGTAAGGGATGCGTTCATCCTGATAGCCTAGTCGAGTTCCGTGTCGGGTGGTGTCGTTAGGAACAGGAAGCTGCTTGCTAATTCCAAGCCTGGGGGGCGGTTCGACACGGCCTAATTGAGCGAGCAGCTTGGCGCAGGAAGATGCGGCGAAGCGTCGGAAAGATTTGGCAACTCGAACGAGGTCGGTCTTGACGCAAGGTGTCAAGACCATAAAACTTTTCATAGACGAGAGATCCGTCGATCGATTGCCAATGATTTCGCAATCGTCGTGGCCGGGATCTCTCGTTTTTTTATGCGCGTTCTGTTTGATCAAGCGTCATCGTCATCCCCCATGCTCTTTTCCTTTCGGTGTCTCTGTTGTCGGCATCTGTTTCCGAAACGCAACATCGCGATCAAACTTCGCAGGCGAAGTCTTGGGGCCAGTTGGCGATGATACCGCGTTCGGCTAACGACGCCGTCGATTCGTTAATCCTGGTGTGGGTTCGAATCGTTGTCGCGATTGCAATTTACTGTTGGGCGGATTCGTTTTTGCGAAACGATCAGTATTTGGCGATCTTTGTCGAGCCACGATTCCTGTTCAAGTACGAACCGTTCCAGTGGGTCCAGCGATGGACTGCTGATGGGATGTGGTGGCACTTTGCGATCACCAAGATTGCTGCGGTTGGATTAGTTTTCGGATTGCTGTCGCGGGTCTGCGCTGCGACGCTTTGTTTTTCGATCGCCTATGTGTTGCTGGTCGAACGCCAGATCTACGTCAACCATTACTACCTCTTGTCGCTGACTGCAGGGCTGTTGGTGTTCCTGCCGGTTGGTGGGCGATGGTCGCTGGATGCGTGGTGGGGAATTCAGCGGCGCCGACGGTCTTTCCCTCGCTGGCAATTGTGGTTGCTTCGCTTCCAGTTGGGGTTGCCGTATTTCTACGGGGCAATCGCAAAGCTGAACGGTGATTGGTTTCGCGGTCAGCCTGGCGAACTGATCCTGCGAACACGCTTCGAAGTGGGCGGTCGCCCAATCAGTGAGTTGCCGGGCGTCGTGCAGGGGTTTGCGTACAGCGGGTTCGCTTACGATTTGCTGGTCGTGCCGATGCTGCTTTGGCGACCGACACGATGGCTTGCTGTGGCCCTTTCGTTGGTGTTCCATTTGACCAACGCGGCGACACTGAACATCGGTGTTTTTCCTTGGTTTATGTTGGCCACGATGGTCGTCTTCTTCCCCCCCGATACACTGGGGCGGCGTTTGCGGTTATTTGTCGGGGCGAAGCCGGTCGACCCAGAAGTTGTCAGAAGTTGTTCGTCCAACGCTGTTCGATTGAACCCATCGCCACGCTGGGCCACGTCGTTAGCGTGGATGTACGTGATCGTTCACCTTCTGTTGCCGCTGCGGGCCGCGATTTATCCAGGTGATTCGAACTGGAACGAACGGGGGCATCGGTTTGGTTGGCGGATGATGTTACGCCACAAAGATGCGCTGACACATTATTTGGTGGTGGATCAGAATAGCGACGAATTTTTGTTTGTCCCATCGACGATCGTTTTGACCGGGTACCAGGCACAACGCGCCGATCATCATCCTGAATTGATTCGACAGACTGCGGTAGCCATCAGTGAAGCAGCGGCTGAGTTAGGAGTTCCCCAGAATCGTGTCTACGCCTTGGCGCTGGTTTCTTTGAATGGTCGCAAGCCGGTGCCAATGGTGGATCCCAATGTTGACTTGACGCAGGTCCGACGAGGGTGGTGGCGCGACGATTGGGTTCAAGATGATCCGGGGCCGTTTCGAGACAAGGCTTGGGACGTGCCAAAGGATCGATGGTGGAGCGAGCTTGATTTGCCGGAACCGTTCGTGCCATTGCAGGGACGATCGCCGACGGAACTGGAACGTTTCCTGAAGCAACTCTCTAATGAACGCCCCGACCAGGATGCCAAGTGAAGGAATGGCTGATCGCCGTTCTTTCTAGCATGGAGATGGGAATCCCAAGAAAAAAACCTCGCACCGTCCTGAGACGATGCGAGGCTTTTGATTTCTGATCGCGATGCCTGAGTCAGCCTTAGCGAGCTTGTCGGAAGATCTCTGCGATACCGAAGGTGAAGAACGTCGACAGACCGAAGTTGATCGCCTCTTCTTCACACTTGTACTGCAGGATCAGTGTGTCGCCAGCTTTCACAAGTGGGCGTTGTCGTGGGTCGTTGATCGCAGCGGATAGATCCACTTCGATGGCGACCTGTCCACCACAATCGTCTTTGCGAAGGATGTACAGCATTCCTGGTGGTACACCCTGCACGCCTCGGCCGATCGATGTGCCGAACTGGCTAGCCGTTCCACCGACACTGGATCCGGCAATCGAGATCGCCCCAAGAACATCCAAGTCATAGTCACGAGGCAGCGGGAATTCGCCACCGTTTAGCAAGCCGCCGGTGTAGTAAACTTCGGTTTCTCGCGACTCGATGTAAACAATGTCTCCGTCGTTCAGAACGATCTGGTCTTCCGGGATGTTCGGAACAACACCTGGTTTGACTCGCAAAGGAATCCTTAGGATCGAAGGATCCTCTGGCAAAGGTGGTGGGCACGAACAAGGGTCCAGTTTGGCAGCTTGTTGTTGAGCGTACCACTGTTGCATGAACTGAGCACGCATCCGTTGGTCGGCTCGGTTGGCTCGCAGAACTTTGACTTCGTTCTTCGCATTCAAGCCGGGCAGACCACCGGTTTCGACCAGAGCGTGAAGGATGTCGTTCTGGTATGCGGGAAGCTTGACCAAACCGCCGGATGCACTTCGGTCGCTACCGCCACTGAAGAACTGAGCGGCCACGTTCTGGGTTGAAAGAGATCCGTTCCCGGTGCCGCCGCCATCTTCGCGAACCACGATGACGTCGTAGGTTCGTTCTTTGATGATCGTGACGATCGGGCGAACTTTTTCAGGACGCAGGATGTCCTCGTCGATGTATTTGTCGCGAATCGCGTCGCGAACTTGTTCCAAGGTCAGGCCTTCGACGTCCAAAGGTTCGACCAAGGGAAGCGAGAGCGTGCCGTCATCTTGGACCGCGATGGGGTATCCGATCGATGGTGGCAGCGTGCTTTCTGCATCCGGGAAGTTAACCGGAGGCGGTTCGGGTGGTTGGTTGGGCGGGTTGAAAGGCAAAACGCCTTCCACATAGATGCCCAGGATGTCACCACCGGAGATTTGGTAGTTGCGGGGTGGTTCGATCGACAGCAGAGCAATGTCGACAGGCACCAAGTCATTCTTGGGCTCGGCAAAGAACTGCGGCGGCAATCGATCTGCCGGCACTCCGTTGATCGGCTGCGTCAAAGCCGAGCACCCAGAAAGTGCCGTGGCAACCAGGCTGGCCGCAACGGCTGTCGTTGCGGAGCGGATCAAACGCCGTGTCCGCTCGACGGCTGGAATTTTAGTTTTCATCCCTGAACTCTCTTGGTAGGGCTCGATTCTGAATTGCTGGAAGCCGTGGCCAGAGCCGCCGGTCTAACGAATGGCCAAGGAGGTAGCCTCGGCCAGATGAACGATCCCGAAATCCTTTCGAAATCGCCTTGTCTTGTCGCGTTACTCGAAACTGAACGGAAGCGAGTTGTCGTCTTCGTCACTGATGGTGACCGATCCCGACGAAGCGCCGAAAACCTGATCAATATCGATGTCGCTGTTATCCGTCATCGCGGTATAGGCTTCTGCCTGCGATGAATCGAAACCGGACTCGTAGTCCGACAGCGACGAAGATCCAGTCGGATCAAAGCTGGCGCTGTTGGACGGCGCCAGTGTTTCGATGACTTCCGAAGCTCCGGAGGGCACGTCAAAATTGGCCGGTCCAGGAACGATATCGTGTTCTTGGTAGAACGGGTTCGCAGGCGTCGATTCGATCGGAACAGGAGTCCCATAGGGCATCGGTGGCGGTGCCATCGCAGGCTGCTGGGTCGGACGTGTTTGAACGCTAACCTGGCTCCAGTTTCCGATTCCGTCTTCTTCGGCTGCGCGAGCACCCTCGGGGAATCCTTGGAACCAAGCGTTCACGGCGCCTTGGCCATTGGCCGACTGATAACGCCATCCCCAGTACTTCGATGGTGCCATTGCCGGCGTGCAAGCGTAGCCGCCTTGTGCAACTTCCATGTAGCCTTGGATGAATCCGTCTTTGAATTCTTTGCCGTAGCACTGCTTGCCAAACTGGCTCTTGCGGCAGTGCCATGCTTTCTCGGCTAACGCTTTGTTGCGATACCCGATCATAAAGTCGTCGATGCACTCGGAGTGGGCTAACGACCGGCCGAAGCCTGCCGTCATCGTGCAGCCGGTCGATCCGACAACGATCAGTCCAAGACAACCAGCTGTTAACCATCGACGCAGCGAGCGAAGTTTAGGTGTACATTTGGTTGCCGGATCGATCGCATCAGAACCGGCACAGCCCAGTTCCAGTGAGTTCGTCGCGACGGATTTCGACTCGGCCACATTGACCCAGTCAGATTTGTTCTGTTGAAGTGCTTTCGCACCAATGGAACGAATCGCCATTTTGGCCCCCCTTGGCTACAACGGCATTCGGTATGTCAGTCATGCAGATCGTGCGGGTCGTGTCGATGAGACACGTCGCTCTGGACTACTTATCGCCCCATCGAAGGGGCCGGATTAGACAAAAACACCGAAAATCGTAACTGTGCCGGTTGAGTCTTGTCTAACTGTCCTGGCGATGGCGCGGCTTCGGCACGTCCTGCAAGTCTTCCAAAACGGCTAAGCGTCGCATCCGGACGTTAAAACTTGCGGTAATTACGAGTTCACCGGTTTTGTCTGATTCAAGCGACCTTATACTGTGCACCGGGCGTTGCGACCTGCTGTTGACTTTGGTGTTGACAGCACGAAAAGTTGCCTTTCGGCCACCTTGTTTGCTCAGATTCTCATCTTTGATTCCCTTTCGCGTCGGCATTATTTCATGGCATCGTTGATTGCGATCTCGCTTGCATTTTCTACTGTGGCGGCACTGATCTTGGTGCCATTGGTTCGGGCTATCTCACGAGCCACGGGGGTTGTTGATCGTCCTGATCAGCAGCGGAAACTGCAGTCCAAAGCGATTGCTCTTGGGGGCGGTGTCGCTGTCTATGCCTCACTCGCGTTGGCCTTCGCCGGAACGATCCTGGTGGATCGTCTGTATTTTGGCCAATCGCTTGGGGCAATCTCCATTCGGTGGTACATCCTGTTCGGCGCCGCTGCGGCTATGTTGCTAGTCGGATTGATCGACGACGCTTGGGGGCTTCGTGGCCGTCAAAAGTTGCTGCTGCAATGTTTGATCATCGCCTGCTTGGTTGGTGGCGGCACTGTGATCCACCGAATCAGCTTGTTCGGGGCTACTGTCGAATTGGGTGTCTTTTCATTCCCATTGACGATGCTTTGGTTATTGATCGCGGTCAACGCACTGAATTTGATTGACGGTGCCGACGGCATGGCCACCACAGCGGGGCTGATCATTTGCATCGGAATGGGGCTATCCGCTCTGTTTTTCAATTCGATGCTAAGTGTGGTTGTCGGATTTGCCCTGGCAGGGGCGCTGTTCGGATTCTTGTGCTTCAATCGTCCGCCAGCCAGCATTTATCTTGGGGATGCGGGCAGCATGATGATCGGATTGTTTCTTGGCGTGCTGGCGATCTGGAGCAATTTCAAAGAGTCCGCAGTGTTGGCTTCCGCGCCGATCGCGATTCTGGCCATTCCGCTGTTCGATTCCAGCGCGGCGATTCTGCGGCGTTGGCTAACCGGACGAAGTATCTATGTGACCGACCGTGGTCACTTGCATCACCTGCTGCAGTTGAAATTCGGCAATCGCGGAATGCTGTTGGTGGTCGCTTTAATGTGCGGCATCACGACGACCATGTCGGTCCTTTCGCTGTATCTGCACATGCCGGCGCTGGCCGCTGTGGGCGTCGCAATCGTGATCGGTGCGTTGATCTATTCGCGAACGTTCGGGCATGCCGAAGCAAGGTTGTTGGTGGGGCGTGCAGCGAATGTCGTCAACTCATTTGCGGTCAACAGTGCACGCTGTGAAACGCTGAAGCACCAGCGACGTGTGCCTTTGCAAGGCAATGGAGATTGGGAGACTGTTTGGGAGCCTTTGGTTGAATTTGCGAAGAGCCACGACTTGGCCAAAGTCAAGATCGATTTGAACTTGGCATGGCTTCATGAGGGCTATCACGCCAACTGGCAGAGTGTTCGTTTGCCAGAAAAAGCGTTTCAAATGACCGTCTCGATCCCGCTGTTCACGCATCGTTCCGGATCCGATCAGCGACCGACTCAGATCGGGCGATTGGAAGTGGTGGCACTTGCCGAAGATGTCGACGCCTACCAAAAGATCAGCGAATTGAGCGATCAGCTTGCTGACATGACACCCGAGATCGATCGGATTGTTTCTAGTTTGGAGCAGAGCCAATCGCCTGGCAGCGTAACAACTGGCATCGATTCGCCCGAGGCCCTGGTGCCGTCAGACGGTACGGTTCCTGCCGAGCTGGAAGCGACGAGCAGCGACCTGCAAAAGTCTTCGGTCCCCAGCTCCTAAAGATTCAGCTCCTGAACATCTTTTCAGGCGTGTCTCTTCCCCAGGCGTCGCACCAGAGTCCCCGGTGGCTAAGTGTCGAATGGCGAAACTCAGGTTTTCGCATGTTCCGACGCGTGCGGCCTGAACGGCCGGAGAAAGCTTTTCCTGCGTCTTTGCTTCGCAGCGGTGAAAGTTCCGTGGGCTGCTCAACAAGATTTTCTTTCTCTTGAGTCAGATTCGTGTTGACAGTGCCTGTCTGCTATGGCTATTCCCACTCACTGCAGGGTCTCTGGGTCTGCGGCTAATGCCCATCGAACGGGGCTTTGGCGGAAACCGAGGAACGGTTTCCGCCGAAGTAATCCATCAGCCGTAGGTTGCCAGCAAATTTTGATTAGCAAACGGTAGGGCAACCGCCAGCGACTTCTGCAAACATCGGACGGGAGCGGACAACAACTCAGGTTCAGTCTTTTTGGCGACACCTCGGTTTGTGAATCTGTCCCACTTATTGAAGTCTCACCGCGAAGAAGGAGTGTCGCGTTGAACCGCCTCGTACCCGCACACAGTCGTCGTCTCGCTTGGGTGGCCGCCTTTTGGCTCCTCGCACACGCCGATGCGCCAGCACAGTTCTCGATGCCCGTCCCAACCGACGAAGCGTCGACCGCCACCACGACGTCGCCACCGACGATCGCGACCGGCCAACAGAAGATCGCCGAAGTCCGCAGGGCCATTGCAGGTCAGGACTATCACACGGCGGTTCAGTCCTATCGAGCAGCGGCTGCATTGCAGTCGAAATTTCCTCAGTTGGCTGGTGAGCTGCAAGGCTTGCGAGGCCAGCTGGAAAACATCGGTATCGATGCTGCCCTGTTGACGATGCCACCACAGTTGGGCATCACCAAAATGCCTGAAATCGGCAACGCGATTCCGCTGGATGGCCTCGCCCAATCAGTCGCAAAGAATCCGAAACAAGAAGCGTTGCGTCTGGTCGCTATCGGCCGCGCAGCGTTGGATCGCGGAGATGTCACCACGGCATTGTCCCTAGCCCACAAGGCCGAGTCGCTGAATGTCCCCGAAAAGGACTTTGCAGCCGGCGAGCCGCGTGTTTGGCAGCTTGTGTTAGATGCTGAGTCGGCAGCACGCCGAAGCGGTATCGCGCAAGTGTCCGGCACCAGCCCGTGGCCAAGCGGAGTTCAGCCGGCGATGGCAGTGGGTGATGGAAACCCCGTCGCACAAATGCTGTACAGTGCGGACGCCGATACGTCGGCTGTTCAGCAAGTACAGAACACCGTGCCTTTGAACGGCAACCGAGCGTCCGCTGCAAACGAGATGTTTGATGCCGGGATGCGTGCACTATCAAGCGGCGACAAAGCACTCGCGCTGCAAAACTTCCGCGAAGCGTGGAAGAATGAAGCCGATCTGGATCCTACCCAGCGTAGTCAGCTGAAAGACAAGTTGACCCTGTTGCAGCCAACCCGTTTGGGCGCCGCTGCAAAAGACCAAGGTGAACTGACCGCGATCGACAAGGCACAACTTGAATCGCAAGAAAAGACTCGTCGCTTGTACCGCGAGGTAACGGCCGAGCTAGCGAAGAACGAACAGAGCAAGACTGCGGCTCCGTTGGATGCCCTGGATCAACTGGAACGACTTCGCGGACGAGTCGAAGATGCCGATTTGGACGCCAGTGCGAAGCGATCCTTGGCCGTGATGGTCGATCGTGCTGTGTCGGCTCAAAAGAAGTACATCGCTGACAACAAGGCGAAGATCGAACTGGATCTGCAGAACCAGGCCGTCCGTATGGAGATGGACCAAGAGAATTCTCGCGAAATTCGTATCGATCAAGAAATCTCGACCCTGGTCGAAGACTTCAACGATCTGATCAAAGAACGTCGCTATCAAGAAGCCGAAGTCTTGGCCAAGCAAGTCCAAGAACTGAAGCCTTCGGACCCGATTGCAACCAGCATGTTCCAAATGAGTCGTATGGGGACTCAGATCATGTTGAATCAAGAAGTTCAAGAAGACAAAGAGTTGGCTTACTTGAACAACATGTTGGACGTCGAACGTGCATCGATTGGTCCGGATCCGGATCGGCCCATGACTCTGCCCGACGCTCAGGTGTGGGAAAACCTGTCGATGTCGCGATTGCCATCGCGCGGCGACGGAGACCCTCGTCTAAGCCCAGCAGAAAACGCGATCAAGCAGAAGCTGTCGACTCAAGTCAACATCAAGTACCGAGCCCGTCCACTGGGTGAAGTGCTGGACGACTTGGCCGCTGTGACCGGCGTTCCCATCGTGATCGATGAACGTGCCCTCAGCGTGGTTCGAGTGACTCCGGAAACTCCGGTAACGCTACAACTGCAGAACGATATCTCGCTGAAAAGTGCACTGAATATCATCCTGGAACGATTGGAACTGACGCACGTTATCGAAAACGACGTTTTGACGATCACCAGTATCGAAGCCAAGCGAAGCAAGGTGTTTCCGCGGACTTACCGTGTTACCGACCTGGTGACGCCCATTCCGAACTTCACCAGCAGCTACGAAGACGGTTTGGCAGGAGCACTTCGCAACGCCTACCAAATGTCGAATCCGCGAAGTGACGTCCAAGTCGTGCCTGTATCGATGACCGATCTGGGCACCGGCATGGCACAGAAAATGTCGCCGATGAGCATGAATAACCCCAGCGTGCTGGGACAGTATCATTCGATGGGATCGCAAGGTGGCTTCGGCATGGGCAATCCGCCCGGCGGTGGCGGCGGTGCGGGGGGAGCCTCGTTCGCGAACTTTGACAGCCTGATCGACCTGATTCAAACCACTGTCGTTCCCGATACTTGGGATCAACTTGGTGGTCCTAGTACGATGAAGGAATATTCGCAAAACCTTAGCTTGGTCATCAGTACGACCAGCGATGTTCACGACCAGATCGCCGACCTGCTTGAATCGCTCCGCCGATTGCAAAACCTGCAGATCACGATTGAAGTTCGGTTCATCACGCTATCGGATACCTTCGCCGAACAGATCGGTGTCGACTTTGACCTCAGCTTCGATGACAACACTCGTCAGGTACCCGACGATGACACCGGACCGAGCGTAACGGTGGGGATCGGTGCCAGCGGTGTGCCTACGGCTGACTTGGACATTAAGTTTGACCAAAGCGTCAGTGCCGGTGTTCCCACCTTTGGTGGTGCCAATATCGGGACTCCATCGTCACTCGGTTTTGCAATCCTTAGCGACATCGAAGCCTTCTTCTTCCTGCAAGCGGTGCAAGCCGATACACGTACCAACGTGATGCAGGCTCCGAAGGTTACCCTGTTCGACGGACAATTCGCAACGATCAGCGACGTGTCACAACGACCGTTCGTGACCAGCATTACGCCGGTTGTCGGTGACTTCGCAGTCGCTCAACAGCCCGTCATTGTGGTTCTGAACGAAGGCACACAGTTGAACGTTCAAGGCTTGGTCAGTGATGACAAGCGGTTCGTGCGACTGACGCTGGTTCCTTTCTTTAGCCAGATCGGAAACGTCGACACCTTCACTTACGAAGGCCGACGTACGACCAGCAACAGCAGCCGCGATGAAACCGACACCAACGGTGACGGTGTGATCGACGAAGACGACGAAACCGATACCGAGGATTCAAACGAGATCGTCGAAGGTACCACGGTTCAGTTGCCGACCTTTGCTTTCACATCGGTCAGCACCACAGTCAGTGTTCCTGATGGTGGTACGATCCTGTTGGGTGGTATCAAGCGTCTGTCCGAAGGCCGAACTGAAAAGGGTACGCCGCTGTTGAGCAAGATTCCGTATGTCAGCCGCCTGTTCCGAAACGTGTCGGTGGGACGTACTGCTCAAAGCCTGATGTTGATGGTCACACCGCGGATCATCATCCAAGAGGAAGAAGAGCTAGCACAGACTGGGTTCGATCCCAATCGCCGCTAGATAACCTTCCTCGGAAAGTCTCTACGAAAAGGTCCCGCTTCGGCGGGGCCTTTTTTCGTTGGGGAACAAACTGGGACAAGCATTGAAAGAACGCGGATCGGGCCAGCGAAGATAGATCGCTCGACCGCCGTAGCCTGGACAAGATCAGACCTAGAGCCTTCGCCTCGGAACCCGCGTTACCGGTTGCGATGCCATGGGCCACAAGTCACTTGCATCGATATCAGCGGCAGCATTACCGGCAACCGTGTTATCGGTCACCACTGGCCTGCACCGAAACCACTGATCTGGGGTTCGGGACGCTCGCGTCAGCAATGCAAGCGCCGCGAATAGCTTAAAGAATCACCGATCAATCAGTTGACGACGGCTTTTTGTTTCGCCGCTCGCTGAAGCGCCTCTTCCACTCGAACCATCAGCGGGTCCACGGTTTCAGTGGCCTGTGGTTCGACCGATCCTTGGCAAACATCCGTGCACTCGGCGACAAATTCTGCATTGCAGTGCTGGCACGCGACGGTATATCCCATCAGCGAAGCACGGATCTGCACACGCCGACCGCAGGTCGGGCATGATTGGGTGAATCTGATAGACATCACAAAACTCCATTAGTGAGTGGACAGGCAACCGATGTCCTTGAAGGTGCGATCTTATCCCTTCCAGGCGATTACGGCAAGTAAGTTTGCCAATGTCGTTTGGGCTTTCGCAGCCACGACGGTTGTGTCAGACACCCTTCGTTAGATAAGTATTCCTTTTCCTCCCCCTCGGGAGAGGTGCCTAGGATAGCAGCTGCTGACGCAATTTCTATGGTTTGATTGGGAATAATCTGAGTAGAGCCGCAGACAGCGCCAAACGCATCGTTTCCAACGTCATCTTCGTTAGGAACCCCTCGTTTGGATGACTTGCAGCACCTTTTTACCGTGGCATCTCGACTCGCTTATGGATGCAATGAGCGGGCGGTAGGTTCGGCCGCCAGAATCCCTTACGCTTAGGCCAGACAGACCTATGACAGGTCTTCCAAAGGCCTTGGGCTTTTCTGGTTGAGGAATCAGAGAGATCGGTTGGACACTTCATCCGGCCGGCTTTCCACCCAAAAACAGGGCCGACCCATCGGACATTTGTTTTTGATGCCTCGACATCCCCTGAACACCTACCCCCCCGCACGGGAAGCGACGAAGCGATGAATACCAAGCGTGTACTGTTTGTTTGCATGGGAAACATTTGTCGGTCTCCTGCCGGCGAGGCCGTGATGCAGCGTTTTGCGACTGAATTTGGCGCCGATGTGGAAGTCGATTCGGCTGGCACACACGGCTACCACGTCGGCGAGCCTGCCGACGAGCGAATGCAGGCTGCAGCCGAGGCGCGGGGCTACGAACTGACTAGCCGTGGCCGAAAGGTCACCGAAAGTGATTTGGACCCCAGCCGATTTGATCTGGTGTTAGCCATGGACACCGAGAACCACACGATTCTGCAGGATATGGCGGGCGGAGTGCAGACGCATGTGCGGATGTTCAGCGACTATCTTGACGACACTTGGCCCACCGACGTCCCCGATCCGTATTACGGTGAGGACGATGGGTTCACCAAAGTGCTAGACATGCTGGAAGAAGGTTGCCCCATCATCTTGCAAACGCTAACCGGCGAAGACATCTTCGCGGGCGAGTTCGAAGAAGACCAGTAAATCGCTTTCGACAGGGGGGGCACTTCGATGTCGCCCCGCCGCGGGAAGACCGCCGGGGATGACTGGTTCGCACTGGCCGCGCCAGAGTTTAGCGGCCAATGTCGTCCGGCGTAGATTGTCTTTCGGCAGATCGCTTCTGCTGGCAACCGCTTTGTTTCATGCTTCGCTAGCGAGACGATCGCGTTCGGCGTTCTCGCTTGAATCGGATTTGGCAGCCGATCGGGACCGTTTCGGTGACCTTCGGATTCTTGCCGGCCAGCACCGCGTCTAAGGCCTCGGCAACATATCGTTGCGTGATCTGTTTGCCGTCGGGGCTGTCGTCCATCGAACCCATGTAAGCCACTTTGCCAGCTTGGTTGATGACAAAGCACTGGGGCGTGAACTTGGCTCCAAACTGCTTGGCGATTTGTTGACTCGGATCGATCAGGTAGGCAAACGGGAACGCCTTGGATTCGGCTTTTTCCTTCATCGCTGGCAGCGAGTCTTCGTCGATCAGATTGACATTGATGGCAACCACAGCGACATCGCGTGGCGAGTAGTTCTCGTGCAACCAGATCAGCCGGTCTTCCACATCGACCGCGTACGGGCAACTGTTGCAAGTGAAGACAACGACGGTGGCAGCCTTATCGCTCGTCTCAGCTCGCGAATGATGCTTTCCATCGACACCTTCCAGCGCTTCCCACGACGGGGCAGCGTCACCGACGCTGATCACGCTGTTGTACTGGCCGGCTGCCGCAATCCCGGACACCCCGCCTGTGCCGGATCCCGCCAAAGCTAGAAACACAATCGTTAGGGACCGTAGACCAAAGAATGACTGCATGGCTTGGGCGACTCTGGGCATGGGGGGAAGGTTGCTGGGTTCGCGATCGCGACGGGTTCGCCGCGGTTGGGGGATGACTCGATTCCGCTAGACCATTTTTCGCAGCAATTCGATTCCCCGATGCAGCGTCTCGTCGGGAGCAGCGAAACTGATGCGAAAGTGTGTGTCACGATGGCTGAAAATATTGCCTGGGATGATCAGCAGACCCTTCTCGATCGCTTTCTCGACGAACTTCGCACCGCTGGCGATCGGCGACTTGGGAAACACATAAAACGCACCACCCGGTTTTGCGATTTCGAACTTATCCGAAAGCCCATCGACGATCAGGTCGCGTTTGCGTGCGTAGTCTGCGATGTGTCCGTCCAGATTGACCTCCATCGCACGAAGAGCACCCCACTGGGCCGGTTGAGGCGAACAGACAAACGAATACTGTTGGATTTTCAGCATAGTGTTGATGATGGCCGATGGTCCGTGAACGTATCCGACTCGCCAACCGGTCATCGCGTGACTCTTGCTGAATCCGTCAATGACGATCGTTTGTTCATTGAAGGCTGCGGGCGACGAGAATTTGCCGTCGTAGAAGAAGCGGCTGTAGATTTCGTCTGATACCAGCGCGATGTTTCGATCAGCCGCGATCTTGGCGACCGCTTTCAGTTCGTCTTCGGTGGCCGTGACACCGGTCGGATTGGCGGGGCTGTTGACCAGGATCATTTTGGTCTTTGATGTGATCGCGGCCTCGATCTTGGCAGGGTCTAGCCGGAAATCGGGATACGAATCGACCGGCACCGGTACACCGCCACACATCTTCACCAGGGCCGGATACATCACAAAGTAGGGATCCAGGTAGATCACTTCGTCGCCCGGATTGATCATCGCTAGCATCGCCAGCATCAAACCGCCGCTGGTTCCGCTGCTGACAAAAACGTCGCGATCGGCGTGTGAGTACAGTTCTTTGACTTCGCTGGCGATGGCTTCCCGCAGCGGGCCGATTCCCTGCGTTGGCGAGTAAGCGTTTTTGCCGGACTGGATCGCTTCGATGGTCGCCGACTTGATTTCGTCGGGGACGTCAAAATCGGGCTGCCCAATGGATAGGTTGATGGGATCTTTAAGTTTGGCGGCGAGGTCAAAGACTTTGCGAATTCCGCTGCTGTCAAACGCGTTGGTCCGGTCGGCAATCCAAGGATGCATGGGGTTTCTGGCTCGAGTTGGCTTGAGGAATCCGTCACGCTGCGTGAAACTAGACTGCGTGAAACCAAAATTGTAGCAACGATTCAGCATATCCGGCATCCGCACCAGGACACCCGGCATCCGCCTTCGGAGAGTCTGCGAAGTGTCATCGATTCGTTTGATCGAACCCGTCGTTCGTATTTGTGCCGTGATCACGCGGCACCCGGTGGCGCACCGGTGGGCGATCGAAAAAATCAGTGCCGCCTGGGGGGCAGTCCAAAAGACATCGCAGCCGGTGCCGTTCATCGCGGGCGGTTTTTACGATGACACGATGGGCGTCGGATTGCAAAAGACGTTGATCGCCTTTGGCGACTATCAAGATCCCGGCGGGCTGGCCGATTGGAAGATTCAAACCAACGATTGGGAATCTGAATACGCCGGGCTAGGTGGTCATGACGAGCCACGGCCCATCAATTTAGACGTCGGCTATCTAAGCCAGGCCAAACTAGTCTTGGCGACGATCAAAGATCGCGATCATCGGATCTACTTGCGACGCGGGATTTTTGCCGAAGTGACGCTGAATTACGTCGGCAAGAACTGGCAACACCATCGTTGGTCGTACCCCAGCTATCGCACCGACGAAGTTGCCGATTTTGCTGGTCGTTGCCGCACCGACCTACGTGCCTATTTGGAACAAACCGGTCAGATCCGGCGTGTTGTGAAATAGGGCCTGCAACGAATCGCTGGCCCGAATAACCGGCTTAATCGTTCGTGCATTCAAATTCGGTGGGACCGGCGGTCGATGAATCACTGGGAACGTGATTGGCGATGGATGCCAGTTTCACGCCAATTTTGATTCACCGATCCATGGATGGACCGATGCGACCCAATACGACCCCTGTGGCTCTGGCCAGCGTTGACTTTACGCGATCCTTGTTGACCCGCACGGCGGTCGCCGCAGTGATCGTGGTGTCCGCATGTGCCAGTGCCGATGCCCATCACCCGGATCGTGAAAACCAACCCGTCCATGCCCGAGTCGATGTGATCGGCCCGTTGGGGAACCGTTTGCCGGCTTCCTATCGCCGACGATACAACCGCCCAACCAATATCGGCGGAAAAATTGCGTATTGGATCGCGCCGACCAGCCAAGAAGCGATGGCCTGGCACAAGGCGACGCATCAAAAGGCCTACGAATGTGACCGACCCCGTTTGGAAACACACTACTTCTACCCCAAGCCATACGAGGCTCTGAAGGTCGGGCCACGGCCGAAGCCCGAAGCGGACGTCGCGCGAGCAAAACTCAATACGTTTGATAACGAAGGCGACGCCAACGCGGCGGCAGAAGCAGAGGCCGACTTGAACGGTCCCGCCGTCGATCCACTCGGTCAGACCCAGGGACTTCTCGAAGATGTGATCGACGCCACCGGCGAAGGCCTGGGCGAATCAGGGCTGTAAGTCCCCCCCCCCGAGCCGCTGGGCGGTGTCCTTGAGGGTCCGTCGCGGTCGCAAAAACTGCGTGAAATACGGGGGATCGTGCGCGGCCAGCCGCCCGGGATCCGCCACATTCGACGTGGGAAAAGAAACTTCACCATTTTTGTAGGAACCGTCAAAGTTTACCAACCAGGACTCCGATAACTTCATTGGGCGAGGTTTCCTCTTTTCAGGGGAAACACCGTGGGGGGCTTCCACACTCGACCCGCTTAGGGAACATGCCATAGTCGCGTGGTGCGACTGTTGGTGTCGGCATGTTTTACGGCGGCACGACCCCGGAAGTCTAAACAATGAATCGCGTTCTGATTCGACAAGCAACTTACGTGCAACTGGTTCTCGCTGTCCTGATGGCGACGGGCTGTTCGACGACTCAACCGTTCTTTGCGGGCGAGTCACCGGACTTGCAGTACTATCTGAACACCGCGACACGGATCGAGTATCCCGATGTCGAAGTGGACAGCTTGCCTGAAACCACCTTGGCCACTCAGCCCCTGATGATCGGCAATCACGATTATCAGTTTTGGGATTTGACGGTCGAAGAATGCGTTTCGATCGCTCTGCAAAATGCCAAGTTCTTTGTCACCACCGGCGGCAACGCCGAGTTCCGACAAAACGTGGCGGCACAGTTCACCAGTGCCAGCGCCGATCAGTTGGGCAGCATCTACGACGTCGCCATTCAACAGTCGACGACTCAGTCGGTTCCGTTGACCGTCGACAGCAGCGGCAACCGCGTCCTGCCACGAGGCGTTCTGCGAGCCAATCAAGTCGGCGGAGTCGAAGATGCATTGGCCGAATTTGATGCCCAAGCCAGCGGGTTCATCAACTACGGCACCACCGACCGACCTCGCAACACCGGCGCACTGAATACCGTCAACCCGCAACTGTTCAATGCGACTGACGTCACTCAGCAAGCCGCGATCAGCAAACGATTCGCAACCGGTGGTGTCGCCACCGTGCGTCAACAAATCATCTACTCGCGAAACAACGCCGAAGTCGGCCCGATCTCGCGAGCCACTGCCAGCGATTACACCGCCGTCGTCGAAGCCCAAGTGCAACACCCGCTGATGCGGAACCGTGGCACTCTGATCAACGGTATCCCGGTTGTGTTGGCTAGCTTGAACGAAGACATCTCGATCGCCGACTTTGAAATCCAAGTTCGTAACTTGGTCCGCGACGTCGAAGTGACCTATTGGAGTCTGTACGTCGCCTATCGGGGCGTATCGACAGCCGTGATCGGTCGTAACAGTGCGATGGCAACGGCCAACTTTGCCGAACTGAATCTGAAGAACGGTACCGGTACGATCCAAGAACTGAAACAGGCTCAAGAACAGTACTACAGTTTCCGTTCGCGTTTGGAAGGTGCCCTGTCGGGATCCAACCTGCCAGGCGACGACCGCTTCGGAGTGTATGGCAACGAACGTGCACTGCGTGAACTGATGGGCCTTGCACCCACCGATGGACGCTTGATCCGACCGATCCAAGAACCGACTTTGGCCCGCGTGGAATACGACTGGGACGAAATCACGACTCAAATGCTTTACTTGAGCCCGGAACTGCGTAAAGGACGCACCGTGATCAAGCAACGCGAACTCGAACAGATGTCGGCCAAGAACCAGTTGCTGCCCGAAGTCAACTTGTCGCTGCTGTACCGCTTTGTGGGTGTCGGTGACGAACTAGGATTCGGTTCACGCACCGATGTCCCTGGTCCGCTGCCCGGCAGCAGTGCCTTGAACGATTTGACCGGTGGCGACTACCAGGAAGGTGTGCTTCGATTGGACATCACTCCACCGGCGATCGGTGGCCGCCGCGAACGGGCTCGCATCCGTGGGTCGCAACTGCGGTTGCACCAATCGCGTGCCTTTTTGCAGGACGCCGAACGTTTGATGGTCAGCCAAATCAGCGATGCCGTTGCCAAGGCTGCCACTCACTATGGACAGATGCAATCCAACGCCCAGCGTTGGCAGGCTGCGGAGACCGAAGTCGAAGCTCGATTGACCGAGTTCAAGGGTGGACGAAGCACGATCAACGTGGTGCTGCAAAGTCAGCAACGCAAAGCCGAAGCCGAAATCACCTACTACCGTGCACTTGGCGAATACAACAAGTCGCTGAACTATGTCGACTACCTCAAAGGCACCTTGTTGGCGAACAGCAACATCACGCTGGCCGAAGGCCCTTGGAACAAGAAGGCATACTGGGACGCGTTGGAACGAGCACGTGAACGAAGTGCTGGCAAGAAGGTCGTCTACGGAGTCAGCCGACCCGGAGTCGTCCGCCAAGGCCCTGTCCGTGATGCGGATTCCGTACCGGCTGCGATCGGCAGCGGTGTTGATCCAAGCGGACAACTGCCACCCGGCATGACCTGGCAAGAAGAAGACGCAATGTCCCAGTCGATCAATGCACCCCTGCAGTCGCCGCTGAGCGACATGGGATCAACGATCGACGAAATGATGCAACCCAGCATCCAGTCCGAACCAACCTTGGCACCCCTGCCATCACCTGATTCGTTGCCCGATCGTTTGAACGATGCCGGCGACATTCAACAAATGGGCTACCAAGGTCACGTCGGCGACGTGCAGATCGATGGGGCACCTGTCCCCGTCCGACGCACGCCACTACCAACTCAGGTTCGATAACCATCGGACCAACCGTAAATCTCTGGGCGGAGGCTTGCGAGGACTACCGATTCTAGCGCGTCGGAAAATATAGTTCTCGTACACGAAAAGCTTGAGCACGCTGAAAAGCGTCTCGAGCTTTTTGTCGTTGACGGATGGAGAATTCGTAAACGCCGCCAGCCGCCGCTGGCCATGACTTGCCAGCGATTTCTCTAACAGAACCGAATGGTGAATCGGCACGTGGCACTGCGACGGCCCGATCGGCGGCATGACCGCCCGTCGGGGCGGCGCAGTGCTTGGACCGGTGCGACCACTGGTTGTCCGCTTGCAATCGAGACCTGCGGATGCATGCCTGTTTGGCGGCGGCAAGTTTGCGTGATTGTCACGTCGCTGCATTGCGATTTTAGTGGCTTGCGCACAGTTCTCTCGCTCCATCAACCGAAGTCATCGGGACCGGCATCATCACATCCGTCGCAGGGACCAAACGGATGTTCTTGCAGCGTGAAAGCTGGAATTGACGCGGTTGTTCGCGGCATAAGCACAGCCCCAAAAATCGGTAGCTGCCCATGAACTTGATGGGGCTAACGACGCGGTGAGTGCGATTGCCCTTGGCGTCTGCATAGTCCATCTCAATGACGTAGTTGTCGCAATCTTGCATGGCTTGACGAAGTAAGCGATTCATCGTGTTTCCCCCCGGAAAGTGTTCTGTTGGCTCTCTGACACTTTTAGTATTGGCCGGCCCCGTGACACGTATGGTCACGCGGTGGGGAACAAGTTTCGCGAACTCGCGTTTTGGCTGCCGATAGCGATGTCGATCGCGATCGGGGGGGGGAGAGCAGCGAGCGGTCTGGATTGCGGAGCCCGGTTCAGGCAGGAACCGTCGCCTTTCAGGACGCGTGCAGCAGAGAAGTTCGAGTTTAAGTTCGAGTTCGAGTTTAAGTTGTCCTCGAGAATGCGATTCGAATGCCCGTGCCCGTGCCCGTGCCCGTGCTCGAACTTGAACTCGAACTTGAACTCGAACTCGTGCTCGAACTCGTGCTCGAACTCGAACTCGAACTCGAACTCGAACTCGAACTCGAACTCGAACTCGAACTCGAACTCGAACTCGAACTCGAACTCGAACTCGAACTCGAACTCGAACTCGAACGCTTCCCCGTTCGAATCACCAACTCTATCAACCTAAACCGACGCTCTAACCCGGCATTTGGATCCGTTGAACCCGGTGGTTATTGCTGTCCAGAACATGGACGCGATTTTTCGAATCCACCACGATCCCCCAGGGTTGGTTCAGCATTCCGGGCTCAAAACCGGGGCCTCCCCAGCTGGCGATCCAGTCGCCCTGGGGGCTCAGTCGCTGGACCCGGTTGTTCTTGTATTCGACGACCAGCACGCTGCCGTCGGCAGCGATCGCCAGATCGTAGGGATAATAGAACTGGCGATGTTCGGTGCCCGGCCCGCCCCAGACGTCGATCAACCGAGGCGTCTCTTCGCGGATGTCGAATCGCTGGATACGGTGATTGCAGGCATCGGCGACCCACATCACGTCGTTGTGGATCACCAGGCTTTGCGGGCGTACAAATTTCCCCGGTGTATCGCCGGTGCCGCCCCACTGGGTGACGAATTTTCCATCGGGATCAAATTTTTGGATGCGATCCGAGGCGTTGTATTCGCCCATATAAACGAAGCCGTGTCGGTCGCTAACGGCATCGGTAACGAATGCGAATTCGCCCGGCAACGGGCCCGCGGTGCCGCCGATCTGTTGATCCTGAAGCAGTTGGCCTTCGGGCGTATAAGCCAGCATTCGATAGTAATGGGTGTCGGCGACCAGAATTCGGGCTTGTCCGGACGGATTGGAATCGGCTGCTTGGAACGACAGTCCGGTCGGCCGGCCATTTTCCGTTTCCGGGGTCTGCCAGGATCGGATTGGCTGGCCGTCGGTGTCAAAAACCTGGATTCGTCCGGTGGTGTCGACGATGTAAAGTTGGTCAGCATCGTCGATCGTGATCGCGCGAGGTTTGACGAATCGGCCCGTACTGATTCCGTGCCGACCCCAAACCAATTCGGGGATATCGCCCGAACCGGTGGGGACGCAGCCGCCGGTTCCAGCAGCCATGATGCCGGCGGCCGAGAATCCGAGGCTGCGGATCAGCGTATGCGTGATAAAATCGCGTCGATCCAATGGATCGGTCCGTCGGGGCGATGGAGGCCTAGAATGCATCAAAGATGGGCCGACTTGTGAAGGCGATTCGGTGGCTTTTACAATGGTTGGTTGTCAGTTCAGTTTACCCGACAGGTGGCCGAGAGGTCATGTAGCGTCTTCTATGTCCAAAATTCTTGACCTCCGGGCGACCGATGACCCTCGCGACATCGTCCACCGATCGGTCCAGGCGTTGGTGGAGGGCAGCGTTGTAGGGGTGCCCACGGATACCGTTTACGGGTTGGCGGCCAGTGCGTTATCGGAAACCGCTCTCGAACGATTGTGCGAAATCAAAGGCCGCGACAAGGCATCTCCGCTCGCTATCTCAGTGGCCAGCCGCGAGGCGGCGGAAGATTTTTATTGCGGAATCGCCCCGCTGGCCCGTCGTTTGGCTTCGCGATGTTGGCCAGGACCGTTGACTTTGGTGATCCCCTGCGAATCATCTCACTCAGCCGTCCGACAATTGCCCGCCGCAGTCCAGGAACGAATTCGTGGAGAATTCGGCTGTGTCGGTTTTCGCGTGGTCGACCATCGCGTGATCACGCATATCCACCGTTTTTTGTCGGCTCCATTGCTGTTGACCAGTGCGAATTTGACGGGCCAGCCCGTTGCTACGACCGCCGAACAAGTCGAACAGCAATTGGGGGGGCAGATACCACTGCTGCTCGATGACGGCCCGACGCGTTATGGTGGTGCGTCGACGGTGGCCCGCGTTCGGGGCAACCAAATGGAAATCCTTCGCGAAGGGGGTATCGAACGAGCCGCTATGAATCAATTTATCAAGCCGATTATCGCTCTGGTCTGCACCGGAAACACCTGCCGCAGCCCGATGGCAGAAACGTTGCTGCGCGACCAGTTGGCGAAGAAACTGGGCTGTGAAGACGCCGTTCGTGTGCTTTCGGCTGGCGTTGCAGCGTCGACCGGCAGCGGAGCGACACCGCAAGCGATTGAGGTGATGGGGCGACGTGGTCTGGATTTGACTGGGCACAGCAGTCGGCCGCTGGATGATTCGGTCATGGGAGTCGCCGATTTGGTGCTGACGATGACTCGCGGTCACCGGGCTGCCATCCTGGCCGCTTGGCCGGGCCTGCACGATCGCGTGTTCACGCTTCGTCGCGATGGCGGGGATATCGCCGATCCCGTCGGGATGCCGGTCGATGTCTACGAAGGGTGTGCCGACCAAATCAGCAGCGAATTGTCCGCCTGGATCGAAGCCCTGGATGACGACTTTTTCCCTGACTCGGACTCCGCACAGACATCGTCCAGCCAGCCCACACCACCGACTGACGCCTCGTCAGATTCCGATTCCAACCAAGCGTAGAAACGAGATCACCGTGTTCAAAATAGCTATTGGAAGCGACCACCGCGGCGTGAAAATCAAGAATCGCTTGGTGCAGTCACTGACCACCGCCGGCTACACCATTTTGGATGCCGGTACCCACAGTGATGCAGCCGTTGATTATCCCGACATCGCCATGCAGGTGGCTGCCAAGGTCAGTGCCGGACAGGCCGATCGCGGTATCTTGATCTGCGGAACCGGGATCGGGATGTCGATTGCCGCTAACAAATTTGACGGTGTGCGAGCGGCGTCCTGTTATGACGAAGTCATGGTGGAAATCAGCCGCCGACACAATGACGTGAACATCCTGTGTTTGCCCGGTGACATGATCGGTGACCGGCCGATTGATGATCTGGTCCTGATGTGGTTGCAAACGGACTTCGATGGTGGACGCCATGCGGTCCGCATCACCAAAATTTCGGAACTGGAACGTCGCGGAACATCGCCAACACCAGCCAGTCCATCGTCTCAGAACTCATCGTCACCTGCGGCGTCCTCTGAATCAGCATGACAACCGAAACCGCCACCAAGATGACCGATTGGTCGACGCTGATCGGACATGATCAGGTCCGCCAGTGGTTCGCTGCTGCGATCAAACAGAATCGGCTCGGTGGCAGCTTCTTGTTCGTCGGATCACCGGGGATTGGCAAACGGACGGTTGCCAATTTGTTGGCTCGGACGCTGCTTTGCCAACGTAGCGAAGCTGCCGCCATGAACCCCTGTGGGGTGTGCCCGTCGTGTTTGCAAGTCGAAGCCGGCACGCACCCGGACGTGGTTCGAGTCGCCAAGCCAGCCGACAAAAGTCTGATTCCCGTTGAACTGCTGATCGGTTCACGCGAGGCTCGGATGCAGGAAGGTTTTTGCCGAGACCTGCGGCTGCGTCCTAGTCTGGGAAGTCGCAAAGTTGCAATCCTAGAGGACGCGGACTATCTGAACGAAGAAGGCGCGAACTGTTTGCTGAAAACTTTGGAAGAACCCCCGGCGGGCGCCATCGTGGTGCTGGTGGGGACCAGCGAACAGCGACAGTTGCCCACCATTCGATCACGTTGCCAAATTCTGCGAATGGGGCCTCTGTCGGTGGCCGACGCGTCGCTGTTGCTGCGGAAGGTTCACGGCGTCGAAGCGGACGACCAGCAAATCGCGTCCGCCATGGACGTGGCGGGCGGAGACATCGAAGTTGCCATCCGGTTGCTAAGCGGTGAATCGGATCAACTTCGGCACGCCGTCACCGCCCAGTTGGACGCCGAGTATCCCGATCCGGTGGGATTGGCTCGAGTCGTGACGGCCCACGTCGATGCGGCCGGAAAAGACGCCGGGAAACGCCGCGGTGCGATGCGCGATGTGTTTTCGATGGCGGTCCAGCACTTTCGCCGGCAAATGCGAGCCGGTGCCCTGCAAGGCGATGTCTCGCCATTGACTCTGGCCCGATTGGACCGCTGTGTGCGAGCCCTGCGGGAAGTCGATCGAAGTGCCAATCAGGCGACCTTGATCGAGTGCTTTGCCGCTGACATTGCGTCGGGAGTCACCGGGGACCGAGGCGAAATCGGATAAAACCGTCGATTTGACTTCGAATGCGTCGTCGCGGGACTCGCCAGAATTCTTGCGGAATAAGATGAATGGCGTCGTCCGCTACGTCGGTTCTGCCCTCGGATTCCGTTTCCGGTCACTCTCCTACGCACCTCTTCCAGTGAGAAATTTAAGATGCTGATTTACCGTTTTGCGATGTCGGTCTGCTGTGGCATGATCATTCCATTCGCGGGCGCACATGCCGATGCACCGGAAGAACGTGTGTTGTTCGCTGACGATTTTCAGCGCCAGGAATCGGAACCACATTTGGAACAGGTGGGCAACGGTTGGGGGACCAACAGTCGGGCCCGAGCCAAAGGGAACAAGCAGGTCGACTTGGCCGATGGTGCGATGCATATCACCAGGCATGCCGAGGCCGATCACGGCGTCTCGGTCACACAGGATGTGGCGTTTCGGGATGCCACGATTCAAATGCGATTCAAAATCGGTCCGAAAGACGATCTAGGAATCAACATTGCCGACATGCAGGAGAAGTCGGTTCATGCCGGGCACCTGTGCATGGCCCGCATCCGAACCAATCAGATCGAGATCACGGACCTGAAGACTGGGAAGATGAATCTGGAACTTCGCAAGCGACGCTTGGAGAAAACGTCCGATGATGCCGACGCAAAGTTGGTGGCCCAAAAGTCCAAGCGTACCAAGGTTCAGTTGGCTGCCGATCAATGGCACGATCTTGCCGTCACCATTGCCGGTGACGAGATGACCGTTTCGATCGATGGAAAAAAAGTGGATAGCTTTGCATCGCCCGGCATCGCACACGCCACCAAACGCAGATTGCGATTGGCTGTGGGGCGCGATGCCTGGGTCGACGACGTGCGAATCACCACGCCCGATCCGGCCAAGTAGTTTAGCCCAGGATTTCGCTTCGCAGGCGAGTCAGCAAATCGATGGCGCTGCCGATTTCGGCTTTCTGTCGCTCGGGATCCTGCGGGATTTCGCGTTCGATCGTTAGCGGGCCTTCGTAGCCAATCTCTTTCAGCGTTTTCAAATACGCTTCCATGTTGACGTCACCTTCGCCAAGCGGCACTTCACAGCCCCAGGTCTTGCCGGGCTGGTCGCTCCAGGTCCCGTCTTTGCAGTGGATGCTGCGGACGTGTTTGCCCACTTTACGCAGGGCTTCGATCGGTTCGCCCGTGCCGTACAGGATCATATTGGCCGGATCGAAATTGATCTTCAGGTTCGATCGATCGACGTGCTGGATGAATTCGAGCAGCCCGTCAGCGGTTTCCTGTCCGGTTTCCAGGTGCAGGTACTGGTCGTTGCTGGCCGCGTGATCGCACAGTTCTTGGGTGACTGCGACAATCCCGTCGTAACCGGATTCCGATGGGCCTTCGGGCACAAATCCCAGGTGCAGTGCGATCGCGTCACAGCCCAGGTGCTTCGAAAAGTCCGAGATGTCTTTCATCTCTTGCAGCCGGCTTTGCCGGGTTGCTTCGGGGACCAATCCAATGGTTTTGACAACCGTTGGGATGTCGGCATAGCTTTCGCCGTCGAAGCCACCAAAGACCGCAGTGCACTGAACATTCATGTCAGCCAATTGGCTGGCAAGAGCACGGGCAGAGTCGGCGGTTCGCTTGTCCGGATGCGGTGCGTGAAGCTGAATGGTCGGCAGCTTCAATTCCGAGATCACATTCCAAGCGACCCCCAAGCCTGCGTCGACGGATGCAAATACTCCGATAGGCCATGATTCCATCATTCTTCCTCGATTGTAGGTGGGCTGTGTGTAGGTGGGCTGTGCAGGATTCAGTTGGTTCCAGCTGGCTTTTCCTTCGTCCGGTACATCTCGCGCCACGGCAGTTGGATTCCGCCGTCGATCGTTAGCGTGCTGCCGGTGATGTACTGGCTTTTCGGATCACAAAGGAAGACGACACCGTAGCCGATTTCGTCGGGAGCCCCCAATCGGCCCATCGGCAGTTTTTCGCCTTCGCGTTGCAGTGTTTCTTCCGAGAAAAATTTGCGTTCGCCCGGCGTGTCCGTCCAGCCCGGGTGAATGATGTTGACGCGAATGCCATGGTGGGCCAATTCGCAGGCCGCGGTACGCGCCATTTGATCATTGGCTGCTTTGGCCATGTTGTAGGCCATCGCACCGGGGATTGCCATGTGCGCGTGGGGGCTGCTGATGACAACGATGTTGCCGCCACCCGCTTCGATTAACTTCTGTGCACCCGACCGGACCAGGTAGAACGCCCCCCACATGCTGATGTCGATGGTCTTGCGGAATTCGTCCAAGTCCGATTCCAGCATTAGGTGACGATCGCTGTAAGCCGCGTTGCTGATCACGATGTCCAAGCCGCCCATCTTGGCCGCGGATTCGTCAACCAATCGCTCGACTTCGGATTGAATCGCTAGATCCGCTTGGATCGCGTGCGCTTTCCCACCGGCAGCTTTGCACAGTTCAACCACCTCGTTGGCTTCCTCGGGATGGCTGCGATAATTGATGATCACCTCTGCCCCGGCGGTGGCCAGCTGGATCGCGATACCGCGCCCAATGCCGCGAGACGATCCCGAGACAATCGCTCGTTTTCCATTCAAATCGGTCATATCAATGTCGTAGTGGCTGGGGGACGAATCAGGTGTCGAAGTGCTCGGAAACAGCCTAACGGCCGATCGCGTTAGGGTCGATATCCCCGCGACAAATGAAAATGTTGCGAATATTCTGTCAAAACACCTTCTGGGTGATTGTTTTCTGTCATCGATGAGAGAAAACTATCGCTGTGTGAAGATGGCTGTTCTAGGTGGCCTTGGATGGAGATCGTGGGTGCGAAGCCAACCCATTAGCGCAAAGCGACGCGACCGACTTCGTGACCTGGTTCAGGCTCGCGGGTTTGCGTCGTTGGGCGAATTGGCGGCTTCTTTGGAAGTCAGCGAGTCCACGATTCGGCGTGATTTGGAACAGCTGGAAAAGGATGGCCATGCACGGCGTACCCACGGCGGCGCGTTTTGGACGGGGGATCCGGACACGATGGAGGTCTTCCAGACCCGTCGCGACGATTCCTGGCCGGCCAAGGTCGCGATCGGCGTCGCGGCATCGTCGATGATCGAAGACCACGACACCATTTTGTTGGATGGAGGCAGTACGACCTACGAATTGGCACGCCACTTGGTCCAGCGACCTCTGCAAGTGGTGACCAACAGCCTGCCGGTGGCTCACCTTTTATCGGCCAGCGAATCGATCGACTTGGTCATGATCGGCGGCTGTGTGCGAGGGCGAACGGCGGTGACGATTGGGCCGATGGCCGACACGATGCTGCGAAGCATCAACGTCGGCAAAGCGTTTTTGTCGGTCGCTGGAATCACCGAGCGAGGGTTTTTCAACAGCAACATGATGTTGGTGGAAAGCGAAAAAGTGATGATCGAGGCGGCTGACCGGACGATCGTGGTCGCCGACAGCAGCAAGTTCGGAAAAGTCAGTCTAAGCCGACTGTGCGGATTGCAGGACGTGGACACGGTGGTCACGGACGCCGGACTGCAAAGCGAATGGAAACAGCATCTGGAAATGGCAGACGTCGAACTAGTCTTGGCGTCTAAGAGCGAACACAAATCAACTCACCTAAAAACATCGTGATCACGCGACCCGAGGTCCTTCCAACGGGCGCTCGGGCCGCATCACCACTGTGGTCACACCCTGAATATCGTGATCCCGCATTCCATGCAAACGAGCTAATTCACCCCTATGAATTCATCCATCATTGATCGAAGCGTGATTGAACAGTTGGTTCGTGGCGCTCTGCGCCAAACGGGCAGTTCGTCTTCGGCACCCGCGACCGCGGCTGCGGCCCGGGTCGCCAATCCGGCCGGTTGGGTCGACGGAAAACCGAATTTGCGAGTCAGCATTTCGGCCCGTCACTGCCACCTAACCGATGAACACGTCGAGACGTTGTTTGGCCCCGGCGCCGTGCTGGTTCCCGAAAAAGACCTGTATCAGGATGGGTTCTATGCGGCCCAGCAGACCGTCATGGTCGTGGGCCCACGCCGCCGAATGTTGGGCAGCGTCCGCGTGCTAGGTCCGACCCGTCCCTTCAGCCAGGTTGAACTGGCGCTGACCGATTCGATTTCGCTGGGCATCGACGCACCGGTTCGCCACAGCGGCCAGATCGACGGCACGCCCGGATGCGTGTTGGTGGGGCCGGTTGGCAGCGTCCAACTGGACCAAGGCGTCATTCGCGCCGCCCGACACGTGCACATGAACCTGTCCGACTGCGATTACTATGACGTCAAAAACGGCGACATGATGCAGTTGAAAATCACCAGTCCCGATTGCAGCGTCAGTTTTGAAGACGTGCTGGTCCGTGCCGACAAGGCCGCCAAGTTAGAGGTCCACATCGACACGGACGAAGGCAACGCATGCAATCTGGATGCGGCGACTGAGGTTGTGCTGAAGAAGAGCGGCTGCGGCTGCCAAAAATAAACGACGTCAGTGCTGGAACATCATCTAGCACTGAAAACCAATACCAAACTCCTACTTTCCCTCCTTTTCAAAGGTAGTTTTACGATGGCAAAAGTTAGCGAAGCGCTCGGCATGATCGAGACCAAGGGATTCATTTCCTTGGTGGAAGCATGCGATGCGATGATGAAGGCAGCAAACGTTCAATTCATGGGCTGGGACAAGGTCGGCAGCGGCCTGTGCAGCGCATTCGTCACCGGCGATGTGGCCGCGGTCAAAGCCGCCACCGACGCTGGTGCTGCCGCAGCAGGACGCGTGGGTGAAGTCGTCAGCGTGCAAGTGATTCCTCGACCGCACGAAGACATCGCCAAGATCCTGAAGACCCCACCAGCCAAGAAGTAATTCGGCTTCGAATGCTTTCTTTGACGACCTATCCAACACAAATACCACTTTGAAGTAGCTCTCTTATGAACGATGCAATCGGGTTGATCGAAACCAAAGGCTTGTTGCCCCTGATCGAAGCCACCGACGCCATGGCGAAGGCCGCAAACGTCCAAATCGTAAAACGAGTCGACATTGGCGGCGCGTATGTTACGACCGTCGTCAGCGGTGACGTCGGCAGCGTCCGCGCAGCAGTCGAAGCCGGTGCAGCAGCAGCTGCCCAAGTCGGCGAATTGGTCGGCAGCCACATCATCGCTCGGCCTGCCGAAGGTCTTGCTGCCGCGTTGTTGTCCTAAACCTCCAACGCAGCCTTAGGCAGTCGCGACACGTCGTTTGCGCTGTGTCAGTCGTTTGGCCGGGCTAGGAGCCCGTGTCGTACTGTGCATGTTTCCCAACCCCTTTTTCAGACTCCCCTGGACGGAATAACCAGTGCTAGTTCTTGTAGCGAATCTAGGATCGACCAGCTTCAAGTATCGATTATTCGATATGGCCGACGAACGTTGTTTGGCGCGAGGTGCGGTGGACCGCATCGGTGATGCGCAAAGCGAATGTTCTGTTGAAATCGGTGATTGGAAAGAAACACGTACCATGCCGGTGCCGGATCACGGTGTGGCAGTGGCGGCGTGTTTGGAACAATTGACGGACCCTGAACATGGCGCACTGAAAGATGCATCGGAGGTTGCCGCGATTGGATTCAAGGCAGTTCACGGTGGTCGGTTGTCAGGTGTGTTTGTGGTCGACGACGAAGTGCTAGATGCGATGGCAGAGATGAACGCGGCTGCGCCCGCGCACAATCCGCCTTACATCGCGGCGATGAAGTTGTTGCGAGATCGGTTCCCCAACCTGCCGTTGGTGGCCGCCTTCGAAACCGACTTTCATCGCACCATTCCGGCAGCTCGTCGTGAATATGCGATCCCACGGGATTGGGCGGACCAGTTCCATATCCGGCGTTACGGATTCCACGGTGCCAGCCATCGGTTCATTGCCGGTCGGGTGGCTCAGTTGCTTGGTCGTAGCGATGCACGCGTGATTTCGTGTCACTTGGGCGGCAGCAGTTCGTTGACCGCGATCCAAAACGGAAACAGCGTGATGACGACCATGGGCATGACCCCGCAGACGGGAGTGCCTCAGAACAACCGGGTCGGCGACTTCGACCCATTTGCGTTGCCATTGATCATCCAGCGAACCGGCATGACGTTGGACGAAGTGCTCACCCGCTTGGCCAGCCAAGGTGGTCTGCTGGGGCTTAGCGACAACAGTGGCGACATGCGAGATCTGGAAACGGCTGCCGCGGCCGGTGACCAGAAATCTCAGTTGGCACTGGACGTCTTTGTTGAAGAGGTTCGTCGTCACATGGGCGGCATGATCGTTGCCATGGGCGGCGTTGACGCGATCGTGTTTACCGGTGGCATCGGCGAGAAAGGAAAAGAGGTTCGGGCGGCGATCTGCGCGAATCTGGAACAGCTTGGCGTTGTGGTGGACCGCGCTGCCAACGAAGCCATTGATGGCGAAGGGAACTTTCATGACAGCGACAGTCGTACGCAGTTGTGGGTGATCCCGACCAACGAAGAAGTGATCGTGGCCCGGCAAACTGTCGAGCGGTTGCAAACCTCTTAAGTCCAACGGTGAGTGCCGAAAGGCCTTTTTGAAACATGTTCATCGCACGCGTTACCGGATCGGTCGTTGCCACCCAAAAAGTGGGGTCAATGACCGGTCACAAACTGTTGGTGGTCGAACCGTATCGATTGGAAGAGAAGAAGCGAGGTTCGCTGGTCCCGACCGGGCGAACGTTCATCGCCGTCGATCCCCTCGGCAGCGGCGAAGGCGACTATGTGCTGATTTGCCAAGGCAGCAGTGCTCGGTTGACACCGGAGACAAAAGATCTGCCGATCGACGCGGTTGTCATCGGTCTGGTCGACAGCGTTCACATTGAAAAGACAAACGTTTATTCCCGAAACGATAGCTAGACATGCAATTTGACGAAAACACGATCCGCAGCGTTGTCGCCCAAGTCTTGGCCGAAGTCGGTCCTCTGCCATCCGCCCAGCCTGGTGCATCAGCCGGTGGCAAGCACGGCATCTTTTACGACGCTGACTCTGCCGTCGCTGCTGCTCGCGCAGCCTTCGAACAGTTTCGCACGCGGCCCTTGGCGACTCGCAAGCAAGTGATCGACATCATTCGCAAGATCGCCATCGAGAACAGCGAAGAACTTGGTTTGATGGAGATGAATGAAACCAAGATCGGTCGACCCGAGCACAAGATTGAAAAGCTGCGAGCGCTCGGCGAGATGTCGCCAGGAGTCGAGTTTTTGGAAACCAAGTGCTACAGCGGTGACCACGGTCTAGCCGTTATCGAACGGGCTCCCTTTGGCGTCATCGGTGCAATCACGCCTGTGACGCACAGTTTGCCGACGATCACTGGCAACGCGGTCAGCATGTTGGCCGGTGGGAATACCGTTGTTGTGAACCCACACCCATCGGGCAAATTGGTCGCTGCCGAAGGGGTGCGACGGTACAACGAAGAAATCTCGCGACAAATCGGTATCGACAATCTGATCTGCGTGATCGCTGAACCGACTTTGGAAAGTGCCGAAGCGTTGTTCAAAAACCGCGATGTCTCGCTGATCTGTGTGACCGGTGGGCCTGCGGTTGCACGTGCGGCGCTGAACAGTGGCAAGCGAGCCATCGTTGCCGGTCCAGGCAATCCGCCTGTGGTGGTCGACGAAACGGCCGACTTGGACAACGCCGCTCGCTGCATCATCCAAGGTGCTGCCTACGACAACAATTTGCTTTGCATCGCGGAAAAGGAAGTGTTTGTTGTCGAAAGTGTTTTCGACGAAATGATGGCTGCTATGCGACGCGCCGGCGCCGTCCAGTTGGATGCCGGTCAGATCGCAAAGCTGACAAGCAAAGCCATCGTCAAGGTGGGCGACGACCAACACGACGCAGCCTGCAAGGACTTTATCGGCCAAGACGCATCGGTCCTTGCTGCGGCAGCCGGTGTCACCGTTCCCGAGGGAACCGAGTTGGTGTTTGGCGAAACCGATGAACATCACCCGTTTGTCACCGTCGAACAGATGATGCCGTTCGTTCCATTTGTCCGTGCACGATGCGTTGACCACGCCATTTCGCTGGCCAAAGAATACGAGCATGGGTTCCGTCACACTGCCATCATTCACTCTCGTAACGTTCACAATATGACCAAAATGGGTCGTGAATTGGACACGACGCTGTATGTCAAGAATGGACCTTGCATGGCATCGCTCGGTTTGGGCGGCGAAGGGTACATCTCGTTCTCGATCGCGGGTCCAACCGGCGAAGGCGTGACAACACCCAACACGTTCACCCGCGAACGTCGCTGCAGCATGATCGATGAACTGCGAGTGGTTTGATCCATGCAAACCGCCCGTGTACTCGGTTCGACTCGCGCCACCGTCAAAGATAAAAGCCTTGGCGGCGTTCGCTTGGTGATTGTCCAACCGTTGCTATTGAATGATTCGCCCGACGGACCACCGTTGATTGCGGTAGATGGGTTGGGTTGCCGACGCGGCGACCAAGTGATGTTGACCAGTGACGGCACACTGGCACGCGAGATTACACAAAACGAAAATACTCCGGCGCGTTGGAGCGTCGCAGGCATACTGGACTGATTCGAATGCCCAACGGCAAAACCACAGCGACGACCGACTCCGCCTGGGTTTCCCAGATCGCGGCTGAGGTGGTTGCGCGGTTGCGGGCGACCGGATCGGAAACCAGCCGGGCAATCCATGCTGGTTCGATCATTGCAGATTCCGCCGGTCCGTCGGGATCCGTCGGATCAGACTCCGATGTCCCACAAAGTGCTTTGCTGAAGGTCATCGATACCACGGTGATTGCAAGCACGGCGGCCGGCACGGTTTTGGATGTATCCGCCCAAGCGGTGATCACACCGGCGGCGAAAGACGATGCCAAGCAAAAGAACATCACGATTTCGAGGTTGGCAAAGTGCGCACCGCCCCAACCGGTTTCGGATCCGTCGCTGACCGCCGGCATTGTTGATGTGGATACAGATCGTGGCCGATCGGTCGCCGACCAGTTGGCACGCCGAGGCATCCGGTCGATCGGTGTCGGCATCGTCCTCAGCGATACTCCCGCGCTTGATCTGGTGGGCCAATTTGCGAAAGGATCCCGAGCGGCGATGGCGGGATCGATCGAAGAAATTCGGCGGTTCGGCAGCGAGGTCGATCCCGATGTCTGGGTGCTGGACATGAAACGCATGAATTTGGTGACGGCCATCAATGCCATCGCAATCATCGCACGAACCAACGGAGCCAGATCATGAAGATGGCAAGAACGATTGGCACAGTAACGCTGTCCCGTGCACATCCGGGACTGCAAGGTGCTCAGCTTCGCTGCGTCGAAGTGATCGAATCGATCGACCAACTGGATACGCAACCATTGGGCGGCGAAATGATCGTCGCCTGGGATTTGTGCGGCAGCGGAACCAATGACTTGGTGGCGCTGGCCGAAGGCCCGGAAGCCGCTCAACCGTTTCGGCCAGACGTCAAACCTCTGGATGCTTCGATCGTAGCCCTGCTAGACGAAGTCGATTTGGGCTGATCGCCCAAGCCAACCAACCAACTCAACCAACCAATACTTCACCCTGCGAATTACGACTCGAAATTACGCGAGAATCTCATCATGCAAAACATTCATAAGATCAAGCAAGACATGTGCGACATCGGCCGTCGCATCTACAACCGTCAATTCGCTGCGGCCAATGACGGCAATATCACTGTGCGAGTCAGCGAGAACGAAGTGCTTTGCACGCCGACGCTTCATTGCAAAGGCTTTCTAACGCCGGATGATATTTCCTTGGTCGATATGACTGGCAAGCAACTTTCGGGGCGTAAGAAACGGTCCAGCGAAGCGTTGCTGCACCTGGAAATTTACAAGCAACGCGACGACATCAAAAGTGTCGTTCACTGCCACCCACCGCACGCCACCGCTTTCGCAATCGCACGCGAACCGATTCCACAATGCATTTTGCCAGAAGTCGAGGTGTTCCTCGGTGACGTGCCGATCACCAAGTACGAAACGCCTGGCGGGCAAAGCTTTGCCGATACGATCATCCCATTTGTTCATCGCACGAACGTGATGATCTTGGCCAACCACGGTACGGTTAGCTATGGCGAAACGGTCGAACAAGCTTTCTGGTGGACCGAAATTTTGGACGCCTACTGCCGTATGTTGATCCTGGCAAAACAGCTTGGCAACGTGTCCTACCTCAGTGGCGAAAAGTCTCAGGAACTGTTGGATCTGAAGGACAAGTGGGGCTACAAAGATCCACGCAACACACCGGAGTACGAAGATTGCGATATCTGTGCCAACGATATCTTCCGCGATTCGTGGGCCGAATCCGGCGTTGCCCGTCGAGCCTTTGCTGCACCGCCGGCGCTGAAAAAAGCCGCTAGCAGCGCCGCATCGGGTGCCGGGATCAACGAAGAAGCGTTGGTCAAAGCGATCACCGACGAAGTGATGCGTCAGATGCGAAAAGGCTAATCGCTGGGATCGCAAATCCCAACTACCACGAATATCAGACATCCTGAACGAAAAGACGAAATCGTATGAAAGTTTCCATCATCGGCGCCGGTGGATTGGTCGGTTCCTGTGCCGCCTACGCGCTACAGTGCGGCGGCATCGCTAGCGAACTAGCACTGTTGGACGTCAATCAAGAGATGGCCATCGGTCAGGCTTTGGATCTTCAGCACGGCAGCCCCAGCGTTGCCAATCAAGTGATCCGAGGCGGTGGTTACGAGCATATCCCCGATAGCGATGTGATCTGCATCACGGCCGGTTTGCGGCGTAAACCGGATGAATCGCGACTGGACCTGATCAATCGGAATACCGACTTGTTCATGCAGATTTTGACAGATGTCAAAGCTGCTGGACTGAAACAGTCGGCCATTGTGTTGGTGGTCAGTAACCCGGTCGATATCCTGACCTATGTCGCAGCCGAAAAACTGGGGCTGCCGGTCAATCAAGTGATCGGGCTTGGAACACAACTGGATACCATTCGTTTCTGCTCGCTGATTGCGGAGCAGCTCAATGCTCCACCGACCCAGACCAAGGCATTGATCTTGGGCGAACACGGCGAATCGATGGTGCCGATCTGGAGCAGCGCGACGATCGCCGGACTGCCACTGGATAAGTACCCCGGTTGGAATCCTAGCCTGGCCAACCAGTTGTTCACGCGAACACGCGGCAGCGGTGCCGAAGTGATCAAGCGAAAAGGTGGTGCCGGGTTCGCAGTCGGCATTGCGATTCGCGACGTGATCGATGCCATTGCCCTGGACAAGCGGTCAGTGCTGCCGGTCAGCAGCGTCCAATCCGGTTGTTACGGAATACGCAACGTTGCATTGTCCGTTCCCACCGTCGTCGGACGCAGTGGAGTCGTCGATCGTCTAGAAATCGATCTGTGGCCGAAAGAGATTCAAGGAATTCGATCCAGTGGATCGGCCCTTCGAAAAACCTTAGAGAAAGTGCTAGCACGCGTCTCCTAGAGATCTCGTTGGATTACATTGGTTGATGTCGAATGCCTCGAAACGGGGTGCACAGGTTAGTGATGTCGCAATTTAACGGCTGCGTACTGAATTTTCCTGTGACTCCCTTTCGGGGCATTTTTCGTTGAATGACACGGGGGAAGGTCAGGCCTTCGGTGGCAAACATCGGGGCGCCGTGGCCCGTGTTTCAAGTTGCGTGACACAAGCTGAGTGACCTGCGACGGGGGCGTCATGCTCTCGTCTTTAGCGATGTTGCGATCGGCCCGCGACACATCGGGACGCCCGATCGCACGCCTTCATCATCCGCCGTGCGATCGCACCGGTTCCGAGGCGGGACTGATTGCCCGATCAGAGTCGGACTTCTATCGCAAGGCTCGCTGCCTGGCCAGTGAATCTGGTTGGCGTGGGGGAGTGCGAATGGGGCTGCATCGCGGTTGGTCGGCCGAAGGAAGCTACATCTTTGTCTTAGCGGACAAGGACTAGCGGACAAGGACTAGCACCTGAGCATTGACCTGAGGCCCGCTTGGGATGGCGGCGGCTGCCGACATGCTTTGCTTCAGCGGCACGAATTTCATCCGCGATAGCCGCGATGATAACGCTTGTGCTTGTTCCGAATCCGTCGCGATCATCTGCATCCCACCGTGCTGGACGGAGGTTGGATCGATGGAGGTCGCGTTCACAAGATCCAACAATGGAGCATCCATCGCGATCGTCATTCCAACCGACGCGATCCCCTCGGAATCATCCAGCAGAGTTAAGTAAAACTCGTCCAATGCCTTCGCCGGTGCTTGCAGGTACATCAAAGCGACTTTTTCCTCGCTGTCGATGCCTACCGTTTCGGTTGCCGAATTGGCGATCGGAAGCGAGACTTGTTGACGATTGTCGTTGCTGATGTTGGCCGTTCGCATCGCTCGTTGAATGGCACCCGATGCACGTCCGGATTCGGTTTGGTGGACATCTAATACCAACACCGCCGACAGTGCCACCTTGGCGCCGGAGGGCGTGCTTTCAGCGGTCATCAGCGACGGGCCAGCAGCAGGCTCTGTGGTCAGTGGTGGCTGATTTGCCATCGGGGCGGACGCTGCGATCGTGTCTTGCGAAAGCTGGCTGTCAATGGAATCGTTGACATCTGAACCAGGGATGTTTGCATCGGCCGCAGGCGTCTGGGCCAGGCGGGATTCCGTGTTGTTCAGCGGATCCACGTCACGCTGCTGTTGGGCAGTTGGGGAACCCGCAACTTGCGATTCGGCCTGGCTCGATCCATCAGCAAGTGACGAATTGGAAGGTGACGAATTCGACTGTGCGATCGGAGGTGTCGTAGGGCTCAGGACAACGATCGCTAAAGCAACCGATGCCGCCAACGCAGCAGTGATGCCGACAATGCGACCCCAGGACACAGGTGCGTAGGAAGATGCGATGGACGTCGGTTGTTCCGAGACGCGGACCAATGGATGGTCCTCTGCCAAGCCTTCCGAACGAGCTCGTGCGACGGCTAGTTCCAGAACTCGGTTCGCAAAACCCGGGTCCAGTTTCACCTGTCGGTCTTGGCTGGAAATGGCTTGCAGGGAACGACGCTGTTCTTGCAACTGTTCCAATTGGTCAGCGACGATCGCATCCGTGCGGATCCATTGCTGGACCTCGATTCGTTCTTCGGCGCTTAACGCATCGTCCAGGTAGGCGCTAAGCATCTGGTCGATGTGGGATTGGGGAACTGTCATCGCATAAAACCGTGAATCACTAGGTGGGGGTGACGAAAGTGATTTCCGCCCGGATTCCCCTGGCCCGCTACTGCCGTTTTCCTGAGTGGATCGCGTTATCGATGGCTGACAATCTGTGTCCTGCCGCGATACTGATCCGGTGTGGCATGATAGCGGTAATGGAAAGCAATCGTTGCTCTCAACCCCGGTCGGATGCTTGGCGCGGTAGCAAAGTTCCCTTCGTGGCGGTCAAATCGCGTTCATTGACGCGAAATCCCGCGATACTGGGATCGTTTCACACCCTGCAGCGATCACTGTGGCGGCCAGCACGCCCCATCAGAAAGTTGTTTTTTGATCGTTTTCGGGTTCCTTGGTTTCAAAAGCATGGCGCACAAGCGAACAGTCGTCTGTGGCCCGATAGATAGCGAGAGCACGGATTGATGGCATCTGAGGACTACCTTCGCACGAATCGGCGGGTTTACGATTCGATGGCCGCGGCCGGCAATCCGCTGTGTCGACCGGCAAAAGATTCCGAATTAGCGGATCCGTTGGCAACCGTTGATGCGGCAGGCTGGTTGGGGAAATCGATTCGGGGCTGCCGATTGCTTTGTTTGGCGGCGGGCGGCGGGCGGCAGAGTTCGTTGTACGCGGCGGCCGGAGCGATCGTGACGGTCGTTGACATCAGCGGGGCGATGTTGGAACTGGACCGCCAGGTTGCCGGTCAACGCGGCTATTCGCTCCGCCTATTCGAAGCATCCATGGACGACCTATCGATGCTGGGCCGAGGCGAATTCGATATCGTCATCCAACCGGTCAGCACCTGCTACGTTCCGGATATCGCGAAGGTGTATGCCGAGGTGGCCAGGGTCTCGCGTCCCGGCGCGATCTACATCAGCCAGCACAAGCAGCCGACCAGTTTGCAGGCGTCGATGGACCCCCAGCCCGCAGGCGGATACGGCCTACTGCATCCCTATTACCGCGGTGAAAGGGATCAGAATCATCCTGTGCCGGCGAGCGATTCGACCGGGCGTGCGGCGAAACGGCTGCGAGAATCCGGGGCGGTTGAATACCTGCACCGTTGGGAACAGATCGTGGGCGGGATGTGCCGAAGCGGTTTCGTGATCGAGGACCTCAGCGAACCCTTCCATGCGAAGTCCGAAGGCGGCCCGGGATCGTTCGCACATCGCGCCGGATACGTGGCTCCGTACGTCCGAATCAAAGCTCGGCGAACCGTCCGCGGAAACGACAACACGCCGCCGCAGCCCGGAGATCTGAATGCAGCACCTGCGGCGAAAAAAGAGATCTGGTTGCCCGGAAAGTAGCCGCCCACCACGATCACCTGGCACCGCCGACCAATGTCCGCGGCAAGAGGCCGAAAGCCACTGCGTGGGGATCGGGCAACAAATCCCGAGGCGACGACCGTTGATTGCCGGTCGTCTTGGCCATCGGATGTTTGTTCGCTGAGCCGTTAGCGGATCAGCGCGACTTCGATTTCCAATCCAGGTCCAAAACCCAGCATCAGCCAAGGTTTCGGCTTATCGGCTTTCGTGAACCGTTCCAGGATGAACAGCATGGTTGCCGACGACATGTTGCCATGATCCGACAGCACGCCCCGCGAAGTATCGACCGCGTCACCAGGGAGTCCAAGGGTGGATTCGGCTGCGGTCAGAATGCGAGATCCACCCGGGTGGACTGCCCAACCCTGAATCGAATCGATCGTTTCGCCTTGTTCGGCCAACCACGGCTCCAAGAACGATTTCAGGTGTTTTTCGATCAAACCGGGCACTTTGGCTGACAACGTCATCTCGTAACCGAAGTCACCGATTCGCCAAGTCATTGCATCTCGGCTGGCGGGGACCAGGCACGAACCGGTGGCGGCCACGCGATGGGCGGTATTCCCAAACGCGGTGGTGTCCATTTCGGGCGATTCGATCTCGTCGATGTTCAAGCTGTTCAGGACCATCGCTGCGGATCCGTCGGCAAACAAGGCACCGCTGACGATCCGGTCCGGGTCATAGCCGTACTGATAATGAAGGCTGCATAGTTCGACGCTGCACATTAAAACGTTCGCCCCGGGCGAAGCCGCGACCAGGCCCGAAGCCGCTCGCAATCCGTTAATCGCTCCGTGACAGCCCATGAACCCAACTTGAACACGTTGAGTGGTCGCTGGCAGTCCAAGCTGGTCGATCAATTCGATGTCAATTCCGGGGGCACTGAACCCCGTGCAGGAAACGGTCACCAGGTGGGTAATCGAATCGACGGTGATGCCGCTGTTGCGAATCGCCGCTCGCGAAGCGCCAAGCGCCAATGCGGGCGCCTCCAACGCGTAACGATCGCTACGCAATTGGGTCGTGGGCCCACGGTCCTCGGGGGACGAAAGCGGCGGATAGAAGTCGTTCACGATTTCTGAGTGCGCGTTCTGGTCCAACAGGACGCTGCCGCGATGCTCGATTCCCGTCCGTCGATACAGCGCAGCCACTTTCCGCGACTGGCTGGAATTATTACACGACATTTTGTCGGCAAAACTGGCGCTGGCCAAATGATCGGCGCGATATTTGGGCACCGAAGTCCCCATGCCTCGAATCACAGCAGTGATGGACGACGTATCGGATGGGTTGGCGATGGTGTCAGTCGGATTCATGGGCCCCGTTCGGATAAGCTAGTGCAAAATAGATGCTGCGGAGAAAACGGTGCGCCGCGGTCATTTCAATCATTGTCCCGCGGCAACCATTCGATTCCGCCCGCTAAACGGGGGGGCTTTGGTAAGACGCGATCACAATCGGACTATCCCTACGGTAATGCAGAAACAGTTTTTCGGGCAGGTGCAAAATGAGTGCCGTTTTGGCGTTGCTGCCCGAACCGATCCCTCGCGGTGGTCGCCATCGCGTGCTCAGGTGCCTAAAATGACTCCCAAGCGTAGGTCTGCGGCGCACGTCAGAGGGGCCGTTGGCGAACGGGGCGATGGACGCGATCGGGATGGATTCTGGGTCTGGGAATCGGAATGTCGTCCGGCAGCCCATCGGTGTGGTCATCGGCCCGTCGAAATCTCCATTGCGTTTCGGATTCGAGGCGTTCGGTCCTCCCTTTGCTGCGTAACAGGCCATCTTTCGTCACCCAGGCCGTTTCGTTGGCTGTTCCGAACCGTTTCATGGGCTAGTCTGGCGGTCAGCAGCGTCGACGGGCTTCGTCGGTCTGCTTGGCGGCCGGTTTTTATGGGGGGGCTGGTCAGGGAGATGTGAAGGGATGAACACGCTCTGTTCACATATTGTTCCATTCTCGAGATGCATGAACGAATCATGGTTGCGTATTTGGCGGTCCGTAGTGGTCCTGAAAAGGGAAAGCAATTTCCACTGGACCGATCACGGCCGATGCACATTGGACGCGGCGCGTCCTGCGAGATCATGCTTAGCGATCCGATCAGTTCGCGGTTCCATGCGGTGGTTTATTTCGAAGATGGCAACTGGCATCTGCGTGACACCAGCAGCCGCAACGGCACCCAGGTCAATGGTCAAAAGGCTGATCACGCACGGCTGTTGGACGAAACCGTGATTTCGATCGGCACCACGGACATGCAGTTGGTCGAGCCCCAATTCGAGTCCAACGACGATGCGATGCACACGCAAACTTTGGTCGATGAGTTTCCGGCCACAGGGAGCTGGCGAAACGAGTTCGACGATCCGGTGGCCAGCGTCGCCAAAGCTGGGCACCTGATCGATCTGTATTCGTTAAGCCTGACTTTGTTGAAAAGTGAACATACCGACGAGGTCATCGAAATCGTATTGGAACTACTGTCCGACCGAACGTCGTCGGATGCTGTTGCCATTTCGTTTGATGCTGGCGAAGGAAAACTGAAAGTCCTGCGTGTCTTGCCGCAGGAAAAATCAAAAGTCGTTGCGATCAATCGGGCGATCGCGAAACGTGTGGTTCGTGATCGCGAATGCATTTGGATCAAGCGTGAACTGGATACCGACGGATCGGTGAATGATCTAGATCTGGCCAAAGCCAAACAGCCTTGGGCGGACGCGATTTACGTTCCGCTGGATAACGACGACAACCGTTACGGGGTGTTGCACCTGTACCGGCAGACGTCGACGTTCGAAGAAAAACACTTCGAACTGGCGACGGCGGCGGGGCGTCTGTTGGCCGTTGGCCTGTCGCGGGCGTTTGCGAACGATTCGTTGCGAGCCGAACGACAGCGAATCGCGGATCGCAACGCGGACTCGGACGAATTCATCGGCAGCAGTCCGACAATGCTGAAATTGAAGGCCAAGATCGAACGCGTTGGCAAAGCAAACGGGTCGGTTTTGATTCGTGGGGAAAGTGGTGCCGGAAAGGAACTGGTCGCTCGTGCGGTGCATCGATCGAGCCAACGGGCCAAACGGCCGATGTTGACCGTCAACTGTGCTGCGATCCCAAGTGAGTTGATCGAAAGTCAGCTGTTTGGGCACAAGAAAGGTGCGTTCACCGGGGCAGATGCGGATCACACCGGATGGTTTCAACAGTCGCACACCGGGACATTGTTTCTGGACGAAATTGGCGAACTGACCTTAGAGGGGCAAGCCAAGTTGCTGCGGATTCTAGAAGGGCATCCGTTTCTGCCGGTCGGGGCAACCGAGGAAGTCTTGGTGGACGTGCGGGTGCTTGCGGCGACCAATCGCGATCTGGCCGAATTTGTAAGAGAGAAGAAGTTTCGCGAAGATCTGTTTTATCGGCTCAGTGTGTTCGAGTTGGTGGTGCCACCGCTTCGTGATCGGGGCGATGACTTGGATCATTTGATCGACCATTTTCTAGACCACTTTCGCCGACAACATGGACGCAGTGGGTTGGTGCTGTCGGATCCTGCCAGAGTTCGGCTGCGTGAATACGCTTGGCCCGGAAACGTGCGGCAACTTAGAAACGTGATCGACAGCGCCGTCGTGATGGCGGATGACCCGTCGATCAACGTGGATGATTTGGGCCTTCGTGACGCGGGGTTGAGCCAACTCGATACGCTGCGGATTGACGAGTGGGAACGCAGGTTGATTCGCAAAGCACTCGGTCGCACCGACGGCAGCGTGCCCGATGCGGCCCGGTTGCTAGGGATCAGCCGCGCGACGGCGTACCGGAAAATTGCCGAATACGAAATCGAGCGTTAGTCATGCGAGCCATCCTTTCGGCGCCAGGGTCACGTGGCGATGTCAATCCGATGGTGGCCATCGGCCGGGCGCTCAAGCAGCGCGGGATGGACGTGATCATTTCGTTGGCAGAACCGTACGCACCGGTCGCCGAAGCTGCTGGTCTGACAGCCGTGCCAATCATCACAACGGCACGATTTGAACATCTGCTTGGCGACGCCAATGTGTGGAAGCCGGTCCGAGGTGCCAGAGCGATCTTTCGCGAAGTCGCAGGGAATTTCCTGACCAAACATTTCGATGTCATCCGTCAAAACCATATCGCCGGCCAAACGGTCCTGGTGTCGCACCCTCTGGATCTGGCATCACGCGTGCATCGCGATTGGGACCCCGCCACGCCGTTGGTGGACGTGCATTTGGCACCATCGATGCTTCGCACTTTGGATGATCCGCCGCGGATGACACCGTGGGCGATTGAACATTTCGGGCCACAGTGGTTGTTGCGAGCGGCGTACTGGGCCGCGGATCGGTTCGTGATCGATCCGGTCATCGCTGGGCGTGTGAACCAGATGCGGAAAGACCTTCGCTTGGCGCCGGTCACCCGATTGATCGACCAGTGGTGGCTGTCGCCCGATCGTATCCTAGCGATGTACCCCGATTGGTATGCCGCGGCGACCAAGTCGTTTGGTCCACGTCTGATGCATTGTGGTTTTCCGCTCGACGACGCCGTCGTTGATTCCGCCGCCGATCGCACTGCTCAGGTTCTACCCAGCGATCGGCCGATCGTGTTCACCGCTGGTACGGCGCACCAGCATTGCCGCGAATTCTTTGCCGATGCGGTTGCCGCATGCCTGGCGATCGACCGGCCCGGCTGGCTGGTTTCGTCGTACCCCGGCAACTTTCCGGACCAACTTCCGCCATCGATCCAGGCGCACAGTTACGTTTCGTTCGGGGAATTGTTCCCGCACGCCTCGGCGGTGGTCCACCACGGCGGGATTGGAACCACGTCACAGGCCTTGGCCGCGGGCGTGCCGCAATTGATTCAGCCGATGGCGTTTGACCAGTTCGACAACACGAATCGCGTTCAGCGGTTAAACTGTGGTCGTTGGTTGCGTCGTCCTCGCCATTTGGCCGCCGCTCTGCAACAGTTGCTAGACGACGAATCGATTCAACGATCCTGTCGCTTGGTTGCCGATTCGATGGAACGAGGATCGCCCACAGTGGCGGCTTGTGAAATCCATCGGCTGTTGTGTTCGACGGGTTCCGATGGGCGATTGAAATGATCGTGGAACGTTCGATGTCGACTGCCAACTCCTACCTACCCTCCACCCTCCACCCTCCACCCTCCATTGCCCCAATCAGATGGTCATGTCGCATATTTTACGTTTGGCTAGTGTTGCGCTGCTAGCGATCGCGGCCGGCGATGCCTTTGCTGTGGCGCCGAATCGTCCCAACGTGGTCTTCATCTTGGTGGACGACTTGGGGATGCACGATCTATCGATCGAAGGCAGCCAGTTTTATCAGACACCCAACGTTGACCAGTTGGCGCGCGGTGGGATGCGGTTTACCCAAGGCTATGCGAACTGCCGTGTGTGCAGCCCATCGCGAGCCAGCATCCAGCTTGGGAAATTCACGGCCCGTCACGGCATCACCCAGTGGATTGGCGCGGCGTCCGGAAAGGCCTGGGATCGCGACGATCGATTGTTGCCAGCCGAATATCGACATGATCTCCCCTCGGAAGATGTCGGCCTTGCCGAAGCGATGCAGGAAGGTGGCTACCAGACCTTCTTTGCTGGGAAGTGGCACCTTGGCGGCGACGGATCGTTACCCACCGATCACGGGTTTGACATCAACGTCGGTGGCCACCACCGCGGCAGCCCACCCGGTGGCTATTTTTCGCCCTACAAGAATCCGGAAATGGAAGACGGCCCCGACGGTGAATCGTTGACGCTGCGGTTAGCCGACGAAACATCCAAGTTCATCCAAACTCACAAAGACAAACCTTTCTTTGCAATGTTGTCGTTCTACACCGTTCATGGACCTGTCCAGACGACGAACGAATTGTGGAAGAAATATCAGGCCAGTGCACCGGAGTTGCCCGAAGGCGCGTCGCGATTCAAAGTGGACCGCACGCTTCCCGTTCGCCAAGTCCAAGATCATCCCATCTATGCCGGCATGATTGAAACGATGGATACCGCAGTCGGCCGCGTGATGAAGACGTTGGACGACTTGGGACTAGCCGACAACACGATCGTGATTTTCACCAGCGACAACGGCGGTGTTTCGTCGGGCGATGCGTTTTCGACCAGCAATTTGCCGCTTCGCGGTGGCAAGGGGCGACAGTGGGAAGGTGGGATTCGCGAACCCTATTACATTCGCTATCCCGGAAAAGTTCCAGCGAATTCGACCTGTGATACCCCCGTCACCGGCGCTGACTTTTACCCCACGCTGCTGGACTTGTGTGGATTGCCCGCACGGCCCGAACAACATGTCGATGGCGTCAGCTTGGTGCCTTGCCTGGACGGTGGTGATCTGGATGCTCGGCCGCTGTACTGGCACTATCCCCACTACGACAACCAAGGGGGCGAACCGAGTTCGCTTTACCGCGAAGGAAAGTGGAAACTGATCCACTATTACGAAGATGGTCGCAACGAACTGTATGACCTGTCGGTTGATCCGGCCGAACAAAGTGATCTGTCACTGACACTGCCTGTCCGCACCAAACGGATGGCCGCTGAATTGGACCAATGGCTGCGCTCGGTGGATGCGAAGTTCCCCGAGCCCGACCCACGCTACGATCCGGTACGCGGCGAGGCCAAATTCCAGCGGATTCATACCAAGGTCAAGCAACGACTTGAAGACGAGCATGCTAAGATGCTGCAGCCTGATTGGCAGCCCAATGCCGATTGGTGGGGCAGCCGAATTACCAAAGATTGAATCCAACTCTGTTCACACCTCTGACACGAATCTCTACATCGGAATAATCACATGAATCATCGTTCTGTTTCTTCCGCGGCACTTGATCGTCGGCGTTTCCTTCAATCGACGACCGCGACGGCGGCGGCCGCTTCGGTGGCAGGTGGATTTTGGACCGAAACCAGCGCCCAAGGCACCAATTCGGCCAACCAAAAACTAAAGATCCTTTGCATCGGTACGGCCAATCGTGCGGCCGAAGATATCAAGGGAGTCCAGGGCGAAGACATCGTCGGTATGTGTGATGTCGATAGCAATTACTTGGACCGCGCGGCTGCGAAATTCAGTGGTGTGAAAAAGTACGCTGACTATCGCGAAATGTATGCCGCCGAAGCGGATCGTGTAGATGCGGTCGTGATCGGTACGTCCGACCATCATCACGCACCGGCAACGATGCGAGCCATCAACGCCGGGCTACACGTCTACTGCGAAAAACCGTTGACGCACACGGTGGCCGAAGCCCGCATGATCGCCGAAGCGGCCAAGGCCAAGGGCGTCGCGACTCAGATGGGCACTCAGATTCACGCCACTAACAACTACCGACGCGTGGTCGAAATCGTTCAAAGTGGCGCCATCGGTGACGTTGGCGAAGTGCACGTTTGGGTCGGCAAAGGTTGGGGCGGTGGCGACCGACCTGACAAAGCCGATCCGGTACCAGAACACTTGAACTGGGACCTATGGCTAGGTCCAGCGCCAGAACGTCCTTATGCCAGCGGACGTTACCACCCGGCACAATGGCGTCGTTGGTGGGATTTCGGACAAGGAACGCTCGGCGACATGGGTTGCCACTACATGGACCTTCCGTTCTGGGCATTGGGGCTGCGGCATCCGATTTCTTGCGAAGCCGAAGGTCCGGAACTGAATCCCGAAACCTGCCCGCTGGGATTGACGGTGAAGTACAAGTTCCCGTCCCTGGATGGCCGGCCAGCGGTTGATTTGACGTGGTACGACGGTGACCGTTGCCCACGCGAAGTTGCTGGTGAACGAGTGCCCGGCAGTGGCGTCATGTTCGTCGGTAGCGAAGGGAATCTGTTCGCAAGTTATTCGAACTACAAGCTGTTCCCACGCGAAAAGTTTGCGGACTTCACACCGCCCGCCGAGTCGATCCCAAATTCGATCGGTCACCATGCCGAGTGGATTGCCGCCTGCAAAGATGGTTCGCCGACGACCTGTAACTTTGACTATTCCGGCGCGTTGACTGAATCGGTCCTGTTGGGCAACGTGGCCTATCGCACCGGCAAACAACTCGATTGGGATGCCGCCGCCTTGAAGGCAACCAATTGCCCCGAAGCGGACGCGTTCATTCGCAAAGAATATCGCAAGGGCTGGGAAGTCGAAGCTGTCTAAAGTACCGGTTGGAAATCACTTCGCTCTCCCCGCCCGCGGGGAGAGCGTGTTTCCAAGCGATCACTGATGGCTTGGTTTTCGATCCTGTTGAAGATCCCCCAAATCCTGCTACGGAGTATCCGCGTTGTTACGTAAAGTCCTATTGGCTGCGGCCTGCTATGCATCGGTCGGCTGTACCCCTTCGGCTCCCGCGCCCAACGCAGAGTCCGATACCAAGCAAGCTGCCACCACGCCGGCGGTCGCTGCAAAAACGGTTGCCGATGATCCGGCAGCGGTCGAATCGATCACGGCGATCACTGACAAAATTCGACGCAATTCGGCCGGTGCGATCATCGGATTGGATTTTCGCGAAACGAGTGTCAGCGATGACGACTTGGTTGCGGTCGGAAAATTCGCGGCCTTGGAACAATTGGACCTTCGGGAATGCGCGATCAGCGACGCCGGTCTGGCGCATCTGGTTTCTTTGCCCAAGTTGAAAGCGCTGCGTCTATCAGGGAAAAGCGGCGATTGCAGCGTCAGCGATGATGGCATGCAACACGTCGCTAATCTTGCCAGCCTGAAACTCCTAGCGCTCGATTACCTGTGGGTCAGCGAAATCGGTTTGGCGGATCTGAAAGGGCTGGGAAACCTACAAGAACTGTACATGGCCGAAACCACAATCGGCGATGAAGCGATCGCGGTGATGGCGAACTTTCCCAAGTTGAAAAAGTTGCGATTGGCTCGCACTCAGATCGGCGCCGATGGCATTGCGGCGCTTCCGCAGTTGAAAAACTTGGTGGACCTGGACCTCAGCGAATGTGCCCAGATTTCCGACACCGCAATGGAACCCGTCGGTCAATTGACCAGTCTTCAGAAGCTGAATCTGTGGCGAGTCAACCTAACCGATGATGGGATCAAGCCACTGGCCAACCTTGCCAACCTGGAATCATTGAACCTTGACAACACTCGGCTAAGCGATGATGGCTTGTCGGCGCTTAGCGGGCTGACCAAGTTGACGTTTTTGCACCTAGGGTCAACCTCCATCACCGATGCTGGGTTGGTGAATCTGTACCCGTTAACGGCGCTCAAAGATTTGATCGTGACGCGTACCGCCGTTACTCGCGAAGGCGTCGATGAACTGGCGAAAACGTTGCCCAACACGAAAGTTCAACTGCTGTATCTTGGCGATCAGTAGCGTGGACGCGTCGACCAACGCAGCGACGAAACGATCCATCAATGGCCAAGTGGGGTTGGTCGTTTTGACGGGAATCATGGCGTTGGTTTCCTGTTGGGATGCACCCTTCCCCGCCGAGCTGAAACTGCAACATATTCCGACGGTCGTCATCCTGTTGTTGATGACTTGGTCGACGTTTGCGTGCCGGTTTTCGATGGCGTCGTTTGTTTGTGTGGCCGTGTTTCTGTGGTTGCATATTGTCGGGGCTAGGTGGATCTATTCGTTCGTTCCTTATGACGATTGGTCCCAATCGGTTTCGGGATCCAGTTTGTCGCAGCGTTTCGATTGGCGCCGCAATCACTATGACCGTTTGGTGCACTTTGCATCGGGGATATTGATCGCGGTACCGGCGGCGGAATGTCTGCAGCGTTGGGGCGGGATGCGTCCCTTGGGTGCCGCGATTGTCAGCATCGCAATCGTGGTGGCGATCGGTGCTGTGTACGAAATCTTGGAATGGCAGATCGCAACCTTCTTTGCGCCGGCCGTGGCAGAGGCCTACAACGGTCAACAAGGCGATGTTTGGGATCCCCAGAAAGACATGGCGCTGGCCTGGTTCGGGGCAACGATATCGGCTGGGTTGCTGTTTCGCTATCGCTTTGAATCAGCCGCCGGTGGCTCCGTCGTCGATTCCGTCACGGATTAGGCCAAACGTTAGTCATTTGATTTCCAGCGGGATGGGTTTTGGTACCACACGACGTTTTTGCTTCCACGTCCGGCGACCAGTAGGTCAAGATCGCCATCAAGGTCCATGTCCACCGCGCGGATGTCATAGGATTCCTGGTCGGTGCCCACGATGTGGCGTGTGAAGTGGCCTTCGCCATCGTTTTCGTACCAGGCAGCGATCTTGTCACCAAAGGCACAGGTGGCCGCGTCGACGTCGCCATCGGCGTCCATGTCGATGGCGACCAGGGCGTGCGGTTCCTTGATCGATGGATCGATGTCGTGCCGGGTCCAATGGGGGCCTTCGAACCAGACGATGCCCCGGCCGTGACCGCGTGACGCGATGAAGTCCACCTTTCCGTCCGCGTTGACGTCGGCGGGGTGGATGTTGGTGGCGCCGGGTTCCTGATCGCTGATCATTTGTTTGGTCCAGGTATCGGTTGGATTTGATGGTGCACGCCACCAAGCGAAGTATTCGCCGGTCGACGTGGATTGGGGGCCACCTTTGGCGCCGGTCGCAGCGTCTAGATGGCCGTCACCGTCGACGTCGCCCACGCCGATGTAGTGCGTCAGCCCAGGGGCATCGCCGTCGGCGAATATTTGGGGCGTCCATCGCGGGGCCGAACTGGGATTGCTGGGAATTGCAAACCATGCCAGCGATTCGGCGTGCGGAGCCGTCGGTTGGGCGCTGGTCGCAAGCAGTTCCATTTTTCCGTTGCCTACCACATCGCCTTTCATCAGCCCGTGGATCCCGTGGACGGTGTCGTCGATCAGTCGTTTGGTCCAACGCATCGATTCCCCCTTGGTTGGCTGTTCAAGCCAGACGATCTGGCCCGGGTTGTACTGGGCGCCGATGTAATCCAGGTCGCCATCACCGTCGATGTCAAAGCATTCGCTGTGAATGTAAGTTTTCCCACCCGGATGTTCATCCAACAGAACTTCCGTCCAGTCGGGTGCAACGAACAGCCGAGTGGTGTTGCCGCTGTCGGCGATGACATCGGGCAACCCGTCACCGGTAAAGTCACCCGCCACCGCGGTCATCGTATGCAGTCCTTGGTGGACGACATGTTTCGTCCACTGGGGGGCCGCTGTGGGGGCGGCGGGCGATTGGCCCGTCGCGTGGTGAAGGTTCCATCCGACTGTGATCAGGGCTGTGGCCAGTGCAATTCGTTTCATGATGCGATTTCGTTTTGGGAGGCTGGCAGGTGATTCTGTAAGGTTGAAGCACCCTGATTGCCGACAAGGAACCGATGCCGTGTGACTTTGGTTAGCACTGTAGCATTGGAAAGTTCGGTGGCGTTGGTTCAGAAACGTCCTATCCACAGGCGAGTTGGCGGATCTGCGATCATGGCAAAACTGTTCTTTTACTATTCGACGATGAATGCCGGCAAGTCAACGATCCTGCTGCAGGCTAGTTACAACTATCGCGAACGTGGAATGAACACGTTGGTGCTGGCGCCAGAGATCGACAATCGGTCAGGCGTGGGCAAGGTCGCATCACGGATCGGCATCTCTGCCGAAGCCGAAATTTTCGACACGGCGGACAACCTGTTTATCGTAGTCGACCAGCGACTGGCGCGAGAACCGATTCATTGCGTGCTGGTGGACGAAGCCCAGTTTCTGACCAAAAAACAAGTGCATCAGTTGAGTGATGTTTGCGACCAGTTGGACATCCCGGTGCTGACCTACGGGCTGCGGACCGACTTTCAGGGCAATCTGTTCGAGGGCAGCGACGCACTGCTCGCTTGGGCCGACACGTTGACCGAGATCAAAACGATCTGTCACTGCGGCAGCAAAGCCACCATGGTGCTGCGTTTGGACGATGCCGGTCGGGTCGTCAAAGAGGGACATCAGGTGCAGATCGGCGGCAACGAACGGTACGTGCCGGTGTGCCGCAAACACTTCAAAGATGGGCTGGCCCAGGGCGGCGACCGACAGTTGCCGCTGCTGGATTGATCCGCAGCGGTGGAGTGCTGCACCGCTGCGGATTGCGTGTCCGAATTTTACGGCAGTTCGCGAACTTGGATGTTGCGAAACAGGATCGGCGCGCCTTCGGATTCTAGGCACAGGTAACCTTCGGATGGGTTACAGTCCTTTCCACCGGAGACTTCTTCGCCGTTGACCCAAAGGCGGATTTCGCCGTTCACGCCGCGAACGTAATAGTGGTTCCAGTGGCCGAATCCCTTGGAAACTTCCTTGGATGGAAAGGACCGGCTTCCATTAGGGGAAAGCGGTGGGAATGGTTTCATGGTCGATTTGCCCACGGCGAATATATCACCGTTAGTCGAAAACCAGTCGCCTTTCTTTCCGGTGGACGATTCGTACTTGTGGGTATAGCCATGATCCAGCATTTGGATTTCGATCCCGGCTTTGGGCAGTTGGCCGGGCGGCAAGCCTTCCAGAACGGAAAGTGGGACCCACGCAAAGACGCCCGAGTTTCCGCCGTCGGATTGGTGCTGCCACTCGATCGAAAGTTCGAAATTCTGGTAGCTCTTCTTCGATCGCGTGACGCCGATCGGCGTGCCGCTGCCAATCGCCACACCGTCTTTCCAGGTCAGCGTTAGGTCGTCGCCGTTGACCCGGACAAAGTCGTCTTCGCCCAGCGTCACCCATCCGGGGCCTTCGCCCACTTGGATAGGCCATGTTTGGGCAGAGGCATTGGCAATGCAGCTAGCAGCAATGATCAGCGAAAAAAGCGATCGAAGGATCATTCGTCGTCTCCGGATTCTTTCGAGGCGGGTTCGGCAGGGGCCGAATCGTTGGGGGAAGGATCGCCCAGCATACCTGAAAGCAAGCGATCAAGTTCCTTTCCGCGGGCTCGCATCGAAACCACTTTTCCATCCTGGTCGACCAAGATCGCCGTCGGGATCCCCGAGATGCCGTAATAGTTGGCCACCGGGTTGTCCCAGCCCATCTCGCCCTCTTTGTCGCTGATCAGGTTCGTCCAGGTCAGTTCTTGTTCGTCCACGTATTCGTTGCAAGCGTCCAAGGTCCGATCCAGATTGATTCCCACGATGTCAAAACCGCGATCGCTATACAGATCCAGGTTGCGTTTCATGTTCGGAATCTCGGCTCGGCACGGGCCACACCAAGACGCCCAGAAGTCCACCAAGACGACTTTTCCGCGATATGCGGACCAATCGAATTGGTCTCCGGTCGTTGTCTTGCCTTCTAGGGTCAGCAGATTGCCGGGCAGTCGCATCCGCCGTGCGGCGCCGGCCATCTTGGACGCTCGTTGTTGGATGGCTTCGTCTTTGGAATCCTGCATCCACTCGGCCATCTGTTCGTAAAAGCCGGCTGCCAGATCCGTGTTCTCCGAGGCACCGATTCCGCTGGCCAACGTGTACGCAAGGCTAAACGCAGTGCGATCGAACGAACCCGCGTCGACCATCGTTGTGATCTCGTCGATCATCTTCTGCTGTTCGGCTTTGCTGGCCCGTGGGGCGCCTGCGATCTTGATCTTGAAGCCTTCGGTCTTGGCGATCTGCTGCAGTTCGGGGCTTTCGTCCTGTGCCAATTCAGCCAGCAGGCTTTGCAAGTCTTGGTTGCGATTGCGTTGGAAACGTGCCAGGAAAGACAGGGCGGCGATCTGTTCTTCGATCGCATCGACCAGCATGCCTTGGGGGGCATCGTCAAGCTGCCGCATCGCTTCGGCCGCCTCGATCACTGCCTCGGCGCTGGCAGTGGCAGTTTTTAGGGTGCGTCCACGCAGTCGTTTGACCGCACGGATGTGGGCCGTCAACGCGGGGGCGTCGGCATCGGCCGGAAGCGCCAGCGGGTCGGCCTCCGTCTCTGCTTCCGCGGTGCGGGCTTCATAATCTGCCCGGTCTTTCGCGTCCTGAGCCGAAGATGGATTCGCGACCAGTCCGTGGACTAGAACGCCAGCCAACGCCAATGTCGCCAACCGAAAAGTCGGCGCACCAAAGAAATGTGTCATCGAAACTTGCCTGCGCTCGGGGGGGAAGGTGAAGGAGATCCGCCTACGCTAAAAGCTTAGCGATCCCGTCCCCACGGCACAAACTAGCACCGGGCAGCGGGCAAGCAAAAAAGAACTGGCCCTTCCGGGTTTGTCTTGGGAAGCGATCGGTCTGGCCATCGTAGAAATCGATTGCCGTCTTGAAGTTTTGCTAAATTTCGATAGCCGCCGACGCGACGTTTGATCGGCATGGTCTTGCCGTTGGCGGGAATCACGCGTTTGAACCTGTGCTTTGAAAAGCACCGTTGCCGAGGAAGTGTCACGACGGACACGGATCGATCCAGGCAGACTACGGTCCAAGACTCGCTTTCCTGTGCTGCGTTCGATCCGAGCGGGCGTCCGTCCTTTGTGTGGCTGCGTGCCTGAAATGTGCGTTGTTGTGAGAATCGAACCTGGTGGTAGTATTCGCTGGCATAGAGAGGAACGCGAACGTTCCTTTTCGACACCGCGGCGTGATACTGAGTGTCGCTACAACGAATGGAAAGACAAGAAATCATGAATTTGCAAAAGTATCATTCGATCGTCGCCTTTTTCGTAGCGAGTGTCGTCATGTCGTTGCTCGTCCCGTTTGTTTCCGCACAAGAGAAGGCGAGCAAACCGACGGGGCAACGCGAGACTGAATTGGAACTTTATGCCTCGCTTGATCAAGCCGTCGGCAATATTGCGTTCATGTCGAACGGACAGCTCGTCTTTAGTCATCATCCGTTTTTTAAACCTGATGTCCGTGTCGCGACCTATGACGCAGCGACTGGGGCCGTTACCCCTTTTCCAAACCAGCAATGGAATACACCTCGTAGCGAAAACGATTGGTACCTCGACGACGTGTTGGGGATTCGCAACGACGGCGACGGAGTTGTTTGGATTCTGGATATGGGGACTCGAAACGATATCACGCCAAAACTGGTTGGCTGGGACACCCAAAAGAACGAACTTCATCGGCTTCATTACATCCCGTCTCCGGCAAGTCGCGAAACATCGCAGCTTAATGATTTTGTGGTCGATACGAAGCGTCAGTTGGCGGTGATCGCCGATGAAGGCATCGGTCGCGGTGGCGATGGATCCAAGGCAGCACTGGTGGTTGTCGACTTGAAGACGGGGAAGACTCGCCGCTTGCTGGAAGGACGTGCCATGACAAAGGCGGACACGAGTTCGCCCATTCTGATCGACGGAAAACCCATGAGCGTCTCGCGTGATGGCAAGCAGTCGCCGATTTACGTCGGTTGCGACGGAATCACGTTGGACGCAGCTAGCGAGTGGCTTTACTTCTGCCCTCTATGCGGCACGCAAATGTATCGCGTTCGCATGGACGCCGTCGCAAACGAGTCGCTTTCTGAAGACGAATTGGCAAAGGCGGTGGAAACGTACAGCGACAAAGTCAACAACGGCGGACTCTCGATCGACACCGCCGGAAACCTGTACTCGACGAATGTCGAAAGCCGTAGCATTGGCTTCGTTTCCGGTGACAAAAGAAAATACTCTCCGTTGGCCTTCGATGATCGGATGCTTTGGCCCGACGGAATCAGTTTTAACAAAGATGGATACATGTACGTATCCGCAGCTCAGGTTCACTTGGGCGCACCCTTCAATGGCGGCATCGATCAAACGTCCAAACCGTTCTATATCTTTCGATTCAAGCCCCAAGCACCGGGCATCATCGGTCGCTAGCGTTTCCTCCGCTTGATCGGCTTGCCAAGGTAGGCCGGTCTGGTCACCACTGCTAGAAACACGACTGAAAACGACGCATCGATACCGGAGTGCTAGCCGCAAGACTTATTCGTCGGGCGGCATGGCATTTCGGTTCATTTCGCCAACATCGAAAATGTGAGCCATGTCCAAACAAATCACCGTCGGCGTAACCGATCTCTCGTTTCATCATGTCGCCGGCGCCCTGGTCGCGAATGTTCTGACCGAGATGGGGTTTGAGGTCGAGCGAGTTTACTCGCCTCACGAAGCGAACTTTCAAAAATTGAAGTCCGGCGAAGTGGACATGTTGGCTTCGGCATGGCTGCCGTCGAGCCACGGCGGATACAAAGGGGAAGTCGAGCGGACGGTGCCGCTGATCGAACTGGGCCTGCACTATGAACCGTACGCGCTGTGGGGCGTGCCAGAGTACGTTCCCGCGGACGATGTGCGAGAGATTGCCGATCTGCTGAAACCTGATGTCGTCAAGAAAATGAAAAGCGATATCCAGGGTATCAACCCAGGAGCCGGAATCACGCGTTTCTCGATCAAGATGATGGACGAGTATGGTTTGAACGATGCAGGGTATCGTTTTCATAGCGGCACCGAAGAGGATTGTTTCGGCGCGTTTGAGCGAGCGGTCGGAAACAAACAATGGATGGTGGTCCCGTTGTGGAAACCTCAATTCCTGCACTACCAATACGCGATCCGTGAATTGGCCGAGCCCAAGGGTCTGCTAGGTACTGTCGACAAGGCCGTGCTGCTTTTGCGGCAAGACAAGCAGTCGATGTTCACGAAGGACGAGCTTCAAACGCTTGATGGATTGAAGTTTTCAAACGACATCATCGCTGAACTGGACTACCGAGTCTGTCGAGAGGGCAAACCGCTCGACGAGGTTGCAGCGAAATGGCTAGCAGCAGATCGAACGGCTTAGTCTTGGCAAGCTGAACATCCGAAACGGTCGAAGGTGACGAAAGTCCAAGAATCTGCTGGCCAGGTTCTTTGCCGGGCATGGTGGTTCTCTTTAACAGAGAACTCGACCCAATCGACGACGAACTCGGATGGATCCATTGAACCCCAACGGGATCGCCCCCTGCCGCATGCGGCGGGGCCGGGTGTTTGGGATGGGCGTTTATAGCCGGGCGTTTGGGGCCCTACGAACCTGCGTTGTAGATCGCGGGGTTCAGCGAGGGGTCGTTGTACATCTTCATTTGCCGATACGTGCGGTGCTGTTTTTTGCCCGCAAAGATATCGTCGACCAACTGCTGCAGCGATTTTGAAAGATCAGCGTGTTGTTGTTCGCACAGGGCGATACGTTCGTTGACCTTGCCGCGGTGTTCGTCGCTCGCACCGTCGCGATCGGCCTGTTCCCGATAGTGGTACAACCGCAGCGACATGATCGATAATCGATCGATGGCGCTGCCGGTGGTTTCCGTATTGATCGGTCCATCGCTGGCAGGGACGCCAGCTTTGCACAGGATTTCGGTCAACGCGTCGTCGACCTTTTCGATCATGTCGTTGCGAGCTTGGTTGAGCTTGTCGATGGCCCGTTTGACGTTGGCGATTTCTTCATCCGTCGCCGACGGGCTGCGCGCCTTATCCTCTTGGTGCCAAAGTCGATAATTGAATTCGTGTTGCTGGCAAACGAGCGATTGAATTCCGTCAAACGGATTGTCAATCGGATCGCGGTGCCAACGATCAACGGCATCGATCTGCAGTTGAGTCAATTCGGCAATGGGCGGAAAAGATAGGGCGTCAGGCATCGATCAAACTTCCTTTTCTTCGATCCAGTTCATCATACGGCGAAGGCCGATGCCGATTTGTTCGACGCCGTGCTGACGTTCACGTCGGCGGGTTGCCTTGAAGAACGGAGCACCGGCACGGTTTTCCGAGATCCATTTGCGAGCGAATTCGCCGGTTTGGATCTCTGTCAGGATCTTCTTCATCTCGGCCTTGGTATCGTCCGTGATGATGCGAGGACCGCTGACGTAGTCACCGTATTCAGCCGTGTTACTGATACTGTAACGCATGTAGCTGAGTCCACCTTGATATAGCAGGTCGACGATCAGTTTCAGTTCGTGCATGCATTCGAAGTAGGCCATTTCGGGCTGGTAACCAGCTTCGACCAAGGTTTCGAAACCGGCTTTGACCAGTTCGCTAACGCCACCGCACAGCACGACTTGTTCGCCGAACAGGTCGGTTTCGGTTTCTTCGGCAAAGGTGGTTTCGATCACACCACCGCGGGTGCCGCCGATGCCCTTGGCGTAAGCCAGGCCGATTCGCTTGGTGGTGTCCGAAGCACCTTCGCCCAAAGCGATCAGGCAAGGCACGCCGCCGCCCTTTTCGTATTCGCTGCGGACCAAGTGGCCTGGGCCCTTGGGCGCGACCAACAGGGTGTCGATTCCAGCCGATGGCTCGATTTGGCCGAAGTGGATGTTGAAGCCGTGCGAGCACATCAGCACGTTGCCCTTGGACAGGTTATCGCGAATTTCGGTGCGATAGATGTCGCCTTGGACTTCATCGGGAAGCAGCACGTTGACCACGTCGGCTGCCTTGGTGGCTTCGGCAATCGACATGGGCTTGAAGCCGTGCGAAACCGCTAGGTCGTAGTTGGCCGATCCAGGACGTTGGCCGATGACGACGTTGACGCCGCTGTCGCGAAGGTTTTGAGCTTGGGCGTGTCCTTGCGAACCATAACCCAGGATCGCGACAGTCTTGCCCTTAAGGTTCGAAAGATCGGCGTCGTTTTCGTAGTAGATCGTTGCGGCCATGACAGAATAATCGTTTGAAATTTAGGAAACGGAGAGAGTTTTTTCTGGAAGCGGGTGGCGGCGAACCGCCGGGATGGGAACTGCGTCGGAGTCGCCCTCGGGGGACGGGGAGTCGATTGTGTTCCCGCATCGTGGACTTCGCCAGAAGTCCTTGCTAGCACCGAATAGGGAATTCTGGCGAATCCCACTACAAAGATCCAGCGAAAGTCTAGGAAGCGAAACGGCCTTCGATTTCCCGGTCGCCATCGGCGTCGCTGGTGCTGCGGACCATTGCGATTCGCCCGGTGCGGACCAGTTCGGAGATGCCGTAGGGGCGCATGCGTTCGATGAACGCCTGGACCTTGTTTTCGCGGCCGCTGATTTCAACCATCACTTCCTCGGGGCCAACATCCACGATCTGGCCTCGGAAAATGTCCACCAACTCGCGAATTTCGCTGCGGGCGGCACCGGCGGGCGCTTTGACCTTCAACAGCAGCAGATCGCGTTCGACGAAATCCTGGCTGCTGACGTCCAAGACGCGAACGACCGTGACGATCTTTTCCAGTTGCTTGCCGACCTGTTCCAAGACGCGATCGTCGCCGACAACGACAAATGTCATCCGCGAAAGTTGGGGGTCTTCGGTTTCGCCGACGGCCAGCGAATCGATGTTAAAACCTCGCGATGCGAGCATGCCCGAGATGTGAGCGAGCACGCCAGGAATGTTCTGAACCAAGGCAGAAAGAACATGGCGCTGGTTGGATTGGGACATCAGCGTGTCAGTCGAATGGGAGAGGGAGAGAGGAAACGGGAACAAAGGGGGCGGTCGGTCGAAGCGGAGCATGATAATTTTGGGGTCTAAATCCAACAAGGGCTGCGTTTGACCGGCCTGGCAGCCTAGGATGGGACCGTATGGTCCAACTTTCGGCGTCCAGGGGGACGTCGGGGCGGACCAGCCATCATGGCTCGTCAGGCAAAAACTGTATGTCTTTCCGGATCGAATTGCCGGCTTATCGAGGCCCGCTGGACCTGCTGCTGTACCTGGTACGGCGGCATGAAGTCGATTTGGCCGAAATGTCGCTCTCGAAAATCGTCGACCAGTACATCGATTACATCGAGGTCCTGAAGGAGCTGGATTTGACCGGTGTGGGCGATTTTATCGACCTGGCCAGCACCTTGGTCGAACTGAAAAGCCAAGCGGTTTTGCCGAAAATTGTGGACGAAACCGCCGAAGAAACGATCGAGGACCCGCAAACCGAGCTGGTCGAACGGCTGCTGCAGTACAAAGAAATCCGCGACGCAGCCTCCGTTCTGGACGAAATGGGCGAGCGTTGGCAGCAGCGCTACGAACGGATGAGTGACGATCTGCCGACCCGCCGAGTCGATCTGGGAGACCAGCCCATCGTCGATTTGGAAATCTGGGATTTGGTCAGCGCTTTTGGCCGGATCATGCGTGAAGCTGGCGGGCCGCCGCAAACCGAGGTCGTTTATGACGACACCCCGATCCACGTCTATATGCAGCGGATTCACGAAAAATTGCGTGGATCCGATCGGTTGCCCCTGTTCGATTTGGTGGACGGTGGAATTCACAAATCAGCTGTGATCGGGTGGTTCTTGGCAACGCTGGAATTGACCCGCCACCACGGTGCGGCGGTCGAACAGAGCGACACTGGCGACATCTACGTGGTTCGCACCCAAACCTATTCCGAAAATTTGGACGTCAACGAAGTCGATAATTACGGTGCCGAAGAGTTCAAAGACGCCAATATGCCAGGCATGCCCCGCTAACAACGCGGTGCCCGGTAGCGAAAGTCGCCAAGACTTTCGGCCCCCTCCCCCTCCCCCTCCCCCTCCCCCTCCCCCTCCCCCTCCCCCTCCCCCTCCCCCTCCCCCTCCCACTCCCACTCCCACTCCGTAGCGAAAGTCGCCAAGACTTTCGGCCCCCGCTTTCAGCGACCCTGGTGAGCCGCTGGCCGTGAGGCCACTGGCATTGGGGGGGATTCCCGGCCGCTCACGCGATCACGGCTCACTCGACCGGCCAACTTTCAGCGACCCTGGTGAGCCGCTGGCCGTGAGGCCACGGGCATTGGGGGGGATTCCCGGCCGCTCACGCGATCACGGCTCACTCGATCGGACAACTTTCAGCGACCCTGGTGAGCCGCTGGCCGTGAGGCCACGGGCATTGGGGGGGATTCCCGGCCGCTCACGCGATCACGGCTCACTCGATCGGACAACTTTCAGCGACCCTGGTGAGCCGGTGGCCGTGAGGCCACGGGCATTGGGGGGGGATTCCCGGCCGCTCACGCGATCACGGCTCACTCGATCGGACAACTTTCAGCGACCCTGGTGAGCCGCTGGCCGTGAGGCCACGGGCATTGGGGGGGATTCCCGGCCGCTCACGCGATCACGGCTCACTCGACCGGCCAACTTTCAGCGACCCTGGTGAGCCGCTGGCCGTGAGGCCACGGGCATTGGGGGGGATTCCCGGCCGCTCACGCGATCACGGCTCACTCGATCGGACAACTTTCAGCGACCCTGGTGAGCCGCTGGCCGTGAGGCCACGGGCATTGGGGGGGATTCCCGGCCGCTCACGCGATCACGGCTCACTCGATCGGACAACTTTCAGCGACCCTGGTGAGCCGGTGGCCGTGAGGCCACGGGCATTGGGGGGGGATTCCCGGCCGCTCACGCGATCACGGCTCACTCGATCGGACAACTTTCAGCGACCCTGGTGAGCCGCTGGCCGTGAGGCCACGGGCATTGGGGGGGGATTCCCGGCCGCTCACGCGATCACGGCTCACTCGACCGGCCAACTTTCAGCGACCCTGGTGAGCCGCTGGCCGTGAGGCCACGGGCATTGGGGGGGATTCCCGGCCGCTCACGCGATCACGGCTCACTCGATCGGACAACTTTCAGCGACCCTGGTGAGCCGCTGGCCGTGAGGCCACTGGCATTGGGGGGATTCCCGGCCGCTCACGCGATCACGGCTCACTCGATCGGACAACCGTTGGCGACTTTCGCTACCGATGGGCGAATTCGCGACGACGTGGCCGGGTTCCCCGTCCTGGCCGCAGGCCTGTGCATTAGGTTCAATGGGCGCTGGCATCTCCGATTGACTCCCTAGCACAGTTTCCATGGTCGAAAACGTTCCTCTTCTTTCGCACGTCCACGACGGTCTGACCATCGAAGGCTATTCTCGCGCCGCCGTTCAAACCTGTTGGCGAATCAGCGAACTGAAATTGTTGTTCGACGTCGGCGTCCAGCCCTGGGATTTCATGGGCACCCCGACCCTGTTCATCTCGCACGCGCACCTTGACCATATCGCGGCGCTGCCTGCCTACGTTTCCCGTCGACGAATGATGAAGATGGATCCGCCGGTGATCTATCTTCCCGATTCGGCGGTCGATACCGCTTGGGACATGTTGCAGACTTTCCGAAAACTGGACCGTGGCGCGATGCCATGCGAATTGGTCGGATTGTTGCCAGGTGACGAAACGAGCATCAGCCGCGAATACATCGTCACCGCTTTGCCGACGCGGCACACGATCGATTCGGTTGGATTTGTCGTGCACCAGATTCGCCACAAATTGAAGCCCGAGTTCTTGGAACTGTCGGGGGAACAGATCCGCAACCTGAAGATGGCGGGGACAGAGATCACCACGGAGTCGCGGATCCCGGTCGTCGCATACACCGGTGACACGGCGCCCAAGGGTCTCGACGACAATCCCGTGTTCTACGATGCCAAGGTGCTGATCAGCGAGATGACTTTTGTCGCGCCCGAACATCGCAAGGACAAAATCCACAAACACGGGCACATGCACATCGACGATTGGCGAAAGCGAGCGGATCGTTTCAACAATGAACTGATCATCGCTGGCCACTTGAGCACCCGGTACAACGATAGCCAAGTCAAACGTTTCGTTGACAAAGTGTTCCCCGATCGTATGGATGGCCGTCTAAAGCTATGGCTGTAGATCAGGCCGAGTTGTCGGCGTTTCAATGGCCGACACCCACGTCGGCCTACGTCCATGTGCCGTTTTGTCGGCATCGCTGCGGCTATTGCAACTTCAGCGTGTTGGCCGATCGCGATGACTTGATGGAATCGTACTTGGATGCGGTTGATGCCGAGTTGTCCGCGTTGGAATCGCCTGCGGTGCAGACGGTTTTTATCGGCGGTGGCACCCCGACTCATCTGCCAATCGACGCTCTGGATCGGTTGCTTCAGATCGTCACCAATCGGTTGCAACTCTCTGATGATTTCGAGTGGAGCGTGGAGGCAAACCCGGAAGACATCACGGACGAAAAACTAGATTGCTTGGTCGCCCACGGGATCAATCGAATCAGTTTGGGGATGCAATCGTTTCACGATGCGAAACTGGCTGGACTGGAACGCGGTCATTCGGGGGCCGGCGGTGCCGCGGTGATTCGGCAAGTGGCCGAAGTGATCCGAAATGTTTCGATCGACTTGATCTTTGCCGCTCCCGGCGAAACCGCGACCCAGTGGCGGGATGATCTGCAGATGGCGTTGTCGTTGCCGATTCAACATCTTTCGACCTATGCACTGACATTCGAAAAAGGCACCTCGTTTTGGTCGCGTCGTCTGCGAGGCGAATTATCAGCAGCCGATGAATCGGTGGAAATCGATATGTACCAGGCCGCCCGCCAGATGACCGCCGATGCGGGTTTGCAACAATACGAAGTGTCTAGTTTTGCGAAACCCGCAGCACGCTGTCGTCACAACTTGGCGTATTGGGACGGATTGGGGTGGTACGCTGCCGGGCCCGGCGCGGCGCGGTTTGTCGATGGGAGGCGCGAGGTGAACCATCGCAGCACGACCACCTATCTGAAACGGATGCGCGGTGGACTTTCGCCCGTGGCCGAATCGGATGCGATCACCGTCCAACAATACGCTCGTGAACGGGCGGCGTTCGGGGTCCGTCAAATCGATGGTGTCGATCTGGATCGGATCCATCGGGAAACGGGCATCGATATCCGTGGCATGTGCGCGGACATGATCCAGCGTTCCACCGACGAACAGTTGTTGGAAGAAGCCGACGGCCTGATTCGATTGACTCAGCGTGGCGTGTTGTTTGCCGACACGGTGGCCGGGCGGTTTTTGGATTGATTGGGGCGTCGGCTCGATGGCATTGACGGACGCTGGCACGCTGTTGATTTGGTCGTGTTCTTGAACTTAGCGTGCCAACCATCACCCGAAGCCGAGCGAGGGAGCACATCGAATCTCGCGCTCACGCAGCGGGTTACCAGTCCGACAGCCCGGTGTCGTGAAACTGGCCGATAAAATTTGACGATTGGGCAAAAAGATTTCATTGCAACGCCTGTGACGGCCGATCTTGTCGGTATCCATTCAAACTTTGGGACTGCCACAGGGCTACGACTATGTCATTGGGATTACGATTTGCGACCGGGCTGGCTTGTTCGGCACTACTCTGGGTGACCGGTTGTGTTGGACCGATGGCATGTGGACCGGGCGGTGCTTGCGGACCGGTCGCGGTCAATGCATGCGGCGGCTGTGGCGATTGCGATGGCTGCGGCGAACTGTACATCGATCCCTGGATCAATGAACCGGCCGATTGCATGGATCCCTGTGACACATGCGGGAACCACACCGGCGGATCCTGTGGTAAATGCCGTTCGGTGTTTACCGGTTTCGCCAGCATTTGGGGTTATCGCCGCGACGCAGGGTGCACTTCCTGCGGCAGCATGACCTGCGGTGGTGGTTGTTGTGCCTTCGGTGGCGGTGCGTTGGGCGGAGGCCCCAGCGACTGTGATTCAGGTAGCTGTGGCGGCGGCTGTGATTCCGGTTGCCAGTCTTGTGGTGGATCGGGCGGCGAAGCTGTCCACATCAGTACCGATTTGATGCCACCTTCGCAGTACGTCGAAAGCACACCGGCCCGCACTTATCAGCCCCGCCGGACTCGCCAGATCTTCCAACCGCGTGGCAACGTGGCACACGGTGCCCGCGAAGGCGTCGAATACTAACCGGCTTTGCTACATGCGATTGCAGTCGAAATAGGCCGCAATGGCCGATCCGTTGTGCTATCGTGGGAAACCTTCCCCCCGGATCGCACCCATGGGCTGCCAGGCCCGCTTTGGACCGGATCGCCATGTCGCTATTTATACGGTCGACCCGTTCGTGGTCCGCTGCATCACGGTTGCCGAATTCAAGCCAGCCGTTGTGGGTTGCACCGGCCGCCTGCCTCGGTTTGTTCTTGATCGTCGCCGGGGTCTTCTTGATAAGCCCGGAATCGGCACAGGCCAACGATCCGCCGGGATCCGTTGAATTCTTCGAAAACCGGATTCGGCCGGTCTTGGTCAACCACTGTTACGAATGCCATTCGGCCGAAGCCGACGAAATTGGCGGATCACTGCTGCTGGATTCATCCGACGCCATGATAATCGGTGGCGATAGCGGACCGGCGATCCAACCTGGTGACGCGGCGGCAAGCACTTTGGTGTCGGCGATTCGATACGAGTCGTCAGAGATGCCGCCCGCCGGCCGTTTGTCAGACGAAGTGATCGAAGACTTCGAGGCGTGGATCAAGGCAGGAGCCAAGGATCCGCGAAAAACCAAAGCAGCCCCCGTGACGATGCGGTCCACCATCGACCTCGATGAAGGCCGGCAATTTTGGGCATTCCGTCCTGTCCAATCTTCGTTGCCGCCTCCGCATCCTTTCGATGGTTCACGTGGCGCGATCGATCAATTTTTGTACCAGTCGCTGTCCGATGTTGATGTGGTGCCAAATGGTTTCGCCGACGATGCTACCCGGCTGCGCCGGTTAGCGTTCGATTTGACGGGTTTGCCACCTTCGCTGGAATTGCAACGTCGATGGTTATCAAATCCATCCTGGGCCAATTGGACTCGCATCGTGGATTCGATGTTGGCGTCGCCCGCATTCGCTCAGCATTGGGCACGTCACTGGATGGACGTTGCTCGGTACGCCGACAGCAACGGAAGCGATTTCAATGCGACATTTCATGAAGCATGGCGATATCGTGATTACCTAATCCGGTCCTTTGCCACCGATCGTCCGATCGACGAAATGATTCGACAACAGGTCGCGGGGGACCTCTTGCCGGCAATGACGGATCAGCAACGTTACGACAATGTCGTGGCCAGTACTTTTCTGATGCTGGGCACCAAGATGCTTAGCGAACGCGACAAGCCCAAATTAGAACTGGACGTGGTCGATGACCAGATCGATACGGTCGGTCGCGCGTTCCTTGGCCTGACGTTGGGGTGTGCCCGCTGCCACGACCACAAGTTCGATCCCGTGCCGATGGACGACTATTACGCACTGGCCGGAATCTTCAAAAGCACGGTGACCTTGAAAGGCGAAAGCCAAGAATACGTCAGCACTTGGAATCGAGTGTCGCTGCCGACGTCGGCGGAACATCGTGACGCGATTCAAGAATTTCAATCGAGTCTGCAATCGATCGAAGCGAAAATCAAGTCGGCCGATGCCCAGTGGAAACAAGCACAGGATCGATTGTCAGGCAACCAAGCCGGTGTTGTGATCGATGATTCCCAGGCAACGAAGGTGGGGACCTGGAAAGCGTCACAGTACACGCAGCCGTTTGTCGGCGTGGGCTACGTTCACGATGACAATTCGATGAAAGGCACCGCCGAAATTCGGTTCGAAGCTCGTCTGCCTGATGATGGCGTCTACGAAGTTCGTGTGTCCTATACGCCAAGTTCTAGTCGCGCCGCCAAGATCCCGGTAACGATCGAAACCGCCCACGGATCTCGCACGGTTCGATTGGACCAACGCAAAGTCACCATTGCACCGATGTGGTCTTCGTTGGGCGAATTCGAATTCAAATCTTCCTCGCCTGCCGTCGTGACCATTTCGAACGAAGGCACCAGCGGCTATGTGATTGCCGACGCGGTTCAGTTTTTGGACGTTGATCATGCACCGAAAATCGATCCCAACGTGGTCGCTGCCGCCGAATCGGCAAAGGCACACCTCGATGGACTGCGTGCCGAAATGAAGGTTTTGCAGGCGAACCGGCCGTTGCCGATTCCCCAAGCGATGGCCCCGTCGGACCGTCCCACTGCCGAATTGACCGACAGCCCCGTTCACATTCGTGGGGAAGTGCGGAATTTGGGACCGGTCGTCCCACGCGGGTTCCTGCGGGTTTGCAGCAGCGGGGATGCTGCGATGGAAGAGCCACAGGGCAGCGGCCGGTTGGAACTGGCCGATTGGTTGACCGACCCCGATCATCCGCTGGTCGCGCGAGTCTTCGTGAATCGTGTTTGGATGCACCTGATGGGTCAGGGCATTGTCCGAACGGTCGACAACTTTGGCCAGCGGGGCGAGCGGCCGTCACACCCGGAACTGCTGGACGCCATGGCGGTCGATTTCATGCGTGATGGATGGCAGCTGAAGCCTTTGATTCGTGACATCGTTCATTCGGCCGCCTATCAACGGTCCAGTCAGTATGATGCCGACGCCGTGCAGCGAGATCCCGAAAACCGTCTGTGGTGGCGGATGCACCGGCGGCGATTGCCAGCGGAAGCGATCCGCGATGCGATGGTGTCAGCCGCCGGACTGCTCAACCACACCCCAACGGTCAACTTGATGGCGGGGCACAAAGTGTTGGTTTCCAATAACAATTCCAACAGCACTGCTGGCAAGATCGACGGTATTCAGGTGCCTCGCCGTTCGGTGTTTTTGCCGATCGTGCGTGGTTACCTTCCGCCCGAAATGACGGCGCTGGATATGGCGGATCCCGATTTGCTGGTCGGTCGGCGTCCCACCACAAACGTACCCGGGCAGGCGTTGGTGTTGATCAATAGCCCGACCGTGAATGAATGGGCCCGCACAGCCGCTGACAATGTGTGCCAGCAAGAGGCAAGCTTTGAAGACCGGTTGCACAGGGTTTACCAGTTGTGTCTGCAGCGGGAACCCAGCGCCGAAGACGAGCAGATGGCGAGGGATTTCTTTGCCGGGCATCCCGATTCGGCATCCCGTTGGCATGCCTACATCGCTGCGATTTTTGCGGCCACCGAATTCCGTTTCCTGGATTAAAACGAAATGAAGTTCCCATCCATGAAAACTTATCTGACCCGTCGTCAGTTCGGCGTGACAGGCACGCTTACGACCAGTGGATTGGCCGTCTCTGGATTTACGCCATGGACCACTGCCGGCGCAGCCCAGCGGTCATCCGACTTGGCCGGTGTCGTCGACGCCTATCATGTTCGTCCTCGCGCCAAACGTGTGATCTTTCTGTTCATGCATGGTGGGCCTAGCCACGTCGACACGTTCGACTACAAGCCTCTATTGGCGCGTGACGATGGCAAGCCCTTGCCGTTCGAATTGCCGCCGAACCTGAACGCGATCCCCAAACTGCTAAACGGTCCCTGGAAATTTTCCCAGCGTGGTCAATCCGGACTGTGGGTCAGTGATTTGCTGCCCCACATGGCAAAGCAGGCCGATTCGTTGTGTGTGATCAAAAGCATGCACACCCGCGGCCAATCGCATGGTCAGGCTGTTGGTATGGTCAACACGGGCAGCGATAACTTGGTCCGCCCCAGCATCGGGGCCTGGGTCAGCTACGCGCTGGGAAGTCAGCATCCCGATTTGCCCGCCCACATGGCGATTGGACCGGCGACTGCCCATGGTGGTCCCCGCAATTACGGTGCTGCGTTCTTGCCTGCCATGCATCAGGCAACCGCGATTGGCAGCAACGGGAACTTTGGCAGTGGGAAGATTCCGTTTCTGGACGGTCCCGAGGGATCCGTCGATGTTTCCAAGCAGTTCGATCTGGTGCGCCGAATGAACCAACGTCACCTGCGGCAAAGTGGGCCAGATCGCGAAATCGAAGGGGCTATCCAGGCGGTGAATCTGGCGTCGCGGATGCGCACCGCTGCACCGGAGGTGTTTGCGATGGATCAGGAAACCGATGCGACACGACGCGCCTACGGAATCGATCAAAAAGCCACCGCTGGGTTTGGGAAGAGTTGTCTGTTGGCACGTCGCTTGGCCGAGGCTGGTGTGCGTTTTATCACCGTCAGCAGTGGCCAGGTTTGGGACCAGCACAGCAATTTGGTGGATGGTCACAATCGCAATGCGATGGCGACCGATCAGCCGATTGCCGCGTTGATGGACGACTTGAAGAAACGCGGGCTATGGGACGATACGCTGATCGTTTGGGGCGGCGAGTTTGGTCGGACTCCCGTCGTGCAGGGCAAAAATGGACGCGATCACAATCCGCAGGGGTTCACCGTCGTCTTGGCCGGTGGCGCCGTGAAGCCCGGTTTCGAGTACGGGCAAACCGATGACTACGGATATTACTCGTTGCATGACCGCGTCCATATGCACGACCTGCATGCAACGATCCTGCATGCGTTGGGCATCGACCACCAGCGATTGACCTACCGATACGCCGGTCGCGATTTTCGTTTGACCGACGTTCACGGACGTGTCGTGAACGAGGTTCTGTCCTGATTGCGTTCTGTGCTTCGGATCTGGATTCCAGTGTCTCCGAGGTCACGCATCGGCTACCACCATGTCCGTTCGATGATCGCGATGTGCTTCGTCGAATCTACCCACAGGTTCGCAACGTATTCACGGTCACCGCCTGGGTACGCGCTTGATCCACCAAAGACATAGGTGGCGGTCACATGATCCAGCGGGAACCAATCGATCGGGTCGGGCATGGTGTCGGTAAAGGTCGCCACATCCGTTTCGTCAGGAAGTGGCTCCAGAGTAAACGTATCGACCACTCGCTGGAGTGCCGCATCGTTCTCGTATTGGAAACAGGCGAGGTACAGCGGATCGATTCCCGGGTCATGTGTGTATTGATGGATCCATGCAATCCCGTTGCCGTCGGGCAACTTATCCCAGGGGGCCATCCCTTCGCGGTTCGGCGACAGCAGCGGAATCCCGCTACACGCGATCAAGACTGCTAGTGAAGCAGCGAACGTAATCGCGGTGAAGGTGCGGCGCAGGAGCATGATTTCAGTCGAGTGAGAGCACGGTTTGAGTGGTGCGGTTCTATCAGTTCGACGATGAATCAAGTTAGCCGGAACCAACCCGCACCGAAAGATTCCGTCATTGCGAATGGCGATTGCACGGGACTTTGCTTGACCAATCGTTGGATGTCGACGGCGCAAATGCAGGCCGGTACGGCAAGTATGGCCAGATGGCGGTATTCGGTCGTCCCAAGAAAACCGAGGAACGCGGTGAAGAATAGCGATCCCAGAAATGCGAAATAGCGGCGGTCATAGGCTTTTGTCATGGCATTCACAATGTGTTTGTGTGAAGGAATTGAAACGAGCGGCCGATGCGACCGAGCACACGCCAAAGAAGACACCCTCCGTCGCATCACGCCCGCGTCTTCCCGTCCGTGTCATCATTCGCTGTGGATGATCTTCCATACTCGAAGGTCGTAGTCACCCGTGGGCTGGGGTTGCGTGGATGCCACGTTTTGCCCGTTGCCGTATGCAACCAGTTCTCCACCGGGCGAGATTGCAATGTTCCCAACTTGCCCCGGTCGGTCCCGCAGAACCGCCACTGGCTGGCCCGATGTTAGGTCCCAAACGCTGACCAGTTCATCGGGTTGCATCTCGTGGATTGTATTGACGATCTTGTCCGCTGTCACAAGCATTTTTGATGGATCGAATGTCTGCGCCGAAACTGCCCGAACGCCTTGTCTTTGCGTGAACGAGTGGACGACTTCAAGTGTTTCGGCATCGAGGATTTCTCCGGCGACAACCACCAACGGACGATTGCCCGATCGAATCAGCAACTTTCCCGACCTAAAGTCACGGGATTGGAGGCCCTTGCTTGGGGGCCACCAGTGCAGCGATCTTGTTCCCGTGCACAGCAATAAACGCCCACCCGTAGCCGACCATGCAAGTGACGTGACAGGTCCCAGGATCAGGGACGATTGACACCTTTCGTCGGGCGTAAGCAGGTTCCAAATCCGCGTGTGTTGCTGGTCGTTGCCGCCCGCAGCGACTCTTGTGTCATCTGGCGAGAAGGCGATCGAAAGAACGTCACCACGGGAGTCGCGTGCCAGAATACGTTCATCGCGATGGGCCATCGATGGATCCTGGTCCAGTTTCCAGATTTTGACCACCGCGTCGGCCATGCCACAGGCCAGGGATTCGCCATCGCTAGAAATTGCAAGCGACAGGGCTGGTCGATGCGTTTGGATCACATCGACCTGTTTGCCGTTTTTGACGTTCCAGAATCGAATCGTTCCATCCTCACTGGCGCTGATGATGTGTCTTCCATCTGGGGTGAACACAACGGCGCGGATCACATCGGTGTGCCCCTTGAAGCGACGAACCGATAGGGAGTTCAAGGTGGCTGGAATCACCGGGACCGCGGGTGGCAGCGGAGGCTTGGCGTTTTTGACGTCGTCGGTGGTCTTGCTGAAGAAGTGCGGCGACGCAAACAGTTCGTAAACAGTTGTGCGTACGCGTTTCGGGTCAGCGCCGGCATCGACAAAGTGCTGACCTGCGGCGAGTGTAATCCACGGTTCGTTGCCTTCCACGCGAGCGACTTTGAATACGGATGGCCAATCGTTGCCGCCGGAGAGTTTCAAGACGCCTTGCGGTGAATCCCGCAGACTGGATGTGTGGGTCACGAATCGACCATCGCTGGACTGAATGAACGCTTCGCTGCGATCGGGCCGAAGCCAGTGGATGGTGTACGGTTCGGCGCTGGCAAGTTTGGCGCTGGCAGGTTTGGCGCTGGCAGCTTGATCCAGAGCTCGCAGAGCGATTTCACCGCTGTCGGCAGTATGCCAGCTGTTTCCTGATGCGGTTTGAATCGAGCAAACTTCCGGCTCTGGTCGTGGAACCACATCAATCAATTGCAAATTGAACTCAACCTGTAACTGGTCGTCACGCAGGGAGTATCGGATCTGGTTCCTCGCTGCTTCGTCGCCGCGTTTCACATTGACCGTTGTTTCGACCCGGAAATCTCGCCATGTTGCATGAAGTTGATGGGGGCCGGCACGCAGATGCACCGGCGCTTGCCAGTTCGACAAAGGTGTCCCATCGATGGCTAAAGTAATCAGCGGGTCTGTCCGCTGAACCGACCAGTCACCAACGTTCGTCGTCCAGTATCGCCGGTAGCGTTCGGCTGCAACTCCAAGCCCGAATACGGCCAAGAGGCAAGCGAATGCAGCAGGTTTACGAATGGTAAGAATGGAATGCATCATCATGAGCATTCTACCAAATAAATCCCGCGCAAAAAATCAAAAACCGGCAGCATCCAACCTAGAGCGATCGAAGCAAGTACCGCCCGCGTGTTCCGCCTCAACCCCCGGTCCCTCGCCCCAACAAGCTCAACTTGAACTCGAACTCCCCCCTCACCCCCGCCCCTCTCCCCCACGTTGGCCCCCGAGTAGAACTCGCGTCCAACGCGGGGGAGAGGGGAGCCAGTGTTGTGTCAGCCCTCGAACTCGAACTCGAACTCGAACTTGAACTCGAACTTGAACTCGAACTTGAACTCGAACTTGAACTTGAATTCGAACTTGAATTCGAACTTGAATTCGAACTCGAACTTGAATTCGAACTCGAACTTGAATTCGAACTCGAACTCGAACTCGAACTTGAACTTGAACTTGAACTTGAACTTGAACTTGAACTTGAACTCGAACTTGAACTCGAACTCGAACTCGAACTCGAACTCGAACTCGAACTCGAACTCGAACTCGAACTCGAACTCGAACTTGAACTTGAACTTGAACTCGAACTCGAACTCGAACTCGAACTCGAACTCGTTTCCGAACTCGTTTCCGAACTCGTTTCCGAACCCCGCGTATCGATATCTCAATCAGCTACCAGCTACGCGCACTCCAACGAGCCAACCATCCTGATCGGGGCTGCGATGGCCGAGCCCGCAGCGAATCGCCAGACACCCTCGTTGTCGAGCGTCTGTCGAATGAACCACCGGCTGGCTTACATCGAGTGAACGTACCAGCTGACTCGTTTGCTGAACTCGAAAATTTCACAGTCCGCGAACTGTTCAAAATCTTTGACCCGTTCGGCTCGCGGGTAGCTGCGGAACGGAGGCCGTCGCGAGGTCTGGTTCAATAATTTGGCAAAGTGATCAGATTCGCGTTCGGCCAGATAAAACATCATTGCCCAAGCGACGGCATAGGCTTTGGCGGTGGTGTCGGGGGACTGGAACAGGGTGTCGTCGCTGACCAGTTGCATGACCGCTTGGCTGAAGCGGACGTCGTCGCGCCCCGAAAAATTCTGCTTGATGTATTGCAGACTGTCTTGATTGATCCGGTCGCTCAATTGAGCGGCGGTGCGAGCGTTTGTCATGCCGGCCGGTTCAAACATTTGTCCGATCCCTTCGCTGATCCAGCGAGGCGTTTCGCTCATGCGACTGTGGACGCCCGAGTTGTACGCTGATTGGTGGGCGGCTTCGTGGCGAACGGTGGCTTCGGTGATCGATCGTCGACCACCATCGTGAGTGATCACTCGATTGCTTTCTCCGGCGTAGACGCCCGCAACCCGCTTCATTTCGATGTCCAGCTTCTTGAATTCGCGGTACATCGCGGCTTCATCCGGCAAGACGACGGCTACCATTGGGAAGCTGCCTTCGCGGATTTCGACTCCCCGGCGGCTCATGTAGCTGACAAATGCGCGGTGCGACTGTTCGAACAGTTTGGGCCAGCGATCGCCACGTCCTTCGGGTTGGACGACTAAGAAGTTTTTGGTCGCCTGGACTTCGAATCCACGACGGAATTCGCCATTGAGTTCGTTGCGAAGTTCGGCAGCCGAAATGGGGTCAAAGGGTTGGTTGGTTTCGCGGATTTGCGATTCCGGCAGGGCTGGATCCAGCGAATGCATCCAACCGTCACGCCCCAGGATGACCATTTCATGTGTCAGTCTTAGCAGCGGGATCCCTCTCTGGGATTTCCCCAATGCCGAAAATTCGACCATCGCGGGGACTTGCCCGTGTACGTCAGCGTGGCTGACGCAACAAAGGCAAACGGTCAGGATGGCGGCAGCGAATCGGCAGTTCATATCGCAAAGTTGTCCGCAGGCGGAGTTCGAAGGAGACGGCTATGGGAAGGCTAGGTTAGAATCTGGGGGTGCATCCGACCTTGATCCGAGGTGCGACTGCAAAGGGGGGACGCTTCCCGGATCAGGCCGACCGGTTTTTCGCATCTTGAGGGATATAACGACGATGCTTTCTCGCAGCCTGTTGATCTTTGGTTTGGCCATCGGTGGAACCATCACGCCGCTGATCCCACCAAGTCTTGGGACGGCAAGGGCCGACGACCCCGTCGCAGCCCAGGATCCGGGGCCGGATGGCGAAGGTTCGGCACCCTTGTCGCCCGCCCCAGCTTCACCGGTCGATTTGAAATCCGACGTGCTGCAGTGGGTCGAAGAATTGGATGCAAACCGTCTGACCAAACGAAAGTCGGCCGAGCGGGCGTTGATTGCCGCAGGCCCCGATGCACTGCCGTACCTGCCCGAAACAAAGCCGGGGATTTCGATCGAAGCGGCCGAGCGACTTTCGCGTGTCCGCAAGACGCTGATGAAGATGCGGACCGAAGACGAAGCGGAATCCGATGCGTTCACCGTTTCGCTGGCGGATGTTTCCAACCTGGGCGAAGCGCTCGAGGCGATCAGCCGCGACAGTGGTGTTGAATTTGATCACGAAGCGGATTCATCGTTGGCGATCTCGCCCGTTGCCGCCCCGCTGGGGTTCTGGCATGCCGTCGATTTGGTGCTGGATCAATCCAATTTGGACATCAACTTTTATGGCGGCGACGAGAGCACGCTGAAGTTGGTGGGGCGCAATCCCGATCGGCCGTCCCGTGTCGATTCAGCCGCCTACGCGGGGGTTTACCGGATCGAACCCACCGCCGTGACCTCGCGCCGAAGTCTGAACAATCCCACGCTTTCGGGGCTGAACATTAGCGTCGAAATCGCGTGGCAACCGCGAGTCACACCCATTGGATTGACGTTGCCGATCAAGCAGTTGTCCGCCAAATTGGACGACGGAGCGGACCTGGAACCACAGGAAACGGGGGAAACGATCGACGTTGCAACCAACAGCGATATCGCTTTCAGTGAGTTCTTTTTTCCGATGGAATTGCCGGCCGGACAACCCAGCAAGATCGAATCGTTGTCGGGACAGATCCGAGCTCTGTTGCCGGGCAAAAAACAACAGTTCGAATTGCCGCTGATCAGCCCGGGAACTCCCAAGACAATCGACGCGATGACGGTCGAAGTGGAATCGGTGCGTCCCAATGGACCGCTGCATGAAATCAGGGTTGCGGTCGAATTGACGGACGCGGATCGTTCGTTGGAAAGCCACCGGCATTGGATCTACGAAAACGATGTCTACGCCCAACGAAAAGATGGTTCCCGCGCCGATCATCTGGGGTACGAGGTTTATCGCCAAACGGCTTCCGGCGTCGGAATCGGATACCTGTTCGATTTGGGCGACTCGTCAGCCGCAGCCGAAGCGACGCTGATCTACCAGTCGCCGACCGCCGTGGTACCAAGCGAAGTGTCGTTCGTGATCCAGGACATTCCGCTGCCATGAACCCCAACCAAAATCTGCCGCGATGGCTGCGTCGTACGGCATTGGCATCGATGGTTTCTGCTGTTCCATGGGGGACGGCCACGTTGGCGATGACCACGTTGGCGGTACCTCGGATCGCGATCGGGCAGACGATCCTGGGCCAGGACGAAAGCCGCAATTCGGGACAGGGACAGGGACAGGGACCGGCCACCGGTGCGGCGACGGCAAACTCGAATTCGCAAACCGGGCAACGACGATCAGCGAAGCTGGAACCGAGCGACCCGTTCGCGGCGATCGATGGCCAGCCGATTTACGTGGGTGAGATCAACTTGGTCCTGACCCAGCGAATCGACGTTCGTGATCTGGAACGTGTCGGGCTGCAGGTTCAACGTGCCACCGCCCTGTTGTTGGTCCGCCGCCATTTGGCGATGAAAGCACTGCAAGGTCAGGGCGGCGAAACGCTTGCCGCCGGGATCCGTCGACGTGTTCAGGCCTATCAGAGCGAGGCGTCACGGATGGGGACCAGCATGGAAGAATTGGCCGCCAAACGCCAATCCACCGCGGACGCGATGGTGGCCGATTTGGCATGGACATCGGCCTGGACCCAGTATCTGAAAAGCCGGATGACGACCGCCAATCTGCGAAAGTTTTTTGATCGCAACCAAGCCAAGTACGGGGGCGGACGGTTCGATGTGTCGCAAGTTTTTGTGCCCGTCGATGCGTCCGATCCAGCATCGGTTGCCGCTACCGCGGATCGGATGACACAGTGGATCGAGGACATTCGCGCCGCCGCGGGGCCGGACGCCGACTCGCTGCCGACCGTGTTCGCATCCGAAGCGTCCCAGCACAGTCAGGCCGGGTCAGCCGAGGATGGCGGACATTTGGGCTGGGTCGCAAAAGATGGCGATCTGCCGGCCGAAGTCATGGCGGCGATTCGCAGCGCGACCGCTAGTCAGATGATCGGCCCGATCCAAAGCAAGCTGGGGATGCACGTGGTGCTGGTCCATCAAGCCGAGGCGGGGACCGGAACGTTCGACGAACTGACCGACCAATCCGCTCTTCGCCGCGATGCCGCCAACGCTTTGTTTGATGCGTTGGTCGCCAGCCAAAAAGACGCCAAGGTCGTCTGGTTCGGCACGCAGCTGCAAGGCGAACAAGTCCGCTGAACCCGACGATTCGCCGGGGGCGGGGACTTGGGATTGGGGAGTTCCGTCGCGGCGGTGCGGGGATCGTGGTGGATCCCGGTGCACCGAGAGTGGGATTCTGTTGAATCCCACGACGGGTGCCATTGCCGCTGGGTTACGGCAGGATCGTATTGCCCTGCTGCATGCCCTTCTTCTGGTTGGTATAGATTTCGGAGATGTCCGAAGGAAGGCTAGGCCGGCCGGTACGAGGTTCCGGTGGGAAGTCTTCCGCACGGACTGCCGATCCCATCGGGGTGGTCAACGTATCGTCGATCGCCTTCAGGTAGCTTTGCAGTTTCCAGGCGGGGATGACGGTCAAACCCAACTCGATCGCTTGGTTCTTGGCTTTGCCGATTGCGATAATCGCTTCGGTGTTGTCGGCATCCGGGTCAGCCGAATCCGTCAATTGTGGGTCTTCGCCGACCACCATGAATCGGACGCTGGCGTCCAAGGTTCCGGTGATCTCGCCCGTCGCAGACACTTCGGCTGCGACTTCGGCACCGGCTGCCATGATCTGGCCTTTCAACGCTTCGTTGTCAGGTCGTCCATCGCCATCGATGTCGATTTCACCCGCCAATGCGATCTTCACACGGCGTCCGGGAGCCCAGAACGGCGAGTAGATTTTGTCGCCAGGGATGATTGGGTTTTTGATTTCGGGGCGAGCGATCACGCGAGCCAGAGCCATGTGCGGGCCTTGGATCTGGGTGACCTGGATCGTCGCTTTGACCTGGGCATCTTGCAGACGGACATCATCCGCATCGATCACGCCAAAGGTGACATTGGGTCGCAATGCATCGGCCGATCCCAGGTTGATCGTGCAGACATTGCCACCGCGAACAACAAACCGGATCTCGCCTTGAGTGGTTTCGAACTGGTCGTTTCGTAGTTCGTTGAGTTGCAATTTCTGAGTATCGATGGTGCCTAGCAGGCGTCGATTGTTCCGTTCTAGGTCTTCCGCTTTCGCGCTGGCCTGTTGGCGGAACTGGTTGAATTCTTGCACGTTGACGTTCAGTTTGTCACGCGTGTCTTCCTTCTCTTTGTTCATTCGGGCCCGATCTTCGTCGAACTGAGTGGCCATGTTGTCGGCCTTCTTGTTCGCATCGTCAGCCTTCTGTTCGGCCAGCATCTTGGAATTGTTGGCAATCGAGATCTCGGCTTCGGCGTCCGTTCGGATCTTGGTGGCTTCTTGGCGAGCGGTCGCGTACTGCGTATTGCGGTCTCGGATCGCGTTGAGCAGGTATTCCGGCAGCCGTGGATAGTTTCGGTCCTGGGGTTCGACTTCGGCGCCGAACAGCGACATGTCCTTGGTGAACTGTTCTTCGATCGCCTGCATTTCAGGGTCATCCGAAGAGTTCTCTTTCATTTGGTCCAGTTCCGCTTGGGTGAACTGGACTTGGCCGAGCATGCCTTTGAATCGGCTCAGCTGGCCTTCCATGGTTCGCACCTGACCGCTCATCGTCTGCATCCTAGCAGCCGCGTCGTCGGCATCGATCGACATCAAATTGCCGCTTCGCCATAGGAAGAAGTTCAGCGCAATCGAAAGCACCAAGAAGATCATGCAGGCAATCAAACTGCCGCGGATGACGGAATCGTCGCGAGCCACCATAGTCGTTTCGTGCGTTTTGGAAGCGAAAGAAGCTGGGGAAAAGCCATGCGGGCCTACAGTCGACCCTTCCGAGTCGTCAGTACACCCTATTTAATCCATACGTTTATTCTACTTCCACGCAAACAGAATTGCCGGTTCTGTTCCTCGTTTCGGTGACTTTTGCTGATTATGGGCATCTTGCCGGTGCGATCATGCCACGTTGTCGGGTTGGATCGCGGGTCAGAACCCCCAATGAGTGCGGTCCGGTCGCCAGAATCCGTCCGTTTTACTGGGGCGGCATCTTTTCCGGTGGTGGCACCGCTGGCTGCCCCCATCCCCGGTTTGTGAACGCGGGCAAACCGAAACCTTTCCTGGTTCTGGTGGTTATGATAGGGAGGCATTGGTCGCCGCCGCTCATGAAAAGCTTAGCGGGGGGGCCAAGGCCGCTGTACCTCCACCCAATCGTATCACCGCTCGGAAGCCCCTGAACCTGCCATGCGAAGCCGAAAACCCCGCCTTCACCGATCCACCATTTGCCCCCGCAGCGGCTCGTTGTCCCGTGATCGTCGTTCCGGCTTTACGCTGCTGGAATTGTTGCTGGTCCTCGCGATTTTGGTCGTGATCGGCGGCATCGTGACCGTCAACATCGGCGGTGCGTCGACCGAAGCGAAGGTCAATGCGACCAAGACTCAGCTCAATGGGCTGAAAAACAACATCCAGATGTATCAGATTCGGATGAATACGCTGCCCGAGACCCTCGAAGCGCTGCGTGACGGACCAAGCGACGCTGCCAAGAAAGCCAAATGGGTCGCTCCGATCATCACCGAAGTTCCCACGGACGCCTGGGAAAACAGCCTGGTCTACACCGTCAATGGCAATACCTATGAAATCCGCAGCGGCGGCATCGATGGACAAGCCAACACGGACGACGACATCATTGTCGAAGGCTCCTGATTCCACCGTGCAACTCTTCGTTGGTCCCTCCTGTACCCGCGCGTCTGACCGATGCCAGCGCTGCGGGTTTTCACGATCCGCCTTCACGCTGCTGGAACTGTTATTGACGTTGGCCGTTTTGGCCGCGATTGCGTCGGTGGTGATCCCGCAGGTCGGGTTGATGATGGGCGATCGCCAATTGGTTCGCGCCGCCGAGCAGTTGCGGATTGAAATGACCCGCCAACGAGTCGACGCGATGCGCCAGGGGCGTGTGATGATGATCGAAGCCATGATCGACGGAGGAACGTTTCGACTGAAACCCTATTTTTCCTCTAGCGACGCTGTCGAAGCGATGGATCAAACCGGATCTCAGTCAGCACTGCTAAACGGTGCCGACCAGGGGAACGTCGCCGTGATTCAGGATTCCAGTGAATCCGAAGAAACGGTCGACTTGCCCGAAGGCGTCACATTCACATCCGTCGGCGTCGTATCCGCCGCACGTGCTTTTCAAATCGAACAACTGACGTTGGCGGACCAGGGCGAAGGCTGGAGCCGGCCGATTCTGTTTTATCCGGATGGGTCCACCAGCACTGCGTCGGTGGTGTTGTCGGCCGATGGCATTGGCCGCATCGTGGTGAAGGTGCGTGGGATTACTGGCGACGCGACGGTTAGCGAGGTGTTGGCACCATGATTCGTTCACGACGCGGCTTTTCGCTTTTGGAAATCCTGTTGGCCCTTGCGATCCTGGGCGGCGCGATGGCTGTGCTTAGCCAGATCGCGGAAACCGGGACTTCGGCAGCACGCGAAGCTCGTGATCTTTCGATCGCGCGGTTGATGTGTCAGTCCAAACTATCGGAAACCTTGCTGGACGCTGCGTCCGGCATCACACCGCAGACGGTGATGACCGTCCCGATGGAACCGTTTGATTCCGGATCTTTGACGACATTCAACTACAGCCTCGAAGTCCAGCCAGCCGCCTTGGATGGGTTGTTGGCGCTGCGCGTGACCGTCGTCGCCGAAAACCCCAACGGTGGGCCTGGGTTGGCTCAATACTCGTTGACGCGTTGGTTGGTCGACCCCGCGCTGGGATTGGAAGCCGCCGAGGCCGAGGAAGAAGCAATGAAAGAACTGGCTGCCGAAGAGGCCGCGTCATGATCCGCCGTCACCATTCGGATCGCCGTGTCTTGCAGGTCACTGCTGGGTTCACGTTGTTGGAGGTCATCTTGACGCTGGCGATGTCCGTCGTGCTGATGATCCTGGTCGGCGGAGCGATTCAGTTTTATGCGCGTGATATGAACGTCCGCGATATGGATGTGCGGCAAACTCAATTGGCCGCGGCCGTCATGCAGATGATCGAAGATGACTTGCGCGCCACGTTGCACCTGGAACCGGTTTCCATGGAAGGCTTAGAGTCGCTGTTGGCCGCTAGCGGTGGTGGCGATTCGGCGGCCGCAGGGGGGGAAGAAGATCTTTCCGCTGCGGGACTCGATTCGACCGACGATACGATCGCGGATGAAACCGCGGTTTCCGATACGGGAACCATGGATTTGCAAACCAGTGCAGCGGTGTTGGCGACCCCGGGTTTGATCGGTAACCAATACCAAATTCAAGTGGACCTCAGCCGCCTGCCGCGGCTAGAGGAATACGTCGCGATGATGGACGAAATGACCAGCGACATCGATGATGTCCCCAGCGATTTGAAAACGGTGGCCTACTTTGTTCAGCCGGCCGGAACCGTCGGCGGCGTCCAGGATCCACTGGCCACCATGACCGGTGACGAAACCACCGGCAGCGATCAATCGGACTTGGGCAGCGGAGGGCTGGTGAGACGTTCGCTGGACCGCGCGGTGACTTCCGAAGCGGCCGCCACAGGCGCGCTAGGACTGTTGAACCAAACCGGGGAATTGCTGGCTCCCGAAGTTCTGTCGATTGAATTTCAATACTGGGACGGAACCACTTGGCAATTGCAATGGAGCAGCGACGAGTACGGCGAACTGCCGATGGCGGTCAAAGTCCAGCTGACGATGGCGGATCCGACGGTCATGTTGTCGGATGGATCGGGCTTGGATCCTGATGCGACGCGAGTCTTCACGCACGTGATTCGGCTGCCGTTGGCACGCCCGATCGACACGACCGACGAAGACATGACGGGGGTGGTCCAGTGATCGCTGCCAACTCGCAAATGCCAGATTTCGCACCCTGCTCGATGGCACATCGCCGCCATCCGCGTGGCGGGTTTTTCCTGGTGCTGGTGTTGATTGTCGTCGCGGTTGCCACGATGGCGGTCTATTCGTTTACCGAGCTGATGTTGGCCTACGATGATTCGGCTTACTTGGCCGGTGATCTGGTTCAAGCACGTGTGAATGTCGAATCGGCGACCGAGTCGATGCGATTGATCCTGTCTCAACCGCCAGAAACGCGAATCGATTTTGGTGGTCTTTACAACAACCCGCAACTGTTCCAAGCGATCACGGTTTCCGGCGGCGATGACGGATCGCCGATTTCCAATTTCTCGATCCTGGCACCCGATTTGACGGAAACCGGCACCCTGGGCGGTTTGCGGTTTGGATTGCAGAACGAATCGGCGCGGTTGAATATCAACGCGTTGATCGTACTGGAAGCCAACGGCGGTGCTTTGATGCCGGTGATCGCGGCGGCCGGTGCTGATGCCGGCGGGGATGCGGTGGATGACATCGACACCGACAACATCGCAGTATCGCTGTTGATGTCATTGCCCGGCATGACCGAGGACGTGGCCGATGCGATCTTGGACTGGATCGACGAAGACGATGAACCACGCCCCTTCGGTGCCGAATCCGATTACTACCAAACATTGCCCGCCGCCTATTCGGCAGCCAATGGGCCGCTGAACAGTGTCGAGGAATTGTTGTTGGTCCGCGGTGTGACCCCGACGTTATTGTTCGGGGCCGACGCCAACCGAAACGGTGTGATGGATCCCGATGAACAGCAACGGTTTGGTGTCAGTATCGATACCGCCGGCGTTCTGGGCTGGGCCGCCTACATGACCGTGCACGGAGCCGAGGCGAACAAGCGGCGCGATGGTTCACCGCGAGTGAACGTGAATCAAGATGATCTGGAAGTCCTGTACACCGAACTGTTGGATGCGATCGGTGACGAGTCGTATGCCAGTTTCATCGTCGCCTACCGGATTGCTGGCGAATCCACTTCGCTGACCTCGGCATTGGCAGGGGCTGCCGATGGCGGGAACAACGGTGGTCAGAATCAGGACGACGAGGCTCAGCCCGGTGGCCCATGGTCGGCGGATCTGTTCGAGCAGCTCGACTTGACCGGTGGTGGTGGAACCAAACTGACTCAGATTTTGGACTTGGTCGATGCCAAGGCAACGGTCGGCCAGGGCGGGCAGGCGCGTTCCTACGATTCGCCCTTTGCCAGCGATCCGATCTCGGCTTCGGTCACGATGCCGATTTTGATGGACGCTTTGACGACTCAAGATGTCGACGTGATGCCCGGTCGGATTAATGTAAATGAATGCCCGGCTGAATTGCTGTATGGGATTCCACTGCTAAGCGAAGAGGCGGTGCAGGCAATCTTGGAAACTCGTCAGCCGGAATCGGACGACCCCAACCGGAATTTCGAAACCTGGTTGATGGTCGAAGGGTTGCTGACGCTCGATGAAATGCGACAGGTCACACCACTGTTGACCGCCGGTGGTGACGTCTACCGAGCCCAAGTGGTCGGCTACTTTGAACAAGCGGGAGCTTCGGCTCGAGTGGAAGTCTTACTGGACGCCACCACGGTGAACCCCAAAGTGATTTCCTGGCGTGACCTAAGCCATCTGGGGCGTGGCTTCGACCTGTCCGTGCTGGGTTTGCGATCCGGTGTCGTCCAGCAGTGATCGGCGCGACGGACCGAACATCCCCACCAACATGATTTACCCAACCAAGAGAAAGATCGGATGCCAAAGAAAATAGCCATCGACTGGGACGAACACGAACTTCGGTTGGTGGCCGGCCAGGTTTCCGGTTCGAAAGTCAAAATCACCGACGCCGTCGTCATTCCGTTGGACGGGTTGAACGCGATCGAAACGCTGCACAAAGCAGTCAAAGAACGCGGTTTGGCAGGGACTGATGCCCTGATCGCGATCGGACGTGGATACGCAGAACTGCGCGAACTGCAGCTGCCGCCGGTCCCCGAGGAAGAACTGCCCGACATGGTCCGGTTCCAGGCGATTCGCAGCTTTGCGTCCGCCGGCGATAGCGCTACGGTCGACTTTCTGGTCACGCGGCGGAGTGAAACCGGCGTCGAAATGATCGCGGCCGCGATCGGGCCTACCAAATTGAACGAGATTCGCAAAGCCTGTGAAGCGTGTTCGATCAACGCAAACCGAGTGTCGCTGCGACCACTGGCAGCCGCCTCGCTGTATTTGACTCAGTCGAAACTTCCGACCCAAGGCAACTTGGTGTTGGTCGACCTGCTGGCGGGTGATGCCGAGATCGTGGTCGCTCGTGATGGAAAGGTCGTGTTTGTTCGTACCGTGCGGATGCCGACTGAACTGAAGTCGCGGCCGCGTGCATTGGCGGGCGAACTGCGGCGCAGCTTGGTCGCCTGTGGAGCCGATGGGACGGCCGAACGAGTCATCCTGTGGGGACGCCAATCGGTCCACGTGGACGATCAGGCGATGTTGGCCGAAGCAGCCGGCAGCCCCGTCGATGTGATTGACCCATTCGATCTGGTCGATGTCGATGCCAAGGTTCGCAGCGAATTGCCCGATCACGTTGGGCGTCTGGCACCCTTGGTCGGTTTGTTGGCGGCCGATGAATCGCACCCCGAGCGGTTGATCGATTTCTTGAACCCGCGGAAACGCGTCGAAGAAGAACCCAATCACATCAAGACAGCGGTGATGGTGGCTGTGCCGGCCCTGTTGGCTCTGGTCGGTGGCTATTTGCTGTACGGCCAACTGAGTGAAATGGATACTCGGATCGCCGAATTGAAATCGGCCAACGCGGAAATGAAACCTGCGGTCGATGCCGCGGCCACCAGCATCAGCCGCACCGAAACCGTCGACCAGTTTTTGGATGGCGATGTCAATTGGTTGGCCGAGATGCGGCGGCTGGCAAAGGCGATGCCGCCAGCCGACAAAATGATCGTGCGAGGAATCACAGGCACGACCGATCCCCGAGCCGGTGGCGGCAAGTTGGTGATCACCGCCGCGGTCACCCAACCCGCCGTGATTGACGAATTTGAACGATCGCTGCGTGATGCCGATCACATCGTGGTCGGCGATGGTGTCAACGAAAGCAAGGACAAGGATGCCTATCGGTTCGGCATCAATGAAACCGTCACGATCAATCCGGCATCGATTCGCAACCAGCGATACGAGGGGATCCTCGCCGCGTTGATGGCGGCAACGGAATCGTCCAGTGAAGCGGAGCCTACGAGCGAAGCCGAAACAACAGACGAAGCCGAGCCTGCAAACGAAGCCGACTCGGGCAGCCCCGAGACAACCTCTGGGCCATCGGATCCCGCATCTGCGCCCGAAGCCGAAACGCCCGAAGCTGCCGAAGCCGAAGCGGAAGCTGCCGAAGCTGCCGAAGCTAAACCTGCCGACGCCGATCCGCCGCCTGAGGATTCACCCGAAGGGGATCAACCTACGTCCGAGCAACCTACTGACGAAGAATCCGCCAAGGTGGAGGTGCAAGCATGACTCAGCGCGAACGTTACTTAGCGATTCTTGTCGGCGGGCTGCTGGTTGTCGGTGGTGTGTGGTGGGGCTTTGACAAATATCGCTCTGCCGTCAAAAAACGCACCAACGAAATCACTCGGCTGGAACAAGAACAACAGCGTCTGACCGAACAGACGCTGCAAGGCGAATATGCGAATCGCCAAATGGGCGAATACATGATTCGTTCGTTGCCCGGCAATCTGGAATTGGCACAAGGGAAATATCAGCAATGGTTGATCGGCATTGTCCAAGACAACAATCTGATTTATCCCAGTGTTGACCCCACTCCGGCCCGTCCGATCGGTGGCATGTACCATCAACTAGGGTTCCGAGTCAGCGGCACCACTGACATCCCGAATTTGATTGGTCTGTTGCATTCGTTCTATGCAAAAGACTACCTGCACCGAATTCGTGAACTCGCAGTTCGTCCGAGTCGACAAGGTGGCTTTACAGTCGAAATGACGATCGATGCTGCGGCGCTGATGGCGGTGCCGAACGAATTGATCGAACCGGTCGATGCTTCCTGGCGAGTCGACGGTAGTCTGGCTGCCTATCGAGATCCGATTTTGGACCGCAACTTCTTTGCGCCGCCCAACGAAGCACCACGCTATCAGGGCAACGACGTGATCGAGGCGATCGTCGGCCGCGAAACACCTTCTCCGCTGACCTTCAAAGATACCGAAGGCAACAAGCTGACCTACGAATTGGTCGAAGGTCCGACCGAATTCGTATCGCTAAGCGGTGAAACCGGTACGTTGAAAATCAATAGTCCGACCAAGCAGGAGTTTCCGATCACGGTCCGGGCTACCGACAACGGCTATCCGGCGCGAACCAGCGAACAGAAATTGTTGGTCAAGGTGGTCGATCCACCACCGCCGCCAAAATCGGCTCCTGAAAAGCCGAAGTTTGACGATTCGACCCAAACTGTGTTGACCGCACTGGTCCAAGGTCGCGATGAATGGATGGCCTGGATGCATGTTCGCACCCGTGACCAGACCCTTCGTTTGCGTGTTGGCGATGCGTTCGAAATTGGTACGCTGAAAGGCGAGGTTGTCGAGGTTACCCCGAAGTTCGTGATGCTTGAAATTGATGGCCGGCGGTTCAGTTTGAAACCGGCAGGCAATCTAAGCGAAGCGGCCAAGGTTGCCGAACCTGAATAGTGAACGGACCCGGTGTCGGTGGCAATCTTGCTGCTGCGATGGTTCAGCCGCTTGCCCTGATTCGCCACTGTGCCGATGGACTCTGTCGTGAACTCCCCCGCCCTTGCGTCTGCGATCCGATGCGATTCGCTATCGATCCAGTATGCGGGAGGCGTTCGTGCCGTCGATAGCGTTTCGTTGACGGCGGATGCATCCAAAGTCTTGGCTCTGGTAGGCCCCAGTGGCTGTGGGAAAACGACGCTGTTGCGATTGATGGCGGGTTTGGAAAAGCCTACCCAAGGATCGGTGTCGATGGATCCGGTCGCCGCCGGCAGTCGAGGCGAAGTCGCATTCGTGTTCCAGCAGCCCACGCTACTGCCTTGGCGAACGGCGTGTCAGAACGTGATGTTGCCGTTGGAACTGATCGGTCATGGCAACCGACGCGACCAACGCGAAGTTGCGATGGAGATGCTTGCGCGGGTGGGATTGGAGGACGCATCGAAGCGGTTTCCGCATCAATTATCCGGCGGAATGAAGATGCGAGTTTCGATTGCTCGAGCGCTCGTGACGCGGCCGCGCGTGTTGTTGTTGGACGAACCCTTCGCGGCTCTGGATGACATGCTGCGAAACCAGTTGGGCGAACTGGTGATGCGACTTTGGGATGATCATCGATTCACCGCCGTGATGGTGACGCACAACATTGCCGAAGCGATTGGGTTATCGCATCAGGTCGCGGTGATGCGATCCGGGCGTGTCACATCGGTTTTGGACAACCCGCTTTCGTTCCCACGATCCGAATCGCTTCGCAGCACACCAGAGTTCGGGCGTTTCTACGGCATCGTTAGCGCGGAACTGCGAGGTGTGTCGTGATCCCTGTGGACCGCAAACAGCGAATGCTCGAATTCGCAACCAGCACTGGGTTGGTCGTCTCGGTGGCGATTGCCGGGATCGCCGCTTGGTATGGAGTGGTGGGGTGGTTCGAACTGCCCAAAGCCTTGCTGCCGACGCCCGGACAGGTTTGGGACGCTGCGGTCATCCATCGCGAAGAGTTGGTTCGGGGAACGATCGCAACCGGTGCGGCCGCGGTGGCTGGGTTGGCGGCGGCAATCATATTGGGCGTCTGGATTTCAATCGCGTTCAGTTTGTCCCGCCGCATCCGCATGGCCTTTTTTCCCTACGTCCTGCTGTTGCAAACCGTCCCGATCGTGGCGGTCGCCCCCCTGCTGATCATCTGGAGCGGGTACACGTTTCGCACCGTCGTGATCGTCACGGTGATTGTGTGTTTGTTTCCGATCGTCAACAGCGTTACCACCGGGTTGGTGTCGATCGACCGTGACGCATCAGATCTGTTTCGGTTGTACGGGGCCGGTCGGCGACGGCGATTGACGAAGCTGCAGATTCCGTCGTCGGTACAACACCTGATGTTAGGCGCGAAAACCAGCAGCGGGTTGGCGGTGATCGGCGCGATCGTGGCAGAGTTCTTTGTCGGCAACGGGACCAGCTATGACGGGCTGGGGACTTTGATGACTGGCTGGCAGGGGCTGGCCAAGACGGACGCCTTGATCGCTGCCCTGTTTGGATCAGCCGGTTTAGGGTTGGCGTTGTTCGGGGCTGTTCAGTTGGTTTCGTCGACGTTGCTGCGTCGTTGGACATCCAGTCGGCCGACGCGTTAAGAGGTCGTGTGGCGTCCGATACGTCGCATGGTTTCGGATACTGCATCGATCCGCCATCATGGGACCTGATTTGCTTCGGTCGAAATTGTGGAAGGCTTGGTGACGTGATGTGGATTCATCATCGGTGGTGGTTAGGGACTTGCCCGAAAAACGTGTCCGCCCCCTTTTGTGCAAAGCACCCGAAGGGCCGGTTCTCGGCAAAACGGGGCGGGCACTTCTCTACCGCGCTTCGCTTCATGGTTGCGGCTTGGATGATCACCGTTTTTGTCGGCTGTGGACAAAAAAGCGATTCGTCGGTCGCGGTTTCGTCTGGCGCTGGCGATCCATCGTCGGCCGACACTGCGGTGGCCGTGCAGTTGAATTGGTATCCGGAAGCCGAACACGGCGGCGTCTATCAAGCGTTTGCTGATGGGACGTACCAACAGGCCGGTTTGGACGTCGAAGTTCGTCCCGGCGGACGAGCGACACCGGTGGCGCCCGAGTTGCAATTGGGGCGTGTCCAGTTTGCGATGGCGAACGCCGATGACGTGGTTGTTTACCGCCGCGAAGGCATGGACATCGTTGCGGTGATGGCCGTGATGCAGGACAGTCCGCGTTGCATTCTGGTACGTGAAGACAGCGGCGTGAAAGATTTTGCTGGCCTGTCGGGGATGACCTTGCAGCGTCAGGCGGGCCGTTCATTCTTGGAATTCATGCGGTCCAAAGGCGTTCTGGATAATGTTCGCGAAGTGCCTTATCACGGCAGCGTTTCATCCTTGATCGCCGACCCCACGATTGCCGTGCAGGCGTATTCGTTCGCCGAGCCATTGGTCGCTCGTCAGCAAGGCGTGGAGGTGCGAACGTTGATGGTCAGCGACCTGGGTTGGAACCCGTATTCAAGTGTCCTGATCACCAGCGGCAAAATGATTCGCGAACAACCCGATCTGGTTCGACGATTCGTCGCCGCGACTCGCATCGGCTGGCAGCACTACCTGACGGATCCTGCGGCCGGCAACGCTGCGATCATGGACGCCAACCGACACGGGATGACACCCGAGGCACTCGATTTTGGCAGCAGCGAACTGCGTCCGTTGGCGCTTCCCGGCGAGATGTCGATCGACAACATCGGCGACATGTCCATCGATCGTTGGACGCAGTTGGTAGACCAGATGGAAGAGATGGACCCAGCGTCGGTGGGCAAAGTAAAACCCGAGCAGTGTTTTACAACCGAGTTTTTAGACGGGCGCTAGCCGCCGGTTGACTTACGAGCCGTTCAGACAAACACGGTGAATCACTGGGTAGCGGAAGTCGTCAAGACTTTCGATGGATCTCAGATCCAAGGCCGAAACTCTTGACGAGTTCCGCTACGAAGAACGGCCTAGACGGATGAATGAACCGGCTGGGGCCTTAGAAGTCTGCGTTGCCAGGCGTTCGTGGGAACGGGATGACGTCTCGGATATTGGCCATTCCGGTGGCGTACTGAACGGCTCGTTCCAGCCCCAGTCCAAAACCGGCGTGCGGTACGGTGCCGTAGCGTCGCAGGTCGATGTACCAGCTGTATTCTTCCTCGCTGAGTCCGGCTTCGCTCATTCGCGACAGCAACACATCGAGTCTTTCTTCGCGTTGGCTGCCACCGATGATTTCGCCCACGCCGGGTACCAGGACGTCCATCGCCGCAACCGTTTTGCCGTCGTCGCTGACACGCATGTAGAACGGTTTGATCGTCGATGGATAGTCGGTCAAGATCAACGGTCCGCCGACATGTTTTTCGGTCAGAAACCGTTCATGCTCGGCCTGCAGATCAGTGCCCCATTCGACGGGGAATTCAAATTTCTCGGTCGTTGATTTCAGCACATCGACCGCTTCGGTGTACGTCATGTGCGAAAACGGTTTGTCGATCACCGCGGTCAGCTGTTCGATCTTTCCCTTTTCGATCCGTTGGTCAAAGAACTGCATGTCTTCGCCGCAATGGTTCAGACAATCGCTGAAGATTCGTTTCAGAAAGTCTTCGGCCAATTTCATGTTGTCGGCAAGGTCAAAGAACGCCGCTTCGGGTTCGACCATCCAGAACTCGGCCAAGTGCCGCGACGTGTTGCTGTTTTCGGCGCGAAAGGTTGGCCCGAATGTGTAGATCCGGCCCAACGCGGTGGCGTAGGCTTCGCCGTTCAATTGGCCGCTGACGGTCAGGTGGGCGGGTTTCTCGAAAAAGTCGTATTCGTAATTCACCGGCCCGCCTTTCTTGGCCAGCATTTCTAGGTCCAGCGACGTGACGCGGAACATTTCACCGGCACCCTCGCAGTCGCTGGCTGTGATGATCGGCGTGTGGGTGTAGAAGAATCCATTCTCGTGAAAGAATTGATGGATCGATTGGCTGATCTGATTGCGGACGCGTGCAACCGCACCAAACGTGTTGGTGCGGGGACGCAGGTGAGCCCATTCACGCAGCTTTTCAAATGTGTGCCGCTTCTTTTGCAGCGGATAGGTTTCCGGGTCCGCCCAGCCCAGCACCCGCAGGGCGGTGGCGTGCAGTTCCGTGGCCTGCCCCGAGGCCGGCGATTCTTTCAATTCGCCGGTGACGACGACGCTGCAACCGACCGACAACTTCTGGACTTCGTCGGCATAGTTGGCCAGTTCCGCCGGCGCTACGATTTGCAGGTTCCCAAAGCAACTGCCATCGTTGATTTCGACGAAACTGAATCCGCCCTTGCTGTCGCGGCGAGTGCGAACCCAACCGCGAATCTCGATATCCGGTCCGATTGACGACTCGCTGCGTGCTTTGTCGACACTGATCCAGTGGCTCATCGATGGTCATCCTTGAAATGGCGTGTTGTGGGAAAGGGGGGCGGCAGCCGCGGGCTACGCGTCCACCTGCGTCGTACTTGGATGGCGGAGGAAATGGCCCGCGATCAATGCGACCACAAAGACCGCAAGCAGTCCCATGATGGCGTTGAAGGCCATCGGGTTGCTCTTGTCCATCGCCTTTTCATAGATCGCGGCCGATGCGGCCACGATGGCGCCAATCACCGACAGGATCATCAACACATTCCAGACGATCATGCTGGTTCCCGTCGGCTTTTCCGAACCCAGGATCCGCTTGCTGTTCATCATCAAAAAGAACGTGATGTAAGCGATCGGCAACAACATCATTCCAAAGCTGGACGTGAAAATTGCGAGCCAGAATTTCGCGTCACCCTGCCACAGGAATACCCAACTGGCACCAAACAGGCCCGCGACCAGACACCCGACCACGAACGGTGTGGTTCCATCGGGGGATCCAACGATTTCACGGAATGCGTACCCGTTGATCAGCATCAGGATGATGATCGTCGAAAAGCCCATTCCAAAGACGCCCAGACCGAACACCAAATTGGCCATCGTTTTGCCAAGCAGCGGTGCCAGGGTGTCGGATAGTTGAAACGCGTTTCGCTTGACCAGCGACAAAGCCAGTTTCTTTTCTTCGACAGGCAACTTGGCTGCCATTTCTAGTTTGGTTGCTTCGTCGGTCGTTTCGGCAGCCGCACCCAAGTCGGCATCGATGCGTCCGATCAGCGACCCTTTGACCGAATCAAACATCGGACTCGATTCCATCACGGTCAGGTCGTTGCTGGCCAGCGAGTCATCGATTTTGGCGTGGAAGGTGGATGCCGCCGCGATCACGACACAGCTGGTGACCAAGATGTAAGGGATCGCCATTCCGGTTGCCAAGTCAAAACGAGCAAGTCCGCGGAACGGTTTGTCCCAACCGCGGCTGAGCATCGAATAGGGCAACAGGAACGTCATGTTGATTCCGACTGCGGTCGCCGCCGCGGCAATCATGACGGCCCTTTGCGAACTCAGAATCGTCGTGTTCCAGTAGTCCTGTCCGGTCTGCGGCAATCCCGCGATCAACGCCGCTAGATCACCGGCAGGCGAGTTCCACTGGCCGGGGTTGGGAATCATGCCGGTAAAGATCTGGCTGAAGTCCAATTGTCCGTTGGCGGCCAGCAAGACCACGACGCCGACAAAGCAGATCACGACCATCCCAATGAGCGCCTTCAGGAACGCGTCGAAAAGCTTGGCTGACTTGCCTTCTTTGGCCTTCAACAGAACCACAAATCCGGCCGACAACAGCAGTGCGACCGTGACGATCATGCGAGTGCTGGTGGAATCCCCCAGACCTTCGCCGCCACCGATCGAAAACAGGTTCTTGTCCAACGCGTCATAGGCCAGACTGAACTGAGGCATGCACCAAATCATGTTGGCCATGCAGGTGGCGATGACCCACGACCAGCCCAACGCTGGATTGATTTCGCTATTGATCGCTTCGAACGGACGGCGACCGGTAGACAGAGTCACGTAGCTGATCGCCGACAACATGACGACGCCCATGAAGATCGCCATCAATTGCAACCAGATCATGCTGGTTCCGCCCAACACGCCCAGGAACAGCGCGCCGGCAAGCGATCCGCCACCAAGCGTGATCGCACTTTGCAGCCAACCCGGTCCCGACAACCGGATGAATGCGCCTAGAAGCTTTCCCTCGTTGGCGGCATTTTGAAGCAGTTCGCGGTCGGATTGGATTTTGTTGCTTGGGCCGTCGGTCATGGGCGTGCGAACCGATTGTTGACTCAATCGGTGTTCCTTCGAAGGGTGGGCTAGATCACAGTAGCGGCGATTCTAACCCAACCTTTCCATTCATGCTGCTACGCATCAGCAAGAATCATTCCGCCCGCTGCAGAGGCGGGACGGACTGGTCCGAACTCCCTCTGCGCCGGTGGCCTGGATTCATTTCGTCCAGTCCGCCGATCCCGACCGGGCCACATGGTTATTCCTGTTCGGCCAGATAGCGTTCGGCATCCAGGGCTGCCATGCAACCGGTGCCGGCAGACGTGATCGCTTGGCGATAGTAGTCATCGGCAACGTCACCGGCGGCAAACACGGCGCGAATGTTGGTGTTGGTGCGGAACGGTTTGGCCCACTGGATGTAGCCCGATTCGTTCATGTCGACCGCACCGCCCAGGAACGCGGTGTTGGGCGTGTGTCCGATGGCAACAAACATGCCGCCGACTTCGAGGTCCCGCGTCGAATCGTCGACCGTGCTGGCAATTTTTACTCCCGTGACCAGCTTGCCGTCACCGACGACCTCGCTGACGACGCTGTTCCAAAGGATCTCAATCTTCGGGTGATTCTTTGCCCGGTCCTGCATCACCTTGGACGCTCGCATTTCGTCGCGGCGGACGATCATGTAGATCGTGGCAGCGTCTTTTAGGTTGGCCAAGTAGGTGGCTTCTTCGACGGCCGAGTCACCGGCACCGACGACAGCCAACGGTCGACTGCGATAGATCGGCAGCGCTCCGTCGCAAACCGCACAGGCGCTGACGCCCTTGTTCTTGTATTCCTCTTCCGAGGGCAGCCCCAGATAGTTCGCTCGAGCGCCAGTGGCGATGATCACGGTGTGGGCTTTGACGGGTTCACCCGAGGCGGGTTTCAGCGTGTGTGGGCCGGCTTCTGCGAAATCGACGCTTTCGATGTCGTCGCTGATCACGCGAGTGCCGAAGTTCAGCGCCTGCTGTTTCATCAGTTCCATCAGCTCGGTGCCCTGCACCGCGTAATGTGGCTGACCATCTTTTTCGTGGCCCGCCGGTGCGGGGGGCAGGTTGTAGTGGCGGTCTTTGCTGACGGCCGATTCGACGAATGCGCGAACGTTTCCGGCTGGAAAGCCAGCGTAGTTTTCGACTTCGGTCGTGAATGCCAACTGGCCCAACGGGATCATTTCAGGCTTGTAAGTCCCCTCGTACACGACGGGGTTCAAGTTGGCACGAGCGGCGTAGATGGCGGCGGACCAGCCGGCAGGACCGCTGCCGATGATGATTGTCTTTTCGATAGTTTCCGACACGTTCAAATCGCTCCGTGCGTAAGTCGCAAGCAGGGGAGAAGCTGTTAAGATTGGTTCTTGGCCAGTATAGACGCCGCCCGCCAATGGACGTAGCGGTGGTAGGCTGGCTGTCGTCATTCAGCATATTTACAAGTATCCACGAACACTTCGAAGTCGGTATCCATGAGCACACTGTTGATCGCTGTTGGTTCGATGGTCGCTTACTGGATCGCCTATCACACCTACGGTCGATGGTTGGCGCGGAAGATCTTCCGGCTCGATCCGTCCGCCGTGGTGCCCAGTGTGGAATTAAATGACGATTGCGACTTCGTACCCACCGACAAATCGGTGCTTTTCGGGCACCACTTCACGTCCATCGCCGGTACCGGTCCGATCGTCGGCCCCGCGATTGCCGTCATGTGGGGCTGGTTACCGGCCCTGGTTTGGGTGCTGCTGGGGTCGATCTTGGTCGGCGCGGTGCATGATTTTGGGGCCTTGGTGGTTTCGATTCGCAGCAAGGGGCAAACGGTCGGCGACGTGGCCGGCCGGGTGCTAAACCGCCGCGTGCGGATGCTGTTCCTGTTGATCCTGTTCATGGCGTTGACGATCGTGTTGGCGATTTTTGGACTCGTCATCGCCGCCGTCTTCAAACAGTACCCCGCATCGATCATCCCGTGTTTGGTCCAGATCCCGATCGCGGTTGCGATCGGTACCTGGTTGCACCGCAGGAACGTCGCCCTGCTGCTGCCATCGTTGATCGCGTTGGTCGCGATGTATTTGACGTTGGTGTTTGGGAACGACGGGATTTTGGGATCCATCAACAATGCGATGGCCGGTTGGTCGGTGATCACGTGGGTATTGTTGCTGTTGGTTTATTCCTACGTCGCATCGGTGTTGCCGGTGTGGTTGCTGTTGCAACCGCGTGATTACATCAATTCACTGCAGCTGATCACGGCACTCGGTTTGGTGGTGGTCGGGTTGGTCTACGCAGGTTTGTTCGGTGGTGCACCGATCGTCGATGGCGGTGACCGGATTCCGCTGGAAATCGTAGCCCCGATGTTGCGAGCCGATCCGGTTGGCGCACCGGCGGTGATTCCGTTCCTGTTCATCACGATCGCTTGCGGTGCGTGCAGTGGGTTCCATTGTCTGGTTTCCTCGGGCACGTCCAGTAAACAGATCAAGAGCGAATCGGACGCTCAGTTTGTCGGTTACGGTTCGATGCTGACCGAAGGCTTCTTGGCGGTGATCGTGATTCTGGCTTGCGTGGCCGGGTTGGGATTGGGGGCCACCGCGGTCGGGGGAACCGAAATGGTGACCGGCAGTGATGCCTACATGGCCCGTTATGCCACCTGGGCATCGGCCAGCGGCTTGGGGGCCAAAGTGGGCGCCTTTGTGGACGGTTCGGCCAATTTCCTGCGAGCGATCTCGGTGCCATCGCAAATCGCGGTGGCGATCATGGGCGTCTTGGTGGCATCGTTTGCCGGAACAACCTTGGACACTGCCTGCCGATTGCAACGCTATGTGGTTCAAGAATTAGCGGCGACCTTTGTCGGTGATCCAGCGGCCGATTCCCGCTCCGGCGGACTATCGCTGAACCCGTTGGTTTGGTTGACCAACAAACATGGCGCGACCATCTTCGCGGTCTCGCTGGGGCTGGTGATCGCTGCTTTGCCGGCGCCCAACACACCGGTTTCGTTTACCCAGGCCATCGCGGGCGATTTGCCGGCGGACTTTGTCCAATCCGCCGTGGATCTGCCCGCTGCGGCCAGCGCCGGCGGGATCGCCGGAGCCGGATGGTGGTTGACGACTTTCGCGGGCAAAGGTGGATTGATCCTATGGCCACTGTTCGGGGCCACCAATCAGTTGCTTGCCGGATTGGCGTTCCTGGTGATCTCGTTCTTCTTATGGCGACGCGGCGTGCCGGTGTGGTTCATCGTGATCCCGATGATTTTCATGCTGATCGTTCCAGCCTGGGCGATGCTGTCCGAGTTGCCCGGATGGTTCGCGGCCGATCATCCCAATTGGGTGGTGATCATCGTGGGCATGTCGACTCTCGTGTTAGAAGCCTGGATGCTGGTCGAAGCCGTCATCCTGTGGCCCAAAGTCAAAGGCATCTTGGAATCCCCGGCCATCGCAAAGAAACGATCGACCTAAGCCGTCCTTGTCGTCGTGGAATTCCCTTTGCCGCATCAACTTCCCGTCGCCGCATCCATTTCCGCACCGGGAATTCTGGCGAATCCCAGGGCGGAACGTTGATTGGATGCGCGTCTAGCGACTTGCTTAGTGAACGTAGCCTTGGGGTGACAGCCGTTCGTGGCGACCGTTTTCCAGTTTCCACAGCCCGGTACGGCTGGTAGTCGTACCGATCTGAGTCAGTGTGGCACCTACGTCGGTGGCCAACACTTTGTCAGCGTCCGATTGGCTCATCGTGACGATCAATTCAAAGTCTTCGCCGTCGCTCCAGGCGTGCTGGAATGGAGTGCGTCCAGAGGTTTTCGACAGTTCGATCGCGTCGTCGTGAATCGGGATCGTATCGATCTTCAGTTCGCAACCGACGTCACTTTTGGCCAACAGCCGATCCAGGTCCAGTGACAGCCCATCACTGATGTCGATCGCGGCGGTCACTTGAACCAGTTCGCGAAGTTTGGCGGCCAGTTCGACTCGCGGGTTGGGACGCATGTGGCGACCACGGATACTGCCGCCGACCGGGCCGGTCACCAGAATCGCTTCGCCTTCGCCGGCGCCGCTTCGCAGCCAAGCTCCGCCGGCCGGCACATGGCCTAGCAGCGTGACGCTGATCGCAAGGGGGCCATCGTAGGTCGACAGATCGCCGCCCGCGATCGCAACTTTGAATTGGGTGGCAGCCTCGAAAATGCCTTCGTAGACTTCGCCAGCAATCCGCGTCGCGTTGGACTTTGGCAAGGCCAACGTGACCAACGCCGACGTCGGCACCGCTCCCATCGCCGCAACGTCGCTAAGGTTGATCGCCATCGACTTGAATCCAACATCGCCTAGCGAGTGCTGGTCGGACAGGAAATCCACACCGTCGATGATCTGATCGACACAGGCAATCTGTTGGCCCACGACGGGCTCGATCACGGCTGCATCGTCGCCAATGCCCACGGAAACTTGCGGCAGCGAACGGCAGCGGCCACGCAGGTAGGCGAGAAAGGACTGTTCCATGATCGATCAGATTTGTTGATTGAAAGGGTTTCGAGCAATGAGCGGCAAAAGGTGTCCGCCCCCTTTTGCCGGCAAGCCGGCCCTTCGGGTGCTTGGCACAAAAGGGGGCGGACACTTTTTTCCTCTCACGATCCTTCGGGCCCCTAGCCGGCGTCAAGCGTGGCTTTGGGCGGTGGGTGGACCGCGATTGTGGGAGCCGGATTTTGGACGCTGGAGAGAACCTCGGCAACCTCGCTTGTTTCGTGATCCGCTACACTGGCCAATGTCCCCGTTTCCCCAGCGAATCACCGGAGGTTTGCATGTCTGCGACGATTTCATCCGCCCCATCCGAAATCAAAATTACCGAAACCCAGTGCTTCATCGGTGGTAATTGGGTGCCGGCCGTCAGCGGGAAAACGTTTGCGACGATCAACCCCGCGACGGAACAGGAGATCGCGCAAGTCGCCGAAGGGGACGCCGCGGACGTCGATGCGGCAGCCAAGGCCGCACGCGAAGCCTTCGAAAACGGTCCCTGGCGGACGATGGATGCCCGCGATCGAGGCCGGTTGATGTACCTGTTGGCCGATCGGATGGAAGCGGAAATTGACGCTTTGGCAGCGCTGGAAACGCTCGATAACGGCAAGCCGTTAAAAGACAGTCGCAACGTGGATCTGCCATTGGCGATCGATTGTCTGCGTTACTACGCCGGCTATGCCGACAAGATTCACGGCAGCACGATTCCCATTCGTGGCAACCACTTCTGTTACACCCGCCGGGAACCGATCGGTGTGGCCGGTCAGATCATCCCCTGGAATTTTCCGATTCTGATGACGGCTTGGAAATGGGGGCCGGCGCTGGCCGCCGGTTGCACGATCGTGATGAAGCCGGCCGAACAAACGCCGCTGACCTGTTTGCGAATGGCCCAATTGGCCAAAGAGGTTGGCATTCCCGACGGCGTCATCAATGTCGTTCCCGGCTTCGGTCCAACGGCCGGCGCCGCAGTGGTCAAACATCCGCAGATCGACAAGATCGCATTCACCGGCGAACATCGAACGGCTCAGATCATCACCCGCGATTCAGCCGACACGCTGAAACGATTGACGTTTGAATTGGGCGGCAAAAGCCCCAATGTGATCTTTGCCGATGCCGACTTGGATGCGGCTGCCATGGGCGCCTATGTGGGACTGTTCCTGAACCAAGGGCAATGTTGTTGTGCAGGCAGCCGAGTGTTCGTCGAATCCAGCAAGCATGACGAGTTCATCGAAAAGCTGCAGGCACTGACGGCCCGGCGAAAGGTTGGTGATCCGTTCGCTGCCGATACCGAACAAGGCCCACAGGTGGATCAGGCTCAATTCGATAAGATTTTGTCGTACATCGATAAGGGCAAAAAAGAGGGAGCCGATTGCATCAGCGGGGGCAATCGCGTCGGCGACAAAGGTTACTTCATCGAACCGACGATCTTTGACAACGTTCGCGACGATATGTCGATCGCAACGGACGAGATCTTTGGACCGGTACTAAGTGTGCTGACCTTTGATGACAAAGACGACATCATCCAACGAGCCAACAATACGTTCTTTGGACTAGCGGCCGCCGTTTGGACACGCGACATCTCGGTGGCGCACGAATTTGCCGCACGCGTCCGAGCCGGAACCATTTGGGTCAATTGCTACGACGTGTTCGACGCCGCGGCCCCTTTCGGAGGGTTCAAAATGAGCGGGTATGGCCGGGAACTAGGCGAAGAAGGACTGAAGGCGTACACCGAAAACAAAACCGTCACGATCGCGCTGTAGTGCCACGTGAAGGTTTCAAAACTCTGCTTCCACCCGTAGCGAAAGTTGCCAAAACTTTCGGCATGTCCATCCTCTCATTCCAACCTTCCTCCGTAGCGAAAGTTGCCAACACTTTCGGCGTGTCCATCCAACCTTCCTCCGTAGCGAAAGTTGCCAAAACTTTCGGCATGTCCATCCTCTCATTCCTCCTTTCTCCGTAGCGAAAGTTGCCAAAACTTTCGGCCCCCCGATCCCTGCCGAAACTGTTGGCGATCTTTCGATTCAGTGAGCCGCGACGCGTGAGCGGCCGGGAATCCCCCCCCCCCGCTGCCCGTGACCTCACGGCCAGCGGCTTATCATTGCCGTTGTGACTTCCGCTCAATCGACAAACTTCTGGCGAGTTTCGCTACGATGAGTCGATGCTCGGCACGGCACCGACCTTTTGCGTCAACACAGCACCAGCACCAACGAACGCATGAACGAAATTTTCCAGCGGTCTATCGAAGACCATGTCCAGTGGCAGAGCCAGTGGCCGTGGTTGGTGCTGGCATTTCTGGCCGCGCCGTTGCTGGTCGCGGCTTGGAAACTGCGGATCTATCCATCGATGGCGTGGGTTGGTTTGTTGGCCGTGTCGTTGGTCGTCAGTGTGGTGGCGATCTTCATTCCCGGATTTTTGGTCATTGCCGCGATGGTCGATGTCGGGCTAGTGATCATCGCCGCCATCGACTTTGCGTTGCTTTACACGTTGACCAATCGTGGCGTCGAAGTCCGGCGTTCGATCCCCAAGACCTGTTCGTTGGGGGTGACCGTCGACAGTGAATTGACGGTGGAAAACCGATCGGGAATGGCGTTGATCGGCCAGGTTCGTGACGACCTGCCGGAACACTTCACGTCGTCGCCGGAACATCACGCACTGCGTCTGCCGACGCGAGGGCTGATGACCGCACGGCGGAAGCTAACACCGGGACGTCGCGGTGCGTTCGAATTACGGAACGTCTACTTGAACTTTTCAAGTCTGTGCCGATTGTGGAAACGACATTTGGTGCTGCCGCTGGCCCAACCATTGAATGTCTATCCGGACATGAAACAACTGTCCGACTATGCCCTGCTGGCGCGTACCAACCGGCTTAGTTTGATCGGTGTTCGTAAGACACGCCGGATTGGTCAGGACAGTGAATTTGAACGGCTGCGTGACTATAGCCGTGACGACAATTACCGGCACATCGATTGGCGCAGCACCGCGCGGCGACGCAAACTAACGGTTCGCCAGTTTCAAAGTGACCAGAGTCAGCGTGTGATCTTTCTGCTCGATTGCGGGCGGATGATGACCAACCAACGTGATGGGTATTCGTTGTTGGATCACGCTTTGAATTCGACTTTGATGATGGCCTATGTTGCACTGTCGCAGGGCGATTCGGTGGGCATGCTGTGTTTTTCCGACGAAATTCATTCCTACATTCCGCCGGCGGGTGGCAAAAGTCAGATGAATCGGTTGATCCATGCCGGGTTCGACCAGTTTCCTCGGTTAGTCGAATCTCGCTACGACCAAGCGTTTTTGTACCTGTCGACCCATTGCAAGCGACGTTCGTTGGTCGTGTTGGCAACCAATGTGATCGACGAGGTCAACGCGGGAGCGGTGGTGGATTATCTTGGCAACATCAACGGCCAGCATCTTCCGCTTGGGGTACTGCTGCGTGACCGCGAAATGTTCGACGCCGCGGATTCGCCCGGTGGAGATTCATTTTCGATGTATCGATCGGCCGCCGCCGCAGACATTCTGCTGTGGCGTGACCAGGTATTGAAAGATTTGGAGCACCGTGGTGTGTTGATTGTGGACGCTTTCCCCGATGAACTGACCGCCCCGCTGGTGAATCAGTATCTGGAAATCAAAGCCAAACACTTGTTGTAAGAATCGGATACTTCTTTTCCGCTCTGCCCTGATTTTTGAATTGTCGCTTCGTGATTAGAAGAGAAAATATCGTGTTGTGTGTTTGTCGATTTGCCTGTTTGTCGTTGCTGTTTTTGTCCGGCCTTTGCGTGGCCCAGGAACGGCGACCCAACTTCATTTTTGTCCTAAGCGATGACGTCGCACAGGGCGATCTCGGGTGCTACGGACAGGAATTGATTCAAACGCCGCGTTTGGACCAGATGGCGGCTGAAGGGACTCGGTACATGCAGGCCTACTGTGGGACCAGTGTCTGTGCCCCCAGTCGGTCAACGTTCATGACGGGGCTGCACAGCGGGCATTGCCCGGTTCGCGGCAATTACGAATTGGCACCCGAAGGTCAATTTCCGCTGCCGGACGAAACGGTCACGATCGCCGAAGTTGCCAAGCAAGCAGACTATGCGACCGCCACGTTCGGCAAATGGGGAATGGGGTTCTTTGATACCACCGGCAGCCCGATGAAACAGGGCGTCGACCATTTCTTTGGTTACAACTGCCAACGCCACGCCCACAGCTACTTTCCTCGCTATCTGCATAACGACGATCAGGCCTTTCCACTTCCTGGCAATGATGGCAACACGGTTGGCGAAACCTACGCCCAAGAACTGATTCAGAACGACATGTTGGCGTGGGTTCGAAGCAACGCCGAACAGCCCTTCATGATGTTCTATGCGGTGACGTTGCCACATGGTCGGCACGAGATCGATGACTACGGGATCTATGCCGATAAGCCATGGACCGACAAACAGAAAGCCTATGCCGCGCAGGTCACACGGTTGGATTCCGACATGGGCGAAATGTTTGATCTGCTAAAAGAACTGAAGATCGATGACGATACGTTGGTTGTCTTTAGCGGCGACAATGGTTCATCGTTCAGTCCGCAATCGGACATGGGGAAACTGTTTGATCAGGCCAGCAACGGGCTTCGCGGATACAAGCGTGGGCTCTATGAAGGTGCCCTGCGTCAGGCCGCGATCGCGTGGTGGCCAGGGCATGTGCCGGCCGGGCGAGTGGATAATCAACCGTGGGCGTTCTGGGATCTGATGCCGACCTTTGTCGAAGTGTCGGGGGCGACGACGCCGGCCGGATACGAAACCGATGGTGTTTCGCTGCTGGACTATTTCGAAGGGGCCGAGGCGCCCAAACGTGATTACTTCTATTGGGAACTGCACGAAGGCAAGCCCATCCGCGCCGCTCGTTGGGGCGACTGGAAAGCGGTCCAAAACGGCGTCGATCAGCCGATCGAAATTTATGACCTGGCCACCGATCGCAGCGAGTCGTCGAACATCGCCGGTCAACACCCGGATCAAGTCAAACGAGCCAAGGCGATCTTTGCCGAAGCCCATCGCCCGGATCCCAACTGGCCAATGACGGGCAAGCCAGCCGAACGGATCGAGCACGGAAACGCCGCCTGGAAAGCCACCCGCCAACGGCTCCAAAAAACCGTCGCCCCAGTCGCTCCCTAACCAACCACCAAGATCTCCATACGATCACCCGTAGTGGGGTTCGCCAGAATTCCCAGCATCACCAACGACGAGGGAATTCTGGCGAATCCCACTACGGGGATTTGGGGGGACCGCTCTTTTGCTTCGTTTCTGTTTTCACAATTTCGGTTTCATGTTCATGCGGACCTCCCTCACTCTGATCCTGCTTTTTGTCACTGCGACGGCGCGAGCCGATGAGCCCATTGCGGATGCAGCGAACGACCGTTTTGCACAGGCCGCGAATCGGACCTTTGCGGCATTCGATTCACCGCACGAACAGACGTGGCAAAGCCCGTTCTTCTTCATGCAACTGGCTGATACTCAATACGGCATGTTCACCGGGAACAAGGGTTTCGAACAGGAAGCCGCTCTGGTGCAGCGCACCGTCCAGCACATCAATCGGCTGCGTCCTCGGTTTGTGATCGTTTGTGGTGACCTGACCAACGCGACTCCCAAACAGGATCGTTATCAAGATCAGGTGGCACAGTACCGCCGCGACTTTTCCAAAGTGGACGCTGATATTCCGTTGGTATGCGTCTGTGGGAACCACGATCTGGGGAACCGCCCCACGCCCGAATCGATCGCCAGTTATCAATCCCATTTTGGCGATGACTATTTTTCGTTTTGGGTCGGTGGCGTTTGCAACATCGTGATGAATTCCAGTGTGCTGAAAGATCCCAGCGGCGCGCCGGGAGTGTATGCCGACCAGCAGGCGTGGCTGCAGCAGCAGTTGGTTGCCGCGAAAGATGCGCAGGCCAAACATATCCTGGTGTTCCAGCATCACCCGCTGTTTCTGACGCAGGAAGACGAACCGGATGAATACTTCAACATCCCGTTGGAACGCAGGACGCCGCTACTGGCGCAGTTGAAACAGGCGGGAGTCCGGGCCGTGTTCGCTGGCCACTACCATCGAAACGCCTACGGGACCGCGGGAGCGATGGAAATGATCACCACCGGACCCGTCGGCCGGCCGCTGGGCAAAGACCCATCTGGCTTGCGGATCGTGGTTGTGAATGAAGCTGGAATTCAACACCAATACTGGGGACTCGACGATGTGCCCGCGAAAGTGGACCTGTCGACGACTTCCAACCCAAAATGATCCATCGGTTGTGAATGGTGCAGCGTCGCACCGGTGCCAGAGGGCAACTGTTTGGCCAGCCGTTCGAGCGATAGCCCCGGTTCTTGCGTGACGAAACCGAGGCTGGCGGCTAAACGGCCAACGGCAACGGCAGCCCGGTCCGTCGCCGGGAATCCTTCTTCACCGCTAGCTTTGCGGCCAGTGCTGAGCGATTTTTTGTTTTAGGAACGTGACGCTTCGGCGAAGTTGTTCGATCCCGTCAACGCCATCTTCGATGCTGATCCAACCGTCAAAACCGACTCGGGTTAGTTCGGTGAATATCGCGTCGTAGTCATTCAGGCCTTTGCCGATTTCGCCGTGGCTAAGTCGTCGGGCATAGCCCACGGAACCGCCTTCTTCACGGCGCAGATCCTCGATCGTTCCTTCGGTCAGGTAGCGATCGCTGGCGTGCATCGTGACCACTCGCTCGGACACTCGTCGCAACAGTTCCAGTGGATCTTCGCCGGCGATGTACGTGTTGCTGGGGTCGTAATTGACACCAAAGTTAGGATGATCGATCGCGGCCACCAATTGGCAGAACACGTCCATCTTCTGGGCGAATTCGGGATACTCCCAAAAGTCATCCTTGTAGTGGTTTTCGATGATCAGCGTGATGCCGCGTTCCTGGGCATAGGGCAAACATTGTTGGATCGAATCGGCCGCCAGCCGCACGCCTTCGTCGATCGATAGCTCCGGACGCCGTTGACCGCTCAGCACTCGACAGTAACTGGCGCCCAGTTCATGGGACATGTCGATCCATGATTTCTGGTGCTCGATTTGTGCGGCGCGGAAATCGGCATCCGGATGAGTGAAGTCGGGCGAACAGCACACCATCGGGATCACCATGCCGTGGTCCTGGACCCGGCTTCGGAATTGCGACCAGTTCGACCGGTCCGCCATCTCTAGAAAACCGGCGTACCATTCGATGCCATCGATGTCCAAGGTGGCGGCAATGTCGATCCATTGTGCGACGGTCATCGTGCCGTCTTTGCACAACGCATGCATGTAGGCTTTGGGGAAAGCTGCGAGTTGCGGCATGATCTGATGGGGGTGGGATGTGATGGCGGGAGATGATCGGGAAGACAGGCGAAAGCGAAGCGGAACTAGTTGGGATTCAGAACCGATTTGACCACTTCGCCATGGTGCATCTTTTCGAACGCTTCGTGCCACTGACTGATCGGCCAGACACCGCCGATGATGGGGCGGACGTCCAACTGATCGCTGGCCATCAACGCGATGACGCGTTCCCAGATCGGCCAATTGTGACTGAAACTGCCCTGCAGCGTGATGTTCTTTTGAACCAACGGGTCCAGGTTGAACCCGAGTGGTTGGGGGCCCCAGCCCACTTTGCTGATCCATCCCGCGGGTCGAACCAAATCCAGTGCGATCTTCAACGTGATGCTGGCGCCGGCCGCATCGATCACTCCGTCGCATCCGAGTCCGTCGCGCTCCATCGCCCATTCTTTGGCGTCACCGATGATCGTTTCGCACCCGTACTGTTCCGCGATCTTTAGGCGGTGGGCGTCTTGGGGAAGTCCAACCAGGGCGACTTGGGCGCCGCACAGACGGGCCATCGCCGCGCACAGGATGCCGATCGTCCCTGGGCCTAGAACGATGATGCGGTCGCCGGGTTCGATGGAACCGTTTTTGACCACGGCGCTATAGGCGACGCAGCACGGTTCGGTCAAACAGGCTTGTTCCAGTGGCAGTTGGTCTGGGACACGGTGCAGGATCCGCGCCGGGGCACGCACGTACTTGGTCATCGCACCGTTGACGCCATAACCAAATCCTTTTCGGCTAGGGTCCAAGTTGTACAGTCCGCGACGCGTCATCGGACTGTTGTCGTCGATGATCGCTGCGGTTTCGCTGACCACGCGGTCGCCTGCGGACCATCCGGCAACGTTGCTGCCGACTTCGGCGATCGAGCCCGCGAATTCATGCCCTAGGACAACCGGATAGTTGACCGGCCATGAATGGTCGGCTGTCCATTGATGCAGATCGCTGCCACAGACACCAACGTTGGCGACTTCCAACAGCACGTCATCGCTGCCGATGGTCGGGCATTCGACGTCACGCAGTTCGACGGAGTGCTTTTCGGGGGAATAATTGACAACGGCGGCAGACTTCATATCGGGATTCGCCAAGGTGGGACGTGTGGGGTGGGAAGCGTCGGGTGGGAAGCGTCGACAGGGAGGTGTTACGCGGAATCGTTGTGGGCATGGACAGCGTCGCAGATCATCCGCAGCGACGATTCTAGATCTCCGTCGGCGGTTTTGAAGGACTCTGCATCGATCGTTAGCGGAGCACCCAGCACGACCAAGGGGGCGCCATGGGCGGGGCATGCGATGGCTTGTTCGATCGACAATCCGCCCACCGCCTGCACAGGGACTTTGACCGCGTCACAGACTTCGCGCAATTGATCCATCGGGCTGGGCATCCGACTTCCGCGTGCAGCGATTCCGCGTCGTTCATCGTACCCGATGTGATGGATGACGAAGTCGCAGCCCAGATCCTCCAGCCATTTGGCGCCGTCGACCATGTCGGGGCAAACCATATTGTCGCCCATCACTTTGACCCCAAAGTCACGGCCGGCATTGACGACACAGCGGATCGTTTCTTCGTGTGCACGGGCCATCACAACCACGTGTGTCGCACCGGCCTGGGCCATCATCTGGGCTTCCAGATAGCCACCGTCCATCGTTTTCAAATCGGCAACGATCGGTGTGTCCGGAAATTCGGCACGCAGGGCGCGAACTCCGTGCAGCCCTTCAGCAAGGATCAGCGGCGTCCCGGCCTCTAACCAATCGACCCCGGCACGCATCGCCATATGGGCCGTTTCAATCGCCTCGGTGATGTTGGTCAGGTCGAGAGAAATTTGGACGATGGGACGCATCGAGGGGCCTATGTGGATCGAGGTGACAATGGAAACAAGCGGCCATTGTGACGGATCCGGCGCCGCCGTTGGTCGCCAGCGGCATCCCAGAGCGAAGGAAATCCAAAAGTTCGCAGCGTCCCCTTGGACCTAAACCGAAAGTTGCACCAATTCGTTCGGCGGGGTGGGACGCGCTTCCATCGCTTTGCGTTCCAAATCGGGCGATACCAAGTTGTAGAACACGTCGCGTTGCCGCGGTTGGAAACCCAGTTCTTCGATCGCGTCGCGGATCTGTTGCAGCGACAAAAAGTGCACGGTGCCAGCTTCGGCGACCACGTTCTCTTCGATCATCAGGCTGCCCATATCGTTGGCACCAAACAGCATGGCCAGTTGCCCGATCTTTAGACCCTGTGTCACCCAACTGCTTTGGATGCTGGGCACGTTGTCCAGGTACAGTCGCGCGATCGCTTGCGTCTTCAAGTATTCGAACGATCCGGCCGCGGGGATATGCGACAGTTCGGTGTTGTCGGGTTGGAAGGTCCAACAGATGAACGCGGTGAAGCCACTGGTTTCGTCCTGTAGGGAACGCACGCGTTCGAGGTGTTCGATTCGTTCGGCCAGCGTTTCGACATGACCGAACATCATCGTTGCCGTGCTGATGCCGCCCATCTTGTGCCACACACGCATGACGTTCAGCCAGTCATCCGAGTTCACCTTGCCGCGTGTGATCTCGTCCCGGACTCGGTCGACCAAAATTTCGGCTCCGCCACCCGGGATGCTGCCCAGACCAGCGGCCTTCAGTCGCGACAGGACTTCTTCGATCGGCAGGTTGTTGACCTTCGTGAAGTGATGCAGTTCTGGTGGGCTGAAGCCGTGAATGTTGACTTCTGGGAACGACGACTTGATGTCGCGAAGCAGTTCCTCGTACCAGTCCAGTTTGAATTTCGGATGCAGACCACCTTGCATCAAAATTTGGTTGCCGCCAAGGGCGACCGTCTCTTCGACCTTCTGCAACAGTTCGGCGCGTGGCAACACATAGCCTTCGTCGCTCTTCGGGCCCCGATAGAAAGCACAGAAGTCGCAAACGGCGGTGCAGATGTTGGTGTAGTTGATGTTCCGATCGACGTTGTAGGTTCGATACGGTTCCGGGTGCATCCGCCTGGAAACCTGATCGGCGGCCGAACCGATCGCGGCCAAGTCATGGCTGTGCAACAGTGCGAGTCCGTCGGCGGGCGAAAGTCGATCTCCGGCGATCGCTTTGTCCAGGATGGGGCGGATGGTCGAGTCGGTCGTGGTCATGGTGGTGACGGGGGTTAAGGCCGAACGGGAAGGTCGGGATCAGGCCGAGGGGACAGTGGGTTTGGGAGCCAGGCCAATGCTGCTGGCACGAGCTCGGAACGTATCGAGTGCCAGTTGTTCGCCCGGGCCGAGTCGGAAATTTAGGTTCTCTGCAAAATAACGATACAGGTCTTCTTTGGTCAGCCCGTGGGATCCGGCATCGATCGCAGCGATTGATTCGAGGTTCGCAAGCCCCGAATCGCGGCTGGATTCCAAAATCGCCGCCAAACCGGTGGTGTCGACCCCTTCGCGAGCAACCCACATGGCGAACACGAACGGCAGTTCCGTCCAACGGCACCACCGATCCCCGAGGTCCCAAATTTCGTGATAGACGCCGGGGGGCGTGTGCATCGCACGGTCGCCGATCAGCAAAATGGCGTCGGCGTCGACGTCTTCTGGCGTCTGGTCAATCGCCATCGGCACGGTCGCGGGCCGCAGACCATGCATTTCCCACAACAACACCTGGGTCATCGCGGCGCTGGTGCGGCTGCCTTCGTCCAAAGCCAGTGTTTTGATTTCGGGGATCGGAACTCGGCTCAGCAACCGGACGCTCCAAACCGGCCCACGGCACCCGATCGCGGCGTCCGAAACGATGCTGTAGCCATCGCCGCGGAAATATTCGACAGACGGAATCAGGGCCACATCCAGTTTTCCAGTGGCCAAATCCGCGGCCAGGCGGCTGGGCAAATCCAGCGTTAACTTCCCACGCGACCCCAATTGATCCGCCAAGGTGTGGATCAGAGGTTTGGTATTCAGGTAGGAAACGGCACCGATGCGCAACATGGTCTGGCCTGGCGGAGAAATTTTTTTCGGTAGGCGGCGATGATACTTTGCCTGCATGCTTAACCGAAGCCATCGGTCCAAGGCAACGTCTCGACGCTGGCGGAAATCCGTCGCCCGTTGGCTGGATCGTGAAATTCGATCGATTCCGCCCTCAGCATCAACGGCCCCGGGACGGTCGGTTGGGGCGCAGACTCGTTATCCACCGAACCATAGTCCGAATCGCCGATGATCGGGTGACCGCGGTGGCTCGATTGGATCCGCAGCTGATGCATTCGCCCGGTATGAGGGAACAGATGCAGCAGGCTGCGGTCGACTGACTGGTCGTAGGCAATCACCTGGACACGGGTTTCGGCATGTTTGGCGCCGTCGACCGACGCGTCACAGATCTGTGCCAACGGCCGATCGGGAACCTTGCGGACGTGATCGGTCCATACGCTTTGCCCCGGCACGACGTGCCCGGCGACGATGGCGGCGTACTGCTTGGTCACTTTCCGGGTCGCGAATTGGTCCGAGATCAGGCGGGCTTCTTTCTTCCGCAACGCGACCAACACGATCCCGCTGACCGGACGGTCCAAGCGGTGCACGATCGCCAGATATTGCGTGCGAGGGGCCAATTGAGCCCGCAACCGAAATTCCAGGCTGTCGCATCCCGGAGGCGCCTGAGTCGACAGGCCCGCGGGTTTGTCGACGGCGATCAGGTGGCCGCCATCCCAGACGATTTTCAGTTCGGTCAATTTCAGCCCGCGGAGCGAGTTTCGGAGTCAGGCGGAAGTATCTGCTTTGCCCAGCAGTGTCCTCTGAGACACCGCCCCGTTTCAAGCCGGGGCCTCCGTTTCGATGCGTGGCCAGCGATTGGATCCCAACCGAGTCCTGTCGGGGGGCTAGTCAACCTTGCCGTCGAAGTTCGAGTTCAAGTTCGAGTTCGAGTTCGAGTTCGAGTTCGAGTTCGAGTTCGAGTTCGAGTTCAAGTTCAAGTTCAAGTTCAAGTTCAAGTTCAAGTTCAAGTTCAAGTTCAAGTTCAAGTTCAAGTTCAAGTCTTCAAACCGTCATCCAGCACCCAACTTAAACTCGAACTTAAACTCGAACTCGAACTCTTCTTCCTTTCCCCCCCCGCTTCTGCATCCCCCACAGCCGTCATCCGCCCAAGTCCATCCGCAGACGAGATCACCTGAGGGTTTCCCCCGGCGATACAATTTTCGCATGTCATCCCACGATTCCCCTGATCCGCTGCAAGACCACGACGCCAGTCGGCTGGCTGACGTCGTGCCTGACATCGCGCCTGCCGGAGATCCGACCACCCGGCAACGCCGACTGCGGCTTAGCCTGCGCGAAATCCTTGGGGGGGTGACCTTGGCCGTGTTTGCGCTCGGCTGGGGCACGACCGTCATGAAGTTGCGGTCGGTCCAGGCCGACCTCAGCCGGTTGCGATCCGAGGTCGGTTACTTGGAACCCACTGCCGAGGGGCAGATGGCGGCTTTGCGAGCTCCGGCCGATCAACCGCTGACCTATCGATTTCACGTCCGATGTCCGCCGGGGTCGGTAAAGCATCGTTTGGCTTATAGCGTTCTGCTGGAACGTGGCCAGGTGCACCCGACCTGGTTTGGGGCTGTGCCGATCGCCGCCGGCGACGCTGTCGTGACGGTTCGGATCCAGGAAGATCCGCGAGACAGCCGCTGGAAAATTTCAGTCGTCGCGGATCAGGCCAGCCGTGTTCGCCGGATTTCGACGGCATTGCCGCCCGAATGGGTTGCGATCTTTCGCGAATCCCATGAAGTCGTCAGCACCGGAATTCCACGTGGGCAGCAGGTTGCGGCCGATCCGAAACAGTCGATCCGAGTGCTGGACGAACGATGGCTGGTCGGCGAAGGCAGTTTGTTGTTGTACGGTGATAGGCCGCCCGATAGCGACCAACTGGGCGTGTACGCAGAATTGCAGCCCGACATAGGCCCGTTGTAGCGGTGTCTGATGATCCCGCCCAATAGGCTAGGATCTGACCCCGGGGATCGCCCGGCCGTCGGTTCGCTGGTCGCCCGTTCGCCGTGGAATCGGTTCGCCGGCCGCCGGTTCAAACGGGTGAATCCAACCCCTGTCCATTTTGAAACTGAAACTTACGACTGATAGCTGATGGCAAAAGACTTTCTGAAGGGTGCGGCCGACGAGTACGACGTGATCGTGATCGGCAGCGGTTTGGCCGGAATGACGTCGGCCAACATCCTGGGCCGCGCGGGGCACCGTGTTCTGTTGCTGGAACAGCATTACAAATTGGGCGGACTGGCAACTTGGTTCCTGCGGCCCGGTGGCCATACGTTTGACATTTCGTTGCACGGGTTCCCGCACGGAATGATCAAATCCTGTCGGCGTTATTGGAACAAAGACATTTCAGACCGGATCGTTCAACTGAAGAACATCCGATTCGACAATCCCCAGTTCTCGCTGACGACGACTTTCAACCGCGATGACTTCACCCGGCTGTTGACGTCCAAGTTCGGGATTGAACATTCGACCGTGACGGAATTCTTTGATACCGCGCGTGGAATGAATTTCTTTGACGACCAAACCACCACTACGCGGCAATTGTTTGACCGGTTTTTTCCCGGTCGCGACGATGTGGTGCGGCTGTTGATGGAACCGATCACCTACGCCAACGGATCCACGTTGGAAGATCCGGCGATCACTTACGGGATCGTGTTCAGTAATTTTATGAGCAAAGGAGTGTTCATCTACGAAGGTGGCACCGACGATCTGATCGCGCGGATGAAAAAGGAATTGATCAGCAACAACGTCGATATTCGAATCAACTGTGGCGTCGATCGCATCCATTTGGACAAAGGGCATGTTGCGGCGGTGGAGACCAACGGTCGAAAGATCAAGTGCCGCGCGGTGGTCAGCAATGCCAACCTGCGCACCACCGTGCTGAAGATGATCGGTACCGAGGCACTGGACCGCGACTTTGTCGACAAGACCCAAGCGGTTCGTCTGAACAACAGCAGCACGCAGGTCTACATGGCGCTGAAACCGGGGCAGGAAATCGACGAATCCAGTGGCGACCTGTTCTTTACCAGCACGTCGAAAGAGTTTCGTACCGACCTATTGCTGTCGCGAGACATCACCAGCCGCACGTTCAGTTTCTATTATCCTCGCGCACGCCCTGGCAAAAAGGATCGTTACGCGATCGTCAGCAGCACCAACGCGAACTGGTCCGATTGGGCCGATCTGAACGAACACGACTACGAGGCCAGCAAACAAGACTTGGTCGAAACGACGATCGAAGCGTTAGAAAAATACATCCCCGGTGTCCGTGATAAAATCGATCGCGCCGAAGCCGCCACGCCGCGAACCTTTCACCACTACACGCGGCACGAATCGGGAGCCAGCTTTGGCACTAAATTCGAAGGCTTGGGCGTCAGCCGTGAATTGCCCCAACAGGTTGGCGGGATGTACCACGCCGGCAGTGTCGGCATCATCATGAGCGGATGGTTGGGGGCGATCAATTACGGCGTCATCGTCAGCAACGAAGTCGATCAGCAATTGGTCCGCGAAAGTTCTCATACGACTTAGCGGTGGGGTCGCGCTGTCGACCCTGCTGCGTGCAACTTGATCTATCAATCCTTTCCTTCCTTCCACCGACTCAGGTTCTACCATGGTGACTTGCCGATATCGAAACGAAGATGACGCGATCGAGTACGCGATGTTCAGCGAAGGCAAAATTTGTCCGCTGCCCGGCGTCAACGATCAAAACTTTTTCAGTTCGAATGTCGCGGTCGATGCATCGGATGAAACCTGGCGAAACGCGCCGGACGCATTCTTGCCGCCGACCCCGACGCCCGAAAAAGTGATCTGCATCGGTTTGAACTATCGTGACCACGCCATCGAAACCGGCGCGGAAATTCCTTCGGAACCGGTTGTCTTCAGCAAATTCAACACCACCCTAATCGGACATGGCGGTGTGATCCGGTTGCCTAGCATCTCTAAGAAAGTGGACTACGAGGCCGAACTGGTCGTGGTGATCGGCAAAGAAGCCAAGCATGTGCCCCAAGATCAGGCGATGGACTACGTCTACGGGTACACCTGTGGCCACGACGTGTCGGCTCGCGACTGGCAAAAAGGTCGGCCGGCGGGACAGTGGTTATTGGGCAAATCTTTCGACACGTTTGCCCCGGTCGGTTCCTGCGTGGTGCCAAAGTCCGAAGTTCCCGACCCATCGGACCTGCGAGTGCGAATGCGGCTCAACGGCGAAGTCGTTCAAGACAGCACCACCGCTCAGTTGATTTTTGATATCCCGACGCTGATCGCCCATCTTTCCAAATTCATGACGTTAAAACCCGGCGATCTGATCTTTACGGGAACGCCGCCGGGAGTCGGGGATGCCCGCAATCCGCCTGTGTATTTGAAGGATGGGGACGAGTGCACGGTGGAGATCGACGGCATCGGAATGCTGACCAACACCTGTCAAGATGAAGTGGCACCCTAGCCCGGACGGGGGCGTCACCGATGCATCCGGTTTGGTGATTTAGGGTGACTGCGGGGAATCGCAGCCGAAAACGGAGTTGTCATCCGAGGGGATGATTTGATATGGCATCGAAGTCGACGTCCGCCGAAGTGGGGACGTCGGTGCCTTTGATTGCCCATGTCCCCCGAAATCGGTGTTGGTTTTCCTGTGAGTTCGGCCACCGCTAGTCAGCCGTTTGTCTTTCAGCCCTCGGCTCGCGCCGATGCGGCAGATCGATCGGTCGATGTGGTCGGCGAAACTCGACGCGAGATCGCAGAGATCGTGCGTGAAGTCGCGGCGGCGGTTCGCAGCGACCGGTCGCAGGCTCAGTTCGTTTCCCTGTTGGCGGACCGGACTCTACGCGCGATGGCCGCCGAAGGGGTCGTGTTTTGGCAGCGTGATTCGGCCTGCGATTCGCTTGCCTATCGCTGTGTGCATCGGATCGGACGAGTCACCGATCGTTCGATCGCCGACGAATGCCGCCCAGCCCACGAACGTTTGTTGGCCGAAATCGGTGCGGAGGGATCACCGGTGGTGGTGCCCGCGACACCGGGCGCAGTCGACCCCGACGTACCAAGCAATCCGACCGAAACGCCCGCGGCACTGGTGCCGATCGATGGGGACGGATCGCTTGCGGGATCGGACTACATTTTCGAAGTCTTTCTGGAACCCGGTGGCGGTGTCGCAACTCAGCGAGGTTATCTGCGTTTTGTCGCTCAGATGGCCGACTTGGCGGGCGAATTTTTACGTGCCGACCAACTGCGATCTCTGCGGCGTCGCGAATCCGTGGCTTCGATGGTCGACGATCTGACCGCTCAAATGCACCGCTGCAACGACCGCCAAAAACTAGGTGGTTTGATCGTCGATGGTGCCGCCGACGGATTTGGTTTTGACCGGGTCGGGCTGCTGAAGTTCCCAGCGGCCAACAAACACCATGCATCGCCTGAATTGATTGCGGTCAGCCATGTTCATGCGATCGACCAGAAATCCGCGGCCGCACAGCAGCTTCGCCAAGTCGCTGATTTTGAATTGAATGCCGACGGGTGTCGTTGGTTCGATTCGACATCGACGCCCAAGGAATCGGGTGCCGACGCGGCCCAGGACGGAAAACTCTCTGTACGCGCGATCGCCGCCGCCGTGGACTCTGCCAAAGATTCAGCGGACTACCGTTTGGTGGGGATGCAGGTCAGTGGGCAGCCTGCCATCACCGACGAATTTCGCGACCAATGGGTGCGGTTTGCGACACACGCCGATTTGGCGATGCGGAATATCGATCCGGTGCATGGAAGACGCGCCGGTGCAACCTGGACTTGGTGGTCGACCGCTGCTTCGCCGATCCGGCGATGTTTGGCTTGGGGGTCGTTGGCGACGGTGTTGACGGTCGCCGCTGTGTTTCCAATCCCGCTGGTGATTGATGCCCCGGCGGTTATTCGACCGGCCGATGCGCAGATGGTTTTCGCACCGCGCAATGCGACCGTGGATTCGATCGTCGTCCGCCATGGAGACGCCGTCGTCCAAGGACAAACCTTGTTGACCTTGTCGGATGATTTGCTGGACGAAGAAATCGGGTCGTTGATAAGTGAATTGGGCATCCTGTACCAACAGGAGCGAAGGTTCACTCGCGCGATGGCAGACGCTTCGTCCGCCAACTCACAGCAGATTGAAAAAACGCAAAGCGATGTCACTTTGGTCGCCGAGAAAATCGCGTCCGCGAATGAACGCCTGGAACTGCTGCGGATGGTCCAGAAATCTCTTGTCGTGACTGCAGACCGTGACGGGGTCGTCGATGCATGGCAGATTGAATCGCAACTGCAATCGCGTCCGGTCGCGCGCGGCGACGCCTTGATGCGAGTGATCGCGGCCGATTCGAAGTGGTGGGTTGAGGCCAGAGTGCCTCAGAACCGGGTCGCCCATCTGCAACATGCCTCATCATCGGCGTCGCCCCAACCGTCCACGGTGACCGCGTCGGATGGATCCACCGTGGGCCAGCCTGGGGAATCCAAAGTGGTCGCGCAAGTGTCGCTGGATTCGGATCCGGGGCACATCATGCAAGCGTCGTTAGTGCGGATTGGTCCGGCGGTGATGGTCGAGGGTGAATCGTTTCCGGCCACGGCGACCTTGCTGCAACTGAACGCTGGCGACGGCGCGTCGATTTTAGATCCACGCCAAAACCGCAATCCATCCGGTGCTCCGGCGCGTGCGATGTTCCGCTGCGGATACCAACCGGCGGCGTACGTATTGTTCCAAGATCTGTATCACGCGATCCGCGACACCACGCGGTTGTATTTGGCGGGTGCATCCTCTGAATCACGAGAATCGTCATGAATCGAATGTTGCCAACCTTGGCTGTGTGGATCTGTTTGACCGTTTCGTCGTCGGTGACATCGCAGGATAACGCGGGTGTCCAAGTCGACGACAGTGTTGTCCGCTTCGCAAGCGAAGTGGATGTTCCAGCGCTCGAAAGTGGTCCCTTGGCTGAAATCTTTGTTCGCCAAAACGATTCGATCGAAGCCGACAGCCCGATCGCTCGGCTGCACAGTCATTCGCTGCAGATCGAACGGCGATCGGCGAAGGCTCGCTATGATTCAGCTGAAAGGGACGCTGCCAACCAAATCGATATCCAGCGAGCCGAAAAGGCATTGGAATATGCTGTCGCGGAATTGGAAACCAAAACTTCGATGCAGAACGAGTTTCGTGGCGCTGTCGCACGGGCCGAGATCCGAAAATTGAGACTCGGCGTCGAGCTGCAAAAACTGGAAGTTCGACAGGCCGAGCTGGATCAAGGCAAGGCACTCACCAACCAGGCGCTGTTTGGCGCCGAGTTGTCGCTACTGGACAATCAACTAGAAAACATGGAAGCCCAAAGCCCGATTAGCGGTGTCGTCTTGGACGTCGCAAAGTCGGTCGGCGAATGGGTCAACAAGGGGGAAACGATTGCGACCGTCGGACGCATGGACCGATTGCATATCCACGCTTTCGTCAATAGTCGCCAACTTGCTCCCGCGCTGTGCAAAGGGTTGCCTGTCAGTGTCACCTGGAAAGACGACGTCGATGGTCGCGAAGTGTCCCTGCGTGGCACCGTGCTGTCGGTTGATCCACAATCGTTTTCAGGCGGACGTTTTCGGTTGCACGCAGAAATCGCCAACGTTCAACGCGGTGACAACCACGGTCAATGGCTGTTGCGTCCCGGAACCGATGTTCAGATGACGGTGTATCCCTCCGTCTCTGTTTCGCGGCGCCAGTCCGCATCGGGGACCCGATGAACGCGAGTCCGGCCACGGCGCATCAAAGCGATTTTCCAAACGATCGATCGGCAAGCGCTGCAAAACGATCGGATCGTCCGGTGCTGCGTCATGATTTGACCAGCATGGTGGTCGACGGATCCCATCGCGGTGTCCGCATCGTGGTCGACGAAATCAGTGGCCGATTCACGCGAGTGTCCAATGATCTGTGGCAGTCGCTGTGCAGTGGTACCGCGACCGAAGACGAATGGCAACAGGCGCGTCAGGTGGGTTGGACCCGCCATCGATCGGAAGCCAAGTCCACCAAGTTTTCGCCGCTGTACGTTCGACTGACAATCGGGTCGATCGATACCGTTGCCCAGCATCTAGCGGGTGTTACCGGGTGGTTGTTCGGCCGCAGGGCTGTCATGTTTTGGGCCACCACGATCCTGTTTGCCTTCGCATTGGTGATCAGTCATCGACAGCAGTGGATGGCGTCGTTCGATTCCTTGGGAAACTTTTTCGCCCAGGCCAATCCCATCGTGCTGGGCGGATTCTTCGTCGCCACGAAAGTGATTCACGAACTGGCGCACGCGGTGATGTGCCGCCGAGTGGGATCGCGATGTGGTTCGGTCGGCGTGCTGTTGTTATGTGGAATGCCCTGCCCTTTTTGTGATGTTTCCGATACGGCAAGACAACCATCGGCATGGCGTCGTGCATCCGTGATGTTGGCGGGGATCTATGTCGAACTGATCATCGCGTCGATCGCGACATTCGTTTGGTTGGCCGCACGGGATCCATCGGTGGCTTGGTATGCGTTCAATTTGATGTTCGTATGCGGCATCAGCACGCTGGTGTTCAATGCCAATCCGCTGATGCGATACGACGGCTACTTTGTGTTGTCCGATTGGATCGGCAGCGTGAACCTGCGCAGCGAAGCGCGTAGCGCTTTTCGTGCCTGGGTGGTGGCTCCGATCGCCGGACCCGGTTATCGAATTCGATTCAGCGGCGGCGTGCGTACAGGATGCTTGGCGCTCTATCACGCAGCATCGACGCTGTATCGGTTGGTCGTGCTGGTCGCGATCGCGTCGATGGGATTGGCGCTGGCCGATCGAATTCATTTGCGATCGGCGATGATCGCGTTGTTGGCTGTTGCTGCCACTATGATGCTTTTCCGAACGGCGAGGACTTGGGCTGCGGCGATCATCGGTCGCGGCGATTGGGGCGGAGTCTCTTCCGTCCGCCGTGGAGGGATCTTGATCGGTGGTGCTGCGTTGTCGTTGATGTTGGTTGGAATGCCGCTGCCCCGGTATCGAAGTGCGATCGGTCACGTGGATGCCGTCGAGGCGGTGCAGGTGTTTTTGCCAGTCGATTCAATCGTCGCCGACGTCAACTGCGGATTGGGGGACCATGTCCATTCCGGCACGACACTCGCTCTGCTAAGTGATGATCGGATGAAGATCGACCTGGCGTCGCTGCGCGGAAAAATTCGCGAAGCCGAGGCGATCAGTTGGATCTCCCGAAGATTCGAAATATCAAACGGCGCCGGCAGTGGCGGATCGCGGTCGGGGGTGGCTGATGCCGAGGTCGTTCATTGGAACAAGAAGTTGGCGTCGATTCAAATCCGCGCTGACAAGAATGACGTGCGAGCCCCGGTCAGCGGAATGGTGTTGCCGGCCGAACCGACGCTGCCTAACGATTCGCTTCGTGGAACGATGATGCTGGCCGATTATGTGGGCACCCTTTCCACGTCATCCAAAGCTTGGTGCCGAATCAGTCCCGACGGTCAACTGCATGCCGTGCTGCAAGTCGACGCCAGAGATCGCAACCACATTCGATTGCGATCCGCGGTGCGGATGACGATCGCAGCGAGGCCCGATGAAGTGATTGATTCGTGGATCGAATCGGTTTCGTCGATCGATTCGGATGCTGGATCCACCGTCCGACGTGGCGGATTCGAAGTGCTCTGTCCGCTGCCGATGGTCGACAGCGATCAGGTGATGGCGATGCTTGGCAGTCAATGTCGCGCGGTGGTGCGATTGCCCAACCAAAGTTTGGCGGGCGATGCATGGCAAAAATGGAAGGGTTGGAATGGCGAGTAGTTCATCGTCGCCAGCCGACGATACGCCTGAATTGCCGTCACCGGATGATCGAATGCCGGTGTCGATGGTCGACGGAGTCCATCCGGTATGGTTGGATGACGATGCGCTGCTGACGCAGTGTGACCTGCGTTTCCAACGCCGTAGCGGTCCCGGTGGCCAACATCGCAATAAGACCAGTTCAGGTGTTTTCCTGCATCACGAACCGACCGGGGTGACGGCCGAGGCGACCGAACGACGGAGCCAGGCGGACAACCGATCGGTGGCGTTGTCGCGGTTGCGTTTCCGATTGGCCGTCCAGCGACGCAGTCCATCGGTTTTGGAAATTCCAGCCAGCCCGCCGGCGGCGGAATTTCGCCAACGATACCGCGGCCATCCGTTGAAATTTCGTGACACCCATCCCGATCGGCCCGTTGTCCTGTCGCTATTGCTGGACGATCTGCACGCCAGCGGCGGGCAGCCCAGTGCGGTTGCCAAAATCTGGAAAGTTTCGACGACCAGCATCGTCAATCTGATGAAGTCACACCCGGCGGCTTTCACGTTGGTCAACGAAATTCGCAGCCATCACGGGCGCCGCCCGCTGAAGTGAAAAAGGTGCTTCATCGAAGGTGGTGGAAGTGGTTACAATGCGTGATCCACACGACATTTCTCACCGACGATTTTTAGGTACCCTGGCCCGATGTCAAAAACGACTTGGATAACCCTGTTCGCATTGATTCTGATGTGTCCACGACTGTCGGCTGCAGAAATCTTTGTGGAAACCGAAAGTTTCGAGGATCTGGGCGGCTGGAAACTGGATACCCAGTTCATCCAACAAATGGGGTCGCCCTACCTGTTGGCCCACGGTTTGGGCCAGCCCGTGGACGACGCGACGACCAAGATTCAGGTCGACCAAGCGGGGAAATATCGAGTCTGGGTTCGCACCTTTGATTGGGTCGCACGATGGGGCGCCCAACCTTCACCAGGCAAATTCCAAGTGGTGATCGGTGAATTGCCGCTGGACGAAACCTTTGGCACCCAGGGCGATGATTGGGGATGGCACGATGGCGGAACCGTCAATCTGGATGCCGGAACGACCAGCCTGCGATTGCACGATTTGACCGGATTCAACGGACGTTGCGATTGTTTGTACCTCACGACCGACTTGGCGACCGAGCCGCCGGATGCCAGCGGTGTATTGTCGGATTGGCGACGCGGGCAACTCGGTTTGCCCAGCCAACCGCGTAGCCGTGGGCCGTACGACTTGGTGGTCGTCGGTGGCGGGTATTCGGGAATGGGAGCCGCGCTGTCGGCCGCTCGAATGGGCTGCCGCGTTGCATTGGTGCAAGACCGTCCGGTCCTGGGCGGAAACGGATCCAGCGAGGTGCGAGTTTGGGCGATGGGCAACATCCGCCGAGGCAAGTTTCCTCGGATTGGTGAGATCATCGAAGAGTTCGCCGATAACGCGAAAAAGTCCCCGGGCACCTACGAAGAATTTGGTGACGATCTGAAAGAGTCCGTGGTGCGGGCTGAACCGAATATCGATCTGCTGCTGAACCACCACGCCTACGCTGCCGAAATGGATGGCCAAAAGATCCAATCCATCTCGGCTCTGGATACTCGCAGTGGCCAGGAAGTGAAGATCTTGGGCAACTACTTCGTGGACTGTACCGGTCATGGCTGGCTGGGGGGCTGGGCAGGTGCCGATATGGAAATGGCGAAAGGTGGCCGGATGGGGATGAGCAACATGTGGGCTTGGGACGAAGCCGGTTCGCCGACGCAATTCCCCAAAACGCCTTGGGCACTTGACCTGAACATGGAAGACTTTCCCTATCCACGCGATCACCATGGCCAATGGTTCTGGGAAAGCGGTTTTGACAAGGATGCTCTCGGCGGCGCCGAAGCGATCCGCGACTGGAACCTTCGCGCCGTGTTCGGTGCCTTCAACGCGATGAAGAACCGCGACGGTGCCGGTGACCATGCCGATGCGATTTTGACATGGGTGGCTTACATCGGTGGGCCGCGCGAAAGTCAACGTTTGATGGGGGACGTCGTGCTGAACCAAGATGACGTGGTCGCCAAGCGTGATTTTCCCGATGGTTGTGTGCCCAGCACGTGGTCGATCGACCTGCACTATCCCAAAGAAGAATTCGCCGACAAGTTTCCGGATAATCCGTTCATTTCCAAGGCGGTTCATGACCGACGTGTCGATCGATCGTACGGATATCCGGTCCCCTACCGGTGTTTCTATAGCCGCAATATCGACAACCTGTTCATGGCCGGTCGTTGCATCAGCGTGACGCACGAAGCTTTGGGCACGGTACGCGTCATGAAGACCTGTGGGATGATGGGCGAAGTCGTTGGCAAGGCCGCGTCGATTTGTGCCATCAACCAATGCAGCCCCCGTGATGTCTACGCCGATCACCTGGGCGAATTGTTGACGTTGTTGGAATTACCCGGCAAAGCGCGTCGCAGCACCCCTTCGGCTCCGATCGTGATTCCTGATGATGCGTTGCCTTTGGCCGGTCCGTTGGGACCACCGACTGGCAAATCGACCGACAAGTTGGAAGGAATCGTGGTCGATGACGTCAGTGCAAAATTCACTGGCAAATGGACCGAAGGAGCGGGGTTGAAAGGTTACGTTGGCTACGGCTATCGATACGCTTCGGGCAGCGGTGATGCGACCGCAACCTTTGTGCTGAAACCAAAAACATCCGGCCAATACGAAGTGCGTTTCTTTACCTCGGCCCACGAGAATCGATCCACCCGCACACCCGTCGCGATTCAGCACGGGGATCTGGTTCGCCAGCACCAAGTGGACCAGCGGCAGGATCGTGAACTGGATTACGTGGTCGTCGATCAGTTGCCTTTGCAAGCCGGCCAGGACGTCATCGTGACGGTCCAATGTGGTCAGGCCGATGGGAACGTTCACGTCGATGCGGTGTCGCTGGTTGAGGTGAAGTGAGCGACGTCGGGATGCCAGCGAAGGTCAATCGTCGGCAGCCTTGGCGATCACGATCGATGCAGGCTGCCCGAGTGGTCTTAGTCGGCGCCTTGTTGTTGTCGATTCCAAGGCCTCGAGACGCGCGGCCGGTTGCTTCGGGCGACCCGCCGCCGATCGATGCGGTCCGGTTGCTGCTGATCGATTCGGTTTTGCTGGATTCGGCGCTGCCTGAATCCGGGCAATCCGAGCCTGGGTCAATCGCCGACCGCGTCACCTTGGGCGACCATGACGATCACGGGTTGTGGGCATTGCAAGACGACGCTGGCAACACGCTAGGGTCGGTCGCTAGGACATTGCCGACCGCCCAGGACGTGGTCGGGTACCGCGGACCCACCGAAGCGCTGATTCTGTTCGACCCCGACTTGGTCATCGTGGCGGTCGATGTCTTGAACAGTGCCGATACCACCGAACACGTGGCGGCGGTCCGCGACGATGCCGGTTTCTTGAACCAGTTTGCTGGTTGGGCCTGGGGCGGGCCCAGCGGTGATGTCCGTATCGACGGTGTGTCCGGTGCCACGCTGACTTCGTTGGCGATGGCACAGGGGGTGATGCGGCGAATCGGCGGTGATCGACCATCGTTGGTGTTCCCCGACGAGATCACGGCTGACGAGCGGGAGGAATGGATTCAAAGCGATGACACGGCCAGCCGGTTGGTTCGCACCGGGCCATTGTCCGACAAAATCATCGGGTATCAGGGGCCGACCGAACTGCTGTTGCGACTTCGTGCGGATGATCGCGTCGAAAAATTGGCGATCCGGCACTCCTTCGATAACGAACCCTATGTCGATTACGTCCGGACCGAACGCAGTTTTTGGAAGCGGTTCGAAGGGCAAAGTCTGGATGAACTTTCGCGGCTGGACCCACAGGCCGCTGGCATCGAAGGCGTCTCGGGGGCGACGATGACCAGCATGGCGGTTGCCGACACCCTGGTCGCGGCGGCTGCCGAATCGGTGCGACGACAGAAAATGACCAGCGAATCGGCCAAGCGGAATGCGGCCCCGTGGGTGCGTTGGACGATGGCCGATGGCGTCACCATCGGCATCTTGCTGATCGCTGGCATTGCCAGTCGATGGGGGTGGTTTCGGTCACGATGGGGCCGGATGGCGTGGTTGATTTCGGTCGTTGTCGTGATCGGATTTTGGGCGGGCAATCTTGTTTCGATGGCATTGGTGGCCGGATGGGCGACCGAGGGGATCGCGTGGCGGTTGGCGCCGGGGTTGGCTGCGATCGCCGCCGTTGCACTGCTGGTGCCGCCGCTGACGAAGGCCAATCCGTACTGCAATCACCTGTGCCCACACGGGGCGCTGCAGCAATTGGTCCGACCGAAACCCAAATCACGTCGGCACCTGCGATTGTCGCGGCGGACCCATTCCGTGCTCACCTGGGGGCCGGGCGTGACACTGGTGATCGCCTATCTGGCGCTGCTGGCCATGCCGACCTTGGATCTGGCATCCTGGGAACCCTTTCACGCCTATCTGGTCCGCATCGCCGGTTGGGGATCAATCGGATTGGCATTGCTGACGATCGCTGTTTCGGCGCTGGTGCCGATGGCGTACTGCCGGGTCGGGTGCCCGACCGGCCGGTTGATCGAATACCTGCGGTTGCGAGCGACCAGCCACCGCTGGGGGCCTGCCGACACGGTCGCCTGTGGCTTGCTATCGATCGCCTGGGCTGTGCGCTGGTTGTGAACTTGCGGGATTGGAAGTCGCCGTTGGTCAATCGGCAGGCCGGAAGGACCGTGCCATCGCCGCCGACCAATCTCGCATTCGCTGCGGTGACAGTTCGCTGGTTCGGTCCTGGTCGCAGACATCGCCGCGAACGCCGATGCAATCCGGCACAATGTTCCACTGGGACAACACGGGAAAGTGTCGGACGCCGACGGATCCCGCCAATGCCCACCATGACGACTGCGCGCGGGCGGTTTCCGCTAGTTCGGTGATTTGGTCCCGATTCAGATGGTCCAGCGTCGATTTACCATCCTTGACGAAGGTGTCGATCAAGCATCGTTGGATTCCGGCCCGGCTAGCGGCTCGGAAAATCGTGACCGGATCGGGGCACGATGCTGCGGTATGGTCCGCGTAGGCGACCGCCACGAACTGGATCGATGGCGCCAGTTCGGATCGAACCCGGTCCCAAGTGTGGCAAAGGCGATCCATCGAAACGCTGTCACTCGGCCCCATTTTTGCGAAGGCGAATTCGGCGGGCAGGTCGCTGGCGATCCGCAGCGATTCCTGGCTTTCGCCCAAGGCGGCCGATAATCGGGGCGATTGGGGCAGATCGGCCGTCATCGCGATCGCGGCATGCCACAATTCAGCCGGTGCCGCGGCCAGAGGACCCTTGCGAGGCTCTTTTAAGTCCAGGATGTCGATCGGGTGCTGCAGGGCGATCCGCAGTTCGTCCTGGCTACGTAGGCTGACCAGCCATTGAGGGGCAGATGGGGGTGAAGGGCAATTGTGGTGCCCTCGATCGCAAGAAGTCTGCTCAATTGTCATGATTACCGCTCTGGGCGAGCCAATTGATGTCAATGTGGATAGGCGAGTGCCGCGGCGGTGGTTACAGTCGGGCGTGCTTTCAAAGCGCCATCAGACGTCATTTTTCATTAGACATCCAGCAGCAAGCGTAACGTTGAAATACGAGTCCATAAATACGGTCGAGCAGCTACAGCAGTTTTGCCAAGAGATCGCGGAATGCCCGCGAATCGGTTTTGATACGGAATTTGTCTCCGAAGACACGTTTCGGCCCCTGTTGTGCCTGATTCAAGTGGTGGCCGGCGATCGTCTAGCGATTATCGATCCGTTGGAATGCAAAGACACTTCCGCGTTCTGGGATCTGTTGACCGAGCCCGGCCGCACCGTGATCGCACACGCGGCTCGCGAAGAAGCCCGTTTTTGCATCCGATTCACCGGGAAACCGATCGCCGGGCTGTTTGATACCCAATTGGCGGCTGGGTTTGTGGGGATGGAATACCCCGCCTCGCTGGGCACCCTGGTCCAGCGGTTGGTGGGCAAAACGTTGCCCAAGGGCGAAACCCGCACGAATTGGTATCGGCGCCCATTGACCAAAGACCAGATCACCTACGCCCTGCACGACGTCACCGATCTGTTCGAAATGCACGATCAGTTGGCCAAAATGGCCGAAGACCTTCAACGTGCCGATTGGTTGGAAGAAGAAACAGCGATCTTTCAGCAAAAAGTCATCGATGCCGAATCACGCGAAAATTGGCGACGGGTCAGCGGAGCTTCCGGTCTGAATCCGCGACAACTCGAAACCGTTCGCCAAATCTGGTTGTGGCGCGAAGAACGGGCCCGCGATCTGGACCGGCTGCCTAAACGGATTTTGCGAGATGACTTGTTGGTCGAACTGGCCCGCAAGGGATCGACCGATGTGCAAAAAATTCGTGGCATTCGAGGCATGGAACGTCGCGGTTTCAGTGACCAATACGAAGCGATCGCCGAAGCGATTGGTACCGCTCTGGCAACGCCGGATGCGGACCTGCCACGTCGGCCGCGCGGAACACGACGCGTCGTGTCACCGATGCTGAGTCAGTTTTTGTCGACGTCGATCGCCTGCATCAGCCGCCAACACAAACTGGCACCGTCGATCGTAGGCAATGCCGAAGACGTTCGCGAACTGCTCGGCTACGAACTCGATCGCCGCGACAAAGACGCCGAACCTTCGCTGCTGAAAGGGTGGCGTGGTGAAATCGTAGGCAAGACGTTTCGCCGCATCCTGGCTGGCGAACTCGCAATCCGAGTGGCGGATGTCAAAGAATCCCAGCCGCTGGAATTCATCGAAGTCGACCCATCCAAAAAGTAGCGAAGCTCGCCAACGGTTTGTCGATAGAGTCGACCTTTCAACGGCAACGGTGAGCCGCTGGCTGTGAGGCCGCGGGCATGGAGGGGATTCCCGGCCGCTCACGCGATCACGGCTCACAAAATCGACAAACCGCCCAGAACTTCGGCCTCCGCCACAACACCCGTAGCGAAGCTCGCCAAGAGCTTCGGCCTCCGCCGCCCGCGGGCATGGGGGGGATTCCCGGCCGCTCACGCGATCACGGCTCACAAAATCGACAAACCGCCCAGAGCTTCGGCCTGCCGCAACACCCGTAGCGAAGCTCGCCAAGAGCTTCGGCCTCCGCAGCCCGTGAGGCCGCGGGCATGGGGGGGATTCCCGGCCGCTCACGCGATCACGGCTCACAAAATCGACAAACCGCCAAGAGCTTCGGCCTGCCGCAACACCCGTAGCGAAGCTCGCCAAGAGCTTCGGCCTCCGCCGCCCGTGAGCATGGGGGGGGATTCCCGGCCGCTCACGCGATCACGGCTCACAAAATCGACAAACCGCCAAGAGCTTCGGCCTCCGCCACAACACCCGTAGCGAAGCTCGCCAAGAGCTTCGGCCTCCACTTCTAGCGCCCAATGCCGGCGGCATTGGCCGGCCGGTATCCGCAGCTGCGGGGAGCCTGCGACAGGTCAGCCCTGACGCAGCAGCACTCACCGGGCGTTACTCTTGAGGCCAACCGTGTTCCAGCACGTGCTTCATCGCGGACAGCGTTTCTTTACTGACATGGTGCTCGATCCCCTCGGTATCGATCGCCGCTGCCCGTTCGCTGATCCCCAGCTTACGCAAGAAACGTTCGACAATTTCGTGACGTTGTCTCGATTGCGTTGCCAAGCGTTTGCCTTTCGCTGTCAGTTCGATCGGCTGGTAAGGCTTGGTCAGCACAAATCCATCTCGCTGCAGTCGACCAACGGTGTTGCTGACCGTTGCATGCGTCACATCGAAATGGTGGACCAAGTCGATCGCACGGCACTGCCCCGACCGATCGATCGCGTCTGCGATCGCTTCAACGTAGTCTTCGGCGACTTCGCTGGCGTGGTCGGAACGGATGCGTTGGTAGTTGGGCGCAGACACGGTTGGACGTCAGTCAACGGGCGAAAGGACGGTCGGCCTGCGAAACGAGGCGGCCGCAAATGAACCAGATCCCGATTGTAGCAAAAAATCACCGTTTACACCTATTGCCCTGAACAGTCGAATCGCTAGGATCTGAAACTTAGCCAGGGCTAAGTTAGCCGCGGCTGCGTTTTTTTAACTCGGCAGTTAGCCGCGGCTAACTTCGGAAGGGTGATTCGATGCGTAGGTTGTTTCGAGATTCTCGCGCAGCAGTCGATTGGCCTGCCGGTCCGCGGACCGGCAGGCCGGCGTTTACGCTGGTGGAATTGCTGGTCGTGATCTCCATCATTGGCGTTCTGGTGGGGTTGCTGCTGCCGGCTGTTCAGAACGCTCGGGAAGCCGCCCGGCGAATGATTTGCAGCAATCATCTAAGGCAAATCGGGTTGGCGTCCCACAACTATCACTCGGCATTCAATCGATTTCCCGCCGGGTACGTCTCTTTCGCCACTCGCAACGGAGTGTCGCCGCCGCAGGTTCAAATGGATCCGTTGACCTGGGACGCAGGGCCGGGTTGGGGGTGGGCTGCCGGATTGATGCCCTTTGCCGAACAGTCGGCGATTGCTGACCAAATGCACGCCGACGAACCGATTTGGTCGGCCAGCAATCGAGCGGTGATCGAAGCGACGGTATCGGTCTTTTTGTGTCCCAGCGCCTCCGGCGGTGACCAGCCGTTTGATGTGCTCAATGAAATCGGTCAGCCAAAGATCATCGATGGGCATCCGATTCGTGTTGGACGCAGTCACTATGTCGCCAGCCACGGGCAAGAAAGCTGCTGGGGGGAATGCGGGTCTGCGGCGACGGGAGAAATCTTCGATAACATTTATCAAGGAACGACACGTATCGTCGCCATTGACGGTGATGCCGGTACCGTTGCCGACGGGCCCTTCTTTCGCAATTCGAAGACACGTCTGCGGGACGTCATCGATGGAACGTCCCAGACGATCTTCTTTGGCGAACACAGTTCGGCGCTCAGCGAAAAGACATGGGTCGGTGTCGTCCCCGGCGCTTACACTCACCCACGACTTCGGTCACCCGAAAATGGTGCAGATGCTGCGGCAACGCTGACTCTGGTGCATGCCGGCCCATCGGGCGGCGAACTGGACATCACCGGGCATCCGATCATTCACCCGGTCAATTTTCCAACCTATCACGTTGGCCAAATGTATTCCGAGCATCCCGGCGGTGGATGGGTCGCGATGGGCGATGGTTCCGTCCGGTTTGTGACCAATTTTGTTGACCTGTACCTGTGGGCCGAATTGTCCAGCATGGATGAAGGCGAAGTGATCGATTGGGAACGGCTATGATCCGGTTTCGAAGAACAGCCGGTTCGGCGCACGGGATTGTCGTCGCTGTCATGTCCGTGTTGGTAGCCGGGGCGATCGTCCTGTGGTGGTTGCGGCCCACCGAGGTCACGCTGGGCGACCACCAATACGATGTCGTCACCGCTTTGTACCGAGTTTGCAATCAACGCAGCGCGGATGGCTTGCGAGCGATTGAAGAGATGGGGCCGTTTGATGGGAGTGACGAAGGGGCGCAGGCGATCCACCAGATCATCACGCTAGGCCGCGCGGGACAGTGGCAAGATGCGGCAATCCTCTGCCGCCAAGCGATGGAAGATCAGGTCCGCTGACCGCCCTGTCTCGGATAAAAAATTCCCCGACGCCAAATTACCCCAACGCCAAATTCCCCCGACGCCAAATTCGCCGGATGTCAAATTCAACGTGCCACTGAATCCCAATCCGTATCGGTCGCCAACAAGCTGTGCGATGGCAAGACACGAAGCCTTCTCTACGGTGGTCCAGTTGCACGAGTGAGAGGCAAGGTGCGGTGGCCAGCGAAGGGCGAGACATTTGGGGGAAGGTAATTTGGTTGTGAAATCGTGAGGTCAAAACACGCATCACACTTCCCCCTCGCTCGGGCTGTGCGTGTGATGCGCGGGTCACCCGGGTAGAAAACCTTTTATTCCCGCCCGACCCAGGCCAGAATCCTCCTCAACCGCGTCCCACTTTCTCGGACTGCCTGACCTGCTTGCCGAAAACTACACTGTTGACGTTCTAATCGCCATTTACGCGATCGAGTATTGGCCCGCCGTGCTCGGCACGCTCGGCATGCTCGGCATGCTGTGCTGGATTGCGCAACACATGATCCGACGCAAGCCGATAACGATACGCTTACTGCTCGCATGCACATTTGTTTTCGCTCTTGGCATCGCACTCTGCCGACTTTCGGTGTCGTCGTGAATCCAGATTCTTGGCGACTCATTTCACGCAGTCTGGACTACCCAACGTTGCCGCATTCGCCGACTTTCTCCATCTCCGATGCGAAGCGATTTATTGCGTGTCCTCGATGATTTTGGTTGTACAATCACGATTTGAACCTCAGATGAGTTCAAACGATTGCTGACGACTGGATCAAGTCGTGTTGATATTTCGCTTTCACGAAATGGCGGCCGGTGCCGTTGGACAAGGTTCGTATCGCGGGGAACCATGGGATGCACTCGAAGGCCGCGAGTCATGTCAGTCGGTTTGGTCTGAGTCTTTCGAGCGGCCTCGGTGATCGCGAACGTTACGGTTGAATGGGGCTTGCGCTTTTGGGATCTGCAAGCACTGTGGAACGCTTCCGCACTCCGATTTTCGGCGTGTAACGTTCCAATCCTGCTTTCAGGCATACACTATGACTCCCCACCAAAAGCATCCCTGCGAACTCACCCGCCGAATGGCCGAGGACATTGTCATTCGCAGCTTGGCCCAGTCCACGATCGTTGCCTGCACCTATCACGTCCGATCAGTGACCACCGTATCATCGCAGCGGATGCTGACGAAGTGAAGTTGATGGCTCGTGACGGCGAGCGAGAGCAGGTGCCAGTGACGATGAGCTCCAGCGAATTCGTAAGCCGCTGGTGCCTTCACATTCAGCCGGACCAGTTAGCGAAGACTCGTTGCCTAGGTGGATGGAGCAGCAATCGCCGAGGCGCCTACCAGGATCGTTGCCGCGAGCAGTTGGAGGCAGTGGAGGGATGGCGACTTGAAGAACCATCAGCTGACTCGTCCAAGGCAGCGCTCGCCCAGTCGCCAGACCAAGTGTGCGAGCACTGCGGCAGCGACCGGATAGAACTGGTCCAAGATACGCCGAAGCCTTCATGGGCAGAGATCTTCTGGCGAGAGGACGATCGCTGCCCGGAGTGGTACGCCGACCGGCAGCGGGAGTCGCATCGTCGTCTCTGGACAGAGCGCAATAGTACCGATTTTTACGATTGGTACCTGGAAACCCAGGTAGAAAGTGCAGAGGGAATCGAGCGGGAGCCAATCGCCATGGTTCAGTTGCCGCTGGCAGGATTTACGGGCGATCTCGGCTACCCCCAGTCGTATCTGGTAGACTCATTCTGACGGGTCGGTCGTCTCGGCCTACGTCCGCTGCGCTGGCCCCAGTGCGGCGACAAAGTTCAACGCACGATCTATCCGTCAGCCAGGCGGCAACCCCAACATGCAACACTGGGATCTTTCACGCCTGGCCGAAGGATAGATCGCAATTCGTTATCCGACTGACGTAAACCACCGTGCATTCGCGTCACGAATGCCAAAGTTCTTCCAGCCGAAAGCCTCCGCTATGCGATTGATTGCCGCAGTCCTGTTTTTCGTAGCTTGCGTTTCCATCGCTAACCAGCCGGCCACTGCTGACGAGCCGGTTACCTTGATGGGCACGATTTCGCAATGGAGTTACCCCAATTCCAAGTTCAATGGTGCAGAGATGTCGGATGCCGCCACGGTTAACAGCGATGGCAATCGCACTGTGCAGTCGCTTGTATGCAAGGCCACAATGACAACCGACGACTCGATCGAAAAGGTACTCGACTTCTACAAGACAAAATTGGCCCCGGACAACAACGCCGACGACAAGATGAAAGCTAAACTCAAAGACGGTCGATCCGTTCTGGTGTCCGACGACTCCGAAGGCCGCCCATTTGCCCTCCATACGATCCTCATCAATACTAAAACGACTTCCACTACGTTGATCGTATCACGTGGCAGCGGCGAGACCAAAACTTACATCGTCTGGAAACACTACGTCAGACTCTAAAGTTGCGGGGCGCCAAACGATGCTACCGAGCGGCGAAGTCGGGCGTTTTGAAATGGTTGATCTTCTGTCGCCGCCGGCTGATCGTCAACGTTATCCCGCTAATGCTAATGAAAAAACAATTCATAGTAGTTGTTGCAACAATCATGCTGCCGGGATGCAACTCGGACCCGACAACAGACTCCGTAGAGAATCTCCCTGGCAATACTCAGGCGAATTCAGTTGTCAGTGTCCGGTCTCTCTTGGTGAGCCCGACGAAACTTGTCCTGGACCCAAAAGCAAGTCGTGTTGGTGATTTTGGCGGGCTAACTGATGGCTGTGATGACGGATGCTTGGAGGTGACGGCATTAGACGATGGCCAGTGTGAATTTGAATTCAAACACGGTGGATGTGGTGGAGTGTCATCAACATATCGCTGCCGAATTCCAATTGCTGGCGCTGCCGTTACAGTAGAGGTCGTTAACGGAGTTCTGACGCCCTCCTTCGAGCTAAAAGAATCCGACATCATCGCAAGAGACGGCCCAAACGCGGGGTGACAAAACGATACACGCGAAGCCGGACTTGCGCGTGTTCTTCAATGTTAGTATTATCGTTCCGGATCGGTGATCGTAGCCGTTGAACTTAATCGACTCATGATGGGCAATCGCTGGATTGCACCCGAGCGGGTGCAATGACGGCGCCACTTTGACGATTCACGATGGTCGGGCTCTTATCTTCTCGCGTCAGCATTGTGCTGGCGATCTCCATGTGCTTCGGCATTGAGCCGGTTGCGGTGTGACGTTGATCGCGTCCTGCCGTTGGGCACGGTTTTTTCGGCGACGGGTTCCGGATAGCTAGAATCGTTTCCCGAATAACTCGTCAAAAAGAAATGGGATTCCGCGCTCAGGTTGCCAAACTGTTCTCAACTGGTGGGACAACTTGTGATCAGCGTCGTGCTTGGAGTAAACTGGCAGTGTTGCGGGAGCGACCGATTGGATTGATTCCGCATAGGCTTCCCCCAGTTCGGCGATCATGAGTCGACAAAGTTCAACGCACGATCTATACGTCAGTCAGGCGGCAACCCCAACATGCAACATTGGGATCTTTCACGCCTGGCCGAAGGGTAGATCGCAATTTGTTATTCGACAGAAATGGAGTCTCCTGTGAAACCTTTGCCACTTTCTTTGCTGGCTTGCTTGCTAGCACACATGCCGGCAATTGCGGATGACACATTCACGTCGCCGCGTGTGATTGTGAACGCCGAGATCGCGGCGGTTCCGAATGGCGACCAGGAGGTCTTCACCGGTGCTTGTCTCTATTGCGACGTCATCGAATCAAGCTATCTCGCTGAATCCCAGCGTGAGCAAACCCGTGTTGCGAATCGGGAACAAGAAGTCACGCTACTGCAATCAAGGCTCGTTCGGTTTGGTGTACATCAACTACGGTTCACTGCTGTTGGGGGCGATGAGCTAACGACAGAAGACGTCATCGCCCGTTTCAAGGCTAATCCACTGGCGCTGATGCTACCGCATGGCGCAAAGCTACACCCACAGTTGGCGTCATCTCTCATGCCAGATACGGTGATTGTCTCGCGTGTTGATCGCCGGCCGACGCCGCTTAGACTGGTTCCACGTCCAGACGGCGGATGAAAATCCAATGCGCGTCAGCGGCGGAAAACGTGCGATTTGAACCCTAGCCAATCTCCGGCGGCGACGTGATTGGTGCCGTTATCCAGACGTGCCCCGAGGGCATAGAGCAAATGGACAGCCCGTACTCTCCACCATCCACTCCCTCTCGCACATCCGTAGCCTATAAGCCCAAAGAATTGCGGAACGAATGTCGTGCTGCAAGGCTCGCTGGTGGAATAGCGTTTGGACTTACTGTCAGGCTATTCGAGCCGGTTGTAACCGGTTGTCTCTGTTCACGTCCCCCCCGATCTTTGGTTCTATCGAGATCATTGTTTTTCTAACGCTAACCATAGATTTTTGCGTATCCATAACTACTCAGTTTGCGATCAAGACAATGCATTTCTAATGCAAAATGGACGGGAAGCATACCAAGTCCTGGATAACCAATAACGATTTGACATCGCGAGCTTGCGAGCCGACGTCCCAGTTCTTTGACCCCGCTTGAGCCGGGGAGAGTCAATCCTTCGTCGATATGTTTTATCATTGATCTGCACCTACAAGCTTCATCCCTCGTCTCCGTGAGTTTTTCTTATGCTTCGATCCGTTGCACTTCTTTTGTGTCTTGTGCTGACAGCAAGAGCGCATGCAGACCTCGTCTTTTTCGAGGACGTGGGAACAACTGCCTCATCATCTGGGCAGACGATTGCTTCGTACTCTGGTTTTACGTCCAGCCTTGTGTTTGAGGGCAGCATCCCTGCGTCTACGGTGATCACCCCATCAGCTCAACAGTCCAGTGGTTATGCTGGGGCCTCAGGTGGATCCCAGTTCGGGTTGCTTGAGTCCAGCGGGCAGGCGACAGATTTAATCATCCGCGGCATTGATACCACCCTGTACGTGCCGAACTCATTCGATTTGTCATTTGGGTTACGGAAAAGTCTTCCCGTTGGATTCTCTCGCCCGCTACTGATATTTGCCACCACTAACGACGTCGATTTCTCACTTGTGGACCAACCCTTCACTCTCTCTAATTCAAACTGGCAACAGTACACCGGCATCGGGTTGGACCTTCCGTCTAGCACTAACCTCAGCCTTTACATTTCCAAATCACCAGGGGTGATTGCTGGCATCGACGTCTTTGTCGATGACATTCGTCTAGATGCCGTGACCGCAGTTCCGGAGCCTTCGTCTTTCACGCTAGCTTTCATAGGTGCGGCGACAGTGCTCGTCCGTCGTAAGCGTCAGCAGAGGATTGGCGGACAGAAGACTCGACGAACCAAGCGGTGAATGCGGAGTGGCCGACCGCGCGTTTGCAAATGGAAGATCAACCGCGGCCACTCGGTTATCGCAAACGTTTGTACTTAACCGACGCGTCTTTTCGTGCATCGAAACCGATGGTCTCCGCGCACAGCCCGTGATCTTAACGCTTGATGGCGCTCCGTGATCGACTCGCATGACTGCCGACAACGATCACTGACGTCACGACCAAAAACTTGCGGGCCGATTTGATGCCCGCTATGCTGGCGTCTTGCCGACCGCTAGTCCGGCGACTGGTTCGGGCAAACGAATAGCCAAGTCCTGCAGCGGAGTGCGGCATCTGGCGTTTGGGAATTGAAAATCAATCGGTGGTACCCGCTGAAGACCAACGTTCTGCTGACAAGCGAATAGACATGCTTCGTTGCCGCTTCGGGATCTTGACGCTCTTTGTTGTGATAGCTGTATCCGCGGTTGGCATTTCGTTTTTCACGCCATTTTCGCCTGAAATCTCATGCCACCAACTTCGCATGGTGCGCGACTCCGAAAATCGAATCGCACAATTTGATATCCGGAACGACGGGGGCTTGCCCATTTGGTATCGAGCTGTCGACCATCGTCCATACGTTGCCGTGCTTGCGCGATACGATTTGGCAAATGATGCGGCAAACGGTCTTGTTGATCACAGCTGGCTTCCAGTAAACACGCGTGGGTTGTGGCGAGTGAAGTGGGGATCCTCGGGGAGTTGGGATCGCATGTCTCCTGGCGCACTCATCTCTTGTAGGGAAGGCATGGACACTGGGGATATAGCTTATCCTTTGCGGATTCAGATAGAACTACGCGACTGGCGAGGTAGGACTGCATCAGCTAACACGTATGTTCGCGATAGCACCCAAGTGAATTCGTCAGACTAGTCGGAGCAGAACAATGGCATGCACTGGAGAACGGCTTGCGGCGTTTGCTGGAATGGAAAGTCTTTCGTCCCCCCTCCCCGTGATGCTTGCCGTTGAACTTAATCGAGCGGGCTCCGGTGCAGTGGGGAGTCGCGGCTTGTTTAGCTGGCGGTGGTCAGCTTAGTGGCACGCATCCATGCGTGAAGGTGAGTGGGCATCCGTGCCAACTTGACTCAGCTGGGTGATCGTCGAGTTTTCTTGCCGCACGTGTGTCGTGCCCGCTGCCATCTGGTCTCGGTGGCGTCCTGCGGACGCTGTCGGTCGGCGGCCGTGCCGGAAGGTTGCCTGCTGAGTCTCTTGTTGGCCGCGGGCGGTGTTTCTGGTCCGTCTGGAAGTCTTCGGGCACGGGTTCGGTTGTGGCGAACGTTACGGTTGAATGGGGCTTGCGCTTTTGGGATCTGCAAGCACTGTGGAACGCTTCCGCACTCCGATTCTCGGCGCGCAACGTTCCAATCCTGCTTTCAGGCTTACACTATGACTCCCCACCAAAAGCATCCCTGCGAACTCACCCGCCGAATGGCCGAGGACATGATCATTCGCAACTTGGCCCAGTCCACGATCGACGCCTACACCTATCACGCTCGACGCTTCGGAATGTGTCAACGACATTGAGACAACTTTCTAAACGGTTCAGTGATTGATGCCAGCGCACTTGGGGGCCAGCCCCCAAACCCCCGGGATTTTTTCAGGCATCGCTCGGGTGTTCAAAGGTGTTTTCGGTGGTAAGGTTGATTCGTCCGGTGAAACGGAAGACGGCTCTGCGGGGACGCAACCGTCCAAGGGATAATCGGATCGAGGGTGCGTCAAAGACGTTTCTTCGGAAGCTCCCGGGCAGGTTGGCTCGGGGGCTTCCCTTTTGCGTTCATCGATTGGTTTGGGAGGGTTGATCCAGACGGCTTTGGGAACACTTGCTGGCTTGGGAATTCCGTGAACGAAACGCTCGGGTGTTTTTTTCCACGCACCATGAAGAGTCTGCGTGCGAGCGGCAGTTACTTCCTCGGCGCGGCCGAAGTGCAACGATGATGGAGTTAGCAACCCGATGCCGCTGTGATAGTGCTCGTTGTTGTACCAGGTGAATAACGTGCGACAGAACTGCAAGCCGTCTTCGTAACAGCCAAAGCGTTTGGGGAACTCAGGTCGATACTTCATCGTTTTGAATTGGCTTTCCGAGAACGGATTGTCGTTGGAGACGTGCGGTCGGCTGTGTGATTTGGTGACGCCCAGCGAACTGAGTAGCTGCGCGACGCTGTGAGATGTCATCGAAGGTCCCCGGTCGCTGTGAATGATCAGTTGTTCGGGTGGAATGTTCTGCTTGTCGATCGTGGTTTGGATCAGCTGCTTGGCCAAGTCGGCGCTCTCGCTATCGGCCAGCATCCAGCCAACGACGCAGCGGCTGTAGATGTCCAGAATCACGTAGAGGTAGTAGTACGTCCATGTTTCCGGACCTTTGAGCTTGGTGATGTCCCACGACCAGACTTCGTTGGGCGCGGTGGCGAGAAGTTCTGGTTTGCGATACTCGGGATGTTTCAGCTGGTTTCGTCGTTCGCGCGTGCTTTGGTTGTCGGCCAAGATGCGATACATCGTTCGCACGCTGCACAGGTAGTCGCCCTCGTCGAGCAACTTGGCGTAGACCTGTCGTGGTGCATGATCAGCGAAACGCTCGCTGTTGAGTTGATCAAGTACTTCTTGGCGTTCTTGCGGTGATAGAGCTCGAGCGGGCGCCGGCCTCGGCGCGGCTTGTCGATCGGGGTCGCGGCGACGATAGAACGTCGCACGCGACACATTCATCGCACGGCAAGCCGCCGCGACGCCGACTGTTTCACTCAGTTGTTTGGCGGCTGTCAGTCGTCCTTCTCGTGTGATCGTATCTGCATCATCTCCGAGACTTTTTTTTGGACGTCAATGATCAGCTCGGCGTGGCGGAGCTTCTCCTTGAGCCGCTCGTTCTCACGTTCAAGACGTTTGAGTTGATCGGCTGGTGAAGTTTTGCCGTTAGACTTTTTCGATGATGACAATGATTCCTCCCGCAATTGACGACGCCATTTTGCCAGGACCGAGGAGTAAATTCCCTCGCGTCTGAGCAACGCCCCGATTTCTCCGGGCTCGCTACAGCTTTCGGCCTCCAGGGCGAAACGGCGTTTGTAGTCGGCGGTGAAGCGGCGACGGGCCGCTTTCTGTGTCACCTCGGGATCTTTTTCAATTTTTTTGTTGGCGGTATCGGTCATGCGAATGCTCCATGCCCTCAACTCTGATGAAATTCAAAGTTGTCTCACGCATGTTGGCACAGAGGGTGACACGCGAAAATTGCGTTTCGGATTTGAATTCACAACTTGCTTGACCCAGGCGTTGCACCTGATTTGTGTGTCACCCCAACTCTGCGGTACAATCTCAAACTGCTTAGGCAGTTGAACTATAACGCTATCTCGCTCGAACATGAACTCATCCACGGCTCACGCAAACCGACTCAGTATTCTGCATCTCCTGTGCTTAACCGCAGGCGTGGGAATCGCGATTACCATCACTCGTGGAATAGATCGCCTTCGGTTTTCTGCTGATGCAATCTACTACAATCTGGATGGTATCCAAGGGATTGACGCCTTTGCCGCATTGGTCGCCGCAGTTTATGGCGTTTGCCTTACGACATTCATCTTTGCGTATAGGTCCGGCGACTTGTGGGGCAGCCCTGGCAAGACATTGGCATTGTTGTTTGCCACGATGTGTGTACTCAATTGGACGCTCGATCTGTTTGCCGCCGTCCTCATGAACTATCGTATGCAGATAGGACCGCCCGTGGGTATGCCCGACACTCGTGGGTACATCACTGGCATCTGGTATCGGGACTTCGCGCCATCGCTCGGATACGTTTTCGGATTACCCGTCCTCGCACTCGTGGTCTACAAAACGAGGTTGCAGGGGGCCTCTTGGCGAATGGTGTGGATCGGCTTCTTCGTTTTCGCCCTGTTGATCGTCGGGACCATGCATTTCGATGTCGATCAGCACCTGCCGATTGCAATCCGACCTTGGTACTTCGAAATTGCAATCGGGATACCAATCGTTCTGTTGGCTCTTGCTACGGGCCTCAGCCTGTTGCGGCGCGAGCGACTGGACTGGTGGACAACAATAACAGCACCGCTGATAATAGTTGTCTGGGGAATCGGCGTTTTCGTCAAAGCCACCGCGGCATAACCCAGAATTGCACGTTAGAACGCGAGCGAGCGTTGTTGAGATGTTGACTCTCCCTCGCGTTCCCGCTGGTGCGTGCCGTTATGTTGCTTTCTAATACATGAAGCAAAGAATGAGCAAATCGCAAACTTTCTGGGACAAGGCCTCAAGCAACTACGACAGGACAGAGGAACGCTTTGAATACATTCACAGCAAGAGCAGAGAGAACGCGAAAAAGTATCTCAATGCTGACGCTGTTGTTTTGGATTATGGATGCGGGACAGGTACGACAACCTGTGAATTCGCCAGTCTGGTAAAAGAGATTCATGCTCTTGACACATCGTCGAAGATGATTGAGCTTGCAAAGCAGAAAGCATCCGTGAACGCGAGTGGGAACGCTCACTTCGTGCAGACGGATATATTTGATGATCGCTATGAAAGAGAATCATTTGATGTGATTCTGGCTTTCAACATGCTGCACACTGTTGAAAATGTGCGTGAGGTCATGCAAAGGATTCATGACTTGCTGAAGCCGGAAGGAAAGCTTATTTCTGTAACTCCTTGTCTGAAGGAGAAAATGTCATTTTGGGTTAATTTGCAGATTCAACTTGTTCGGCTTTTGACTAGGACTGGGGTAATTCCTGTTGCTATAAGAAGACTGGTAAGCTCCGAGTTGGACGATCTGATGGCAAAGGCGAATTTTCAAACCATTGAAGCTGAAAAAATATTCAAAGGTGCTTCAAGCTATTTTGTTGTCGCAAATAAGCGATAGGACACGTAACCTCGAGTCAAAGCGAACCGTGGTGATCGCAACATGACAAATCCGTGAACCGGAGCACTCAATCACGCGGCAACCGAATAGAGGTGTTCCGTTCGTGCCCGGTTGCGGCAGTCGTTCGTCGAAGTGGCCGGCTGGAACCCGAACTTCATCGCGCAAGTCCTTGGCATATCTGTGAGTTGGTATGCGTCGGCTCTGGTTCAGTCCCGCAATCATTTCAGGTGCCGTATGGAGCGACTTCATTTTTCACTGCGTCATCTCATGCTGGCAGTTGCACTTGTGGCCGCGGTCATTGGGATCGCTGTCCAGGGTTCACGCTCGTCGCGACGAATGGGGGATGTTGAGAAGCGTCTTTCAGAGACCGAAAAGATGCTCGATGAAGTGGCCAGGCCGCGTTATCCGAGTGCGCGTGTGATCGTAACCACGCCGGACGGACGGCAGGGTGGAGGCCCATTGTTGCGGATGACATCAGGCCGATTCGAGAATCACGATCGCCGAACGATGACCCATTGGAGCGGGCCAACGGAATGGGGGAACGCATCGTCCGGCGGTTATTTTTGGCGATACATTGGGTCAGAGGGGGATCGTGACATTTACGAGTTTGTCGTCGTCTTTGGGCAGCGATTGCCAGCAGAGCCAGACGAACGGGCCAATTCCGCAATCGTTCGATACGTTTCGTTTCGGAACGCTCCACTGAGTGTCATGAGCCAACACGGGTTTTCAATTTCTGTTGCCCCGTGACTCGCATCGATTGGCATATCCATGGGGTGAACCGGAGTCGCCGATCTTGCGATTGTTTCAACCAATGTTTTTTTGCCTCAGATCCTGAACGATTCTGGCGACCGCCGAAAGCTTTGCTGCGAATTGGTTCGCAGTAATTGTCCTGCATCGTTATACTTTGCATCTGAAGAAACTTGCGATTCGCAACCAGTGGCACTTGATGTGTGGTGCGAACGTGAGGATTTGAACGCTTGGCGCGTTTTCCTGAAATCCTACGATGGTCGGGTCCTTGAAGACGGGGAATCATGTGGTGTTACGGAGCGGCGTTGGCACGCGGTTTCATCTGCTCGCTAGTCCATCGCCGCCGCCCGCAAAGCCCTGACGTTGTGTGGTTCTCGTGCGAGTGCGTTCAGGCTCTATCGTCTTTCATGTCGTTGTCGAACTCCAGCCCCGTTGCGGACCTTCTGAATGAGCAACGCCACGAAGAGGCTGATCTGGATTCCGACAGTTTTGCTGACCAACGTTGCGGTTTGGTATGCTTTGCAGGGCTTCGGATCGCTTGCCGTCCTCGCCGCATCGCTCTGCGCGTCGTTCATTGCCCGCGAGATAGTTGGATCCATTTTCTACGTGAATAGGATTTATCACGAGTCGATTGCTGAAGAATGCGCAAAGCTTACTGCCGAGATTGAGACTTGGCGTGAAGGTGCTTCGGACGGCGACGACGGCTTGTCTTGATTTGTGCCATTTCCTGATCGGTTTTGTGTGTTGGTCGCTCTGCCGCACAGTCGGATAGGCGGGGCGCGACGGATCGAAGCGGCGCGTCCCGTGGTTTCCTTGGGCTAGCTACAAGGAGTGTATCCGCATCGATCACTGACCCCGGAAACGAATGTTTTCGATTTTCGATCATCTGATATCGGTGCAACCATCGTCTGCACTAACCGTCGGGGAGTTGGGGGGTGGGGCGTCACGGCCGGCAACCCGATTCGCCTGATCGAACATTCAGAAGTTGGTATCGGTGTTGCTTTCAACGCGACGGGTGGTGCTTTGCTGACGGTCGCAACGGAGAGAACGGTACCGGATCGACTTTGGGGCCTCTGGACGGGAAGGGTGCTGAAAGGATTTTCAAGCCCATTTGAAAGTGACGACGAAAGATCACAGGTTGTCGAAGCAGACCTTGGATGGAACGAGTAGGGCCATTGGAACATCTGGGGATTTGCGTTCACGGAAATCTTTCTGGAGACTGGGTTCGGATTCACGTGTGCCGCCTTCGGCCCGGCGGATAAGAAGATCGCTGTAGAGGGCGACGACGGAGTGATCATTGTCTTCGTCGCCGCAGCCGCAGAGCCAATCAAGACGCTTGCCACGGGGCTTTCGCAAGGTTCGCCATCGCGTTTTCTGCCGAAGGGAGCCGAATGCTCGCTGCCGCAAGGGATCGCTGAATCCAATTGTGGGACCTTGGTGGACGTGAGATGGTACGCCAGTTCAACGAGACCCGTAGAGAGGACTGGGCATCGGGATATCGGCCGGCAATTTCGTTTTCCGCTGACGGTTCCCAATTCGCGTTTGGCTCACCGCGGACTTACGGAATCATGATTTGTGATTCGGCTTCGGACGACGTTTTCCATCGAATTTCGGAAGCATCTCGCCTTCCCGGCGGGAAACTCCACGTATCGTTGCGGCCCGGGATCGCGTTCATCAATGAATCTGCTCGCTTCAGCACGCTGGGGACTGGGGCAAGAGATGGGATTTCGCGAACGGCGAGCTGATCCAGTAACAAGAATGCGAATCTGGCGTGAGTGCTGGATACGCTTACCGCCAATATTGAGTTTGTCGATTTCTTTCCGTCACTAGATGCGTTTGTTGCCGTGGAGGTCGAGAACGGCGAGAATACAGGTCGCGACGCCTGGGCGTCAGTATCGCTGCGCTCGCGGAAGGTTTTTGAACCTTCGCCGTAAGCGACTGTGTCAGGCTGGCCACGAGGGAGTGACGACTTTGCGAACCGGAGCGGCGAAGTCGATTGGATTTGAAGTGGACAATCTTTCGTCGCCGCCTGGTGCACCGCACCGAGATACCCCTTGGAATAAAATGCGTTTACCTGCGATTAGCGGAGTCATTGATCGACGCATTCTTGCGAACTATCGCATTGATCCAGCGTGCATGGCTGCCGCGTTGCCTCCGCCGTTTCGACCGCAAACGGTCAATGGTTACGCAATCGGTGGAATCTGCCTCATTCGTTTGAAGCGGGTTCGGCCGAAGCTGTTCCCGGTTCCTTGGGGTATTGGCTCTGAAAATGCGGCGCACAGGATTGCCGTTCAATGGGAATCCAACGGTCAGTCCATGCACGGCGTCTACATCCCGCGACGTGACACCAACTCAATCCTGAATTCATTCGCCGGTGGCAGAATCTTCCCTGGAATACATCACCATGCAAAGTTCACTGTTGTGGAATGTGGCGATCGCTATTCCGTTGCGATGGCAAGTGACGATGGTGGTGCCAAGGTTCACGTTTCGGGCTCGGTCGTCCCAGCTATTTCGGATTCATCGGTTTTCGACTCCCTCGAATCGGCCTCGGCCTTCTTTGAACAGGGGGCACTTGGATATTCCGACACCCTTACCGGTGGGAAATTCGATGGCCTTGAGCTGCGATGCAGGAATTGGCACGTCGAATCATTGAACGTTGACAGGATCCAGTCCAGCTATTTTGAGGATAGATCGCGATTTCCAAGTGGTTCGGTTGAATTTGACTGCGCCCTGCTCATGCGGGATATTGCTCATGAATGGCATGGTCGCCCCGATCTGTGTTGTTCGCTAGAAAATGGAAGCAACAGGTAACTGCACCGGAGTTTAGGGACGCGGCGTATTCACTCGGGGGGGGGCACTTGTTGCGATCCGGTGATTTTGATGATTCTGACGAAAGGAAATGCCTGAATGACATGGGATATCGAACGTATCGCTGACGTCCTTCATGCAATGGAAGATCCGCACGCGCATGTCGATCAACCGCCGTACTGCCACCGCTTGCTCTTCTCCGATGCGCGGCTGAAATATGTGCTCAATCTGATGCCCGCAACGTCTTGCGTATTTCTCGCGGCTGATCCGGAAGAACCTGAACAGGGGTGTCCAATGCTTGAATACGGGTTCACTTGCACCGACGTCGAGATTGGACCTAGCGCATATCACGACAGCGAACTGGCCATTCGGTTCTACGAACATCGCGATACGTTCGGTGGGTTGCGACTGACATTCACGCCACGGCACGACAAAAGCTGGTATATTTGGGCCAACGTCGGTGGCGACCATGTTGGCGATGGCACTTGCCGTTTCCGGTAGCGGATCGCGGGGAACCATCCGGCGCAGCGGAGGTCGGCTGCGAGGTGCCAAGGATTTGGCAATGAACGTTGCCCGAGGGCGTCAATGCAAGCGACACTGGTTCGCTGAAACAGGTCGGTCGAAGTGCAGTTCGTTGTTCCAAGTCACATGAACAAAGCCAATTCCCTAACGACCTGCCCGGTAAGCTGCGTTCTCAGTAGCGTGGTCTTGGTTGTGTGCATTGGATTGAACCTTGACAGCTTTGGACAAATCGCACTGTCAATTGCGAGTTGCGTGATGATCTTGCTCACTCTCGTATCGGTTCACCGATGGATAGGTGCGAGCGTTCGGTTGCTGAACCGAGTCTGTCGACACTGCCGCGAAGCATCGTCGGTGGTGGCTGAAAACGATGCCGCGATATGCAAAGTGGGGCGCGAATCGGAGCGATTCAATGCGACCGTCGAAGCCCTGCGGCGCGAAGAACAGTCCATCGCTGCACGCTATTCGCAGCGTGGTTGTTCGGCGGATGACGTGATCCGCGCAAAAGCGATTCGAGTGCAGGCTGAGATCGCGTTGTTGCTAACCTGCGCCGAGTAAGTGATGGGACACGCCTTGGAAAAATGGATCCGCTACGTTGGCTGGAGCTTTCTGGTGCTTTTTGCGACGGTTGCCGCTGGCTGCGTTAGCAGTGGGCTTCGGGTCACCAGCAATCATAAGGATCCGGATGTAATGCATTTGTCCGTCGTGTCGCTAGTGCCAGCTGGGACATCGCTGGAAGACGCAAACGCACTGATGGAGAACGAAGGATTTGAATGCGAAGTCACCCGGAACGGTACGTTCCGCGAGATGCGGCATTTGTTCGACAAGGGGCCAGACCATGAAGGCCTCGACTTTCTTCGTTGCAGGAGAACGAACAGCAACGCCGGCTTTCTCATGGGGCGCGTTTGGAATGTTGCTATAGTACTAGACGGAGATGTCACGAATGGCGATGTCATTGTCTCGCACTTTGTTGACGGCCCGTAACGTTCAAAGTCTTGTCTTTCCCTCTCCTGCGCCTTCCAGTTCGTAGTTGAATGGCGAACCAGCAGTTGCACCCTGAGTCGCCGAGTGGAGTTAGTTGCAGTGGTCACTCCTTCGCCGCAACCACGCGATCCTGAACGTTCGCTGACATTCGAAATGAATCCATACCTACCGACGCATGTCGACAGTGACACGATTACACGACCAGTGTATCGGACGTCGCGTACTTTCTTGGAAGCGGCTCTGATCGGTTTGAGCATGTCATTCATTGCGCCGGTGGGGAACGCAACATATTGCGACTTGATTCTTGGCATGCCTTTTTCTACGACGGTTTGGGGAATGTTGAGGGGGCTGATTCCACTGGCAGTCTTCTGCGTGATCCTTGCAGTGGGTTGCTCGGTGCTATTGCCGCAGTCGATGTCTCGCGTTCTGTCACGCCATCAGAGAACAATTCCAGTCGTGGCAAATTCGCTACTGTATTCAATCTACTTCAGCATGCTCGGGTTCGGATTCGTGCGAGGCGGTATTTCGGTTCTAGGATACTATGCGTCGTTCTACGCGCTCGCGCCAGCATTGATCGCTGGCTTTGGAGCGTTGACGCACATCACGTTGCGTCCATGCCGTTCCAGCGACCAGCGGACGCTAGGCGGCGAACCATCCGGTGCGACGAAGGACCGAGCGTCAGGTTTTGCAAATGGAAACTTCACTCCCGGTCGTCGGTGATCGGTCACGTTCACGGGCTCTCGCTGTGCGTATTTACGTTTTGCAATATCGAAGACTTGTCATGCGAACTGTCGCTCCTTGCATGCTTCTTTTTTTGACCGCGATCGTGCTCGCTGGCGATACGTCACACTTCTATCCGAACGGAACTGATTTGCGTTTAACGGTCGATTCGACGACACTGAGGAAATGTCCCAAATGGCGACCCGGCGAGGGTGCACTTGCGTTGTCGGCTGAGAGTGCGATTGAGGTTGCGACGCGTTTCCATCACTCCCTTTCGTTTTCCTCCGTTACTCGCTTTTACCACTGGCGTTTCGCTAAATCAACATTGGTGTCGTGCTCCGGTGACCGCTGGTTCTGGGTGGTAACCTACGAAGGCTCTTTTGACGAAACTCTGCTCGGTCCCGGATCCGGCGGTCATTCCCTTGAGTGCCCAGGGACAATCTACAATCACTATCCGGTCCTTTGGGATGGCAGTTTGCCCAAGCCGTCTCGGCGTAGTCCCGACGATCCGGACCGTCCGGCTGAAACGGTTGCCGACATGGTGGAAATGCTGGAGAGCGACGGCAAGAAGTTCACGCCTATGCTCAACACAAATCGGTGGCCTGCGATCAACCATGGTTCTGCACGAACAAGCGGCGGATAGCGTCAACGCTGAAGACGGCGAACCATCGGATGCGTTTGGGGCGCTGAGATGAGTTTCGCGTAGTGGTGAGTCGTTCGCGGAAGCCACGTGATTTGTAACGTTCGTCGTACTGAAGTGCCGTGTCTCGAAACGCGAATCCATACGAACCGCCACCAGCCGAGCCCTTCGTCTCGATGCTTTGGGATCGATCTGTACTGACGCAATTGGGTTTTGGCATCCATCTGTTGGTGCTGGTCGTGTATTGCGTTGCGACGGTCGATAGCGATCGGTCGCCGACGTCGATGATGGCGGGAATCGACCCTTGGTTGCACATCGCAATGGGCGTGTGCTCCGTCGTCGGTTTTGTCCTTGTTTTCGCGATGACCATCACCAGGACTGCCTGGCCGCTTCATCAACGCGCCTGCTTGGTGGGCATGGACTTGGTGCTGATCGGCTTTGCGGCTTTCATCTCGCAGGGGTTTGGTGCACTCATCCAATGACGCAGCGGCGCAGTGCCAAGCCGCTGCAAACGATGGAGACTGGGACGACACTTTCGCACTCTATCGAAGGCTGATCTCCAGCAACGAGGTGTACGCAATCAGCGAAATCGAAGAGTTTGGCCGCCCGTGGATTCAGTGCGAATCGCAGAACGCCGACGGCAGCACCGTCTCGCATTCATTGGCAATCGACGATGGTGGTTGGGGGCGAGTAGACTAAGCAACGAGCGATCAATCGGTATCGTTTCTTTCTTCCCCCTCTCTCTAACTCTCTCCCCCGCAGGCCGCTGCGCGGCGGGGGCGAGATGACTTGAATCGCGCACTTATTGATCGCTCGTTGCTAACTGCCGCGAATTGCGTCTCTATCGCAGCGCACAAGGCCACTGGAAATCGTAAGATAAGAATACGAAATGCACGGAGTCGGGCTTTGCGTATGCACGTTTCGGTTCCGAATTGCGTTCCAGTTCGTTGATTGCAATTCGTTCGCCAGAAGTACCGTTCGAACTTACATCCATCTTCGCATGAGAGTTTCCATGAAAGCAACGAAACATCTATTGCCGGTGCTGATCTCTCTCGTAGCAGTCGGCACCGTCGCATCATTGGCGGCAACGAAAGCTCCGACTAGCGTGTCGCCGCTGGACGGGAAATATGTAGTGGTATCGCAACCGAGCGTGGTCCACCGCGTACATGGAAACGGTCGTTTTGAATCCGTTGGTCAGACGGATTTCGTTGTCGTGCCGATGCAACGCACTAGCAATGCGAATAGCTGCGACTACTGGATCCCGCTGAAGGATGTAAGCCTCCTGGAAGTCTTCAACTCCAAAGAAGACGCTGGCGATTTCGTTGGCGATCGTGACCAGTGACGCCAGGCAGCGTCGTCCACTCGGTCATCCTGCGACATGCAGTGCATGCAGGGAATGCCTTGGGTTGTACGAAGCAGGCAAACTTTGGCGGATGGAATCGCCGACTTTGCGCGAGCGTTGGGGGATGAGCGAAACACTGCGATCAGCGTCCGTTCCAATCGAACCTTCCGGCCCTATGACGGGGGCCGCTGGTCGCATCCGATGGTCTAGCCAGTTTGTTCACTGAATGAATTTTTCGCCGTTTGACCCACCACGACTTGACGAACGCGTCGCGCGAAATCATGGGTGGTTGTTTGTGTACGCATCTCTGGCTTTCGTCGCCGCAGTGTTGTCGCCGATATCTCGGTGGATCGATCCTGATTGCGATTGGAATCTGTGTTTGGCAACCGTCTTTTGGGTTGCCCTTTTGGGTAGAATGGTCGGTTGGTCGCTAGATTGGCCCACAGGACGTATTGGGCGGCACGCAGTGGCATTCTTTGTCGGTGCGATTTGCGGTTCAGCTACAATCATCTGGATGCAATACGTCGATCACAGGGGGGATTTTACGCGTGACTTTCGCGACGGGATTGCTGCCATGTCGTTGTTCTATGGCATTGGATTGGGAATGGTTGCCGAATTTGTCGCATCGGCTGCGTTAGCGATTTACGCGAATGCCGTTCAGCGATCCTAAATCCAGTTTGCTCGACGAACCATCAAGTGCGTGCAAGGAGCCGGAGTTACGTTTGTTGGTCTGCTCTACGCGACTTTCATATGCTCGCGTGATTTCCGCTGTTCTGCCATGGAGTCAATCGATGCGATGCGCGACCCTTTTTCTCCTGTTTGTCGCGTCAGCTTCATGGGCCGATGACGCGACGATCATTTGGTCAGTTCCAGGAATGGTCACTTCTGATGTCGCAATTGCATTCCCGATTGCGCGGTCGCCAGTGGTCGTGAACGAACGGCTAGTCGTCACGGTCTTTCCGCCGAATTGCCTGCTCGGTTCCGACGACCGATTTGGCAAACGTCTTTGGATTTTTCCATGGGACAACGCACCATTTGACGGCACGTATGAATACGGGCGGTACTCCACGCGGCGTGCTCCTCGTCGCTGGGGAAACCGGTCAACATCATTCGCGACCAACGACACCAATAGCATTCTGGCGTGTGTTGATTCCGAATCCGGGACGATGTTCGCTTTCGACCTGGAGCACGAAGGCCGAGTCATATGGCGTGCTTTTGGCGCTGCTAGCGATGACGATTCGCTCGGGAGTTTGCGATCGCTCGGCCCACCGTGCATCATCGGTGATCGGGCGTTCTGTCTAGCCACATCGACGCAGGATTTCTTGCTGATTGATCTCGACCTGAACTCAGGAAGATCACGCTCTCAAACCAGGCTTTCGGCTGCTAGGCCAACGCATCGAACCGTGCAGTTTTCCCCTTTGGCTGCAGGTGCACGTCTCATTTGTCCTTGCCCAACGAACGAGCTTGTGGCAGTGGTTAACACTGGGCGTGACATCGAATGGCGTGCGGTCCATCAGAAACCGCTAACATCGATGTTCCGGACTAACGTTGATGATCGATTCATTGTGACTTTGTGTGATGGGGTTGCGACGTGTTTCGACCTTGGGAGCGGGAGCCAAATTTGGTCACGCCAGGGCCTCGGGCTTAATCCGTTCGTTCGATCGGGCAATACGCAGATTCTCGGCTCCGACGAACAGCTTGTTGCGATTGACATCCCAACCGGCAACGAGCGGTGGAATGCCGTGATGGATTCGGGCACGCACATTGCCGCGAACGGCACAATGCACAACGGGAATCTTCTGCTGCCACTGACCAACGAAACAATACAGTCGATGGACGCAAATACCGGAGATCGAACGGGCGTCATCGGCAGCACGCGTCGTCTTGGGCACCTGTTTTCAATGCAGGGCTTTGTCTACTCGCTCACTCAAAGCGACCTCGTTAAACTGGAAATTGCCGATCATCCAGTGCCAAGTAAAGCAGAGCAATGACATGCACCCAAGGGTGCGAGCCGAGTGGTTGGTAGCGGAAAGTCTTTCACGCGTCATCGCATCATGTCCGCTGTTCTTTCACCCGTTGAACGAAGTCGATGCAAAATCCAAAATCTAGCTCGCTACTGATTGGATGTTTCGCAATTGGTGGGCTGGTTGCGATTGTCTTCGGCATCCTGTTTGCTGTCGTTCTTTACGGGATCAGTTCTGGCCGACTCGCATCACTCGAAGCCCTTCCGCAAGGAAGGATTCCGGCCAATCAACTGGCGGAGGTTTCGCAAATCGTGTCGCTTCGCCCGAACGAACAAATTCTCTATTTCTACTGTGCGGCGATGACCGTTGCGGATGATGGGAATCTCTTTACAAACGAACGCGTCATCTCCTACACAACGGACGACGGTTCGCTTTCGGTATTTGATGCGGAGTATCGCGAAATTGAATCAGCAGAACTCCGACGAAGCGGGACGTGGTTGGATGAGTCAACGATCGATGTGTTACTAAAGGACGGCACAGCACTCATGCTTTGGGTGAGCCCGGAAAATGACGGAGACAAGGATTTCTATGCAAAACTTATCGCACAGCTTGAACGCCATCACGCAACGCAAGATACCGTGACCAAGCGATGAACGCGGGCTGGTTGGCAGCAAATTTGATGTGGGATTAACCGCGGCCACCCGGTTCTCGTAACGTCCATTGAGTAGAAATCACAACCGTCGCTGAGACTTCATATGGCACTCAACCCGAATCCATACTCGCCACCGATGGGGCACGAGGGCCTGGGAGCGGAGTCTGTGCGTTGGACTTCCGTCACCTGCAAGGCCGCCGCTTTTATCTTCAGTTGGGGCGTTGGGCTCCATCTCTATTCGCTTTACGTCGACGAGTTTCAGCTTCACAATATGTTGTTCGAATACTCGAGCGAAGGATGGCATTGGAATTTGTTTGTGCGTTTACCCTATTTGGCAGCAATCCATTTGGCACTCTTGGTTTGCTACGCGATGGTCAGACAAAGGCACGGGCGGATGCATCTGCATCCGAAATTCAAAGTGGTGTGCTTGCTGGGTGTTTTCGCAGGCTTCTTTCATTCGCAAGCATACGACCTGATTCGCATGGTTCTGGAGGGAGTTTTTGGGCTGGAAGTCAGTTGGACGCCACACTTTGCAATTTTCTGGATCGCCTACGCTGTGGCGACCGTCGTGTTGGTGGAGGCACCGTTGTTTCTTCAAAAACGCTTCCATGGCAAGTTGGACGATGCCGACGGACCAATGGTTGTACCGAAAGATGCGGCGTCGTTTTCCCCCGAGGCCACATCCACCGCGGGGCCACATCCACCGCGGGGCCTCGGTGAATCTGACCGTTCGCTGGCATGTCTCCCAAAACACGAAAGAGGCACCAGTCCTTGAAATCGATCCTTTACAATCAATACGAGTCGTTGGTCTGTCGACCGTTTGTACGATGCGATGCATCGAAGAGCGGCTTGGATGTCACTGGAAGCGGATAATTCATTTCCGTCCCCGTGATGTCTGCCGTTGGCCAAACACGTTGAAATGCACACGTTTTCGAAGACAAGCCGATCACACAGGGGCAGGTCGGGGGCGTTTCGGCCATGGTAGGACTTCCTGGCCCGACCTGGTGATCCCAAGCGTTTTCGACTGATTTGCTGTCAAGATGCGCGATATTCGGCCGAATGACTGTTCACCGAACCCCTCTGGATTGCCGATAAACTGATGGACCGAAATTTCAAACGCAGGGAATACGCCGTGAAACTTCGCAAGACGCACTCTGTCATACTTGTCATGTCGACACTGGGCCTGATCCTCTACTCTGCAAGAGATGGCGACGGATCCAGTTCCGATTCTGTCTCGCTGGCCGACGCCTCGGAGTCGCCAGCGCTGGGGGCAACACGTTGGATCATGCGCCCGGTGCATGAACGTCGCGACAAAACGGTCACTTATACCGTGATGCATCCTGTCTACGAACAACGCACGAAGACGATTCGATACACACAGTTAACTCCCATTCGTGAAACGCGAACCAAGCTTGATGGCATCACGGGGAATTCCAGCGACTACGTTGTTTGTAAAATGGTTCCAGAAGACAAAGAGAGAACCGTTGACTACACCGTCTGTAAGATGTTTCCGGAGCAACGGACGAAGAATGTTTCGTACACCGTGACTCGGATGGTGCGTGAGGAGTTGAGTGTTGACTAGTGACATCGTCAGGGCCTAGCGGATAACGATGGGATGCAAGTCAGGGCGATTGGTCCGGTTTTTTGTTTGCTTGCAGGTCGTTCGGCCGTTCCCGCGGATGCGTGCCGACGTCTTTGCATCAGGAGCACGACTTTGTCATGACTGGAACCGATTCGAATGAAATGACCTATCGCTTCGCGACGTTTGCTGCTCGTGGCACCATTTGGCTCCGGCATGATAGCGTGCGTACCAAAACTCGCACACATCTTGGGTGGTGGGAACAAACGATTCCGCTCGCTGACCTAAGGCCCCAATACGGAACGTTGAGAGCAACTCCCCAGGTCTTCCTATGGGCATGCATCTTTGCGTTGGTTTTCGCCGGGACCGGGATTTACGGTTTGTTCTGGGGGGCCTGGGCGATCCCGCAGAAGTCGGTCAGCATTCTGCTACTTGCGACTGGCTTGTTTCTCGGAAGGTATCTGCTGAAGTATCGCAAATCCGAGTGGATCATTTTCAACGCGTATGATGAGGGTGGTCGGGTTGGCTATACTCGACAAGGTCCGGATGCTTGTGCCTGTGACGCGTTTACGGAACGCCTCGTTGGTGCAATCCGCAAATCAAGAGCAGAGTCAAGTGATGCAGCCGATCGGCGAAGTTAGGCGGGCTTCCAATGGGTGATCACTGGGCGTGCCGGTTGGTCCGTACGTTCTGGCAACAAACATGGTTCCACCGCTGAAACGAAGACTTAGCGTTTTCGGTTTTCGCTCTGCTGACTTGTTTTTCTCGTAGCCGTTATTCGAGTCAAATTCAATCCGTCGGCGTAAGTCTATGCAGAGTGAAAGCACACACCAAATGAGCAAAGCGATCGAGACGGTTTGCGAATCGAGCGTGAGGCCAAGGTTTGTCGTTCCAGTATTTGAAACCGCTATCCTGGTTGGATCGGTGGCGTTCTTGTTGGGCATCGTTATTCCGTTTGTCTATGCTCACGAATTCATGCGACCGCATCTCGCACCGTTGCCTGGATACCTCCAGTGGATCGACGCATACGACCATCGCTTGCTTGGTTGCGCGTCAATCGCAGTCCCCGCGTTGATCCTGATCTGTCGGTTCGTTGCAAAGGGGATGTTGCCAAATCGGATTCTGGCAAGCTTCCCATGGTGGAGTAAGTCTTTGCAAGAAGTTCTGCGTGAGCACCGAAAAGAGTGTGACGCATAGGTTCGCTCCGCGACTTGGGGAGGCTCGCTGTCGCGAGCAATGCGGTTGCCACAGGATGGAATTGATTGAAGCAGGCTCCGAGCCTTCATGGTCAGAGAAACTTTAGCGAGCGAATGGCACGCCGGCCGACAACGGGAGTCGCATCATCGTTTCTGTGAGGCCCGTGGTGGTTCCGGTTTTTGCGAATGGTGTCGGGAAACCAAGTTGGGACGTGCAGCGGGAATCGAGCGTGGACCAGTCGCCATGGCAGAGCCCAGGGCTGCCGGATCGACGCTCGGCATCGGCTATCTCAATTCGAATATGATAAGCTCATCCGGACGGAGCGATCGTCTCGGGGCATATGCTGTGCTTCGACGCGCGCGTCGTGAAAGATCGTAGTTTGTGATCCAATTCAAATCCTGGAAGCGACTCGCTGTGCTGTGTTCGACAATCGGCATTGCAGTCGCTTGGCTGCCTGCGGCACTGAAACACTCGGGTGCGCATGAGCTGCAGAATCTGTCGTTTACGTTGTCCAAGTGGTCCTTGCTGAACATGCCCGTTCGGAAACACGAAATGACGATTGAATCTCTCGCTGTTCCGGCGGGGACCACGGTTTGCGATCGGATCGATGGAATCCCCCTTCGCAGGAAGCAATGCTGATGAACGACCGCCCCACTTTTGCCTTGAAGCGTTTTAGCATTGCCGCGTTGCTGTTCGCAATCTTTTGCTCTGCGGGTGCCTTTTTGGGTTTTCGGTATGGCATGTCGAAAGGAGTCGACGCGCAAGTCGACCAACGTCTTGCTTCCCTACGATCCCAGGTGTATCCGGTGTCGTATCGCGTTGCAGATTTGACCAGCGTTGCAAGTCAGCCGGGTGCCGCTGATTCGGTGTCGGCCGAAACCTTGGCTGGTGAAATCAAAAGCACTGTGGCTCAGGATCGTTGGGATGACAACGGCGGGCCGTGCGTGATCCGCGCGATGAAGCCAACGATGATTGTAGTCAACGGGTCCGCGATCGATCACGACATCGTACAGGCGTATCTTGAGGGGCGCCGAAAAGCAAAGGCCGACGAACCGTCCGTTGGATCGGAGACTTCGAAAAAGTTTTTGGGTGATGATTGATCGTCCGCGCGATCCGTTTGAACGCTGACGTTGCAAGCGATAATCGATCTGTAACCTTTACGCACCGCCATTGCACGATGAGACCATGCCCAATCCGTACGAGTCACCCAACGCATCGTCTCGCGAGATAAACACATCGTCGAGGTTGTACGTTTTGTTCTACAAGGTGTATTGGCCCACTTGGTGGCTGGGAACTGCAATTGTTGCGCTTAGCTGGTTCGGGATTGTAACGCCAACCGTCGGATGGATCGGGTTTGCGTTGGCGGGATCTGCGGCGCTAGGATCGTATGTCCTGCCATCGCTTGTTGGCGTCAAGCCAACAGACGGCGTCAATCTAGATTCACGCCTGCTCCGTTCAAAAGGCGATGGCTATCACAAAGCCATCAAGCGTTTTCAGGACGGCGCTTTGCTGATGTACGATGGTGTTGCATTTGGTTTGCGATCCAACGACGAAGTTGCGTGTGGTATCGCGGCCGACACGACCGATTTGGACGAACTTGTAGCTTGGGAACTCGCCAGGCACGCGCAGTCTGTCTTTGACACGCTGTCTGCCGAATCCGTCGAATTCCGGGCGACGGTCGATGGCCGGACTTTCTGCATTTCGATCATGTCGGGCAATGGTCCGTCTGGGCGAGAGCTTTGCCGGGTGGTCGATGGTAAACTCGATTGGCGATGCTGATCGGAGGCGAATCATCGCATCCGCGATATCACTGGTGTTCAGCCGATATGGAATTCCGCGTCAACTTCTGCACTCCCGTGATGTCTAGCGTAAGCGAGTAGTCGTATGCATTTCCGCTTTGTGATTTCGATCGCAATGGCTTTGGCCGGTTGCTCTGAGCAGGGGGGGGCCGCTCAGGTGTCAAATGCAGATTCTACGCAAGACATCGGGCGTGAAGATTTACTTCAAGCAGGTGCCCAACCGTCTGGGCTGATCGCAGATCCAGATCTGAACTCGGACGACGTTTTTCTCGCTGACGTTCCGGCCATCACCGTCGCGCCAGGCTCCAAACCTACTCACAGCTTCGAGCAGATCGAAAAGATGATTGCTTCGCTCGCTGCGATCGAAAGCCCTGACGTTGGTCTTTCTGCAACCATCAGCGGCAGCGTCTTCTTACCCGTGGAAGGGCAAGTGAACGCAGGTGCTCTCTTGTTGACGGACCACAAGATCAAATCTTCGGATGCTCTGAAACAGCTTGTTTCCATCGGGCCCGGTGCGTTGCCAGCGTTGCTGGCACATCTAGATGATCCGACGCCAACCAAACTTAAAATCGAGCATGGAGGTAGTTTCGGTGCCATGTGGTTTGCCAGCGAAATTCGGGGCAACCCTGTAAGTAGGGTCGAACAATCCGTACTTCAAGCCCGCCTGCGGAATAAGGAAGACGCATTCCACGGCGACTACGTTGACTCGTACACGGTAAAGGTCGGTGATGTTTGCTTGGTTGCGGTGGGGCAGATTACAGGCCGCGCGTACCAAGCCGTTCGCTATCAGCCCACCGCGTGCATTGTTCTTAACAGCCCGACGGATGACCCCGATTTATGCTCGCAGATTCGTGCGATTTGGCAAAGCGACGACCCGACGCAACGGCTGTTCGATTCATTATTGTTTGATTACGCGACACGTGGGAAGTACAACGGAGTGTCTTTGGACGGTTGGAGTGTTGGAAGCGATCTGCAAAAGGAATCGGCGATGAGGTTGCTATACTACTACCCGGATACATCTGGTCGCCTGATAGCCGGGCGGCTTCGCGGATTGGACGTCCGCAAGGCTGGGCCGCCGAGTTCGCAACCGGCGACCGATTCGGAAATGGATGTTTGGATCAGTCGCGAGGTTGCAAATGGTGTTCGTACCGATGAATTCATAGAGGCCGTCGTTTGGTGCAAACATCCAGCCATCGTTGCGGAGATCAAGAGCATTGCAAATCGTACGGATGACGATGACATCATCAAACTCGTGGGCGAAGCCCGCTAATCATTTGGGAAACCGGAGCAGCGAAAACGGGAATCAACTCGTAACGTCTTTGCACGGTTACGTTCATCGAGGCATCCATGATCGAACTTCAGCGAACGTCACGTGATGCTTGGTGGTTCGTCCTGCCGATCTTATCGTTCTTCGTGGCCGCGTTCACTTATATTTCAGCGGCGGTTCACGGTTTGGGACCTGTCGTCGGCAGGGTATACTCTGACGCTTCTTGGGTCGCACCACCGATTTGCGTCGTTCTCTGGTGCATGCTGGTATGGTACGTCTACCGTCTGGTGGCATACCGCAGAGGCGTCCTACCCCGTTGCCTACGAGACTTGCTGGAACGAATCAATCAACCTGATCTCGAAGTTTGTTCGCGACGACAGTGCCGACGAATTTTTCGAGGCTGTGGAGAGAATGTGGGGTAGCGAGTACGTTCCAGTCGCGAAATCGTCTTCGACTTTGGTTCGGAAGTGAGGCAGAGGATGGGGGACCGTTGCGTGCACCGGCGCCGGGTTACATGTCCAACACCAATGGCAGGTCAGGGTCTCCGTCCGCGTGACAGCCAACGTTCGTCGACCGAGATAGGACGCAATGATGGCCCGCTGTAAAACGAAACGAGGTCTTGCCATTGCCTTCTTGGTCGGTGGCGCCGCGACGCTGTTGGGAATTACGGGATGGCACTTCTATCGAGTGCGTTTGTGCGATCGGCTTCTGGGGAAGATTGACCAACTTGCTTCGTACCCGCCTTCGGAAACCAGCGACCTGATCGAATGACGGTGGACCGCCTTTGGAATTCCTATAGCCAGGCGACAGACCTCGGAGCCGAATATCAACGCATCTATGAATCCGAAAAAGATCGGATCGCTGCGATTGTTGCTGAGGAAGGGCTGGAATACGAGTACATTGAGGATTATCGCTCTTTCTCGATCAACCCGGCCGTTCGTCGCTCGTGGGAACCTTTCGATGCAAGCTGAACCATGGTACTGCGTCCGACTGATTTACCATTTAGTCGGAACCTCGAGCAAAGCGTATGAAGAACGCGTGCTTATCGTCCGAGCCGATTCCGAAGGTGCTGCGATTGCTCAAGCCGAGGCGCATTCGCAAGACTATGAGAGCGATACGACTGTCTACACCGGATACGCGATGGCATTCAATATCATCGATCAGAACGGTCCATCACTCGGCGCCGGCGTCGAGGTGTTCTCGCTGATTCGAAAATCCGAACTTGACGTTGATGCTTACTTGGATCGGTTCCACGACACGGGCAGCGAATGTTGTAGGACACCTTAAGCTGACTGTCTTCTCGGTTGTGCTCTTTCCGCTAGTGATCATGCGTTTGCATACGGTTGTGCAGATGGAGGCACGTCGTTTTCGGAACGAGCAAAGCCATGCGATGAACCAAAATTGTGGAGTCGGCGTTAGAGGTGTGGTTGCTTGCGCGATCGCGGCTTGGTTTGGGTTTCAGTGTGGGGCTTTGTTTGGGGGTGCTTGGGGGCCGGATCTGCGTCGCTTCGCTCCTTGATCCGGCCTACGGCTTCCGTCGGAAAGTGGCTGTTTGGTTTGTCCGAAGTCGGTGTTTGTGATCGGTTGGGCGATGGTTTCTTTCACACGATGGGCACTGTGGCGGGTATCGTTACTGGATGGGGCCCCGATTGAGATTCACCCTTCACTCACGTTGGAGTTCAAAATGCACGCTCAATCCGAATCGTCCGTCGCTCGCGAGAGCACCAGGATCTCGGCGTTTGGCTTGGTCGCGGTTCATGCTGTCGCGTTACTTGTTCTGTACTTCGTGCCTGTTTTTATTTGTCCAACCGTCGTTGATCACTACAGCCGTGTCGGTGTCCCGGAAACCTCGCTGTTCCTCCGTGCCCATTTGATCTCGGACTATTTCGCCGCGTACACACCTTTCTGGATGGCGGCGGCCGCTGTTTACCTATTCGTCCTGTATCGACGTAGTCGTGCGGGATCGCGATGGCTGCCAGCTGTTTCAAATCTTGTGATTTTGTCCATTGCGTTTTTCGGCATGGTCTACACCGCGTGGATGATCCATCCAATGACATCCTCGGTCGGTGGCGTGCCAGTTGCCGTGGATGCAAGCGAGACCACGCCGCCCGAATTAGCCATCGCTCGAATCGGCGAATGACCATCTGGTTCAGCGGGTGATTGGGGGCGGCGTTGGGGTGTGTCGGCAAACTGCTAACGCGAACGCCGTGGTCACCGATTCGTGCGCCGGCCGACTGCATTCTTCGTAGGCCGTCCCCGGTTCTCGGTTCCCCTGCCCACCGCGCATGAAAAAACCTCGCTGGTTGGACCAGCGAGGTTGTTGGATTTTGGTGATTCGCGGGATGGGCCTACAGGGCTAGCAGCAGGCGGCTGGGGGCTTCCAGGAATCCGATCACGTCGTTCAAGAATCGTGCGGCCGTTCCGCCGTCGACCAGGCGATGGTCGTAGGAAAGGCTTAGCGGCATCATCAATCGAGGTTGGATCGAATCGTCGGGCATCACGACCGGCAATTTACGGCTGCGGCCAACCAGCAGGATCGCGACTTCGGGAACGTTGACGATCGGGGTGGAGTACTGTCCGCCGATCGCACCGAGGTTGCTGATCGTGAACGATCCGCCACGCAGGTCGTTCATTCCAAAGTTGCCGCCACGGACTTTGCCGGCCATTTCGGCCAGGGATCGAGTGATCGCCGGAACGCCCTGTTGGTCCGTGGCTGGCATCACGGGAACGACCAAGCCACGGTCGGTGTCGACCGCGATTCCGACGTTGACATAGTCCTTGTAGATGATCTGTTCGTTGGCTTCGTCGATCGTCGCGTTCATCGAAGGGTGATGTTTCAGCGCGGTCGCGACTGCTTTGATCAGGAACGGCATCGTGGTCAGTTTCAGACCCTGAGCCGCGTAGTCCTCTTTGCTGGACTGACGCAGACGTTCCAGGTCGGTGATGTCCGCATCGTCAAAGTTGGTGACGCGGGGCACGGTGGACCAGCTGGCGTGCATCTGACGCGAGATCGTCTTGCGGATCTTGCTCATCCGTTCCACTCGGATCGGTCCAAAATCATCTTGGTCGGCGGTCCCGGGCAGTCCGGCAGATGCTGCTGCGTTGCCCTTGTTGGGGGCGGCCGCTGTGGCGGGAGCCGATCCTGCTTTGGCCGATTGGCTGGCCGAGCGAACGACCGCTAGGATGTCATCGCGGTTGATTCGGCCGTGTTCGCCGCTGCCGGTCACGTTGGACAGATCGACACCGACTTCGCGTGCGAAGCGTCGAACGGCGGGGCCGGCCGGGATCGCACCGGAGTTGGAAACAACCGGTGCGGCGGGAGCGGCGGGTTCAGCCGCAGCGGGTGCGGTTGGCGGGGCGGATGGCGGCGTGGGTGCGGGTTTCGCCGCCACTGGCGCGGGCGGCGCAGGTTTGGCTTCCGCCGCAGCGGGTGCCGGCTTCGCAGTTTCTTCCTTGGCCGGGGCAGGCTTGGCTGCCGGGGCGGCTGGTGCCGGTGATCCGGCGGCTGCTTCGACTTCGATCAGTGCGCCGCCGATTGGCACGCTTTCGCCTTCCTTGACCAAGATTTTGGTCACTTTGCCGCCCACCGTCGTTGGTACTGGCACGGTGGCTTTGTCGGTTTCCATCTCGACGATGTCTTGGCCTTCGCTGATCACGTCACCGACGGAGACAAACACTTCGAGCACGTCGCCCGACTCGATTCCATCACCGAGTTCAGGAAGTTTTACTTCAGTAGCCATGGGAAAAGTTTTCAGTTAGCAGTTTTCGGTGTTCAGTAAACGGAAGCACGGTCCGGGATGGTTACGCGAAATACGGATTCTGTTTTTCGGCATCGAATCCGAGATCTTTGATCGCATCGGCAACTTCGGCTGCCGTGAAGAGTCCGGTTTTCGACAATCGGCTTAGCGTTGCGATCACGATCGATTCGGCATCAACTTCGAAGTGGCGACGCAGTGATTCGCGAGTCTCGCTGCGTCCCATGCCGTCGGTGCCCAGCACGTAGTAGTCGCCTGGGATCCACGGTGTCAGTTGTTCGCCCAAAGCCCGGACATAGTCGCTGGCCGAAATGAAGGGGCCTTCGACGCCATCGAGTTGCTCTTCGAGGTAGCTCTTTCGCGGCGTTTCGGTTGGGTGCAGCATGTTCCAGCGGTCGCAGTCGCCCGCTTCGCGTCGCAGTTGGGTGTAACTGGTCACACTCCAAGCATCGCTGGCGATCGAGTATTTTTCGGCCAAGATTTCTTGGGCCTTCAAAACGCTGTTCAGGATCGCACCGCTGCCGAACAGTTGCACGCGCGCCTTGGCATCTTTGACTTCTTGGCTGCGGAACTTGTACATCCCCTTGATGATGCCGTCTTCGCATCCTGCGGGCATCGGTGGATGCTCGTATTCTTCGTTTTCGCTCATCAAGTAATAGATGCACTCTTCGCCATCTTGGTACATGCGTTTGAGGCCTTCCATGATGATCACGATCACTTCGTAGGCGAATGCCGGATCGTAGGCACGGACGGTTGGGAACGCGATCGCGTTTAGCAGGCTGTGTCCATCTTGGTGCTGCAGCCCTTCGCCGTTCAGGGTGGTTCGGCCGGCGGTGCCACCGACTAGGAACCCCTTGGCACGCATATCGGCGGCGGCCCAGATCAGGTCTCCGATGCGTTGGAATCCGAACATGCTGTAGTAGATGAAGAACGGAATCATGTTGATTCCGTGGGCGCTGTAGGCGGTGCCGGCAGCATTGAAGCTGCTCATCGAACCGGCTTCGGTGATGCCCTCTTCTAGGATTTGTCCGTCTTGGGCTTCCTTGTACGACTGCAGGATCGCCGAGTCGACGGGTTCGTACAGTTGGCCGGCGTGGGCGTAGATGCCGAACTGTTTGAACATCCCTTCCATGCCGAAGGTGCGTGATTCGTCGGGGACGATCGGCACCATGTACTTGCCGATTTTTTTGTCACGGCACAGGGCGACCAGCGTTTGGACGACCGCGAATGTCGTGCTGCAGCTCTTGTTTTCCAGCCGCGTGATCAGTTTGCGGTAATCTTCAAGCGTTGGCACTTCCATCGTCGGATGCTGGGTCGGACGGCTAGGGACCGGCCCACCCAGAGCGGCGCGCCGCTCTTGCATGTACTTGATTTCTTGGCTGTTGGCCGACGGTTTATAGAACGGTGCTTTGACCACTTCTTCGTCGCTGATGGGAATGCCGAACCGAGTGCGGAATTCCAACAGTTCCTCTTCGTTCATCTTCTTTTGGTTGTGGGCGATCATGCGGCCTTCGCCGGCTTCGCCTAGCCCGTAACCCTTGACCGTTTTGGCCAGCACGACAGTGGGTCGTCCGTTGGCCGATTCGGTTGCTTGCTTGTAGGCGGCATAGACCTTTTCGGGGTCATGTCCACCGCGGCGAATCTTTTCCAGTTTTTCGTCGCTGTAGTTTTCGACCAATTTCAGCAGTTCGGGATACTTGCCGAAGAAGTGTTCGCGAATGTAGCTGCCGGGCATGCCGGTGTACTTTTGGTACTGGCCGTCGACGACTTCGTTCATGCGTTTGACAAGCAGTCCGGTCGTATCCTTGGCCAGCAGTTGGTCCCATTCGTCACCCCAGACGACCTTGATCACGTTCCAGCCGGCGCCACGGAAAATGGATTCCAGTTCTTGGATGATCTTTCCGTTGCCACGAACCGGTCCGTCGAGTCGCTGCAGGTTGCAGTTGATGACGAAGATCAGGTTGTCAAGTTTTTCGCGTGATGCGAGGCCGATGGCGCCGAGGGTTTCGGGTTCGTCGCATTCGCCGTCGCCCAAGAACGCCCAGACCTTTTGGCCCTTGGTGTCTTTGATGCCACGGTCATTGAGGTATTCGTTGAACCGAGCTTGGTAGATTGCCATGATCGGGCCGAGCCCCATCGACACGGTTGGGTATTCCCAGAATCCGGGCATCAGCCAAGGGTGCGGGTAACTGGACAGTCCGCCACCGGGTGCCAGTTCGCGGCGGAAGTTGTCGAGGTTTTCTTCGCTGAGACGGCCTTCCAAAAAGGCTCGGCTGTACATCCCAGGCGACGCGTGGCCTTGGAAGTAGATGGTGTCGCCCGAATAGCCGTCTTCGCCGCGGCCTTTGAAGAAGTGGTTGAAGGCGATTTCGTACAGCGTCGCACTGGAGGCGAACGTGCTGATGTGACCGCCAACGCCGCCGGGGCGACGATTGGCTCGAACGACCATCGCCATGGCATTCCAGCGAACGATCGACTTGATGCGTCGTTCCAGTTCGCGGTTGCCGGGGAATGCCGGTTGGTCTTTGACCGGGATCGTATTGACGTAGGGAGTGTTGGTGTCTTGTGCGGACTGGATGCCTTCCTCGGCCGCGCGATCACGAAGCTGTTCGATCAAGAAACGAACGCGATCAGCCCCTTTGCTCTTCAGGACATAGTCCAGCGAAGCGAGCCATTCTTCGGTTTCGGCCGTGTCGATATCGACGGCAGCAACGGGTTGTTCCAGTTCGCCCACGTTTTGAGCGACCTCGGCTTTCGCGACGGTTTCAGATTCAGACATGTTTCTTTTTTCTTCCCTCGTATTTGAATCCCGCACAGGGCGGGTAAATCGGGCGGACTTCGTTCGGCCGGGCGCCGGCGAATACCGGCTGGCGTGAACTCCGTCGCCCCGAATCAGCATTTCAATTCGTACAGCGAAACTTCATTATTTTCTTGGCAGGCATGCCCCTTTTATAGGGCGTCCCTGCGGGTCGTTGTCAGTCCGCGGGCCGGTCAACGGTATCCTTCGCACCCCCGATTGTCCCCTAATCGGGGCCATGCGGAAACCTCGCCACCGCTCGGAAACGTCGAAATACACGCACTTTGCCTGTCTTTTTCCCGTCTGGCCCAGCGATGGCGACCATTCACCCAGTATCGTCGGATCGGTGTGGTCATTTTCGAACGTGCAGGGTAGCCACAGTGGGCCAAAAACGGCAAGGGTAAGCGTCAAAAGGACCCATGCAGGGGGCGGTCGGCGGGGACTGGTCCCCCCGGCCCCGCAAGAGAGGCCGATCTGTCCTACAATCGGCGGTCCCCAGCGGGACCGATTTGCGTTCTCGCGTCGCTTGCCGTGCACCCTTCCGGTTGGGGGTTGGCGTGGTGGCGGTCGGTCCGCGATGCTTTGTTTCGGTTCGATGCGTTTGTTTTTCAGTTCTTGTCTTGCTGCGAAGGGTTGTCCTGTTGATTGGCGCGTTGAAAGGAACCTCTGCGGTGGTGACGGGGGCATCCAGCGGGATTGGCCGTGCGATCGCCGTCCGATTGGCAAGCGAGGGAGCCAGTCGGGTCGTCATTCATTACCGGTCCAATGAAAGCGGTGCGAGCCAGACGGCCGATCTGGTGCGGCAGGCCGGGGCTGATCCCGTTTTGATCGCGGCTGATTTGGGAGACACGTCGGATTGCAGTCGGCTGGTCGACGACTGTTTTGGCCAGCTGGGGGCGATCCAGACCTGGGTCAACAATGCGGGCGCCGATGTTTTGACGGGAGCCGCTGGGCAGTGGACCTTCGAAGAGAAACTGCGCCGGTTGATCGATGTCGATTTTGTGGGGACCGTTTGCATGTCGCGATTGGCTGGCCCGCGGATGGCCTCGCAACAGCTGCCCAGTCCGCCAGCGATGATCTTTTTGGGTTGGGACCAATCGACCGAAGGCATGGAAGGGGATGCTGGCCAAATGTTTGGGCCGGTGAAGGCGGCTGTCACCGCGTATGCAAAAAGTTTGGCTCAGACGTTAGCCCCGCAAGTCCGTGTGAACTGCGTCGCACCGGGTTGGATTCAAACATCGTGGGGCGAAACAACCAGCGATTATTGGAACGATCGGGCCACCGGCCAAGCGCTGATGCATCGCTGGGGGCGGCCCGAGGACATCGCTGCGGCAGTGGCTTATCTAGCGGATCCCAGCAACAGTTTCGTGACCGGCCAAGTCATTCAGGTCAACGGTGGCTGGAACCGTCGTTTTCCCACCGATTGATCCACTTCGCCGCCAATGATTTGCCGTTTTGGTTGTCCATGCGTGCAGCGGCATCACCGTTGCTTTACTATCTAAAGTCATTCGTGATCTCACACCGGTTTCGGACCAGACGCCAGCGGCGCGTCCGCATCATGGTTTGTGACAATCGAATTTCCTAACTCTCACTTTTTCCATTTCCGATTTCCCGGAGACCATGATGAACCAGACTCCCGATTCCAATGACCACGATCCTGATGCTGCGGCGGTCGACAGTGCGATGGCAGATCAAGCATCCGATGTGGTTTCAAGCGACGGCGTGCAGGACGCGTCGCTCGGTCGCGGTGTGTCGGGGGCGACATGGTTGATCAGTGGAGTCGTGTCGGCCATCTTGCTGACAGTCTTGGCGATGACCGCCTCTGGTTTATGGAACAAGCCGTTGCCACCCGGACTTGGGCTTTACGAAACCGAGGAAGTGCCCGAGGAACAGTTGGCAGCCGACAACGCGCTGATCCTTTCTTACAATTCCGGCAACCTGCTTCGGTTCATGGTGATTGCCGGCGGCAGCGTTGTGTTGGTGTTCAGTCTGCTAACGGGGGTTGCATTGGGTCGCGCTGCCATGGGTGCAGTCGGCGCTTTCGCGGGCATCGTGATCATCGCCATCTTGGGGATGGTGTTTGCACCGATCATTCTGGAATGGGGATCCGAAAGCGGCGGTCTAGATGCGGATGATGTGCCCACCATGGGACGGCATGCGTTTCAGTGGATCGTGTTTGCCGCAGGAGCATTCGCAGCCGTCGCAATCGCATCGGGGCATGTCGGCACGGGCGCAAAAGTGTTCGGTTCGCTGGCGCTTGCCGGTATCATCGGCGCCGTCCTGTACGTGTTGGGAGCTTCGATTTTGGAGCCAACCGTGACGATGACAGGTTCGATTCCCGGCGCCGGGACATCCCTGTTTTTGTGGACCTGCGTCGCACCGCTGTTGGCCGGCGTGTTCATGTGGCGAACGACCACCGCCTAGTCCGGACTACGTCACCACTAGAGCGGTCGGTTTCCGATCGGCCGCTGTCTTCCCAAGGGCCAAGTTCGGATCGAACCGAATTTGGCCGCCTTGGTTTGGCCGCCGTCGACCCTGCCGTGGACAGATGGGACGCAATCAATCGAGTCGCTGGGAATCGAGTCGCTGGGAATCGAGCCGCCGTCAATCAAGTCGCCGGTGGATCGTCCAAGCCGCGATCCCTATTGGCCGGATTGTTTGACCCGGGCGACTGTCATTTCGACCGCGGCGATCAGGGCGCGAGCCTTGTTGACGGTTTCTTCGTATTCGGCTGATGGATCACTATCGGCGACCACGCCGCAGCCAGCTTGCACGTAGACGGTTCCGTCTTTGATCACCATGGTTCGCAGGGCGATGCAGGTGTCCATGTTGCCGCGATAGTCGATGTACCCGACCGCGCCACCGTAGGGGCCACGCCGATGGGGTTCGATCGAATCGATCACTTCCATCGCGCGAACTTTCGGGGCACCGGATACCGTGCCGGCGGGCAGACTGGCTTTCAATGCATCAAAGGCATCCAGGCCGTCTCGCAATTTGCCCTGCACTTCGCTGCTGATGTGCATCACGTGGCTATAGCGTTCGACGACCATCACTTCGGTCAGTTCGATACTGCCGAATTCAGCGATGCGACCGATGTCGTTGCGTCCCAGATCGACCAGCATGACGTGTTCGGCGCGTTCTTTGGGGTCGGCCAGCAGTTCGGCTTCCAACGCCTTGTCCTCGCGTTCGTTTTTTCCTCGCCGCCGTGTTCCCGCCAAGGGTCGGACGGTCACGGTTCGATCGGCTACCCGGCACATGATTTCCGGGGAACAACCCACCAGGACACAGTCGGGGGTGCGAACAAAGAACATGAACGGGCTGGGGTTGACCACCCGTAGCGATCGGTAGATCTCTAGCGGGTCGACGTCGGTTTTGACGGACCATCGTTGGCTGGGCACGACCTGGAAAATGTCGCCGGCGCGAATGTATTCGACACAGGTGCGCACGGCGTCTTCGAACGATTCCTTGGTGAAGTTCGAAGTGATTTCCAGTGGGTCCTTGGCGATCGATTGTTGCCAGGTTTCGGGGTTCCATTCATCGGGCGATTGACCCACGTTGCCACGGGAAAGTTTCGCAATCGTTCGGTCGACGTTTTCGCAGGCTAGCTGGAATGCTTTTTCGGCTGACGATTGCGAATCGACTTCGCGGCAGTCTGCTAGCGAGACGATCGTGATGGTTTTGTCGACATGATCAAAGACGCACAGAGTGTGATAGAACCCAAAATCAAGATCGGGCACATTGCGGTCGTCCGGGGGCGCCGCCGGTAGGTTTTCGACATAGCGAACGACGTCGTACCCGGCGTAGCCGATGGCACCGCCAACAAACGGAGGCAGGTTATCGACGGCCGCAACGGAGTGGTGGAAATGGTTGCGGAATTCGTTCAGCGGATCGGCCGCTGTTCGGGTTTCCGGTGGTTTGCCATCGCTGGTCGACAAGGTGATCGATTGGCCTCGAGCGACAAACCGGCGAATCGGATCGGACGCCAAAAAACTGTAACGCCCGACTTTTTCACCGCCGATCACACTTTCGAACAGGCAGGCCGGGCCGCCGTTATCAAGCAGCCGGAACGCCGTCACAGGTGTCAGCGTATCGCTTAGCAAACGTCGGTAGACGGGGACGAAATCATGCGCCACCGCAAGTTGGGCGAATTTGTTGGCATCAGGGGTATGCATCGAAACCGGTGGGCAAGTCGGGATGGTGATGGGCAAAAACGATGGTCGGCACGCGAATCGATCGCTGGTCCAACAGCGGCCAAGTGTGTGGCCGATTGTAGTGCTTTATCGCCATGATGCCCAAGCCACCCGATTTTTGGATCGCTGCAGCCCGTTCCCATTCGCTTGATTGGCGAGCCAAGCAAGATTTGGCCCCGGTGCCGCAGTCGCCCGGGTGAGCGGTCGCCTGGGTGGTGGCCACGTCGCTCGCGTTGACAGGCACCCCGGTGGCGATAGAATCCACTACAAGGTCGATGGATCGCGGCTAAGTAATGGAATGACGGCGGCCACGACCCCATCGGAACCCATCATGAAATGCCAATACTGCGAAAAACCGGCCACCTTTCACATCACCGAATTGACCGAGCCCAACGGTCCACAGGTGATGCATTTGTGTGAAGAACACGCCCGGGGATTCTTGCAAAAAGACTCTTCCAGCCCCGCGGTCTCTGTCGCTGGTGCGCTGGCCAAGCAGTTGAACTTGGGACAGACCAAAAAAGAGCTCGCCGAACTCGATCAGAAGGAATGCCCGGTTTGTGGCATCAGCTTTTTCGAGTTCCGCAATACGGGGCGATTGGGTTGTCCGTACGATTACACGCATTTCGAATCGGACCTGGAACCGTTGCTAACGAACATCCATGATTCGTTGGAACACTGCGGTAAGAAGCCCCGGCGAGCTGCTGCTTCCGCCGATTCGCAGGCGACCATGATTCAGCTGCGCCGCGAGATGGAAGAGGCGGTCGAGCGGGAAGATTACGAACGGGCGTCGGAAATTCGAGACGAGCTGAAGCAGATCGAAGATGCCAGTTCGAAAGACACCAGTGCCAAAGATGTGAATCCTGCCGATACCGGTGGAACGGATACAAGCGGAACGGAATCGGGAGACGCATCCTAGTGAAACGTAATACTGACTTTTCGGAATTGGCACGCAATTCAGGTGAATGGCTTCGTGGCACGGGGCCCGAATCCGACATCGTGATCAGCAGCCGTATTCGGCTGGCACGCAATCTGGCTGACTTCCCATTCATTCGCCGGTGCAGCGACGAAGACCGGATCAGCATCGAACGCACGGTCCGCGCCCGGATGGAAGCGATCGAAGATTGGCAGGACATTCGATACGTCGACATCGAACAGTTGTCCGAAATCGATCGTCAATTCTTGGTGGAACGGCAATTGATCAGCCGCGAGATTGCGGATGCCGACGGGTCACGGGCGGTCGCCATCGATCCCCATGAACAATACAGCGTGATGATCAACGAAGAAGATCATCTGCGAATCCAAGTCATGCACAGCGGTTTGGATTTGAATTCGGCATGGGACCGGATCAACGCCTTGGACGACAAGTTAGAGGGGGCGATCCTGTATGCGTACCACCAAAAGTACGGCTACCTGACCGCATGTCCGACCAACGTGGGCACGGGGCTTCGCGTCAGTGTGATGTTGCACTTGCCGGCTTTGGTGATCACCCAGCAGATCGAAAAGGTGTTCCGCAGCATGCAGCGGATCAACGTTACCGTTCGCGGTCTGTATGGCGAAGGTTCGCAGTACACCGGTGACTTTTACCAGGTCAGTAACCAGATCACGTTGGGCCACAGCGAAGAGGATCTGGTTTCGCTGGTCGGTGACAACGTGGTGCCGCGGATCATCGAATACGAACGCAAAGCGCGTGACTTTTTGATCAGCCAAGGCCAAAAGGATCTGCACGACGACGTCAGCCGCGCGTTGGGGATTCTAAGCACGGCAAAGAAAATCAGCAGCGAAGAAACGATGCACTACCTGTCGAAGGTTCGAATGGGTGTCAATCTGGGGCTGATCAACGATGTTGCTGTGGGCACGATCAACAAGCTTTTCATTCATACTCAACCTGCCCACCTGCAGAAATTGCACGGTCGATTGTTGGGATCTTCGGATCGAAACGTCGAACGGGCGACCTATCTGCAGCGTCATTTGAGTGGTTCGGTCGGCCCAGGCGAGTTGAACTAGCGTTCGGTTGACGACCGTTCCCAGGCTGTCCGGTTTGGGAAAGAATCAGACGCGGCCGGTTTTTTGCTAGCCGGGCTGATAAACTGAGGCCCGTTGGGTCCGCAGTCGCGGAAGTCGGGTGCCTTTGGTTTATTTGCGAAAGACGTTGAGTGGCGGAAGAGTCTCAGTTGATCGATCGAGCCCTCGACGGAGATCGGGATGCGTTCACCGAGCTGGTTCAAGTGAACCAGGATCGGCTGTTTGCGTCCATGTTGCAGGTGACTGGGTCGCCCGATGAGGCCGAAGAGGTTGTTCAAGAGGCCTTTATCCGCGCCTTCATGAAGTTGGATACGTTCCAGCGAAACAGTCAGTTTTTTACCTGGCTGTACCGGATCGCATTCAATTCGGCTCTGTCGCGTCGCCGTCGCAAACGGGCACGCGTGTCGTTGGATCAGTGCCGCGAAAACAGCGGGCTGGAGATCACCGATTCGGGTGACGCGGTCGACGAACCGATGCTAAGACGCGAACGTGTGGCGATGGTTCGCCAGGCGATGAAGACGCTGACCGACGAACACCGCAGTATCCTGGTGCTGCGTGAAATGGACGAGAACACCTACGAGGATATCGCCGAAATTTTGGAGATATCGATCGGTACCGTACGAAGCCGACTGAGCCGCGCACGCAACCAGTTGAAGCTTTCGCTGGAAGCCATGCAGCGAGCCGAAGATGCGACAGAGAACTAAGCGTCGTCGCACGGCGGGTGGCCGGCTAGGATTTGCCGCCGCCAAGTGATTTCAGATTCACCATGCGGCGGACGATCGGAATCTTGGATCCCTTGTACAGGTAGATTTGCACCAGAGTTTCGCTGGACGAAATCGGTTGCACGTCGATCCACGGCTCGGCGCCTTTGACCCGCGTGTCCTGGTACTGGCCTTGGAGAGTCGGATCGACCCGCAGCATCGCAATCGTCCGCTGCATCAATCCGTCGGCCGTCGCTTGCCCGCTGAGGGATGTGCGAGTGGCGTCGATGCGGGCGATGGCCAGTTGTTGGCTGCGCACGATCGCAAGGGTCGCCATCGACAGAACCGTTGCCGCCAATGTGCAGATCAGCAGCGCGGATCCTTGGCGGCGGTGGTGACGCGTGCGGTTGACCATGACTGTGTCCGGTGCGGGCATGAAGGATGGTTTTTAGAAGGTTCGAAATGCCAATCGCAGGTGGACGTTCGGTCCGTCGCCGTCGCTGAGTCCGCGAATCCCGTAGCGAAAGTTGTCAAAACTTTCGATAACCGGCAAACGCCAAGGCTAAGCCTGGTTTGGCAGGGAAATCATGGATCGGTAATCAAATGCTTTTCCGGTCGACGGCGATTTGCCCTGCAATCGGATGGAGATGCCGGTTGCACGACCGGGCGATTCGGATTGCTTTAGTAGGGATGTTTCAAAGCTTTCGACGTTTTCTAGCAAAACGGTTTTGGTTCGTCCGTCGGTCAAGATCAGAGTGTTCCCGCTGACGACGAACTCTGCTTTGTCGCCGGATGCTTGGATCAGGGTGATGTTTCTGGACCCCACATCGACGACTTGGCCATCGTGAATCATGTCTCGGATCCAGCGGATTCCCGATCGCAGGGTGCCGTCGGTGGACAGCGTTTTCGATCGTGCGATGGATTGTCCAGAGGCGCGAATCACACTGGCGATCGGCACCACCATGACCGTCACGATCGCAGTGCACGCGATGACTTCGATCAGGCTGATGCCGCGACGGAGGTTTTGCCGCGGGGATGCGTCGCCGGAGGTGCGACGAAGGACGACAGGGACGCGTTGGTCATTGCACGGTGTCATGGTGCGGCCCATTGTGTTTGAAGTGATTCGCTTGTCTCGTTCGAATCCAGCACAGCATCGCGATCGGCGTCGAACCAAACCGTGACTTGAATGGTCAACAGTGGAGTCTTTGGTAACGTTTTGTCCGGATCGACTTGATACCTAGCCAGATAAGTCTTGGTGCCGTTGGACGATACTTTGATGATTTCGTCGATTGATCGGTTGTAGGCATCGGCAAAGGAGGTTGGATCCGAAAGTTTGACCTTCAGTGTTTCGATCAGTTCTTCGGCTTCGAAAAGGATCGCGTCGCGATCTTCCAGTCGTTGGTTCAGCGATTGCGAGTGGCCGATCCATTTCATCGATGGGATCAGCAACAACGAAAGCATCATCGACCCAATGGCAACATCGATCAGCGTCGCCCCGATTTGGGGCTGGCGGCGATGGCGAATCATTGGATGTCTGGGCTGAGGTGTCATCGGGTGCCTAGGGAAGTTTCTGGGTGATGTTGCCATCGACCGGGGTCACGACGACGAGTCCGGCGGAATCTCCATCGCGAATTTTCCATTCGATGCCGCGGTTGGCGGTCCCGGTTGCTTTGAACCAAATATCGGATGCCGAACCGTCAATCGTGGTCGTGTCACCGATTTCCATTTCCCATTTTTTTCCGTCGCGTAGCGGTCCTGGTTCCTCGGTGACCGCCAGCCATTGAACGCCGCTTTGGATGAACCGGCGCACTTGAACATTGGTCTGATTGACGATGGCCGTGTTGCGGGCGGCGCTAAGGGTTGCGTGAACCTGTTGGGTAGCGTCGGTGGCGTTTCGTCGTCCCTGCCAATTTCCGTCCAGCATGAACGAACCGGCAGCGGTCGCCATTGCCAGCAAGGTGACCACCATGATCGTTTCGATCAGGGTGACGCCCGCGGTGCGGCGGCCAGCAGAGTTGCGTCGGCAAGGATGTATCAGCATGGGAAAAACCAGGTCAGGCATGAATGACGAAAGTCCGCTGAAAGTAGCCACAGCCCTGGATTGGTTGCGGCGTCTTCCGAGCGGACTAACGGAGTCAAATGCTGTTCGCTTTGATCAGGATGCAGGTGCATGGAGCATCAGGATCTACTTCTTGGCGAACACACCCGTGGTCGCGGTGTAAGTGTATTTGTTACGCATCGCGGAAACGCGATTTCGCTCGATGGTGGTGGTGTACGGCAGGTAGCCGGCGGTGCCCAGTGTCGAAGCGCTGGAGGGGTACTTGCCCGTTTCCAGGTAATAGGTTTGGGCCATCGCGTTCAGCGTGGCGACTTCTTGATCTTGTAGCTTGTCTTCGCTCTTGGCACGCATGGGGGCAACCGTTGCAACCGTTGCAGCCGCGACAACAGCTAGAATGACGACTGCGGCAATGACTTCGAGAAGCGAGAATCCGCTTTTCTTATTACGTTTCATCTTTGTAGACTCCGAGGCATAGTTTACGAGGGTGTATCGCTCGCCAGAGCGTCCCATCTAATTGAAACCTAGGTCACGTTTGTCTATCAGGACGTGGCAAGTGGTAAAATAATGTGCACCAGTATTTCTAGTTTTGACTCGCGGACCGGCCAGCCCTTGTTCGCCGGCGACGTGACCGATTGGGGCCAAATCGCCGAAGTGATGCGTCAGGCGGGAGTTGCGGCAGACCTTTGGCGACGTCATCCCGTCGATCAGCGGATCCAAATTGTCCGGCGATATGGTGAAATCCTTGCCGAGGATCGCGACAAGATTCGTGACCTGATTTCCGGCGAGGTCGGAAAATTGCCGTGGGATTCCGCTGGCGAGGTTTCCGCGTCGATTGCCAAGGCAGAGCTTTCGATCGCTGCGTGGCAGCAGCGCCGCAGCCAACAACAGGTCGATGATGGATCGGGGCCGGTGCGGCGGATCGTTCGCTATCGACCGCTGGGGGTCGCCTTGGTGTTGGGGCCATTCAATTTCCCGCTGCACCTTCCCGGTGGTCAGATCATTCCGGCTTTGCTGGCCGGAAACGCGGTGGTTTTCAAACCCAGCGAACAGGCGACTGCCGTCGGCCAGTGGATGGTTCAGGCGTGGAAGCGGGCCGGGCTTCCCGACCATGTTCTGCAGATGATCGTCGGTGGGGTCGAAACGGCGGTGGCCGCGATCGATTCGCCACACGTCAACGGCGTTTTCCTAACGGGCAGTCGCGCCGCCGGGCGCGCGATCCATCGTCAGCTGTCGGGGCGTCCCGGTGTGTTGTTGGCGTTGGAACTAGGCGGTAACAATCCGGTTGTGATCGACCCGTCGGCGGATCCCCGAGTGGTTGCCGGATTGGTTTCGTTTTCAGCTTTCGTGTCCGCCGGTCAGCGATGCACTTGTGCTCGCCGAGCGTTCTTTGTCGAAGGCCGCTTGGGCGATCAGCAGATCCAGGCATTAGTGGATCGCACCACACAGATGCGAGTTGGGCTATGCGATGACAGTCCGGCGGCGCACGTCGGTCCGTTGATTTCGGCGGCCGCCGCCACTTCGCTTCGCGAGACGTATCAGACGTTGTTGGATCTGGGGTGCAGTCCATTGATCCCCTGGCAGGCCAGCGATCGGAATCCTGCGCTGGTGCACCCGGTCATTCTGGATGCGACCGGAATTCCCGAATCTGCCGAGGCGACGCTCGGGGAAATGGAATGGTTCGGTCCGATCTTGGTGGTCCAGCGAACTGGCAACCTAGACCGAGCATTCTCGTTAGCGGCGAGCACTCCCTACGGTCTGTCGGCCGCCTTGTTGGGTGGCAGCGAAGACGTCTTCCAGCGGTTCGTCGATCAGGTCGGTGCGGGGGTAGTCAATTGGAACGGGCCGACCACGGGCGCCGCCGGTGCCCTGCCCTTCGGTGGGTTGGGTGATAGCGGCAACCATCGCCCGGCGGGATACTACGCCATCGATTTCTGTAGTGACCCGGTGGCATCTCTGCAGCGGCCCGCACCGTCGGCGGATGATCCTTGGAGCGTGGTGGAATGAGTTTGGTTGAAGTTCAGATCGATCGATTGGTCGGCCCCACGCACCATTTTGGCGGGCTGGGGGTTGGCAACTTGGCGTCCAAGTCTCACTCGGGTCAGGTTTCCAACCCGGCCGCCGCAGCAATCCAAGGGCTGGAAAAGATGAAACTGGTGGCCAGCCTGGGCGTGCCGCAGTGGGTTCTGCCGCCCCAGCAGCGTCCCGATTGGACGCTGCTGCGATCGCTTGGCTTTGCGGGCAGCGACCGCGACGTGCTTCGTGATGCGCGGGATCGGTCGCCCGAATTGCTGTCTGCGGCGAGCAGTTCGTCAGCGATGTGGACGGCCAACGCAGCGACGGTAACGGTCGGCAACGATGGCGATCGCTGGGGCACCGATGTGTCGATCGCGAACCTGAGTTCCAGTCTGCACCGATGTATCGAATGGCAGCAGACCGAAGCTGACCTGCGTGCGATCTTGCCATCGTCAGTGCGAGTTCACTCGCCTCTGATGGGCGGGGCGGCGATGCGTGACGAGGGTGCTGCCAATCACATGCGTCTGGGACATGTGGATGCACCGGAGTTTGTGGATGTCTTTGTGTATGGGGACCAGGATCCGTTGCCGCAAAATTTCATGCCGCGTCAAACGCTGGCGTCGTTCCAAGCGATTGATCGTCGCCATCAATGGGATCGGCCGCAGCGGTCTGCGGGGCACGCTGTCTTTCTGAAACAGCATCCGCGTGCCATCGATGCTGGTGCGTTTCACAACGACGTGGTGGCGATCAGTCATCATGATCTGATGATCCACCACCAATTCGCGTTTGCGGACAACGACGCGGCGATGGAGTTGCTGGATCGCCGTTGTGTCGAAGTGACCGGTCGACCGGTGGTGCGTGTCCAGGTGGCCGACGACCAGTTGACCATGGACGAAGCGATTGCGACCTATTTGTTCAACAGCCAGGTCGTTTCGGTGGGCGCCGATGACGCGCCGCCGGTGATGATTTGCCCGGTCCAGGTGGATCGATCTGCGGCAGCCAGAGGGTTGGTGGATCGCTGGCAATCGGAGGGGCTGATTTCGCGGGTCCAGTTTGTGGATCTGGGGCAAAGCATGGCCGGTGGTGGCGGACCGGCCTGTTTGCGGCTGCGTGTTCCGATGCAGCCTGAGGATGTGGACGCGATGTCGCCGGCCAGTCGCTGGACGCCGGAGCTGCACGATCGACTTTGCCAGATCATCCACGACGGATATCCCAAGGCGGTGTCATGGGACGAATTGGCGTCGATCGATTTTGTGAACGCAGCGAAAAGAGTTCGTGATCAGGTCGCCGAGTCGTTGGGTTGCGAAATGCGATCGTAGAATTCGGGGCGCCGATCGTTCATGCGGTGGATGACGTGTTTGCCGGCGGTGCGTTCGATGCGTTTGTTGCGAGCTTCTGCCAGGTCGATATCGGCCATCAGCATAGTTTCCTCGGCGTCGGGGCTGGCCACCAAGACGACACCATCGGGGCCGCAAATCGAACTCATGCCGCAGAACTCGAATCCCCGCTCGGTTCCCACGCGGTTGGCGGCAACGAAGAACAAGTGGTTTTCCATGCTGCGAGCGGCTGGCACGATTTCGGCGGTTCGCGACGCTGTCACCGGCCAATTGGTGCCAAGCGCGATCACGTCGGCGCCTTCGAGCCCCAGGATTCGGATCGGTTCGGGAAACGAGCTGTCGTAACAGATCGCCAGTCCCACGTTGGCTTCGCGCGCGGCCAGGGTGCGGTACGGGATGTCGCCGCGATCGACGAATCGATCGACACCGATGTGCGGAAGGTGGATTTTGCGATAGTTGCCGACGACGCCCTTAGGGCCAATCAGGGCGGATGAATTGAATAAGCGATCCCCGTCGGCTTCAAGAAAGCCGAGCGTGACGTTCAACTGGTGTTCCGCGGCGGATTGCGCGATCGAGGCGAAAACGGGACTGTCCATGGACAGGGCCTGTTGGGCGGCTTCCTGGCGATCTTCGTAGCCATAACCGCATAGCATGCATTCGGGGAATACCACCAGATCCGCATTGGCGCGGCCTGCCAGTTCCATCCATTTTAGAACGCGTGCGACGTTGGCAGCGATATCGGCGAAGACAACATCAGTCTGGACGCAGGCAATCTTCATCGTAAAACAGACTCTTGGGATTGGTACGAAAGTTCAAGCGAGACATTATGAGCAAGAAAAAGTACGACTACGACCTGTTTGTGATCGGTACCGGGCCCGGCGGCGAAGGTGCCGCCATGCAATGTGCCAAACACGGGATGAGTGTTGCCGTAGCTGAAACCTATCGTGAAATTGGCGGCGGGTGTACCCATTGGGGGACGATCCCCAGCAAGGCCCTGCGGTACGCGATCACCTCGACGATGACCGCCCTGAAAAATCCAGCGCTTCGCGAAATGGGGATCACGACCACACCCAGCCTAGAACAGCTGAAACGTGGAACCCAGGCGATTATCGGCCGCCAAGTCACCATGCGTCAGTCGTTTTATGACCGTAATAATGTCCCAATCTACCGCGGGCACGCCCGTTTCGTCGATGAACACTCGGTTTCGATCGATGGCGACGAACCGATCACGGCGGAAACTCTGGTCATTGCCACCGGGTCACGCCCGTACCGGCCTGCGGGAGTCGATTTCGACCATGCTCGTATTTTCGACAGCGATACGATCCTAGATCTGGATCAGAAACCGATTTCGATGTGCATCTACGGGGCCGGTGTGATCGGCGTCGAATATGCATCGATGTTTCGGAATCTGGGGATCAAGGTCAATTTGATCAATACACGAAGCAAGTTGCTGGAGTTCCTGGACGACGAAATCATCGATGCGATCTCGTATCATCTGCGCGACCAGGGCGTGATCATTCGCCACAATGAAATGATGGAATCGATCACCGGCGAAGACGATGGCGTGGTGCTGCAGTTGAAGAGCGGCAAACGGGTCAAGACCGACATCCTGTTGTGGGCTAACGGACGCAGCGGCAACACCGACGATCTGGGGCTACAGAACTTGGAAGTCGTCGCCAACAACCGCGGCCAAATCCAAGTCGACGAGCACTTTCAAACCGTGGTGCCCAACATTTACGCCGTTGGCGATGTGATCGGTGTGCCATCGTTGGCCAGTGCGGCGTACACACAGGGGCGTGCTGCCGGTATGCACATCCTTGGCCAAGCCGACGGGAATTTGCGATTGCATGACATCCCGACGGGAATCTACACCAGCCCGGAAATCAGCAGCGTCGGCAAGACCGAGCGTGAATTGACCGAAGCGTGTGTGCCCTACGAAGTCGGTCAGGCCCAGTTCAAAAGTCTCGCACGTGCACAGATCACCGGCCAAACGGTTGGCATGCTGAAGATTCTGTTCCATCGGGAAACGTTGGAAATCTTGGGCGTGCACTGCTTCGGTGCCAATGCATCGGAGATCGTCCACATTGGTCAAGCGATCATGGTTCAGCCGGGCGCCCAAAACACGTTGACCTACTTTGTCGAGACGACGTTCAACTATCCCACGATGGCCGAGGCCTATCGTGTGGCCGCGTTGAACGGCATCAATCGATTGTTCTAGGCCGCGGTGTCAGAACCAGCGACCGGGGTTGCTCGGTTGCCCGTCGTGGGATTCGCCAGAATTCCTCCTCGCGATCGGTAGCCCGAGAACCGTCACGCCTCGTTCGAGTGTTTTGCATTGCTTGGGATGCGGAACTGCGGGTTGAGAAGGAGCACGAGTACGAGCGAAGACTTAGACTCGAACTCGAACTCGAACTCGAACTCGAACTCGAACTCGAACTCGAACTTTTTTCCTGCGTCGCATCCCGGCCGGTGCGATGGAGCCCCCGACCGAAGACGATTCGCGATCGGCTGGGCTATGCGTTTTCCAGTCGCTCGACGACGGCGCATCCACAAGAATCGCTCCACACGTTGACGCTGGTGCGAGCCATGTCCAGGACTCGGTCCACGGCCAGGATGATGCCTTGCATTTCGACCGGTAGTCCGACGGCGTGCAGGATGATGACCATCATCACTAGCCCGGCATGAGGGATTCCGGCGGCACCGACACTGGCTAGCAGCGCGGTCATCGCCACGATGATCTGCTGGGTCAGCGGCAGGTTATGCCCGAAGTGCAGTTGGGCGATGAATAGCACCGCAACGGCTTCGTAGAGTGCGGTGCCGTCCATGTTGATGGTCGCACCGAGCGGTAGCACGAAGGATCCTGTCTTGTTGCTAACGCCTGCGCGGTTTTCGACGCTGGACATGGTCAGCGGCAAAGTGCCGTTGCTGCTGGCGCTGCTGAACGCGGTCAGCAGGGCCGGCGACATTGCCTTGGCGTACTGGATCGGGCTTCGCTTGGCGACAAACTTTAGGATCAGTGGCAGCGTGATGCAGGCGTGGATAGCGAGCGCGATCGTGACGGCCAGGACGTACCATCCAAGTGATTTGAAAACGCCTGGACCTTGGGTCGCGGTTACGTAGGCAATCAGGAACAGGACTCCGATCGGGGCCAGTTTGATGATGGCGGTGGTCATCGCCATCATGACTTCGAAGCCCGCTTTGGCAGCCGCTTCGATTCGCCGGCTGGTTTCGCCGCCAACCGATAGCGTGAACAAACCGAATGCGATCGTGAACGCGATGATGGAAAGGAAGTTTGGTTCGGTCAGCGCGCCCAGCGGGTTGCTAGGGATCATCGCTTCGAGCTGTTGGAACAGGATCTCGCCAAGCGATGTTGCTTCGTGGGCCTCTGTGGGGGCGACCGGTACAGCGTCGCCGGCCAAGCCTGGTCGGATGATGTTGACGACCAACAATCCCGTGATGATCGCCAGCATGCTGGTGCAGACGTAGTACAGCAGCGTTCGGCGGAACATTCGTCCGACACCGTTGGCGCCGCCCAGGCCAAGGATCCCGGTCAATAGCGACGTGATGATCAGCGGCACGGCCACCATCTGTAGCATCCGCAGGAACAGCCCGCCGATTTTCTTGAACCAACCGCCCCATCGTTTGGCGGTGCTTTGCCCGTGCTGGTAATAAATCTTTGCCGCGGCGGCATCGGTCTTGGCCAGTTCGTCGATCGTCCGAAACGTGGTTTCGTCACGGGACAGTGGATCGACGGTGCGGATGACTGGATCGCCTTCGTCGCCGATGTACTTGATCGTCGTGCGGTCGGACGTGTCGTTGATCGCCGCCGAAGTGATTCCGGGCGGCAGGTCCGTGGTGACGTTCACGTCGCGAGTGGACGCGAACAGATTCAGAAAGACGCCCAGCAGGGTTCCGGCGACCATGCCAATGAGTATCTGCCAGTGCAGCGCGAGTCGATGCATGAAAAATCCATCATTGGCTGGCTAAGGGGGGATTCGATCTCAATTCTGGCGAACTGGGCTTCGCCAGAAGTCCTGCTCCCGCAGGGGATTCTGGCGAATCCCACTGCAAGGCTTCCGTCGTTCGATCGACGTCCCGAAACGCGAAGCCGCGTTACGCCTTGGCAGCTTTGGCGACTGCTTCGGCGTTGATGCCAAAGTGGGCGTAGACTTGGTCGAATGGGCCGCTAGCACCAAACCCGCTCATGCCGACAAACTTGCCGTTGGAACCGATCCAGCGATCCCATGACATTCGGATGCCGGCTTCGATCGCCACTCGGTTGGTGACCGATGGTGGCAGGACTTCGTCGCGATAGGCTTGGCTTTGGTCGGCGAATAGGTCCATGCAAGGCATGCTGACGATACGGACCTTCTTGCCTTCGGCGGTCAGTGTGTCGGCGGCTTCGACGCACATGCAAAGTTCGCTGCCGCTGCCCATCAGGATCACGTCGGGGGTGCCGTCGCAATCTTGCAACACGTAGCCGCCCTTGGCACATCCGGACGCTGCGTTGTACTTGGTGCGGTCCAGCGTTGGCATGTTCTGGCGCGACAGCACGAATGCCGACGGGTGCGTCGTCAGGCCCATCGCCGCGCGATAGCACTCGGATACTTCGTTGGCGTCGCCCGGACGGAATACGTACAAGCCGGGGATCGATCGGCAAGCGGTCAGGTGTTCCACCGGTTGGTGCGTCGGGCCATCTTCGCCGACACCGATCGAATCGTGGGTCAGGATATAGATGACCGGTTGGTGCATGATGCTGGCCAATCGCATCGCACCACGCATGTAGTCGGTGAACACAAAGAACGTCGCACAGTAGGACTTCAGTCCGGTCAGCGACAAACCGTTCGTGATGCCGGCCATGGCGTGTTCGCGGATGCCGAAGTGCAGGTTGCGTCCGCCGTAATGGTTGGTCAGGAAATCGCCAGCACCATCAAACTTCAGATCCGATTTGTTGCTCGGTGCCAAGTCGGCTGATCCACCGATCATGAACGGAACGTTCTTGGCGATGGCGTTCAAGACTTTGCCGCCACTGTTGCGGGTCGCGTCGCCCTTTTCGCATGCATCGAAGACAGGAATGTCTTGGTCCCAACCTTGTGGCAATTCGCCAGCGAAGACCGATTTCAGTTCAGCGGCTTTGGCCGGGTGGGCCGATTGGTACTTGGACCATACTTCCGACCACTTCGCGAAGGCTTCCGATCCGCGTTTGCCCAGGTTGTCGGCAAAGTGCTCGATCACGCCGTCGGGAACATAGAATTTCTTGTCGGCGGGCAGCCCGTAGGCTTCTTTGGCCAAGGCGATTTCGTCCCAACCCAGCGGTGCCCCGTGGGCGCCGTGCGTGTTTTGTTTGTGGGGGGCACCGTAACCGATGATGCTTTTGACGATGATCAGCGTCGGTTTGTCGGTGCAGGCGTGGAAGTTGGCAACGGCTTTGCTGACCGCTTCTCGGTCGTTGGCGTCGGTGACGGTGACGACGTTCCAGCCCAGGCCTTTGAACTTGGTGGCCATGTCTTCGCTGAACGCCAAGTCTGTATCACCTTCGATGGTGATGTTGTTGTCGTCGTACAGCCAGCACAGGTTGTCTAGTTGCAGGTGGCCGGCGATCGAGGCGGCTTCGCAGGCGATGCCTTCCATCATGTCGCCGTCGCTGCACAGGGCGTAGACGTTGTAATCAAACAGGGTCAGGTCGTCGGTGTTGTAGTTGGCAGCCAGCCATTTTTCGGCCATTGCCATGCCCACGCTGTTGCTGACGCCTGCGCCCAAGGGGCCGGTGGTGGTTTCGATACCAGCGGCTTCGGCGTATTCCGGGTGTCCGGCACAGACGCTGCCGATTTGACGGAAGTTCTTGATGTCTTCCAGGGTGATCGACAGCTTGTCGGTTGGATTGCCCGCATCGTCGACGGCTTTGACGCCCGCCAAGTACAGCGTGCTGTACAGCAGCATCGAAGCGTGGCCGCAGGACAGAACAAAACGATCGCGGCCAGGCCAGTGCGGCTGGGACGGATCGTAGTTCATTTCGTGGTTGAACAGCTGGTACGCGATTGGCGCCAGGGCCATCGGCGTGCCTGGGTGGCCGCTGTTGGCCGTTTGTACCGCGTCCATGCTGAGGGTGCGGATGGTGTCGACGGCAAGTTTTTGGATGTCGGTCGATGCAACGCTCATCAGCAGGTTCACTCACGCTTAGATTTAGAAGGGATGTTGTTGGCGAAAGAGTAATGGGATCGGGGCGAAATCGAAAGGGGTTTCACCCCGATAGGGCTACCCTTTTAGCCCCCAGTTTCGCATCGATTCCAGCAGCCGACGCTCGGTCAAATCGAATTGCAGCGGTGTCAGGGTGCAGTTGCCCGCCGCCAATTGGCTGACGTCCGCGTCTTCCGGCGGTGGCGTTTCTGGTTCGCTCCATTGGGCCCAGTAATAAGGCCGGCCCTGGGGATCGGCGCGTTTTTCGTAGCTGCGGCCGTATTGGGCCAGCCCCATCGGGACCACTTCGACGTCTTTGGGCGAAAGCGTCGCGGCCGTCGGGACGTTCAAATTGAACAGTCGCCCCTTGGCCTCGGGTTGGTCAATCAGGCCCCGGACGACGTTTTTGGCGATCACGGCGGCGGATTGGTAATCCGCGTCTTCGTCGTATTCCAGCGACACCGCGACGCTGGTGACCCCAAAAAACGCTCCTTCGATGGCGGCCGCGACCGTACCGCTGTACAGCACGTTGATGCCGGAGTTCAGCCCGCTGTTGATTCCGGAGACCACCAAGTCGACCGGATTGTCCTTGAACAGTTCGCCGATCGCTAGCTTTACACAATCCGCCGGAGACCCGTCCACGGCCCAGGCCCAGTGCCGGCCGTCTTTCCGCATCGATTTGCACGTTAGCGGTGTCAAGAACGTGATTGCGTGGCCAACCCCGGACTGTTCGGTGGCCGGTGCAACCACCACCACTTCGCCCAGGTGCCGCAATTGTTGCTCCAGCGCCGCAATCCCCGGTGCGAACACTCCATCGTCATTTGTCAGCAAAATACGCATTGTTTTCCTTTGGGTTTGCCCCGTCGTGCAACTGTTCGGCGGGATATCGGGCGCGGAATCCCGCAATGGTGGTACAGGATTCTTGGCGGTCCCGTTAGGCCCTCGAAGCGAAGTATCCAGACGACTTCGCATAGAGCCCCTTTAGAAATTCACTCGCATTTTCTACACTTCGTGATTCCATCCCGCGACACCTGATGCCACGCACACGACGCCTTCATGAAATCAACTGATGCCGCAGAGGCGAATCTAAGCGACGGTCCACCGGAAGAATTGACGGGCCAACGTATCGTTGTTCTCGACTTCGGTTCCCAGTACGCCCAACTGATTGCCCGTCGGGTGCGCGATCAGAATGTCTACTGCCAGATCCTCCGGCACGACATCACCGCCCAGCGGTTGGCCGAACTGGCGCCCAAGGGGATCATCCTGTCGGGTGGTCCGTCCAGCGTGTATGCCGACGGAGCGCCGAAGTGCGATCCCGAGCTGTTCAAGCTGGGGATCCCCGTCTTGGGCATCTGTTACGGGATGCAGTTGACCTGCGAAGCGTTGGGCGGAAAGGTCGACAACGCCCCTTCACGCGAATACGGCCCGGCAAAATGCAAAATCAGCCAACACGAAGGATTGTTCGGTGATCTGCCGGATGAAATCGATGTTTGGATGAGCCACGGGGATCAGGTCAGTTCGATCAGCGATACGTTCGAAACGTTGGCTTCGACGCCAACCTGTCCGTACGCCGCGATCCGTCACCGCAGTCTGCCGGTGTTCGGAATCCAGTTTCACCCCGAAGTGACTCATACGCCGCTGGGCGGAAAGTTGCTGGAGAACTTTGTGGTGGGCGTCTGCGGCTGCGAGCCATCTTGGAAACTCGGCGACTTTGCCGATGCCGTCATCCAGCGTGTTCGGGAACAGGTCGGCAATCGACGCGTGATCTGTGGTCTTAGCGGGGGTGTCGATTCGTCCGTGGTGGCGGCGCTGCTTTACAAAGCGATCGGTCCCCAATTGTCGTGCATCCTGGTCGATAACGGCCTGCTACGCAAAAACGAACAACAGTTGGTGATCGACGAATTCACCAACCACTTCAAAGCCGATCTGCGAGTGGTCCAAGCCGAAGATCGTTTCTTGGCGTCGTTGGCGGGGGTGAGCGAACCGCAGGAAAAACGCCGCCGGATCGGTTCCGATTTTATCGAGTGTTTCAAGCAAGAAGCGCTGACGATCAAAGATGCTCATTTCTTGGCACAGGGCACGCTGTACCCCGACGTGATCGAAAGCGGTGCGGATCCGGACGGCCCGGCTGCCACGATCAAGCTGCACCACAACGTCGGTGGGCTGCCCGCCGAATTGGGTTTCGAGCTGATTGAACCGCTGCGGGATCTGTTCAAGGACGAAGTTCGTCGCCTCGGTTTGGAATTGGGACTACCCGAATCACTGGTTTGGCGTCATCCTTTCCCGGGACCGGGCTTGGCGGTGCGTTGCCTGGGCGAGGTGACTCGCGACAAGTTGGTGGTTCTGCGTGAAGCCGATGCGATTGTGGTCGAAGAAATCGAAAAGGCCGGGCTTTATCGTGACACCAGCCAATCGTTTGCCGTTCTGTTGCCTGTGCAAAGTGTCGGCGTGATGGGCGATGCCAGAACCTACGAAAACGCGGTGGCGATTCGCAGCGTCGACACCAACGATTTTATGACAGCCGATTGGAGTCGCTTGCCATACGATCTGCTGGCTCGCATGAGTTCGCGGATCATCAACGAAGTAAAAGGAGTGAACCGCGTTTGCTACGACATCAGCAGCAAACCGCCCGCCACCATCGAATGGGAATGATGCGGCAGTCGGGGGGGCACCGGCATCACACAGGACAAACCTGCATGCTGGGGGCCGACGCACGGATCCGACCCGAGCACCGCCCGAGGACCGATGGGAAAGCCCGAGCGGACGCCGGACGTTGTCCATGGACGATCGACCACCGTTTGGGATTGCTCGGAATCTGGAATGCGATTGCCGGCGGCGGGTTGATCTTTCCTCGATGACTGATTGACTGCTGTGCATTGTTTGTTTGTGTTTCACTGATCAAAACTATCTAAAACTCTAGAACCTTTTTTTCTATTTTCTTATGTCACGTCATTACATCTACCAAGTCGAAAACCTCGTCAAGAAGCACGGCCAAAAGGTGGTCTTGGACGACGTTTGTTTGGCTTTCTATCCCGGTGCCAAGATCGGCGTGCTCGGACCCAACGGTGCCGGTAAGTCGACGTTGATGAAGATCATGGCCGGCAAAGATACGGAATTCGAAGGCGTCGCACGCTTGGCCAAAGACGCGACCGTCGGGTATCTGGAACAAGAACCGCCGTTGGACGAAACCAAAACGGTTTTCGAAAACGTTCAAGAAGCCGTGAAAGAACGGCAAGCGATTTTGGATCGGTACAACGAAATCAGCGTGCTGTTGGGCGAAGTGACCGACGACGATGAAATGCAAAAGCTTTGCGACGAGATGGCAAAGTTGCAGGACACGATCGACGCGGCCAACCTGTGGGAATTGGATCGGCACGTCGAAATGTCGATGGCTGTGATGAACCTGCCGCCTGCCGATTCCAGTGTCAAAAACCTCTCGGGCGGTGAAAAGCGTCGAATCGCACTGTGCCAGTTGTTGATTCGCCAGCCCGACTTGTTGCTGTTGGACGAACCGACCAACCACTTGGATGCTGAAAGCGTTTCTTGGTTGGAGCAACACTTGGCCAAGTATCCCGGAACCGTCGTTGCGGTGACGCACGACCGTTATTTCTTGGACAACGTCGCGCAGTGGATTCTAGAAATCGACCGTGGCCAGGGCATCCCGTTCGAAGGCAACTACACCGCCTGGTTGGAAGCTCGCGAAAAACGGATGCAGATTGAAAAGCGTCAAGCCAAGGCGCGAGACCGGATGTTGTCACGCGAATTGGAATGGATCCGCATGAGCCCCAAGGCTCGGCAGACCAAGAGCAAGGCGCGGATCAAAGCCTACGAAGAAATGTCGGCACAGAAGTACGACGAGCAGAACGGCGAATTGGAAATCCAAATTCCGCCGGGACGTCACCTCGGCGATTTGGTGATCGAAGCCAAAGAGATCAAAAAGGGCTACGGCGATCGCGTGTTGATGGAAAACCTGTCGTTCCGTTTGCCACCGGGCGGGATCGTCGGTGTGATCGGCCCCAATGGCGCCGGCAAAACGACACTGTTCAAAATGCTGACCGGCCAAGAAGAACCCGATGCGGGATCGTTCAAAGTCGGCGACACCGTCGATTTGGGCTACGTCGATCAAAGTCGCGATTCTTTGGATGCCGGCAAGACCGTGTTCCAAGAAATCAGTGGTGGCACCGAAACGATCGTGTTGGGCGGACGCAACGTCAACGCTCGATCTTATGTTTCGAAGTTCAATTTTAAGGGCCCCGACCAAGAGAAGAAGGTTGGCATCCTGTCCGGTGGTGAACGGAACCGTGTGCACCTGGCGAAGTTGCTTCGCAGTGGTTGCAATGTTCTGCTGCTGGACGAACCGACCAATGACTTGGACGTTGACACGCTGCGTTCGCTCGAAGAAGCGATTGCCAACTTTGCCGGTTGCGTAGTCGTGACCTCGCACGACCGCTGGTTCCTGGATCGTTTGGCGACCCATATCCTAGCGTTCGAAGGCGATGGCAAACTGACTTGGTGCGAAGGCAACTTCGACACCTATGAACGCAACCTTCGCGAACGGATGGGTTTGAACCCTGATGACGAGGAAGCGGTTTCCAAGTCGCGATACAAGAGCATTCACGCCGGTTAGGCATTTCATTCGGCACGTGCGGCCTGGGGCAGTCTTCGTCCGTGGGCCGACGCCGTGACACCTGTTTTCTGTACTTTAACAACACCTAGAAACGATCTATGACGATTCTGCGAGTAGGGACCAACGACGCGTATTCAAGCGGATGGGATTCCGCGTTCGGCAAGCCAACGAAGAAGGCTGCCGGAAAGACGGCCAACAAGAAAACGGTTGTCAGCAAGAAGACGACCACCAAGAAGACCGCCAAGAGCAAGAAGAAGTCGGCCACGGCCACTTCAGCAACCAAGAAGCCAGTGACGACCAAAAAGGCCGTCAAGAAGGCGACCCAATCGGTCGCCAAGGCAAAGGTCGCCGTCACGAAATCTGCCAAGAAGGTCACCAAGAAAAAAGTGACGAAGAAAAAGGCAAAGAAGGCCAAGAAGTAGTTCCGACCACGTCGTGATGGTTTTGTGCCATCGCGACTGCATTGCCTCTAATTCCCGCCGGCAGCACCCCCACTCCTGCACGATGTCGACTACCGAGCCACCAGAAGTTCTTTCCGATGCATTGCGTCGTCTGGCTGGTTATTTGAATTTTGCATCCGGGGTTTCCGATGCTGCCACTCGCGCCGCCTGGAACGAAGTTTACCAGGTGGCGACTCAGGGGGATCCGTTGTCCGGGATGCCCGCTTGGCTGGTGGTTCAGGACTGGGTCTCGCAGACACTGGCGCGGATGTCGGATGAACAGCCCGCCTTTCGTGATACCCATCAGGCGACGCGGGCGGTGAAGTTGCTGTGGAGCGATCTGCTGCCAGCGTACCTGGACTTTCACCGCGATCTGCTGTTCCACCAAGCGCCCGAACTGTTGTTCAACGGTTTCTTTATGGCGCGTGCCGCCGATGCGATCCTGTCGGTGGGCATCGATGGTGACGACGCACAGGTGGTTCAAGCCGCGATCGATCAACTAGACGATTTTGTCGGCTACCGACCGGTCGCGATGTTGGAAAACCGCCAATGTCATCCGTATCGCCACGAATTTACGTGTCCGGTGCCGCTGTACATGGCCGGTGCCGGAGTTTCGGCGGGGCCCTATCAGGAAGTGATTCAGCGTGCCCTGGATGCGCTTCGGCAAACCGACCCGTCGATCTTAAGGGCAGCCTCGTTTGACCCCGATCGACTGGACGAACTTTCGCTGGATCCACGTGCGTATGATTTTGATCATCCGGTCAATCGACGCCCCAATTATCACTTTGGTGGATGGGACGAACGTTCGATCGGCAACGACGGATACTACAACCGATTCGTCGTTCGCCAGGTAACGTTGGATGCCCTGCTGCACCGACTGGACGACGAACAGGATCTGGACCGCGATGAATTGATCGTGGAGGCTGCGACGGTCTTGGCGGGCACGATTCTGATGGCGTCAGGGATCAGTGGTTGGGGCCCCGGGGCCTATTCCAGCGACATCACGCTGGGGTCACTGATGAAGCCCATCGCCGCCTATCGCGATGCCTACTATTTGGATCGGTTGTCACGCATCCGTGGCAAACACGGCAAGCGATTGGTCGAAGAACAACATCTTCGCCACCAACCGTTTGGTGCTGTTCGGCAACACCTCAACGCGGCGCTTGCGCAGCGGCGTGCGGCTCAATTGCAACACGTTGGTCTGGCCCGTCTTTACGCTCGCATGGGGTACCCCGACGCAGCGAAGCGTCAAACCGATACAGTTTCGGCGACGTCCGCGCGGATGATGTGCCGTATCGACTGTGTGATGACATTGGGGCTTCGTCGGCTGCGCTGCGGTGACCTGGACGAAGCCGTCAAGGTTCCTGGACAAGCGTTTGATTTCATCAAGCGTGGTATCGACTGTGGTGCGTTGATCGACCCTTGGGACATCTTGGGGTTCGGCGCTAATTTCAGTCTGTATCCGGGGCCGGAAAGCGGAGTCCATGATTCACGCGTCGACAATCTGGTGTACCTGACCGAGCAATTGTTCGGTTACATCGCCAGGGTCTGGAGCGAAGCGGCGGCGCAGAACAATCAGGTCGTCTATGACGAAATGGAATGCCGCTATCGCGAGATCGCCGAATGGTGGCGGACCTACGCGGCGCACACGGTTGAATCGATCGAGGCCGTGGACCCGTTGGAATCTTACGATTCGGCCAAGTTGGTCGCGCAGGCTCTGCGACTGTGGCACCAAGGTGGTGCAGCGGCAGGCGACGTTGCCTTTTGGGCACCACACGCTGATCTGTTCGATTCGCCACGCGCCTATTCGCTGGTCATTCAGGCGTTGTTGGAACGACAGGATTTTGTTCCTGGGATGGCGCTGCTGGTTCATTGGCTTAGCAATGCCGAGCATGTCGGGCTGCGATCCGGTGGCAGTTCTCTGCCGCGATTGGCCGAGCGTTGGCTGTTGAAGCTGCGTGCGTCGACGGAAACGAAACAAGAGTATGGTGAGCCGTCGATTGACCAGATCGATCCAGGCGATACCAGCGACGTCTGGCCCTTGGTCCGCAAGTTCTTTGACTATCTGGAAGCCAATGCGGAAGAGTATTGGTCGGCGCCACAATTCAATCTTGGCAAAGCGAAGCCTCGCCGCCGTGACTGGGACCTCGAACTGACGGCGATGGACGACGACCCGGATGGTTCCACCGACGACGATGACGGATTGTTCGACGCCGCGTACGAAGGGGTCACCTATCGCGACACCACCGATGACGGTGTCGAAGGTGCGATCTTTGAATTCGGCGATGAAAGCAGCGGCGATGAACTGGAATACGAATCGAAGCGGCTGATCGAGCATCTGGATTTTCTGCAATCGCTGGCACGCATGTGGGCGGTCGCAGCCGACGTCGCGGTGACGGATCACAATCGCGACGATTTCCGGAACCGTTGGGAATCGTTGCAGGGTTGGGCCAAGCGAGCGCGAGAGAATCGAATTGGGTTGTTGGAACTGCTGGATGCTGTTCGCGGCTTTGGGATCGCACCGGCTGGCAGTGACAAAGATTCGATGCGGTCTTATGACCGACGAAGGGTGCTTCGTGATTCGCTGATGGAACGGATCATCGGCACCGCGGTCGAGATGTCGGATGCGCGTCGGTTGATCAGCGGCGTAATCTCGGCGATCGCGGATCGCACCGGCGAGTGCATGCCGAATGAAGACGAAGCGATGGCCGAAGACGATGCGCAAGCGGTTCAGATGTTTGCCGCGTTGATCGCAAGTGACCAAGTCAAAGCGCGGGCGTTGTTCCCCGGTTTCTTGGAAGCGATTCGAGACAAGAATCTTCTTTACATCCCGCTGTCACGCGGCGGTGATCCCGTCAAAATCTATGTCGCACGATTGCGTCAACGGGTGCTGCGTCACCTGATGCACTGGCTGCCGCGACGTGGACTGATTAGCGAAACGTGCCGGTTGGTTGAAACCGCGCGGCAAATGGAACAGCAGAACCCGATCGGTATCGGTGCGGTCACTGAATTCGACAGTCTGTTCCAGGCTGGGTTCCGTTCCTTGGTTGCATCGTTGGTTGAATCGACACGCCATAGTGTGGATGGACCACAGCGACTGAAGAGCCAAAGCGAAACCGAGATCGCCGATGCGTTGATCCCGTTGATGGAACGGTTGACCGAAACCTTGTTGGCCAGTTGGTTGGCACACAGCCAAACGCTCCGCTTGTCGCCACTGGAAACGGTCGCTGATCCGCGCAAATGGGACATGCTTGTGGGGTTCGTCAAAAAGTATGGCGACCCGATGTTCACGCAAACGTTCTTGCAGTTAGGAAACGTGCGAGCGATTTTGCATCAGGGTGTGGGGGAATGGTTGCAGCGAGCGGTTGCGGAAGGCGAGGCGCACTTTAGCGAGACGCAGCTGTTCCAGGACTTGGAAAATGGCGTTGTACAGATCAAGGATGTCGAGCGTCCGATCACGCTGGTCTACGAAACGTTGATCGACCACCACGCCGAGTATCTGGATTACAACAGCACCACAACGCAAAGTGATCGTGGTGATTTGGTCTACATGTTCCTGGACTTCCTGCGTCTGCGTGTTCGTTATGAACGGATTGCATGGAACCTGAAACCAGTGATGTGGGCGCATGAAGTTTTGGTGCGAAGCGGTTTGGATGATGCCGCACTGTTGTGGCGAGAAAGTTTGAACGAACGAATTGGCAGCGAAGCGGATGTGTACGTCAACAAGTTGCGACAGTTGCAACAGACCTATGCGATGCGAATGCCGACGGTCGCCGATCGTATCAACGAACGTTTCATCCAACCGATGACGATCGATCGCATGCGAGCGCTGATTGGCCCGGCGATGCGAGATGCCGAAAGCGGAGTCGCAAGTCACGCCTTTGAATTGTTGGAACAAGAATCCGAGTTGTTGACCCGACACCCCACGGGGGCTGGTTTGGACGTGCCGGCGTGGCTTGATAGCTTGGAGGAAGAGGTCGAACAGCTTGCGAAACGCAAAGCGAGCAGCGAAATCGATCCCCAGTCATTGATGACGATCGCGATCGTTCCATTGACGCCTGAACAATTGAGCGATCAGCTGAATACGGCCAAGAACCAGGGCCGTCGCTTGCCGCACATGAAGTAAGTGGCATGGGGGGGCAGAGGGTCAGTTGCTGGCATTGTAGATGCGACGATTGTTCAAAGTTGAAGAGAAAGTCATGGCGATCTGTCTTTACAACGGCAGTCGCTGTGCCGATACTGCCTGGTCTTGTTCAGCGTCTTCCTAATCCCCCACGATTCTCTTCGGTTGAGACCAAGCCCACGGATGAATACGCTTGCCATCAGTCAGCTATCTACGTTGCGTTGGAGCTTTGAAGAGGACGCTGCGGCGTACTCGGCGCGAGGATTCTCAGGGATCGGTGTCTGGCGACCGAAGCTAGAAGATTACGGGTTGGATCGTACGATCGAACTGTTAGCAGAGGCGTCGCTGTCGGTCACGTCGTTGTCGTGGGTCGGTGGATTCACCGGCAGTGATGGTCGGACGGTGGACGATGCGGTGATCGATGCGATCGCTGCGGTGCGTGACGCTGCTAACCTGCGGGCCGATACCTTGATCGTGCTTGCCGGAGGCCGTAACAACCACATTCGAAATCACGTCAAACGAACCTTCTGTGAAGCGTTGCAGGAGATCGCAGCGGTGGCCGAGGACTTTGGCGTTCGGTTGTCGATTGAACCGATTCATCCTGGTTGCGGCGACGAGTGGTCGTTCGTCAACGATTTGCAATCCACGCTAGATATCATCGAACAGGTTGCCAGCCCGAACTTGGGATTGGTTTTGGACACTTACCATGTTGGCATGGACGAAGAAGTGGTCCGATGGTTGCCCGATGTCATTCCCCACCTGCACCTGGTGCAGTTCGGGGACGGCAAGCACTCGCCGATCGGAGAAATGAATCGTTGCCTGTTGGGCGAAGGTTCAGTGCCCCTGCGAACGATCTTCGAAACTCTATCGCGCCACGGGTACGATGGACCAATGGAAGTCGAATTGATCGGGGAAGATGTCGAAGCGATTCCTTACGACGACATGTTGGACCACACCCGCGATTTCTTTGACCGCATGATGGGCCCCGTTAAAAGCTAGTCCAGGAAAGCCCCGCACTTCGCGGTAGAAGCTTCTGTACTTTTTCTCGAACTCGAACTCGAACTCGAACTCGAACTCGAACTCGAACTCGAACTCGAACTCGAACTCGAACTCGAACTCGAACTCGAATCTCGAATCTCGAATCTCGTGCGGCCAGGTCCCACACACCGAGCCGTCGAACATCATCCGTTAGGTGTTCTTCGACGGTCGATGGATTTGCGTCACTCGCAGCCTTGGGCAATCGCACGCGAATGGATGCTGAGTACGAATACGAACGATGCGCCCGGATTGATGCGCCCGGATTGATGCGCCAGGGGGGGGCGATAGCTTGTTGCGTTGGCGATCGACCAGGAACATGCGCCCGGTTGCTAACGGTTTTCGGATTGTCGTTGGCTGGCGGTGCGGATTGGGAACAACGGGATTCGTTGATCTTCGGGCAGCAGTTTTCGGTTGACACGTTCCGGGTCTTGCTGGGTCCAGGTTTCGCGCATCTTGGGGGCTGACACCTGTCGTAGCAGGCCATTGTCATGCCACGTACACTGGTGGCAATCAGGGTTCCATCGCCGCTTGGGAACCTGGTTTTCGTTTTTGATCAGCCGCCAAGCGCGAACGTGGAAACGGTGGTGCTGATTCGACCAATCATAGAATATGACTTGGCGAAACACTTCACGGCCGTCGCCGTCGACAAAGTGGTTCAGTTCGATCAAGTCAACTTCTTGATGAACCGCGGCCGGGTCTGATCCGGTGGGGTGCGGCGAGCCGGCAGCGAGACCGACTAGTAAAAGTGACGCCATGGAAACCCAAGATGTCATCGTCTTTCCCTTTTAAACGCGTGAGTCAGGCAGATCCAGCGGATGCCCGACAACACCGTAGCGATGCTCCGGACGCTTTACCGATAGCAGACGCCGGTGCGGTATGTAAAGGGCGGCTATCGGGTTGGGCGTTCCAAATCGGTTGGTCGACAAGGTGCCGATCGCTTGGTTGTTGGGTGGCGGTCTTCATTGGGGTGGCGGCCTGCGTCTCCGGTGCGGTTTGGGGGCAAGATTCGGCCGATATTGCTAAGCCGTCACCGCTGGCGATTTCTTCGCTGCCAACGCCACCTGCGGATTTAGGGACGCTGATCGAACAAGGTGCGGTCACCTTTGAAAGTGGGGATCGCGACCAATCGCTGGAATCGGCCAATGGTCCACGCGTGTCGGCGGAAACCCGATATCGAATTGAGTATCACTTTCGCAGCAATGCAAAGTGGGATCTGCGGGGGGGCCAGTTGACGGTGCGAATCCAGTTTCGCGATATCCGCTGGGGCGTCCATCATGTGATCTGGTTTCGGCGGTTACCCGAAACCGATTCCTTTTGGGACAACCCGTTGGTGCAGCACGAATTTGACCATGTCCGAATCTCTAGCGACCCTCGTTTCAGAGACAGCTTTCGAAAACGATTGCGTGCCAATTCGGTGGTCCTGCAAGACGTCTCGTCGAGCCAAAGGGTCGACGATGCAATGGTCGACAAGATCGTCGAACAGACGGCCAAGGACGTCTTTGAATCGCTTAGCGAGTTGGTGGCGATTCGCTATGCGGAACTTGATCGCGTGACCAGGCACGGGCGATTGCCGCTGCCCAGCGATCACGGGCTGTTCGATCCCGTTTCGCCCTGACCCATCGAATTTTGGATTTGATTTCGGTGATTGACCAGACTTGTCAAAGCTCGGTCAGATACTAAGAGTGTCAGGGGAAAACAGTCGTCACTTTGAGTTGCCGATGCCCTGCGTTAGCGGTACTATAAACACGTTCACTGACTGGCTAGTCGTATCGATTTGGCCGGATGTGGCGACTTCCAACGATTTATCGGGAATAAGGGGACGAGGGAATGGCAGCCAAGAAAAAAGCAGCAACCGGCAAGAGCAAGATTGATCCTAGTTTGAAGGAGATTTTGGCTCGTGAACCTGGTTTGCAAACGACGCTAGAACAGATCGACAAGGCCTTCGGTGACGGTGCGATCATGCCGTTGGGGGCGTCGCATCACCTGGACATCGAAGGGATTCCAACGGGAAGCCTATCGTTGGACATGGCTCTGGGGGGCCAAGGGGTGCCACGCGGTCGGATGGTCGAAGTTTTCGGTCCAGAATCCAGTGGTAAAACCACCTTGGCGCTGCACATCGGTGCGGAGGCTCAGAAGATGGGTGGGATCGCGGCCATCATCGATGCCGAGCACGCCTTTGATCCTAGTTGGGCAAAGAAGTTGGGCGTGGATCTGGACACCTTGTTGGTCAGCCAGCCCAGCAGCGGCGAAGAGGCCATGCAGATTTGCGAAATGTTGGTCAAAAGTAACGCTGTCGACGTCATCATCATCGACAGTGTGGCCGCACTGGTTCCCAAGAAGGAACTCGAAGGTGAAATCGGCGACAGCCACGTCGGTCTGCAAGCTCGTTTGATGAGCCAGTCGATGCGGAAGTTGACCGGTGCGATTTCCAAGAGCAAGTGTACGGTGATCTTCATCAACCAGATTCGCGAAAAGGTCGGTGTGATGTTCGGCAGTCCGGAAACCACTCCGGGCGGACGGGCGTTGAAGTTCTATTGCTCCTGCCGAATCGACGTCCGCCGTATCGGTGCTCTGAAAGACGGCGACGAACAGGTCGGTCAGCGTGTTAAAGCGAAGATCGTCAAGAACAAGGTCGCACCCCCTTTCCGCATCGCCGAATTCGACATGATGCACAACAACGGGATCAGTTTCGAGGGTGACCTGCTGGACTTGGGAACGACTCACAAGGTCGTCAATCGTGCGGGTGCATGGTTCAAGTACGGTGAAACGTACTTGGGGCAAGGCAAGGAAAAGGCACGTAACTTCCTGATCGAAAACGTCGATATCCGCGACGAGATCAAACACAAAGTTTTGGCCGCAGGCGGTTACGCCGAACCGTTGGAACATGACGCATCCGAAGCGGATGCCGATGCCGATGGAGAGAGCGAAGAAAATAGCGAAGCCGAATTGAGCAACAGCTAGTCGGCCAGCGGAAACAAACCGGTTCTTGGAAGGATCACGGATGTTCGAGGGGTGGGTGTTTGAAAAAACATCTGCCCCTTTTTTATGCGCTCGCGCCGCACCCGTAGCGAAACTCGCCAAGAGTTTCGGCCACCCCCCCCCACTGCACCAAGCGTCCTGGCGGCATTCGCCACCAGGAAAAACAGCTTTCTGTCAGGACGCTGGGCTAATTGGTTTTGCCCTTCGCTTCCATTTTGCCCCAGGTATCACGCAGGGTCACAATGCGATTGAAGACACGTTTTTCGGGGGTGCTGTCGATATCCACGATGAAATACCCCAAGCGTTCGAATTGCACCCGGTCGCCGATCTCGGCATTGGCGAGTTCGGGTTCGACGTATCCGGTGATGACTTTCAGCGAGTCCGGATTCAGGTGGTCAACGAACGTTTGTCCCTCGGCGCACACGCTGGGGTCTTCGACGGCAAACAGGCGGTCGTAAAGTCGCACTTCGACTTCCTTGGCGTGATCGGCACTAACCCAGTGGATGGTGCCTTTGACCTTTCGCCCGGATGTGTCTTCGCCACTTTTGGTTTCCGGATCGTAGGTGCAAAGAACTTCGATCACGTTGCCATCGTCGTCTTTGACCACGTCGTGGCAGTCGATGATGTAGCCCGCCCGCAGTCGGACCGAACCACCTTTTTTAAGCCGAAAGAACTTGCGTGGGGCTTCTTCGCGGAAATCGTCCTGTTCGATCCATAGCGAACCCGAGAACGCCATTTCGCGGCTGCCGGATTCGGGATCACCGGGGTTGTTGACCGCTTCGGTCGTCTCGACATGGCCGGCGGGCCAGTTCGTGATCGTCAGTTTCAGCGGATCCAGGACCGCCATTCGACGCGGCGCGAGTCGATTGAGGTGTTCGCGGATCGAGTTTTCCAAACGAACGATATCGATCGTGCCAGGGAACTTGGCAACACCGATCTCGCTGCAGAAATTGCGGATGGATTCGGGCGTGTAGCCACGTCGGCGGTAGCCGCGGATCGTGGGCATGCGAGGATCGTCCCAACCGTCGACGAGTCCCTCTTTGACCATCCGCAGCATGTGCCGTTTTCCGATCAGCAATGTGCTGAGTTTCAGTTTGGCAAATTCGATTTGGCGAGGATGGTGGATGCCTAGCTTTTCGCAGTACCAATCGTAAAGCGGTCGATGGTTTTCGAATTCCAAGGTGCAATTCGAAAACGTGATGCCTTCGATGGAATCGCTTTGCCCGTGCGTCCAGTCGTACATCGGATAGATGCACCACTTGTCACCGGTACGGTGATGATGGGCACGCATGATTCGGTACATCACCGGGTCACGCAGATTGATATTCGGCGACGCCATGTCGATCTTGGCGCGAAGCGTTTTCGCACCATCGGGGAATTCACCGTCACGCATGGCGTGGAACAGTTTCAGGTTTTCCTCGGGCGACCGATCACGATGGGGGCTGTTGCGTCCCGGTTCGGTCAGTGTGCCACGATACTGGCGAGTTTCGTCGGCGTTTAGATCACAGACATAGGCGTGGCCTTCGCGAATCAGCTTTTCGGCCCATTGAAACAATTGGTCGAAATAGTCGCTGGCGTAATGCAGGTTGTCCCATTGGAACCCCAGCCAACGGATGTCGTCCATGATCGAATCGACGTACTCAACATCCTCTTTCGCCGGATTGGTATCGTCGAACCGCAGGTTGCAGGTGCCGCCATATTTCTTGGCCAAGCCAAAGTTCAGGCAGATGCTTTTCGCGTGCCCGATGTGGAGGTATCCATTGGGTTCCGGTGGGAACCGAGTGAAGACACCATCGAAACGGCCAGACGCCAGATCGGATTCGATGGCTTGTTCAATGAAGTTCTTGGACTCGCGTGGTTCTTGCGACTCGGTCATCTATTTCGCATTCCTATGCAAACGTGGATCCGCGATTCCGCTCGCGGAAGGTGAACCGCGGTGCGGTTCGGTGTTGTGATTGGGGGTGTCCCAAGCCGCTACATGGCGGCCGATTCGGGCGTTTGCAACGAACGGATGAAGTTGATGATGTTCCAAACATCGTCAGCTTCGAACTCACCATCGACGAAGGTTGCTGCGGGCATCGGGGTGCCGTCGATTCCTTGAGTGATTCGGCGGTACAGATCTTCGGAAGACGAACCGCCCCGGAAGATTCCTTCGGCAAAGTTTCGTGGCAGAGCGTTGCGGGGTTCAAAGGCGCCGCGTGCCATCATCGGGACCAACGAATCGCGATCTTCCGGTTTCAGGCCGACCCGTGACGTCCAGTCCTTGGTCCAGTCGTCGAAGTCGGTCGTCTGACCGTTGCCCAATCCTTTTTCGCCGTGGCATTTGCTGCAGGATGCGACCTTGCCGACGAACAATTCTTGGCCACGCTTTACCGACGCTGCGAAGGCATCGGCTTGATCACTTTGTTGAAACTTTGTGACGTCAGCGAAATTTTCGGCCAGTGGAAAATCGGATGGTGGTTCAGGAACTTCCAACACATCTTCGTCGGCTTCCAACCACGACTCGCCGATTTCGGCGGCGTAGTCTTCGGCATATTCCCAGTCTTCCTGGTAACGTTCGAAGAGTTCCAGTTTGGTTTTCATTTCTTCGCTTAGCGATTCTTCATCCGCGTCGGCGGCAGCTTCGAGCGCTTCGAGAGCCGCAGGGTCGGATCGCATCTGTTCGGCGAACTGAGTGTTGATGATTCGTTCACCGTCTTCGATGATTCCATCGAACATCGCGCCATCGACGGCTTGCCGTTCTAGTTCGCCACGCCATGAAAGGTAGATCACATAGTCCACCAACGCGTTTACGTCGTCATCGGTCAGGTCGGGAATCTTGACCATAGCGGTGCCGCCGATGCCATTATGGATCAGCTTGGCGATGTCATCCTTGGTCGGTTTGACGCCGCGCGGTGTCGACTTGAACTTGAAAATGCCCAAGCGGTAGTCACGGGGGTACGGCATTTGGATCGCGGCCGTCGGGCCACGCCCATCGCCGGATACCCCGTGGCACACGACACAGTGTTTCTGGAACAGGCCTCGCCCTTCGGCATCGGCCGGCCCGGAAGCCCGTGTTAGGTTTTCCATCGAAACGATCGACGCCAAATCTTCGTCTTCGGTCACGACAGCGGGAAGCTTCGGTTCCAGCGGAGTTCCGAACATGGTTTCAGCCAACCAGAACGAATCTTTGGACGCTTGGTCCATCGAAACGTCTTTTTGGATCTGGTACTTCATCGTGTGCACCAAGTTCGGTTCGAACGCCAGCGGTTGCGGGCTGCGATCGCGACAGCCTGCCAATCCCAGGGCGATGACGGCGGTCGTGGCGAACGTGATGAGTCGGTGATCAGAAGAAATGTTCATGTTTCTGTCGTGGCATTCAGTAGTTTGGATACGTCGATCCTTGATTTTATACTTTTTGGGGGTACTAAGTCGCGGCACAGATTGTCGCGGCTTCGGTCAAAGCTCGGTCAATCCGCTCGACAACCTTGGTCGATCCCAAGATGGCCAGCGTTTCGAACATCCCAAAACCGGCCGGTGTTCCGGTCGCGGCGACCCGCAAAGCGTGAATGATATCTTTCAGTTCGACGCCCGCTGATTCGCAGAACGCCAGGATCGATTTCTCGGCTTCTTCGGCCGACGCCCAGTCCGCACCGTCGGCGATCGCGGTGCGAAGTTTGCCGAGCAGTTCGCGAGCGTTCTCGGGCTTGCAGATTCGCTTGTTGAATGCTTTTTCGTCGTACGAGAAATCGTCTTGAAAGCAATAGTCGAAATTCAGGATGTCGCCCGCCATGCGAAGCCGGTCACCGGCACCATCGACAATCAGACGCAGTTTTTCGTCCGCGTTTTCGCCACCAAGCAAGCCAGCGGCCTCGGCGAACGGGCGGACTCGGGCCAGACGTGTTTCCAGCGGCAGAGCGGCAAAGTATTCGGCTTGGAACGAAGTCAGTTTTCGCGGGTCGAAGGACGCAGGCGCCTTGTTGACTCGATCAAGCGTGAAATGTTGGATCATTTCCTTGACGGTGAACTTTTCGGTCTCGCCATCGAGCGACCAGCCCAGCAGCAGCAGGTAGTTCAAAATGGCTTCGGCATCAAAGCCGATTTCGCGATAGAAGTCGACAATCACTGGGTTGAATGTGTCGGCATCGGTGGCGATTTTGCAGCGGCTGGCGATTTCCTGGCCGTGTTTCAGCAGTTGGGCAAAGTCCTTGTTCTTTTCGTACTTGGCCAGTTTCCGCTTGCTCAATTTCGCGGAACCACCCGGTTCGGCCACGTAGGGCAGGTGAGCGTATTGGGGGCGTTGGTAGCCGAGCGATTCGAGGATGAAGATCTGGCGGGGCGTATTGGGCAGGTGTTCTTCGGCGCGAACGACGTGAGTGATGCCGAATTCGTGATCGTCCACGGCGGTTGCCAGGTGATACAGACAGCTTCCATCGGCGCGCTGGATCACGTGATCTTGTTCGGTCGCCCATTGGACGACGACTTCGCCGCGGACCAAGTCTTCGATCACGCACTGGCCTTCGCGCGGCATCTTCAATCGGACGGTCGCGGTTCGCCCTTCGGCTTCGAAGGCTTCGGCGGCGGCATCGTCTTCGGCCATCCAACGTCGGTCATAGAAAAAACGGCTGCCCTTCTTTTCCGCTTCTTCCCGCAAAGCCTGAAGTTCTTCGGGCCGCGAATAGTCGCGGTAGGCGTGTCCGGAGGCGAGCAATTTTTGGGCGGCTGCCTGATGCCGGTCGCTGCGTTGGGATTGGTAATACGGTTCGTTGGGACCGCCGACTTCCGGGCCTTCGTCCCAGTCCATTCCCAGCCACTTGAACCCGTCCAGGATCGGTTGCAATGCCTCTTGAACGTTCCGGCCGGCGTCCGTGTCGTCAATTCGCAAAATGAATTGTCCGCCGGATTGTCGGGCCAACAGCCAGTTGAACAGGGCGCTGCGGACGCCCCCGATGTGCAGGTATCCGGTTGGGCTGGGGGCAAAGCGAGTGCGAATCATGGAATGTCGGGTTTGCTAACAGGGCGTTAAAGAATCGGGCGACGGGAATCGATCCGGAATTTAGGCGGATCCCACGACGGACAACCGCCACGTTGTACTCCTGACGCCTGTCGGCTGAAACCAGTTGCCCATGGGGGACGCTCGGTGGCGGGGCCTATTGCAGTTGTTCTCGCAGCGTTTTCATGCCGCGGTGCATCAGTCCGGCGATCGCACCAGTCGTTTTGCCCATCTGCTGTGCGACCTCCGCCAGCTTCATGCCTTCGAGGTAATGCAAGCGGATTGCTTCGGCCTGGGCCTCTGGCAATCGTTCCACCGCGTCGGATAGTTGCAGCACGTATTCGCCAATCATGACGTTTTGGCTTGGTGTGGGTGAATCACCAGCCAGCAGTCCTTCGAGCCGAAGCGAGCTTTGGGCCAGTTTCTGCTCCATCGACTGTTCCCGACGCACATCGCGTTTGTCGCGGTGCATATCGCGATCGAGATGGCAGAGGTGGTGGGCCAGGATTTGGCGCAGCCAGCCACGGAACTCGGCTTCCGTCCCGCCGCGAAACCCGTCCAATCCCTGGACCGCCTGCATCATCACCTGTTGGACCATGTCGGACGCACCAATTTTCGCCTGATACGCCCTCCGCGCTTGCGTGCGGGCCAGCATCCGTAGGTACGGTTCGTACTTGGCAATGATCGCCGGATCACTGAATTCGATTGGCTCGGGTCCGTTCATGAGATTTGTATTCCGTCTGAACTTAACGCTGGGGCAAAAGGCGTAGCGGAAGTCGTCAAGACTTTCGTGAATCACTAGCGGCTTGGTGAACTGCATTGGAGTGCTTCCGGCGCAGTCTTGGTCACCGGCAGTGAACAGCGGATGGAATCGATGATCGCATCGGCCAGGATGTCCAGTTCATCGTCGGTCGCGACCAGCGGAGGCATGGCGACGATGACATCGGAAAGTGGCCGGATCCAAACGCCACGCTGGACCGCCGCTTGGCAGATTTTGCGGCCAACTTGATCGGCGGAATCGAAAGTCGCTTTGGTCGTTTTGTCGGCAACAATCTCGATTCCCACCATCAGCCCACGTCCGCGGATATCGCCGACGTTGGGGTGGACACCCAGCACGCTTAGACGGTCTCGCAAATGTTTGGCTTTCCGGTCGACGGTCGATATCAAATCGGTTTCCTCGATCAGGTCGATCGAAGCAATCGCGGCAGCGGCCGCCAACGGATTTCCACCGAAAGTGTGCCCGTGATAAAACTGACGTGACTCGGTGGCCGGTGCCAGGAAGGCGTCAAAGACGTGGGGGCGAGCGATCGTGGCTGCCATCGGCAGGTAGCCGCCCGTCAGCCCCTTGCCGACGCACAGGATGTCTGGAGTCACGTTTTCATGTTCGCATGCAAACAGTTTGCCGGTGCGTCCAAAACCGGTCGCGACCTCGTCGACGATCATCAACACGTTGTATTGGTCGCACAGTCGGCGGATGTTGGCCAACAGCCCGACTGGATGGGTGATCATGCCGGCGGCACCCTGCACCAGCGGTTCCATCACAACGGCCGCGATCGTCGAGTGGTGCTGGCGAAGGATTGCATCGAATTGCTGAGTGTAAAAATCGCAGGCCGATTCGCTGCTGACTTCGGCGGGCAATCGGTACGTGCACGGCACCGGGCCACGCAGGGGGGAAAACAGGATGGGTGCGAACAGTTGGTGAAAGTACTTGATCCCGCCTAGCGAAACCGCGCCGGTCGTATCGCCGTGATAGGCCGACCCCAACGCCAGATACTGTGTTTTTTCGGGCTGTGGTTCCGAACACTGACGCCAATATTGGAACGCCATCTTCAGCGCCGCTTCGACCGCCGATGACCCGTCGGAACTGAAGAAAGTGTGGGCCAAGTCGCCGGGGGTGATCTGAGCCAGTCGCTGGGCCAAGATTTCAGTGGTTTCGCCTGACATCCCCAGCGTTGTCACGTGGGCAACACGACCAAGCTGTTCGATCACTGCAGCATCGATTTTGGGATGGCGGTGGCCGTGGACGTTGCACCACAGGCTGGATATGCCGTCCAGCAATCGATGTCCGTCCGTCGTGGTCAGCCAGCATCCCTGGCCTTCGCGGACGACCAGTTCGTCGAAGTCCGCCATCGGGGTAAAGCCGCGCCAATGGGGGGCCGAGTGGGAAGCACTGGGGAAATTCATAGCGATTGAGGTTCGCGAAAGCAGGAGGAACAGGTAAATTTTAAATGTCTGCGACTCCGATCGCAGCTTTCGAACTGCGGTACAGTTCGCCTATCTTGTCTTGATATGGAACTGCTGGGCAGTTCGATTTCCGCGAACGGAGTCGCGGACCCACGTTTAGGGAGTGACCATGGCACGCGAAGCAGTTTACCAACAATCGGATCCCGAGACTTCGGCAGCCGAAGAGGTTCCGCACGAACCCGATACCTCCCTTCGCCCGCGACGCATGGACGAAATGGTTGGCCAGCGGGACGTGATGGAACGACTGAAAATCGCCATCGATGCCGCTCAAAGCCGCGGCGAACCACTCGGGCACATCCTGTTTGACGGTCCACCCGGGCTGGGCAAGACAACCTTTGCGACCGTGATCCCAGCGGAAATGGGGACCGTTGTCCAAATGGCCAACGGCGCGGGGCTGAAGGCGCCCAAGGATCTGTTGCCGTACCTGACGAATCTGTCCGAAGGCAGCGTGCTGTTCATCGACGAAATCCACCGCGTGCCCAGAGCCGTCGAAGAATACCTGTACACCGCGATGGAAGATTTTCGCATCGATATCGTGTTGGGCGAAGGCGTCAGTGCCCGAACGCTGAACTACGAACTGCGCCCGTTTACCTTGATCGGTGCGACGACCCGGGCCGGCATGCTGAGCGCACCGCTGCGTGACCGGTTTCAGATTCGCGAACACCTCGGTTGGTATGCGGATTCGGAATTGTGCGAAATCGTTCGCCGTAACTCGATCAAGTTAAAACTGCCGGTTGATGATGAATCGGCGGCGGTCATCGCGGCGCGAAGCCGGCGGACACCCCGGTTGGCCAACAACCGTCTGCTGTGGGTGCGTGATTACGCGCAAAGCAAGGCCAATGGCCAGGTTAGCGGCAAGATCGCGACCGCCGCGCTGGACATGATCGGCATCGACAAAATGGGCCTCGATAAACAGGATCGCGGATACCTGGAAACGTTGATGCGGGTCTTCGGCGGTGGACCGGCGGGCCTGGAGGCGATCGCCCATACGATGAACGTCAGCAGCGATACGCTGGAAGACGAAGTTGAACCGTTCCTGTTGCGCAGCGAACTGATCGTCCGCAGTCGTCGCGGTCGGATGATGACCGCGCTAGGCTACCAGCACATGAAGCAGCTGCCGCCCGGCAAGCTCTAGTATTCCATGTCAGCTAGACGTTCGCCGCAAACGTCGTAGCGGAAGTCGTCAAGACTTTCGTAACTGATGGCGAGGCCGAAACTCTTGACGAGTTCCGCTACCCGAAAACCAAGGTGCAGCGAAGTACTAGGCCAGTGCTGGACGTTCTTCGTAACCGGACGCTGTACTTAGCTGGTTTTTCGTTCGTAGTACCGCCTTTCGGCGGCATTTTCGCCGCAAACGTCGTAGCGGAAGTCGTCAAGACTTTCGTAACTGATGGTGAGGCCGAAACTCTTGACGAGTTCCGCTACCCGAAAACCAGGGTGCAGCGAAATGCTAGGCCGGTGCTGGACGTTCTTCGTAACCGGGCGTTGTACTTGGCTGGTTTTTCGTTCGTAGTTCCGCCTTTAGGCGGCCTTTTCGCCGCAAACGTCGTAGCGGAAGTCGTCAAGACTTTCGTAACTGATGGCGAGGCCGAAACTCTTGACGAGTTCCGCTACCCGAAAACCAAGGTGCAGCGAAATGCTAGGCCGGTGCTGGACGTTCTTCGTAACCGGACGCTGTACTTGGCTGGTTTTTCGTTCGTAGTACCGCCATGAGGCGGCATTTTCGCCGCGAATCCTGCGGACTTGTCCAGGGGAATCCGGCTGAAGCCGGTACTACGAACGGAAACGAGGGCTTGGGTTTTAGGCGCCTGGATCTTTGCCGTCGATCCACGGTCCGGCCAGCTTCATGTAGTCGGGTTCTTCCAGCGTGCTGCCGGTGTCGCCCGCTTTCCAGCCGGCGATGTGTTTGGCCGGTTTTCGTTGTTTCGAATGGGCTTCCCAGCGATCTGCCCAGGACGAATCCGCTTCGGCGACCGACAGGTCCGCAGGATCGATCATGTACGCTTTGCCTTCGCGATAGCTTTGGGCACCCAAGATCACCGTGGCGATCGCAGCGGCACCCAGTTCAGGGTCGTTGTTGCACATGCTGGGGTCATCGGCGACCATCGCATCGATCCAGTTGCCGAAGTGCGCGTACGTGGTGTCGCCTACTTTTTCGACTTCGATGTGTTCGCGTTGCAGCTTGCTGTTTCGGGTGACCTGCGACCGTTCAGGAATGAACTCGAACCCGTCAAACTGTTCGCCATTGCCGAATTCGAACGATCCAAAGTGGCCGCGGATCATCTGTTTGATGGGAGTTTCCTCGCACGCCATCGTGGCCGTGACTAGCCCCTGCACGCCTTCGGGGAAATCGGCGACCACCGTGGCGACGTCCGGAACTTGGCGTCCGTCGTATTCCAAATAGATGCCGCCGGCGCCAACCACTCGGCCGGGAAAACGCAAACCAGTGGCTTTCAGCATCGTGGTCGTGCGGTGCACGAACAGGTCGGTGAACATGCCCGAACCGAAGGGCCAGAACCGACGCCATTGTCGATACACTTCACGGTCAAAGGGTTGGTCGGCGGCGAGCCCTTCGTCCACGCCCAACCACATATTCCAGTTGATGTTGGTGGGGGTCATGCCGGGTTCTAGTTTGTAATAACGCCACTGCCCCTGAGCCGAGTTGCGGAAGTATTCGGTTTGGTACATCAGCACTTTGCCAAGTTTTCCACCGGTCAGCAAATCGTTCACTTGGTTCCAAACTGGCAGGCTGGTCGACTGCACGCCGACTTGCATCACCTTGCCAGATTTCTTCCAGGTATTCATGACATCGATCGCTTCGGCGACCGTCTTGGTCATCGGTTTTTCGCAGTAGACGTGAAGGCCGGCGTCCAACGAATCCTTGGCTTGTTTGGCATGCCAGTGGTCGGGGGTGCCGATACAGACCGCGTCCAAGTCTTCCTTGGCGATCATGTCGCGGTAGTCTTCGTACTTGGCCGGCGCCGTGCCGGTGGTCTTTTCAATGTGCTTGGCTGCCCGGTCCCGGTGTTCGTTGTAGACGTCGCAAACGGCGACCAGTTCGATCGGCCGGCCCTCGACCTGGTGTTTGCAAAGTTTCTTGACGTGCGCCCCGAAACCTCGACCGCCGGGGCCGATGAATCCGATCCGGATCTTGCTGCTGGCGTCGGACGCCTGTGCCGACGATTGCTGCGAGGGCATGATCGCACCGGCTGCCGCAGCGGCGGCAGTGGACTGAATGAAATGGCGGCGTGACGGACGCGTGTCATGCGGTTGCGGCATCGGTTGGAACCCATCGGGTGCGCGGAACTGGAAAGCAGACAAGGGAGACTGGAAGGTATCTTAAACCAACACCAAGTCCATTTCACAGTGTGATTGGATTACATTATCCGTCGTCGGCATGCTTGTCCTGGCTGCCGCATTTCACTTCCCACCGAACGGTTTTTCACCATGAAACGTTTCTTGCCGCTGCTTGCGTTGTGGCTGTTCAGCTCGGTCGCCGTTGCCGACCAACGTCCCAACATTCTGTGGTTGACCAGTGAAGACAACGGTCAAGAAATCGGCTGCTATGGCGACGAATACGCCGACACCCCCAACATTGACGCGTTGGCGGCCAAGTCGCTTCGGTACCACACCTGTTGGTCCAACGCACCGGTTTGCGCCCCGGCCAGGACGACGATCATCAGCGGGATGTACGCCACGTCGCTGGGCGGACAGCACATGCGAAGCGGCGTCAAATTGCCGGCCGGTATGAAACTGTATCCCCAGGTTCTGCACGAATCGGGTTACTACTGCACCAATCACACCAAGACCGACTACAACTTCGACGGTGCGGATGCCGGGTGGGACGACAGTGGCAAAAAGGCTCACTGGCGCGGTCGACCCAGCGAAGATACGCCGTTCTTTTCGATCTTTAATTTCACGGTCAGCCACGAAAGCAAAATTCGCGTTCGACCACATGAATTGAAACATGATCCGGCCAAGGCACAGCTGCCCTCGTATCACCCCGATACGCCGGAAGTTCGCCACGATTGGGCTCAGTATTACGACAAAATCACGGAGATGGACGATGACTTTGGACGCGTTCTGAATCAGCTAAAACAGGACGGTTTGGATGATTCGACCATCGTCTTTTACTATGGCGACCACGGCAGCGGCATGCCGCGCAGCAAGCGTTGGCCCTTCGATTCAGGGTTGCGAGTGCCATTGGTGGTCCATGTTCCGGAAAAGTTCCGCCATCTAGCGCCTCAGGATTACATGCCCGGTGGGGTGTCCCAGCGGTTGGTGTCGTTTGTCGATTTGGCGCCCACGGTGATCGGATTGGCCGGCGCCGATGTCCCCGCCAACATGCAGGGGGTCGCGTTCATGGGCCCCGCCGAAGGCCCGGCCAAAGAGTACTTGTTTGGCTATCGCGGCCGGATGGACGAACGGATCGACATGGTCCGGTCGTGCACCGACGGGCGCTACGTCTACATGCGACATTTCTATCCGGAACGTCCTTACCTGAAACACGTTTCCTACATGTTCGAAACGCCGACCACTCAGGTTTGGAAACGCATGTTTGACGCCGGGGAATTGACCGAGGCGCAGGCAAAGTTCTGGCAATCCAAGCCGGTCGAAGAACTGTTTGATCTGCAGTCCGATCCCGATGAAACCGTCAATGTCGCTGGGTTGCCCGAAAATGCACAGCGACTAGCCAAGATGCGTACCGCGATCAAGCAATGGATGGTGTCGACGGCCGATTTGGGGCTGTTGCCCGAAGCCGAAATGCATCGCTTGGCGGGCGATCAGGCGCCGCGGACTTGGGCCTTGGAACACGTCAACTTCCAAAAACTGACGCGATTGGCGTTTGCCGCCTTGGACACCAACAGCGGGGTCAGCAACGAACGTTTGGCGGCTCTGTCCAACGACCCCGATTCGTTGGTGCGTTGGTGGGCGGTGCGTGGTTTGGCGATTCGGCCTAGCGATGCCGGACGTGACCAAGCCCTGGTGGCTCGGTTGCAGGATGAATCCCCCAGCGTGGCGATCGTGGCTGCGGACGGTTTGCTAAATTCGTCGGACGACCTTCGCGAACAGGCGACCGAGCGTCTGATTGAATTGGCCGACGTCAACCGAGTTGGGCACTTCGCTGCCGTAGCGGCCCTGAATGTGTTGGACATGAACGCCAATCTGGATGCCGGCGGCAAAAGACGCGTCGCGAAACTGCCTCGTCAGGTCAAAAATCCGCCCACTCGCGTCGGTGGCTATGTCGGGCGTTTGCTAGACGGCTTGCAGTAACCGTCGGTGACTTCATAGTGGGATAGGCTTGCGGCGCGTCACCATCGACAATGGTGCCGATTCCTAGCCTGTCCCCCTTCCCGTTTTGTCCGGATCATTGACCGATGGAAATTCTTGGCGGCCCCTTTTTCTCTGTCGCTGGTGCCGGGGAATCGCATGGACCGGCGGTGACCACCATCGTGATGGGGTGTCCGGCCGGGCAATACATCCGCCGCGCGGACGTGCAAGCGTTTTTGGATCGTCGGCGACCGGGCGGCAACAAACACGGCACGCCTCGCAACGAAAAAGACAAAGTCGTTTTCCTATCGGGGCTGTATCAAGACGACCACACCCGATTGCTAGGTGGGTCGGATCTTTCTGTCACCGTCGATGGAGCCGAATTTCAGACCGAGGGGTACGAAGAGGGGTACACCACCGGCGAACCGATCGCGGCCATCGTGTTGTCGACCAGCAAAAAGTCGGGCGACTACACCCAGTTCAGCGGGCCGATGGGCGAGGTTCGCCCGGGGCATACCGATTTGGTCAAATTCCATCAGTCCGGTGGTCACGTCGATGTGCGTGGTGGCGGCCGGTCCAGCTATCGAGTGACGATTTCCGACGTGATCGGCGGTTCGATCGCGCGGATTCTGTTGGAGGAAAAGTTTGGCACGGTGATCCTTTCCTCGATTTCTCAGGTGGGGCCGCTGAAGGCACAGCACAGCCTGGCCGACCGGTTTGGCGGCGACGGGAAACCTCGCGTTGCACGTGAAGTGATCGATGCGGTCGTCGCGCAGATCGCTGGGAACGAGATCGCGTCGATCGATGCAGACTTCGCCACCGAGGCCGCTGAACTGATCAAACAGACTCGCAAGCGTGGCGATTCGATCGGTGCCGCCGTCGATGTGGTGGCCGTCAACGTTCCGCCACTGCTAGGCGACCCGCTGTATCAGAGCCTAAAACTTCGCTTGATGGGTGCCTTGGGAGGACTGAACGCGGCCGAATCCGTCGAGGTCGGCGCGGGGGCCAGCGTGATCGAGCGGCTGGGCAGCGAAAACAATGATCCGATCCGATCCACCGGGTATGCCGCCAATTCCCACGGCGGGCTGCTGGGCGGGATCACCACGGGAATGCCGTTGGTGTTGCGCGTCGGTTTCAAGCCAACGTCGACGATCAATCTGCCGCAGCAGTCGGTTCGAAAGAACCTCGAAGAGATCCCGTTCGAGCTGGAAAAAGGACGTCACGACCCGTGCGTCGGGGTGCGAGCCGGCGTGACGTTGGAATCCCGCGTCGCGATCGAACTGCTGAACGCCGCGATGAGCCACGCATCTAAAAAGATCGATGCGAACCTGTCGAAACTGTTCTAGGATTTTGCTGCGACTTGGTTTTCAGGTGGCGGAATCCGATGGCGGTTTGTCGATTCAGTGAGCCGTTTGGGCGCTAGCGGCCTGCGGATTAAGTCGTTTTCCTGAACTGAACGTGCAAATCATAACCCGAAGCGTGAGCGAGGGATCACGTCGAATCCCTCGCTCACGCAGCGGGTTACTAAATCAAGAGCCCGCTAGCGGCCGGCTGGTTTCGTAACGCGACGCGTAAACGAGCGATCCGACTTCCGTGAATCGCTCACGCAGCGGGTTTTGATTCCAACGCTACTTTCTCGACAACGACTAAATCAGCAGGCCGGTAGCCCCGGTTCTTGGGTGACGCAACCGAGGCTATCGCCCAACGGATCATGGAATCGACCGACCGGCGACGACTGCTGTTACGCCATTGGCCCGGTCGCCTGAGTTGCGACGCGATACCGGTGCCAGCGGCGTGTTCTGGTCAGGTGGCGGATCCTACAGCGATTTCAGGCCCAAGCGTTCGATTTCTAGCACTTTGTCCAATCGACGTTGGTGCCGTTCTTGGGGCTCGTACCTGGCCCCCAAGAAGCTGTCGATGATGGCGAATGCCAGTTCCGATCCGATGATCCGGCCGCCGATGCACAACACATTCATGTCGTCGTGTTCAACGCCCTGGTGTGCCGAATAGGTGTCGTGGCAGATAGCTGCTCGGATGCCCGGGATCTTGTTCGCTGCCACGCTGACGCCGACGCCGCTGCCGCAGATCACGATGCCGCGATCCGCTCGTCCCTGGATGATTTCGCGAGCAACCGCGATGGCAAAATCAGGGTAATCGCAGGACTGGTCGCTGTTGGTGCCGCAGTCCAGGACCTCGGTCACGAGCGCCTGCATGTCGGGGGATCCCAATCGCTGGGCCACGACTTGTTTGAGCGGAAAACCGGCATGGTCGCCGCCCAAGGCGACGCGGAGCGGGGAAGATGGGGGCATCGAAGATCTTTATCCAATGGAGCCACGGAATGTTCGCGGCCGCCATCTTTTCACACCCGAGTCGGTCGGTCTACGGGCCGCCCGCCGACAACCGGAAGCCCCATGCTTGCCGACTCGCGGTTATTTCAGGGGGAACCCAAGCGTGCGTTGCCAGGATCGCATCACCGATGTCTCCGCCGAGCGAGGCAGGCGGATTCGCCGATTGCGTGTGTTGCTTTGTCGCGGGTGCCTTGGACTGGATTGGGCAGAGGGTTGGCGTCGCTACAGAGTTTGGCTTCGTTGGATGCGGGGTTTGCGGAGTCGCGGATCTGTCCGATTTGCCGAGAACCGCAGTGGCAATGTCTGAATGGACGCCCTCAGCCAACAAATGCGGTGAAACTGATAGGTTAGCTGTTGTGACGCTTTTTCGGCTTTGATAACTTACCCGGCTAGGCGCCGGCGCTAGTGCCGGACGACGACCCGTTTTGTTTCGCTCTCTAACCCCCCCCTTTGAGCCTTTTTGGCGGCTGTTGGTCGTCCGCCCATACCAAATCAGCTCAAACGCACTGGAACACGAACAGAATATGGTCAACCGCAACCTCATCCGAAACCTTGACGACGACGACATCACCAACGAGTTGGCGATCCTCGCACCAGAAGAAGAGGCCGAGGATTGGCTGCTGGAATATCTCCAGCAAGACCAACAAGACTACGCTCAAGGCGAAATCGTTGACGGAAAAATCGTCGAGATCAACGATGAATGGGTTCTGATCGATGTCGGCTTCAAGAGCGAAGGCACCGTAGGCCTCAGCGAATGGGGGCCTGAAGAAGAGGCTCCGAAGGTCGGCGACACGGTCAAAGTCCTGATCGAAGAGATGGAGGACGAGCTCGGTGCGGCCGACGACCCCTATGGCATGATCTCGCTCAGCAAGAATAAAGCTGAGAAGATCATCGAGTGGGAAAAGATCATCGGCGAGATCAGCGAAGGCCAGGTCGTTACCGGTACGGTCATTCGCAAAATCAAGGGCGGATTGCTGGTCGATATCGGCGTCAACGTCTTCTTGCCCGGTTCGCAGGTCGACATCCGTCGTCCCGGCGATATCGGCGATTTCATCGGCCGCGTGATCCAAGCCGAAGTGCTGAAGATCGACGATACCCGACGAAACATCGTCATCAGCCGACGTTCGCTGATCGAACGTCAGCGCGAAGAAGATCGCGCTTACCTGATGAAAGAATTGGAAGTCGGCCAGATCCGCAAGGGGATCGTCAAGAACATCGCCGACTTCGGTGCGTTCGTCGACCTGGGCGGCATCGATGGTCTGCTGCACATCACCGACATGGCTTGGGAACGTATCGGTCACCCGACCGAAATGGTCTCGATCGATCAAGAGATCGAAGTCAAGGTGCTGCATATCGACCGCGAAAAGCAAAAAATTGCTTTGGGGCTGAAGCAAAAAGACCGCAACCCTTGGGAAAACATCGAAACCAAGTACCCGGTCAATGCCGACTTCAAGGGCGAAGTTGTCAACGTCATGTCCTACGGTGCCTTCGTCAAACTGGAACCGGGCATCGAAGGTCTGGTTCACATCAGCGAGATGTCGTGGACCAAACGGGTCAATCACCCCAGCGAATTGGTCAACATCGGCGACAAGATCGAAGTCCGAATCCTGGGTGTCGATCCGGAAGGCCAGCAACTGTCGCTGGGCATGAAGCAAACCCAAAAGAACCCGTGGGACGAAGTCATCTCGCGCTACCCCGAAGGCCAAGATGTCGTCGGCAAGGTGCGCAACCTGACCAACTACGGAGCCTTCATCGAACTCGAAGAAGGCATCGATGGACTGCTTCACGTCTCGGACATGTCCTGGACCCGCAAGATCGGTCACCCCAGCGAAATGCTGGAAAAAGGCCAGGAAATCAACTGCCGCGTGCTCAGCGTCGACGAACAACGTCGCCGTATCGCTCTGGGGCTGAAGCAGCTTGATAACGATCCTTGGGATGGCGACATTCCAGACAACTACCAGCCCGGCCAATTGGTGAAGGGTACCGTCACCAAGATCACCAACTTTGGTGTCTTCATCGGCCTCGAAGACGGCTTGGAAGGCTTGCTGCACATCAGCGAGCTGGCCGAGCACAAGGTCGAAGACCCCGAAGAAGTGGTCAAGGTTGGCGATTCGATCGAAGTCAAGGTGTTGCGAGTGGACACCGATGAACGCAAGATCGGCCTGTCTCTGAAACGCGTCGAATGGGGCGAAGAACAAGAGAAGGCAGCAGCCGAAGCGGAAGCCGCTGGCTTGCCAAGCATCGAATCAGGTGACCTGAAGGGTGGTCTGGGTAGCGGCGAAGGCCCACTGATCCCAACCAGCGAATGATCCATTCGGTGATTTCAGTCTGATAAATAACGAGGCCGTCCATGATTTCCATGGGCGGCCTTTTTTTGTGGGATGTTGGCGAACCGCCCTCCCCTATCCGTTATCCGTCTAGACGCTCGATTCGGTTCGGTCACCCGGCAGCCAGGGCCTGCCGCCCAAGCGTTTCGGTCGACCTGCGTCGGTCGGTCGTTTCGTGTCCGTGTCGTGATCGGGGGCGTGCATGCCGGATCCGCGTCGCTGCGCTCCTTGGTCCGGCCTACTTCACTGCTTCACTTGGAGGGTGGCCCGCGGGGGCTGCTCGCCAACGAAAAAAGCCGTCCGTGATGATCACGGACGGCTCTTTCGAGATGCTTTTCTTCGCTGTTGGGCCTAATCGCTGGCGTGCCAGTGGTCGATAGGGCCGCTTCAAACGCTCTAGACCAGGTTCTTGCGAACTGCCCAGACGGCGGCTTGCGTACGGTCGCTGACGCCGATTTTACGCAAGATGTGCTGAACGTGTTCTTTCACGGTTTCGTAGCTGATGCCCAGCATCTTGGCGATTTCTTTGTTCGTCAGGCCAAGAGCCATTTGACGAAGCACTTCGCTCTCGCGCTGTGTCAACGGAACTTCAATGTCTTGGCTCAATCGTGGCGTCGCCAAGGCACCTGTCACGCGTCGCAGTTCTTCGCGAGTCCAAGCCGATTCGCCCGCAACAGCGGTGTTCAGGGCGTCGATCAGGCGTTCGCGAGCGGCCGACTTCAACACATAGCCCGAGGCGCCTAGAGCGACTGCACGAGCGATGTAGGTTGGGTTGTCGTATGCCGAAAACAACACGATTGGCAGATCGGGATGATCCAATTTCAGACGTCCCAGGGCGTTCAGCCCGTCGCCGCCTTCCATTCGGATGTCCATCAGGACAGCGTCTGGGGTCGAGTTTTCGACGGCAGCCAGGGCTTCCGCCGCAGTAGTCGCTTCACCGACGATCTCCAGATCGGTTCCCTCTAGCATCAACCGAAGGCCGAGTCGGATGATTTCGTGGTCGTCCACGATCAATAGTTTCTTGCTCATAAGTTCTCCAATCGAATGAAAAGCATCTCTCTGCGCATCGCGTGTGCACTGAGGTCGACAGAGTCGTCGGTGCGCGAATTGCTGCGTCAGCTGTAGGCGTTTTTGAAAATGTACTTCGATTTACTGCTAGGTTGCTACCAATGTGGTGGCTTTCTTGCAGGAATCGTGCAAATGGTTGGTGGTTTCGCACCACCTGGGTTGAAATGGAGTTTCACTGCGGTGAGACGCCAGTTCGTACTCGTTAAGTTCTAAATTTTACGAGCAATTTCTGAAAATGCGCGACGGGTGTCTGAATTCCGCCAAGACTTACCATCGTCATAGTCGTTGGCGATAGTCCTGCGGAGGGTTTTGTTTTTGGCCCGCAAGGTGGTCCCCAATGTGGTTTTTTCCGTTTCGGCGAATCGCCGGGCCGGGCCGAGCACGCTATGTCTCTATTGTAGTGCGGTGGTGGTCTTGTCACCCCCATTTAGTGTCCGAAAGCGGCAAGTCGCATAAAAGGTGACGGGATCTCGCACCGAACTTCGGAATGACGTAACCTTTTTCGCGGTTTTTACTAGCCGAGGCCATGCTGGGGATGGTTTTTGCAAGCCCCCCGAACGATCCGGTGTGGTATTGCTTTGGTGGTGGTGTCGCGCCGCCAATGACGGTACCGGTGCGACATTATGCCGCCGCTAAATCGGATGGGTTCCTGGTCGCAAAACATCCGATTTGCGATCCTTTGTCCAGCGATTTCTGCATTCTGACGATCCAGACGAGACCTGGGTGAACCCCAGGTGTTGATCGCGTCCAAGCATGATGAAGTATTGACGGTCCGCGGTTGCCCGCAGGAAGTTTAGGTTGCCGCGGTGTTGGAGTTTGCCATCCGCTTTGCCGCGACCATATCGCGAAACTGGACCCGCAGATTCTTCAGCCAGAAGATCAGGTACACATTCGCCACGAACGACATCAGCAATAGGCCGTTGAACAATGGTTGTTGAGTGCCGACTTCGCGACCGGAGTCGAGTGAGTTTCGGTTGGTTTCAGGGGTACTTGGCGATGAGCTTGGTGGAGCCGCCGAACCGGGCTGTTCGCGGCCTGATTGGAAATCGGAAGCGCGGTCGCGCATGCTAGGGGGTTCACGGGCTGCATCATTCGTCGCGGTGCTCCAGCGAGGGTCCAGAGTGCTGTTGGCACCCGCGGCTGCGGCCAGTCTGGGGTCTTCGGCAAACCGACCACTGTTTGTCAATGACGGTGCACCCGCACCTGCGAGGCTCGTTCGGGACGAGTCGCGATCGAGACCGCTTCCAAAGCGGGGATCTTGCGTCGATGGGTATCGAGGTTCCTGAGCGGATGCGTAGCGGGGATCCTGAGCGGATGCGTAGCGGGGGTCCTGAGCGGATGCGTAGCGGGGGTCCTGCGCGGACGGGTAGCGAGGATCCTGCGCGGATGCGTAGCGAGGATCCTGCGCGGACGGATAGCGAGGATCCTGAGTGGGGGCGGAACGTGGATCCTGCGTGGATGCATATCGGGGATCTTGCAAGCCGTCGTTCGTCTGGGATCCCAGCCCTGTGTTTCGGATGGTGTTTGACTGCGCTGCCGAGTAGTCCGGTACGCTGGCCCCACCACGCACCAATCGTGGGTCCGTTGGCGGATAGCGATCGGAAGTGTTCCCGCCTGCATATTGCGAGTTGCTGGGGTTGGAATCGTTCGGTGGTGGGACCAATGATTCGGTTAACATGATTTTGCCGTTCTGGTCCCAAATCCGGTTGCTTTGGTCCACGGACCAGGCACCAGCTTGCAGCTGTCGTTGGGAAAGGCGGCTGTCGGGCCTGGTGGTTGTGGCTTCGAGGAATGACCCCGCACCCGACGTGGTCGCGGTCTGGGTTTGCTGATCGCGGATCTGTTGAGCTCGCCTTTGTGCGTCAAGCTGCGATTGTTCGTACTGCGTCATCGCCGATGACGCCGAATTGGTGCTGGTGGGCGAGGTGGCACCAAAACTGGTCGGTGTTGCCAGGCCGGCCGGCGGTCGTCCAAAGGCGTCCGTCGTGCGAAGTCCGGTCGCAGGCCTGGGGTCGTTGGCTGCGTTTCCAGCCGTCGAAGCTGATCGGGGATCGCCGAACCCCGTCGAACTTGATGGCGCGGTCGACGGGCCTGTTCCGGCAGCCGTACTGCCTGCGAAATCTCGCCATGAATTGTCGCGATCGCTAGGATTCGTGGACGGATCAGATCCCCAGTTGGACCCGGAAGCCGGTGGCCCCGTAAAGGGCGGCGGAGCGAATCCGCCGTTTCCAGCAGAGTTCGTTGCGGTTTGGTTCGGTTGGGTGCGAGTCGACGGAGGTGGGACCAGCCCGGTGCCACTAGGGGCGGACGCTGCACCTGGGTTTTGCGTAGCGGCGCCAAACGTATTGCGTACCTGCTCGGTTCGGTTGTTGATCTCCCGACCCGCTTGATCGATCGTGCTTTGAAGGTTCGCAGCGGCGTTCTGCAAAGATGGCGGGATCGGCGAGGTGGGGAAATTGTATCCGGTTCCACTGTTCTGCCCGGCTTGCGGATCAGGCTTCATCAGCTTGACTTGCCCGTCGTCGGCAGATGCCAAATCACGTTTCCCAGCCGGTTTGCTGGCCACCGATAAATCGGCCGCCGTAGGAGCCGCAGCGCTGTGGGGGTCACCGATCTGGGGAATTGCAACAGGAGCTAGGTCCCGCTGATCGTTGGATATTTGGTCCGTGGATTTTTGGCCAGCGGAATTCTGGACATACAGATCCTGGATCGGCGGCAGTCCGGGCGGCATGCGTCGGGGCAAAGGGCCCGTTCCCACGCGAATCACCACTCGCGTGACATGACCGCGCACACGCGGGTCCACCGCGCTGCTGACCTCACCAATCCGTTGAAGCCGATCGATATCAGCGGGCGGAACCTGTACTAAGTACTCGATTCCGTCGTTATTCGCATCAGGTTGCCAACCGTACGTGATCCCCATGCCCATGGCGGCGATCATCAATAGCACCGGGACTCCGCCCATCGCTGTATCCTTCAGTGACGTCTAGGAACTCAGGGAAACTCGTTCTGCCATCCGCGCAGCGCTTTCCCGAGGCTTCGTCCGAATCCTAACCCCCACCGCCCAATCGGGTAAAGAGAGATTCTGTGGGTAATTGGCACCGTGGAACGGGCCTTTGGTGGACGAGGCAGTATGGGCGAACTGCGGGTTCCCTGATTGCCCCTTTGTCACTAGTGAACACGAACCCCCGGTCGTGAATCTTGGGCTGGGGATTTTAGGCTGGGGATTTTAGGGGCAAGAATTTCGTGATCAAAGAGACGGACGAACCCGAGACGGGTGAGCGCCCATTCGAGATGTTGAAACCGCGATTGCGGGGCGCCGTCATCGGGCCAGTCGAATCAACCGCTTAAACGCAGCCAACAGCACTTCGCCTGATCGCTGGATGTCCTGATCCGTATTGAATCGACCGATCCCAAAGCGAACGCTACGTCGGGCCGCTGATTCGTCCAGTCCCAATGCCATCAACACATGACTGGGGGCTGGGTCGACATTGCTGCATGCCGAACCAGTACTGAACGCGACGTCGGTGGCCGCTGCCATCAACGTCTCGCCTTCGACGCCCGGCAGGGTGACGTTCAAGTTTCCCAGCAACCGATGGGGGGATCGCAGCGGGGGGCCGTTGATCTGCAATCCGTCGATCCCGGACTCTAGGATCTGCCATAGTTGGTCGCGAAGTTTGCCGATCGTTTCACGCTCGGTCGCCCCGCCGTCTTGGCAAAGTTGCATCGCGGTATCGATGCCGACGATGTTGGCCGGGCTGAGTGTGCCGCTGCGAATGCCCCGCTGCTGGCCGCCACCGACGATCTGAGGCAACAGCCGAACGCGGCGGTTCCCGTTGCCGACAATTAGAAATCCCGCGCCTTTGGGCCCATAGAACTTATGGGCCGATGCGCTGATCAGGTCGACATCCGATGCCACCACATCCAGCGGCAACCGGCCAATCGCCTGAGTCGCATCGCTATGCAGCAAGGCACCGCGGGCGTGCGTCAATTCGGCGATCGGGGCCAGTGGCGTCAGGCTGCCAATTTCGTTGTTGGCGGCCATTACCGAAACGATCGCTGTATCGTCGGTGATCGCGTCGGCCAACTGGTCCAAGTCGACGCTTCCCGCCTGCTCGGTTCCATTGGGATGCACTGGCACGACGGTGACCGTGAACCCCTGACGCTTGATGTCGTGCGCGACATCCAGGACCGCCGGGTGCTCGGTCGCAACCGTGACGATGTGGCGACGTTTCTGGCGAGGGTGAAGACAGACACCCCGAATCGCCAAATTGTTGCTCTCGGTGGCTCCGCTGGTGTAAACCACATTCTCGGCTTTGACCCCCAGACGGCCAGCGATCCGATCGGTCGCCAAAGCGATCGCATCGGCGGCGACCACACCGCCGGCGTGGGAACTGTGCGGATTCCCGAAATGCTCGCTCAGCCAAGGCAGCATCGCCGCAACGACCCGCTGGTCGCACCGCGTCGTCGAATGGTTGTCCAGATAGATCATGCGAAGTGATCGGGGAGTGAGATCGAAAGAGGAAGAACGAACGGTTGGAGGATTCGTTTCGGTTTGCTCGTTGGGGGGAAGTTCGAGTTCGAGTTCAAGTTCAAGTCAGAATGGTGGATCAAGTACTTAAACTCGAACTTAAACTCGAACTCGAACTTTCCTATCGACCTAAACCCCTAACCCCCCTGCCCCTGCGCGGCACTCGATTCTGCGTCTTCGCGTCCCGGCAAGCCGGCCGACGAACTCGAACTTTCCTCCCACCTCTTCACCGAAGTCCTAAGAATAAAGCGCCGTGATCGCCAGTTGGGTCCATGTTTCCAACGTATCGGATTCGGTCTTCAGTTGTTCGACCGCGACGAACCCGCCGTCGGCCAAGTCCGCTTCGTTGCTGCTAACTTCGGGGCCCGCGAGCACGAACAGGTGCACGACGCCGACGTGGACTTTGCCGACATCGTTCGACGGATCGTAGATCAGGCCGACTTGGGATTCCTCGTATTGAGCCCCCAGTTGGATTTCCTCGGCCAATTCTCGTTGCATTCCCGTGCGGTACGGATCCGCGCCGCCGGCGGCATCTTCGCGGCTGATGTGACCGCCGATGCCGACGCTGCGTCGCGCGTGCAAACGTTTCTCGCCCGATCCGCCCCCACGCGTGTAGGTGAACAGTTTCACCACGCCGTCTTGGTCGGTCCATTGCAGCAGCACGTAGGGAATCAGCTGCTTGAACGAAGGGTCGGTTTCCATCGCCCCGCGTGGCTGAAACGACAATTGGTCGCTGGCCAGGATCGGTTTCAGAAAACGGTCCACATCGGGTTCGAATCCATCGATCGTCCCAATCTCCGCGATCACGGACTCGGGAATGACCAGAATGTGTTCTTCTTCGTCCGACATGAATTTGCTCCGAGAAAATCGAGTGTGTCTTTGGCGGCCTAGTTGAAGGCCATTCGGGGCGTTTCTCAAGGGCACCAAAATCGAAAAGCGGCCATGACAGAATCGGTCCCGTGTGCAAGCGAGATCAACCCCCGACGTTGCCGTCACCCATCCCGCGGACATGTCCGACTCGCTAGGCAGGTTGCTCGGGTTTGCCGATTGTGATCGATGCCGGCACCGTGAACGTATCGCGGTACCCCCGGTTTCCGATCATGCCGACGAATTCCATGCAGCGGTTGCGAGGGATCGCGTCCAGTTCGTCGTCGGATGGGGACGGCATCACCGGCGACGCGAAAGTGATCGTGCCATGGTCGAACGATTTCGAATCGATCGACACGGCGGGCCCTTCGATCGGGGCGACGCCTTGATGCAATTTGTCAGCGGCAGGCAGCGACCAACGTGCTTCCAGTTCGATCGGATCCTTCGCCGATCGTGGCATTCGCAGGCGAAGTTTCGATTCGTCCTGGATCGTCTCCGGCAAGATCAGTTGCCCGGCCCAGGGATGTTTCTTTCGCGTATAGCGGGCACAGAACCAAATCGCGGTGGCCGCCAAAATGGCCATCACCAGCGGAACAATGGCCTCCCATTGTCCGGCCATCATGCCCAGGATCGCGATCAGGCTAGCGGTCAGAAATGCGATGCAGTGCAGCCAGATCAACCACGCCGCGGACCGCCGCCAACCGGCATGGTCCGACACGATATGAATTTGGCCATCGATCTTCCGTGGCGGACGCGCAGCCGATAGGTATCCCAGCCCCGCCACACCCACGCTGCCGTGGGTGATCAGAAACAGCAGTGTCATCCCCATCAGTCCTGATCGAACCGTGCGATCCAAAACCGCCTGGGACGGATCTGTCGGATTGACGAAACAGGTCATGCGGCCGACATCGTTCAGAGCCGATAGTCGCCGATGCAGTGCACGGGGGTACGAGTCGCTATTGGTTCCGATTTCAAAAAAACTAACTCGTTCGCTGACGAACTGCTGAGCACCGAACCGGTATCGGTATCGACACTCCAAGCGGTACGAAGTTTCGTTGCCGCTGTGGTTGGAATCGACTCGCAAGACTTCCGCGGTGGCCGGGACCGACGGCCAATCGAGTGACCCGAACCACAGCCCCAAAGAACGGATCGACATGCCGCCAATCGCCAGGCCGGCGATCGCAAAGATCCCAAAGAAGAACAGTCCGCCGGTGCGCTGCATCTGAAAAGTCGATCGGGTTCGGGGGCAAAAGCAAAGTCAGGGCGAGGGCATCGCCGCGTCGGGGTGGACGATCCTACGTGGCCGTCATGTTATCGAACCGATCAGCAGCGAACATGGCAGACCTGCAAAAGTTCATCATCGAATTGCGAACCGACATCGCCTTCGTCGCTCGACAGCCCGACGACAGGAATTCTGGCGAATCCCACTACGGCAGTTGGCAAAACGGCGTGAAGGCATTCGCATCGCAACGACCTGATCGTCGCGTTAGGATTTGCGGGCCAGCTTTCGTGGGACCGCGCGGCCGTGGCCTAGTTTGCCGGTGAACTTTCCGTCGCGTACCGACACTTGTCCTCGGCAGGTCACCACCGACGGACGGCCAACAATTTCGAAGCCTTCGAATCCGTCGTAGTCGGTGTTCATGGTGTGCGTCTCGGCGCTGATGACGCCGCGATAGTTCGGGTCCCAGACGACAATGTCCGCGTCGCTGCCTAGACCGATCGTGCCTTTGGCCGGGAACATGCCGAACTGTTTGGCGGCGTTGGTCGACAACAGGCTGACGAATTGATGCAGGTCGATTTTTCCAGTGGCCACGCCGTGGGTGTACAACAGCGTGCAGCGGTGTTCGACCGACGGGATCCCATTGGGGATCTTGGTGAAGTCGGATTCAGGGGCGCGCCCCATCGCCTTTTGATCGGCGAAATCAAACGGTGCGTGGTCGGTGGCGACGGTCGCAATGGTGCCACATCCGATGGCGTTCCAAAGCTGCGTTTGATGGCGGATGTCCCGCAGTGGCGGGCTCATCACATACTTGGCTCCTTCGAAATTCGGTCGCTCGGCGTAGGTCTTGTCCAGCACCAAGTACGGGATCACGGTTTCGATCGTGACGTCGACGCCGCGGGCTTGGAATTGTCGCGCCGCTTCGATCGCCGGGCTGCACGAGGTGTGGACGATGTAACCCGATGCACCTGTCATTTCCAGGAACGTACAGAAATGGTGCACACCATCGGCTTCCACCGACACCGGTCGCGACGGTTCGTGGAACTCTGGACCGACTTTGCCCTGAGCCACCAATTGCGATTGCAGTTCGTCGATCAGGTCTGCGTTTTCGCAGTGTGCTGTGACGACGGCGCCCGTGTCAGCGGCCAGTTGGCAGGTGCGAAACAGTTCGGTGTCGGTGACCCCCAACGCGCCTTTGTAGGCCAAGAAGACTTTCAGCGACGTGATGCCGTCGTCGATGATTCGGCGCAGCTGTGTTTCACTGCCTGCGTCAAAACGAGTCACGCCCATGTGGAATGAAAAATCGCATGCCGACAATCCTTCGGCTTTGCCTTTCCACCGTTGATACGCTTCCCAAGGATCGTCGTCGCGACCGGGGCAGATCATTTCGATCAGCGTGGTGGTGCCGCCGATCAGGGCCGCCCGACTGGCCGAGTCATAGTCGTCCTTGGCGTGGGTGCCCATGAACGGCAGATGGATGTGGACGTGGGGGTCGATGAAACCCGGGAACACCAACTTGCCGCTGGCGTCGATGACTTCATCCACGCCGTCCTGTGGAATCGAAGTGGCAATTTCCACGATGCGTTCGCCGCGGACCAGGATGTCCGCCACGTAGTCTTGGTCTGCGGTGATGATCCGTCCGCCACGAATCAGCAAGGACTGTTGGGATTGATCGGCGCGGGCGAGTGAGTCAGTCGAAGGTGTCACGCGTTAGCCCACCAGTTCATCGGATTGTTTGACGAAGTCATCGCCGTCCCAGTTTTCATCTTGTGTGATCCCTTGATCGGCAGCTTCCGCCGCTTTGGCAGCCGCTCGAGCCGCTTCCTTTTCGGCCTTTACCTTGGCTTGTCGCTGAACCAAATCGCTATGCGTTGTGAAATACGGCAACGCTTTGCCCTTGAAATCATCGATCGTTTCAAAGCCATGTTTGTCCATGAACGCCAGCAGTTGGTCAGACATTTTCTTGACCAAATCGTATCCATGCAGCATCACACCGGTGCAGACCTGGACGGTGTCGGCACCCAACAGAATGAATTCGGCGGCGTCATTGCCGGTTTCGATCCCACCGATACCCGACAGGGTGCGGCCAGGAAACTCGTCGTGAATCAGCGTGGCGACTTCCATGTTCATCCGCAGCGATATCGGTTTGATCGCTTTGGACGAATACCCGCCGACGGTCGAATAGCCTTCGACGGTCGGCATCGGACGCAAAGTTTCCAGGTCGACACCGATCACGCTGCGGATCGTGTTGATGGCCGAGATGCCATCGATCCCGGCGGCCAATGCGGCTCGCGATGGATCTTCGATGTGCGTTACGTTGGGCGTCATCTTGGCCCACACCGGTTTCGTCGTGGCTTGGCGGACCCATCCGCAGACCTCGGTCAAGATCGCCGGATCTTCACCCATCGCGGCGCCCATCTTTCGTTCCGGCAATCCGTGCGGGCACGAAAAATTACACTCGAACATATCGACGCCCGCGGACTCGCAGCGCTCGATGATTTCGAACCAAGCATCCTTGTTGAATTCTTCCATGATCGAAGCGATCAGGACGCGGTCGGGATACTTGTCTTTGATCTCTTTGAATTCATCGAGCCATCGTTCCAAGGGCATCGTCGAAATCAGTTCGATGTTCTCCCAGCCATAGGGTTCGCCGTCGCCGCTTTTCAAGCGTCCATAACGGGGCGCCGTGTTGACGATTTTGGACGCGTCTAGGCTGACCGTTTTGGCGGATGCCCCGCCCCACCCTTCGGCAAACGATCGACAGATCACTCGCGCGTTCGTTCCCGGCGGACCGGAAGCGATGACAAACGGGTTGGGGAATTTGATTCCGTTGACGGTGGTTTCCAGCGTCGGCATACAGCGACTTTATCGGTGAAAGTGTGCTCGGGCGGCAGGGATGGCCTGGTAGCGATCGCGAACTGGATCGTGCACCGCGGCGACTACCATGCAGGGCAAATTACAGATCGGTCAGCGCGTCATAGGTTTCGGGCCGACGGTCGCGAAAGAATTGCCAGGTGTTGCGAACTTCCCGGATGATGTCCAAATCCATGTCGGCGATCACGATGTCCGTCTCGGTCCGTTTCTCGCTTTGCGCGATGAATTGACCGCGAGGATCGCAAAAATAACTCTGCCCATAGAACTCGCCAATGTTCCAGGGTGCTTCCATGCCGGGGCGGTTGATGGCGCCGACAAAGTACTGGTTGGCCACGGCGTGCGCGGGTTGTTCCAGTTTCCAAAGGTATTCGCTAAGCCCGGCGACGGTCGCGCTGGGGTTGAATACGATTTCGGCACCGGCCAATCCCAAGGCCCGTGCCCCCTCGGGAAAGTGTCGGTCATAGCATAGGTAGACGCCGACTTTTCCGACGGCGGTATCGAACACCGGATAACCAAGGTTGCCGGGGCGGAAGTAGAACTTTTCCCAAAAACCCGGCTGGCAATGCGGCAGGTGCATTTTGCGGAACTTGCCTAGGAAGGTTCCGTCGGCATCGATCACGGCCGCGGTGTTGTAATAGACCCCGGTCAGATCTTCCTCGCTGACGGGCACGACCATCACCATCTTGTGCTTTTTTGCCAGTTCCATCATCAGCCGTGTCGTCGGGCCATCGGGCACCCGTTCGGCCATCTCGTACCACTTCATCTCCTGTTCGGCGCAGAAGTAAGGGCCGTAGAACAGTTCTTGCAGACAGCAGACTTGGGCACCTTGGTCGGCGGCCTGGGCGATCAGATCGACGTGTTTGTCGATCATGGCCTGTTTGATCTTTGCCACCGGCGACGTGGACGGCTCGCAGAGTTTCGTCTGGATCAATGCACCTCGCACCAATCGTGGCATGGCAGGGGTCTCCGAAAGTTGGGGGGGCGGCGAAGCAGTCGTGGCGCCGGCGATTATCAGGACATTGGGAAACGGCAACCCGGAGCTTACCACGAGGACCCGCTAATCGTGAACGCCGGGGGCCCGCCAAAATCGCTGCAATGACTTCGCCGCACCTTGATTTCCAGGTAGTGGAGATTTCCAGGTAGTGGAACTCGTTCGCGGCCTTTTGATTCCGTTAGCCGTTTAGCCGCTAGCGGCCTGCTGATTAAGTCGTTTTCCTGAACTTAACGTGCAAACCATCACCCGAAGCGTGAGCGAGGGATCCCACCTGAATCCCTCGCTCACGCGCGGGTTACTAAATCAACAGCCCGCTAGCGCCCAAACGGCTAACATTTAAATTCGAAACTGGATTCAATCGACTGGCCGTCAAGAGTTTCGGCGTCGCTGTGATTCACGAAAGTCTTGACGACTTCCGCTACGACTTTTGCCCTAGCGCTAGGCTGAGACAGATTCCTAGTTTCGCTGCGGTGGCAACGCATATCCGATCATGTCGACCGCCTGAATCGGCCCGTAGTTTCGGCTGTCAACGGAAACCGGGACATTGTCGCCGAGCACGAAGTAGTCATCCGCCCCCAATTGCATCGGATAGACGCTGGTGTCGTCTCGGCGGCGAAGTCGGTAATCCAGATGCCGCCGCAGGGTCAGGCCGGTTAGCACCGCGGATCCTGTCACGATCCGTATTGCCACTGGATTCGCCGCCGAAACCGGATCACGCGACGAAACCGGATCACGCGACGAAACCGGCGATTCGGATGGTTCCCGTTCGGATTCCACGCGCAGTCTTGCTTGGTCGATATCGATCACACCACCGGTGACCAGTGCGATGGTCCCCCGGACGTTGCCCGTCGATGACCAAAATACCGCTTCCAATTCCGCGTCAGGCGACGCGTCGAACGTGGTCGCTTGAAAAATCAGCGATTCCACAGCTTCCATCGCTCGGGAAAGTCCGTGATTGATCGGGTAGTCGTCCCACACACCGCTGGGTCGGTTCTGGTCGTGGACGCTGCGGTGGTGGTAGACCAACCAGTCGTCGGACGGGGTGTCGGTCAGTGTCCAAACCCGAGTTTGGGGATCCTGTGCCGGATCGTCCAGCGGTGTTTCGTTGCTTTTTTGCCAGCGAGATTGGCGGCGATGGTCGTCGAAATCAATCGGGATCGTCTGGCCATCGATGGCCCACTGGAAATCGCCAATCGGCCGTCCATTGACGCTAAAACGCAGGCCGGATCGGTCCACCACATCGCCTGGAACGGCAACGATTCGTTTGATGTTGCCCTTCCCCTCATGTTCCAGGGCGATCACATCGCCTCGCTGCAGCGATCGGGAATCCGGGCGTTGGATGCTGACGACGTCACCGATGGTCGCCATCGTGGGGGCCGTCGACACCCTCGATCCGCAATGCCAACAGACCGTTTCCGCATCCGTTGTCGGCACAATCTGCCAACCCAAATCGCACGGTATGCAATGGACGTACATCGAATCGCCCAACATCGTTGGGGCCATCGACGGTCCAGCGACCCGATAGGCCACGGTTTCGAACGCTGGGGGGGATCCCGGATCCACCGGAAATGACGTGAAAACCGCGGCCGCCCCGATGATCAGGACGATGATGCCCAGCGCGATCAGAAGGGCTGGGATCGCTTTCCCGGGCGAGCCTGATCGTGGTCGAAAAGCCTGCTCTAACAAGGAAAAATCAATCCCGCTATACTCCCGGTTTGCGGCCGGCAACCGATGCCGACTGGATCGATCCGATTGTAACAGCGCCGAACAAGCATGACTGAATCTCCTGTCCCCGCCATGGCTAGCGAGCCTGAAGGTGAAACTTGTCCGTCTCCCATCACGACTCGCGGTCGAATGGGCAAAGTCGCGGGCGTTCGTGTGGCGGCCACTGGTTCCTATGTGCCCGATCAAATCGTCACCAACGAAGACTTGGCCGCACTGGGATGTGACAGCGAATGGATCGTCCGTCGCACCGGCATTCGCCAGCGACGTAGGGCCGCCGATGGCGAAGCCACCAGCGACATGTGTTACGAAGCCTCCGTGCGGTGCATGGAAAAGGCTGGCGTGACGGCTGACCAGATTGATCTGATCATCGTCGCCACCATGACACCCGATCATCCGACTCCGTCCACGGGGTGTCATCTGCAGCGACGATTAGGCGTCACGGCGCCGGCCATGGATGTGAACGCCGCATGCGCCGGATTCATGTACGGCATGATCACCGCGGCCCAGTTCATCGCGGCCGGCAACAGCAAGTGTGCGTTGGTGGTCGGTGCCGATTTGATGAGCCGTACGGTCGATCCCGAAGACAAAAAAACCTATCCCCTGTTCGGCGACGCCGCCGGTGCGATGCTGTTGGTCGCTGACGAAAACGCGACCGAAGGCATCCTGTCCTATCAAGTCGGCAGTGAAGGTTGCGGTGGCGAAATGCTGTGTGTCCCCGCCGGTGGTTCGCGAACGCCGCTGACGCCCGATACCTACGCGAAACGTTTGCAGTACCTGACGATGGATGGCCGCAATGTCTTCAAGTGGGCCGTTCGCCTGTTTGCTGAAAGTGCCAAAGACGTGCTGGCCGATGCAGGGGTCGATTCCAGCGAACTGGACATGGTGGTGCTACACCAAGCCAACCAACGCATCATCGATTCGGCGGTGTCGGATCTGAATGTTGCACCGGAGAAAGTCTTCGTCAACTTAGACCGCTACGGAAACACGTCGGGCGCCAGTATTCCATTGGCGATTGATGAAGCGGTTCGCGAAGGTCGCATGAAATCAGGCGACTTGGTGTTGATGTGCGGCTTTGGCGCCGGGCTAGCCTGGGGAACGGCGCTGATGCGCTGGTAGCGGTCGGTCGCCTCTGGCTGGGCACTCGACATTGGTTTCGGCCAATGCCAGTGACTTTGCCGCCATCAAGAGGCAATCGCCTCGATCAGCCGATCGGTTCTTCAAGTTCTCTTTTTCAAGCCACGCAGTGGCGATAGCCTGCTGCCGTGGACCTTGGTCCACGGTACCTGTACCAACGCTGACACTCCTTTTTCTGCCGCACCGATCGCCACGAAAGGTGGCGATCGGTGCGGCAGAAAAAGAGTTGGCTCCAATTAAGGGATACCGGTGGTCGAGACCACCGGCACGGTGCTGCCGTCCCGTCGGGACTTCAATCGAATCCGTGAAGGGGGCTACCCCGCCCCAAACGGATCGTTCATTCAACTCTGATTCTTAGCGCTGGCACAGCACTAGGCCAGCTTCACCGCAAACAAGCTTTTCAAGAAGACATCGGGACGGACTGTTCGGCCGGTGAAAGACGAGTCCATCGATTGCGCACTGGGCTGGATGATCGAGTTTGGCAATTCGGCGGGCCTCGTTTCCACGCACCGATCCAGCGGCAACGTCACGGTTGCGTCGCCACGAATGATGGCGTCCGGGTGATGAACGCCGGCGATCCCGGCGGGAACATACGCGTGAGCCAATTCCGGGCCGGGATCCACGCCGCCGATTTGCAGTTTCGCCGGTTGTGCCCCGGCAATCGCATTGCCAAGACGAATGTCGACGTTGGTCATGGTCGCGGTTAGCCGCTGGTTGGTATGCCAGCCAACGACCGATCGCAGTGTGGTTGCCGCATCCATGCCCACCAGGACGACGCGGCGACTACGGGATTCCTGTTTCTGATTTTGCTGGATCGTCCACTTCACGATCCATTCCGCAGTCGTCAATTCCTGGCCGGCGTCGAATGCATCCGGTGCCAGAATGATGGCCAGGTAGCCTGCCGACTGGATCGACTGGATCAAGTCCGCTTGGGATGCGTCCGGCGTGCTGCCGCTGCGGATCGCAAACGCGATGTCGGCGAACTGGTTGGCGCCCATCGATGCGTGCGATAGCCGAGCTGGGGTTGGGCCCGATCGATCAGTGGTCAAATCACCGCTACTAGGTGATCGCGACAGGCGTTGCCACAGTCTTGGCATTTGTCCGCTGACATCGCCAATCGTCCAAATCAGATCGGCGTGTTTTTTGACGTCGCCCAGCGTTGCCGAGACATTGCCATCGCGTGCCACTGCCGTGCGAAGTGCTGATTGCGATGGCGTTTCATCGACGAATAGTTCGATCCTGCTGTCGGCCACCATGGTTGCCAGGGTTCGCGACGTCGATAGCGGAGTCGATGCGGTTGCGATGCGGACTCGATCCTGCTTGGCAAACCAAGTGCTGGCCAGGCGATGGACGTCGTCTGGGCTTGCCGGATCGGACCCGATTCGCGGCGCTGGGGGGGCGGCCATCGCGAACGAAAAACCCTGCTCGGCAATCGGGCAGTCGCTATCGGTTTGCCCGTTTGCCGCAACGGTTAGGTCGTCACAGTTCAGCGGACAGAACGGGCATACGATCGGCGATCGGTTCACGACGATGACGGCTCGCGACGGGAGAGTTCTTTGACGGCTTCGACACACGCGATCGCATTTTCGACGGGCGTCTCTTTCATCACTCCGTGTCCCAGGTTGAAGATGTGTCCGGGACGTCCGCCAGCGGCTTCTAGCACTTCACCGACGCGGGACCGGATCACATCTGGATTGGCCAACAGCACGGTTGGGTCCATGTTGCCTTGAACGCTCTTGTCATGTCCGATCCGCTGCCAAGCGGTGTCCAAACCGATTCGCCAGTCAACACCGACCACGGTTCGGCGATCGCCTCGCAGCAGCGGCAACAATTCCGGATTGCCGGTTGCAAAGTTGATGACCGGGACGCCGGGGGCGATTCCAGCGATGATTTGTTTCATCCAAGGCAACACGAAACGCACATAGTCGGTCGGCGACAAACATCCGGCCCAACTGTCGAACAATTGCACGCACTGGGCACCAGCGGCGATTTGATGGTTCAGATAGGTCGTGATCGCAGCGGATAGCGTGTCCATCAGCCCCCCCCAAGCACCCGGGTCGGCTTGCATCAACCGTTTGGTGTGCGTGTAGGTGCGGCTGCCACCGCCTTCGATGGCATAGCTGGCCAGCGTAAAGGGCGATCCCGAGAACCCGATCAACGGAATCGATTCAGGCAAATCGGATCGTGTCTGTCGTACCGTTTCGTAGACAAAATCGAGTGCTTCGGGGCGATCCAGCGGTTTGACTCGCGATAGGTCGCCGGCTTCACGAACCGGATTGTGGATCACCGGACCATCGCCGGCGACAAATTCCAGGTCGAAACCCATCGGCACCAAGATCGGCAACAGGTCCGAAAAGATGATCGCCGCATCGACCTTCAACCGGTCAACGGCGGTGCACATGATCTCGCTGCACAGCGGTGGATTGGCACACAGGTCCAAAAACGATTGTTTGGCTCGGACTTCGCGGTATTCGGCCATGTATCGGCCAGCCTGACGCATCAGCCAGACGGGAGTCCGTTCGGTGGCCTCGCCTCGGCAGGCTCGCATGAACAGGCTGGAATCCGAGGGATGTTCGGCCGGTTTGCTGCGGTACTCGGGGGACGCCGCAAACAGTCGTTTCTTGGAATCGACCATCGACTGGCATCGCTGCGCCGACTCGGTCACCAGATGCCCCATTTTGGGATGGCTGGGTTCAAAGTCGATGTGGATATCGCATTCTTCTAGCATTTGCGACGTCGTGGGCCCGATCGATGCGATCACGGTTCGGTGCAGGCCGGCACGAAGTTCGTCGGTCAGTTCAAGCTGTTCCGCTAGGCGAAGCATGTTGACCACCTGATGGGCGCTGGTCAGCAGCAGCATGTCGCGTTGGCCGGCGGCGATCGCACGAAGGTTGGATTCCAGCGGCGCAAGGTCTTCGGGGAACTCCCATCCATAAACCCGCACCGGTTCCACCGTGGCGCCGCGGGCTTCCAGTCCCGCGATCAGCGATGCATTGGTGACGCCGTATTCCTGCAGCCCGACGACTTGGTTGGCGACCGGTACGTGGGCGTCGATCGTCTGCAGCAGTTCACGCCATGTGTTCGGTTCGGGGACACGGTGGGTCGCCGTGATCCCGAATTCCCGCAGCGCGGCGGCCGGTTTGGGGCCACGGCAAATGGTGGTGACATCCGACAACGATTCCAGGAACCGTTGTTGGTCCACATGACGTTCGATGGATTTCAGCAGGTACCGAAAGCCGACTCCCGTCATCAACACCACAATGTTGACTTCCCCTGTCATCACCCGGTACGCAAAGTCGATGGCACCCCGATTCGGTTCGATCGGGACCTCCCGCATTGACGGGCTGACGTGTGCGACTCCCCCGCTGCGGCCGATCATGCGAGCCATGTCGGTGGCGCGGCGGCTTTCGAGAGCTGCGATTTGGAGTCCGTTAAAATCGGCTTCGGCCTTGGGCATCGGTGCGGCAATTGACGGGGAAAGGGATGGGATGTTCAGTACGTCTGCGGCCCAGCATTGTAGGGAATTCTGGGAAAGATACGATTATGGCTCTGGAAAGTCTTCCCACGCCGTTCTCGATCGATCCAAAAGCTAATGCCGCGTCACCAAATCCGAAGCCCCAAATCGTCGGTGGATCTGTCCACGGTTCTGCGTGATGTGGATCAGTTGCCCGCCGATCTGGGCAGTCAGTCTATGTTTGGCAACGATTTACCGCTGGAAATCGAGGTGGGATCTGGAAAAGGGTTGTTCATTTCGACCGAATCGGTGGCACATCCCGAACATAACTTTTTGGGCGTGGAGATCGTCGGCAAGTACGCGTCGCATTCGGCCGGTCGGCTACTGAAAGCGGGTTCAACCAACGCGATCATGATCAGCGGCAACGCGGAACCCCTGTTCGAAAAGAACATTGCGGCCGGATCGTTGGAAGCCGTTCACGTCTATTTTCCCGATCCGTGGTGGAAAAAGAAGCATCGAAAACGCCGCGTCGTCAACGAAACCAGCGTTCGCAACTTTTCCCGCGCCCTCCGCGTGGGCGGACGGTTCCATTTCTGGACCGATGTCCTGGACTATTTCGAAAACACGATTGAAATGATCGCTGACATCGCACCCGAATTCGGCGTGCCGATTCCCGAAGAAGAAGTCGAAGCCCAGCATGACCTGGACTATCGCACTCACTTTGAACGACGCAGCATCCGCCACCAAATTCCCGTCTATCGCGTTCGTTACGAAAAACGGGTCGTTGGATAGTCACCGCGGCGATTTCGAACTCGAACTCGCCGCGGTTCGTAAGCAGGCGTGCCGCGGTGGATTCGCCGTCTTGACTATTCAATCGGAATCAGGGCGTCCGATGGGCTGGGGACTTCCTCCACAACCACCGGGTCGATCGTGACCGATTCGTCGTCGTAGGACATCGCTTCGATCATCGGCGAATCGATCACTTCATTGGCCAACGGTGCGGCGGTGAAACCGGTGTTCTGCGGTGCCGATGGGTCAAACGGTCCACTGGTCAGCGGTGCTGGAACACTGACAGCCGACGGATTGATTCGTGGTTCCAGGAACCGACCGGTCGTGTGAGCGTCGGCGGCGGCACCGGCGGCCCAAGGACCTTCGGCAAGTTGAACTTGGTTGTACGCCAACAGCGAACCTTTCTGGCGATGCAGATCGCGGATCGCGATGTTGTAACTGAACAATGAACGATAGAACGCCGCTTCGCTGATCACGACTTGCCGTTGGGCTTGCAGCAAAAAGTTGATGTTGTCGTTGCCGTCAAGATAACGACGTCGCAGCACATCGACTTGCAACAAGTCTGCCTGGTAACGGTTGTAGTTGGTTTCCACCAATTGGTAGGTCAGCGAAACTTGACGTGCAGCATCCGATAGGTCGTGGCTGATCCGCAACTCGGTCTCTTCCAACAGAGCGCGTTCGCGTTGCAGATTCAGACGCGATTGTTGCACGGCCAAACTGGCTTGTCGCATGCCGACCGGGAGCGAGAATTCGATGCCGGCCTGGCCTTCTTGGAAATCTCCACCGGTCATGTTGCCGTACATGCTGTTGAACTGGGCACCATCGTCGTCGCCGATCAGGTGGTCACCCAAGCCGCGCCAACGATACTGTGCCAAGAAATCCAAACGCGGTCGCAGGTCCATCCGTGCGGCAACGATTTCTAGTTCGCGTCGTTTCACGTTGTAACGTTGACGACGGATTTCGACGCGTCGCTGCAGGGCTTGCCCCAGGGCACTTTCCCAATCGAAGATGACTTTCGCATCGATCGGATCGGTAGCCGGACGCAGCAATCGCCCGTCGGACGCGGTCATGCCGATCAGGTAACGCAGTCTTTGTTCAAGTGCATACAGTCCATTGGGGCCGCCCAACGAGGATTCGACTTCGGCCTGGAACTGATAGAACTGGGATCTAGCTTGGGCTTCTTCGTCGGTACGCCCGGTACCCACTTCCAAACGCACTTTCTGATATTGAAAGGTCTGCTGGGCGGATTCCCGGCCTTTGATATTTGCATCCAAGATGCGGTAGGCCGTCGCCAGGTCCCAGTACGCTTGTTCAACGTCGGCGGTCAGCTGAATCACTGCGGCTTCGAAATCCGCCAATGTGACGTCTTCGTTGATGCGAGCGATCAAGACACCGTTGTACTGCCCTGGCAATGCATTGGGGCCAGCGATTCGGTTGTACGTGGTGCCGGCACCTTGCAACAACGGTTGTCGCCATTCGGCTTCGACAAACCCGGTGAAGGCGCTGGGGAATCGCAGCTGCGCGACCGACGGGTCTTGGGTACGCAGGTAGCTAACGTTGTGCCGCACAGCAAAGCGGGCACCGGTCGCCGTTTGCTTGGCAAGTTCGGACGTGAACGTGGCGTTCTGGCTTTGCGAGAACGGAGCGAAAATCAGCGGTGGACCGCCGCCAACACCCGGGATAGTAAACGACTGTCGGTTGGACGGTTGATCGACGTTGTTCCAAAACAACTGTTGGGTGTACTGGGCATCGAATGCGGACAGTGCTGCTTCGGCGCTTTGGGTCGGGCTGGCCGCCAAAGCCGCGGGGTCATAGACGGTCGCGGTGCCTTGCGGGGTCGTTACCACCGATCCGCCTAGGCTTCGAATCACCGGACTCTGTTGGACAGCCAACTGAATCGCTTCTTCGAGTGAAATCTCGAATGCCGGGATTTTGGACGGGTCCTCTAGCGACATCGGTTCGGTCGCCGCTTTGGCAGCCATCGATGGGGCCGATGCACATTCGGCGACTTGCGGATACTCGATCTGCATCCCGTAGTCATCGTGGATCGACGGTGTGTTGTCGTGCGGGCCAGGCGGAATGATGTCCAAGTGGCTGCATCCGTTGGCCGTGACCAAGAGGCCCGCCAGCAGCATTCTGGCTGCGCGGCGGTGTTTCTTTTTAGAGGACATGGCAGATCCCGTGGCAGCAGTCGGATATTGTTTCGACTGAAAGCGTTTTAGTCGCATGGTTCGCCGCAGACGTGTCAGATGGGTGCTTGGGTTCCCGTGGATCATCCGCCGTTACAAAACGATCGATCGCTGATGTAGGAAGCCTCGTTACGAGCGATATCGGACGCACCAGCGTTGTGACTGGAATAACTGGTCGTGAATTCTGGCCGTCAGTTTCGGATGAATCGGAACATCCCGCAGAGTCGTGTCAGGATTTCCGGTTTGTGACGGTACTGCCGTTTCGCGGCCGCGGATGTGTCGCAAATTCGGCAATCGCTGGCGGGGGACCGATGGGCCTCTGCGTAGCGGTGTTCGTCGGTGCAAGCCGCAGATTCGGAAAAGTCGCCGATCCGGTGGCCACTATTTCACCACTTGGCATGGAATCCGCCCGAGATCGGACTACTCTCGTCGGGGGGGGAAGCCGGATAGGCTGACGCGTTTTTCTTCGGTGGTGGCACCGCTAGGACCTCGATCCTGGGCGATTCCCCGCCAACGATGCTTCACTGGGCGTTCGATTCCCGCATGGATTCATGAATTTCACGGAACCAGCAATCTCTGATCGCGAAGATCGGCAGGATGTCCCGACGGTCGCGTCCGGATCGGGGCGCGTGCGCCGTCATGCAAATTCTGGCACCGCTGGGATTTGGACATGGCCGGATGTCATCCTGGTCGCATCGCTGGTCGTCATCGGTTTTGTGCTTCGGTCGATCGGAGTCGGCTGGGAAAGCATTTGGTATGACGAAGCTTGCAGCCTGAAGATGGCGTCGGCGTCGTTTCATGACCTGATCACCGGCGCGGCTTTGGACATCGGCAATCCATGCGGCTATTTCATTCTGTTGAAACTGTGGTGTTCGGTCTTCGGCTATACGATCGAAAGTGCTCGGATCTTTTCAGCGGTTGCTGATGTGATGTCGATCGTGATCACCTGGGTGTTCGCGATGACGATCTGTCGCGATCGACGCATTGCGGTCACTGCGGTCGTGATGGTCACCATCAATCCAGCAATGATTTTCCTGGCTCGCGAAGCACGCGTGTTTGGATTGCTGACGGCTTTGGTGACGACCGTGGCATGGTTGACTGAAAAGATTTTGCGTGATGGACGTCGCCGCTATTGGGTTGCATTGACCGCGTGCAGCATTGTGCTGCCCCACCTGCACTACTACACGCTGTTCGTGTTGACGGTGTTGTGGATTCCGCTGGTCTTCGGTCGCAAAGATGAACGGCTGTCGCGGTTCGTTCAATACGTTGGGATGGGCCTGATCAGTCTGCTGTGCTTCCTGCCCTGGTCCCCAAATTTCCTGCTGCAACTGACACTGTGGACGGCGCCCTTCAACCCGTGGATGAAACACGCCGCGTATTTCCCGGTGTACACCCTGGCTGGGCGAACGGGGATTTGGAAGCAAGACGGGTTGATGATGATGTTGTTGGCGCAAGTGGTCGTCCTGGGCGGCGTTTATCTGCCCGCGCTGTTGTCGATCAAGTCGGTCTTTCGAATCATTCGGGTCCCCGCATTGATTGCGATCGGCGTCATGTCGCTGGCGCTGTTCGTTTCCGTCGTCTATGACTCGCTGTTGAACTGTCGCTATCTCAGTCCCGTCATTCCCTGCATCATCATCGCATGGTCGGTTGCGATCTGGCATCTTCCCCAGCGTCTGAAGATGCTGCGTTGGTGTTCGATTGCTCTGGTGTGCTTGATCGCGATGGGGTCGCTGGGACGCATGTACGCTCGCAATCACAAACATGATTGGCGCGGTGTTGCCGCGATGATCAGTCACCGGGCTGCCGATTCGCCGGTCGTGTTTTACGAAGACATCGGCGAAGAATCGTTCCACTACTATCGTGCCGGGCACGCCACTCGTCGGGTTCCCGAGCGGTTTGGAAACGCGGGTGAAGGCTGGAACGAATCGGGGCTGGAATCCGAACTGCAGCAGATGGGCGATTTTTGGTTTTGTCTTTGGACGCTGGATGACTGGGAAGCGATCGAAACATGGATGGAAGATCGTTTTGACAGAATCGATGCTGCCGATTTCGGTGAAATTCAGGTGCGACGCTACCAGGTGAAACCCACCACGGTTCCCTGATGCCCAGACGGTGCCGGCTGAACGCTGGTGCGGTCTGTGGCATCCACGCCCGCTTGCCACACCGCGGCGGTTGGTTACGCTCGCCTGCAATTGAACGCAGTGAACCGGTTTTTAACCACATTTTCCTTAGGGGCACCGATGATGTTTGCGTCCGTTCGTGCGATCCGAATTGCCCATCACGTCGTTGCCGATCGCCCCACTCGAAATGGCCTGGCTGGAAACCGTCTCATTGGGGACCGCCATGCGGCACGCCGGAGGTTGGGTTGGGGCGTTTGCGTTTGCTTGATGGCGATGATCCTCGGTCCCGCCACTGCGGCACAGGCCGAATCGATTGCCGTTTGGGCCAATCAGGGCGAAGATAAAGTTGCCCAGGAAGAAACTCGCCTTCTGGATGCCAGCGAAGATGTTCGCAATTCGGTTTGGGATGGTGAAACCATCCGGGTCCGAGCGGCGGTGAACGAAACGGTCGCGTTCAATTTGATCATCGAAGCCGCGGCAGCAGGGCTACAGGAGGTCACCGTTGGACTCGGGCCGTTGACCGGCGACAGCGGTACCATCGATTCACGTCCGGCGGATTCGAAGACATCGCTGTTCGACTACCGAGGACGCAATGTCGAATGTTTCCTGGTTCGCTATCTGAAAATCCAAGGCTGTTCAAAACTGGCCTACGAACACTACGACGAACGCCACGTCCCGCATCGGTTGCGCCGCCCCCACGATGCCGATGGTTTCGCCCGCGGCGGATGGATGGATCGGCCCGACCATGACCGTTCCTACCCCGACATCGCAGTCCCGATGGAACTGCACCCTCGTTTTGACATTGCCGCGCATCAATCGCAATCCGTTTGGTTTGACGTTTACGTGTCACCCGACCATGCACCCGGTGTTTATCGTGGGAAGGTTCGGGTCACGGCGGCCGGTCAGTTGAATCGACAGGTCCCGGTTGAATTGGAAGTGATCGATATCCGATTGCCTGATCTGCCATCTGCCAAAACGATGCTGGTGATTTCCAACGAGGACATCAACCAACGATACGTTGGGCGACCGTATATCGATGATGCACCGGTCGACGTCATCCGTCGTTCCAAAGCGATCGTGGACCGCCATTTCCAAATGGCTCATCGGCACCGAATTTCGTTGGTCCATGAACACACGCCGATCGAAATGATGGACGCCGTTTGGAAATCCAGACTGGACGGATCGCTATTCACCGCCGCCCAAGGGTACGAAGGCCCCGGGCAGGCGGTGGGAAACAATATCTTCGCAATCGGCACCTACGGCGCATGGCCCTGGAAGAACGCGCCCGACCCGAAGTCGGCAATGTGGCGAAACACCGATGCATGGGCGCAGTACCTGCCCGATCGTTCGTTTGCGACACCGACCGAAACGTTCTTGTACCTCGCCGACGAATCGGACGACGATCCACAGGTCCAACAGTGGGCGGATTGGGTGAAAGAGAATCCAGGTCCGGGGGCGAATCTGCCAACGATGGCCACGATGCCGCTTCCTCGTGCGGTGTCACAGACACCTTCGCTGAGTCTGCCCTGCAGCACGTTGGCGGTGGGGATTACGGAACAGTGGCAGGCTGCGGCAGAACACATTCGCACCGCGCCCGGAAAACGATTTTGGATGTACAACGGGTTTCGTCCAGCCTCCGGAACGATGGCCACCGACGATGATGGGGTGGCGATGCGACAACTGGCTTGGTGCCAATTCAAATTTCAAGTCGACCGTTGGTTCCTTTGGTCCGGTACCTACTACAGAGATTTTCAAGGGTCAGGCCAGCACACGCGATTGTTCAGTAGCGCCAAGACCTTCGGCGGCGAAGCCACAATGGATCCCGTGTTGGGGCAGACCGGATGGAACTACAACAACGGTGACGGCGTGTTGTTTTATCCCGGAACGGACCAGGTGTACCCGGACGAAAGTTACGACATCGATGGGCCGATCGCTTCGCTGCGAATGAAACATTGGCGGCGTGGACTGCAGGACTATGAATATCTGCAGATGGCTGGGCAAGCCGACGCCGCAGCCACCATGCGGGTCGTCCAATCCATGATCCCGCGGGCGCTGTGGGAAGTGTCGATCGATGAACCGGCCGACCCGACCTATGCACGGACCGATATCAGTTGGTCGACTGATCCGGATGTTTGGGAATCGGCGCGAGATCAGTTGATTCGCATCATCTTGGATGGGCGAGATTAGGTTTCGCGATGACTTCGGCGCGTCAACGGTTCACGCATCCAACGTCAAAATTTCTGCGATCGCTGCCGAATTGGCGTCCTGGCCTATGGACGTCGCGGCCGCTGGGTTCATGATGGTTGCTTGCCTCACCCGAAATCCGGAAACCGTAAACCGTGTACCCCTTTGCTCGCGACAGTGCCGCCCAACCCTTCACGGATGATTCCTCCGTGGACGGGGCGTCGTCGGGTGAAACTGACTTTGATCAATCGGTTCAGGGGCGATCGTTGGTGTCGACGGACGAAACGATGCGGCTTCCGTTGCTGCTGCTGATCATCTTTCTCGCATCGGTGCTGATCCGCCCTTGGGATTTCATTCCCATTTTGGCGTCGATCAAACCTGTCACGTTGGCGATTCTGGGGATCACCTTCGCGATGATGATGGCCGGGATCAAATTCCAGTACTTTCGTTTGCCGCTGTCTAAGTCGCTGCTGACCCTATGGATCACCATGTTGGTGACTTCGGTGACGTCCTATTGGATCGCCTACAGTTTGGATTTCACGATCAAGTGGTTCCAGTTCCTGCTGTTATTTTCGTTCATCGGCACGCTGGTCGTCGCAACCGACGGTCTGTTTAACTTGACTCGCACGTTGGCGGTGGTTGGCGGGTTCCTAAGCGTGCTTGCGATTCATTCGAAGTTGACGATGGACTTTTCTGCCGAGGGAAGGATCGAAGGCGTGGGCAACGGGATTCTTTCGGATCCAAACGAATTGGCTCAGGCCTTGGTGGCCGTCTTGCCGTTTGCGTGGTGGATGCTGGTGCGTGGCCAGCGGGTATCCGATCGATTGATGGGCGCCGTGTGCGGCGGGCTGTTGTCGGTCGGCATCGTTGTGACCGAGTCGCGGGGCGGATTGTTGTCCATGATCGCGGCCGTGGGCGTCTTGTTTCTGATTTCAAGATCATCGGCGACCAAGAAGTTCGCCGTGGCTGCTGTCCTGATCGGGGTTGCGATCGTGGCAATGCCGGGAGCCGCGGTCGACAGGTATTCCACCATCACCACAGCCGCACAGGAAGACGAAAGCGCTCAGACTCGATTGGCCGTCTGGAAAGCCGGTGGTCGGATGTTCTCGGATCACTTCGTTCAAGGGACAGGCATCGGAACTTTTGAAACCGTCTACGGTTCCCGGTACATCGATCGGCGATACGCAGGTGACAAATGGTACTCGGCACACAATTCCGTCGTCGAAGCCGCTGCCGAACTGGGCATCGTTGGATTGCTGGCTTGGTTGTGGTTTGTGCTGATGCCGTTCTGGTTGCTTTGGCGATCGCGTTCGGCGTTGTTGGAAATCGACGAGGATGAATCGGTCACTCGAGAACAGTTGATCGTTTGGTTGGAATGCATGTTGGCTGCTTGGACCGGATTCTTCGTCGGTGCGATGTTCCTGTCCAAAGGGTTCGACATTCCTGTGGTAATCTTTGTGGCCTTGGCCGTTGCGGGTTCGCAAATCGCCAACCGCTGGGTCGCAACCTATGTCGAGGCGGCCGAGGCCGGAGCAACGACCGCGTCGGGATCAGCCGCGGTCGGAAACACCGGCGCGGTATAGCCGGCTTCGGCTTGGTGCACGAGCGCCGCCATTTCTCGCGCAGTCACATAGTAATATTCAAAGTTAGCGGTCGATCGTGCGTAGTCAGCCAAATCACGATGGAATTTGTCCATCGCGGGCCCTAGCAGGTGTTCCATGTTGGCTTCTTCGCATCCATGGGTATGCAGTTTGACAAACCGCCAATTCGGTTGGCCTTGGACGATCACGCCAGCATCGATCCAGCGTTTTAGTCGGGCTAGGGTCGCAGTCCGTCGGCCTTGCAAATTGCAGTAGTCGATCCGCGGCACGATGCCCTTGATGCGATCGGTCCAGTCCACCACCAACGGTCCTTGGACCATCAACAGGGTCTCGTCGGGCTGTCCTTGTCCAACGGTGGCTGGCGTGCCTCGGTCGTGCGACTTCGGACGCAGCGGATCATCTTTGGCGTAATAAATCGAATTGACCGTGACCGTTTGCGCGGGGCTGGGGGCAGCCGGAAGGGTAAAGTCGGCGTAGCAACCCGTTTCGCGAAGGATGTCCAGTTCGTCGTTGACACCACAGTACATCCCATCGGGATGCGAGTTGTCCAAGGTCCAATTGCCGTGGATGAATCCATACGAAAAGGTTCCATCGCCACGCGGTGTCAAAAAACCGTGATCGTCGTGCAATCGTTTGGTGAACCGCAGCAGGTTCGATCGCAGACTCTCCGAGGTGTCGTTGTCATGATGCAGGTGAACTTCGACATCGCCCAGACCTTGATCGCGTAGCGAACGCAACGCATCCAGGTACTGTGGGCGGTACTCTTCTTCGGGGTAAAAAAACGTGTGCTGTGGTTTTCGTCCAGCCGAATCACGAAACGGCGACATCAGGCTAGGCAGCGTATCGGACCAACGGTCCACACGCGATTTCTGTTGATCGGCCGGCGCATCGTTCCACATCGGTTCGTAGTGATCGCAGACCGCATAGAACACACGCAGCGGTTGATCAGGATCGATCGCCGGCGGGCGATCGAAAAGCAGATGACGGAGTGATTCGGGTTGAAGTCCGCGGATCAACATGAGCAAACGATCGGGCGTCAGGCGAATGGAAAACGAGAAGTCTGCCCATCTTAATCAATGACATCGATGCAGCTAGACAGCTCCGAAACCAGCCCGATGGTGTTCGGCAAACGGACGGGCAACGGGGCGCTACTGAACCGATTCGCTGGGGTGTTTCCCGGTGACCTTGGCAATCACCCTGCGAATCTGGGCGCGTTCACTAGAAGTTAAAATCGGTAACCACCATATCGCTAGCGGGACCGCCACAAGGATTCCCGACTGGATGGCACCGGCCCCAATCCATCCGATCGGGTCAAACGCTTTTCCAATTGCGAATGCGACTACGTAAAGGGTTGTAATGGCAACAACGCGGCGAAGATCAACGTTCACGCGAAACGCCATCTGGGATCCGGCAAAGATCAACACTAGCCGTAGCGACTGACAGGCAAAGGTGGCCCATGCCGCACCCTGGATGCCGTAGCGTGGGATCACGTAAAAGTTCAGTGCGATGTTCAGCACGGCGGAAACGGACATGATCGTGCTGATCACGTGCGGCAAGCTGCGTTTGTGCAGCCCGATATCCGAGATGTTTGCCAAGCCGCCCACGAATGCAGCCAATGTCAACGGCAGGATCGTCGCTAGTCCGGCATCAAACGACGACGCGATCGCCCAGTGCGTCAAGTCGTCGCCCAGCAGCATCAGTCCCAACAACATGTATCCCGAACCGAGTAGATACAGGTACATCCCGTATCCGATCAGGTCGCGTCCTTCGTCTTCGTGCATGTTGCGGAACGCAAATCGCTGCCAACCAACCATCATCGAGAAGTTTGCCATGTGCATGATGCCCGCGATCCGTTCGCCTACGGTGTACAGTCCGACCTGCGCAAACGGATCGTCGCATAACATCCGAATCAAAAACTTGTCGGTGATGGTCATCACATAGAACGACAACATCGCCGGTACCAGCATCACGCCATACCAAGACAGTTTTTTCGCTTGCTGTCGGTTGATTCGTAAACGGGCTCGCGGCATTGCCATCGCGACGATCATCACCGTTGCGGCAATTCGCCCAAGCGTCTCGCCCGTGATCCAGCCCCAGGCACCCGCCCCGGCCACGATCAGAGTCACGGCCAACGAACGAACCGCGATCGTCGCAAACACCGAATTGATCAGAAAACTCCACGCCCTGCCGGTCGCTTGCAGCAGATTGCAACCGATCGAATCGATGGTTTGCACAACGCTGAATGCCAGCAACAGATAGACCAGGGTGGGCGATTCAATGTCGAACAGCCAGCTGCTGATCGGGGTGGCAAACCACAGCGCAAACGGGATGACCGCCAACCAGTACAGGAGCGCCAAACTGATTGACGTGTTGGTAATCGTGTCGCGTTGGTCGTCCGAGGTCGCTTCGGTAAAGTAGCGGAAAAATGCCTGGTGGACCCCCAGCGAACACATGGTGAACATCACGTGCGACGTTGCGGTGAACAGGCTGATCAGTCCGTAATCCTCTGGCATCAGGATCGCAGTGACGATCGGTAGCAGCAGGAAACCGATCGCTGGGTCGATGATCTTGGCGATGCCATAGACCGCCGAATCACTCAGCAGGCTCCCAATCGAAACCTTGCCTGTGGATGACCCGTTTTCAGGATCAACATCCGGGGATCCGTCCTGTGATGCAGCGTCCAGATTGGGTTCCGGATCGGTATCTGCGTTCGGTGGTTGCGAATCTGTCATGGACCAGGGCTCGTGGCGGATGCCTCCGTCATCGCGGTCTGGTTTGCATCGCCGGTATAGGCCGACGAAGACCAAAGCCGGTCGGTCAGTCTCAACGACCAGCACCAAAATGCGACCCACGCGGCAGCGTTCAGCATCACAAACGATCCAACCGCTGACGCCAGTTTGCTGGTTCGAACAAGCGAATTGGCCAGGCCCAGGGCACCAACGATCAGGAACAAAACTTCCGCGGCCAAAATCGTATGGAACAACGGGCCCCCGGCAAGCAAGCATCCGATGGGGACAGCGATGATCGCCCATGGGCATGCTAGACGCAGCATTTTATGGGACATGAACATACCCCATGCCGGGTTCGCAAAGGGGACCAACAGCCGAGGGCAACGTGCGACCAGCTGAAAGTTGCCTGCCAACGTGCGTACCTTGCGACGGAACTCACCATGGACGTCACTGGGCAATCGATCAAAGGCCTGCGCGTCCTGACGATACACAACCCGTTTGCCCTGCAGGACAACCTGCATCGGCCAGTACACGTCGTCTAAAATAGTGCCATCAGGAATCGGGCGAAAGCATTCTCGCCGGACCGCTGCGATCGCGCCGGTGACTCCCATCTGTGAACCGAGTCGGCTTTCCGTTTTTCGGATCCACTTCTCGTATTTCCAGTACGCTCCGACGCCGGCTAGAACACCGGGGCTGGCTTCCAAAACAAGTTCCCCGCTGACCCCACCCACGGTTGGATCACGAAACGCTTCAAGGAACGCGTTCAGGGTTGGATCGCTCCATCGTTGACGAGCATCGGCGAAGGCGACAATGGGGCACTGCGTACTGGCCACGCCTGCGCTGATCGCCGCCGCCTTGCCGCGATTTTGGTTCCACTGGATCGTGCGGACACCTTTGGATTGGTAGCTGTTTGCGATCTTGGCGGTATCGTCGGTCGATCCATCTGAAACAACGATCACTTCGCAGCGGCCGCTTTGACGAGAGATTAAACGAGTCAGTTCATCCAACCGACGGCCAAGGTTGGCGGCTTCGTTGCGCGCCGATATGACGATCGCGATCGATTGGCCGGGCGGTTGGGTGAAATGAAGCGGGCGCGACCGCCACGCAACCTTGCATGCCAGCAGCAACGGGTAGCCGACATAGGTGTAGACCAAGATCGCGATACTGCCCACGGCCAGACTGGCGCCGACGAACTGATTCACGCCGTCGCCGCCTCTGTGCCCGAGTCGACCTTGGCATTGGATCGACGATCCTTTCGGCCCGATTCGTAAAACGCTTCGTACTGCCGCAGCATCTGGTCAATTCCGAATCGGGTACTGGCAACCCGGTAACCTTCGGTGATCAAATTGTCGCAAAGTCTTGAATCGTTCCAAAGTTCCATCATTGCATGGGCCATCGTTTGTGGATCCTTGGCGGGGACCAACAGTCCGTTGCTTCCGTTCTGGATCACTTCGGGCGTACCACCGACGTTGGTTGCAACGATAGGTACCCCGGCGAACATCGCTTCCAGTAACGTCAGCGAAACACCCTCGGAATTCGACGGCAACACGAACGCGCGGGCGCGGTGCAATAGTTCGGCAACTTGGGCGGTTTCACCAATCAGCCGAACCGTGTCGTTCAGGCCTAGCGAATCGATCTGTGATTGCAGTTCGCGGCGACATGGGCCTTCACCAGCGATGATGATCTGAACATCCGGGTGTTCAGCCACCATGATTTCGGCTGCCTGGATCAGCGTCGAGATGCCTTTTTCTGGACTCAGCCGCGCCACACAAACAACGTACGGGCGTTCGTCGTGCGATCGTCTGGGATGATCGGATTCGAAGGCATCTCCTCCGATTCCGTTTTGAATGACGGAAACCGTTTTGGGGTTCACACCCAGATCGATGGCCATATCGCTGATGTCGTGCGATACACCGACGAAATGGTGCACCATTCGAGACGCCTGACGAACCAACCACTGCTGACGCGGCGATGTTCCGAAGACGCGTCCGTGTTGGGTATGAACGATCGATCGGACTCGGGCCAACCGAGCCGCCGGTGCCGCATAAATGAGCGGCCTGGGGTCATGCGAATGAACTACGTCGGCTCGGATCTTGCGAAAGAACCGGTACAGCTGGCCGACCAAACTTGGGTGAAAACCTTCGGCGCGGTGCATGCAGACGACAGGGATGTCCATGCTGCGCAGCTGTTCGCCAATCGGGCCGATCTGACCTAGCGACGCGACCGTCAACTGGTAACGGTTCGGGTCGGCGTGCTTGGCAAACTGGACCAGCAACTTTTCTAGTCCGCCCACGTCCAGGCCAAACGTAATGTGAGCGACGCGAATTCGCGGATCGTCATTCATAGTGGCAACCGACAATTAGCCGACAGTTTCGAGCATGTGTGATTGGCGTCTTTTGGCTTCGCCTGTGGCATCGGCCAACCAGGGGGCGTTGGACGGTAGCTCGACCACCATCGGAACGACGGGAACACGACGCAATCGGAACAACGAAGTCGAGTACTGTTTCGGGATTCCACACATCTTCAACATGGTTGTGAAAATGATTCGCAGGTCCAGAAGCGGTGTCGCGCTGAAGATGTACTCGATGTCCAGTTCGAATTTTCGCTTGACGCTATGAATCGATTCATCCGGATCCAGATTGACCTGGGCCAATCCTGTGACGCCCGGCAAGACATCCAAGCGGTGTCGATAACCGGGAATCTGCAATTCCAGTCCGCGGATGATCTCCGGACGTTCTGGACGCGGGCCCACGAACGACATCTCACCGCGAACGATGTTCCATAACTGTGGCAATTCGTCCAGGTGAAGTGTGCGTAAGTAGTGCCCGATGGCGGTCACGCGTGGGTCATTCTTGGTTGCCCAAACGGCACCGGTTCCATCTTCGGCATCGCTGGACATCGATCGGAATTTCAGGATCTGGAACGGACGACCATCGATTCCCGATCGGGTCTGCCGATAGAAAATATCGCCACGGCTGGAAAGCCGAACGGCTAAGGCCAGCAGCGCAAGCAACGGGCTCAACGCGACGAGAAACACGATCGCGGCAACCTGTTCGCAGCGTTGCCGAAACCACGACGCACGCTGAATCGGCAATGACGATTGACCCACGTGCAGCAAGTCGGCACGGGGGGGATCGGCACAGATTTGGTCAACACGGTTTTGATCATCACAGGCGACTGCGACCGCGCTCGCTAGGCGAGACGCTTCGAAAGTACCTGCGTTGGGGGGCACGCGGGACTGAAAGTCCTCTGCTGTGCGGCGCATCCTTGCCGAATCGATTTGGTCGGGAGGGGGGCACCTCATATCGCCATACTCTGTCGCAATAGAAACGGGGGGGGAACGATAACCCATCGCTGCGGGATCGGTCGCGTGATGGGGGGCGGCACCATCGGTGGTGGTGCCACGGCTGATCCGACGACGCTGTTCTGTTTCGCGTCTGGCTGTTGGACAACAGCTTCTAACTGCCATCAAAGTCGACACAATCGCTAAACAACATGCAACCGGCATAATCGTTCGTTCGCCAAATCTGCACAGATGTTAACTAGTTGATGGTGGTGCCGCCATGACCGAATTCGATCTCCCGGGTGATTTGATTGCATTTCATCTGCCCCCATTGGAGTGCCGTATTGTTGGGGGAAAGGGCTATCCCGAGCGATAAACGGCTGTGGTTTTTCAGTTGGCGTAGGCGACAGCATAAGGGGGGACGGTAAACCGCTATTCTTTGGGGATTCCCCCCGGTTGGTGTGCGGTGGGGCGGCCGAGGATTTCGAAAAAGTGATAGTTTATCTAGCGGTCGTCCAGTCTGTCCCCCTGAAAGGGTGGTTTTCGTGTGGGGGGGATGCAACGGTTGGGATGATCTTGGCAATGAAATCAGTCGTGTCGCCCGTGCGAATTTCTTCGATCGTTACGGATGTAACTGGACGACGAACAGCGGTAGGACTGCCCCGTCGAATGTCGACCGTTCTGACCGATTTCTCTGAAAAGTCATCTCCGTCGCTATGTTTTGCCCACCACCTTCGTTGCTAACTCGGTTCGCTCTGACAGCGTTGGTTGCGGCAGCGGTGGGATCTTCGGGTGCGGCGGCGGACGGTTCGTCAGAGCAATACTGTGTCAGTCCAGCGAATACGTTCGATCACTTCATCGACGCGATCGAGACCGTCGACGAATCCTGGTACGGCGAAACGTGGTCGGGGAAACCGGAGTCCGAAGCGGTCATCGATGCCCCCGTTCCGGTCGAAATCCAACCCTCGCGTCCGCAATCGAACCCGTGGGTTTCCGAACCCGCAAACGCCGCGATTTCCACGCCAATGGAAAAGCCCGCGCCGACACGTTTGGGGATCGGGGATCGCTCCGGTGGATCGGCCCCGTCCGTATGGGATCGGCCCAGCAATCCGACTGTTCCAGTAGCGGTTCAGACACCAGTCCCCGTCCAGAAATCAATTCTGCTTCAGCAGCCTGCTACCGCGGGAAGTCAAACGGCGACGCCGGCCCCGGGACATTCAGCGGGTTCCGCAGAAGCTTTGCCCCAGGCGTCGCCGGATGACGATGTGGCGGGGGACAATGCCGTGAATGGATTGGACGATTTCGAGCTGTTTCACCAACAGATACTGCGTGCGCAGCCCGCGGAAGCTTGGAGTCTAACGTTGGCCGAAGCCGTCCGGTTGGGGCTGGCGAACAACAAGGAAGTATCGGTGCTGAGTCCTAAGCCGGGGGTTGCCGCGGCGATGGTTTCGATCGAACGAGGCGCCTTTGACCCAGTGACCGGGGTCTCTACTTTTGGCGGCAAAGACAACCGTCAGGTGCGAAGTGAAATCGCAACCTTCGGTGCACCGGTTTCCAGTCAAAAAATTGACTACTTTCGTCCTCAGAATGGCCGCAACCAGCTTTATCTTCGCCAGCAGTTGGCTACCGGCGGTCAGTACGAAGTTGGGGTGGGGACGAACTATCTGAACTATTTTCCTGACGCTCCGGAACTGATTGTTCCGTCGGGTTGGGAATCGGCTTTGAATTTCGAATTTCATCAGCCACTTTTTCGCGGCCGAGGCCGAGCGGCAGCACAGCGCAATCTGCGGGTCGCGGCGGCTCGGCAACGACAATCGGAATTCGATTTCCAGGTTCAACTTCGTGAAATCGTCCGCGACATTGATCTGGTTTACTGGGAATTGGCCGGGATCAGTCGACGGGCAAAAGTGGCCAAAGCTTTCGTCGAACTCGCCAATGAATATGCCAAGCAGGAAGACGCGAGAAAGGATTTAGGGCAAAGCGCCCGCCCCCAAGTGCTGCAGACGGCTTCGGTTCTGAACGAGTTTCGCGTTGATCTGGAAAAGACCCGGCGAGATCAAAGGGTTGCCGAGATGCGTCTAAGAACGGAACTTGGGTTGGCGATGATGATGCAGCAAAACATGGATGCATTGCTGGCCGATGACCAAATGTTTTTGCCGATCGACACGGCGACTTTGGAACTGGAATCGATTTCACCCGCCGATGTCACGTCCGACATTGCTCGCGCGATGACGCGTCCCGAGATTGCCGAGTCCGGCGCCCGCATCGAGGAAGCTCGCGCGAACCTGGCGGCGGCGAAAAACAAACTGCTGCCGGACGTCCAAGCCCATGCGTTGTATTCCAAGGTCGGATTGAACAAAGGATTGGACGATTCAGTTTCGACCGTGTTCGAAGACGGGTTTCATACCTGGGGGGCAGGCGTCAGCTATGAACGTCGTCTGCGTCAAAGGTCCGAGCATGCCGAGGTGCGTCAGTTCCATTTTCAATTGGCACACGAACAGGCTCGCCAAAACGAAATCGCCCACGACATCGTCGGCAAGCTCCGTGAACTGAGTTTGCAAATCGAAGGTTCGTTTCGGATTCTGGCAGAGGCCAAGGACTATGTCCGCGTTCTGACCGAGCAGCAGATCGTGCTGGGTGAGCTGTATAAGGACGGCAAGGTCGGTCTTTTTCAGCGACTTGAAAACGTTCGCGCGTTGCAGGCAGCGGAACTCGATATGCACGACAAATGGATCGATCTAGCCAAGGCGATCGCTCTGTATCGTTACGAGCGTGGCGACAATGTCGCTAATTACGACATTCAAATCGATGTCGTCGATCCTGTTTTGGGCGACTCCGATGGCTCGGTGTCCGACGAATCTTTTTAGGGTGCGATGTGGCTTGCGGGCTGCCGGATTCGAGCGGCGGCCGAACGTATCACCGCGATTTAGGTGACCGCCGCCTGCCCTGCAGCCCGTTTCGGGATGCTTTGACCGCAAACTGGACGGTCTATACGGGTGTCTATTGACGGTAGGGGCCTTCCGAGTAGCCTACCAATGCAGAGTTCGGAGCTGCGCGGTTGCAATTTTTGCAGCTGAATTTCTGGTCCGCAGATGGGGACCGGCGGTGTTCGATGCCGCCAAGCATCCATCCGTCATCGGTCGATTAAGCGATCGGTAGGGCTGATCCGACTGAGATTTCGGTGGCAGGTTTTCGAACGACACCGTACCAGCCAAAATCCGAATTGATTGTCCAAGGCGGCCCCGTTCCTTCACCCGTATGGCTTGAAATGCATTCGGCGGAACGATCCGGCTAGCCTTTTCCCGTTGACCTCGAAGGCGTATCGAATCGCCGGAGTTGCATTTCGTGCAAGTTGCATCCCGTCGTCCGAAGCTGCAAATTCGGTCACCCCTTGAATTGGCCATTCGTGGGGTCTTGGCTCGTCCCGTGTATGTCGTTTGCAGTCTGATCATTGCGTTGCTGGTTGCGGCGGGCTTGGCGACTCAAATGCGAAGCGAACGCTATCGGTACGTCGGCAAGATGCTGTATTCACCCAACCGAGTGACCGAACCCTATTACGTTTCACCCGATCTGCGGAACCTGACCGGCGCCGTCATCAGTCCCTCGCTGATGACTGATCTGTACGATCGATGGGATGTGCCGATCGACTTCGAAGTTTTTACCGATCGGTTGCGGTTTGACGTTTCCAGCGACGCGGCTTTAGAAACCGCCTACATGTCGAAAGACGAACAGCAGGCACGTGAACTGTTGCAAGACGCGATGGAAGAGTTCATTCGCAAGGCACGCACCTTTCGCGCCAATTCAATCCGCCAACATGTGGATGATTTCCAACGTGAAATCGAGGTCGCGGCCGAAGCCAAACTGGCCGCGGACATTCGGCTGCGCGACAAACTGCGACTGGGCCAAGTGCGCACGATCGAATCCTTGACGGCCGAAATGGTCAAAATACGTCAATCGATTTCGGATGCTGAAAATCGCATCGCTGCGGCGCTGGATCGACAACAGCTTAGCCGAGCACAGTTCGAGAGCATGTTGGCGCTGCAGAATGTGGAACGCAAAGTGCCGCGTCCGAGCGATCAAGATCGTGGTGATAGCGACGACGCGAAGACGATGGTCAGCACGGATGAGGATGGTGATTCCGATGAAGCGTCAGACGAGCAGAAAGATATCGATAGCGACGCCGCGTCCCGTGATCTAGCGGCATCTACCTACGAAAACGAACGAGAGGCGATCGAAGCGAGCTACGATCTGCAAAAACAGAAACTGTTGGAAGACCGTATCCGCCGAGAAAAAGAACTGGCAAGTTTCAAGGTTCGAATCGACGTCGCACGAAAGGAATTTGATCGGGCCAAGCTGTTGCACGAGCGTGATTTGATCAGCGATGCAAACTTTGAACGAGCCAAGGGGGATCTGGAAGTGTTGATGGCGAATCAGAATGAACAGGTTCGCCAGCTAGAAGAAAAACTGCTTCAGATCAATGGACGCATCAGCGGGCGTACCGACAGCATGCCCTTGCTTGGCGCCGTTGCCATCCCAGGGATGCCGCTGGCCGCAGCCGGTCAGTCGAACGAACATCAAACGATTGCTCTGTTGCGTGGCAGCGAGGTCGCGGCGGATGCCAATCTGCAGTACCTGGAATCGGAAATTCAAGGACACAAAACGCGGCTGCAGGAACTGGTGTCGCTGCAAAATGAAATCAAGCCCTTGCAGGACGACGTCGAATTGGCCGACCTGACACTGGGCCGTTTGAAGACGCGTCGCGAAACGTTCCAGCAGGCTAGTCGATCGGGAACCGACGAGTTGCGGATCGTGCAAGACGCCACTCCGATGATCAACGGTGTATCCAGCAACGCAACGAAGTGGTTCGCCGCGGGGTTTGTCGCCGCTTTTGGTTGCCTGATCACGCCCCTGTTTTTGGTGTCGCTTAAGTCCGCCCTTGATCGCCGACCAGAAACCGGATCGTCGTTCGGGCTTGCCGTTCTGGGCCGGGCCCCGAGTCGAAAACAGTTCGAAAAGAATGCTGTGACGGCCAACTCGGAAATGGCGCGGATCGCACTTCGCATTTGCCACCGGTTGGGGACATCCCAAGGGGTCGTCACACTGGCTAGCGATGATCGTGAACATGCCGAAACTCTGGCGCATCATGTCACCCAGGTTCTGCACGGGGAAGGTCGGACGGCGACCACGATCGATTCGTCAAAACTGGTCCGCAGTTGGCCTGTCAACGAAGTCGCTGATGTCCATCATGATCCAGAGGCCGGTCACGGCGTCTGTTTGCGGGAACTGCAGCAACAGTCCGACTTCGTGCTGGTCTTCAGCCCTCTGTTCGCAGATGCATTGCAATTGGAACAATCCGCTAGCCGAAGTTCGGGCATGGTCTTGTCGGTCCCACCGACGGACCTGCATTCGGCGCGGATGCAGCGGACGATCGCGGACTTGGCCACGCTGGAAACACCCGTGCTGGGTGTGGTCGTCCAACAGTAGCTGATCTCTGCGTCCCTGAATCTCGCGATCACCTTTCATTTCGCCTCGCTAAATGCTTTTCAACAGCTATCTCTTCTGGGTGTTTTTCATGTTGGTGCTGGCCGTCTATCGGCTGTTGCCCCATCGTGCCCAGAACGTTTGGCTGTTGGTTGCCAGCTACGTCTTTTATGGATCCTGGGATTGGCGATTCTTGTCGCTGATCTGGATCTCTACCCTGGTCGACTTTATCGTCGCGCAGCGAGTTCATGACGTCACCAGCGAAACCGCTCGGCGGCGTTGGCTGTGGTTGTCCATGGCGACCAATCTGGGGCTGCTGGGAGTTTTTAAGTATTGCGATTTCTTCCTCAGCGAATTGGTCCAGCTAGGGGACATGGTGGGGATTTCGATGCCGGTGCGTCTGTTGTCGGTCGCGCTTCCAGTCGGGATTTCGTTCTACACATTTCAAACGATGTCATACACGATCGACGTCTATCGTCGTCGGATCACACCTAGTCGTGACTTGCCGAACTTCGCGCTTTACGTCTGCTATTTTCCTCAGTTAGTCGCTGGTCCGATCGAACGGTACGAGCGGTTGATGCCACAGATCGAACAGCCACGTAAATTCAGCACGGGTTGCTTTCAGGAAGGGCTGTATCACGTCCTGATCGGTCTGATGAAAAAGATCGTCATCGCCGACAACATGGCGCCCATTGTCAACGCGGTCTTCGATATGCCCGCCGACGAAATCACGGGCCCCGAATGCTTGGTGGCAGTGTACGCGTTCGCGTTCCAGATCTACGGTGACTTTTCCGGCTACTCGTCGATTGCGCAAGGCGTGTCGAAGTGGCTTGGGATCGATCTGATGTTCAATTTTCGTATGCCCTATTTCGCCACCAGCCCCTCGGATTTTTGGCGCCGCTGGCACATCAGTCTGTCACAGTGGTTGCGAGACTATTTGTACATTCCATTGGGCGGGAACCGGGGCGGCGAATTTGCGACCTATCGCAACCTGATGTTGACGATGCTGTTGGGGGGACTGTGGCACGGTGCCGCCATGACGTTCGTTGCCTGGGGACTGTTCCACGGATTGATCCTGTGCCTGTATCGTCCGGTGGAACGTGGCTTGCAGGTGATGGTCGATCGCAATGGGTTGGTGCGGTTCGTTGCGACCGTCATCATGTTTCATTTGGTCTGCTTCAGTTGGCTGTTGTTTCGCGCACAAAACATGTCGCAAGCAATCGAGATGAGCCGGATGATGCTGTTGGATTTTGATGGTTGGGCGGCGGTCATGTCGGGGCCGGCGACCGCACCGTTGTTTTGGTCTGCGTTTGCAATGATCTTGTTCTTCGCATTGCCCGTCACGGCGTACGAATGGTGGGTAGAACGCCGTGGGAAGATGCTAAGTTTGCTGAGTGTCCGTTGGCCCGTCCGGGCCGCCTTCTATACCTACCTGGTTTTCATGATGTGGATCTTTCCGCCACCGACCGCCAGCGTTTTTATCTATTTTCAGTTTTGATGTATGTCTGACACCACCGGAAATCCCGTGACGACGCTGCACGAATGGGCGGAGCCTCCGAAACCTCGACAAGAATGGAAGGTCGTGGTCGCGGTTCTGTTTGCATTGATTGTGTTTGAAGGCACGATTCGGAAGCTGCAAAGCAAGCTGTCGAAAGATCTGGTCCACCAGTTTGGAATTCAGCAGATCATCGACGAAGTGGCGTCGGCGGATCAACCAAGTGGTCTGTTCCTGGGGAACTCGTTGATTCGTGAAGGTATCGACTCGGATACGTTCGCAACGATGTTTCCCGACTTGCATCTTGCGAAGATTCATCCCGACGATACCAGTGTCGTCGAGTGGCGATACTTGTTTGATCGTGTCGCAGCATCCGATTTGAACGCCGGTGATTGGGTCGTGATCGGGTATGCGCAAAACCAGTTGACCGACGACGGAATTGTCCGCCCCCGTCGACTTGGGGCGTGGTATCTGAATGCCGAAAACCAGGCGGATACGCTATCCGAAGACGTCACCAGTTTTGCTGGGCGTTTCGAATTGTTCGCCGCCAAGTATCTGACATCGTTCGCCGTCGCAGAACGCATCCGATCACGGGTTTTGGCGGCGTTGGTGCCTATGTACGAGGTCACCGCCCAGCGTTTGAACCGGGTCGCAGAGTTGGAGGAATCACCGTCGCCGACCGACGGTATGCGTGCGGCCAGCTATGTGCGGTTGGAACGCCTGTTGGCGGTCGCAAAGCAGCATCGGATTGATTTGTCGGTCGTTGCGATTCCGGTTGGTGAACCGTTTCGCCTTGATCCTGGTTTGCTCGCGAAGCTGGAAAAGGCCGGGGTTCGCCATATCGATGCCCGCAGTGTCCCGGGGATCGGGCCGGATAGCTTTCCCGATGGCTATCACATGGACCCATCCGCGGCCAAGTTGTTCACCGAATTCGTTGCGCAGCAACTGCGTCAGGAGCCTTCGCCATAGTTTCCGACGCGGCAGTCCTGTTGTGAATCGAATGTGTGGTTCGACCTTAATTCGATGCGATGGCTTGCTTGTAAACGTCCACATAGGCATCGGCCATGATGTCGGCGGAATAGACTTGAGCGAACACTTCTTTCCCCTTCGCAGCCAGTGCCGCTTGCTGATCCGGGTTTAATAAAACCGCTTCGATCGAATCGGCCATTGATGCCGCGTCCAACGGGACGGCGAATCCGACACCTTGATCCACCAATCCGGTCATCGCACCCACGCGTGACATGCCGATCGGGACACCCGCGTCCATCGCTTCTAGGATCGAGATCGGTGTGCCTTCGGTGGTGGACGGTTGTAAGTAGATGTCGATAGCGGTCAGCGTCCCACGAGCCTGTTTCATAAAACCTGCCAACATCACGCGATCCTCGATTTGGTTGCGTGCGATCGCGGCTTCGATGGGTTCTCGCTGCGGCCCTTCGCCGACGATCAGCAGTTTGACATCGTGTCCGCGTTGGACCAGGGCGGCGACCGCGTCGACAATCGCCACCTGATTCTTTTCGGGGCTCAGTCGGGCGACGGTTCCCAAAATGGTTCCCGACGCAACAAAGGACTTCAGACTTTCGCTCCACGATGACCGGTCGGCCACCGGACCATGGTTGTCCATCGGGCGGATGCCGTTGCGGATGACAGTGATCGGCACAGGAGTGATGTCTCGCATTTCGTCGGATACTCCGACAACGCTGCGGTGAAATCGAAGCGACTGACGATCCAGCCATTCGTAAACTGCGATTGCCGATATCACGCGTGTCGTTGTGAATCCATGCAACGTCCGCACCAGCGGCGGCATCGGGCAACGCCACCTTTGCATTCCAAGCAAGACACTGGCCTTGTAGTCGTGAATGTGACAAACGTCGACATCATTGGCGATCAACCACGCTGCCATCTGGCGTCCGCCGCGAAGATCTAGTCCCCGTTTCAGTGAAAAGGTATGTGTCGCCAAACCTTCGTTTCGGGCGACTTCCGTGACTTCCTTGGGATCATCCCCGGGCACGCGGATGCTGCCCAAAATTGAATCGATCCCGGCGCTGCGATGGGCGCGCATCAATTCCAAGATGACTTGTTCTTTGCCGTACAAAGCACAGCTGGCGACGATATGAACGACCTTCATGACATTGGATCTTAGAGATGACTTGTCTAATTCGTCTTTGCTGCACCGACAAGACGTTCTCGTAGGACATCAATGAACGAGAACCCGCGAGCGGTGAAATACAACCACGATAAAAACATGCATTGGACAAAGCCGCGGCGAAATCCGCCTAGCCACTGATGGGCTGCCAGCGTTGAAAGCGCCAATGCAAAAATCGGATAGGCCAAAATCGCTGGCCACCACCCTGTGACCCACGGGCCGATCAAACTGAACAAAAACGCGGCTAGCAACATCAGCACAAAAATGGGGATCTTCGAAGCAAAGATTCGGCTGATGGGAGTGAAGTTTCCCTTTCCATGCCACCGCTCGCGGCGAAAGAAATGCCCCACCGTGTTGGGGTATCCCAGGTGCACCGTGACCAACTTGATTTCGTTGAACACATCCGCCCCATGCGCCCGAGCCCGTTCACAAAATTCGTGGTCCTCGCCGGTCTCAAAACGAATGTCAAATCCACCGATCCGGTCAAACAAATCTCGTGTGATCAATAAATGACCACCGTTGATGAAGGTGACCTTCTGTTGCTTTTGGAAGAGTGGGCCGAACCACACTTTGGCCACCCACGACGCGTTCGGGTCAACTGCGTAGACCGAACCGGCGACCGCAGGGTGCGAGGTGATGGATTCAATCACCGGGTCTAGGTTGTCCCGCCACGTGTCGTGCAGATAAACGTCGCCGTCGATGAAAACCAAAATGTCGCCACTGGAATGTTCGACGCCGTGATTGCGGACCGCGCTGATCGTGTATTTGTGCGGCAGTGTCAGTAGCGTCACTCCGTGCTGCACCGCGATATCGGGGGTCGAATCGGTCGATGCATTGTCGACCACGATGATCTCGTAATCTTCCCCCGCCATCTGCGCATGGATCGATTGCAGACACCGACCGATGTACCGATCTTCGTTGAATGCCGGGATGACAAACGAGAATTTCATGGAGAACGACGCCAGTGGGCGACCGCTGAATGCGGGGTGGTCGGATGAGACAATCGGAAACGTCCGTATACCGATGGAGACTAGTTTGAACGCAATCAGGGATCAACCGTACAGGATCCAGACCGGAGCCATGGTTGTCTGGATCCCATTGTCCGTGGACCAACCCCAGGCCAGACCCGCCCAGCGGTTATCATGTCGGATACCCGCAGGTACGCTGCCCCGTCCGAATGTCAGGAACGACCTGGCAGGATTGAAATCGAGCATCTAGGCGTCGGCCAGTTCCCCGCCACTTCCCCTTTTTTTCCAACCGGAGTCTAGCCAGTGATTCGACTTGCACTGCTATGGATCGTCGCCATGGGCATGACCCGTGGCGTCTACGCTGAACGACCCAATGTCGTTTTCTTTCTAGTGGACGACTTGGGCTGGGCTGATTTGGCTTGCTACGGCAGCGATTTTCATGAAACCCCCCACATCGATGCATTGGCTCAGTCGGGCATGAAATTCACGCAGGCCTATGCCGCGTGTCCGGTGTGTTCACCCACGCGAGCCAGCTTGTTGACCGGACGCCACCCAGTCCGGGTCGACATCACCGATTGGATTCCAGGGTCGCGTGCGAATGCCGAATCTAAGCCGCGATTTCAGCATGTCGATGATCGCAATGGATTGGCCCTCGACGAAGTCACCTTGGCCGAATATCTGAAGCAACAGGGCGACTATCAAACGTTCTTTCTTGGCAAGTGGCACCTCGGCGGCGAAGGCTACTTGCCGACGGACCAGGGATTTGATGTCAACATTGGTGGTGGTCACGTTGGATCACCGCCGGGGGGATACTACGCGCCCTGGACGAACCCCTATCTAAAAGCAAAGGCCGACGGCGAATACCTGACCGAACGATTGACCGACGAAGCGATCGATTTGATCGAAGACGCCGATCGTCAGCGGCCCTTCTTTATGTTGATGAGCTATTACAACGTTCACACGCCGATCCAGGCCGACAAACGTAGCGTCGATCACTACCAAGAAATTGCCAAAGAACGCTTCTCCACCGAAGTGGAACCGATCCATGAACGGGATGCCATCAGTCGATCACGACAGGACAACCCGCAGTTTGCATCCATGGTCGGCGCGGTGGACCTAAGTGTGGGACGGATCTTGCAGTTTCTGGAAAAATCCAATCTGCAGGAAAACACGATCATCGTCTTCTTTTCTGACAACGGTGGACTGTGCACATTGCCGCCACGCAAACCCAAACGCAACGGACGCCGGACTGCAGCCGAGAAGTTTGTCGGTGGCCCGACCAGCAACCTGCCGCTGCGTAGTGGCAAAGGTTGGCTCTACGAAGGTGGTGTTCGTGAACCAATGATCATGCGAGTCCCCGGTGTGACCCGACCGGGCAGCATCAGCGATCAGTTGGTCGTCAGCACGGACGTCTTTCCTACCTTGGTCGACCTCGTTGGACTACCGATGGCGCCGAAGCTGCACGCCGACGGAGTCAGTATCCAGCCGGCGCTGAAAGGCATCGCGATGGATCCACGCAAACTGTATTGGCACTACCCGCATTACCACGGCTCTGGCTGGAAACCGGGCGCATCGATTCGTGATGGCGATTGGAAGCTGATCGAATTCTATGAAACCGGTACGTCCGAACTGTATCGGATCAGCGAAGACATTGGCGAAACCAACAACCTTGCAGATGCCCATCCGGAGATTCGCGATCGATTGAAAACGCAGCTCCGTGATTGGCAAGTCGAATTGAACGCCAAGATGCCCATCGAACGTTAACCCATCAAACGTTAACCAATCGAATGTTAACCCGTTGGCAATGCGACGTTCAGCCGAACGCTGTCAGCGCGGACGGGTGGCTTCGTCCAACACGCCAGATATTTCTCGCGTGTTGTTCGCTATCCGATGTGGGCGCGAGGGTGAGCCTGTTCGTAAACGCGGCGCAGGTTCGTTGCACTGACATGCGTGTAGATCTGGGTGGTCGCCAAACTCTTGTGACCAAGCAATTCTTGAACGCTGCGGATGTCGGCACCGCGATCTAGCAGATGGGTTGCAAAGCTGTGACGCAGGGTGTGCGGGCTGGTCCGTGAATCCAACTGTGCCAAACCGATATATTTCTCTAGCATCCGTCCGACGCTGCGGGTGGTCAGGATGTTGCCGAATCGGTTGACAAACACGGGGGCCTGGCGGCCGAGTGATTCGGTTTTGGGGGCGCGAATGCGACGTTGTTCATATTGGTGGATGGCTTTGATCGCATACGAACCCAATGGTGCGATGCGTTCCTTGCGACCCTTACCGCGGACGCGGACGATCTGTTCGTCGGCGTCGACGTCGCCGTCACGCAGTCCTACCAATTCGCTGACCCGCAGGCCTGCCGAATACATGGTTTCTAGGATCGCCCGGTCACGCAGTCCCGACGTCTCGTTTGCCGGTGGCGTTAGCAGCAGTCGCCCGACTTCGTCATTGGTCAGCACATGCGGCAGTTTGCGTTGTCGCCGCGGGTTCCGAAGCGGCTTGGCCGGATTGCTGTTGGCGATCCCTTCACGCATCGCAAACTTGTAGAAGCTGCGCAGGGAAGCCAACTTTCGTGAAATCGTTGCCCGCGCATACTCGGCCTGTTGCAAGGCTGATTGGAATGCACGCAGGTCCTGAGGCGTCAGGCTGTCGGGATGTGGCACCCGACCATGAGTCGCTTCCAACCAATCGACCAGACCAAAGAGGTCTTCACGATAGGCTTTGATGGTCAAGTCCGAAGCGTTGCGTTCCTGAGCCAAATAAGTCAGGAACTGTGCGATCTCGCGACGCATGTTGCCGAAATCCGATTAGTGGAAGTCGTCGATCGATAGACTGTCGAACTCGTGCCCTGCCAGCGTGTCGTCCTCGGTAGGCACTGCGTCACGAATCTTGCGACTCAGCATCGCGGCGTCGTACCACGAAAAATCTATCTCGGGATCGGCGGCGAACCGGGCCAGTTGGCGAAGAGTTTCGTCGCGATTTGCATCGTCGAAAAGAAAAAGAAAACGCTCTTCACCTTTGACCAAGGCGAGAACGTTGATTTCAGTATCCATTGCGTCCATGTCCGAAAAGCAAGAAACGACCTGGTTTGCCATCGCGAGTGCAACTTGCCTGGCTTACCTGGCCTCAGTATCGGCTCAGCGGCCAGCGGAGGATGAGGTCGCTTTCGTCCTTGCCCCCTCGAGACTCAAGCATTTCGGTAATGTGGAGGTGACAACAGAACTGAATGAAATCATCGCTACGTTTCAGATAACCCTGCCAACCGCTCGAACGTGCGTCATCCCCCGTCTCGACGTAATCGGCTAGTCGATTGGTGAAGTATGGATCGTCGCCGCGATAGATCTTGGTATGCGTCAGCACGGGGTCATGACTGGCGATTGCCACCGGTCGGACGGGTGACGGTGGATCGGGAATCAGGTCCGTTGGGTTGGGCCATGCGGGTGGCAAAGGAGCGTCCATGTCGGACCATTCCACGACTCCGCCGTCGCTGCCGTAAAACTCACCCTGATACACTTCTCCCTCGACGATCGTTCCGCTGTCGATGGTGTGGGTGTCGATGGTGTGTCCGCCGATGGGTTGCCCGTCAATGACGTACTCGCCCTCATCGATGACCTCACCCGAATCGACCAACTGACCCGATGTTTGGGTGACCAATCCGGATGGAATTGCTTCGGTTGGAATACGGCTAGTTGGAATACGGCTAGTTGGAATACGGCTGGGGGAGACTTGTCCAGGCGAGATATCGCCGGGGGCCGAGCCGACATCGCTTGGGGCTGCGTTTGCAGACGCGGCCGGGCCGCCAAGATTGGGCGAATCGGTGTCGGATGGCGCGTTGGGGATCGGTGGAAGCGGTGTCTGCGTGGCCAACTGGCTGCGTGCAAGTTCGAACTCCGCTTCACGGGCGATCCGCCGCGGGATCTGTTTCTCGGCTTCGGTCCCCCAGGGCAATCCGTAACCAGCCGGGATCGTGTGAAACCCTTCGTTCGCCGCATACCAGTGGACGGTCATCGCCATTCGTGGCGGATAGAAGGCGTCAAAGTCGGTGACTGAGCCGACGACCAACGCCTCGACCCCCATCATCTGTGCCAAGCGTTGAAAGTCTTCGCCCGAGGTCGGTTCGCCATAGGTCATGGCGTAACGCAGCCATTGGGTCTTGGCCACTCCGATAGGCAAGACCTCAAATCCCGGGACCGATTGCAGCGCAGCATAGTACTTCTCGGCGACCAAATCGGTATCGACGGTCGGTTCGCTGCTTTGGTTATAGAACGGCAGGACCGCAACCCGTTTCAATTGTGGAAACGGATTGTGGATCGAGTCACGTTGGCGAGTCTCGGGAAAGAACGAACAACCTCCGCCCAGAATGATCACCGCAAGTGCGACCACAACCAGATAGATCGTTGATTCAATCGATTGTCTGTGTTTCACGGTGGTTTGCCGGCGCTAAGAGTCCGCGCACATCATCTCCACCCCCGTCAACTGTATCGGCACGCCCGGACGGGAACCTTGACCTAATCGGAAAAGTTTCTTCGATCGTCACCCCCGGTTGTTTCCGGTGCCGCAGACCGATCAGCGGTCCTTGCGGCATCCTGTCCTGCGACCACCCTATCCGGCGGGCATCCAAACGCTGCGGACCTGCCGCCCCGTCGTTTGCTGCCTTCCGCGACCAAACCCGCCACGCCTGGATCGCAGGACGCGGTGGCCGATGCCGGCGGCAGTGAATGAGCGGTGGCACTACTGCCGCATCAGGATTCCGAAACTAAGAAAGTCGGCCGACATGGTGTTCGTGACCGACGATCCGGCAAGTGCTCCGGTGCCCGGCTGGATGATCGGGCCTGTGACCGCGTTTTCGAAGTAGTGCGAGTAGCCAGCGTTCAACGAAACCTTGTCGTTCAGTTTGAAGGAACCGCCAGCGCTTAGCATGTGTTCATAAATCAGCGGTGACGCCAGATTGAAAAACGACTCGTTGTTTTGGATCGGATTCTGGTTGTAGGTGTAACCCATCCGCAGGTAGATGCGGTCGTTGATCGAACGCTGGGCGCCCAACGCGAGGGCAAACACGCTGCTCCAGTCCAATCCGTTCAGTTTTCCTGTCGCATCATAGGAAGCGCGGTCGCCAAAGCCGTCTGCGTTCTCGTAATCAATGAATCGGGCATCGGCGGCAAACAACCATTTGTCAAAACCCGTGAATCCGAGACCCAGCGAGACGGTTGTTGGAAGGTCGATTTCAGTCGTCAGTGTGCGAGCGACGCCATTTTCGTCGACACCCATGAATTCGAACGTTTCCATCCACGCTTTGCTCTTGTACGAAGCACCAACGTGCCAGGCATCGTTCAGGATGTAGTACATCCCGGCTTGAAACCCACCACCCCAGTGGTACTTGGTCGCCCGACCCGCTGAATACGTGTTGTTTGAATTGGCGGAATCGAACACAAACGGTTCAAGTCCGACCTGGGCCGTCGTGATGACGGGGCCCGCGGCGACCGATAGACGGTCCGTCAATATCACCGACAAAACCGGTGCGATTTGCAGGAATGTCGCCTCGGAACTGATGCGTCCCAGACCAGATGGTTGTGGCATCAAGACCGGGTTCGTCGAATCCGATGGCAGGCTGGTTTTGAAACCGGCGACCGAATTGACCCCAAGCCCTAGCGTGAAGGGGGAATCTTCCAAATGATGCACCCAACCAAAGTTGGGAACCGGGAAGGTTCCTGGGTCCGCATCCGTGCTGCCGCCGAAGGGGCCTACTGATGACGAAACATTGTGATCGGTAAACAACAGATCCACCCCGACTTCAAGCTCGGAATGTTCCAAGCCGCTGATCGTGGCGGGATTCCAGTAGAGCGCACCGAGTGCGCTGATCGGCGCCGCTGTGGACGCCCCCCCCATCCCACGATGGACCGGTCCTGCTGCGGAAATGATTGCGCCCTGCGAATATGCCTTGCCCGACATACCCAGCGCAAGAAATAGCCCCATACCTAGCAAAAGGTATCTTTTCATCGAACGTGCCCCGTCGAATGGTCGACCTCTGCGATATCAGCCGAAAGGTCTGACATCACAGTGATTGTCGTCTTTTCCGACACGGCGAATTGGCAAAATTGCAAATGCCCATCCAGCTTAACAGGGTCCGCTTAGATAACCTGCGATGGCATCCGGCTGCGTTCCGCCCCATGCGGATCGAAACGCAGCACTTCGTTGGCTCGCCAACCACTTCGAAACCGGGGAACGCTGTCCCCGGGATGGATACCGGTATCGAACACCAGTCAATGGTTGATCATCGCTGGAAGACTTGCGAAACGGCGAACTGATAGGTCGATAATACGGGGTCGTTGGAGCCGACGTAGGTCCCCACCGATGTCGACTGGGTTTCCGAGTAACCGCAACTACCAAGGAATTCACCCGGCTGGTTGTTCCCGAAGATAAACCGCTCGCCCAATTCTTCCATCCCTTGGATGAAGTTCACAATTTCCATCGATGGTACCGTTCCCTCGACAACCGCTTCCGTCACCATGTCACACCACACGCGACTATCGCGATGATGCAGCAGGCTGGAAATCTGATGAAGGATGGCGCGATTTTCTTCGGCGGTGAAGTACATCGAACATCCCTCGTAAATGACCGCGGTCGGCAATTTGGGATCGAAATCCGGATGTCCTAGCAAACGCTCGGATAGATCGTCGACTTTAAAGTCCGCTTCAATCGTATGCCGAACGATCGAAGAACTGCGTGGGACTTCGTTGACCACTCGTTTGCGTTCTTCAAGCATCTCCGGTAGATCGATTTCAAAGAACGTCGGGTTCCCCAGTTCGTTGGATAGACGAAACGGTCGCATGTCCAAACCAACGCCCAAGATGATTACCTGCCGTAGCCCAGGGATGCGACGCAACGTTTCGTCGGCATGGCTGGTTCGGGCCAATACCATCTCGCGAAGTTGCGGCAAAATGCCATGCAATCGTTTGGCCAATAGTTCGCCATGCGGACCGGCGGCTTGCCGTTCGTGGCTTTGATCAACACGAATCTGTGGGCCATCGGATGACGCCCGCAGCCCTGCGATCATCCGCGCCGAAGCCTTCAACTTCTGTTTGAACAACGGCGAAATGCGGGGGTTCGTCTTAGTAGGTTTCAGCTGAATCGAAGGCTGTGCGAAATATCGCATCTCGGCCTCTGCCACCAATTCACCATTCGACGTGAAGGTTACCGGAAGTGTGACCAGCACACGTTTCCCCGCAAAATACCTCTGACGTACGGTGTCTGCCACACCCGGTGGGATCTCGCAGGTACCAACCAGATGTCCGGTACTAGGATTGCGATATTTGACATCCATCGATGCCAACCATAGCGATGCAGAATTGTCATCTGTACATCGGTGTATCCCCGAAAGGGGGACGCCGCGTAGTAGAGATGCTAAAGCCAATCCGCCCGTGTAGTCGGCCGATAACGAAATCAACGCGGCTTGATGGGTGCCATGTTGATTGGTTGCCGCTTGGCAAAGAGGTAGTTCCGACTGGCACCCCCCTTCGGTCACCGAAGTAACTCGCCATCCCACTTCCTTTAATACCGGAATTGCTTCATGCAGCAATCGTGTCATCAACGGGGGGTTCACTCGTTCGCTGTAATCCTGATCCCAATCAATCTCTTGCCCACTACGAATTAACGTAACCATTGTCTTCTCCAAAATGAAATCTGGGTGCCCTCAGAAGTTAAATGCGTCACTGCCCGACGCTTTGAGCCGATTGTAGCTATGGCAACGGATCCGTGGATCAATTTGAAAAATATCATTGAGAAAAACAAAGCATTCGTAGCAAATGATTTGGAATAACCCCTTTTGGTGATCTATTTTTCCTCGGGCATAGCTATTGAGAACGCGTTTTAGCGTCGGCAATTGCTCGAAAACGTTTGTGACTCCTGCCCCGAAGTCATTTTCGTTTTGCAACACTTGTATTTGTTCGACAGAAATCGAGGCGATAGTGAGGTCAACGATTAATCCTGATGGTGTGGGGCAACGGGCGAACCGATATCGCATCATCAAAGAACTATCGAACACGTCCATCGTCTATTGTTTCCTTGCCGAGGACCTAGACGAGGGGGGGCAGGTTATCCTCCGCGAAGTACCTAAAGGGTTTTTCCGAGAGAGGGGGTACTATCGTTTTAAAACGGAAGCACGCCTGACATCTAGTATCCGATGTGAAACCTATGCCAGCCCCATCGATTATGAGGTTGGTGAAAAGAACCTACGGGTAGTGTATCCCTACACCGAGGGGGTCTCGCTGTCTTCTAAGTTTCATAAAGCCCCGCTGTCCGCCGCCGAAGCGATGGGGTTGGCCCGCGATCTATTGGACGGTTTGGATCATATCCACCGGATAGGGTGTATCCATCGCGACATCCGTCCCTCGAACATCATCGTGCGACCCGATGGCCGTTCTGTTTTATGCGGCTATGTCCCGCTGTGGTGTCCGGAACTATTTGGCAAGGACGATCTGCTTGCTCGCGAATGCGCGTCGTATACGTCCCCTGAACTTTCGGGAATCATCGATCACGACATTTGCGAGTCGTCGGATCTGTATTCGGTTGGATACGTCCTGTACGCCGCTCTGACCGGAGAAACCGCATTCGATGGCGACGTCAGCGAGATTCTGTATCAACACATGACGGCGGACCCGGACGCTAGCCGGTATCCCGACGACACTCCGGATGCGGTCATTCAATTGATCGACAAGCTGATCTGCAAAGAGCCTCGCGACCGCTACCAAAGTGCTCGCGCTGCCCTGCATGATGTCGACGCGATTTCGCAAGCGCTCCTGGGGGACGTCAGTTTTGACGATTTTGTAGTTGGCGCTGCTGACCAACGTTCGGTCATCATTGACCCCGCGTTTGTGGGGCGGGATGCCCAAGTCAAGGTGTTAGAGCAAACCCTTGAAGACGTCGTCGTTGGGAAGTCTCAAAAGATCTTGATGACCAGCGAATCGGGGATGGGAAAGACAAGATTGCTGAACGAGGTTGCACGTGTTGCGTCTCGAAAGCGGTTCTTGGTACTGCGCGGTCGCGCCACCGAACACGCCGCCCAGCAACCCGCAGCGGTCTGGTTGCAGGCGATTGATCAACTGGTCAAGCATTTGGCAAATGATCCGTTGTTGCTTGCCCGGACCATGGACCGGATGGAGGACTATCGCCAGGAAGTTGCGACAGCGATGCCGCAACTTGCAAAGTCCTTCGGGTGGAATATCAGCACGCTATCGGGTCCGGATGTGCTAGGCCAAGGGCGAGTGGTATCAGCCTTTCGATCTCTGTTCACTGGTCTGGGGACTGCGGATCGCAGTTTGATGATCACTTTGGACGATTGCCAATGGATGGATGACCAATCGTTTCGAATTCTAATCGCTTTATGCGAAGCACCATCGGAACACTGTTTTCTGTTTGCGGTTGCGCGCCCCGACGAAGGGATTTCGAACAAGCTGCAAAGTGAGGTCGAGGTTTCGCAGAAACTTTCGCTCGGACCGCTAACACCCCATGCGGTCAAGCAGCTGGCTGAATCCATGGCTGGCCAGCTTCCAGATGTTGCGATCGAAGTCGTGCAGCGATTCGCCGAGGGTAGCCCGTTCATGGCTGCCGCCGTCTTGCGAGGTCTGGTTGAATCAGATGCGCTGCGCAGCGTCGACAAGGTATGGCAGGTCGATCACGACCAACTGTCGTCTTTCCAAACCGCTGATGGTGCGGGGGATATTCTGGTCGATCGGTTGTCTCGTTTGCCCGACGATGCAAGAAACATTCTCGCCGTCGCCGCAGTGATCGGTCGCGAGTTCAGCCTTGACATTGCTGCCGATTTGGTCGGCATCAGCGTTGCCGATGCGCATAACGCCATCCATCCGGCCCGCATGCAACGATTGGTCTGGAGCCGTCCTGACCGAGTGCTTTCGTTCGTTCACGACAAAATTCGCGAGGCGATTTTAGAAGAACTTTCAACGGCCACGATCAAAACCGCACACGGTCAAATTGGGCGATACCTCGAAGCGAATGAACCGCATGAGTTCTTTCGGCTGGCCTATCACTATGACGCTGCGGATATGCATCAGCAGGCGCTACCCAATGCGATCCACGCCGCCAAAATCGCGCGAAACAGTTTTTCGTTGGTCAGTGCGCAAGAACAGCTGCAGATCGCCGTGCGTGCACTGCATCATTCGACGGGCGAACATCAATTGTTCATCGAAATGATGATGAGCGAGGTGTTGTTGTTGCAAGGTGAATACGACACTGCCGAAGAGTGGCTCGATCGGGCTGACAAAAGCGTTGATTCCAGCAAAGACCAGGCTCGTGTGTTGCTACGGCGTGGCGAATTATGGTTCAAGCGTGGCAACAAAGACCAAGCTGTGGAGTGCTTTGAAGCGTCGCTTCGGCAGCTGCAGCAACCGGTCTGTTCCACGCCGATTCAATTGGGTTGGAACCTGGCGATCGAAGGCGGCCGACAATTGCGGAACTCGCTGTTCCCTAGCCTGTGTGGGAAACGCCAGATCGATCCCAGTGAACAGGATCAAATGTCGCTGTCGCTGTACAGCCAGATAGCGCACGCGTACTGGTACACCCGCAACAAGTATTTCACGCTGTGGGCACACCTGCGGGGGATGAATGCGGCCGAAGAATATCATCCGACGCGGTTCCTAGCACAGACGTACTCGGAACACGCACCGGTGATGACGCTAGTGCGTTGGGAAAAACGCGGCATTCAATACGCCAGCCGGTCGCTGGAAATTCGTAAGTCGTTGGGCGATGTGTGGGGACAGGGGCAATCACGCAACTTCCTAAGCATCCTGTTGTATTCATTCTCGAGGTACGAAGCCTGCATTGACCAGGCGCGCCAAGCGGTCGACGTTTTGGAGCGAACCGGCGACTATTGGGAAGTGCATATTGCGCGGTACCAGCTTGCTGCGTCGCTTTACCGAATGGGAAAGTTTGACGAAGCGGTCGAACTGTCCCAGGTCAACTACCAATCGGCAATCAAGCGTGGTGATTTCCAGGCGACTGGGAATATCATTGACGTCTGGGTGCGTGCTGCGTCTGGGAACGTGCCGGTCGTTCTGATCGACCTTGAACTTTCCAGAGATGTGATCGACGCACAACGGACCTGCCAAGTCTTGATCGCGAAGGGTGTCCATGACTTCTATCACGACCGTTTCAGCGAGGCTGCCGCTTCGTTCGAAAAAGCGGTCCTGGTAGCACAGAAGACGAAGGTCAAGAACTCTTATGTCAGTCCTGCTCATGCGTGGATGTGCAGCGCCCTGCGTCGCAAGCTGGAAACCACCGTGGTTCGCAACGTGGCGACGCGACGGCAAGCGGTGAAGCGATTGTACCGAACGGCAAAAAAGGCCGTTTCGATTTCCAAAGAATTTACGAACGATCGTCCACATGCGCTGCGTGAATTTGCTGCGGTGCTTGCGATTTCAGGTAAACAACGCAAATCACGTCTGATGTTCCAACGCAGCTTGGATATCGCCAAGCAGCAGAACGCGAATGCCGAGTACGCTGAAACACTTGTCCTGTATGCGGAATATGCGAAAGAGTTTGGTTGGCCGATCGATGAAGATGAAACCGAACAGGCAAAAGAACGACTCTCGAAATTTAGCGATACCAAACACAGCGTCAACGAAAGCGGATCGCTTTCGTTGCTGGATCGATTCGATTCACTGCTGGCGTCAGGTCGTCGAATTGCCACCAGCGTGATGCCGCAAGAAATCTATAACGAGGTTCGAGCGGCCGCTGCCAAGATCCTACGTGGCGAGCAGGTGTTTTTGATTCTCGAAGATGCCGATGGCGAAATTTCGACGGTTCCCCCGGTGCAACGATTTGATCCGTCCATCCTGGATGAATCGCGGCGGTTGAAGCAAACCGTGGTTCGCGACCAAGAAATTTGCGTCTTGCCAGGTACTTCGGATTCGGACAAGGGAACGTTCCTTTGTTGCCCAATTGATGTGAATAATGAAACGGTAGCGTTTCTTTATGTCGTCAATCGTCGGTTCTCTGGAATCTACGGTGATGACGAAATTCGAATCGCCGACTATCTAGCGTCCGCGGCCGGTGCGGCACTGGAAAAGGCCGATAGCTTTTTCCAATTGCACGACCTGAACCAAAACCTAGAACGCAAGGTCAAGGAACGTACCGATTCGGTGGTGCGACATTCGAAAGAGCTGGAACGGACTGCGCAGCAACTCACCGCGACTCAAGAAAAATTGCAGTTGGCTAAAAGTGTTGCCGAAGAGGCGAATGCGGCGAAGAGCGATTTCCTGGCCCGGATGAGCCACGAAATTCGAACTCCCATTTCCGGGATTCTAGGATTCACCGACCTAATGCTCCGCGGTGTTGTATCAGACGATGCGGAACGCACGTTACACCTGCAAACCATTCACTCCAATGCCTTTCACCTGCTGGATTTGCTGAACGATATTCTTGATATCTCGAAGATCGAAGCGGACAAGTTGGTGACCGAGAGTGTTATGTGCAACCCGATCTTGATCATTGGCGATGTGGTCACCTCGATGCAATCGCAGGCGATGAAAAAGAAGATCGAACTCGGCCTGCGCGTCGAAAGCAGTGTGCCGGATGCGATCGTCAGCGACTCCACTCGATTGCGACAGATTTTGACCAACTTGGTCAGCAACGCGTTGAAGTTTACCGACCAAGGCGGCGTTACGCTGGTGGTCCGAACGCTGGGACCAGCGGCCGCACCCGATCAACTGCAGATCGTGGTGGAAGACACCGGGATCGGAATGACCCCCGAACAGATGGCGTCGGTGTTCGAACCGTTCAAACAAGCGGACGTTTCAACCACCCGGAAATATGGCGGCACCGGTTTGGGGCTTTCCATCAGCAAACGGCTGGCTGACGCGTTGGGCGGAACAATCGACATCGAAAGCGAACAGAATGTCGGAACCCAGATGATTCTGACGCTGAAAATTGATTGTCCCGATGATGTTCGTTTGATTGATCCCGACGAGGTTCTTTCGACTGCCCGTGGGCATCGAAACAATCAGTTCCTAAAGTGCAACCTCAGCGGCGTTCGTGTGCTGGTCGTGGATGATGGTGAATCTAACCGGAAACTGTTGTCGTTGTTGCTCGCCGACTCCGGTGCGATCGTCAACACGGCATGCAACGGTCAAGAAGCGGTCGATGTGTTGATGGCGGATCATGATTCGGCCGACATCGTCCTGATGGACATGCAGATGCCTGTTTTGGACGGGTACAGCGCCGTCGAATTACTCCGCGAGAAAGGTTTCCAAAAACCGGTCGTTGCATTGACCGCCAATGCAATGGTGGGCGACGAGGGCCGCTGCCGAACTGCTGGATGCACCGAATACCTGACCAAGCCGATCGATCTGAACGCACTGCTAAGAATTGTTGCAGCAAACTCGGTCGGTGAAGACGCTTGCGAGATGATTTCGGTCGAACATGCTGCAGGTGTCGATCAGGCAGCGCCAGCGTCGCCGATCGCTTTGCAAGTTCGTCATGACGGGAAAGAGTCCATGTCGTCGTCGAATCTGTTGCCGGCCTATCCAGCGTTGTCTGATGATGATGACTTCCTGGATGACGATTGGCTTGAAACATTCGCCAGCGAATTGGTAGAGCAAGTGGATGTTGTTCTGCCCAGTCTGATCGAGGCCAGCATCGCTGGCGACATGGACACGATCGCCAAGCATTTGCATCAGATCAAAGGATCCGGCGGAACGGTGGGCCTCGACAAATTGTCCGAGATCGCAGCCAAAGGCGAACAAGCGATCGTCGATTCGCAATGGGAAAATATTTCCAGCACGCTGGCGGAGTTGCAAGAGTTCGTGTCGATGGCGAAAGCCGCACGATAAGCCCCATCGGACAATTTGGGTCGTCGGGCGATAGCCCCGGCTATTGAATATTGCAGGTGTGCAGGAACCGCGAATGTCGCCTGATCCCGGGCATTCGGACCGTGGGGCAATCATCGTTGGCGTTGGATCGCTCATTGGGGCGATCTGATCGCTGATCGGCTGGATGCGACCCGATGGGGACCCTGCCTTGATGTGGGCGTCTGCGTCGCATTCGACGCTGCTGCCGAAAATTTTCGGGATCACGCTGCCCGCGATCAAATCGCGGGGCGTTGGCAGCAATCGCCGTTGCGAATACTGCCCCCCGAAAAAGAGGCGACGGTGGGATTCGAACCCACGAATAAAGGATTTGCAATCCTTCGCCTTAGCCACTTGGCCACGTCGCCGTTTTGATAATGCGAAAACTAGAGAAAGACTGGCGAACAGTCAAGATCGGTAGTTTCGCATGCTTTTGTGTTCTGCACCAGATATGACAGTACTATCGGACAAGATTCTTTGAGACTTCAACCCGAACTGAGAAAATTTCTGGCAATTGGGTGCTCAGTACGTTCCCAGTGGCCGCTTCTCGGTCCCCTTTAGCAGCCGCATCAGGGCCACACGCAGTTCTTTCACCTTCAACGGCAGCGGCAACAGTTTATGGTTGCCGCCCCGACGTGCCGAGGCGATCAAGCTGGTTTGCCGCCGATCGACCAGCAGAATAGAGGGTATCGACGCGGTGTGTTCGTCGTCTGCAAATTTATTGAACGCTTCGACAGCTAAACTTCCAAGTTCCGACGCACCGAACACCAGACAGTCGGCTGGCGGATCGTCATCGGGGTGGAAACGGGCCAGTGCTCGGTTGGGGTCTGAAATGACCAGGACTCGGTAGCCGCGTGATTTCAGTCGTTCGCGAACGGCATTCTGGAGCGCCACTTTCGATTCGACCAGCATCACGATGTAACCTTCGCCTTCGTTGGTCGGATCCTCGTCTTCCTCTTGATATTCACTGCCGGGCGCATCATCGTCGCGGCGGCGGGGGCTGATCCCCTGTTCCAGGATCTGGATCGCTTTCTTGGCTTCGGCTTGCAGGGCCGCAGCCGACTGGATCCGCTTTTCAGGGTTGAATTCCAACGCCCGTTGGACCAATTGGTTGGCGACCCCTGGGACATCAGGGACGCGTTCATGAAGCGGAACGATTTCTTGAAAACGCGAAACGCTAAGCCGCTGCAGTCGGTCACGGGTTTCCGTCAGCGCCGGGACCCCTGCCAGCATGTGGTACAGCATGTTGCCGGCAAAATAGACGTCACTGCGTGGGTCGTCCTTGCGAACTCCGGTGCCCCGTTCCAGAGCCGCATAATCGATCGCTCGCGCGTTGGGGCAGTCGGCCATTTTTTCGGGGTTATTGCGGTCGGTCAACGCAGCCAAACCAAAGTCGACCAGCTTGGCCTTCCCGTCGGATGAAATCAGCACGTTGGACAATTTCAAGTCACGGTGGGCGATCCCCAGTGATGCCGCGTAAGCCAGTCCAGATGCGATCTCGTAGATCAAACGCAAACTAAGATCCGCAGGCAGCTTGCCGCGTACCTTCACCAGATCCCGAAGAGTTTGCCCTTCAACAAATTCCATCACCAGGAATGGGTTTCGTTGATCGGGGACGACGTCCAAGATATTCACGATGTGCGGATGGCGAAGCTTCAGCCCCATGCGACCTTCGCGAAGAAATTGTTCCAGTTCCTTCAACTCGTCCCGGAAACGTTTTCGCAGCACTTTGACCGCGAAGACCTGGCCGTCTTTTTCCGCCCGGTAGACTCGCGCGAACGTACCCGCACCAATCAGGTACAGAATCTTATAGTCGCCATAGAAATAACCCTGGCGATCACCCTTCAAGATTTTGTCGGTTTGCAGCGTCGTCACGACGCCGTTGCCCTGCATGACCCGGATCATTTCTTCCATCGTGTGGTCACCAACGCCCAATTCGTTGAGTGCATGGTCGATCACACGGCGGTCTGCGAGTCCAAGGTCAGCAATTCGCTGCGCAAACTGTTGGGGGGTAAGTTCACTCATCAATGACCAGGAACACTTCTATTCAGGACGCGGAAAAGACATTCAGGCAGGTAGCAGCGTCGGTCCCGCCAAGGCCATCGTCGTCCCCTGAGAAGCACGGCCAAATTGCCACGGTGACCTCGCCGATTGGTGGGCCACGCACGGCGGGGCAATCAACGGTGGCCATCCGAAAGCGGACGCGATCAGGCAACAGGCATCCATCGGGGACTGGAACCAACTGGTTAACAGTTTACACAGAATATTGCCGCGGGTCTTGGCAAGGTTTTTCTGCATGGTGACGGCGGGCCGTCTTGCGGCCGGAAGCGAAGATCCGGCCCGTTGGCGGTGATCCGCAGTTTGGCGGCGTCGATCGGCGGTCGATCGGCGGTCGGGCGGCGGTCGATCGGCGGTCGGGCGGCGGTCGGGCGGCGTGGATCGTCCCTGAGGGGCCTGTGGACCCGTCATTCGGTGTCTGTGAACCGCGATGGATTGTTCATGAACCGGTGTGCGGGGCAACCGTCACGGGAGCAAGCGTCGCGGGGGATAGCCGGAACAGGGCGACCGAGAAAGGCCGCCAGCAAAGAATTTGTGCCGATCGTTCTTTGAGTGCTCGGATTGACCGAGGAAACGATTGGCAGGCACTTCGGCAGTTGGTTTGTGCCGACGGGACCGCCAAGTTTGGCGATCCCGTGGATGGTGCGTTGGTGGAAACTTGGCCGGAAGCCTAGCCCATCAATTTTTCCAGAGTCGACAATGCCGACTTGGCTTCGTCGATGCCACCGATTTCGGCAACCAGTTGCTTGACCTTCAGAAGCGAATCAACCGACACGTCGCCATTGGATTTCGCTTTGGCGGGACGGCCAACGGCGCGAACCGATTTGACAGAGCCTTTCGGGCGACCTGGGCGAGCGACTTTCTTCTTTCGCTTGGATGTTGAAAGGATCGTGCTGACAAATCCAGCGCTGACCGAGATACCTTGCTTGCTAAGGTCTTCGGCGATTTGCTTTGGCTTTGCCGATGGGTTGCTGGTGTTGTAATCGCGAATGGCTTGCGACTTGTTCGGTCCGCCCGACTTCTTCTTTGCCATGATCATCATACCTTTCGAACCGAGAATTCGGCCGTGAACTTTGGGGGGTGAAACACATCGGTTGGTGAACGAATTGCAAAAGCCATTGAATAGAACCACGTTGCGAATGTTGTCTTGCGGGGCGAGCAAAACGACGCGCATTTGTGGTTTGGCCTGCAATCATCGCGAACCATCTGTGCACTTGGTTCCCTAAGTTATGTGGTTTGCGCTTTTTGTCAATCCGATTATGGGTATTGAGCAAACAAACCACTGCGATTGCAGCGAAGATTGATAATGAAATCGATGTTGATGTTGGTCATCGCCATCGTTGATGTCGATTACATCCGCTGGACGACGCCGACACCCAAAAGGTTCAGCCCGACACCAAGGATACGCCCGCACAATGCAACCAACATCAACCGTGTCGCTTGGATGGTGGGGGATTCGGCGCGCAGTACGTGACAGCTTTCGTTGAACTTGGAATACACCTTGGCTGTTTCCAACAGGTAATCAACCAGCATGTTGGGGGCATAGTCTTTATGGACGGCAACGAGTGCTTCTTCGAACTTCAAAAGCATCAGCGCTAAGTTGCGTTCGGCTGGATGCGTCAGTTGGATGCCGTGGCTTTCCACCATGTCGATCACATCCGATTCGGCCTTCTCTGCACGTTCCAAGATCTTTTGAATACGAGCATAGGAATACTGAACGTACGCGGAAGTATTCCCGTCCAACGCGACCATTTTGTCCAGGTTGAATCGATAGTCACTGGTCCGATGGTGCCCCAAATCAGCGAACTTGATGGCTCCGATGCCTACGATTTCGGCGATCGCTTCTTGTTCGGATTCATCCATCGGTGGATCGAAGTTTTCCAAGCGATCCGGGTTGCACACCACCTGTTTGGCACGATCCACCGCATCATCGAGCAAGCTTTCCAGTCCGATCAGCGACCCGCTGCGAGTTTTCATCGGCTTGCCGTCTTCGCCCAGGACGGTGCCGAAGTTGACATGCACCAACTTGACATCGCCGGTCCCCACAGCATCGGCGACCGCAAACAGTTTTTCGAAGTGCTCGCTTTGGCGGCTATCGACGACATAAACAATTTCCGCAGGCTGAAATGTCTTCAAGCGGTATTCAAGCGTTGCCAAATCGGTGGTGGCATACAAGAACGCACCATCTTGCTTGCGGACGATCATGGGGGCATCAAAGCCGTCTAGGAAGACGCACGTCGCGCCATCACTTTGAGATGCCAATCCCATGGTTTCAAGTTTTTCGACAATCGGACCCAACATGGGGTGGTAGAAGCTTTCCCCCAATGTGTGGTCGAACTGGATATCCAATCGGTCATAGATCCGATTGATTTCGTCTTTACAGAAAGGAAGGAACTGTTCCCACAAGGCAAGGTTTTCGGGGTCGCCACGGTGTAGTTTTGCGGTTTCTTGAAGGACAGCGGTATCGATGTCGCTGTGTTTCTGTGCGTCGGCCATCAATGCCGCGTCGCTTTCCACCGCTTGGATCTTCCCGTCCAAGGATTGGAGTTCGTCGCGCAGTCCGGCGATCCGTCGTTGCTGCGAAGCGATGTTCTTTTTGGCCTTCTTCTGTTCTTTGGCTGGTAGCGAAGCGAGGCTGGATTCGGCGGCAGCCAAATCGTTGGTTGCCGTTTCGATCGCTTCGATGGTCTTCGGTTTCGATGCCAGCGCCTTTCGGTATTCGATCAACTGGTTGACATGGCGATACAGCTTGGAAAGCTCGGGGACGGGATTTTGGTTCACCACTTGGGGGTCACCGAAATGCCTATAACCGTAAATGATGATTCCAAATTGAGTGCCCCAATCACCCAGGTGATTGTCTGTGATGGTTTGGTAGCCCAGGAATTTCAGGGTTCGGGCTAGAGCGTCGCCGATGACTGTGCTGCGAATGTGGCCGACGTGCATGGGTTTCGCCACATTGGGTGACGAAAAGTCGATCACAATGCTTCCACCCTGCTGTGTTTTGGCGACACCGCAGCGAGCATCACCGAGCATGGCTCGCAGCTGCTCCGTTAAAAATTCATCGCGCAGCTTTAGATTGATGAACCCAGGGCCGGCGACGGTTGGCGTTTCGCATAGGTCATCGACCTTCAATCGCGACACCAGCGTTTCGGCGACTTCGCGCGAAGGTTGCTTCAGGGCCTTGCAAAGCGGCATTGCCGAATTGCACTGATAGTCACCGTGATTGGGATCCGTCGTCGATCGAATCATCGACGCGAAAGCATCAGGATCATCGGTCAGGTCTTTCAGCGCGTCGACGAAACGTTGCTGCAACAATTGGGGAATGTGCATAGATGCGACCGCAAAGGCCGTGGGTCAAAAGAAGGTGGACGATTCAACGACCGCATTATGCCATCGTTGGTTCGCTTTGAACCTACGGCACAATGCGGTCGGGCGCCTTGATCCAAGGCGGCTGGCCAAGGGGATTCTTACGCCTTGGCTTTGGTAGGATTCGGTGGACGACTGACCGCTGGTGTCCACCGTGGATCGGTCGCTTGGCCGATTCCTAGGCTTGGGGGGGAAGGCCAAGTTCTTCCAATGGGATCGACTTGCCGTCGGCCCACAGCGATTCTAAGTCATAGTATTCGCGGGTTTCGTCATCGAATAGATGGACCACGACGCTGCCGTAATCGAGCACGATCCAGCGACTTTCGTCGTATCCTTCGATGCCCATGCGATGGTCGCCAAGCCCTTTTTCAAGTGCGTCGTCGATCTGTTCGCTGATCGCATGCAGTTGCCGCCGGCTGGTCCCGGTCGCCAAAACGAAGAAATCGAATTCGGCCGATTGGGCACAAACATCGATCACCATCACGTCTTGGCCGTTGTTTTCCAGTGCCACGCGAGCGGCTTCGGTGGCCAGTTTGCGACCGTATTCAACCCCCAGGGGACGAATCGCACGCGACGGATTGACCATCGGGTTTTCGTTGGCAGCCGACTTCGATGATGGCTTGCCAGCCACAGGCGAATTGGCCGCTGACGAATCAGCAGAAACGGGTTGGGAGCCGGACGGATCGGGCGTTTGTTCAGAAGTATTGTCACTCATGATCGAGAGTCTAGTAAATTTAGCCGCCCTGTCACGCACCGGTCAGGCAGCGGGCGGCGTTCCCAAGGCAATGGGTGGACACGATACTATCGTGCAGGTGCCCACGGCGGACCCTATTTCTCACTTCCTAGCAGCAGGTATTTTGATGGCAGATTGGATCGAGCCCGGCCAAGCGGCCCCCGCTTTCACTTTGAAAGATGACTCGGGAACCAAGGTCAAATTAAGCGATTTGAAAGGGAATCCGGTCCTCGTCTACTTCTATCCGCGTGACGACACACCCGGTTGCACCAGGGAGGCCTGCGCTTTTCGAGACCGATATGACGAGCTGAAGAAGCTGGGCGTCCAGCTGTTCGGCGTCAGCGGTGATACGGCGGAGAGCCACCAAAAATTTCGTGAAAAATTTTCACTTCCTTTTCCTCTTTTGGTCGATTCGGACCATGCGATGAGCGAAAAGTATGGTGCCTACCGTGAAAAGAACATGTACGGCAAGAAATCGATGGGGATCCAGCGGTCGACCTACCTGATCGACGCCCAAGGCAAAGTCGCCAAGGTCTGGAAACGCGTGACAGTGGACGGGCACGACCAGAAGGTCATCGAAGCGGTCCACCAGCTAGAGAGCGAGTGAGGCCGCGGAATCCCCCGGGCCAGAGATTCGCGGCGGCGGTTGAGTCGCCGCCCGCGTGGCAATCTGCACGTTGATGCAGACTGCCCCTGTCCACGGGCGGGTTCGAACTACTTCTTCGGACGCTTCCGTTTGTTGGGACGCTCGAAAGTCGGCTCGGGCTTCTTCACGCTGTCCTGAATTCGTTTGACCAACGAATCTTTCTTCGCAGCCGGTTTTGACGATCCCGAATCTGTGGGAACTGCCGACCCTTCTAGGACGGAAGTATCAAAGTGGGATGTCTTGGGAAGCGTTTTCTTGACCAAGATTCGTTCGCCAATGCCCCACAGACTGCTGGTGATGAAGTAGATGCACAGGCCCGCAGGAACGCGAAAGAAGAACAGTCCCATCATCAACGTCATGACGTTCATCATCTTTTGCGTCATGGCGGTTTGTTCGTCCGTCGCCGGCGGCATGAACATCTTCTGCTGAGCCAAGAACAGACCGACCACTAGGACCGGCAGGATGTTGAAATAGGGTCCCAACCATCCTGTTCCCCGGCCCGACATGTAATCGAACAACCAGTCGCCCCAATAGGCCAGCATGTCGGGGCCGGCCAGGTTGGATGCCCAATCGGTACCGCTGAAAACGGGCTGTTGGCGTAGTTCGATGTCGACCGACAGGGCGCGATAGAGCCCGATGAAGATCGGCAATTGCAGGAACATCGGCAGGCAGCCGGCCATCGGATTGAACCCAACGCGTTGTTGGAGTTCCCGCTGGGCCTTCATCCGCCCCTCCATGTCGTCCTTGTGCTTCTCGGCGATCTTCTTCAGTTCGGGAGCCAGTTCCTGCATCTTCTGGGCGTTGATGGCCGCTTTGCGGCTTAGTGGGAACATGCAACCGCGGACGATGACCGTCAGCAGGATGATCGCCAGGGCATAGTTGCCGACGCCCGAAAGCAGGTGAAGCAATCCGCCCAACAGTTTCGCGAATCGTTCAAACCATCCGTAGTAAATGAATTGGCCAAGTCCGAAGGGTTCCAGAACCTCGGGGTCCTTGGGACCGGCGAACATCTGCAATTCTTGGCGAATCGATCCACCGGGCGGGACATTGGCGACCACGCTATCGAGCACGAACGAAGCATTCACCGCGCGTTCTTTGTTCTTTGGAACGGCCAACGGATCGGCGACGACTCCGGCTACGCAGCGACGGAATGTGGTTAGCGAATCGACACCTTCGCTGGGCACATAGGCGACCGCAAAGTACTGCGCATCGATGCCGATGTAGCGAAGGTTGCGTGAGGAGTCATCCAAGTCGGGGGCGAAAATCGGCCGATAAGGATTCTCCGGGGTCTTTTTAGCCAGTTTCAGCAGTTCATAGCCGCTGACCAGTTCGTGATCTTCGGCGGCAGTGTTGTAGACCACGTCGCGGGCGGCGGCGCCAGAGAAGTTGGGGCTGATTTTATTGCTGTACCACCAACCTTCTAGGGTCACGCCGTTGGGGCCTTCCAAGCGATAAGACAAGTCTTGTGCTTCGTCGCCTAGATTGTCGACCTGCAGTTGCATGTCGATCGAATAGTCGGCTGGTTTGACGGCATAGGTGCGTTGCAGTCGAACCGACTGTCCTCCGACCGCTTCCATTTCCGCCTGGGAAAGTTCGACTTGCAGGGTGACCGATTCGCCTTCGTCGCTGTCGCTGGTGCCGGACGTGCTCCAGATCAGATCCGCTGGGCTGGCGTATCCGGGGATTTTGTTTTTCCCCAAATCGATGCTCTTGCGATTCACCTGGCTGAGCAGCATCAAGCAAGATTGGCGGGTCAAATTGCCTTCGATTTGATCGGTTCCACCGTCGCGTGCTAGCCGCACGACGTCCAGCGGGTACTGCGACAGGGTCACCGTGACCGTTTCGGGGCTCTGGGTCGCCGATCGCACGATTTCCAGATCGACCTGGTCGCCAGGAACCGATTTTTCCAGCGCCGCGTCGATGCCGTTGCGGGTGGTTACCGGTTTGCCGTCGATCGACGTGATGATATCGCCGACTTTCAACCCGGCGATCTGGGCGGGAGTTCCCGGTCCCACAACGTTGATGACCACACCGTCCACCGTGGTAGCGGATTCGGCAGCCAGATATCCCAGGTATCCGATTCGGATATCGACCCGGTGGTATTTCAGTTTTCCTTTGTCATCCCGTTCGGTCAGTTCGATCCGTTCGATACCCGCACCGCGAGTATTCAGGGTGACCAGCATGTGGTAGCCGGAATCCGCAGCCATCGAACCCAGCGTGATCCACTCGGGATCCGTGGGGCGATTGGATGCGATTTCGTCGGACGACGCATCGTCCGGGGCCGTTTTATCACCGGTCGGTCCGACCGCGCCGGCATCCACCAATTCGGGCTTGGGATCAGCATCAGCGAGCAAATCGCCAGCTGGATCGACCATTTCCGCGACCGGTGGGGCTTCAGGCTGAGGTGCGAATTTCTCGCGCAGCAGCATGTAAACCAAGAAAAACGCCGTCGAAGAGACGATGAACGTAAGCAGACGACGTTCCACGATCGATCCCGATGGGAAGAGAGAGCGAGAGGCGAGTCCGAGTGCGGATCCGCGTGATTCCAAAGCGCTATTCTGTCCGCCACGCCAAATCTTGGGAAGGCGAGCCAATCAGAACACCAAGTCGATTCGGTGGGGCGAGGCTTCGGTGGTGGCATTCGCCCGAATTCCCCGTGGGAAAGGATCTCTGGCGACGCCCGCTGCGTCCATGGTGAAATGGACGACCATCGGCCCAAGGATTCCTTGGGCATTCGACGAAAAAACGCAGTCGCGTTGGAGACCAACTTTTACGGTCGCGATGCGATCTCGACCGCCGAACTGACGCCCATGTAGGCCATCAAGTCGCTGATTTCTTCCAGCGTCAAACTATCTAGCAGCCCGCTTGGCATGATGCTGCTGTTGCTGGGCAGCACCTGATCGACTTCCGATTCGGGGATCGTCGTCACCTGGTTGTTGGCGTCTCGGATCTCCAAAGTGCGGTTCGTCATCTGGCTGACCATGCCGACCAGGACCCGTCCGTCGAGCGTCAGAACTTTCTTGCTGGCGTATTGGTCGCTGACAACGTGGTTGGGATACAGGATCGATTCCAGGATCTCGCGTTTGCTGAATCGTTTGGCCAATCCATTGAGCGATGGGCCGATGGCTGGTCCGTCACGATTGACTTGGTGGCATTGGTTGCATTTGGCTTTGGCAAACGCGTCCAGCCCATAGTTGGGGTCGCCTTGGCTGCCATCGTCACTGTCCAGGTAGTTCACCAACTGGTCAAAGTCCCAGCGGGATTCGTCCGCTTTGGGAAGTTCGGCCGATGGGCGATCCGGGTGAGCCTTGGCGTACCATTTTTGCCAAGGTCGCATCGTCAGGCTTCCGCTGGCCGATTTTTCGCTTGGCGGTCGTTGCATGCCGGTCCAATGTTCCAACAATCGTTCGACGTTCTCGATTTCGCGACCGTCTTGTTCGGCACGCAGTCCCAAGATGATCAGCTGTCGCAGCGCCATCGGGTCGTCGGTGGCAACGCTGACGGTCCGCAATGCTTTGACGACTTCATCGCCGGTTTCGTCTTCCAGAACATTCAGGCTGCGGACCAGATAATCCCAGTTTTCGCCGTCGGGATGTTGGGCCAACGCCATCGCAATGACGGCTCGACGTTCCGGTTCGGTTCGCCAAAGTTTTCTCAGGTAGGCTGCCGATTCGTCGTCCTTGGCCGACGCCAACATCGCAATGATTCCGGTGCGCAGTCGACGTTCGACGTCGCCGGGACGTGGGTTGGCGATCAGTTGTTGATCCAACGTGCGGAGCGTTTCGGCGGTTTCGTTATCGATCGGGCGCGGCAGTTTGTAGATGGCCGCCAAGGCAGCGTTCCGCCACACGGATCCTTGTTCCAGAATCGCTTTGACGTCTTCGTCGGACAGCGACCTAGCAAAGTCACGCGTGACCGCCATCAAGTACATCGACAGCGATCCGCTGGTCACCGCGTTGGCGGTGTTTTCGTAATACTTCAAGATCTGGAATCGTTGATTCGCTGTCCAATCGTGGGACAGGAACTGCAGGCACATCGCAACCAGTGTTCGGTCGACGTCGGCGTGATCGGTGTTGTTGATGTAGTCCAACGCCCGCTCGGCGACGCCGTCGGATTGCAGGTAGGCACACAACCGAATCAGTTCGTGATTCATGCGGTTATCGCCGGCCGGAAATTCTTCTGCAATTTGAATGCTAAGCTCGGGCACCTTGTCGGGGGAAACTTTCCCGCGGTGCAGCGCGACTTGGCACAATCGAAGCGTGTCGACGAAGTCCACATCGCTAAGGAATTCCTTCATCAGTTCGCTGGATCGTTCCAACACTTGCAACGCGGTCGCTTCGGTCGGGTCTGCATTGATCAGTCCCAACATGCCGACGATGCTGATGCGTGGGTCGGGGCTGGCCAGGACTTCGCCACGCCATTTTTCGGTGTCGATACGTTCCAGCACGCGGCGGGCAACAAACGCGAGTGTGCGATCGTCTTCGCCCAGCAGTGGGATGACGGCATCCACATCGGATGGGAACTGGCCGCTTCGCAGGATTGCTTCGCAGGCGGTTCGTCGCACGAACGCGTCGCCGTCGGAAAGCAATTCGACCAATTCAGCAGCACTTCGTTTGCCGGGATGCAGCCCCATCAATCGGGCCGCGCGTGCTCGAACGGCTTCGTTTCCGGATCGGCTTAATTCGATCACAAGGTCTTCGCTGGGGACCGGGCCAAAGAGTTGCATCAGGTCCATGGCGCGAGTTCGGTAATGCGATGGGTTGTCGTCGCTGTACGCAACACCGGCGACCATCTGTCCCCATTTGTCACCCAATTCGCGTTTGATCGATGCGATTTCTTGGCGGGCCCAAGCGGATTCCAGTTGCGGTTGGCGGATGGCCGCAGCGATCCCAGTGCCAAGTTTCTTCATGCGTTCGGGAATCTCGCCCTTGTAGACGACGCGATAGACTCCGCCTGCGGTTCCGCGACCGCCGGTGCAGAAATACAGGGCACCGTCGGGACCAACTTCCAGGTCGGTGACGTTCAGCGGTTGGCCTTTCAGAAAGACTTCGCTGTCGGCAATGTATCCGCTGCCGCGTGGCTTCAAACGCACATTCAAGATTCGCCCTTCGGACCAATCGGCCAAGAACAACGAATTGTGATAGCGGACGGGAAACATGTAGTGTTCGTAGCAGGCGGCGCCGGTCGGGCTGCCGCGTCCGGTGTCCAATAGGTTGGGCAATCGGTCGACGTAGTATTCAGGCCATTTGGCCCATCCGGTTCGCCATCCGAATTCACCGCCTTCGGTGACGTCGTAAAGTGCGGTCGGGCGGAACCATGCGGTGTCAACATCGGCTTCCATGTCGGCGTCGTGCACAAACATGCCGCCGCTAGGGTGGAACACCAAATCGTAGGCGTTGCGGATGCCGCCGGCGACGCGTTCGACCACACTGCCATCGGCGTTGGTTCGAATCACGGTGCCACCAGGTGCGCGGATGCCGCGTCCGTGTCCGGCCGGATCTTCGTAACGGGGCAGCAGGTCGCCTTCGTACGCGTCGGTGAGGGTTTCGCCAGGGCCGGTCTTGCCGGTCGCTTGGACATGGCTGCCCAGCACAACATAGATCATCCCGTCCGGGCCAAGCCGGATACCGTGGGCACCATGTTCGCCGGGGCTGCCATCGAGTTTGACGATCGTGTGCACTTCTTCCAGCGTTCCGTCGCGATCCTTGTCGGTCAAACGGTACAGGGCGCTGCCGTCGGGGCCCTGGCCGGTGACGAAGACTTCGCCGTTAAGCGCTAGGATGCCTTGGCACGATGTCACTTGATCGCAATACGTGCGGACATGTTCGGGGATGCCGTCGTCGTCGTTGTCCATAACCAACAGCAGTGGGCCACCTTCTTGGGACAAAATGATGTGTCCAAATTCGTTGAACGTCATCGCGATGACCGATCCGGTCTGTTCGTCGTCTAAGACGCGTTGAACACCGAATCCTTTTTGAATCTGGAATCGTTCGCGTTGTTCGGTCTGGGTTTCGGCAGCGACATGTTCTTGGCGATCCCAAGGGGCGGTGTCACCGAGTTTTCCGAATTCGGTCGGGGAATCCCACAACCGATCGTTGAACATGACGGTTTCCCACATCGGATGATCGCTGGTGCTGGCCTTCCAGGTGCGGTCGGTGCTGAACGTGAACCACTTGTCCTGTTTTTCGGGACGGATGGAAACGCGAGCAGCCAGTGCTGCGGTGTTGCCGCGAGTGTTCACGACGCGGACCGCGATCATGTTGCGGCCGACTTCCAATCGGTCGCTGATATCGTAGGTCTGCATTTCGCTGGACGACGTTCCGGTGCCAATCAACTGATCGTTGAAGAACAGTTCATATTCGTCGTCGGCGGTGATTTCGATTTTGCCTTCGGCCGGCACCCGCAGGTTGATCGGTTTGCGGAACAGGCATGTTTCGCCCTCGGGGATCGCGTCCGAAATGGTTCGTCCGTTCGCCCAAACCCACTGGGCTTCGTCCGCCGAAGCGATTGGAACGGTGATGCACACAGCGGCAAAGCATGCCGACAGCGCATAAGCGAAGGGGCGGCGAAAAATCGTGGGGAGGCCTTCCATGGCGCAATCATCAATTCGGGGGGAGGGACGTCAATGTCCGGACGGGTCCGATAGAATCCTTTCGGAAACTAGGCTCTACCCCACCATCGATGCAAGATGAATCTTTACTGGCGGACGAAATGGCCCGATTTGCCACCGCTCTTTTCCAACAGCATGATTTCCCCGATCTGAATCTCGCGATCGATCCCTTTGACCATGTCATAGACCGTCAAACAGCCGACCGATACGGCCGTCATCGCTTCCATTTCGACGCCGGTTTTCCCCGTCGTCTGGACGGTGGCCAGGCATCGCAAACGATCGGCAGCCGCCCACTGGAAATCGATCGAGACCGATTCGATCGGGATCGCATGGCACAGCGGGATTAGATTCTGAGTCCACTTGGTGGCCTGGATGGCTGCCAATCGGGCGACCGCCAACACATCGCCTTTGCGGGCGGTTCCAGCTCGGATCGTTTCAGCGGTCGTCAACAACATTCGCAATTCGCCCGATGCCACCGCTTTGCGGACGGTGGGTGTCTTTGCCGAAACGTCCACCATGTGGGCATTTCCGTCTTGGTCAAAATGAGGTGTGCCGCTCATGCGTCTGTTCGTCTGTGCCGGATAGTGTGGGCGATGGGGCGACAATCATCGGCAAGGAAAGCATGCGTCTGCCGTGATGTGCGATCCGAGTGGAATCGTGGTGGATGGTTCCAGCAGTTGTAGTCGAAGTCGCCTGGCTTGGGACGCCAATGTTCGATCCGATGCCGGGCTGTGGAAAGATGCCTGCACCAACGAAAAAAGGCGTCTCACACCTGCGGGGGTGTGAGACGCCAGTCGACGAGGCTCTTTGAGGCTCTTGGAAGATCTTGTTCGTTATTCGAGTCGAATCCTTTCAACCCGGTTTGGCGAAACTAGACCAATTCTTTTTTCGCACCGACGAGAGTTCGCAAGCGTTCGGCCAACAAGTGGGCATCGAATGGCTTTTTGAATGTTTCGTTGATGCTGCTTCGATCGAAGCTCATTGGTTGCCCGTCGTCGGGCAGCAATGCGATCAGGACGATATCAGTGAAGTCGATGTTCTTTCGCAAGTTCTGGCAGATTTGAACTGCCTCGATCTTGCCGATCGAAAAGTCAACGATGATACAATCCGGATTGAAGCTTTCAGCTTGAATTCCAGCCTCGAAACCGCTCGCGGCGACTGCCACTTTGAACGCTTTTTCGGGAGGAAGTTCTCGCTTCAGGTTCTCAATCAGCACCTGGTCTTGGGCGACGATCAGGCACTTTGCCATCGCTTCGTCTTCCAAGTCGCCCAGGGGCATACCATGCTCTTTGAGAAACTTAATTAAGTACTCTCGCGGAATTCTTCGATCCTGGGATCCAGGAATTCGATAGCCTTTCAAACGCCCCGAGTCGAACCATTTCGATACGGTCCGGGGTGCTACTTTACAGATCTTAGCGACCTGTCCAGTTGTGAAGACCTTCATGCTAGGTTCTCCATAACGCCTCGTTTAATATTCCCTCGAACAATGGTGCGTCGGTAACCATTGTCCTGTCGGCCTTGCTTCGTGGAACATTCGTCTGAACAACTGGTCCTGATCAGTTGGCATGGACGATTGCGGTGGGTCGCAACTGTCCAATGCTCAGCAAGTGGCTTGTCGATTTGGCAAACAATCTGCATGAGCACAGTGGTGAACGTCCTACGCTGGGTCTGGCCAGCCGGTTTGCATCTTGCGACGCTCGCCTAGCGGGATCCTCGCGGTTTGTTTAGTCAACTCGTTCACAACGAAACCTACGGTCGCGTTGGTGGGGCAGAAGCTGTGGAAAATCTGTAATCAATGCTAGGCCTTCCATCGGACTGCGACAGAATCTGCAAGGACACCGAAGGCTCGGCGTCGTTTGCTCTGTGCGGTTCGCATGGAATGCTCGGCAATGGTCACCGACATCCTCCGAGGTTTCCCCGATAATCGCTTATCAGAAAAACGCCGGATGCGTTTCCCAGAATCCCCCCTGGGTGGACGGCAGGATCGAATGGCGGTGGTCCTCGGCTGGCTCCCGAAGGAGCGTCGCGTTGGACTCGTTTAAACGATCCCTGTCCGAGAGATAGTGTCGAGTAAATCGGGGTTCACTCTTTAGGGCGTTTAAGCCAGAACGACCACTATCAACGGTTTCGCCGGTCGTCTGCATTGCGGCTAGCCACGTCCATGATACGTTGGAACTCCGGAAAACCCGCTTTCTTCACATTTTTAGACGTGATTGGGGTCGTCATGATTCCGCGCTTCGGCCGGGTGGTGGGGGAAAACTTTTTCCTGTTCTTCCGCTTCCCCGCGTGCTCCTGTCACAATGTTTCAGCGGGGTAATGTCACCCCATTCGTTTCATCCTCTCTAGATTCTCAAGTTTGGCCCTCATGGACGTTTCTGCTCGCCAGTTTTTCGACGAAGCCATCACCACCCCCAGTCCGTCGGGGTTCGAAGAACCGATCCAGAAATTGATCGGCGATTACATCCGCCCCTCGACGGATGACCTTCGAATCGATTTGCACGGAAACCTGATCGCATCGGCCGGTGACAAGTCTGGTCCCCGGCTGATGTACGCCGGTCACTGCGACCAGATCGGAATGTTGGTTTCTTACATCGATGATCTAGGGTTCCTGTACGCACAGACGATCGGCGGCTGGGACCCACAACAGTTGATCGGGCAATCCATGACGGTATGGACCGACACCGGACCGGTGTCCGCCGTGATCAGCCGCAAACCGATTCACCTGTTGAAACCCAAAGAACGTGAACAAGTCGTTGGCCTGCACGAATTGTGGTTGGACATCGGGGCGAAGGACAAAGCGGATGCCGAGTCGTTGGTGCGCGTCGGTGACCCCATCACCTTGGAACTGAAGATTCGCAATCTGATGCACGATCGGGTCACCGGACCGGGCATGGATAACAAGACCGGGATGTGGACGGTCATGGAAGCGCTGCGTCGATCGGTCGCTGCCGCTGATTCGCTCCGCTGCCACCTGCATAGCGTGGCAACGGTGCAAGAGGAAATTGGACTGCGGGGTGCCAAGACGGCCGCCGGCAGCATCAATCCGTCGGTCGCGATCGCTGTGGATGTGACCCATGCGTCGGATTGCCCCACGATCGAAAAGCAGATGCAGGGTGATATCTCCATCGGTGGTGGCCCGGTGATCTTTCGCGGCCCGAACATCAACCGCAAGGTCGCAGCGCGGTTGATCCAACTGTGTGAAACCCATTCGATTCCCTATCAGCTAGCGGCCGTCGGACGGGCCACCCCGAACGATGCCAACGCACTGCAAGTCCATGGCGGTGGAGTGGCGACCGGATTGGTCGCGATCCCCAACCGATACATGCACTCGGCTGTGGAAGTCGTTTCAATGTCAGACATCGATCATGCCGCAGACCTGTTGGCCGCGTTCGCGACTGCACTTTCCAGCGACGACGACTTCACCCCCGGTGAATGATTCGGGATCGATGGTGACCTTTCGCGGGCACGTCGCAGCGGCGCACATCGCTTCGGCGGGAAGTTGTCGGCGGGAAGTTGTCGGCTGCTGATGCAGTGGTCATCGTCCCGCAAGCCATTCAGCGTGATCGCCTGGGGGCGACTGGTGTACCGCAGCGTGTGGGGGCTGCAGCGAGGACGATTTTTGCGGGTGCTCGGACATCGGAGCGTTACCGCGTGTTAAAATTTCGCTTAGACGCGGGGGTGTCTTCCACCGCCGGTATTTCCGAGGCGAAAAAAATGGCAAAAGTATTGCTGGTAGAAGACAGCCCGACTCAGGCTGTCGAGATGCGAATGTTGCTCGAGGAAGCTTCGCACGAAGTGATCCATGTTGCCAACGGGAAATTAGCCCTCGCTGCGTTGGGCGAACATCTGATCGAGGTGGTGGTCACCGACCTGGAAATGCCCGAGATGAACGGCTTGGAATTGGTCGAAGCGATGAGTCTGGAATACGAGCACATCCCGTCGGTGCTGGTGACCGCTCGCGGCAGCGAAGAACTTGCGTCCAAGGCACTTCAGCAGGGCGCGACCGGTTACGTTCCCAAGAATCACCTGCAAACGATGTTGAACGACACGATCGTCGACGTCTTGGGGGTCTTTCGTACCGATGCCAGTTTTGCGAAGTTGATTTCGACGCTGCAGAAGAACGTCTTCGTCTTCGACATGCCCAATGATTCAACCTTGATCTCGCCCACCGTGGCGCTATTGATCCAAGTGGCATCGGGGATGGAATTGTTGAACGGCAGCACGTTGGTGCGTGTCGGGGTCGCGTTGGAACACGCTTTGTTGAATGCGATGTACCGTGGCAATCTGCAACTTGGCCCATCGGTCACGCCCGCCCACCGGGCGATCATTTACGATGACGTCACGACCGATTTGATCGAAAAGCGAAAGCAGAGCGAACCCTACAAGGATCGTCGCGTGCACGTCGAAGCGACGGCTAGCAAGGACGAGATTCGAATTTTGGTCCGTGATGAAGGACGCGGCTTCGACACCTCCAAACTGCCTGGCCGCGAAGACGTTCAGGTGGTCGATACTGAATCGGGACGCGGGCTGGTTTTGATGCGTAGCTTCACCGATGAATTGATCTTCAATGAAGCCGGGAACGAAGTCACGATGATCAAGTATTGTCGCTAGTGACCAAGGTGCGTTGCAAACTGCGTCAAGCGATTGTCGTTCCACAAGTCATTGCTTGATGACCGGTTCTTGGTCGGCCGTCGCCGTGATCCAATCGGTGTCCAGATCGGCTACCCTGAACGAAATGTCGACGACGCCTGCGATTTTTGGGCTATTCGGTGATCGCCCCCAGCGGCAATCGGTCCTTGCCTCGCTTCGGCGCAGCGTTTGCAACTGCATCCCGAATCACCGCATTTGAATTACCGCACACTGCATTCGTAGAAGGAACCTTGCCATGGATTCGGATCAAGGCGACCACATTCAGTCGCGATCCAGCTACGAGGCTCTGGTCAATGCGCTGCCACTTAGTCTGCTGATCAAAGATGCCGATGGTCGGCGTTTGTTCGCGAACAAGGCCTATCTGGATTTTCGCCAGATCACACTTGCCGACGTGGTCGGGAAACGTGACAGCGACTTGTTTCCCGCGGACATCGCCAAGCTGTATCGTGATGACGACGTCGCGGTCATGCAAAGCGGACAGACATCGCGGTTGGTCGAAGAAACCAGCGACCGCCAAGGCCGACGATCGTGGATCGAACGGATCAAGAGCCCCGTATTGAACTCTAGCGGATCGGTGATCGGGATCCAGGTCCTGTTCTGGGACGTGTCGGATCGCGTGCAGGCCGAACGAGCGCTGCAGCACGAAAAGGAACTGCTGGGGACCCTGCTGCGCCACATTCCCGATTCGATCTATTTCAAAGATCGTGACAGTCGATTCATTCGGATCAGCGAGGCGATGGCAACCAAGTTCGGATTGCAGAACGCCGCGGTGGCCGAAGGGTTGGCCGACGCCGACATCTTTAGCGAAGAACACGCCGACGCCGCTCGGCAAGACGAATTGCGAATCATGGAAACTCGTGTCCCGCTTGTCGATCGAGTGGAACGCGAAACATGGCCCGAGGGTGAAGACACTTGGTGCATGTCCACCAAAATGCCAATGATCGATAACGACGATCGGGTCATCGGTACCTTCGGCATATCGCGTGACATCACCGAACTGAAACGGTCTCAGGATGCGCTCAAAAAAGCGCTCGAAGCGGCGGATGCAGCGAATCGTGCCAAGAGCGACTTTTTGGCGAACATGAGTCACGAGATTCGCACGCCCATGAACGCAATCATCGGGATTTCAGAACTGCTGTCGCAGACCGATCTGTCGCCGGAACAGGCGGATTACAACGAATTGGTGCGAGATTCAGCCGATGCGTTGCTGCGATTGTTGAACGATATTCTGGACTTTTCAAAGATCGAGGCACGCAAATTAGAACTCGAATCGATCCCGTTTTCGATTCGTGATTTGGTCGAAAAGACCGGACGGACTCTGTCGCTGCGTGCCGCCGAAAAGGGACTCGAACTGGCCTGCCGTGTCGCCTCGGATGTGCCCGATCGGTTGATGGGGGACCCAGGGCGAATTCGTCAGGTGCTGATTAACCTGATCGGAAATGCGATCAAGTTCACGGACGTTGGCGAAGTGGTGGTCGAGGTCTGCAATGGCGAATGCCCGCCGGCAAGCGAATCGGCTACGCCCCAAGATTCGACGCCCGTCGGTGATCGGGTGCCGATCAAAATCAGTGTTTCAGATTCTGGTGTGGGGATTCCCGCGGAAAAGCAAGCCTCGGTGTTGGAAGCGTTCACCCAAGCCGATGCATCGACGACCCGCCGTTTTGGCGGTACCGGATTGGGGTTGGCGATCACCAAGCAGTTGGTCGAACTGATGCTGGGCGAACTGCAGTTGGAAAGCCAAGTCGGCAAAGGCACCACGTTTTTCTTCACCGCTCATTTCCCGAAGGCTCCGTCGAATCAAACCGATCCGGTCGCCCGACTAAAAGATCTTGCAGACCTGCCGATCCTGGTTGTCGACGACAACGAAACCAATCGCCGGATACTGCGTGAAATTTTGTCGGCCTGGAGATTGTCGCCGACGTTGGTCGATGGTGGCCCGGCGGCGCTGGAAGTGATCCAGCAGGCGTCCGAAGTTGGCCGCCCATTTTCGATGGCGATCTTGGATTGCATGATGCCCGACATGGACGGGTTCGAACTGGCCAAACAGATTCGACGCATGCACCATGTCGACGACATGAAACTGATCGTTTTGTCGTCGGCTGATCGAAAAGAGGATGTGGGGCGTTGCGACGAACTTGGCATCGCTAGGTATCTGATCAAACCGGTCGTACAGTCGGAACTGTTGGACACCGTTTTGCAGGTGATGAACGCACAGCAGCCGAGCATTCCGAAAGTTGCAGAGAATCGGATCTCGTGTCCCCCGATGCGTGTGCTGGTGGCCGAAGACGGGTTGGCCAACCAGCATGTGGCGGTCGGGAATTTGCAGGCCTGTGGACACCAAGCGGTTGTCGCCAGCGATGGACGCGAAACAGTGGCGAAGTGGAAAGCCGAACCGTTCGATGCGATCCTGATGGACATGCACATGCCGGTGATGGACGGGATGGAAGCCACGATCGAAATCCGTGCCGCCGAAGCGGGGACCGGTCGCCGGATCCCGATCATTGCGTTGACCGCCGCCGCGATGAAAGAGGACGCCGAGGCCTGCTTGAAAGCTGGGATGGACGCGCACCTAGCCAAGCCGATCCATCAGCGGCAGTTGCAAGAAATGTTGGCGCGGTTTGCTCCGCAGGTCACCGAGTTGTCGAAAATTCAGTCGACGAAACAGAAGTCGACGAAACAGAAGTCGACGAAACAGAAGTCGACGGGGCGATCGCTCGGAACGGTGTCGGCCGAGTCCCATCAGACCGCCGGCGATTCGAATCAACCTGCGACGCTGCAACCTGCGGCAGACCGACCAGTGTCAGCCCATGATGCATCGATCCATTCCGATGATCTGCCATCCACCGATTCCACGGCGGGTGTGTCGCCAACCGCCGGCGATGCGATCGATCTTCGCGCCGCTGCGGCGCGTGTGCCCGGTGGCGTGCAGGGAGTGCGGCGATTGGCCGAAGTGTTCATCCCCGAATGTGAATCGATCTTGGCGACGCTGCGGAACGAGGTTCCAGACGGCGATTGGAAGCTGATCCGTCGATCGGCCCATACATTGAAGGGAACTTCCAATTTGTTCTTTGCCGAACGAGTTGCCGAACTGTCACTGCAGTTGGAACAGTTCGATCCCGATGTGCAGGCGTCTCAGATCGTCCCGGTTTTCAAGCAGTTGGAAGCCGAGGCCGAGCGGATGTTGGACGCCGTGCGGACCTTTTTGAATTCCGAGGATCCGCAGTAGTGTGGCGGCGCGGACGCCGGACCTAATCCTTTTCGGAAATGCCTAGTTTGGCCATCCAGCGGCGTGAAGGCGTCGTTCCGGCCTCTTGGTTTTGCCGACACTCGCGGCGTGCGTGTTCGAGCTGTTCTTCCAATTGGCTGGTGCGCCGAGTCAGTTCTTGCCGTTCCCGCGACAACTTCGCTCGTTCCAACGACGCCTCGATCTCACTCTTGCGGAATTTCTCTTCCCATTCGGCTTGCAGCAACTGCAGACGCTCGCGTTCCTGCATCACCAATTCATCCGAATCGATCAGTTGGGCGATCGCTGCAGCACCGACGGCCGTTGCGCCGTCACCGGCATCCGATCGTTGGTCCAGCAAACAATGAAGTTCGCCAATTTCCGTGTCGCGGTTGGCGAGTTCGGCTTCATGCTTGGCCAGCTGGGCGTAGATCGCACGAACAAATTCAATCGGCGACTCCGCCAGCGCTGCATCGTCGACGTTGTGTTCGGCTTGGAGATCTTCGATGAACGTGTCGGCATCAAAGTCGTCGTCTTCTAGCTGCTGCAAGATCAGTGCCTTGCGTTCTTCCCACGACAACGCGTCGCTGGTGCTCGATTGAGCGTTGGAGACCGTGGACCGAACGTTTTGGGATGCAAGCCGCGACGCAAGATCTGCGTTCTGTTGGCGCAAATCGTCATTCTCGGCTTCGACAGAACTGACGTGAGCAGAGATTTCGTCGATCTCCGATCGCAGGTCTTGCAGTTCGTGATCCGAGATTTGGTTGGTGGGGGTGTCGCCATCCCGGACCAGGACTGCCAGCGGATAATCGGTGCCCGACGAGGTTGCGGGCTCGCTAGCGGCCGGTTCAGGCTTGCTGGTCTGATCCGCCAGCATTCGATGCAGTTCGCTGATCTGTTCAGCCATCTGCTGAAGCAGTTCCGTATGGTTGTCCAAGCGGATGGACGCCGTATCGGCGGCGCTCAGTTCATGCGGCGGCGGTGGTGCTTGTTGTTCATCGCTGTTTTCAAACCAATCGTCGGTTGCCCCATGATCCAAGGTTGCCTCATTCAGGTTTGCCGTTTCGTAGTCGGATGCATGATCGGTCTTTGGTTCGTCAGACCCATCGGTCGATGCATCAGACGACATGTGGATGGGGGACGTCGAGGGTGCCTGATGGAGGTCGGTTCTCGGAGCCAAGGTTGCGCGCTTTGCGTTCGGCTTCCTGGTGAATTTTCGAGACTTCCGAGCCATTGTTTTGCAGCGAGAGGTAGGCGAACCGGTCAGATAAGCGTTAAAATCGACACAGCTGGAATAGACCTTTCAGCGAAGCAATGACGCATCGGTAGTGACGCACCAAAGTTTCTGCCCAACCGTGATGTTGCTTCATGAAAGGATTACGTTGCCAAAAGGCAACTGTCAAAGGAAAACACGTTCCCTCGCACTGGATCTCATGGCGAAAAAGAAAACAGCCACCTCGAAGAAGGGTTCGCAATCCGCAGGCAGCGGGGTGGTGTCCGGTAACTCGGGCGATTCGTCTGAAAACGGAGGCCAGGATGTCGATGGGATCAACTTCGAAACGGCCCTAGCCGAGGTCGAGCAGATTGTCGCTGAATTGGAAAGCGGCGATTTGGGGCTGACCGAATCGCTGGGGCAATACGAGGTAGGCGTGAAGCGTCTGAAGCAGTGCCATCGTATTTTGGCGGCTGCCGAGCAAAAGGTTAGCGTGCTAGCCGGATTCGATTCCGAGGGAAATCCTGTCACCGAACCGATCGCTGAACTGGAAGTCCGAGGCGGTGGCGGTCGAACCAAGGCATCTGCCGGGCGGCAATCCGCTGCTAAAACCCAGAAGAAATCGACCAGTGGCGTTCCAGACGCCCTTAGCCAGTCTGGCGATGGGGAAACCGTGGACGATTCGCCAGGCCTCTTCTAGAATCTACGACTAGGCTCGCAGCCCATCGGTTGCCACCGGCTGCGTTTCGCGTTGCCATGCCCCCCGACGGGGGCTATGCACGCTGCGGCCACCCTGCTTCACCTGTCACCTGCCTCGCGAAATATCGGCCGTCAAATCTTGGTCAATGGAAAGTCCGCATCGGGGATCGACGATCTGAAGCCCTGGATCGAATCTTCGCTTGAATCGGCGTGTGAATTTGGTGCGGGGTGCCCCGAGACGTTGGCGGCCGCGATGCGGTACGCCCTGCTAGCACCCGGAAAACGATTGCGTCCAGCGTTGGTTTTGATGGCGGGCGAAGCCTGTCACCAGAATCTTGACGATGAACTTCGATCGCAGTTGATGCCTGGGGCTGTCGCGGTCGAAATGATCCACGCCTATTCGTTGATTCATGACGATCTGCCGGCGATGGACGACGATGATTTGCGACGTGGTCGGCCGACGGTACACATTCAGTTTGACGAGGCGACCGCCATTTTGGCTGGCGACGCGTTGCAGGCTCAAGCGTTTCGGCATTTGGCAGAGTCGGTTGCGGACCCCGCTCGGGCCGTTGCGGCAATCCGGTCTCTGTCCCAAGCAGCATCCGCAACAGGCTTGGTCGGGGGGCAGGCCGACGATTTGGCCGCTGAAAAACGCGACGACCTATCGGATCAAGATGGCGGATCGATCGATTGGTTGGAACATCTGGAATCGATTCACCGTCGAAAAACGGGGGCGTTGTTCGCGGCGTCGTTGGATTTGGGGGCAATTTTGGCGGGAGCCGACCAGTCGGCGCGGTCGACGTTAGCGGAATACGCATCCGACTTGGGGCTGGCTTTTCAAGTCGTTGACGATTTGTTGGACCACACGGCGGACGATGCTGATCTGGGGAAACGCACAGGAAAAGACGCAGATCGTGGAAAGCTGACCTATCCCGGGTTGTTGGGAATGGACGGGGCACGAGACAAGGCGAACGAATTAGTGGAATCGGCAAAATGCCGAGCGTCTGTTTTCGGTGCCGCCGGATGGCGGTTAACCTGGCTGGCGGACTATGTATTGGAGCGAAAACATTGACGAACACACCCCCGAAGAAGAGCGACGCACATCATCACGCCTTGGGACAGCACCCGTTGCTGGCCGGTTTGGATGATGCGATGCCGCTGCGAACGTTTTCTCCCGATCAACTGAATTCAGTGGCCGCGGAGATTCGTGACGTTCTGTGCAATCTATTGGCGACCCGTACGGCGCACTTTGCGTCGAACTTGGGCGTCGTCGAGTTGTGCTTGGCGCTGCACTGCGAATTTGACTTCCGCAGCGACCGTTTGGTCTGGGATACCGGGCACCAGATCTATCCTCATAAACTGGTAACTGGGCGATATCACCAGTTCCCTTCGATTCGGACGCGTGGCGGTTTGATGGGGTATCCCAACCCCCACGAAAGCGTTTACGACCTGTTCATGACGGGCCATGCCGGATGCAGTGTCAGCACGGCGGTCGGTCTGCGCAGTGGCGATGTGGTCGGTGGTCAACCGGATCGCCGTACCGTAGCGGTGATCGGGGACGGGGCGTTCCCCAGCGGCATCGTGTTCGAAGCGATGAACAACGCGGGTGAATTGGGCGACGACCTGACGATCGTTTTGAACGACAACAAAATGTCGATCTGCCCGCGCGTCGGTGCGGTCGCAGACTATTTGGATCGTCTTCGCAGCAACCCGTTCTATACGGGGCTGAAAAGCGAGGTTGTGAAGCTGTTGGAACGCGTGCCGATGTTCGGCGATCCGGCTGAGCGATTGTTGGCGCAGATGAAAGAGGGCGTCAAAGCTGGACTGCTGGGCGGGATGTTGTTCGAGGAACTGGGGATCCGCTATGTCGGCCCCATCGATGGTCATGACATCGCATTGGTGCGAAAGTACTTGGCGATGGCTCGCGAAACCAGCGGTCCGGTCCTGTTGCACGTGGTCACCGAGAAAGGGCACGGTTACAAACCGGCCGCCGAAGATCCCGTCTACTTCCACACGCCCCCTGCGTTCAACGATGACGCCGGCACACTGACCACGCAGAAGAGCGACGGGCATCCGCCGTACACGCTGCACGCACGCGAAGCGATCCGCAAAGCGATGACCGAAGACCAGCGTGTCACGATCATCACCGCTGCGATGTGCCAGGGCAACAAACTAGAACCGGTGCGTGAAAAGTTCCCGGATCGATTCTTTGATGTCGGTATCTGCGAATCGCATGCGGTCGCGTTCGCCGCCGGCCAGTGCAAGACAGGCTTGCGTCCGATCGTCGATATCTACAGCACGTTTCTGCAACGTAGTTACGACCAGATTTTTCAAGAGGTTGCGCTGCAGGATCTGCCGGTGACGTTCCTGTTGGATCGTGCCGGTCTGACCGGCCCCGATGGACCCACGCACCACGGGCTTTTTGATATCGGTTACATGCGAGTGTTCCCGAATATGGTTTGCATGGCACCCGGGTATGCTGCCGAAACGGGCATGATGTTGGACGCCGCGTTGCATCACGATCACCCCTGCAGCATTCGATATCCCAAGGCGTCGGCGATCGAATTGGATCATGTGCCGGCACCCATCGAAATTGGCAAATGCGAAGTGATTCGCGAAGGTGCCGATGGCACCATCGTTGCCTTCGGTGCGATGCTAGAACAAGCGATCGCGGCGGCCGAATCCTTGGACGGCGACTTGGACGTGGGCGTGATCAATGCTCGTTTTGTCAAACCGATGGACGAAGCGATGGTTCACGACACCGTGGCCGGGGGCAAGTTTGTCGTGACCGTGGAAGAAGGCGCCAGGATGGGCGGATTCGGATCGGCGTTCATCGAATCGGCTGTCCAGCAGCGATTGGATACGCGTGCGATTCGCGTATTGGCGCTGCCAGACGAGTTCATTGACCACGGCGACCGCAACGAACTGTTGCACGATCACGGGCTAAGTCCCGTCGCGATCGCCCAGGCCTGTCGCGATGCGGTCCCTACCGGCGTGCATTGATCGGGTAGGTTAGACTGTCGTTCGGCAAGATCTGGCGGACCAAAGCTTGGTGGCGGATTGGCCCAAGCTGTGCCCGCTCGATCACACCTGCACCTTCGGGAACCGACGACATGTCCTGCCAAGATTCTGGCGATCTGAATCGCAATTCGCGTGACCGCCCCCGAGTCGCGATTCTGGGGGTTCCCGGCCGTGAAAGCGTCCAAAAGGAACTTCAGCGAATTCGTCCTGCCATCGAAGAACGGGCCGAGATCGTCGTCGAGGACTTGGAGTTCCAGTACGACTTTTCAGACACCGACATCGATTTGGTGATCGTGCTAGGTGGCGACGGATCGATCTTGCAGTCGGCCCGCCAGATGGGCGTCAACCAAATCCCTGTGTTGGGCATCAATTGCGGCCGGTTGGGCTTTTTGGCCGCGCTTTCACCAGACGATTTTCTGTGCGTCTGGGCCGATGTGTGTTGCGGGCAGTTTGCGGTCGCCGAGCATGTCATGCTGAAAACGCAGCTGGTTCGCGACGGTAAGGTCCAGGCGGAACAGTTGGCGCTGAACGAAGCCGCGGTCCTGGGCGGACCGCCCTACGAGATCCTGGACATCGACCTGTATGCCGATGGCGAGTTGGCGACCCGGTATCGCTGCGATGGTTTGATTTTGGCGACGCCGGTCGGTTCGACCGCTCACAATCTTTCCGCCGGTGGGCCGATTCTGCGGCGGACGCTGCAAGCCGTCGTGATCTCGCCGATCAGTCCCCATACGTTGACCTACCGACCGGTCGTGGATTCCGCTGACACTCGATTCGAACTGCAAGTCGTCAAACCGAACGATTCGACCAGCATCGTGGTGGACGGCAGAATGCTGGGGCAGCTGCGTTCGGATGACCTTGTGCGAATCGAACGCGCCGACACCACCTTCAAGATGGTGTCCGTGGCGGGGAACAACGACTACCGATCGCTCCGCGAAAAACTGGGCTGGGGTGGCTCGGTTTCGATGCCCCGAACAAGAACCTGATTCCCGCGGGAGTGATGCTCGCGGACGTGATTCCCGCGGGCGTGCAGCCACCGCCGTTTGGGTTGGCGAAGCCTTTGCTTGAATACGCAGGGGCGATCTAGTGCGAGGGGAAGCACCCTCTGTGCAATCGCCACGGGGCGGTCAGTCTGAAGCTGTGTTCCGCCGTGGGGGGCTGAAGATCGGTCTTGTCGTCGATCGGATGATCTGCGACTTTTGGGCGTGTTGTGAAACACCCCGTTTTGACGTGTAAGGAGACCTTAGTCGTGCACCGAATTTCGCTAGCCGCCCTAGTTCTTGTTGGATCGATCGCCTGCGGCGCCCCAGCCGGTGCCGAGGATTCCACTTCGATTTTGGAACCCGCCGAAACTTACCTGCTTCGATACAAGCTTCAAGCTGACGAACAGATTCCCTACGAAGTGACTCACATCGCCAAGACCAAGACACGGATTCGGGGTGCCGAAGAAGTTTCGAACGTCCACACCGTTAGCCAGCGTCATTGGAGCGTGACCAAGGCGACGAAGGACGAAATGACTTTCGAGCACGTCGTTGATTCGGTCGAAATGACGCAACAACAAGGCGAAGCCGAAGAACTTCGTTGGGACAGCACCACCGGTGAAAAGCCGGTTGCCGTGTTTGAAAAGGTCGCCGAACAGATCGGCGAGAAGCTGTCGACGATCTCGATCAACGCTCGCGGTCAAGAAACCAGTCGCGAAGATTTCGGTGGTACCAAAGCCACCTTGGGAATGGGTTCGTTGACACTGGCTTTGCCAGAAGAACCTGTTGCCGTCGGTGCAACTTGGTCGGTGCCTCGCGAGGTCCGGACTCGGACCGAAGAAGGCGAAGTCAAGGTGATCAAGATTCGCGAATTGTTCACCTTGGAAAAGGTCAAAACGGGCGTCGCCACCTTGTCGGTTCGTAGTGAACCATTGACACCGATCGACGACGAATCGGTGCGTGCCCAAGTGGTACAGCAGCTCAGCAATGGGCAGATTCGTTTCGATATCGATGCGGGTCGGATGCTGAGCAAGCAACTCGACTGGGACGAAACAGTGGTCGGTTTTCAAGGCGCCAATAGCCTGATGGAATACCGAGCACGCATGACAGAAAAATTGATCGACGGCATCGAACGCACCGCCAGCCGCCGCTAATCAGCCGCCGATCGATCGTTTAACCGCGTGGGCATCGCCCCGCGCGCCGATTGCAAATCACCCAGCCCGCTAGTCACGTGGCTGAACGAGGCGCAACCGATTGGTCGTTTAACCGCGTGGGCATCGCCCCGCGCGCCGATGCCGTGCTAGTGCTGCGGTTCGTTCTTGGCACGGCGTCCGGACTGGGCTGACGACTCGGTCGTGGGGGCCGTTTCGTTTTCGGTCAGCACGACGACGGCAACGATCGCGGTGATCTGGCATAGTGCAAAGATCAGTGGTGGCGTTTGCCGCAGCTCGGCCAACAGTCGCTGTACCCACTGGGGTTCCCGCGTCTGTTGCTCGGCGATCCATTCACCCAGAGTTCGCGCCACCGGCGCCCAGGTCGACGTGTGTTCCCATCCGTTGGACGTCCGTCGCCATCCTTCGGGAGACTTTGCGATCGGGCGTGATACGATCGGTGGCGTGTCCGCGCTGGACGCGACGGACGTCGTGGGCAGGATCGAGATCGCCCCTAGCGACGGGATCGGATGCGTCGGCGCGTCGTTGGACAGCAGCCACAGGAAGCTGGCGATGATGACACAACCGCAAAGGTTGCCTCTCAACCAGCGGGCTAGCCAGCGGGCGTCGTCGGGATGGATGTAGAAAGCTTTCATTGAAGGCCATCCATCGCAGATTCCGGTCCGCTGATCCACGAAACGCTTCCGGCGGATTGAAGTGCCGTGTTTTACGGTGTTTGGCGCATCGTCCCGGATTCTTAGGTGACGCCGTGTTGCATTCGGGCAACCCTGCTGCGTGGCGAGAAATCACCGATGTTGCCCAGAAGCAGCGCGGCGCTGGATAGGCCGTGGGGTCTACCTAGCCCGCACAATCGTCACTTTCGGAAACCCATCGCTGATCGGTACAGGAAGCCGTCTGGAATCCAACCAGCTTTGTTTGAATTGCGGCCTAAGTTCTTGCTAGAGCATCATTCCGATACTGGCTTGGGTCGCGCGGTTCCACTGCGACTGATCGGAGTGATGTCGCGGGTCGACGCAACGAATTGCCACCAACATCGAACAAGGTTTCCTGATATGACGACCACCACCCCAATCGCTCTGGAAGACGTCTTTCATTCGGAAGTCCTGCCGGCCTTGCCGCACAGCGCGATCGGACTCTTGCAGCTATCGCAAAACTCGGACTTTGGTCCCGCGGATTTTACCAAGCCGATCGAAGCTGACCCGGGGTTGATGGGGCAGGTCCTGAAGTTCGTCAATTCGTCGTACTTTGGGTTCAGCCGCGAAATCATGAGCGTTCAGCAAGCACTGACATTGGTCGGCACGCGTGCGATCACTAACTTTGCACTCTGGAACGCGGTGTTCAGTGTGATTCCGAACCCCAAGTTCGGCCCCTTCGATCTGAAGTCGCTGTGGCAAGATTCGCTGCGTCGCGCCTTGTTTGCACGGATGTTGGGAAGATCGTTGAAGCTACCGAACGCCGAAGATCTGTTCGCAGGTGCCCTATTGCAAGACATGGCGATTCCATTGTTGTTGAAGGAATTGCCGACTGAATACGAAGCACTGGTTAGCCGTCGCGCCCTGGAAGGTCGCCGTCTAAGCGGTTTAGAAAAAGAGATGTTCGGTTGGGATCACGCCGATGCCGCCGCCATGTTGGCTGCCCGTTGGAACCTTCCCGACGAATTCGTCACGCTGATCGCCTTGCACACGAATGTCGACAAACTGTTGGCCGCGGGCAAGGAGCATCGCGGTTCGGCCTGTGTCGCGCTGGCGTCGCTATTGCCGGCCTGTTGTGACAAAGACTGGAGCGAAAAAGATCAGTTCATCGAAGGGTTCCGCACGCTGGCCGAACAGAGCGACCAGCAGTTGGGCGAATTGTTCCTGTCGGTTGACGAGGCCACGGCCGAGTTTGCACCGCTGCTAAAGTTGCCTGTCCCCAAGCGAACGCTGACCGAGTACATGGCCGAATACATCGGCGAGTGATCAGGGACCGCGATTCAGGTGGGACCCGCGCAGCCCGATCGGCTGTGCGTCCGGTCCGTTACACCAATCCCCAGCCGCGTTTCTTTTCTTCGCGGTAGGCGTCGAATCGGTTCTGTTCAATCGCGTCGCGGGCACCCTGCATGACGCGTTGGTAGTAGGTCAGGTTATGGATCGAAACCAAGATCGGGCCCAGCATTTCACCTGCGATGAATAGATGCCGCAGGTATCCCCGGCTGTGTCGGCACGCCAAACACGGGCAGTCCTGTTCCAGCGGTTGAGTGTCTTCGCGGTGAACTGCATTCCGCAATTTCACTTTGCCAAGATCGGTGAACGCTAGCCCGTTTCGTCCGTTTCTGGTCGGCATCACACAGTCGAACAGGTCGATACCGCGAGCCACGCTTTCGATCAGGTCGATCGGTTGTCCGACGCCCATCAGATAGCGAGGCTTGTCCTCCGGCAGTGCCGGGCAAGTCGCGGCGGTGATCCGGTACATTTCGGACGGTGCTTCGCCAACGCTTAGACCACCGACGGCGTAGCCATCGAAGCCCATTGATGAAAGTTCGGTGGCGCACTGCACGCGAAGTTCCGTGTCCAAGCCGCCCTGCACGATGGCAAACTTGGCCTGGTCGTCTCGGCTGGCTGCTTCCAAGCATCGCTTGGCCCAACGGATGGATCTTGCCATGGCGTCTTCGACAACGCCTGGTTCCGCCGGTAGGGCGACGACGTGGTCCAGCACCATCGCTACGTCACTTCCCAGTGCTTCTTGGATCTCGATCGAATGTTCCGGCGTCAGGCGGACCTTCGCACCGTCGATATGGCTGCGAAAGGTGGCCGCTTCTTCGGTGACGTTGTTGATCGCGTTGAGACTGAAGATTTGAAACCCGCCGCTGTCCGTCAAAATCGGACCTTCCCAGCCGGACATGCCGTGCAGTCCGCCCAATTTGCGAACCGTTTCGTGGCCTGGGCGAAGCGCCAGGTGATAGGTGTTCCCCAGGATCATGTGGGCGCCGGTGGCGGCGACCTGATCGATGGTGACACCCTTGACCGTCCCCTGGGTCCCGACGGGCATGAAGCCAGGCGTCTGGACGGGGCCATGGGGTGTTAAAAAAACACCGCGGCGCGCCGAAGTGGTCGCGTCGCGGTGCGAAAGTTCAAATGCAAACTGGCTCATGAAAATTGCTGGGGATCAGTCCCCACGCATCTTCAAACCGAGGTCCGTCAATTTCTCGCGGACCTCGTTCAGGCTGGTCACGCCGAAGTTCTTGCACTCCAGCATGTCGTCGCCTGTCTTTCGGATCAGTTCGCCGATCGAATTGAGTTGCAGTCGAGCCATGCACTTGCGAGCACGTACCGACAGGTTCAGATCCGAAATTGGACGATCCAGCAGAGCCTGTTCGTCGGGCGACATGTGGCTGGTGTCGACCGGTGGGTCGTTGTTCTTCTTTTCGTGAGCAAACTGACCCAGGCTTAGGCCCTTGCTGGTCAGCATTTCACGAATTTCGAACAAGCTGGTTTCGCCAAAGTTCTTGCTGCTAAGCAGTTCGGCTTCGCTGGTCCGTGTCAGGTCACCGATCGTTTCGATGCCCATCTTTTGCAGGCAGTTACGGCTACGAACACTCAGTTCGAAGTTCGTCACCGGCATGTTCAGGATCTGAGCCAAGCGATCGTTGCGACGTTGGGCTTCTTCGTCATAAAGCATGTTGCCGGTCGCGGCCGCATCCTTCATGTACAACTGGGCCTGCGGGTGATCTGGATAGCAATCCAGGATCCGCTTGTAGCACAGTTGGGCCTTGTCGAACTTGTTGTTGTCTTCGTAAATCAGACCCAAGTTGATCAGGGCGCCGACACCGGTTGGGAACGTCTTGGCGGCTCGTTCGTACAGGGCCAGGCTTTCCTGGTCGTTGCCCATGCGATCGTTTTCGAGTGCCAAGCCGAACAGAGCACCAGCGTGGTTTTCGTCGGTGTTGACGGCTCGTTGATAAAGCGCCAATGCCTCTTCTTTGCGTCCACCGACGGCGGCAACCGTCGCGGCACGTTGGTACATGTAATCAGCCGTCTGCTCTGCAGGGCCGAAGATGTTGTCCAAGATCGCCATCGCTTCTTCGATGCGACCGGCATAGCGGTGGCATTCGGCGATGCCGATCTGGCATTGGTCGTTGTTGTAGCCCGAAGTCAAAGCTTTCTGATACGCGGCGATCGCGTCTTCGTACTGGCCCAATTCGAACTGGCTGCGAGCCTGATAAAACAGCGCCATCGCACCGCCATCGGCAGCCTGCAGCGTATTCAGGGATTCACGGAATTTACCCAGCAGAAATTCGCATACGCCCTTCTTGGTCGTCCCGGCAGGACTCAGCGTATCGTCGTCGTCCATCTCGTTGACGGCGTCGCGCAATTCGCCAAAGTGGCCGTAGTTTTCCGAAATCGCGGTTCGGATCTTTCCCACGTCGGCGGGGCCGAACGAGTTGTTGGAAAGGATCGTTTCCTTCAGGTCGAGGACGTCCAGCTCGGTTTCACTCATCGACACAGGTCTCCTGCCCTCCGCGGGGGGCTTCAAAAGCATGTGATACGGGAGCAAGAAACATCGGTGCGGTACCAACGAATCCTGCCGCGAATAAGTCCGCAAATCGCTCGGTAGAACCGAGCATTCTGTGATCAAACCGCTATTTTTTCCGTGCACTTCATCCAAAGGCTGCTGGACCGGTCTTCGGGCCGGTCAAACAGAAAAGCCAGCGGTGGGATTTGAACCCACAACCTCCGCATTACGAATGCGATGCTCTGCCAATTGAAGCTACGCTGGCCTAAGTGATCCAAACGACGGTGTCCTGGCCCAACAGCCACTGGACTCAATCGATCGTGCACGTAGGTGATGAAGTGTACGAAAATAGGCGTTTTCGCGGGATCGGGCATGCTTGAATCGATTCAAAAAGCTACCCGCGTGCCAAACGTCTTCGCCAAAGAAGAAAAATACGGTATTTCACTAAATATCGTCAAGAGGCGGTCACCCGGCCGGCACTAAAAAGGCTGTAAGAAGACTGGCTGGCCGGGTGTTATCAATTGCATTCCTTGCGTTGCCCTACTTCTGGACGCCGGAGACCACCCGAACGGCCTGGATCAGGACGGGTTCGACGGGAACATTCTCCATCAAGCCGCCCTTGGGCGCGGGAACCGTGCGAGTCGGCTTGGCTTCGATTTTATCGACCACATCCTTGCCTTCGATCACTTTTCCGAACACGGCGTACCCGAAACCATCCGACCGAGGGTCGGCGCGGTTCAAGAAGCTGTTTTTTGTGCCCGAATTGATGAAAAACTGGCTGGTGGCACTGTGGGGGTCGCCGGTCCGAGCCATCGCGATGGTGTATTCGTCATTTCGCAGTCCATTGGACGCTTCGTTGCGAATCGGTGGCAGGGTTTCCTTTTCGCTCAAGGTTGCGTCCATTCCACCGCCTTGGATCATGAAATCGGGCATGACGCGGTGGAAAACGGTGCCAGGGTAATGGTCCTTTTCGATATAGGCCAGAAAGTTAGCAACCGTCTTGGGAGCCTTGGCTTGGTCCAGTTCGAGGACGATTTTGCCTTCGGTGGTCTCCATTTCGACCACGATAGCCTTGTCAGCGGCCAACACGGTGGACGCAAAGACGCCGGTCATCAACGCGAAAGCGGCGGCAAACATCGAGATTCGTTTCTGCATTCCTGAGGAACTCCTGAGTTCAGAAAATCGTTGGCGACGGTGCGACGTCCCGCAGGACGGGGAACGGCGACGGTCGACAAAGGTGGGACTTTGGGTGGGACTGGCAATGCCATCATTCGCCGGCGCCGCCACAGGGCGTTCCCTGTAGACAATCCGCCCGCGGACTCATTGTCACGTTTTGTTCGTACAAGGCAACCTTTGCGAGGGCAACATGGATCTTGAATCCCTGCGATTCGCCGATCACACGATGGTGCATTGTAAATTAGCAAGCCGAGGCAAACCGATGAAATACAGTACCTTGGCCGCGGTGGCAACGCGATTCACGTCGAATCTTTGTTTTGAGTGCATTTCGCGGTTGGCGATTTTCGGGGCAACCAGGAAGGCCAGTCTTTGGGGCCGCTTCGTCCCACGTACGTTTCGCCGCGCGCCACGCGGGTACGTTTCCCACACGTCTGAACAAACCAGCACGCAAGTCGTTTAACCGCGTGCCCATCGGGCCGCGCGTTTTCGGTCCGGTGCGCGCGGGGCGTTGCCCACGCGGTTAAACGATAGGGCCGCTGGCATGATGAGAACCTCGCGCAATGCATCGTTCATGTTCGTTTCACCGCGTGCCGATCGGGCCACGCGTTTTGGGTCCGGTGCGCGCGGGGCGTTGCCCACGCGGTTAAACGATAGGGCGGCTGGCATGATGAGAACCTCGCGCAATGCATCGTTCACGTTCGTTTAACCGCGTGCCCACCGGGCCTCGCGTTTTACGTCTGGTGCGCGCGGGGCGTTGCCCACGCGGTTAAACGATAGGGCCGCTGGCATGACGAGAACCTCGCGCAATGCATCGTTCACCTTCGTTTAACCGCGTGCCCACCGGGCCGCGCGTTTTCGGTCGGGTGCGCGCGGGGCGTTGCCCACGCGGTTAAACGATAGGGCGGCTGGCATGATGAGAACCTCGCGCAATGCATCGTTCACATTCGTTTAACCGCGTGCCCATCGGGCCGCGCGTATTCGGTCCGGTGCGCGCGGGGCGTTGCCCACGCGGTTAAACGATGGGGCCGCTGGCATGCCGGGAACCTCGCGCAATGCATCGTTCACATTCGTTTAACCGCGTGCCCATCGGGCCGCGCGTTTGGTCCGGTGCGCGCGGGGCGTTGCCCACGCGGTTAAACGATAGGGCCGCTGGCATGCCGGGAACCTCGCGCAATGCATCGTTCACATTCGTTTAACCGCGTGCCCATCGGGCCGCGCGTTTTCGGTCGGGTGCGCGCGGGGCGTTGCCCACGCGGTTAAACGATTGGGCCGCTGGCATGATGAGAACCTCGCGCAATGCATCGTTCACGTTCGTTTAACCGCGTGCCCACCGGGCCGCGCGTTTTAGGTCGGGTGCGCGCGGGGCGTTGCCCACGCGGTCAAACGATAGGGCCGCTGGCATGCGAGAACCTCGCGCAGTGCATCGTTCACGTTCGTTTAACCGCGTGCCCATCGGGCCGCGCGTTTTCAGTCTGGTGCGCGCGGGGCGTTGCCCACGCGGTTAAACGATTGGGCGGCTGGCGTGATGAGAACCTCTCGCAATGCATCGTTCACGTTCGTTTAACCGCGTGCCCATCGGGCCGCGCGTTTTCGGTCGGGTGCGCGCGGGGCGTTGCCCACGCGGTTAAACGATGGGGCGGCTGGCATGACGGGGACTTGTGCAGCGTATGGTTCGCGTTGGTTTTGCCGCGTGGACGTCGGGCCGCGCGTTCGGTCCGGTGCGCGCGGGGCGTTGCCCACGCGGTTAAACGATTGGGCGGCTGGGATGCCGGGAACTCGCGCAGTGCATCGTTCACGTTCGTTTAACCGCGTGCCCATCGGGCCGCGCGTTTGGTCTGGTTCGCGCGGGGCGTTGCCCACGCGGTTAAACGATGGGGCGGCTGGCATGACGGGAACCTCGCGCAGTGCATCGTTCACGTTCGTTTAACCGCGTGCCCATCGGGCCGCGCGTTTTCAGTCTGGTGCGCGCGGGGCGTTGCCCACGCGGTTAAACGATTGGGCCGCTGGCGTGATGGGGACTTGTGCAGCGTATGGTTCGCGTTGGTTTTGCCGCGTGGACGTCGGGCCGCGCGTTTTTGGTCCGGTGCGCGCGGGGCGTTGCCCACGCGGTTAAACGATTGGGCGGCTGGGATGCCGGGAACTTGTGCAGCGTGTGGTTCGCGTTCGTTTCGCGGCGTGCCCATCGGGCCGCGCGTTTGGTCTGGTGCGCGCGGGCGTTGCCCACGCGGTTAAACGATAGGGCCGCTGGCATGACGAGAACCTCGCGCAATGCATCGTTCACGTTCGTTTAACCGCGTGCCCATCGGGCCGCGCGTTTTTGGTCCGGTGCGCGCGGGGCGTTGCCCACGCGGTTAAACGATGGGGCGGCTGGCATGACGGGGACTTGTGCAGCGTATGGTTCACCTTCGTTTAACTGCGTGCCCATCGGGCCGCGCGTTTTCGGTCCGGTGCGCGCGGGGCGTTGCCCACGCGGTTAAACGATGGGGCCGCTGGCATGACGGGAGCTTGTGCAGCGTATGGTTCACGTTCGTTTAACCGCGTGCCCATCGGGCCGCGCGTTTTCGGTCGGGTGCGCGCGGGGCGTTGCCCGTGCGGTTAAACGATGGGGCGGCTGGCATGACGGGGACTTGTGCTTCGCATCGTTCGCGTTCGTTTCGCCGCCTGGCCGTCGGGCTGCTGTGGTTTAGGCGACTAGTGAGTTTGCGACACGGGTCACCAGGGACGGGCAGGTTGCAGCCAAACTTGCGAAAAGACGACGTCCAATTTTATGGTGCAGTGAGGTCGTGATCACCTTGCACATTTGGCGACGCCGATTCAGCAGCCGATTCAAATTGGCGTTCCATTGGGGACCCAGCGTTGTCGGATCAGCGGTCGATGCAATCAAGTTGGCCGCCTCGATCCCGCTGGCCAAAGCCCAACTCATCCCCTCGCCCGTGAAGGGTTCGACATAACCAGCCGCGTCTCCAATCGCGATGATTCGACCATTGCCGGAAACGCGTGTTCGTCGCATCGGTGGCGTGGTAACGACGCTATGGACCTGGTCCCAGTTGGTCACATCAAACGCACTTCGCTGAACCAGTTGTTGCATTCTTTGAACGGGATCGCCAAGCGTTTGTGATTGGTTGCCCGACCGCAGTGCGGCTGCGACGTCGACTCGTCGTTCATCAAGACGAACCAGTCCGACGTATCCGTCGTCGCCACAAGCCATGTAGATCGCACCGCTTTCGATCGAGTCGGTCGCAATCGTGCAGGAGACACCGAAAGGGCCATGAGGGGCTTCGATCCACGGCAAAATATCATTGAATCCACCCGACGAAAGTCCGGACGCAATCACGGCAATGTCGAAACGTGATGATGTGATCGAACTCTGATGTTTCAGCTGGACATCCACACCGCGATCATCTTGGCCAAGGATGCGGCCGCTCGTGTTCATGGATACTTCGACGCCCAGTTCAACCGCTCTTTCGATCAGCACCGGATCAAGACTTTCTCGCGAAATCGCGAGCCCCTGCGGGATTTTGGCTTCGACCAGATGCGAGTCAAACGAAGCGATCCAGCGATCGGTCGCCAACCCGAGGTCGACGACCGTTTGTCGGATCGCCAACGTTTCCAGACTGTGCAAACCTTTCGCGTTGAGGCAGCATCCGCACGCTTTGGATCGCGGGAATTGTTTCCGTTCGGCAAGCGTGACGTGGCAACCAAGTCGTGCCAGCATGATCGCGTTGCTGGCGCCCGCTGGCCCACCGCCGATCACAAGAACCTTGCGAGGTTGATCGGAAATCATGGTGACCTTCGGTGCTGGTTGTTGGTTGGGGCAAAATCGGGGGCCCACAGTTTGAAATAAAATCGCCCGGGAAAGATGCGCCGTGCCTGGATGGTTCCTCCCACCGCTTCTTCGGCCAGCGTCTTGGCTTCGGACAATGTGTAGGCACCTTCGACGCTCAGCCGAGCATCGTGGTGGACCACTTTGGATCGAGTCAGCACACGCGAAGCAGCCGAAATCAGCTCTCGGTTCAACTTGGACCTTTCCAGATCGCAAACCATCGACGCAACTCGCGCGGCGGAATGCATGGATTTCAGCAAATGGATCGTGTCGTGCGGATCCAGGTGATGCAGAAAGAGTGAGTTGGTGATGACATCGAAACCGGTGGGCAGTGGTTCGCGAATGCAGTCCTGTTGGATCGCCGAAATCTTGACACCCGCCAACGCTGCTCTTTGGAATTGTTTCTCGATTGCGAAATGACTGATTTCGACGGTGGTCACTTCGATGTCGATCCCGCATCGATTTCCCATCTGGCTCCATGCAATGGGCAGGTCGGCGGAGCCCGATGCGACGTCCAGTACGCGCAGTTTGCCAGAGGTGTGCTGGGAGGCAATCTTTTTCAGATGACGAAACAGAATCGGTGCGATGAAAGAAACTTTGTTTAGCCTGGCCAGGCCCGAGAGCGCGTGCACATGCAGCTCCTCGGGCAGATCTTCCTGATCCATGATTTCCGGTTGCCGGTTACGTTCCAAGATGGGGCCTTTGTCGCTGGCTGGTGGGTAGGTGTGATCATTGGCGTCCTAAAGAGCGTCCCTAAACAGGGTCATCGTGCGGCAATGCCGATTCGATCGCCGAGCCAAGTTCATCGCAGCATAGCGTACTTGTCCAGGCTTTCGGCTTCGCAACAGCCGCCGCGCCCGAAAGAGAGTGCCCCGTGACGACATGTTTTCATGCAGTCGGGCGGCGAATGCGGCCGCCGTCCCGACGCCGTCATCGGCTCACGCCCACCAGCGGAGCGTTGGCAAGAAAGATGGGGCCGCTGTGCCCAGGACGAAAGAGATCGGATGCCGGTGCGGATCGGTCGTCCGATCAGGCCATGATCGATTGGATCGGTTGACCTTCGCTGCGTTTGATCGGTCGGCCGATCGGTGTGTCCAGTTCTTCGTCGTAGGGTATGTCCAGTGCGGACAGGATCGTAGCGTGCAAATCGGCGACGGTGACCGCATCGGAAACATCCCCCAGCGGTTTCGCTGGATCCAGTTTGGGATCCGGCGATGTCGCGCCGTGCACGTGTCCGCGACGGATTCCACAGCCGGCAAGCAGCGTCGAAAACCCGTGTGGCCAGTGGTCGCGTCCTTCGGCCGGATTGTGAGTCGGTGTGCGTCCAAATTCGCCGCCACAGACGACCAGGGTGGAATCCAGCAGGTCGCGGTCCTTCAATCGTTGCAGCAACGATGCCAGGGCAGGATCCAGTTTTTGGCACGCAGCGGATTGCAGAGTGTGGTTGGTGATGTGCGAATCCCAACCGCTTAGAGTGACCTCGACACAGCGGGCGCCGACTTCGATCAACCGCGTGGCCGCCAAGCAACCGCGTCCAAACGGGGTGTCGCCAAACGCTTCGCGAACTTCGCGTGGTTCGTCGGAAACGTCAAAGGCACCCAGTTGATCGCTGGACATCATCCGCAGGGCTGAATCGGTGGCCGTTGTGTGCAAAGTCCGCGCGGATTCTAGTTTCGCCAATCGACCACGACGAAACTCATTTTCGACAACGTTGTACAGATCGTCGATGCGCCGATCAAAACGGTCCTGGTCGACACGCCGTGTGATGTCGGGAACGGGGCCGGCGGGGTCGTTGATTTTGAAAGCGTCGTAGGCGGCGCCCAGGTACCCGCCGCGTGACGGGGATTGTCCCGGCAAGATCGAGATGTGTCGCGGAATGTCGGCGCCCGATTCGCTGGCGTGACACAGGACCGAACCGATTGCGGGGTGTCGCAGCGTCGGATCCAACCGGTACCCGGTCTTGATGTTATAGACGGCTCGCGCATGGTCTCCTTCTTTGCTAACCACGCTTCGGACCAACGACGTCAGGTGCATCTGCTGGGCTGTTTGGGGCAGCAGATCGGAAATCTGGATACCTGGGATGGTGGTGTCGATCGCCTTGACGTCCCCGCCGATCTTGGTGCCCACATGGGGATCGAAGGTTTCCAGTTGGCTGGGCGCGCCCTCGCACCAAATCAAGATCACGTTCCGCGGCTTGGCCGGATCGGTGACGCCCCGCTCGTCGGCCATCGCTAACGTTCGGGCGATCGATGACATCATCAACGCCCCGCCACCGGCGCCCAATAGAGTTCGCCGCGACAGATGAGCCGATGCATCACAGAGTTCGATAGGCGATGGGCTGTGCATGGCAGGTGTCTCGTAGAGAAGATGGATCAAAATCGGTAGCGAAACTCGCCAAACGTCACTAGTGATTCCAGGCTAATTCACTGCTGTTCAGAAGCACCCACATCAGGTCTTCGATTGTTTTGCGACGAAACTTCGCGTCGGATATTTGGCCGACAAAATGGTCATGTTCAACCTTGGTCGGATAGCGGTTCAACGCACAAAGATAGATCGTGTCGACGATAGCGCTGTCGTCTTCGGCAAACATGCGTGCGTGCGACGACGCGTTCAGCACAGGGTTGTCCTCGGTCAGTTCACGCAACATCTTGCCGTTCATCATCAGCAGTCGCTGAGTGATGGTGACACTGTCGGTGGTAAATTCATCTTCGCCGATGTCACCGTATCGTTTGACGAAATCATTGTTCGTGGTCAACGTGATCAGTTGCAGCAACAACGCCGAATCACGGTCCGTGCGTTTGATCCGCGACGCTTGAATGATCGCTCCGGCGACCTGTTCGGGACGCAGGCGTACCAGCGGAAACACTGCGCCGGCACGTTCCATCGCTTCGCTGATTTCAATCCCGTCAATCCGGCTGTCGGCGCGAAACGCAGCCGACTTTGCGATCAATCGAATCAACCGACGCAGATTGAATTGGTGGTCAATGAAATCGGTCGCCAACTGCTGGGCCAGCGGTGAACTGGCTTCATCGAGTGGCAGGTTGTCGACGGCTTCCCCAGCCGGACGACCATACATCAGCGCCCAGACGTGACTGACGGCGGCGCGAGCGGCTTGGTGGTTTTCGGGATGCGTGATCCAGGCTGCCAATCGGACGCGAGCGTCGCCGTCGGCGGGCAACAGTTCCGGCGAATAGGGAACGCTCGGTTCGACGTCGGTTTCGTCGTCATCGTGCAGATATTGATACTGGTAATCCGGCTGGCCACTGCGAACGCCCTGCAGCCCGTTGCTCTTCGCACTGGTATAGAACGCCGCCAATTGATGGAAGTCGGTTTGAAGTCCTTCACGCGGCGATTCGACGTCGCCCAAGTTGACGTTGCCAAGAAAGTCATCGTGGCACTGAAGACAGTCGATTCGCAGTCCCAAAAACGCACGCGACGTCCGAGCGGCTAACCGAATCGGATCGGGTGAATTGTCGTTGCTGTCGTAAGTCGAGGTCAGGAAATTGACTTCGGGTTTGTCGGTCCAGAGCCCTTCGGCCGTGATCAGTTGGCGGACAAGTTGGTCATAGCGAACGTTGCCGGCGAACTGTTCGCTAAGCCAGATTCGAAATCGACGACGTCGATAGACGACAAACTGACCCTCGTCCGTACCGACCAGGAACCTTGTCCAGCGTTCGGACCAATAGTGGTGGAATCGTGGATCGACTAGCAGCCGTTCCAGGTGAGCGTCGGCGCGTGCATGTTCGGGCAGTCGCTCGAGCTCTCGAATCTCTTCCAGCGACATCCCGCTGCCGACCATCGCCAGCGAAATCCGTCGACAGACCGTCATCCAGTTAGCAGGATCGGCCGGTTGATATCCTGATTCGGCCAGCGAGTCTCGCCACGTCGAATCCAGATTGGCGACAGTGTGGACCAGGTTTCCCGGCTTTTCCTCGTAGCCTGCCTTGTCCACGTCGCCCGCGGGATTTTGGTCCGGCGAGGCTATGGGCGATGGCGGCTGCAGGGCGTCGGTGGCAGGTTCGGCTGCCAACGAATCGTTGGTGACCGCGACTGCGTGTGCCGCCGCTTGGGGTGTCCCCGGTTCCGATAGTCCAGCCGCCATGTAACCGAAAACTAGCAACATCAGCAGCCCGAACCAGCCCCATCGAGCCGCCATCAGCAGAAAGGTTTTGGAGCGTGACATCGACACGGCAATCGAAAGAGGAGATTCGGGGCGTATGGAATGATTCGCCCTGACTCTCTCTATCTTGGCAGATGCGCCAAAGAAAAACGCGAAAATTCGCCGCCGAACCCGGCTGATCCAACAGAACGATACAAACGAAAAAACGCCAACCGATGGGACATCCGAATCCCAGGCTGGCGCGTATCAAAGATGTCTGAGGCATCGATCTCGTTGCGGACGTCCTAAACTTGGTCGGGCGTCCTTCACCGACGCAGGGAATTCTGGCAAATCCCACTGCGTCCCTCATGCGATCGAAGCTCCCCTACCCTGCGGCGATCAGTCGGTTCGCTCGGTGACTTCTAGCAGGTGGTAACCGAAGTCGGTTTTGACGGGGCCTTGGACTTCGCCCACTTCACCGCCAAAGACGGCGGCGTCGAATTCAGGCACCATTTGGCCAGGGCCGAACGAACCCAGTGCGCCGCCTTGGGCACCCGATGGGCAGGATGAGTGGGAAGCCGCCAGAGCAGCAAAGTCGGCTCCTTCGGCAATCTGTTTCTTCAGGTCCAAACATTCTTGCTCGGACGAAACCAGGATGTGACGGGCGCTTGCTTTGGGCATCGAATAGTCCTCGGGTAGCCGGCTCCGAAACCAATCGACGGAGGCCAGGGAAACAAAACTAGAATTCCGCGAGCAAGCCCGCGGATTGGGAAAGGAAACGTCCGCGACCGTAGCCGCAGATCGATGTTTACTTGGACAGGTTCCGCAGGACCGTCGGCAGGATCCCACCGTTTCGGTAGTACTGCATTTCGACGGGCGTATCGATTCGCACGACACATGGGAAGGTCTTGGCATTGCCATCGGCATCCGTAGCGGTGACGGTGATCGTCGAACGCGGTTGCAGGTCGTTGGACAGTTCAGGAATGTCGATCGTTTCTTCGCCGGTCAGCCCCAGTGATTGCCAGGTTGCGCCGTCGGCGAATTCTAGCGGCAGCACGCCCATGCCCACCAAGTTGCTGCGGTGGATCCGTTCGTAGCTGGCGGTGATCACTGCTTTGACGCCCAACAGCATCGTGCCCTTGGCGGCCCAGTCGCGGCTGCTGCCGGTGCCGTATTCGGCACCCGCCAACACAACCAACGGTGTTCCCGCGGCTTGGTACTTCATCGACGCATCGTAAATGCTCATCACGTCGTTGGTGGGCAGATAGCGAGTGACGCCGCCTTCGGTCCCGGGGGCCAGTTGGTTGCGGATACGAATGTTGGCGAAGGTTCCGCGTACCATGACGCGGTCGTTCCCGCGGCGGGAACCAAAACTGTTGAAGTCGCGGATGTCGACGGACTTGTCACGCAGGTAGGCCCCAGCAGGACCATCCGAAGCGATCGCTCCGGCCGGTGAAATGTGGTCGGTCGTGACCGAATCATTCAACAGAGCCAATACGCGAGCACCGTGGATCGGTGTGATGTCCGGAACGTCTTGTCCGGTCACGGCATCCAAGAACGGTGGGTGCTGGATGTACGTGCTCTCGTCGCTCCACGGATAGATCGCCCCGGTCGCCACTTCGATGGCATTCCACAGGTCGTTGCCTTTGACGGCTTCCCCGTATTCTTTGGTGAACATTTCGGGCTGAATCGAACTGGCGATCGTTTCGCGAATTTCGTCCGCGCTGGGCCAGATGTCTTTCAGGAACACGTCTTTCCCGTCATCCCCCTTGCCGATCGGTTCGGTCGCCAAGTCGATGTCGGTGGTGCCGGCGAGGGCGTAGGCGACGACCAGCGGTGGGCTGGCCAAGTAGTTGGCCTTGGTCAGCGGATTGACTCGGCCTTCGAAGTTGCGGTTGCCCGACAACACGGCCGACGCAACCAAATCGCTGGTCTTGATCGCGTTGGCGACCGGTGCCGGCAATGGTCCGCTGTTTCCGATGCAGGTCGTGCATCCGTAGCCGACGGTTTGGAAACCTAGTGTGTTCAACGATTCGGACAGACCGGCTTTGTTCAGATAGTCGGTGACGACGCGTGATCCCGGCGCCAGCGACGTCTTGACGTGCGATGGTACTTTTAGACCCTTTTCGACAGCCTTTTTGGCCAACAGACCAGCCCCGATCATCACCGATGGGTTCGACGTGTTGGTGCAGGAAGTGATCGCGGCGATGACCACCGCACCGTGCGTGATTTGGCTGCTGTGTCCGTTGTCGATGACTTCGGCGACTTTGCCCAGTTCGTTTTTGTCGAGTCCGAATCCGACTTTGCCGATCGGAGCGGTCAACGAATCATTGAACGACTTCTTCATTTCGGTCAGCGGGATGCGGTCCTGCGGTCGTTTGGGACCGGCCATGCACGGAACCACGGTACCCAAATCCATCGACAAGGTTTTGGTGTAATTCAGTTTGGGACCGTCGTCGGTCCGGAACAGGCCCTGTTCCTTGCAATAATTTTCCACCAATTGGACGTTGGCTTCAGTGCGTCCGGTTTGACGCAAGTAGTCCAATGTCACGTTGTCGACCGGGAAGAAACCCATCGTCGCACCGTATTCCGGCGCCATGTTGGCGATCGTGGCTCGGTCGGCCACGCTCATCTTGTTCATGCCGGGGCCAAAGAACTCGACGAATTTGCCGACCACGCCCTCATCACGCAAAACTTGGACGACCTGCAGGACCATGTCGGTCGCGGTGGCGCCAGCGGGCAATGCACCGGTCAGTTCGAAACCGATCACTTCGGGCATCAACATGTACAAGGGTTGACCCAGCATGTTGGCTTCCGCTTCGATGCCGCCGACGCCCCATCCCAGCACGCCCAGACCATTGATCATCGTGGTGTGGCTGTCGGTTCCAACTAGCGTATCGGGAAGCGCGACAGGACCGTCTGCGGTTTCTTGGATGGCGACGACGCGAGCCAAGTATTCCAAGTTGACTTGGTGAACGATGCCGACGTTCGGCGGCACGACCGAAAAGTTATCGAACGCTTGTTGGCCCCAACGCAGGAATTCGTAACGTTCGCGGTTGCGATCGAATTCGATCGCGACGTTTTCTGCCAATGACGAGGCGGTGCCGAAGTTGTCCACTTGGACGCTGTGGTCAATGACCAGGTCGACGGGGATCAACGGGTTGATTTTCTCGGGATCGCCACCGATTCGCTCCATCGCGCTGCGCATCGCTGCCAAGTCGACGACGGCCGGTACGCCGGTAAAGTCCTGCAGAACGACGCGGTAGGGTTTGAACGGCACTTCCTGCTTCGCGGGGGCAGCGGCGTTCCAGGCGGCCAGATTTTTGACGTCGTCTTCGGTCACCGAAAACCCGTCGCAATTGCGAAGCACGGCTTCCAGCAGAACTCGGATCGAAAACGGCAGCTTGCTGATCTCGCCCAAACCGGCTTCTTCCAGTTTGCTGAGCCGATAGATCGTCGCAGTCCCGTTGCCTGTATCGAACGAATCGCGAACTCCAAATGGGTCAAACGTCACGGTGTTATTCTCTTACGAATGAATGGATTCGAATGGTCTGGCGCGGAAGGCGAGGCCAGTGGCGGGTGATCGCGAAAGAGCGGGAAATGCCGCATAAATCGCAGCGACAGTCTAACAATTCGTGACCGGGCTGTCTGCCGGCATGCCGCCACGATCGGACAAGGGCGGCAAGATTCGCTGTTCTGGCCAGCGGAAACGCACTAATCCGCCGATGTCAAGATGGCGAAACTTTGCCGGTCCTTTCGGTTCTTTTGGTCATTCGGATTCTGACGCGTCGATACGTCAATAGCGACCATGCGGATCGTAAGCGTTAGCCGACCAGAAAGCCGAGTTTATCCATGTCAGTTCATTTTTCATCAAAGCGTTCATTCATCGCATCGGTCGTCGCCGGTGGCCTGCTGATGATGGCCCCCGCGATGGTGGCCAATGCGGGGTCCGGTTGCGGCTGCGAAGCCAGTTGTGGCTGTGGCGTGATGGCCGAGCCTTCCTGTGGCTGTGGCGAACCCGCCTGCGGTTTTGATGGGCCAACCTGCGGGTTTGAGGAACCTGTCTGTGGTTTCGAAGAACCAACCTGTGGATTCGACGGCGGCAGCGGTGGCTGTGGATGCGGGAAATGCGGCGGTGGACTGAATCTGCCAAAAATCCCGCGGATCCATCTGCCCAAAATCAACATGAAGCGGACGCTGGTCTACAAGGCGCTCGACGGAGTCGCCGGGGGGATCGAAAAGGTCTTCGGATTGGATCAGTGCCATTCCGGCTGTGGCACGCCAACCTGTGACGATGGATGTGACGCCGCCATGCTGGGCGAATTGGTCGTCCCCATGCCGCCCCAAATGCACACCTACGCCGAACCGATGCACATGCACAGCGATTCGGTATACGAGGGATCGGTTCACCACAATTCGGGGCACCATGGATCGTCAAACGTCGTCCAGCCACATGCCAACACTCACGGGCACGCGGTCGAATCGCCACAGTGGCAGCAAACGCCGCCCGTGGTCGCACCGCAAACCAAGATGCAAATGAGTCAGCCCCGAATCACGCCTCAAGCGTCCCGTCCACAGGTGGCACCGATTCCTAAATCGAATGCCCCCATGAATCGTCGCGCCGTTCCGGCCCCGGCGATCCCAGAAGACAAGTCATTGTTCGACGCTTTGTCGGATCCCTTCAGCGACGATGAAGTCAGCGTTCGCCGGATCCAAACCGTGCGTCCAAGCAGCTACGAAGCCCCGGCTCCGTCGGTGCCCCGCCGCGCCCTGTCCAGCTCGGATGAAACATCCAGCCGCCGCACCCATCGCTAGTCGATTTGGCCGCTAGCCTGGGTTGGGTTCCCCCAGATACCCCGGCATCGCCCAAACGCCAGCGCGGTCAAGCAATTCGTAGCGGAAGTCGCCAAAACTTTCGGTGATTCAACATCCATCGGCCGAAACTCTTGGCCAGTTGCGGTACCAGAAACCGCGCAAAACGTGGGCGGTGATGGTGAATCAGCCAAAGAGAGATGGGTCTGCGTCGATTACGATGCCGCAGAACTCCCTGCACCGGCAACTCCCTGCCGCAGAACTCAGCGGCGCAGAGCTCAGCGGCGCAGAACTCAGCGGCGGCCCGCCAGATCCCGATAGTGACTGCGGTAGGCATCGATCATCGTGGGGATCGAGAACTGGTTTCGCATTCGTTGGCGGTTGGCTTCCCCGACTCGGTCGGCAAGGCCCGCGTCGTTCAACAGCGGATCGGCTAAACGGGCCATGCTTGGGCCGTCGCCAACTTCGAAGGTTTGCTGGTCCCAGGTTTCGCCAAACAGTTCGGCGGATCCTTCGACCCGGCTGCAGACCGCCGGTCGCCCCGCCGCCATCGCCTCCATGACGACGTTGGGCATGCCCTCGTAACGGCTTGGCAGGATCAGCACACGGCAGCCACGCATCAACGGGGCCACATCGGATTGCCAAGCAATGCGTTGGGCTCGATGAGGCCCGATCCGGTCAATCCAGCGGTCGATCACTGCGGATTCAGGCCCGTCGCCAACGATCAATAGTCGCCGCGACGTGCCCGACGGTGCGATCGTGTCGATCTGGTCGCGAAGCAGTTCGATGCCCTTTTGTGGATGCAGTCGGCCCACGAACAACGCGACCGATGCGTCGGCCGGCCAACCCAATGTTTGCCAGTCAAACGCGGGTGCGGATGCGAAACGCGATACGTTGACCGCGTTGGGGATCACCCGAGTTTGGTCGGCTGGGCAGTTCAGCCGAGTCTCCGCGAACTGACGAACCGCATCGCTGACACACACCACACTGGTCATCTGCTTGACCGCCGATCGTTCGATTCGGCATCGAATGGGCCTGGCTTCGGCGACGCGCAATCCCCCGACCCGGACCTCAACACCCGCCGATTTGGCGGCATGCGTACCAATCACATTGGCATGAAATAGAAACGTTTGGCAGACATCCGGACGCGACTGGGTTAGCCAATGCTGGACCTGGCGATAGGCCGATCGAAGCTGCCAGATGGAATCGGCGCCAGCGGACTCGACCGGTATGTCGGCGTCTTGCAGTCGACGCACCAGGGCCGCTTGTGGATCGTCGCCGTTGGGGCCACCTGGCAACCTGCCAATGGAAAACACTCGCACTCGGTCGCCCGTATCCGCCAAGCCAAGGGCCAGTTCGGTCAGGCAACGTTCGGCACCGCCGACAAACAGTTCTGTGATGACAAAGTCGATTCGCATACCAGCATCGTCATGGATCGGGCCGCGTCGGGCAATCGCACAGCACGCGAGATTTTCCGACGCGGGGGCGGGGGGCGGGTGCGGCAAAGCTTTTCGTAGCGCAAGTCGCCAAGACTTTCGGTGATCCCACACCCATCGGCCGAAACTCGGGGCGACATCCGCTACGGAAAACCGCTCCAAACATGGGAATGGAAGCTTCACGGCGTTGGGCACGGGAGCAGATCCCGGGACGATTGCAAATTGCCCAAGTGATAAACCGGCGAAAGTTGACGTAGCCGCGATTTTCGATTCGACCGGAATCAGAGGACGCCTAATGTCGCTTCGTTGCGCTATGCGTGGCATCTAATGGCGGGTAATGTTGCGTTGCGGCCAGTCGCCGGATTCTGCGGCAATGGAAATGATCGTCACGATTGATTTAACCTGAACCAATTCCAAGTGGATTGAAGTCCGTCTTGCGATTTGACGTCTCGTGCTTCGTGGCGGTGACCGATGTTTCCAGTAGGACGGTTTCAACGCGGCTTGAAACGTCTTCGACTTCGTTTTTCACCGCCAGCCGCCGATCATTCCCGCAAGAACGACCGAGACAAGACGATGAACTTTGCAACTTTCACGATCGAGTCAGTGCACGGTGTCAAGCAAACTCTGACGCTGGGAGATTTCACGGTCGGTCCGCAGCCTGCCTCGGCCGCGCCGCCGAAGGATTCAGGTCAGGCGGCCCGCAGCCTGGATAGCCGGGTTTCGGATGGTCGAACCCCAGCGGCCGCACGGATCGACAAACCGATCGCTCGCTAGAGTCGATATCGGCGATGCCGGGGGATGTCAGGAAATCTGGCGAATCCCACTGCGGCGCGAGCCAATTGGGATGTCTGGAATTTCGGCGAATCCGGCTACGTGCCGGTGGTAGGACCGTTCAGTCCACCCACGGCGGCGAATAATCGTAGCCCGGCTACCGTTTCGCGAACGTCGTGAACACGAACGATGTGCGCTCCCGCGGCGGCCACGGCCAGGCTGACCGCTAAGGTTCCAGCCATCGTTGCCGCGGGCGAATCGCCCACCAATTTGCGAATGAACCCCTTGCGTGAATGGCCGATCAGAATCGGGCATCCCAGGTCGGTGAACCGGCCGGTTGCCGCCAACAGATCCAGATTGTGTTCGTGCGTCTTTCCGAATCCGATCCCAGGGTCCAGGCAGATTCGATCGAGCGAGATTCCTGAGGCCAAACAGAACTCTTTTCGCTCGATCAGGTACGAACGAATTTCGTCCACCACGTCGGCGTACTGCGGGGCATCCTGCATCGTTTGCGGAGTCCCCCGCATGTGCATCACGCAGACACCGACTTTTGTGCGAACCGCCACGTCGACCATGGCCGGGTCGCCTTCGAGTCCGGTGACATCGTTGATGATCTCGGCACCGCAATCGATCGCGGCTTGCGCCACCGCGGATTTACTGGTGTCGATGCTGATTGGAATCGTTAGCTTTCCAAGCAGCGCATCGATGACCGGGATCACACGATCTAGTTCTTCTTGTGTGCCGACGGGATCGCTGTAGGGCCGAGTGCTTTCACCGCCGATGTCGATGATGTCCGCGCCGTCGGCCTGCATCTGCAAAGCGGCATCCACGGCGACCGATAGATTTTGATGTTTGCCACCATCGGAAAAACTATCCGGCGTGACGTTCAAGATGCCCATCACGCGAGGCCGTTGCTGGAACGTGATCGTCCGTCGGCCCAGGTTCCACCCCAGCGTTGGTTCAGGCGTCATCGCAGTTACCAACGCATTTCCATCTGAGACACGATGCGTTCGGCCAAGTTTTCGATGGCCACTTGCATCGCCGAATCGACCGACTGGCCGGCTTCGGGAACGAAACGTGAATCTTGGCCGAACCCGATGGCGAATTCGCCGGTGGGTGTGATGGCGTTCTGCATCAACAGTTCGCCGCCGCGTCCTGTCCAAGATGCACGCACTGAAATCGCCGCGTCCAACGCACGCGGGTCATCGGTGTCGGTTTCCGTCAGAACTCGTTTGGATTCGTTGATCACTCGACAAACCAAGGTGCTGTCGGCGTTCGGATCGTGAGTCACTTTGTACGGGGTGCGGTCTTCGATTTCCTTCTGCAACGCCTCGGTCAGCCGAACACCCAGGTCATGGCGGAAGGTCTCGTTCCGAACGATCGGTACGTGGATGGTCCGAATGCCGGGGCGGAACAGCGATGCGGACCCAAACCGATAGGTCGCGCAGCCGCCGCTAACCAATAGCCCACTGACCAGCAATGTGCCGGCCAACGCGACGATGGAAACGACGGCATCGGTACGAGGCATCCGTTGGATCATCTGCGAATCGTCTCCGTCGGTGCCGCCGAACTGTCGCCGCCTTGCAGCTTCAACGGGTTCTTCGGACGCGATTCGGGGAAGATGTTGGTTAGCCAACCCAGACGCTGGGTCGGAACCGCAGGCAGCTGTTGAATTTGTGGCAGTCGTTTGCGAGCGATTTCAGCCTGCGGGGTGTCACCGTAACCGTCCAGCAGTTTCTGATAGTAGATTGCCGCCGCGCGATACTCTTTGCGTTTCTCGCGGAAACTTGCTTTCGTGGCCAAACGTTCGGCCCGGTGGTAGGCAATTTCAGCGGCAGCTCGGGCCACCATGTCGCCGTATTTCGGATCCGCCATCTTGTCGGGGAACCGTTGTCGCGTTTGACGCACTAGCGTTTCGGCTTCCTCGAGCACCAGTTCGCTGTAGTGCGGACCAGCATAGATTTCCAGTTTGCAGCGCAGGCCCAACAGGTGTGCCAGGAACAGGTGTTCGCTGTCGGGGAACGTTTCCCGCAGGTCCATCAGGAATTCATCCGCTTCTTCGAACTTGCTTTGGCGAATGTATTCTGCTGCCGCCGCCATCGTCGCGTCGTCCGCCAAACGTCCCGTCGGATCGTCGTAACGGATCTGGTCCAACACACGAATCGCATGCCCATCGGTATCCAAACGCGGTCGCGATGGGTCGGTCAGGTTCAACGTGAACCAGCTGTCTTCGTCTGCTTTAACCGTGTCGATCCAGTAGCGGCTGATCGAAAACAATCTTGCTGCGACCTGATCGTTGAACCGGTTGCGTGGGAAGTCTTTTTGCAACCGTTCGTAGGCGTCGCGTGCCTGTGTCAGTTGGTCTGAAAAGAATAGGCTTTCGGCCTGCATGAACAACGCGTCCTGTTCCAGCGCCGATCCCGGCGCGGCCTCGGTCGACTTGCGGAACTGTTTAGCGGCCTGAGCGAATGTTTTCTTGCGTTCGGTTTTTTCTTGGTCTTTGGCGGTCCGGAACAATCGGTCGCCTTCCTTGTAGAACACCTTGGCGCGTTCGCGGTCTTCTTGTTCGCGGCCGGTGATCAGGTTGGTGACCGACTTGGCCGTTTGTTTGGTCTTCTGCGTCAGCGACCCATCGGCGTTGGCCACGGGATTGCTGGCGTCGGCAATTTCTTCGCCGGATACTTGTGCGATCGGGTTGTCAGCCGATGGAGTCCCGTCGGCGACTGTTCCGTAGTTGTCGCCATAGGGGTCGGCGTCACCGGATCCAAACGGGCCGGCCATGGAACGGCATCCACCGACTAGCGTGATGCCACCGGCCAATAGCCCTAGGCCCAACAATCGGCGGCCGATTCCGAAATGACTGATGGCCACATTTCCCAATGTCACGTTCCCCAGCGCCAGTTTCCCGATCCGTCGTTGCCGGCGATCGGCTGAAATCAATGAATGGGAGTGCGCCAAACCTGGGTCCGCCGAGTGATCGTTGGGCATTGTTTTGTTCTCGTTAGCCGACATCGTTTTCCTGTCCATGGTTTGATCGTTTCGCATCCTGCGATCGTCTCGACCGACCAGCTTTGCTAGTCGTTCATCAATTTCGACCGATCAGCGATTCTGGGCTGGCGGCGTTCCCGGCGGGGAAGCTTCGGGGGTGATCTGTGTCGGCAAAAACGCCTGCATTCTTGGCACGTTCCCGATCACCGTTGGAATGTATCGGTTCATGATCGCACGCAGTTCGCCATAAATACTGCGGGCGACGTGCGTTGGCAGCGTTGTCGTGGCAGCCTGCAATTGGCGGATTTCTTCGACGATTGCCGCTCGCACCGAAATCGATTGCTGTTGTTTGGATCGGCACCCGCCGCAAACCACGCCACCGGCTGACAACGAAAACGAGATCCGCGGAGTGGTTTCGACGGCTCCACCACAATCCGTGCACCGATCGGTTCCCGGCGCATGGCCGAGAAGTCGAAGGATTTGGCAATCGAAAAACAGCAGTGTCGATGCGACATCGCCGCTGCCGTCAATCTGTGCGAGGGTTTGGATGGCCAAGTCGTAGACTTCGGGATGAGGGTCGTGTTCGTCCGTCAACAGTCGCAGCATTTCCGCGACGTAGTAGCCTGCGTAGACCCGCTCGAGCGATTTCTCGCCGCCGCGGAACCGCCGGTGCAGTTTGGCTTCGGTCAACAAATCGAGCGTATCGGCAGACTTCTTTAGAACGACTACACGACAAACGGCCAGCAGGTCAAGCGCGCCTTCGAAAGGGCCCTTGGGCCGGCGGGCTCCTTTGGCGATCGCCGATATCCGGCCAAAGTCACGCGTCAGCAGCGAAACGATCAAACTCGTTTCGCTGAACTCGATCGTTCGCAGCACGATTGCGGTGGTCTGTTCGGCCGCCAAGGGAGGCTTTCAACAAAGGAAATGTCGGGGGGGGAAGTGAGGTGTCGGGACGATCGGGAATGCGGGCTACAGTTCGCCCATTTCACCAAGCGTCGCCAGCAATTCGCTCATTTCGGCCGCCGCATGAGCATCACCCTGCTCTCTTGCCTGATCGATGCCGTCACGAAGGTGGGTGCGGGCGCGGTCGACTTCGTCGATGTCGACCAGCAATTGGGCGGACATGAAAAACGCCTGAACGAAGGGCGGCGTGTCCTTCATCAGAGCTTCGAAAAGATCCAAGCTTTTTTGGTTCGCACCTTCGCTTCGAAGTTCCATGGCCAGCGAATATCGCAGGAAATTGTCGGTGGGATCATCGGCGAGCATCGATTCAATTTTCTCGCGTCGACTCATGGCAGGGTTCCGGGTTTCGAATGAAGGTTCAGGGGGGGCGATCGGTTGCAGCAGTCTGCGATCATCATTGTCGGCCGAAAAGTGCAGACGGAAAGGCGACAACGGTGTCCGGTAGCAAGTTGCGACATGATTCTGCGCCAGTTTCACGTGGTCCGCCATGCGGCGTTTCACGCTTTGACGACCCTCCGAAGCGTTCGAACAGGCACAATCGTCAAATTTAATTCAATGCGTACAGGTACAGCCGCCGATAACACGAATGATTGAAGACCTCTCCGCCAACGCTTTGAGATTGACGCATGGACCGCGTGAAACGCCGATTTACTGTCGCTATGGCAGCGATCGCTATCCCCGCCCTACTGTTGTTGATGATTTCGATGACTGATGCAGCACAGCCGGATGGTGCTGCAGTGGCTGTGGCCGTCGGAAATGGCGACAGCGTCGAAGGTGGCGAGATTCGACAGGTCGTCGGCAAACAGCTTGAACGCGGCGGGACTCGCCCGGGATTGCTGCAGTCGATCCTCAGCGGTTCGACCTCCAACCGTTCCACCACTCACAACACCACGGCGCGAAGCGATCAATCGCGTGGATTGTTGGATGGTTTGTTTGGTGGTAATTCGTCACGCACCAGTTCGACGACCACTCGCCATACAACCGCTCCACGCAGCGGAACCGCGAATTCAAACACAGCCAAATCGGGCAGCGTGAACTGGGAAGGCATCCCTTACCACGAAGCCGATGCCAGCAACGCACGAACGGTTCCAGCGCCCATTCGCGATCCCAAGCAGGTTGCCGCCGACTCTTCGACGCGAATCATCCGCGGCGGATCGACCAATACCCGCACGGTTCCCAATCAATCATCAACCGCGTCGACCTCGACCCGAACGATGCAGGCGCCGACAATCGCTCGTCGTCCTTCGGCTCCCGTATTGCCGACGCCACCCGCCGATAGTGTCCAGTACCGGATGTCGGCAACGACCGGCACCGCCAATGATTTGTCGACGACGTCCAGCAGTCGCCGCAGCAATCGCCGTGACGTCGACGCGTTTGCCGTCGCGAAAAACAGCACCTCGGATTTGAAGGTCACACAGGCGCCGGAAGCACCCGCCAGCGACGATGTTGTCGATCTGGTACCACGGGTCAGTCGTCGCACGATCCCTGCCACCGTGGCCAAGACCCAAGTGGCGAAGCCAGCCGAAACGAAAGCTGTGCCAGCGGCGACTGAAACCATCAAGGCCGATTCGACCAAGGTGGCTGCAAAACCGGCACCCGCCAAGACAAGCGTCCCAACGGCCGATGTGCCCAAGCGAGCGGTCGCCGCCGAAACCAAAGTCGCCGAAACCAAAGTCGCTGAAACGAAGGTCGCCGAAACGAAGGTTGCTGAAACCAATGTCGCCGCGCCCAACGCTACCGCATCGAATGTTGCTGCCACCACACCCAAGCCGACTGCCGCACCCGTGTCGGGAACGCCTGCACTGACCGCATCACCTGCACCCGCAGCAAACTCGGTCGCTACTGTTCCCAGCGCTTCCCTGGATGCCCCATCGGCCGCCAGCCCCGCATACGTGACACCTGTGGATCCCGCGACCACCCCGGTTCCCACAATGACGATGTCCGCCACACCACAGGCCGTTGCATCGGCGCCACCTGTTCCCGCACAACCATACGCCGCATCAATGCCTAGTAATTCAATGCCTAGTAATTCAATGCCTGCGTCCTCGGTATCGCACCGAGCCGGACCACCTGCTGCTGCGTTCGCACCTGCCCAAGCATTGCCAAACGGTACCCAGTACGGATCCCAAGCGACCAACTTTGGTCCGTCCGGCCAAATTGCGATCGGGTCGGGGTTGCCACAGGGTGGACCACGCGACATCAAGTTCGGCGGGACCAACATGAACGGTTCGGTTGCCACGCAAGACAATTTTCAGCCGACGCCATCGATCACTCGGCCCTACGTCAGCACGCCAAGTTCGTCGCTGCCAACGTACGAAACCGCCCGAGCGACACGCGATCCGTTTGACGATCCCTATGGTCGCCGCGACGACCGACACAGTTTTGGTGCTGGACCGACCAGCCCGAATTTGGCCGACCGTAGCATGGGACCTGCGACGACCGCAGCAACCAGCCGGAATCCCAACGCGGGTCAATCGTCGGCTGGCGACGCAACGTCGTCGGTACCGATGCACCCGATCGCCGGTTACACCGCGTCCGGTTCGCAGGCTACCACGGCCCAAGGCGACAACTTCAAACGTACCAACGACGATTCGCGAAATCGAATGCGAACCGGTTCCGGCCAAGACCATACGGTCGCAGGAGCTGGGATGGCATCGTCGGAACTGCCTGGCATTCGAGTCGTCACCCGCGGCCCGAACGAGGTCATGATCCGTCAAACCAACGAATACGAGATCCGAGTGGAGAATCGTGGTTCGATCAACGCCGAAGGGTTGATCGTGCGAGCGATGATTCCCGACTGGGCCGAAGTCCGCGGACAAAACGCCACCCGTGGCGAAGTCGAATCCCAAGGCGAAGGATCCATCGAACGATTGGTCTGGAAAATCGACCAACTGCCCGCCGGTGCTTCTGAGAAACTGTTCGTGCGGCTGATGGCTGCCCGCAGCGGTACTCACGACGTGGACGTCGACTGGACTCTGATGCCGCAGAAGACCGTGACCCAGATCAAAGTGCACGAACCGCAATTGGATCTGACCATCGAAGGTCCTGATGAAGTCGTCTATGGCCAGTCGCAAACTTACAAGGTTCGTGTGCTGAACCCCGGTGACGGCGTCGCACCCAATGTGGTGTTCACGTTGTCGCCAAATTCGGCCACGCCGCAGACTCAGCGAATCGGAGACATCCCGGCCGGTAAAGAAGCTCAGTTCGACGTCGAACTGACCGCCCAAGATCTCGGGGATCTGAAAATCCACGGTCTAGCGGCCGGTGACTACGAGCTTCGCAGCGAAGCGACCAAGACGATTCGCGTCTCGGCTGCTCAGATCGAAGCCGTCCTGAACGGACCTGAACTGAAGTACCAAAACACCGAAGCGATGTACAACCTGCAGGTTGAAAACGTCGGGTCGGCCACCACCGAACGTGTCGTCGCTTCGCTGCGATTGCCAGCCGGTGTGAAGTACCTGGGCGGAATCGAAGGAGCCCAGTTGCGTGCGAACACCCTGACCTGGGAAATCGCCAGCTTGGCCGATGGTGCCACACGGGACTATCAGTTCCGCTGCAACATGACAGCCACCGGCGAACACGTCTTCTCGTTCGAATGCAAAGGCACCGCCGCGGGACACGCGGATGTGGCTTTGACGACGCGAGTCGAGTCGATCTCGGACTTGGTGCTGACGATCCATGACCCCATCGCCCCGGCACCCATCGGCAGCGAAGTGACCTACGAAATCGTTGTTCGCAACCGCGGCAGCCGAGAAGCCAAAGACGTCAAGACTCTGGCTCAGTTCAGCCACGGCATCGAACCACAACGCGTCGAAGGCCAAAGTGGCGAAGTCGTGACCGGGCAAGTGGTGTTCGATACGATCCCACGAATCGGTGCGGGCGAAGAAGTCCACATGAAGGTCGTCGCGATCGCTGACCGGGCCGGACACCACCGCTTCCGAACCGAAGTTCGATCGGGTGACACTGTCTTGGTCGCCGAAGAAGCGACTCACTACATGAGTCCTCAGGCCGACCGCGTCAGCCGACGCAGCAGCGACAGCAAGCAGATTCGCTAGTTCAGCGACCTGCGGTCGATCACTGACAAACACGAAACGCCGAGCCGATTCCAATCGGGCTCGGCGTTTTTCGTTGGATCACCACGTAGCGCAAGTCGCCAAGACTTTCGGTGATCGGCCGCATTCACCGAATCGGCGAACCGCGGCGCCGGCGAATTCCGTTGGCCTTCGAACCCCGCGCTCGGGATCACGAACCTGCCTTTTTCAGCGACGACAGATACTCGACCACGTCGATCAAACCTTGTTGATCCATCGTGTGATGCAGGTTGTCTGGCATGATCGACTTTTCGGACTTCTTTAGCACGTCGATATCGTCCCGATCGATTTTGCGATCGATCGCATCGATGGTTCGGATCGTGACTTGATCGGGCGTCTCAGAGATTTTCAGCCCGTTGATCACCTGGCCGGACACGGTCAGTGCGATGAACATTTCGTAGTCGTGGCTGATCCCCGCGCTGGGCGCTAAAATCGCCGTCAACATCGCTTCCCGCGATAGCTTGCTGCCGATTTCTGAAAGGTCGGGACCGACCGACTTTCCGAACTGCTGGACGATGTGACAGTTGGCACAGGTTCCCACGGTCCGGAATAGTTCCTGGCCATGCGATACGTCTCCTTTCATCGTCGCCAACTGATCGATCGGTGGCAGCGGCTTTTGGTCCTTTTGGGTGATCTGTGGGAACAGTTTGGCGGCTCGTTTGCGAATGTCGGCGTCGTCGCTGCGAGCCAGCAGACCGCCAGCCAACAGTTCGGTATCGGCGGGCAGTTGATCTTTGGTCGCCAAGTCGATCAATCGCTGCTGACCACCCTTGGCTCGCGACAGGCCGACGACTGCGGCATGCCGGACATCAAAAGGACGATCCGGTTTGCCGGCGGTGTCGCCAAGCATGTTGATCGCACGTTGATTGCCCAGCAAACCTAAAACTCGGGCCACCTCGCTTGCGCTCGGCACCGATTCGCTGGCGAGTGCTTTCCGCAGAATCTGCGGCCCGCCGTCCATTTCGCCCAGCATCGACGCAGCTTCGACTTTCGTCGAATCGTCGGCCGCGCTGGTGCACAATTCGATCAGACTGGTTTGGATGTCGACCGGGGTGAACTGTTTGATCAGACGCAGGTATTCGGCCGTACCGCGGCTTCGGTAGATTTGGCGGTCGACTGCGCCTTTCGCCTCGGGGTGCTGCGAAATGTCAAAGCCGTCGATCCGTTCGATCGCCCGAATGATGATCGCATCATCGCGTGCTGATCCCGATTGCAACGACAACAGTTGCTGCATTGAACTCGATCGAACCGCCGGATCGTGGTATTCCAGCGACCGAAAATAGCGATCGGTTGCGGCCAGTTCAACCGATGGATCCGCGATGATTTTGGCCATCATGTCTGCCGCCTTGGGGGCTCGAATACGCCAAACAATGTCGCGTCCCGCTGCGGTCGCTGCGGAGGTCGGGGCCAGATTCAAGTAAGCGTCGAAACACTCGGTCGCACGAAGCTCGCTGCCAATACCCAAGGCCTCCAAATACCAGCGGTCGCGTCCGTCATGCTGGGACGCAAGTTGGGCCCAGACGGCTGGCATGGTGGGCGATGTGTCGTAACGCAGCGCCGTTGCCAATTCGCGGCGCACCGCTGGGGATGGATCCGACGCCACCGATTCGCAAGCGACGGAGATCGGCATTTTTAACTGTTTGGCCAACCGGATGCCGGTGATTCGCAGATCGGCATTTTCGTGGGCCAGTGCCTTGGCGACGTAGGTTTCCCCTTTCGATTCGATGCGTCCCAGCAACCACAACGCGCGGGCGGCTAGTCTTGGATTGGGATCGGCAAACAGTGTGGCCAATTCAGATTCGGCGCTGGCGCCCATCGATTCAATCGCCTTCAACGCCTTGTATCGAACGGCCAAGTTCGGGTTGCGCAGTGCGGATACCGCACCGGCGGCTGTCGAGTAGTCGAACTTGGGTGAGCGATATTCCGACCCGGGCGGCGCGATGCGGAACAGTCGCCCGCGGTCGGTGTCGCCTTGGTGGTGACCGCCCACGCCGGGGTCGTACCAATCGGTGACAAACAGCGATCCATCGGGTGCGACGCAAACGTCCGCCGGGCGGAACCATTGATCGCGTTGGCCGGTCATCATCGGTTCGATGGTCGCGGTGTACCCTGCCCCGTCAACCTTGGCTGGATAGGCGCGGACGACATTTGGGCCGGGATCACAGTGGATCACTTGGTCCCAAAAACGCTGGGGCAACAAACGGCCTTCGTAGACGCAAATCCCCGATGGTGAACCCGCACCGGTTTGCAACATGTTGGGGACAACGCCAGGGTCGTTCAGGTGCCAGTGACGTAGCGGGATTTCGGCTTCCCAGTTCATCCGCTCGTCTCGCCATCCAGCACCGGTCAGTTCGTCTCGGTAACCATAGTTGCCTTGTTCCATCACGAAGTTGATGCGAGTGCCTTGGTTACCGTCATCGTCGTTGTCGCTTTGCCAAAGCGTTCCAAACGAATCGATGGTGGTTTCCCAGTTGTTTCGGAAGTTGTGAGCCAGGACTTCGAAATTCGATCCGTCCACGTCGCATCGAAACGGCATTCCGCCGTACAGGGGTTGGCCGTTGTCGACGACTGGGCGACCGTGGATGTCGACGACGGT